>NZ_JH976505.1:0-394737 GCF_000307475.1 Parabacteroides sp. D25 | reverse complement strand
ATCGGGTAAGTCAAGGGCATTACTGCCCCCTTCTCCCCTAAGAACCGTACGTGAGAGTTTCCCCTCATACGGCTCAAGCAACTCAATATTTCTATTTGTTGTTAGAAATCGGCTCATACTTTCAACAGTTTCGTTTATTTCGCTTGTAGCAGTTGTTATGGACAAGTTGCCGTACAATTGAACCACCAACAGATATTTCATTGACGTTCCATGCTTTTGTACAATCTATCTCCTTGCCGCATAACGGACAAGTCCGCTTCTGCTTGTTCCATAAATATAAGAGTGACTTACGTCCTTTGAGAGATTCCAGCATTTGTTGCTCCTTTCGCTGAAAGAAATAATCATCGTATTCCGGGTCGAAAGGGTTTGCCTCCCCCTTGACTTGCTTGTACGGAGTATAATGTATATCCGACAACCTTTTAAGGGTCAGGTAGTTCACTTTCTTGCTTTTTGTTTCATATTTCCATGCAAACGTCCATTTACGCCCCCGAATTTCATGCCAATACTTATCTGCAACCCAAGACTTGCGTTTCTTTGGGTGGCGACGTAAAGCCCATTTCTTTGTGAGGTTGTAAATGTGATTGTCGCAACCGTGAAAAGCATTGGTTGATGCACCATATCGGTAATAGTTTCCCCAACCTGTTATCACAGGATTGAGCATTCGTATCAGCGATTCCTGCTTACACATTTTATGTCCTTTAACGATGTCACTGATTTTTGCCCTAAAGCGTTTCTGTGCATCTTTGGACGGAGATGTGTACAGCCTTTTGCCGAACTTCCTTACATTGAAACCTAAGAAATCAAATCCATCGTATATGTTCGTAATGGTAGTTTTCTCTTCGGATAAGGTAAGACCCCTTTCTTTGAGAAATTCTATCACCATTGGTTTGACCTCGTTTTCCAATAATTCCTTATCTCGACCCGTGATTATAAAGTCGTCCGCATACCTGATAAGATTCACTTTGTAGTGGAATGTCTTATAGTTGATGAAACGTCTTTTGAATCTTTCAGCCAAGAGTGGTTGAAGTCCGTCAAGTGCCATATTTGCAAGTGTCGGTGATATGATACCTCCTTGTGGTGTACCCTCTTCTGTCGGGAACAGTTTACCATTGAATACAGCTCCACATTTCAGCCATTTTCTGAGTATTGTTTTATCCATAGGGATATTTTCAATAAGCCAGTCGTGACTGATGTGGTCGAAGCAACCCTTAATATCTCCCTCCAAAATCCATTCGGGGGAATGCTGGCGATTTAGAACCGTATCAATCTGACGAATTGCGTCCATTGTCCTGCGCTTCTTTCGGAAGCCGTAAGAAAAACGGCCGCCTGTCGTTTCGGCTATCGGTTCCAATGCCATGAGATATAATGCTTGCATCGCCCTGTCTTTCATGGTCGGTATTCCCAACGGTCGGAGTTTACCGTTCTTTTTCTTGATGTGAACCCTACGGAGCGGCTGTGGATGGTAGCCACGACGTCTAAGTTCACCGATTGCTTTGTACTTGCGCTTGGGAGAGTCCCAAAGCTGTTTATCTACTCCAGACGTATTCTTCCCTTTGTTGGAAGTAACCCTCTTTACTGCCAATGCCTTGGCGTAAAAAGAGTGAGTAAGCATCCACTGCAAGGTTTTCACCTTGTTATGTCTGCCTTCTTTCTGAGCCTTTACAATACGCGCTTGTAGCTTTCGGACATAGGTTTCACACTTAGACCAGTTCATACCGTCCCAAGTCAGATTCCTGCTGTCAGCAGGCGCACACGATGTTTTAATCTCGTTCATTTGCTTTCCTCCTTTTGAAAGTTCTAAAAGTTATCTTGTAAAGAGTTACCATATACGGAAGTCTGCCCACTTTCGTGTCGGATGATGTTACCCTCATTAACTCGTGATGTTGGTTCAATCCGTATCCTCCCCATTACAGGGCGGCATTCGCTTTCTTCGTTATCTCATACCTGCACCCCATTCGGCTTGCCTTGCGGTTCGCTTACTCGCATTATTACGAGAGAGATACAGGCTTGCCCTGTTCCACGCAATTGACAAACGGATAGTTTAGGTTCTGCCAAGTCCGCCGGCAGTGCTATGTCCGTGTAACCCCAACATGGGCGAGGGTTATCCGACTGCTTACCTTTTGGTGAGAGCTAAAGTATCTTGCGCTCCTTCAAACCTTACGACGGCTAAAGTCAGTTCACATTACGTTAACCATGCTATCCAGCCTCGCCACTCGACGGTATGATACTAACCGCCCTTGACGTTCCCTCACGGTTCAGTCTTGTCCTTTCGGAAAGTGTACTTTGTCCTATAAGCTTAGCACAACCCATCACTGGAGATGCACCTTATAGTAGGCTACCGCTGACGGAACAGCGGGTTAAATCTTGCAATATACATTGCTGTTTAACAATCAATTACGTGACTTTTCAGGTCACACCCAGGTCTTGTTCAAATTGAGCATTATCGTGTAGGCACTTTCATAAGCATCGGAAATATCCGCCATGAACTTGGGATTGATAGGATTACAGCGGTGGCTGCGCCTCGGATCGTCAAAATTAATGACATAGAACTCCGGTCTTACCTTGTAATGCTCCTTGTGCTTAAGCAAATGGTTGTATGCAATTTCGGACAAATCCGGAAATTTGTAATCATAAATATACATGGCAAAGGATTTCTCAATCTGCTGTTTTATGTAATTGTTTACCACTGCATAGCTTTTCCCCGAACCGGGCGTTCCCAGTACGATGGACGCACGAAAAACGTTTACAACGTTGATCCATCCGTCCCATTCCTTGCCCTGATAGACAAACTTCGTGGGCAAGTTGACGGAATACTCGTTCTCCATAAGCCTTGTTTCCTGTATGAAACTCTCGTTGGCAGTATTGAAGACATCTTCCATAAGGTTATGTTTCAGCATACGACTGATCCACATACCCGACATCAAGAGAAGGATATATCCTGCGGTAAGTGTTACCGTATATATGACAGCGTTGGCCGTCGGGCTGAATGGCAGGTCAAGCATCCACCAGTTCATGAAAAACAGCACCAATCCCGAAAGGAAAGCGGCGTATATCCTGCCCCATGTCATCTCCTGATTTTTCACTCCTTGGGTACCCAGGCATGAGAGGGCAAGGAATATGACGGCAAATACTTTCGTTATAAGCAGGTTGCTGAACAGTCCTGCCGTCCGTTGGAAATTGAGCAGTATCCTGTCGACCACACCTATATTTATACCCATATCCACAAATGACCGGTAGCAGAACCAGTACACGTGAATGACAATAAACACAATGGAGATAGCTCGCATGAATTCCATGACTTTGGCCAGTCCTCTCAAATCATCTTCCTGTTGCATAATGAACTAATTTTAATATTAGAAAAATCGGTAATTAGGAAATTCCGCGTGAGCGGCGTTTCTTCTTCTTTTTACGTTGCAGTCTTCGGGCAAGAGCCTCTTCCTGTGGGTCGGGACCGTTCTGTTCCATGGCGAATATACCGAAAGCCTGTTCGATGGCGCTTTCCATATCGGAGGAGAATCCGCTTTGCAGACCGATGTCCGGCATGTGAGCATCCACATTGGGGATGTTGTCAGGATTATTGAAGAGCCGTTCAAAGGCATTCGCCGAGAACTCCTTGCCAAGTCGGGAGCCGTTATAGACCTCGCGGTTCTTGTGGTCGATGAAGGTCGCTCCATAGATGCGTCCTTCATCGTTTTCACGGAACAGCGCGTCTATGCCTTTGTCGGCAAGCAGACGGACAAATTCCTCTCTGTTGCCACGGCAGCCGTGCATGGCAAGGGTAATCTCGTTCCGTATCTTCGGTTGCCATTTTTTTGCTTTATACTCGCGGGCGTTGTAACCGATACGTTTTTCCAACCCTTCGTAACCGTAGCGTTTACCGATAAGGGAAGACTTGATGGGTGTGCATACCGGTTTTCCCGTATCATCTGTCATGATATAGACGATACCGTTATAGGGTACTTCACCAAATTCGCCTTTCACTTGCTTCGCCTCGATATTGAAACAGGAAAGCAACGCGCTGTATTCTCCGAAAGACTGGTAACGGTAGGTACCGAATACGCTCTTGACGATATTGGATACCTGTTTCTTCACGTCACCGCTTTGGTAGTCCGCTTTTTTGAGATACGGTTCCAGCAGTTCCTTCCGCTTGTCTTCCACCTGTTTCAGGCCGAACTTCCGTTCCAGTTCCCGGCAGGCTTTCATCGAGCGGTTCCACTCGTAGGCATCGTCAATCTTTTCCCCTTTCTCGTTCACGCAAGTGGATACGATATGGATGTGCCTGCGGCTGATGTCCTCGTGTACATATACGATGTAGGGCTGGTCGCCATATCCCATCTTCTGCATATACTCTTTGGCGAGGTCGGCAAATTGGCTGTCTGTCAGCCGGTCATCCAATGAGGGGTTTAACGAGATGTGCAGTACGGGCTTCTCCGTGTTCTTGTTGGCAAGCAGGTAATTCTCGAACGCCCATATCGTCTGCCGCATGACCTGTTCAGGATTGCCCGTGACATCGGTAATCATGCGGTTCTCGTAAATGATACGTGCCGTGGCATCATCCACTTTCTGCTGGTTATAGACGATTGCCCCGTAAAGGGAAACGCCTCTGTTGATTTTCGCCACCATATCATCCTTCCTCCCTTTTCCTTTTGATAAGGTAGGCTTCTTCAAACTCGTGGGTAAGCATAATAATCCGCTTGCTCAGCACTACCAGGTCTATGGTCGCCTTTTCTAGATTTCGGAGCAGGGCATATGCCCGTTTTTCCCCGAAATTGGTCTTGACCGCCTTGACCGTCTGGTTGTAATTGTTGCCGATACCCTGGAACTGGTGGTAGAAATTGGTCAGGCGGATGTAGTAGTCCATCGTTGCCTTATCGATTTTAACCACCTTGATTTCGTGTCCGAAAAGCATCGCCTTGATAAATTTTGAATGTTCTTTCAATCCGGATTTCTGGAACTGGATGTTGAAACGCCCGTTTTCTTCCGAGTTCAACCGTACTACATAACGGTGCACGGCAGGGTCGGATTTTGGCTTCCGCCCCACACCTTTTGTCGATTTTTTCTTTCTGTTTTCTTCCATACGCATTGATGTTTCCTGTTTCTGATTTTCCGTCCCGGATTCACGACTTTGGAGTGAATCCCTCCCGAGCCGTCAGGCGAGCGGCAAGTTGTTTTGAGTGCCCGAATTTATTTCGGGTGCCTCAAAACACAACTTGCTATGTTCGCTTGAACATGAATTTTCCTTCGTCAAATTAAGTTTTGACCTTCAGCCTCATTCTTCGGCTTCGGGAAACCTCCGCAGCGGTATCCGTTCCGTTGTCGGTGCAAAGTTATGGCGGTTTATCCTGTTGTAAAATAGCGGGTTATATGTAACGTGATGACAAATGATGACACAGGTCGTCACCTCCCTTAAAACATAGTGCAGGTATGAAAAAATACCCTTTTATTTGCAGCGTAAACGGTAAAACAAACCAATAATCAAGTGACTGTCCGTTGTATTGTCGGTTAGCGAAAACACTTGTTGCAACAGGTGGGCAGTAATTGTTTACTTGCTTTGTTAGGGCAGATAACTATCGGTTGGTCGGTTTGCCGGTTGGTGAGCACAAAGTAACCATATCACTAACAAACCTTGTCACAAAGCAAACAACAGACAAGTAAAACAATAGTGTAATAAACCATTAAAAAAGTTCAGTTATGAAGAAGAATCCGTTATTCGTTGCGGTCAGCAACCAGAAAGGTGGGGTCGGCAAAAGTACAATGTTGGTAACACTTGCCAGTCTCCTGAATTATTCGATGGGCAAGAATGTGGCTATCGTTGATTGTGACGCCACCCAGCGCAGCCTGTTCAATCTGAGGGAACGGGACATGGAGATGGTGGAGATAAACAAAAAGTACATGGTGTTGCTGGAGGAACAGAGGCTCAGGGGATGCAGGATTTATCCTATCAGGCAGGCAAAGCCGGAGAATGCACGCCAGGTGGCCGGAGAGTTGGCGGCAAAAGCAGATTTTGATATCGTTTTCATAGATTTGCCGGGGTCTATGGACATATCCGGCGTTTTGCAGACCATTTTCAATGTGGATTATGTATTGACCCCCATTGCCGCTGACAATTTCGTTATGGACAGCAGTTTTGTCTTTGCCAAAAGTGTTATGAAGTGTGCGGAAAACCGGAAGAACATTCCCTTGAAAGACGTGTTCCTGTTCTGGACCAAGGTCAAGAAAAGAAGCAATACCGAAGTGCTTGACAATTATATGGCACTGATGAAGAAACAGGGGTTGAAAATTCTGGATTCAATGATTCCCGATCTCTGTCGCTATGACAAGGAACTCTCATCCCGGACCCGCACCTATTTCCGATGTTCACTCCTTCCCCCGCCGGCAGGACAGCTTAAAGGCAGCGGATTGCAGGAACTGGCAAACGAACTGATTGTAAAATTTAACCTGTAATTGAGATATGGCAAAGAAAATTGTAAAAGTGAATGAAGAAAAAATCAGGGGGTATATGGTCGGTGACATTCCTGATGCCATCGAGAACGAGGATATCATAGTGGTTGAGGTTCCGGAAGAGGAAAACAATGAAAGGCAGGATACGGAAAAAGAAACTGCCCGGAAAAATCCCAAACCTTGCAATATGCCCGAATGTGACAGTAACTTTCGTCAGAAGTATCTGGTGAATACCCCCATGCCCGGACGCATCCAGGTATACCTGAACCGCAAGCTGTACGACGAGATAAAGAATTATCTCCATGTGATAGCTCCCGAAGTAAGTATTGCGAGCTATATCAGTAACATCATCGCCGAGCATATAGAACTCAACATCGAGGAAATCACCCGAATGTATAAAGACCGTTTTTCACCCCCTAAAATTCAATAGTCATGGAAACAACATTAATTTATTTTTCAGTAAAAGTCCTGTCGGCAACCTACATATTATATAAGGTATGGATGTTCATTTTCAGTCCGAAAGTTTATAATTTTTGGGATAGTCAGCTTCGTCATATGCGTATTGCACGTATCCGGTTATGGAAATCACGCAAAAAGCGGATGGCGGAAAAAGCAAGGAAAGCCCGGTATAGGGCAAGACTGGACAAGGCTGAAGCGTGGATCGCACAAGCGGAGAAGGATATCCTTAAAGTCGGGCATGAAGAGAAAACCGAAACGCAGCCGAATCCACTGGACGAGTACAATGAAGTTATCGGAAAGACAAAAATAGTCTATCTTGAAGACCCGGACGTGGCGAGAAAAACTCCCACACGTTCTGAACCTATGAAGAAAGAGCCTATAGAGGAAGATGAGGATATAGATCCGGATGATGTGATAGATGGTTTCTCTTCACAAAAGGGACTGACAGAATCGGAAAAACGGGAACTTATGTCAAATGACGGGTGTGTTCCTGACCCGGATTTTTCAAGGGCACTGACTTTTGAAGAACTGAACAATGTCGCTGATGTACTTATTTCGGGGACGGATGACAGAAAGAAAATCCGAAATGCAGCCGAAACCTTGTACCAACTTCAGGATACAGACCTGTTCAGGTTCTTTGCAACCGAATTGAGTACTCAAAGCCAATTGGAAAAACTGCTCAAGGAAAATATGCCAAATGGAAAAGAGACGCCAAAACAGTCTTTGGAACAGATTAGAATTGATTGGAATAAATACATGTAAATATGGGATCGAATGTGAAAAACAAAAAACAACAAGCAATGCCGAAGTCAGAAGCAGAATCTTTCGGCATAAAAAGAAATCCTGCAATTCGTGCCCCACGCATCTATCTATCTGAAGAAGAAATCATCAGAATTATGCGGAAAGAAGCCGCTATTAAAAAGAAGATAGGAAATCTTATTGATAGTATGCTTTGTGATGACTCACAAATTTCAGAAATGGATAATACAAAAAATAAGACAGAAGCATTCGATATAGATGAATTCGTTTAATTGTTTCTTTTTGCTGTCATAGTTTCAGAAGGCATGTCGATGTGATATCGGTGTGCCTTTTCCTGTTTTTGGAGATTTATATATCCAAACTGTCTCTTTTTGTTTCCATCGTCATATTAAATTTCTGCCAATATTGGCACTTATATATTATGGACTATAAGATAATGCTGACAAATAGGTATTTAAGAGAAATCAATGCAAAAACTCTATCTTTGCAAAAAAAATGAACGATGGCAATGACAAAAGCGATATTAGAAAAATGGCTGGTGGCGCAGAAGCGTCACCGCCTTTCAGACAGGCAGGTGCAGATGGCCCGTGAATTGGGTCTGAATCCCGACAAGCTCGGCAAGATAGATAACCACCGGCAGGAGGTGTGGAAAACCCCGCTTCCGCAGTTTATCGAGGATATCTACTTCAAGCGGTTCAAACGGGAAGAGCCGGAAACGGTCAAGCCCTTAAAGCAGATTATGGCTGAAATGGAGGTCAAGAAGAAGCAACAGAAAGCGAAGAAGGAGGAACGGAGGAAACAGCGTGCCCTCTCTTCCGGTTCTGAGGAATAGATAATATAATATACAAGAAGCGAAGTGTGAAGGCCGATCGGCTTTCACACTTCGCTTTTCCATTCCAATACAGACAGCCGCTATTTCATCCTTTCATAAAGATTGATGACCGGCTTGCCGCTTTCCAACGCCTTGCTCACCGTGTAGAATGTTCCCCCTTTCGGCACAAGATCCCAATAGGCTATGACTGTATCTGCTTTACGCACCATGTATTCATCCCTGCGAAGGTAACATCCCTTGTGGTAATTCTCGGAAACCATGACCACCCGGTCCATCCTTTCCAACAGACGGGCATACAACAGCCGGTCTTCCGCTTCAAACCACAAGGGCTGTTTCCGAAAAGGTACTGCCGCTATGAGCTTGATACCTTCGTATCTCTCCCTGACCTGCAAGACCGCCTCCGCAGCAGTCATATTAAATCCGCTGGCCATCCCGGTGTAGTATTCCTTGTATCCCTGCCCGTACAGTTCTATTACCATTCCAGCCACAGCTTCCCTGATTTGTGCAAGTATCCGGGGATCGTTTCCGAACCCTTGCAGAATACGTTCCTTACGGTGTCCCGTGAAAGCCACTGTCTGATTGTTTCTTGTTTCCATGTTATCTTCTGTTTTTTGTTTTACATATATCCATTCAAACCGAACGGTATTTTATTTCCTGAAGGCTTTTCCGCCCCGGTTCGGAATCCCGCAAGGCTTGCCGTGAAAAAATACCGCAAGCGCAGCGAGGATGATTATTTCACGGCAACCAGCCCGCAGGGCCGCCTTGCCGGGCTTCTCAGGACACGGGGCTACCTTTGCCGGAAGAAATGAAATGCCGCTTTCTCCTTATCCTGTTTTTACTGTTTCATATTGCCAGGAAAACCCTTTTTGAATGATTGAAAATTCCCTGCCGATGTAACGTAATGTCATACGGTGTCACATATCGTACAGTTTGTAAATCAATAAATTAAGCATTATATATTCGCAGTCGAAATCATTTTTTGTCTCACTAATTAAAAGTTTCGACACATGAAAAAAAGATTCTTTTTGGCAGCCATGACGCTGCTGGTTTCAATGGGGGCATCCGCCCAGGGCAACGGTATCGGTGGAATTACGGAAGCTACCAATATGGTCACTTCGTATTTCGATCCCGGCACCAAGTTGATTTACGCTATCGGTGCCGTTATCGGCCTTATCGGAGGCGTGAAGGTCTATTCCAAGTTCTCGTCAGGCGACCCGGACACCTCAAAGACTGCCGCCAGCTGGTTCGGTGCGTGTATCTTCCTGATTGTCGCTGCCACCATCTTACGCTCATTCTTCCTGTAATATGGCGGAATTCAATGTCAACAAGGGGATTGGGCGCAGCCCGGAGTTCAAGGGACTCAAGAGCCAGTACCTGTTCATCTTTGCGGGAGGATTGCTCGCGTTGTTCGTAATCTTCGTCGTCATGTACATGGCAGGTATCAACCAGTGGGTCTGCATCGGTTTCGGGGTCGTTTCCGCATCGGTGCTGGTCTGGGGCACTTTCAGGATGAATTCGAAATACGGTGAATGGGGCCTTATGAAACTCCATGCGCTGCGCAGCCATCCCCGCTACATCATCAGCCGGAGAAAGTTCCTCCGGTTGTTTTCTCCAACCATTAAAAACAGAAAAGCATGAAAAACGTAATGAAAACAGCCACGCTGGAAAGCAAGTTTCCACTGTTGGCCGTGGAGAACGGCTGCATCATCAGCAAGGATGCGGACATCACCGTGGCATACCGGGTGGAACTGCCGGAACTGTTCACGCTGACACGTGCCGAGTACGAGTCCATGCACTCCACCTGGGCAAAAGCGGTAAAGATCTTGCCGAACTACAGCATCGTACACAAGCAGGACTTCTTCATCGAAGAGGGATATAAGCCGGATATCTGCAAGGAAGACCTGAGCTTTCTGAGCCGCAGTTTCGAACGCCATTTCAACGAGCGGCCGTATTTGCAGCATACCTGTTACCTGTTCCTTACGAAAACCACGAAGGAACACAGCCGGACAACCAGCAGTTTCAATGCACTTACAAGGGGATTCATTATCCCCAAGGAAATGCAGGACAAGGAAACCGTCACCCGGTTCATGGAGTGCTGCGGACAATTCGAACGCATCGTAAACGACAGCGGCCTGCTACGTATCATCCGCCTGACGGATGAGGAGATCATCGGGAGCAACAATTCCGCCGGCATCATCGAGAAGTATTTTTCCATGTCGCAGGAAGATGCTACCTGCTTGCAGGATCTGTCACTCGGTGCCGGAGAAATGAAGGTGGGCGACAACTACCTGTGCCTTCATACGCTTTCCGATCCGGAAGACCTGCCGTCGAACGTGTCAACCGATTGCCGGTATGAAAGGCTCTCGACAGACCGGAGCGACTGCCGGCTGTCCTTTGCCGCACCGATAGGCATCCTGCTTACCTGCAACCATGTGGTGAACCAGTATCTCTTCATTGATGATTCGGCTGAAATTCTCAGGAAATTCGAGCAGACCGCACGGAACATGCACTCGCTTTCCCGTTACAGCCGTTCCAACCAGATCAACCGCGAATGGATTGAGGAGTACCTGAACGAGGCACACAGCAAAGGGCTGGTTTCCATCCGTGCGCACTGCAATGTCATGGCATGGAGCGATGACCGGGAAAAGTTGAAGCGCATCAAGAACGATGTGGGCAGCCAGCTGGCGTTGATGGAAGCCAAACCGCGCCACAACACGGTGGATGTACCGACCCTCTTCTGGGCGGCAATACCCGGCAATGCCGGAGATTTCCCGTCCGAGGAGAGTTTCCACACCTTTATCGAGCAGGCCCTGTGCCTGTTCATCGGGGAAACCTCCTACAAGGACTCGCTCTCCCCGTTCGGCATCCGTATGGTGGACCGCCTGACCGGAAAACCCGTCCATCTGGATATTTCCGACCTGCCGATGAAGAACGGCACAATCACGAACCGGAACAAATTCATCCTCGGACCTTCGGGCAGCGGGAAATCTTTTTTCACCAACCACATGGTACGCCAGTATTACGAGCAGGGTGCGCATGTGCTGTTGGTGGATACCGGAAACTCCTATCAGGGACTGTGCAGCCTTATCCATGCCAGGACACACGGCGAGGACGGGATTTATTTTACTTATGAAGAAAAAGATCCGATAGCTTTCAATCCTTTTTACGTGGAAGACGGGATTTTCGATATCGAGAAGAAAGAATCCATCAAGACGCTTATCCTTACCCTGTGGAAGCGTGACGACGAGCCGCCGACACGTGCCGAGGAGGTGGCGCTATCCAATGCGGTCAATCTCTTTCTGGAGAAAATCCGCAGGGACAGCAGCATAAAACCCTCCTTCGATACCTTCTATGAGTTTATCCGTGACGAGTATCAGGATATCCTGAAAGAGAAGCGAACCCGTGAGAAGGATTTTGACGTGTGGGGATTCCTGAATGTGTTGGAACCTTATTACAAGGGTGGCGAGTATGACTTCCTGTTGAATTCCGACAGACAGCTTGATTTGCTTGGCAAACGGTTTATTGTCTTCGAGCTGGACAATATCCGTGACAACAAGGTGCTACTTCCGATTGTCACCATCATCATCATGGAGACTTTTATCAGCAAGATGCGCAAGTTGAAAGGTATCCGGAAAATAATCCTTATCGAAGAGTGCTGGAAGGCATTGGCATCCGCCAATATGAGCAACTATATCCGCTACCTTTTCAAGACCGTCCGAAAGTTTTTCGGAGAGGCCGTGGTCGTGACCCAGGAAGTGGAGGACATCATTTCTTCTCCGATTGTCAAGGGCACCATCATTAATAATAGTGACTGTAAGATTCTCCTTGACCAGCGCAAGTATATGAACAAGTTCGATGAGATCCAGACCTTGCTCGGTCTGACCGACAAGGAGCGGGCGCAGATACTTTCCATCAACATGGCAAACAATCCTTCCCGAAAGTACAAGGAAGTGTGGATTGGTCTCGGAGGCTCACAGTCAGCAGTCTATGCCACCGAGGTGTCGCTTGAAGAATATATGTGCTACACCACTGAAGAGACCGAAAAACTTGAGCTGATGCGGCTTACGGAGAAACTCGGAGGCAATATAGAGCTTGCCATCAGGCAGTTGGCTGATAGCAAGCGGAGCCAGGTGAAAGGGATTGGAATCACATGAAAACCGAAAAACAATCACGAATCATGGAAATGAAAGAATGGATAAAAGAACAGCAGCGCCGCTATCTGGACGAGCCGCGCCTCAAGGAGTTGACGGAAGTGATGAAACAGACAAGGGTACTTGTCCGGAAAAAAGAGTACCGGAAGCTGACGGAACTGGTCAGGCGGTACAGGAAGTCGGAGGATGTGATTACCCAAGTCTCCTGCCTGTTGTCAGCCTCGTACCTGTTCCCAACACCGGAAAAAACGGCGGAAACGGCCAGGTCGGAACTGATGGAGGCATTGAAAGATACTTATTTCATGGAGAAGAACGGTTCCCGGCTTATGGATATCAGACCTGAAGAAGCCGTCCCTGTCCACCGAATGCTTGCCATGTACACATTCATGCAGGATGTTTACTCGAAGGAAAATCCGGAAAGCAAGCAGGAACGTCCGTCACCGCAAGAAGTGCGGTCATCTGTCCGGATTCTGGACTTCCATCGGAAAGAGAGCGACATGTGGGAACTCTGCAACCTGGCCGTGCATCTTATGCCACCTTCACGGTATGTGGCACTCAGGTACGGGCTTGCGGATGATTATGACAGGCTTGACAGGCTGAACCGTTCCGGGCCGGAATCGGCATATGATGAGGGGGTGATATTGGAAAGCCGTCTATGCAGGAATGCGGAAAAGGCTGCGGAAAGCATCAAGGATGTCCGTCTGCCGGATTTCTATTTGGAAAGACTGGATGGAGAACTGGAGATTTTGGGACGGATTGCGGCCTCACCGGATGTGGTTCACGACATCCTGCAAATCAGTCCTGACTTTCTCGCCAAGTACGGCATAGACAAGAACGTTTCCGCGACGGAACGCTCGTGTCAGGCAGAGAAAGCCTACCGGGAGCTGGATGCCCGTTTCGTCAGAATGACCGGACGCAGGCCGTATGCAGACGAACTCTTCGCCTCCATCAGACGCAAGAGGGAGAATTCCGGAATAGAGAACCGACCGAGACAGGCGCAACGGACCATCCTCCGGAACCCGCCGTCCAAAGGGCGGAAAATGGGAATCTGACTTTTAACAGAATTATTCACAATTAAATATAGAAACATCATGAAAAAGAAAATTCTTATGCTGTGCATGGGCTGCTTCCTTGTCAGCCTCACAGCGAAAGCCCAATGGGTAGTGAGCGACCCGGGCAATCTGGCGCAGGGAATCATCAATGCTGCCAAGAACATCGTTCACACATCCTCCACTGCCACCAATATGGCGAATAGTTTTCAGGAAACCGTGAAAATCTACCGGCAGGGCAAGGAGTATTACGACGGGCTTCGCAAGGTCAAGAACCTTGTCCGTGATGCCCGCAAGGTACAGCAGACCATCCTGATGGTGGGCGATATCACGGACATCTATGTCACCAGCTTCGAGCGTATGCTCAGCGACCCGTATTTTACGCCGGAAGAACTGAGCGCGATTGCTTTGGGATACACCAAACTGCTGGAAGAAAGTGCCCATTTGCTGAACGATTTGAAGACGGTGGTCAACGAGAACGGGCTTTCCATGAACGACAAGGAAAGGATGGATATCATCGACCGCTGCTACAACGACATGTTGCAAAACCGCAGTCTGGTACAGTATTACACCAACAAGAACATCGGGGTGTCCTACCTGCGCGCCAAGAAACAGAACGACCTAGACCGCGTGATGGCACTCTACGGCTCACCGAACGAACGTTATTGGTAATTCCTAATCCGCTTTCATTATGTTATTGTTGGCTATAGATTTTGACAACCTGCATCAGATTTTACAGAATCTGTATGTGGAAATGATGCCGCTCTGCTCAAAGATGACCGGTGTGGCAAGAGGCCTTGCCGGTCTGGGAGCGCTTTTCTATGTGGCGTATCGTGTATGGCAGGCTCTGGCACGTGCCGAGTCTGTGGATGTCTTTCCGCTTTTGCGTCCGTTCGCTTTGGGGCTTTGTATCATGTTCTTTCCGACACTCGTTCTGGGTACGCTGAACAGCATCCTCTCGCCCGTCGTGAAAGGGACCCATACCATATTGGAGTCGCAGACCTTTGACATGAACGAGTACCGGGCACAGAAGGACAAGCTGGAGATTGAGGCGATGAAACGGAATCCCGAGACAGCCTATCTGGTCGACAAGGAGACTTTTGACAACAGGCTGGACGAGCTGGGTGCGTTTGACGCTATAGAAGCCTGCGGGATGTATGTGGACCGCGCGATGTACAACATGAAAAGGGCCGTACAGAATTTCTTCCGGGAACTGCTGGAACTCCTGTTCAATGCGGCGGCGCTGGTCATCGACACGCTGAGGACATTCTTCCTGATAGTCCTTTCGATACTCGGTCCGGTTTCTTTCGCCATCTCCTGCTGGGACGGTTTCCAAGCTTCTCTCAGCCAGTGGTTCGTCCGCTATATCAGCATCTACCTTTGGCTTCCTGTCAGCGACCTGTTCAGCAGTGTGCTGGCGAGAATCCAGGTGCTGATGCTACAGAGGGATATCGAGCGGCTTTCCGATCCGGATTTCATCCCCGACAGTTCAAACGCGGTTTACATCACTTTCCTCATTATCGGCATCATCGGGTATTTCACCATACCGACCGTATCAAACTGGATTGTGCAAGCCGGAGGCGGTGCAGGCAACTACCTCAAGAATGTGAACCAAAGGGCATCCCAGGCCGGTTCCCTGGCGGCTGGTACGGCAGGAGCAGCGGTGGGAAACATTGCCGGAAGGCTTATCAAGTAATAACAGTATAAAACATTTACAGAATGGAATTCAAATCATTGAAGAATATCGAGACCAGCTTCCGACAGCTGCGTCTGTTCGGGATTGTCTATCTGTGTGTATGCACGCTACTTGTGGTTTTTTCCGTGTGGAAGGCTTACAGTTTTGCGGAAGCGCAACGGGAGAAGATCTATGTCCTGGATGAAGGAAAGTCGTTGATGCTGGCCCTTTCACAGGACTTGGAGCAGAACCGTCCGGTGGAGGCAAGGGAGCATGTCAGGAGGTTCCATGAACTGTTCTTTACGTTATCCCCTGACAAGAGTGCGATTGAGGGTAATATCCAACGGGCCATGTTCCTCAGTGACCGTTCTGCCTATGCCCATTATGTGGATTTGGCAGAGCAGGGATATTACAACCGGATCATTTCGGGAAACATGAGCCAGCGGATTGGGATTGACAGTGTCAGGTGCGATTTCAATACCTATCCGTATGAGGTCGTGACCTATGCGAAACTCTCCATTATTAGGGAGAAGAGTGTGACCGAACGCAGCCTTGTCACACGTGGCAGGCTGCTGAACTCCACCCGCAGCGACAATAATCCGCACGGTTTCATCCTTGAAGCCTTCCGTGTGGTGGAGAACAGGGATATCAAAGTGTATGACCGTTAAAATTTTGAATGTATGAAACAAATGTTTGTAAGAATCAAGGAAACCGTTGCAGAAAAGCTTCGGGGTTTGTGTGCCGGGCTTTCTCCGGAAAAGAGAATGTTGACAGTCATCGTGCTGGCTGTCCTGTTTGCTCTCGGAAATTTCTATCTGATTTTCCGCGCCATCTATGACATCGGGCGGGAAGATGTACAGCGGGACATCATTGAGATAGCCCCGTTGGACATTCCGGATATCGTTCCTGCCGATACACTCCCGGATAAAAGGGTGCAAGAGATGGAAGAGTTTTTTAACCGATTCAATCAGAAAGAAAATGAGTAATGATATTAATAAATTAAAACAGAGGCTGGAAATCAGGAAATACCTGGTTTTTGCCGGGATGTTCCTTCTCTTCCTCGGTGCGATGTGGCTCATTTTCGCACCGTCCGAAGAGGACAAACAAAAGGAGGAGAAAAATGCGGGCTTCAATACCGAACTGCCTGACCCGAGAGGAGCCGGCATAGAGGAAGACAAGATTGCCGCCTATGAGCAGGCTGACATAAAGCGCAAACAGGCGGAAAAAATGCGTACACTGGGAGACTTCTCAGGTGTTGCGGATGAAAACTCCGGAGCTGTCGTGGCATTGTCATCGGATGCGGATACCAAGGATGGCAGTCCACGTGCAAGTGACAGTAGGAATGAAGCCCGCTCTTCATCCGTCTCCGCCTACAATAACATCAACAGGACTCTCGGCAACTTTTACGAGTCACCGCAGGAAGACCCGGAAAAGGAGGCGTTGAAAGCCGAGGTGGAACAACTGAAGCAGACGGTTGCCGCACAGAATGCACAGCCGGGTTATGAGGAACAGGTGGCACTTTTGGAAAAGTCCTACGAGCTCGCAGCCAAGTACATGCCGGGTAATGGCGGCAAAAGGATGGACAGCCGCCCGGAGGATGAAGAAGCCGGACGGGATGGAAACATGAAGGCCGTTCCCGTCGGGCTGGTCTCCACTCCCGTGGTTTCATCGTTGCCGCAACCGATCCGGGATTCCGTGCCATTAACGGGAAGGAGATTGGCGGAAAAATTCCATACCCCGATTGGTCACAGGGATGAAAAAGACGTGAGGAATACCATACGGGCCTGCATCCACGGGAACCAGACTGTAATCAGCGGTCAGGGCGTGAGGATGAGACTGCAAGAACCGATGCGTGTAGGAAAGCATGTCCTTCCCAAAAACTCCTTGCTCATCGGAGAAGGGCGCATACAGGGAGAAAGGCTTCACGTCAATATCCTTCAGGTGGAATATGGCGGTACCATCATCCCCGTGAAACTTGCCGTGTATGACAATGACGGACAGGAAGGCATCTTCATTCCGGGATCCATGGAAGCAAACGCCGTCAAGGAGGTTGCCGCCAATTTGGGGCAGAATCTCGGCACGAGCATCTCCATCACCAACCAGTCTGCAGGCGACCAGCTGCTTTCCGAACTCGGGAAGGGTGCCATACAGGGTGTCTCGCAGTACATCTCCCGGAAGATGCGTGAAGAGAAGGTGCATCTCAAATCCGGCTATACCCTGATGCTTTATCAGAATGACAATCAATGACAACCCATTAAAATTCAATCAACATGAAAAAGTTATTTGTAATGCTTGCCCTTGCAGGGGGCACCATGGGTGCCTTTGCCCAGACTGAAACCGACAGTACAGCGGTAGTAAACAAAGGAATCACACCGGTCAAGGAAGTGTATCCCCAAAAAGAGGAAGACGGGGACCTCTATCACGGGCTGACCCGAAAACTCACTTTCGACCGGATGATACCGCCGTACGGTCTGGAAGTGACTTACGACAAGACCACGCATATCATCTTCCCGTCTTCGGTGCGTTATGTGGACCTCGGATCGCCGAACCTCATTGCAGGCAAGGCGGACGGTGCGGAAAATGTCATCCGTGTAAAGGCTACCGTAAAGAATTTCCGTGAGGAGACCAACATGTCCGTGATAACCGAAAGCGGAAGTTTCTATACATTCAATGTAAAGTATGCGGAAGAACCGTTGTTGCTGAACATCGAGATGAAGGATTTCATCCATGACGGAAGCGAAGTGAACCGTCCCAACAACGCCCTTGACATTTACCTGAAGGAACTCGGCAGCGAGTCTCCGAAACTGGTATATCTCATCTCGAAGTCTGTCCACAAGGACAACAAAAGGCACATCAAGCATATCGGGAGCAAGGCGTTCGGCATCCAGTACCTGCTGCGCGGTCTTTACACCCATAACGGGCTGCTGTACTTTCATACACAAATCAGAAACCGGTCCAACGTACCTTATGAAGTGGATTTCGTGACATTCAAGATTGTGGACAAGAAGGTGATGAAACGTACCGCCATCCAGGAACAGGTGATATTTCCTTTGCGTGCTTACGACTATGTAACAACTGTCGCAGGGAAAAAGGACGGGCGCACCGTTTTCGTCCTGGACAAATTCACCATTCCCTCGGACAAGGTGCTGGTGGTGGAAATGCACGAGAAAAGCGGTGGAAGGCACCAGACCTTCACCGTGGAAAGTGAAGATATCGTGAGAGCCAGAGTTATAAACGAACTTAAAGTGAAGTAGCCATGAAGAAGTATCTGTTCCTATTCGTTACAGCCGTGTCGCTTGCCCTGTTCCCGGGGCGGGCACATGCCCAGCGGTATCTGCCCGGGATGAAGGGCGTGGAACTGCGCGGAGGATTTGCGAACGGCTCGAAATCCCCCTTGAATCATTATGCCGGATTTGCCGTTTCAGGATATACCAAAAGAGCCGACCGTTGGGTCATAGGTGCCGAGTATCTGATGAAGAATTACGGGTACCGGAACGTGAATGTGCCCTGCGCACAGTTTACGGCAGAAGGCGGCTATTACCTGAAATTCCTGTCGGACCCGACCAGGACGGTCTTTCTCTCCATCGGCGGTTCCGCACTGGCCGGCTATGAAACCGTGAATTGGGGAGACAGGATGCTGTTTGACGGTTCAACGCTGCTCGCCAAGGATGCGTTTGTCTATGGCGGTGCGATAACCCTGGAACTTGAGACTTACCTGACAGACCGCATTGTCCTGCTTGCCAATATCCGGGAACGTGCCTTGTGGGGAAGTTCCCTGGATCTGTTTACAACCCAATTCGGATTGGGAATCAAATTCATTATCCATTAAAACTGTACATCTATGACTATAGAAGAGATAAAAGCTATCCCTATCGCCGCTTTTCTGGCAAGGATGGGATATGAACCGGCAAGAAGACGGGGTGACGAATACTGGTATCTGGCCCCGTACCGGGAGGAACGCACCGCCTCGTTCCAGGTGAATGTACGAAAGGAAATCTGGCATGACTTCGGCACCGGGCAGGGAGGTGACATATTCAATCTTGCCGGGGAGTTTATCGGCAGCGGGGATTTCAAGGCGCAGGCCAGGTTCATCACAGAGACATGGGGCGGCCTCGCCCCCGAGCACAAGACCGTTTCCCGCACTGATGAGAATGACAGGGAGGATCTCCTCAAGAAGGAGAGTTTCACGGATGTACGCTTCGGGCCTCTATACAACAGAGTCCTGCTCCGATATCTGGCGGAACGCGGCATTAGCAGCGATGTGGCTGTACCGAACTGTCGGGAAGTCAGATATACCTTGCACGGGAAACGGTATTTCGCCATCGGATTCAGGAATGTCAGCGACGGATACGAGTTGCGCAACCGGTTTTTCAAGGCCAGCCTGTCACCTAAGGACATTTCACTGATGGATAACGGTTCGGACACATGCAACCTCTTCGAGGGGTTTATCGACTGCCTTTCGTGGCTGGAACTCGGTCTGGGATATGGAGACGACTATCTTGTGTTGAACTCGGTGTCATTGCTGGAACGCTCGTTCCCTATTCTTGACAGGTACGAGAGGGTCAACTGTTATCTGGATCGGGATGAAGCCGGACGGCGCACGCTGGAGGCACTCCGCAAACGCTATGCGGATAAACTGGTGGATTGTTCCTCTTTGTATAAAGGCTACAAGGACCTGAATGAATACCTGCAACATAAGTTCCTGTAAGTGTCGAATAAAGTATAACGTATTAAAATCTGATAGAATATGAATGCAATGAATAAAAAAAGAGGATTGGCCGGAATGGTGGCAGTCCTGTTCCTGGGTCTGGCGGTTTTGCTGTTGTTCGCCTGTTCTGATGAAATGGAAGTACAGCAGTCTTATCCGTTCAAGGTGGAGAACATGCCTGTTCCCACACGTATAGTAAAAGGCGAGACGGTGGAAATACGCTGTGAACTCAAACGTGAAGGACATTTTTCCGATGCCCGCTACACCATCCGCTATTTCCAGCCGGACGGCAAGGGTACGCTCCGCATGGATGACGGGATGGTGCTGCTGCCCAATGACCGCTATCCCCTTGACAGGGAGGTGTTCAGGTTATACTACACTTCTGAATGCGAAGATCAGCAGACAATTGACATCTATTTTGAGGACAACAGCGAACCGGCACAGCTTTACCAATTGACTTTTGACTTCAACAACGAGACGGAGGACGAGGATTCCGTCGTGACTGCGGATAGTAAGGAATTGCCGGTCACAATTGTCGGACACTAAGCCGGTCCTGCCTATGATGAAGTTAAAAGCAATATGGTTTGCGGTACTTTCCGCCACGGTCTTTTTTCCGGGTATGCCTTCAAGGGCGGAGAATCCGGTAAAGGCAAGTCCGGACAGGTTCAGTCTTGCGGTCGAGTGTGTCAAGCGATTCGAGGGCTGGCATGGAGAGAAAAAGCATTGGCCTTATGTCGGGTGGGGTCACAAGGTTCTTCCCGGGGAGAGGTTTACCAACAGCATCTCCAAAGCGCAGGGAGACTCCATTCTGAGGGAAGACCTCCGTAAGCTGTGCCGCATGTTCAGTTATCTGGGGCGTGATTCTTTATTGGCAGCAGTCCTTTCATATAATGTGGGACCCTACAGATTAAAAGGATATGGAAAAAGACCGAAAAGCCGTCTGTTAAAGAAGCTGGAGTCGGGAGACCGCAATATTTACAAGGAATATGTCTCTTTCAGGTGCTATAAAGGAAAAGTGGTTCCGAGCATCGAACGGAGAAGGAAGGTGGAATTCATGCTGCTTTTTGAAGAGTAAATGAAAAAGGGAGAATCTTTCAGTTGTTATCACTGTCAGGTTCTCCCTTATTTCTTTGGCTTGAGAAGCTTGCATGTCAGTTTATCGGAACGGCATACTGTACTTCCACCTCTTCAGAGAGACGGGAAAGCAGCAGTTCCGCCATGGCTCCGTTCTGCGGAATGAGAGCCGGAAAATCTGTTTTCCCGGGCTTATATATTTCAGTGGCTACATTGTACAGGTCCCATGCGGTAATCTGTCCTTTGCTCATGGCCAGTTTCAGCACCTCTTCCGTGAAGACAGAAATCTGGCTCTGGTTCAACGGGTAGGTTTCCACAGTGGATGACAGGTTTCTGTCCGAACTGTCATGGGAAACGCGCAAGGCTGTCAGCAGGCCGATGTACAGGTAGATTTCCTCCATCGGGACAATCCTGCGTTTCAACCGCTGTATCCGTTCGATGTCCTCGTTCATGTTCACCTCGAAATTGGCCAGCCAGCCGTCCACGGTTTCGAAGAGCTCATCGGTTGTCACCTTCTTTTTCCCGTAATTGCAGATGCTCCGCTGCGGTGAGAGGATGCACTGGTTATGGCATATCTTCACGCAGGGGCCTATGGCTGCCTGTATGCCGTCCTGGTGGTAGGCGACGACCAGTGTGGTTGTCAGCTCGTCTGTCTCCCAATCTCTGATCCGGATAGTAGCGAAAATACGGCGCAGGATATGGGCTTCCACGGCTTTTTCGCCATGTGTCTGTTCTACCTGCGGGAGGATGCTCACTCCCGGCTGTGTCTTGTTTCTGTTCTGGGCAGCGAAGATTTCTTCCACCTCATAATCGAGATTGTATTTCTCGCAGATGTCCATCATGCGCCGGATGACCTGATAATGGTAGATGCCCTGCACCGGATTGTTGTAGATGTCATTTTCTTTATAGGTGCGTTGAAGTGTCTCGAAGTTCATCACTTCAATTCCGTTTTTCTGGAAGTCAAACTGCTGTTGTCTTTCCATTACTGCCAATGTCGTTTCCATATTGAATTGAATTTTATAAAGTTAATATTGTCGTTTGCCTCTCATCAGGTGTGTATCTGCCATCCATGGAACGGCTGTAGTGTCACGGCGAAAGAACGGTCCGGTATTCCGTGATAGAGCAGGCCGCCCACGATGCCCGTCCTTCCATCGGGATAGCATTGGGTGAAGCCGAACGAGTACGGGGCATGGTCATAGTAGAGTGAGATTTCGCTGGGACAGTCAGGATTTTCTTCCCAGCTCTTCAACCGTTCCAGGCATTTCTGGAGTGAGGTGTCACCGATGGATTCGGCATAACGCTTAACATTCTCGAAATGTTCTTGATTCAGGATTTTCATGATTCATTGTATTTTATCTGTTAAACATGTCCGGCTCCGGGAGCCGGTATTTTTATTTCTCACCTGCCTGACTGTCCCGTGGCAGTACCCGCAAGGTTTGGCGAAAGAAAATACCGCAGCCGTCAGGCGAGGATGATTTTCTTTCAGCCAACCCCGCAAGGGGCCTGACATTGACAGGGTACACCGGACACGGGACTACCTTTGCAGGGTGGGAAATAAAATACACGGTAGTGTGCTTTGCATGGTCTGTGGCGATTCTCTTCCTGATTTGTTCGCCATTGCCGGACAAAAGATGTATTTTTGCAATTCTAATTTCAGTTTTATGGAAAACTATATAAAGAAAGCGGCGGATGCTTTCCTTGTGGAGCGTCCGTACGGTATGCGTGTGGATTACAGGAAGAAAGGATTCGTGCTGTTTAACCGTAACCTCAATGTGTTGGGAAATGCGGAACAGACCCGTCTGGAAGAACTGCCTCTGGAGCGGTTCAATGTGGAGGAGATTCCGTTGGAGGGTGAAGTCGTGGAGGAACACGCAGGATTTACCGATGTATTCTTCTATACCGATCTGACCAATCCCTATGCCGGATATGTGCTGAATTTGCAAAAGCTTAAAGCCTATAACCGGTTGATGTTTCCGCTGGCAATGGCGCTGAACCGTGAATTGTGAGGCCGGAAGCCGGTAGCGGTAACAGCTGCATGGAGCAGACCGTTACCGCTCCGGATTTAATTATTTGCCCTCTTTTTCTGTAATGAACGCCAGATAGGCGGACACGGCCTTATGGCATCCGGTAAAGTCCGGAGTCCGGCAGCCCTTGATTTTCCGGAAACTGACGGTGCCGTTCCTGTCAATGCCCCTCACATGCCTATTGAATGTCCCTTTGGTTCTGATATGGATGTCAAAACCGTCCCTTCCGGTGATTTCAAGGAACATTTCTCCCGTGATCCGTTCCCCGTCCAGGAATTTCCGTTTCTGTTCATTGAGCAGCCACTGATGTTGCTCTTCCTGCACTCTGCGCTCTTTCGCCTCTTTCTCCTTCTGCTCCCTGCGTTTCTGCTCCTGTATTCTTTTATACTCCTCACGGGCTTGCACCAGGGAAGTGGTATCAAGTCCGAGAGCCTCGAACACGCGGACGGAGATCAAATTGACGAAGGCTCCTCTTTCCGCACTTTGAAGCGTATCCGCAATCCAGTTCCTGCAATAGGTGGCGGCTTCCTCTCTGCAACCTTCTCCCTTGAGAAACCGGCGTGAATACTGCCCGCTGGAAAAATAAACGTTTTCAATCCGGCAGACCACATGGAAACAGTCATCGTCTTCATTCCCGTATTCGTTCTTTCTCGACAGGGAGAGATATACATTCTTCGCATACGGCTCCAGTTCCATATAAGAAGCCACGACGGTATTCCCGTCAGACTTGTACTTGAACACTTTTGCTTTCATTGTTACATTTTTTTTGATTGTCCGTTCATATAATCCGTAATTCTCATTTCCAGTTCATCGTATATCCGGTTGAACAGTTCCTGGTACTCTTCCAGAAAAGCCCCGTCCGTATCGCACATGTCTTCGAGTGTCTTTCCATTTGCACGGCACAGCTCCGTATCGGCCAGCTCACAGACAATTTCGTTGAGCATCGAGCGGTCCTTGTCTTCGGGAAGCAGCCCTCCTTTTTTCAGGAGGCAGTAATTACGGATATTGATTCGCAAATACAGGTCCGCCTCTTTCCACCGTCCATCGGGAAAAAGAGAGAATGCCTGTTTCAGTCCGTCGGGCTGTCCGCCCCACCATTCGTTCAAATTGTTCGGTTCCATATTGATAAGTTTAATTGATTACTGTCTGTTTGGTTTGCCATTGCCGATGGGCGGTGATGTATTCCTGTCGTTCCTTCTCCAGTAACGCTTCTGCTTCGGGAGTGTAGCCGATAAAACGAATGTAACCGCCGTTATATCCGGTAAGCTTGCACCGAATACCGGCTTTCTCCAATTTGTCGATCCGTTTCTGAGCCAGTTTCGCGCTTGAATAATCCTTCGGCCAGAAATAATGCTCTCCGTGTGAGCCGTAATGGTCTTCTCCGAGTATCATTTCGCCGGAATGCCTCCTGTGTTCGATGAAATCGAAACGGGCTGTGCCCAACGCCTGCCTGATGGCCTTGTGTGCCGGACCTTCGGGATGCTTGAACACTTCCGGCTTGTCCTTTCCCTTGCAGTCAAGTTTCGGCAGTTCCACCTTGTAAGGCTTCCGGTAACTCCCTATAGCCAATGTCAGGTAGAAATTGGTATGGAAATAATCCGTCATCGCATCGCTGTCATCGAAGTTGTATGACATGACAAAGTCACAGACATTCAGCATCACCTCCTTGGCACGGTCTGTAAGATCGGGGTTCCGCTCTATGTTGTAGTGGTTGATATGATCCTGCACTTTGCCGGATTCCCTGGTGAACGCCTCAAAGTCCGCACTCATTAGTTTGATGTAAATGGAATTGTAGTTCTCCCGTCTGACGGAGAACTTATATCTCGGATAGGTTTCCTTTAGCCAAGTTCTCACAAGTTCTACGATTTCAGGGGCATGTTGCCCTTTGTAGTTGCGACCTTTCCAACGGTATTCATTATACACGTACTCGGTATATTCCTTTGCCGTGGCACCCGAATAGTCATGTTCATACCCGGTTGATGCGGCAGAGACATCCGGTTTGTCTTTCCAGACTTCAAAAAGCCTTTCAAACTCGGTGTTCACCTGTTGCATGATGGCAGTGTCGCCACCCTTGTCCGGGTGGTGCTGCAATGCCAGACGGCGGTATTCCTTCTTCAGGTCCGCCAATGAATGTATGTTATGAAAATAAGCCATAGCTATAGGTATTTATGCCCCTGCGAGGCGGTTGATAAAATATTCCTGGTTGTCAAGGTCAAGTCCGAGGTTGCTGCACGCCATTTCGATGTCATCTTCCCTCAGGTCGTCCGCCTCCTGCAACTCGCGCAGGTACCGGATTTCAGAATCCAAGTATTCCTGCGCTTCCATATGGCTGCAACTGCATGAGTTGCTAATCTGTTCAATGATGTTAATCTGCATATTATTCGTTTTTAGAATTATACCTGTTGTAAATTTCCCGTTTATGTTCGTAGTCCCGGCTGTTCCACCATTGGTCTGCCGCATCAATGAATGTCTGCGTGTTTTCGGAAGGCGGAGAGTCACAGACTTTCAACCCTGTGATTTGTTCCTTTGTTTCAAAACCGCACGACTCCCACCAGCCCTGCATCTTTTGTGTGAACTCCGCCTTAGTACAGAAAAAGACCTGAACGCCACATTCTTCGCACCATTTCCCATCGCACCACAGCCCGTTATTGTCATCATGCACATAGCTGATACGTTCATCCGTATTGGCGTTTATCCATGCTTGGATTTCCAACTGCCGTGAACCGCATTCTTTACAGACAAGGATGTCGGAATCGTCCGGCTCTTTTCTGAAAGCCCTGCCGTCATAGAGTGTAACGGCACGTTCCACGAGCAATTTCTGGTTGTTTTCCGATAACTCGGCAAAGAACCGTTCCGCCGCGCCGAATATGGACTTGTCCGCCAATGCGGACCATTTATCCCAGAAGTGCCGGTACATATCTCCAAATACGGCCTTGCATTCTTCCTTGCTCCAGGCGTTCCACATATAGTAGAAGAAGCTGGAGACTGCGTTTTCCGCTTGATATTTCATTGTTCTTCAGTTTGTGGTTCTACTTTTTTGCTCTCTTCCAGTTGCTGCCATACAGCCTCATACATTCCGGAAAGCCAGTCGATGTTACTGGCTCCGAGTTCGAACGGGCTGTAACATTCCACTTCATCACCGCTTTCTTTCTCTTCGGCAAGGACGGTCAGGCTGCTGTCCGTTACCCGGAGTCCTGTCACCCTGCATTCGTAGGGGTCTCCGTTCTTGCCAAACCATATCACCCAGACCGGGTCATAATCCTCTTCCGGAAACCGTATCGCGTTCATGGCATGGTCATGGAGCAACTGCCGTATCGCTTCGATGATGTCTTTTCGCAGTTCTTCGATCCTGTCTCCGAACACCGACATGGGGGATTTCCCGCCTCGCTGCCTTACGGAGAGAACCTGCAAGTCCGGATGACAACCGAACTTCCAGTCCGTCACTTCATCGTCATCCCGCGTTGTGTGGATGTTGCCGCCCAATACCAGACCGCAGTCTTCCGCCACCATGCTTTCCGCTTCTTCACGGTCTTCCGCCACCACTGTGTAAGTACCCTCGAAGATGTACCTTACTTTTACATCGTATTTTTCCATAATCTTCTATGATTTGATTGTTGATTAGTTGATTTTATCAGGATACAATGCGAACCGCATCTCCGAAAAAGGAGTCGTCCACCCCATATACATGCCGGACCGAACAGTCATATTTGGAACGTTCGTCATCCAGCCGGAAGCGGAAACCATGATAGTCCTTGACTTCCAATTTCAGCTTTACGTCCCGTTTCAGTTCCATTTCAAGCAGGCTTCCACCACCATACGTCGAACTGAAAAGTCCGCAACAGTTGCCTTTGGGGATAATGACCTCTTTCAATGAAAAGTCGGCTTCATACAGCTCTTTCAGGCTTACCCTGCCGATGTAAGTCAGCAGGTTCGCCCCGCAGCAGGAATTGATAAGTTCCTCGTAGAATTGTTCGTAGGAAACCTGCTCCTTGCCGTTCCGGTTCTTACGGTTCGGGAAACGCCCGTAAGCCCTGTAGCCGTGCTCTGTCAAGATTTTCTTTACTCTCGCCGGATTGAGGTTCAGGCTGTCCACCATGTCCCCGAAGTAGGATTCCTCGTACCTGTAACCGCCTTGCGATTCAAACCAGTTGGAGTTGATGCAGTCATAGTTGGAAAGCATCTCCACACGGATAGGAATGTCGTCCGTGTGCCTTACCAATTCCTTCACCACGTCCGAATCGTTGCGGCTGTAAATCTCGTCACGGATTTCATCTTCGTATTCATCGAAGAAGTCATCGACCGCTTCCCCGTCAAAGTCATGGAATACGGCACATTCCTCTTTCAGTTTCGCAATAATCTCACGGACAGCTTCCCATTCGGCATCGCTGTACCACTCGTCTGCCTTTTCCCACAAATGTTCGCGGCTCTTGCTGTCAAGGCATTTTTGAATCAGTCCGCAATGATTGTCAAGATTGTCATTGTAGTCCGTCCATATTAGTGTATAGGCCGGTTCCATCAGGGATTTGATGAAATCCAATGTCAATGTTTTCTGTTCATCCATTTCTGTTACCTGTGTACGGCAGGATTCCTTTTCCCGTACATACCGTTATAAATGACGGAAGCGGCCTTCAAGCCGCCTCCGTGTTGTTTCCTAACCATACAGTTCCTTCACGATCTTGTCATATATTTCCTTTGCCATTTCCGTATTCCGGTTGAAGTGGAAATAAGCCGTGTATCTGTATCCTGTTCTTGGCACTCCTCCGCACTGCTGTATTGCCCTGTCTATCTCCCAGTCGATATCACCTATGCCAAGAGATATGCTTGTGCCATGCAGCATACACCGTGCGAGTTTCAATGCGGAATCTGTCTTGTCTTCCTTGCGCAACCGGTCGAAAGCCATCAGCGCGATTTGTCTGTTTGAAATCTTTATCTCTTCCATATATTTTGCATCTGTTTGGGTCAGACAATCCCGGTAAGTTGCCTGAATCGCGCAACTATTTCATTGCATTTGCTTTGGGCAAGTTCCTCATATTTTTTGCAAATGGCACAGTATGCCTTCCAAGGTTGGCCTCTAAGCTCGTGCTCGTATGAGGACCTGACCAATTCCGGATATTCTTCAAAAAGTGTCTTGAATGCTTTACGCCATTTGCGCCCTTGCCACAATCCGTTTGCTATCAATGTTATGAATTCAAACATCTGTTCGTCTGTTTTCACATCCAATGCATAAAAATGGTCTGTTGTCGGCCACACGTTGTTGGAATGCTGCCAAGTTTCTATCTGCTTGGTTTTGGCATTGTATGCCATTCTTGTAATTACCTGGTGACTCATATTGATATGTTTTTAGTTCATTACCGTATTGTCTCTTTTCCTGTCACGGCTTGCCAGCATCCCGAAATGGATGCTGAATATGCGCCGGCTGAAGCAGAGCGGCGAGTTGTATTCCACCCGTTGCCACAGGGTAAAGTGGTTGTCGGAGAATGACCATCTGAAATATCCTGACAACGAGCCGAATAGCGGATTGGCATTCCTGTTTATCAGGAACCTGTTCACATCCACGATGTGCCCTGCCGTCAGGAGAATGTTCAGTATCTCCACAAACGCCATTTGCGAATAGGGGTCAACCGGCATTACCGGTCCTTTGAAGTTGATTTCCATCTTGTATATGTTTATACGCTTTAATCGTAATTGTCATCGAATACCTCGAAGCGGGGAATACCCGTGTCGAAATAGTTGCTTGATATGCCCGGATAGTACAGCAGGCTGTCATCCCCGCTGTCCGGGCAAGGCTCATCGTCGATATAGGCCGCATTTCCATAAAGTTCGATATAGTGCGCCACCAGCAGGTGCGGGTCTTCCGTACTGATGTCATGCCCGTAACGGTCACACCAGTCGAAGAAGCAATCCTTGTCGGGTTCCTCCAGCTGTTCCATCGCCTCCCTTATCTCGAAGAAGTTGGAACACAGCCATTCCCGGTTGATGAGCAGGTCCGGGATTTCCTCCCATCTCGTGTACCTGTATTCCGGAGTTTCCTCTTCGGGAAACAGTTCGGAGCAGGTGCACAGGAATTCCCCCATGTCGCCGAAGTCGGACATTTGCAGCAGGTTGTCTTTTTCCTGCCCCATGTCTATGAGATGCTGCGTGGTCACTGCCACTTCTGCCTGATTCAAGTCCATGATATTCTTCATTATAGTTTATGATTCGGAACCGGGGATTTCATTCCACAGGCTCCAAAAGGTCCGCACCCCGGCAGTGCAGGGTTTTTCGGGATAATACCGGAGCCTCCGGCGAGGATGATTTTCCCGAAAACCGCTTGCGGCATGACCTTGCCCTGCCGGTAAGGGGGCGGGCTACCTTTGCCTGTGGAATGGAATCTGCGGTTTCTCATTTGTTTTTCCATTTTTCAGTTCATGATGCGCTGGCTTCCCCAGCTGATGTGTATCTTGCCTTCGCTGTCCCGTTCCCTGACCAGCAGGCTCTCGATGACGGACATGGTGACGTCGAACTCCTCGAAGATTTCCGACTGTTCCTTTACTTCGCCCGTCTTGATGAACTCGTTCAGCCGCTCTTTGGTAAGCACCAGCGCCATCAGGTTCTGCTCCACGGAGTCCTTGTAGGTGACATAATGCACGTCCTTCAGCTCTTTGGAGTCGAGACGGATGAAACGGAAGTAGAACTGCTCCATCTTCGGGATGTTCCATTGCAGGGATTCAAGTATCACGTCGTTGCAGGTGGGTATGTTCACCGAACTGCTCAGGCTCTGCTGCGTGCATACCAGTATGCCGTTGATGGTGGAATCGAACTCCGTCACGATGCTTTGCCGTTTCTTGAACGCCACGTCGCCCTTGACCACAAATACGGGACGGTCAGGAAAACATTCGCGAAGACGGCTCTCGTAAAGGTCGAATGCGGCTATGGACGTGCAGCCGACAGCCACCTTGCCGGGTATCTTCCGTACCAGCCTTTCGATGTACCTTGTCTTGTTCGGAATCCCGTCTCCGGAATAGCCCTCTATCAGGTGTGGGACGGAGCAGGCCTTGATGAGCAGCTTGATCTGGCGCATAAGCCGGAGTCCGGCATCCTTCTTTGCATCCCCCGTGCTGTTGTAATACAGTTCGCAGATGCGGCAGAACTCCTCGATGATGACACGGTAAACCTCACGCTCGCCGTCGGACGGGCTGACGGTATGTGTCCGTATCTTGTATTTCTCTCCTGCAAAGTCCCTGAACTTGCGTGTAATGACGGTCTTCCCGATAAGGCCGGCCAGCTCCTCCTTGTTATAGACATCCTGGTTCTGCTTCTCAATGCCGAACACGGTGGATTTCCCCGGACAGTGGCAGGCACGGAAAAGCACATGCCCCCTGAAAGCGGGGAACGGCTCACCATAGTGCGGATTGTTATCTTCCTCTATCTCCTTGTCCCTGTTCTCGTGGTACACACGACTGCTCCAACAGACCATGTTTATGGAATTGTTATATAACAGCTCAAACTGGCTGTACAGTTCGGCGATGTTGTTGCGTGTGGTCGTACCGGTGTCGAGTATCTTGTATTTGAGGCGGCGGAAGAGACCGAGGATATGCCTTGTACGTTGTGACGACGGGTTGGTTATCTCGTCCGACTCGTCGAAAACAAGGCACAGTTTTCTTGAACTGCGTTTGACAAACCTTGCCATGCCCCGTTTCAGCTTGCCGAGCATGGAGGTGGATAGGACGATGAACACGCCTTCCGGCACAGCTTCCAGGTCGGCATTGTTCCTTGCCACCCGGAACTGTTCCCTGTTTATCGAGAGGAAGGGTATCCATGTCATATTGGTGGCGATGGCAGGAGCCAGTATGATGACATTCCGTACTTTGCGGAATTTGAGCAGGTATTTGGCACGATGGTACACGGCGGCTGTCTTGCCAGAGCCTTGCTGCCAGTTCAGCAGCGCGTGGCGTTTCTGCAAGACGAGGTTCAGGTCGTGTTTCTGGAGCGTGGTAAACTCGCAGGTCTCGCCGTCCTTGTTGATGAATGCACACCGGTCCAGGTATTCTTTCAGCCTGCCATCTTCCTCCATTTCCGGGAACTGCCGGTTCTGCATTTCGTACTCTCTCCGCTTGCGTCGGATCAGTTTCTCCGCCGCACGGATTTGATGCATGTTCTTTTCTGTCGGCACTTCCGGCATGGGCAGTTCAGTACGTTCCAGCACGAGGTCGTTGATACTTGCCGCCTTGTGCGGAACTTTGTCAAGGAGTCGCGGAGCATATTGTTTCAGTTTGAAGCCGTATGAGGTCTTCACCAATGCCACTTCCTTGCGAGGTACGGTATTTTGCGAGGTGATGTACCTGCGGATGACGGCAAGCACTTTCTTCGGGGTCAGTTTGTTCTTCTCCCATTGCTCCACCTGCTCCCGCGTGGCGTTCTCAGGCGGTTTCTGGTTACGGAACTTCGTGACCAACGCTTCCGCCTTGTCTATATGTTTGTTCAACTTGGCGTGCGCCTTCAGCTCGTACATGTACTTGGCAAGTTTGTACTCGAACAGCTCAAGTTCTTCCTTGTTGATCCGGTTGGTTTCGCGCATCAGGTCGAAACGCAACCGGTGTTTCATCGCCCTTGCCTCGCCGATGCGCTTTTTCAGCTCGTCCGCCGTTATGAATTCTTCCGCGTTGTAAGCCTGCATCTTGATGTGGCCCGATTTACGGAGAAATACCATGATTTTCGTATTGAAGTCATGGACTCCGACTGCGGCAAAGGCTGACGGGCCCAACTTCGTCTGACCGACAAATGAGAATCTGCCGTTTATACCGGCTATCCGTGTCTTCTCCCAGAACCCGCTCTGCATGAAGGAACAGGGCACGATGACCATCAGGATTCCTGCCGGATTGAGCACATCGTAAGCCTTGTCCATATAGTATTCCTGCGACAGTTTGTAGTCGAACTTCAAGTTAAAAGGAGGATTGCCGATGATAACATCGAAACGTTGTTCCGGATAGTATTGCCGGATGTCGCATTTCTCGATATGGGCTTCCGGGTAGAGGTATCGTGCGACAGACACGGCCTTGCCGTCTATGTCGAAGCCGTAGGCATTATGCGGGTTGGGCAGATGGTTGAAGAAATTGCCCATACCGCAACACATGTCAAGAACCATTTCGGATGAGACAGGACACAGCATATCCACCATGTCCCGGCATATTTCATGCGGGGTGAAGAACTGTCCCATCTCGAACTCCTTCTTCGCTTCGGCATACTCGTGGTAGCTGGCAAAGTCGGACTGTTTGAGGTTGTGCAGCCCTCCGATACCGGTATAGCAGTTGTAGATGCTCTCCGCCGGAATGAGGTTCTTGCCGGAGTCTATGGCGAAAAGTATCTTCTCGTTGACTTCGGCACGCATACCTTGCGGTATCTGTTGGGGGATGATGGCATACATGACTTTATCTGTTTATCGTTAAAAATGAAAACACCCCGCAAGGATTGCCTTACGGGGTGCTGTGTAAATCTTATCATGGTCAGTTTTCTCTTAGGGTGATTTCATCCAGATGCAGACGCTTGAAACAACTTTCGGCTGCCGCACTGTCCTTGAACCGGACATCGATACGTCCGTTCTTGTAGAATCGGATTTGCTCGGCATTGGTGGTCGTAAGGTCGTACCAGTCTGTGACAGAAATGTCGTTGTCATCAAAACGGATAATCATCTTTGAATTTCCATTCAGTATGTCATCCGCACCGTAGGCAATGCCGGCACACAGGGTTTCCAGTTCTCCGCCGTAGTTGTAGGAGATTCTGTTCCTTTGGTTGTATTGCATGGAAAAATCGTCGAAACGGATGATTTCGGGAAAGATTATCTTGTCCTTCTTCAACTCCGTCTTGACTTTGCTCCAGTATGCCGGTCTGACAACTTTGTTCAGGCGTGCGAGCAGTTCTTCCACGGCCGTTTCCCGGAAACTCTTGCCGCCCAAGTGTTCGATGACTACATCTACATATGTGTCATAAACAGGACGGAAGCCCATCGGAAGGGTTTTTTCGTCTATTTTATACTCAGGAACCGACACTTTGTAAGTCCTGTTGAAATAAGAAATGATGCGGTTCGCAAAATTCGCGTTGGCGTTTCGGTTCTTATCTACCAGATCGTTAATCAGATCAAACGGTTTGAACTCGTTGTGTGAATAGTCTTCCCTGTCGTTATGGTAAGTGTAGAAATCACGCATGGAAACCTTGCCGTTTTCTTCGTAATGGGACTTACGTTCGGCTTGGTATTGTTCGGCTTCTTCCTTGAAGACGGCGTACCAGCGGTCAATCTGGTCGAGTGTCTTGTAAAGCAGGTTTTGCTGCGTCTGGCAATAGACACGGTCCTGTTCCGTAATCTTGTCCTCGTTTCTCACTTGTACGCTCAGAATGCCTTGAAGCAGGTCGGGAGCGTTGCCGGCCTTGGGTGCTGTTGTCGTTTGCATATCTGTTAGGGTTAAATGTTAAAAATTATCCGGTTTAATCCGGTAGAAATAAGTGATGTGCTTTTCCATGTCCTTGACTATCTTGACCTGCTCGGGATGGAAGTTGAGCCTCCGTTCTTCGGCAGGGGCATCAACCTTCTCCCATTCGGCGGATGGCAGGAACACATATTCCCGACGGAAACACCATAACACGATTTGATTATCCCAATTTCCCTTGAACACCGTTCCTTCGTAGTCCTTCAGGAACTGCCGGAACTCGGCTTCGTCCCGGAAAGCGATGTCAAAGCCTTGATAGAGATTGCCGTTTTCCGATTCCTCCCTTTTGTGTAGGTAGAACTTCCGGTAGGTCTCGGTCGTGAAATCTCCATACCTGGGATTGGGTTCGGCATAAAACCATAACGGTACCTTAGCCAGAAATGACACCGAACCGTTGGCGCAAGCACCGCAATGCCCCCATTCCTTGAATACCCCTTCCGTCCATTTCAGGAATTTCAGTTCCTCCGGATTCACGGAATGGAATGCGCCTCCGCTGACACTCAGACGAATATTGCCGTCCTCTTCCCACACGAAAGGCACATACGGCTGTTCGCATACGGAAAGATATCCTTCTTTTGCACTCCTGCTGTCAATAAGGGCGTTTCCGTAATAATCCCCGTGTTCGGTTACATATACCAGCCTGTCTCCAATTTGAGGTGTAATTTCGGAGCGTGTCCGCTCAATGAGTTCAACATAACTGTTGGCCATATCCACATCTTTCTGTGTCAGCCAATGCTGGTGGTCGTATGAAACATTCCGCTCTCTGAGTGTTTCGATACTGTACTTTTCTTTTGTTACCTGCTGTGACATAACAATTTATTTTTAGTGATCCGGCTTTTCGGGGCCGGAGTTCCCGTAACTACAGGCCATAAAAGGTCGTGTCCCGTACATGCAAGGTTGGCGGGAAAAATACCGCAAGCCCTCCGGGCGAGGATGATTTTTCCACGACACCCGGAGGGCTTGACCTTGCTTGTACGAACAGGACACGGGTTACCTTTGCCTGTGAGTTACGGGGATTCGGCTACGGTATGGCTGTCATGTCCGCTGTATATGTTTCTTGAAATGACCGTGATATTTTATGCCCGAAAATTACCGGCAATCACGAAAAAATGCTACCTTTGCATCAAGAAAAAAGAGTTATTTGAAAGCATGAGGAATATAGTGATTCTAAACAGCTTGGAATTTTCTTATCCGTTGCCCGTTCTTATGCGAGTTTTCTACAAAGCGTTGATAATCAAATAAGATACTTCAGATTACAACAAATATACTAAATATCAAGCATTGACCAATAAATATTTCGTATATTCGTAGCTCAGAAATACAATAAGATACAGAGATGAAGATAATCAACGAACAATTACTCGACGAGACCCAGGCCAAAGCCTTGCAGTCTCCCCGCCTGCGAATGAACTATAATTTCCATGAGAAATTGGATGATCCGATCAATCGGTTACTGAATGCCATGGAGCCCGGTACGTATTTGCGTCCGCACCGGCATTTAAATCCGGCGAAAGACGAGATATTCTTGCTGCTGCGTGGGAAGGTAGCGGTATTCTTGTTTGACGAGGAAGGGAATATCACGGAGAAAACGATACTGAATCCAAAGGAAGGCGCTTATGGAGCGGAGATCAAGGCAGGGATATGGCACGGGCTTCTGGTACTGGAATCCGGATCGGTTATTTATGAGATAAAGCAAGGGCCGTTCGCACCGCTAGCACCGGAGAACCTAGCGCCTTGGAGCCCCGAGGCGGAAGATACGGAGGGAGTAAAGAAGTATCTGGAATGGCTCGAGAGCCAAATATGATTGATGATACTTTTAGTATAACAAGCTAGCGATCAGCCTCGTATAACAAGAGCTATCCGATGGTTTTAACAATGCCCATTGTAAAGACCTTACGATGCCCATTATAAGGAGCTTACAATGGGCATCGTTACCTCCTTATAATAGGCATTGTTATTATTTCTGGAAAACCTTCGTCGATTTAATCATCACGTCGTGTAAAGGACGATCGTTCTTATCCGTCTTTACCACGGAGATCTTCTCTACGATATCGAAGCCTTCCACTACCTCGCCAAAGATCGTTACCGAGCCATCCAGATGCGGAACGCCACCGATTGTCTTATAAATCTCACGCCGTTCGGCCGGGATCACTACCGGGCCTAATACCGCCAACGTATCTTCCACCAAGATGGACGCACGGGCATGTAACTCATTCTCCAAGGAATCGGCGGCCAAGGAAGGATCTTGCTTTTTCAGCTCATCCCGGAATTTATAGTACAACCAGTTGCGGCGGATCTCGTTGATACGAGCCTCTTTCTCCGCAAGCTCCTTGTCGTCCAAGACTTTCCCTTGCACAAAACAGAACTGCGTACCGGCGGAAGCACGTTCCGGATTCACGGCATCGATCTCTTTCGCGTCGATCAAAGCGCCTTTCTTATTAAAATGATTAGGTAATATCTCAGCGGGAACGGTATAACCACCATCGCCATCCCCATACAAGGCACCCGGCTCATGCGCTTTACTCTCCGGATCACCACCTTGCACGACAAACTCCTTGATAACACGGTGGAAAAGCATACCCTCATACTCGTTCGACTGGCAAAGCTTGATGAAGTTATCCCGGTGAAGAGGCGTATCGTCGTATAGCAGGACGGTGACGTCTCCCATCGTCGTCTTGATTTTCACATATACGGGTTTATTCGGGTCCAAAGGCTTATCCCCACAAGCTACCAACGTGAGCAAGAGCAGGAACAGCGAGAAAATTTGTCGTTTCATATCTGTTTTATTTATCGGATTAAGTAGTTACAAAGCCGGTTATTCCTCCGCATAGACCAACATCTGGCAATTCTTGCAGTCGAAGCGCAAACGCAAGAGCGTTTCCTTATAGCGCAGGAAGTAAGGCTCCTTATAGGGAGACTTCTGCTTCTGGTAAGTAGGGCACCATCCCATACTGTACCGCAGGCAATGTTTCGTGAACATCAAAGGGACATCCTTCCGGGGAGACAACTCGAAAGCGTCTTCCACGGCAGTCACGCCATGCGCCTTATAAAAGGCACCAGCCTTGCTATTGGATACATTCCCTAAATAGGTCAGGCACTTCTCGGGGAAAGGGGCTTCCGGAGTCTCGCCTACACACGGCTTAAACGGACGAGCCTCTTCCCTGCGGTAACGAATCCGCCGGGTAGAGATAAGCCTCTCCACCCCTAGCCTACGCATCTCGGCCAATAAAGAAGAAGGGACAAACCAGTTATCGGACATCGCCACGGCAACTTCCTCCGCCTCGAAAGGCGTGTTCCCCAACTTAGAGAGCTGGGTACGGATATTCTCCGCCTGCTCCCTCCGGGCCGGTTCTTTCTCGAACGGCTTGGTGAGCATGATACGGGCTCCTGTCTCGTCCGCCATACTTAACGTGAAGCCAAAGGCGTTATCTTGAAATTCCATCCGGACAGAGAGTTTCCGCTCGGCGGATGGCTTGGATAGCAGTTTATCAAACTCTTGATCGAAATTCCGGTACAAAGGCATCTTCGGACGGATCGCCGGGCGATCCAGCGTAAAGATCCGGTTCGCCTCCACACGGTTTACCCGGAAACCCTCCAACTCCCCTTTCTCGTTGAAGAAGGTAAGCCCGTCTCCGTTATTCAATTGTTTCAGTCCGGCGATCGTGAAAGAGTTTCCTTTCAGTTCCTTCACCGTACCCACCGGTTCACCCAAGGACTTAGGCGTATCAAAGCTGGTGATATCCTTCGTGCGCTCCTTCCATAAGAAAGGCGTGAAACCCCGGTTGAAGCTTTTCTCCGCCACAGGCTGGAATGTGTAAGTGCTATGCCCGGCCGAGGCACGACGGTATTCCGGCCGACGAGCCAAGATAGCGTCCAGTTTCTTCCGATACCAAGCCGTTACGTTTTTCACGTAAGATACATCCTTCAAACGACCCTCGATCTTCAAGGAAGAGACACCGGCATCCAACAGCTCCTCTAAGTATTCCCCTCGGTTCATATCTTTCAAGGATAGGAGATGTTTACCCGATACGATCTCCTTCCCATCCGCATCGATCAAGCTATAAGGCAGGCGGCAATACTGGGCGCATTCCCCCCGGTTGGCGCTTCGTCCGCTCAAGGCGGCGCTCAGGTAACACTGGCCGCTATAGCTTACGCACAGCGCCCCGTGCACGAAGACCTCCAGAGGTACGGTCGTCTGCTCGGCGATCTCCCGTATCTGGTTCAGCGATAGCTCCCTCGCCAATACGACTTGCGTGAAACCTACCTCTTGCAGGAATCTCACCTTCTCCGGCGTACGGTTATCCGTTTGCGTACTGGCGTGCAAGGGGATGGGCGGAAGGTTCAACTGGGTGATACCCATGTCTTGAACGATCAAGGCATCTGCCCCGGCCTCGTAAAGCTGCCAGATCATTTGCTCGGCCTCTGCCAGCTCCTCTTCTTTCAAGATAGTGTTCAAGGCCACGTAAATACGAGCCGAATAGAGATGGGCGTAATCGCAAAGCTGCCGTATATCGTCCAGCGTATTACCGGCAGCGGCACGGGCTCCGAACTTCGGGGCACCGATATACACGGCATCGGCACCATGGTTAATCGCCTCCCTGCCGCAAATCAGATCCTTAGCGGGAGATAACAGTTCTATCGAACGGGGTTCTTTTCTCATTTACAAGCTTCCTAGTTTTTTAATATCTTCCCGGCGGAACGGGGTCTCTTGGTATACGTAGTAGTTCAGCCAATTGGTGAACAGCAGGTTCGCGTGCCCCCGCCAACGTACCACCGGACCTTGCGCCGGATCGTTATTCCGGTAATAATTACGAGGCTTGTTGATGGGCAATCCCTTCCCCAAATCACGCATATACTCATCATTCAGCGTATAGGGCGAATACTCGGAATGGCCGGTGATGAAGAATTCCCGTCCGCCACGAGCCATCGCCATATAGACGCCGGATTCCTCGCTCTCGGACAATAAGGTGAGCTCGGGCACCTTCATGATATCCTCCCGGCGAATCTCGGTATGACGGCTATGAGGCACGAAGAACTCGTCATCGAACCCCCGGAAGATCGGAACAAACGGTTCCCGGAGCGAATGACGGAAGACACCGAACATCTTGGCCGGCAAATCATATTTAGGCACCCCATAGAAATGGTATAGCCCCGCTTGCGCCGCCCAGCAGATATAGAGCGTGGAGGTAACGTGCGTACGGGCCCAATCGAATATCTGCGTGATCTCCTCCCAATAACTAACTTCCTCGAAAGGCATCTGCTCCACGGGAGCGCCCGTCACGATCATCCCGTCGTAGAAATCATCCGCCATCTCATCGAAATCCTTATAAAATTCTTGCATATGCTCGATGGGCGTATTCTTCGGCGTATGTCCCTTGATCTTCATGAAATCAAGTTCCACTTGCAGGGGTGTATTACTGAGGAGGCGAACCAAGTCCGTCTCGGTCGTTATCTTAAGGGGCATCAAATTCAATACGACTACCCGAAGGGGGCGGATATCCTGCTCCGACGCACGCAAGGAATCCATCACGAAGATATGTTCCTTCTTCAGCAGCTCGATAGCCGGTAAGTTCTTTTGTAAATTTAATGGCATTTTCTATCTCTGATTTTATATGAGCGCAAAGATAATGAGAATTTTCTCATTATCGCTTATACTTCGCCACCATGATCACCGGGTTATCCTCCTCATGCATACCTGTGCGGCTATCTCGTCGTTATATAGGACATACTCGGATACACAATCAGAAAGTAAATGGAATATGCCCCGTAAATCAATGGAACACGAAGTAGATTCCATTGATTTACGGGGCATATTCCATTGAGATAGTTTCCTCTATGAGGAGGGTGCGCTATCAAAACCCTCCCCCTAAAGCCTTATACAGGTATACCACCGACAGCAACTCATCCAGCACGGCATTGTTCAAACCGATCTGGGCGTCCAGCAAACCACGCTGGGCATCCAATACGTCCATGTAGCTGATGACACCGTTGATGTATTGCAGTTGGGCGAGTTCCAGATATTTACTGGCGGAGGCTTCCAGATTCATGCGGGAAGCACGGATCTCCTTCACCTTGCGGACGGTCACGATAGCGTTGTTCACCTCCTTGAAAGCGCCTAATACGCTCTTTTCATAACTATAGACCTCTTGCTCGTAACGAGCCTTCGCCGCTTTCACTTTCGCCTTGTTCTTCCCCATGGCGAAGATCGGCTGCAACAGGCTTCCGGCGATAAAACCAGCCGGACTCTTCAAGATGCTGCTTAACTCATCGCTCTCGAAACCGTAATTACTTGTCAAACGGATCTTCGGGAATAAGTCCGTTTGCGCCACACCTACCTGAGCGTTCGCCGCCCGAAGCTTAAACTCCGCTTGACGCATGTCCGGTCGGCGCTCCAGCAAAGAAGACGGTAAGCCGATCGGTAAGGCATCCGGCAAGTGCTGGTCGCTCAAGGAAAGACCACGGGGGATATCATCCGTATACTCGCCCAACAACATGCTGAGGTCGCTTTCCTTGATCTTGATCTGACGCTCCAGCGAGGGGATCAAGGTCTCGGTACGGGCCAACTCCACTTGGGCTTGGTTGTAAGCCGTCTCGGAAGTAAGTCCGCCCTCATAGCGAAGCTTCGCCAAGCGAACACCCTCACGGCGTGCGTCCAAAGTTTGCTGTACGATCGACAACTCTTGGTCCAAGGCGCAAAGTTGATAATAATTGGCGGCAACCTCGGCGATGATGGTCAATCGCAAGGCACGTTGTCCTTCCACGGTCTCCATATAGGAAGCGATGGCTGCCTCATTCGCCCAGCGAAGGTTGCCCCATAAATCTAATTCCCAAGACAAAGTCAGCTTCGCCCCAAATTCTGGATCGGGCTTTGGGTTATCCCCTCCATAATTCAAGCGTTCCTTTTGCGCATAGACATTCGCTCCCACCTCCGGCAGCATACTCGCGAAAGAGATCCGCTTGGCGGCGATCATCTCCTTCACCTTGGCGGCGGCGATCTTCATATCCTTATTATTATCCAGCGCCTTTCTGATCAGATCCTTCAAGGCCTCATCGGCGTAAAGGCTCTCCCATGGGATATTCTCCACGGATGCCGTATCGGTCGTATCCGTATAAGCCTCGATCCGGTCCGGCAGGTTCAACTCCGGACGTACGTACCGCTTTCCGATCTTGCAGGAAGAGAACGCCAGCATAGAAACGACGAAAGCGGCTATATAGAAATTCTTTGTCATCATAATTTTCCGTTTTTGTGTCTCTTTAAAATAGAGGTTACCACTTCTTTCTTTTGAGCGATACGTTCCATACGCATCTTTCCCTTTATCTTATAGATCAAAACAAAGAAGAAGGGAACCAACACGATACCTACCGTAATCGCCACCAGCATACCGAAGAACACGCCCGTACCGATACTATGGCGGGAAGCTGAGCCCGGTCCGCTGGCTAACACCATCGGAAGCATACCCAACACGAAGGCCAACGAGGTCATCAAGATCGGGCGGAAACGCATCTGGGCGGCATGGATAGCGGCTCTCACCACATCTACCCCGTTATCCACCTGTACCTTGGCGAACTCAACGATCAAGATAGCGTTCTTCGCCGCCAAACCGATCAAGGTTACCAGACCGATCTGATAATAAATATCGTTCTCCAACCCTGTCGCCCAGATGCCCAAGTAGGCGCCCAGCGTAGCTACCGGCAAGGAAAGCAATACGGCGATCGGCACGATCCAGCTCTCATACTGAGCCGCCAAGAACAAGAAGACAAACAAGAAGACCAACGCCAAGACAAAACCAGTCTGCCCACCGGCCTGTTTCTCTTGATAGGAAAGACCGCTCCACTCCAGACCGATATTCTCGGGCAGATGCTCCCTAGCGATCCGTTCCATCGCAGCCATCGCCTCACCCGTACTATATCCCGGAGCGGCTACGGCGTTGATCGAGGCCGTGGTGAACATATTGAAACGCTTGATCGTTCCCGGACCGGTCGTATATTGGGTCGTGCCCAAGGCAGTCAATGGAACCATCGCCCCATCCTTACTGCGGACGAAGAACAAATCCAGATTATCCCGGGTGGCCCGATAAGGCGCCTCCGCTTGGATATATACACGGTAAATACGGTTGAACATATTGAAGTCGTTCACGTACACGGAGCCTAGATAAGCCTTCATGGTCGAGAAGATATCAGACAACGGGATGCCGAGGAACTTCGCCTGATCACGGTCCACGTCGAAATACAACTGCGGGATCTCGCTCTGCATGGCGGAAGACACACCTTGAAGCTCAGGCGCTTGCGAAGCGTAATACAGGAAAGTATCCGTGGCACTTACCAGATTATCCCAGCTAGCGTCTCCCTTAGCCTCCAACTGCATCTCCAAGCCACCGCTCTCACCCAAACCCGGGATTACCGGTGGACGGTTCACATACGACTTAGCCTCGGGGTAATAGTAGAATTCCCGGCGGGCATCGGCCATCACGTCCTCTACCTTCATGCCGGAGGATTTACGCTCTTCCCACGGTTTCAAGATCACCGTCAGCGTGGCACGCCCTTGGTTCGTACCGACACGGGGACTGCTACCCGTTACATTCTGTACGTAGGCCACGGCCGGATGATGGTCGAGGAACTCGATCGCACGGTCGGTTACGGCACGTGTACGTTCCAAGGTAGTACCCTCGGGCATCTCCAGCTCTACAGTGAAGAACCCTTGATCCTCCTCCGGGATAAAGCTGGTAGGCAACATCCGGTTCAAGACAAAGATGGCCACCAGTACCATCCCGAACCCTGCCAAGATACGGCGGGGATTAGCGATAGAGATACGCAACAACTTCGTATATTTCTTATTTCCTTTCGCCAACCACAGATTGATCTTACGGAAAATAAACGCTTTCTTCTTATGAGACGGACGCAAGATGATGGCGCACATCGCCGGGCTCAACGTCAAGGCCACTACCGTGGACAACAGCACGGAAACCACGATCGTAACAGAGAACTGACGGTACAGCTGCCCCGTGATACCCCCCAAGAAACTCACCGGCACGAACACGGCAGCCAATACCATGGAGGTAGCGATCAAAGCACCAGACAATTCCCGCATCGCCTTATGCGTAGCCTCACGGGCAGTCACACGCTCCTCGGCCATGATACGCTCCACGTTCTCCACCACCACGATAGCGTCGTCCACCACGATACCGATCGCCAAGATCAATCCCAGCAAGGTTAGCATATTCAACGAGAAACCGAAGATCAACATGAAACCGAACGTACCGATCAAGGAGATCGGGACGGCGATCGTCGGGATCAAAGCCGCACGCCAATTCTGTAACGAGAGGAACACTACGAGAACGACCAAGAAAAGGGCCTCGAACAAGGTCTTATACACCTCGTGCACGGATTGTGAGATATACTCCGTCATATCGAACGGGAAATTATACTCCAAGCCTTCCGGGAAGTTCTTGCTGATATCCTTCATCGCCTCTTTCACCTTCGTGGCGACCTCCAGAGCGTTCGCCCCCGGCAACATATAGATACCCAAGATAGCGGCGTTCTTCCCATTGATCCCACTCTCCGTAGAATAAGAGGAAGCCTCCAGCGATACCCGGGCCACGTCGCTCATCCGGACGATCGAGCCATCCGGGTTTGCTCGCACCACGATATCCTCGAACTCCTTCACGGTAGACAAACGTCCCGGGGCCGTGATAGGCAAGGTGACATCCACATCCAGCACGGGCTGCTTACCCAGCTCGCCCGCCGCCGACTCCCGGTTCTGGTCTTTCAAGGCATCTTGCAAATCACTTACCGTCAATCCCATGTTGGCCAACCGATCCGGATATACCCAGATCTGCATACCGTAATAACGGCTACCGATATTCGATACACGACCTACGCCCGGGATACGGCGCAATACGTCCAACACGTTGATCGTGGCAAAATTACTCAGATAGATCTCATCGAACTTCGGATCGTCGGACATCAAGCTCAAGGTCATCAGCTGGCTAGGAGCCTGCTTCTCGATCGTGATACCATTTTGGATCACCTCGGCGGGCAAACGGCTCTCGGCCAGTTTCACACGGTTCTGGATCTCGACAGCCGCCAAGTCCGCATCGGCGGATACATCGAAAGTCACCGTAATATTCAAGCTACCCGAGTTCGAGCTACTACTTTGCATATAGATCATACCCGGCGTACCGTTCAGCTCCTGCTCGATCGGGGTAGCGACCGCTTGAGACACCGTCAAGGCGCTCGCTCCCGGATACGTGGCGCTGATCTTCACTACAGGGGGCGTAATCTGCGGATACTGGTCCACAGGCAACAATGCCAGTCCGATGATTCCGACAATCACGATCAGTATCGATAAGACGGTCGAAAAGACAGGACGGTCTATAAAGAATCCCGGTTTCATTGTTCTTCCTCCTCTCTAAGCGCTTGGATAGCCTTCTCGTCGCCGGCCTCTACCGCATGTACCTTCACGCCCGGCACCAATTTATGATAACCTTCTACCACTACTCGCTCGTTCTCGCCCAAGCCCCGTTCGATCACGACCTTGTTGCCGATCTCCGGGCCGGTCTGCACGAAACGCTTCTCGGCGATATCGTCCCTACGGATGATATAGATGAATGCACCTCCTTTCTCGATCGAGAGGGCTTTCCGGGGAACGACGATCGAACGCTCGCGGACATCCAGCAGGAGCTTCACCTTCGTGAACTGTCCGGGCAATAATTTCTGGTTCGGGTTGGATAGTTCCGCACGAACGCCAAACGTACCGGTCTTCGGGTCCACCAGCGGGTCGGCGAAGTCCACGATACCTTTTACCGGGTATTCCGAGTCGTCCGCCAAGGTAACCGTCACGGTAGGCTGCCAAGAACGGGTCGTATCCTGCTCGCCAAACTTCACGTTACGACGCTCGGCACGCAGGTAATCCAAGGCGGTCATCTTAAAATCGACCAATACCGTGTCACTTTTCACAACAGCCGCCAATTTCGAATTGACACCCGGGCCCACCAAAGCACCCACATCCACGAAACGCTCACTGATATACCCAGACAGCGGCGAGGTCACCACCGTATAGCTCAACTCCATCTCCGCTTGGTCTAGATCCGCCTTGCTCATGGCGATATTCGCCTCGGCATCTTCCAGGGCGGCTGTGGCGTTATCCAAATCCAGTTGGCTGGCGGCGTGTTGCTCGTACAACGGTTTCAGGCGTTCCACATCACGCCGGGCCTTGGCCGCTTGGGCTTGGCTTTTCTTCAGTTGGGCTTTCGCTTTCTCTACTCTAGCACGATATTTATCGGGATTAATCATAAACAGGGGCTCATTCTGCTTCACCCGTTTACCTTCCTCAAACAACATTTTCTCTAGGAATCCCTCCACACGGGCATGTACCTCGACAAAGCTGGCGGCACGGATACGTCCCACGTACTCGCCATAAATCTGCACGTCTTCTTTTGAGGGTTTGTCTACGATCACGATGGGCAATTGCTGCTCTTCCTTATGGCGGCAACCCGTCATCGCTACTACAAGGGCTATCAAGATAACCTGTACTTTTGCCAATCTTTTCCTGCTCATTCTACCTATATAAATTACTTATGTCACATTTGTTATGTAAAGAAAGAAAGAATCATTCCATTTTTCTCGAGGAGACCGATAATTAACATTACTTCACTTAATAACAAATCGTATAGCGTTTATGTTAACATTTATACTAAAATTAGGGTGTATCCAACCGGGGAATAAATCCACACCTACTGGGTAAGTCTACACTTTAAAAACAAAATCCTTTCGAATGAAACGTTTTCTCCATCCGAAAGGATTCCACATATATCAGATCTTTATCAATATCAATTATTATCGGTCAACCGACAACGCTTTCCACAAATTATCATCCGGCACGGGAGCGACAATTCGCACGTTCTCTTTTGAAACCGGATGGATAAACTCTGCGCTACGTGCGTGCAAGCTAATGCCTCCATCCTTATTGGAACGATCGAAACCATATTTCAGATCCCCCTTGATCGGACATCCCATCTTCGCCAACTGACAGCGGATCTGATGGTGCCGCCCCGTCTTCAAATCGATCTCCAACAGATAATAATTATCCGAATGGGCGATCAATTTATAACGCAGGATGGCTTTCTTGGCATTCGGCCGCTCGGTATCGTAAGCGTAACTCTTGTTTTGCTTCTCGTTCCGCACCAGCCAATCCACCAACTCACCCTCATCCTGCGGGGGACGGTTCTTGACGATCGCCCAATACGTCTTGCGCACCTCACCAACACGAAACATCTCGTTCAAGCGAGAAAGGGCCTTGCTCGTCTTGGCGAAAATCACGACCCCGCTCACCGGACGATCCAGACGGTGCGTGACACCGACAAAGACGTTACCGGGCTTGCAATACTTCTCCTTCAGCCATGCCTTCAGCATCTCCGAGAGAGGCTTATCGCCCGTCTTGTCGCCTTGCACGATCTCACGGCAGGTCTTATCTACCGCTATAATATGATTATCCTCGTAAATAACCTCCATATTACATGTTCATACCGCCGTCAACCTGAATAACCTGTCCGGATACATAAGAAGACATATCCGAAGCCAAGAAGGTAGCGATATTAGCCACATCCTCCACCGTACCACCACGGCGCAAAGGAATCTTCTTGCACCACTCGGCACGTACCTCGTCAGACAGCTGAGCGGTCATATCCGTGATGATGAATCCCGGGGCGATAGCGTTCGCGCGGATGCCACGAGAACCCAACTCCTGAGCGACAGACTTAGCCAAGCCGATCATACCGGCCTTGGAAGCGGAGTAGTTCGCTTGTCCGGCGTTGCCATGAACACCTACGACAGAAGACATATTGATAATGCTACCCGCACGTTGCTTCATCATGACCGGGGTACAAGCATGGATAAAGTTGAAAGCGGACTTCAAGTTCACGTTCAACACAGCGTCCCATTGTCCCTCGCTCATACGCATCATCAAGCCGTCTTTCGTGATACCGGCATTGTTCACCAAGATATCGATACGTCCGAAATCCTTCACGATCTCGGCCACCACGTTATGAGTCTCTTCAAAGTTAGCGGCGTTAGAAGCGTATCCTTTCGCCTTCACGCCCAAGGCCTCGATCTCGGCCTGTGTAGCCAAGCCATTCTCATCGATCACTAGATCCGTGAAAGCGATGTTAGCGCCCTCTTGGGCGAACTTCAAGGCGATAGCCTTACCAATACCACGAGCGGCACCTGTTACGACAGCCACTTTACCTTCTAATAGTTTCATATTACTCAAATTTTTTAATATCAATGTTTAATCAAGCAAGCTCCCGTCGAATAGCCACCGCCGAATACCGTGATAGCGATCAAGTCGTCTTTCTTGAAATTCTTATCGTTCTGGGCATATACCAAGGCCGAGCTTACGGAACCCGTATTTCCCAGCTCCTCGATATTGTGCAAAAATTTCTCGTCCGGCAAGTTCAATTGCTTGGCGATATTCGCCATGATACGCATATTCGCCTGATGGCCGATGAAATAAGTAAGGTTATCCAGCGTATAACCGTTCTTCTCCAACAAATGAAGGACATTCTTAGGCATATAGGTACAAGCTTGGATAAATACGTCACGCCCCTCCGGCATCAAGATACCGCCGTCACGAGGACGCAAGTGAACCGCCTCCATCGCTTTCGACAAATGGCCGAGACCTTGCGTGTAGACCTCTACGATCTCAGCGTCGCCCTCACCGATCCGCTCCTTGGAGATAAAGAAAGCGGCGGCGGCATCACCCCATAAATGGCCCGCCTTCGGGTCTGTCTCATTATAATAAGCGGAGTTCTTATCAGCGGAAAGCACCAAAGCCTTGGAAGCCTTCCCCATGGCGAAATATCCCTCCACAACCTCCAAGGCGTTCAAGAAAGAAGAACAAGCCGAGGATAGATATAAAGCTTTCGCGTCAGCGATAGTATACTCATGTTGAACCGTATGCGCGGCCGTCGCAACCGTATCATAAGGAGAATACGAAGCGGAGACGATCAAGTCTACCTCCGTGATATCGTAAGGCAATTTGGGAAGAGCGTCCTTCACGGCCTCAAGGCTCATGGTATTGATATTCTCCCCCTCTTTCGCTTTCGAGCGGGTATGAATTCCCGTCCGTTGCTCAATCCACTCACTTGTCAACCCGCTCAATTCAAGAAAATGTTGGTTATCTACCCGTTCTTCAGGCACATAAAACCCTGTCGCATTAATAAACATTCCTTAGTGTCTTTGATTTACTTAATCTTTATTCCGTTGAATATTAAATTCATCACATTGTCTCTACGTTTAATCCGCTGGCTGATATTATCACCCATGATCCCCCGGATATAGGGCACCTCCAGCCCTTTCAAGGCATGATGGAGCACGAGGGCGGTAATGTCCGTGTCCGGCATGCTGAATATACCCTCCTTCACGCCATCGTCCAATATTCCCTTTATGATCTCCACTTCCCGAAGGTCGAAGCTCTTACGTACCTTCTCCACCCGCCATATATCACGGAAGAAGGTAGCCCGCAACGTACCGTTCCGAAACACCAACGCCTTTACAGCGTCCAAGCGGCTATAGATAAACGTCAGCAGCTTCTCGTCCGCCGGCAGATCCTTGCTGGCCACGTCCACCAGCATCTTATGAAGCTGGTCCAGCTCCGACTCCACTACCGCCAAATAGATCTCGTTCTTGCTTTTGAAATACGTATAAAGCGTACGTCTCCCCTTACGAGATGCCTGTGCAATATCGTTCATCGTCGTGTTATCAACCCCCATGCGGGCAAACAATTGTCTGGCCACATCCACCAACATGTCACGTGTTTTAGAAACTGTCATCGGCATTGTATTGCACATTTTGATTAAAACTGTGCGCAAAGTACTTAAAAAAGATCGTATCTACCAAGTATATTAAAAAAAACTTGCAATAAATTTGTTTTGTAAGAAAATATCCCTACCTTTGCACTCGCAATCAAGAAATGATAGCAACTATATCGCGGAGTGGAGCAGTGGTAGCTCGTTGGGCTCATAACCCAAAGGTCGTAAGTTCGAGTCTTGCCTCCGCAACTAAGAAAAGCCTTCCGGTCTGTGACCAGAAGGCTTTTCTTTTTTCGTAACCCAATGGTTTACGGGGTGGAAATCATTGAGTTTTTCCCGCAATCCATTGACTTACGTACCGTAAACCATTCGCTTACGCCCAACAAGTCATAGGCTTACGTCCGGGGTCTCTTATTGGTTTCCCGGACGTAGGTCCTACAGTTCCTATCTCAAGGCAGGCAAGATATATTTCCATATCAAGTCGATCTCGGCCTGCATATCGCCGATATTCGCCGTCATGGCGATTACCGCACCTTGCTCGGGCAATATAATAATGTATTGTCCATTGGCTCCATCGGCACGAACGGCGTTATGGCGGCAACGCCACATCTGGTAACCGTAGCCTTGTAACCAGTCGCTATCTTTCGGCTTCATCTTCAAGTTCTCCGGTCTCATACCGGCGGGCAAAGAGGCTATTTTGGAGGTGGTGGCTTCCTCTATCCAGCTTTCGGGAAGCAATTGCTTATCGTTCCATTTTCCCTTTTGCAGGAAAAACTGACCCATTTTCGCTAGATCCTCGGTCTTGAGATACAAACCCCAACCGCCGCAATTGATGCCTTGGGGACTCTCTTCCCAAGTAGCGCCGACGATACCCAGCGGACGGAACAGGCGTGGATAGAGATAATTGATCACCTTCTCCCCCGTCACCTTCTGGATGATAGCGGAAAGCATATACGTGCCGAGGCTGTTGTATACGAAATAGGTTCCCGGTTTATGTACCAACGGCGCCGAGAGGAAGAGCTTTGCCCAATCGGCCTTCTCGTTCCCCTTCTGCCGTACTAAAGCGGTGGGATCGACATCATGGCCGGAGGACATGGTCAATAGGTGACGTATCTCCAGCTCTTTCAAGTAAGGGCTTACCTCGGCCGGTAATTGGTCGGGGAAGAAGGAGATCACCTTGTCCGTGACCTTCAATTTACCCTCCGCGACGGCGAAACCGATAGCCGTAGCCGTAAAGGTCTTGCTGACGGAGTTCAAGACGTGCGGCGTATGGCGGTCGCCCTCACCCAGCCATTGTTCCTTTACGACCTTTCCATGCTGGAGGATCATGATACTATGCAAGTCTTGATCCGCCTTTTTCACCGCCCGCAGATAATTGCCGAACGCCTTATCCAAGGTTTTCGAGGCTTCCGCACGAGGAAGCTCCTTGGTCAGATCGTTATAACTGATCAAGTCTATGTTCTTATCCTTCAAGGCTTGCTTCACCTTCGGACTGGTAAAAAGATCGGTCACGCCTTGACGGTCCATCGCCACGTTCTCGTAGCCGATATGCCCGACGGTTTTCATCTCCTCGTTATCCAAGGCAGGGTGATCCAAGAACATATAGCGTTTACCGGGTTCCAACTTATCCAACATCCGGATGAAACTGGCCTCCTTCTCGGCCGGAGTCTTGGAGGCTCCATCATATCCGGAATAGGTGAAATCGTATTCCTGCATCGCCTCTACCCGATCCACGACCGGCAGATGATATTCCTCGGACAAGCGGCGCATCAGCTTCACCACCTCCGGATCGAAACCGGTCGATCCCATATGGCCGGAGATATGGCTGATCTGGGGAATGTTCTTCAAGGCCATCTCTATCTGGGCCCGGGCCTCCTGCTCGATCTCGGCCAAGCTCCATGTATTCTCCAGAATGGCCAGACCCGGGTAGGCGGGATTCGGAGACATCATCGGCAAGAAATAGCCATTGCTATCGGTCAAGCTGGGACAATGCGTCAGCGGACGCCATTTCACGTTATCCCATTCGCTGGTCAGCGTCAGGTGAAGCCCGACATCTATCCCCGGGTTCTCCCTCAACAGCCGGGCGGCCTCGGGGAACCACGAGGTGACAACCATAACCTCTATACAGGTCTCCACCCCATTCTTATACCCTTCCATACACGCTATATTGGCGGAACGGAACGACCCCATGTCATCCGCACGGATGATCAGGCGGGGATTCGTGGCAGGCTGGCTGAATGCCGGCCACGTAGCGGCGAACAACAGGCAGCCGCAAAGGATTCTTTTTACATTTGAAGTCTTCATGATATTGATAAATAAGTAACATCTTTTCTATACTTGGGGATGGACCACACAGAAGGTGCCGGAAGATTTGCTCACCAACTTATCGTCGCAATAAATCTCGCACTCACAAAAATGTATATTCCGTCCCGCCTTGATCACGGTACCCTTGGCGATCAGCTCATTGCCCCAAGCGGCCCGTAAGAAAGACATTTTCAACTCTGCCGTCAGCACGTCTTTCTCCAGCGGGGTCATCGTATAGGCGGCGAAACCGGCGATCGTATCCGCCAAAGCAGCCAAGACACCCCCATGCGTCACGCCGCTATATTGTCTCTGCTCGTCATGCAAGGGCATATGCGCCTCCACACGACCTTCCTCGATAACCGTGAAGTCGATCCCCAGAAAATTCACATAAGGATTCGTCTTCGCACGGTTAATCAACTTTTCTTTTATTCTCTCATCCATATCTTTTCTATTAACGAACCGTTATCTTACAATCATCCAGATTATCGATAATGGCGAGGCTCTCCACACGTATGCCCTTTTCACGCAGCAGGTTCCCGCCATCTTGAAACGCCTTCTCTATAATAAAACCCATACCCTCGATCACGGCTCCCGATTGCTCCGCCAACTCGACCATTCCCATGGCGGCGTTTCCGTAAGCCAAGAAATCATCGATAAACAGGATATGATCCTCCGGAGTCAAGAAGTTATTGCTGATACATACCGTATAGTCACGATCCTTCGTGAAGGAATGGACCACGGTAGAGAGCATGTTCTCCATCGTCTTCGGTTTCTTCTTCTTTACGAAGACCACCGGCAACTGCATGATATAACCCACCATAATGGCCGGGGCGATACCGCTCGCCTCGATGGTCACGATCTTGTTTATCTTACGATCTTGAAAACGACGGATAAATTCCTCGGCGATCTTATACATCAACATCGGGTCCATTTGATGGTTGATAAAACTATCCACTTTAAGGATACCGCCGGGATAACAGCGGCCGTCTTGCAAGATGCGTTGCTTCAATAATTCCATAATTTGTTATTCTGTTTGATCTTCTTTTACACGTATAAATAAATTCGCCAGAATGGCCGTCAAGCCACCCGTCGTTATGCCGGAGGAGAAAATGCCACGGATCACTTGAGGAGCGGCCCCTAGAATATCCGGCATCAGCTCCACCCCCAACCCCAAGGACAAACTAACCGCCAACACCAACGTGGCCTTCCGGTTGATATCTTGGGCGGCGATAATACGGATACCTGCCGCCGCCACCGTACCGAACATCAGCAGGGTAGCTCCTCCCAGCACCGGATCGGGCATCAAGGAGAAGATAACGCCGACAACCGGGAATAATCCCAACAGGATCAGCATACCCGCTATATAATACCCCACGTACCGGCTGGCGACTCCCGTCAGCTGGATGATCCCGTTATTCTGGGCGAAGATAGAGTTCGGGAAAGAGTTAAAAACACCGGAGATAAACGAGTTCACCCCATCCGCCAGCACCCCGCCGGAGACTCGCTTCAGGTACCCTTCTCCCTCGATCGATTTTCCCGATATCATCGAGTTGGCCGTAATATCCCCCGTAGCCTCGATCGCCGTGATCAGATAGATCAATGCGATCGCCACGAATGAAGAGATATTAAAATCCAATCCATATTTGAAGGGAACCGGGATATTAAACCCTCTCAAACTCTGCGAGGAGACAGCCTCCATATCCACCATCCCCATGGCGAAAGCGATCGCGTAACCGATACACAACCCCAGTACGATGGAACTCATCCGCAAATACTTGTTCTTACAACGGTTGAAGAACAAGACACTCAACAAGACGCACACAGCTACTCCGACATTACGCAAACTACCGAACGTACCGTTATCCATAGCCGTATACCCCCCGCCGCAAGCGACCACTCCTACCTTGATCAAGCTCAAGCCGATGAGCAACACCACGATACCCGATACCAAGGGAGTAATCACCGAGCGCAGATATTTAAAAGTACGGCTCACGATCATCTCTACCGGAGAGGCGGCGATACAAACGCCGAAAATTAGGGGAAGCCCTCCCGCCAAACCAGCCGTGATAATCGGGCCGATAAACGAGAAGCTGGTTCCTTGGATACATAGCAGCCCCGCCCCGACCGGTCCTAATTTACGACATTGAACGAATGTGGATACCCCGGAGGCAAACAGAGCCATGGAAACCAAGAAACCGGTCGTCTCCAGATCCAGTTTCAGCGCCCCGGCGATAATCAAGGGAGGTGTTATGATCGCCACGAAAATAGCCAGCAGATGCTGGATGGCGGCAAAAAGCGTCTCTTTCAAAGGCGGACGGTCATCGATCCCGTAAATCAAATCCGTATTCATCCTGTCTCTTATAGTTTCAAGTCTAATAAGGTCTCCCCTTTTGCGTTCAACACTCGTACACTCATCTCGTCTCCTTTCTTCCGCAATACCATCACCGTAGCCGAATCGAGCTTATAACCCCCGCCTACGATCACCGGGAAGTTGTTTCCCAACGAGCCTTTCGGGTGGAAGGCGTATTGATGCGTATGGGCGGATATATTCACGTTGAAAGGGGCTTTCGCCAACAGGCTTCCCCAAAGCTCCGGACAAGGCTCATAGGCATCTCCGTTTCCGTAGATAGGGATATGGTTCAATAAAACCCGCTTCGAGGCTTGCTTAAACTCCTTGCCGTTCAATTCTTTCGAGAGGAAATTCACTTGATCTTTCCGGAGACCGGTGAAATCGTTCAGGCCATAATACACCCATGTGCTATCCGGTTTATCCTCGCCGCAATCCAGCATGACGAAACGGGTATCTCCCCAGCTGAACGCCCCATATGTCTTATCGCCCACATAGTCAAACAAGGCACGCAAACCGATCGAGTAAGCGTTGCGTATCTCGTGGTTGCCTCTTAGGAAGAAAGCGGGTACATGACTGGCGCCCACCTTCCCGCATAAATAAGCCAAATGATACAAAGCTTCTTTCTCATTGGCGGGATCGTCTATACAATCCCCGTTAAATACCACGAAATCATAAGGGATATCACGCACTTGCCCGTATAAGGCGTCTAGGGTCGGGATATGCTTATGCAGGTCGTTAAAGATCAAGGCCGTGAAATCCTTTTGGGATGCGGAAGGGAGCGTGAAGGTGTAGAACGGGGATACCGCCGTCTCGCCAAACTCTTTCTTATAGGCTTGGTAAAGCATGATTTCCTGCGAGCATACCCGGTAGTAATAGGTTTGCCCCGGTCGTAGGTCCGTCAGCCGAATCTTATTATGCAAGCCGTTGCATATCACTTGACCGTCCACGATGGTGCGGGCCTTCTTCAAATTCAGCGTGTCCGTACCGTATTCTACCCAACTATACGTAGGGACACGGGTCTGCCACATCACCGTTATGCCGCCCTCCGTAGGATTTTGCAGATAGGGCGCCGCATAAAAGATCTCTTCCGGCCTGGCCTTCAAGCGAACCTCCGTTACGACCGGGCGATGATCCGATGCCACCGCCTCTTCGGGAACCCATGCGGACAAACGGGTAAAGGGCTGTCCATTCTTTACATAACCCGCAATATAGTCCAAACAGCTATCCGGCGTGGAAGCCGGGAAGGTAGCCTGTTTAGGATTGCTCAATAGCTGGAAATCCTTGCTGATTTCCGTGATAAAGGGGGAATGCGCCGTAGCGTTCCAATCCCCGGCGATAAACAGGGGCTTATGAGCGAAAGCTGCTTCCCGCCGAAGGATCGGCAAGGAGAGCATCCGGTCTTCCGGTGTCAAGGAAAGGTGCGTGCAGCAGAAGATATATCTCTCAAACTCGACCCATAGCAAGACCCGTTCCTCCTCCCGTCCGGGAAGGGCTATATAGCGGTAGCTCACCGGCTTCTCCTTGCTCAGCATACCTACTCCGTATTTACCGCCATCGAAGTCGATGGCCGGGGCGTAGGTAGGGAACATCAGGGTGCGTTCTCCCAACGTCCGGAGCACGTCGATCCCGCCGCTTCTTACGGTCACGCTATCTACCTCCTGTACGGCGACGACATCGGGGGCTACCTTACATATAGCGTCCGCTATACGCCCGAGGTCCGTCACCTCATCCATGCCCCTTCCGTTGCGGATATTATAGCTCATGATACGCAACGTATTCCGCTCGGCATCGCCGCTTTGCTGTGCCAATGCCTTATTTATGGGCAAGCATCCGATCATAACGATCGCCCAAATAAACCATTTCCTCATAGGATTCGATCTAATGTTTATATTCATTTTATATCTATACCTTAACCGAATATCTCTTTCAATGACTGCTCGAACTCAGCGATATCCTCGCCGGAAGTATCCCAAGAGGTAACGAGACGGGCCTCGTTGATCTCCTCGTTCCACATATAGAAGAAATATTTATCTTGCAACTTTCTCAACGCCTCGGCAGGGATCGTGAAGAAGAGCTGGTTGGACTCGATCTTCTGCGTAAAATGAATTTCCGGGTATTGTCGTAGCACGTCCGCTAGCTTGGCGGCGCTGATATTCGCTTTCATAGCGTTCTCCAACCAGAGGTTATTTTCCAGATAAGGGATGAACTGGGCGGAGAGATAACGTAGCTTCGAGGCTAGCTGGGCGGATTGCTTCCGGTAAAATCGCAGGTTCTCCGTGATCTCCGGGCGGAACGAGACCACGGCCTCTCCCATCATCATACCGTTTTTCGTGCCTCCGAAGCTCAAGATATCCACGCCTGCGTCTACGGTCACTTGGCGCATCGTGCAATTCAGGTAAGCGCAGGCGTTCGCCAAGCGTGCTCCGTCCATATGCAGATACATATCGTACGAATGTAAGAGATCGGCGATCGCTTTCACTTCCTCTATCGTATAGATCGTACCTAATTCCGATACTTGGGAGATATAAACGGCCTTGGGTTGCGAATGGTGGCAAACCCCGAAGTTCTTCAGATGGGGACGGATCAATTCCGGTGTCAGCTTACCGTCCGTCGTAGGGATCGTGACGATGGCGCAGCCGGTCATTCGTGCGGGAGCTCCACATTCATCCACGTTGATATGAGCGGTCTCGGCGCACAGGATGCTATTAAACGGACGGGTCACGGCTTGCAGGGCCACGGAGTTCGCCCCCGTCCCGTTAAACACGAAAAAAGGAGAAGCATCCTTGCCGAACACTTCTTGTATCTTACTCGTAGCGGCCTCTGTCCAAGGATCATCACCATATCCAACCGCATGATTATCATTTGCCTTGATGATCGCATCCATTACCCGGGGATGCACGCCGGAATTGTTGTCACTAGCGAAACTTCTCATCTTCAAATCTGATTTTTCGCCAAAAGTACGGATTTAAGATGAGAATGAGGATAAATCAACAGTATGATTTATTACAAATTTTTTATCCACTTCTTTCCGGCTCTCGTTTCCGTATAAATCCAGAAAGCAACCACTATAGTCGTTATAATACCAAAACCTACTAATGCTACCATGAATATTATTTTAATATATTATTACCTATCCTAGCAAACAAAATCGTAAGTACTATGCCAAACAAAGACAACAACATCAAGAAATAGTTATTGTAAAGTTCCTCTTTAGTCAACGTTATAAGAAGTCCTAATACCAATATGGTAAAAGATACTTGTGCCAAATTAAAAAAGAATACAGCAAGCTTATCTTTCCTTGCCTTATCTTTCTCCTTCGTTTCCTTTTTCTTCTCCTGTGTTTCGTTCCAGTTTCCCATAGTAAGATTTGTTTGTCAAGGCAAAGATAAATAGAATAATCCATACCGCACGTTATTTTACCTGAAATTGTTCCGTTGCGTAGAGGGCCTCGCCGGTTTGGGTCAGGCCTTCGATGGTGATGGTGAAATCACCGGTCAGGTCGGAGGTGGTAAAGGGGATGGATATAGAGGACTCGCCGTTTGTCCGGATATCGGGTCGCCAAAGTAAGGTATGGCGGAAATCCGGAACGGGAGATCGCTTCTCGGCCTCTGTCCGGTAAGCGGGCATATAGAAGATGCGCTGGGCTTGCGTGCCCTCATAATCAAAGAACTGGGTGGAGTTATCGACTACCAGACCCGGGTAATTATGCTCGTAAGAGGAGAAGGAGGCGATACCGTCGAATATCTGCCCACCGAATACGTACTTACCTTTATACACATCGATCTTCCGGATTTTTAGGGGATCGTACTTAAAAATGATCTCGTGATCGACGATGGGGATACCATCCAGTAAAACCAATGAGTTACCGATCGTATACCCGATTCGCTCCTCGGTCAAGACAGCCAGCCGGCGAACCCCATCCATCTTACGGAAACGAAGGCCGGGGATAAACTCGATAACGACTTCCTCCATCGTCGTGAAACGGGTGTACTCGTCCAAAAGATAACTCCAATCCGGTTGCCACTGGAACCAAGGCTTCTCCGCTTTTTCCCGAACCAAGGAATCAGACCGGTAAGCATGCAACACCTGTAGCCCCACGCTCCGCTTCACCAACTCGTCTTGCCAAGCGGGATTCAATCTCAAGGCGGGAAGCTCCTTCTCCGGATGCGTAGCGTAAGGAGATTCGATGTCCACCCGGTAGCGAGAAGAGGAAGGGGATAAAGCCACCGTCACGATCTCGTGCGTCCCGGATATGTGTCTCGTAAAGAAAGTCACCTCCCCGGCAGGGCCCAGTTGCCCCCCAAAAAGACGGATCTCACCCCCGGAAAAGCCCAATAAAGGCCTCACCGCCTCTTTAGACGAAGGTTCGCCCGTAGACAGATCGATCACTTTCCCCGTCAGGATCGGCCCCTCGTATTCCGCCAAGAATTTACGATCGGCAGGCGATGATCCCGTAGTAGGCATGCTTTGTATCCAATCAACGATACCGCTCCGGGCGGAAGGTTTATACAAGTCAATCCCGGCGATAGAGACCGATAGGGTCTGTAGATCCGGGGGCAGGCCGTTTATCCGGATCTCCCCCCCTGAACGGGTATCATAGGTCATACGGTCCGGTGATACGGAAACCGGGCCCTCTCGCCTCGTAAAAGAGTAAGCGGGCAATAAAGTATCTGTCAGCAGGGTCTCGTTCGTCACGAAGGTGTTCACCACCGCCAGCGGCTTCTCAAAGAAGACCTCCTCCCCCTCGTTCCGCATATAACGGGTATAGGCCACCAGCCGGTAGTTTCCGGTCGGCAAGGTAGAAGGCAACTGCAGGCAACCATCGCCCACCCCCTTCTCCAGCACGAGTCGGGCTTGCACGACCGCCGAGGCGCTATCCAGAAGCTCCACATACCCGACCTTGCTCACGTCGGATAACCGTTGGTCCAAATCCGTGGCAATGAATTTCATCCATACAAGCTCGCCCGACAGATAAAATTGCTTATCCGTTTGCAGGTAAACCCGCTCTCGCAATTCCCCTGCGAGAAGCGTTTGCCCCGCCCATAAAAGGCAGAGGAGCGACAAGATACATTGTTTTATCATAGACTTCTTCATAGCAACTAAATTATAAATGACTGGTAGGCCACCAAGAGGGCTTCTGTTTCGAACCAAAACGGCCGCAATCCATACAACGTTTCAGCGCATACGTATTACTCTCCGCATTCATCGGATTATAGGAAACATATCCGTAATCCGGATTATTATCATATTCCGATCCCTGTACGATCGTGCTTGCGCAGCCCGTAACCTCGGCCTCATATACCTTCTCTATCTCCGGAAAGAAACGCTTGAGGCGAGTCACTGTCGCTACTTCCACGAAACCGATCACCGGAACCTCCGGGTCCGTCACGCAACGGATATTCCCTTTCATCTCCGAAGGAATAGGGGCAAACAAGCTACCAGACTCCTCTATGTTCTTCTGCAAATTAAAATAGTAGTCGTAAGCCTCCCGGTGCAACGCATATTGTTCCACCTCCGCATGATACAACATCGAGAAACGGCGATCGCTGGGATGATACGAGGCGATACTTTTGTTAGCGATCACGTTCTGCGTCAGCCTATCGGAACTGCCTAGGGAGATCACCTTCGAGCTGTCCTTCCCCCAGCAATAATACCAATTATTCGATGTAAGTAAATCATATATTACGACCGTATTACCCATTTTCTCGGCGGCCATGAAGATCTCCGCCTTCACCTCCCAATTCTCCTTATACATCCAGCGGAAATAAGAGGATCGATCCGGGGCATTATGCGTAGACACACAGAGACGGACCTCCTCTCCCGGCCCCTTCTTCAGCAAGGAGAGAGAGTCGATCGGAGGCGTTATCTCCGGTCCCAGATAGTCCGACTCATACTCCAGCCCATCCAGCGAGATATGTAGCCGGTACCGGCTACCCGGGTCCAGCTCTCCCATATCCACCTTATACTCTCCCTTCCCGGAAGAATTAGCGCAAGTGAAAACAGCTCCATCCTCACGCTCCACCACCACCTTGGCGTTATTCACGAACTCATCCTCCGTGAAATCGTCGGTCAGGCCCACGCTTCTCCGGAGCTTTATCGTAGTCTCGCCATTCGTGATGATACCATCCACGACCAACAAATCCCGTACCTGCTCCAAGCCCTTCGGCTCGTAATCCGTGACACAGGCGGACAATAACAACAGCAAAGCCCCCAGCCACCAATGAAAGCCTTTTATAGAATCTTTTATCTTCGCTTCTTTCCTCATCTCAACTCCCCCCTAAAATTTAATATTATAAGAGACAAACGGGATAGGCACCCCGAATATCGCCATCTTATATCCCTTTAATTTCCCGTTCTCCGATATATAATACACCGAGTAGGCGTTCTTTCGCCCCGTCAGGTTATAGACCCCGAAAGAGATCGTGCTATGCGTGAGCAACGTCAGGTGGTGGCTCGGCTCGATGTTGAACGAGGCGTCCATCCGGAAAAAGTCCGGGATGCGGTATTGATTACGGTCCGAATAGTAGACAAACTCACCGCCCCCGTAATGATATTTGGAGACCGGCAAGGTGATCGGCCGTCCCGTGCTATAGTCGCAATTCAGCGAGAAGCTGAAACGATGCGTGAACTTATAGTTGCCCACGAACTTCAGGTCGTGCGGCTTATCGAAGTCGGCGGCGTACCAATCCCCCTTGTTCACGGGATTCACGATCATCGGGTCGTTCTGCCGCAGTTGCGTGCGAGAGTAGGTATAGCTTACCCAGCCGTTCAACTTCCCTTGCGTTTTCTTCACCATCAGCTCCACGCCATAGGCACGCCCCTCGGTCCTCAGCACGTCCGTCTCGATGTGGTGGTTCATCAGCAGCTCGGCGCCGTTCCGGTAATCTAGGTAATCCTTCATCGTCTTGTAATATCCCTCCAAGGAGACCTCGATTGTATTGCTCAAGAAATTCCGGTATAGCCCGGCGGCCACTTGCATACCCGTCTGCGGCTTGATGTTAGCGTCGCTCAACTTCCACGTATCCGTGGGCGACATGATCGTCGTATTGGATAGCTTATGGATATTCTGGCGCATCGTATTAAAGCCGGCCTTCACAGAGAAGTCCTCGGTAAAGGCATAACGGGCGGATACCCGGAACTCCGGCCCGTGGTAAGTCTTGAACGCCCCGGTCTTATCCACCGTACCCGTCACGGTAGCCAAGGAAGGCAGTTGGTCGTCGGCATAGAGATTATAGGTACGGGGCCCCAATACGTTAAACATGGAATAACGGACCCCCACGTTCAAGGAGAGTTGGGAGGTGATATCCCAACGATCGCCCACATAGATAGCGGACTCCACCGCTTTCTCCTTCTCCATCCGGTCCTCCTTCACCAACGACTCCCCTCCATAGGGAAGGTATTTCCCCGGCTCCAAGTCGTAAAACAGCGAGCTGGCGCCGAAATCCAGCGTATGCTTATCGCTCAGGTAATGCGTGAAGTCCATCTTCCCGTACATCTGGTCGATACGGAAAGCGAGGGAATAAGCGTTCACCGGGTTATCCGTATTACGGGTATTGTAGCCATAATGGTCGTAGCCAGCGGTGAGGACTCCCGTGAAACGATCCGAGAAGATATGCCTCCATTTCACCGAGGCGTTGGCGTTCTCGTAGGCATACCGCTCATCCACGTTAAAGCGGAAACGGTCGTGGCTGTAGTAGCCATTCAGATAGAGGTTGTTCCGCTCGTCGAATTTATGGTTGATCGTGGCGTTCAGGTCGTAAAAACCGGCGTTGCCATCCTTATAGCCGCTCTTCTCGGGGAGTTTCTTCAAGATCCAGTCCGAGTAAGTGGTACGTCCACCCACGATAAAGGAGGTCTTCTCGGAGAAGAGAGGCCCCTCCAAGGTAAGGCGGCTGGTCAGCAAGCCGATGCTCGCCGATCCCTTGAACTCCTTCTTGTTACCCTCCCGGCTGTTGATGTCGAGTACCGAGGAGATACGTCCGCCATACTTGGCGGGGATGCTGCTCTTGTACAGCTCCATGTCCTTCACCACGTCGGGGTTGAAGACGGAGAAGAAGCCGAACAGGTGGGTCGGGTTATAGACCGTCCCGTCGTTGAAGAGGATCAAGTTCTGGTCCGTCGCCCCGCCCCTCACGTTAAAGCCGCTAGAGGCCTCGCCCACCGCCTTCACGCCGGGGAGCGACATGACTACCTTCATGATATCCACCTCGCCGAACGCCATCGGGATATTCTTTATATCCTTCACCTTCAGGCGTTCCACGCCCATCGTCGTATTCCGCACGTTGGCGATCTTCTCGGAGGAGATCGTGACCTCCTTCAAGGTGTAGACCTGTTCCTCCAGCTCTATATCCAGCTTGCCGTCGGAATGGAGCATGATCTGCCGCCGGGTGTCCTTCATGCCCATGCCTTGTATGTACAGCTCGTGCCGTCCGGGAGGGAGGCGCAGCGTATAATAGCCGTAAGCGTCGGTAGTAGCCCCGATCATCGGGTCCTTCACGAACACGGCCACGCCCACCATCGGCTCGCCGGTCTTGAAATCGCTGATATTACCGGTCACCGTGACCCGGTCCGCCGCCTTGCCCGAGGCGTCGCCGATCTCGTAGACCTTGTTCTCCGAGGTAGCCTTCTGCTGCTTCCGGCCCGCCATCAGGGAGATACCGGAGCCTTCCTCGTCGCCATCGCCCTCTCTCCGCTTCTCCCGCAGGAAGAAGTTCTCGGGCAGGGAGGTCATCAAGGTGTTATCTCTCAATACAAAGAAGGCGCCGCCATACGAGGATACTTGGAAGGGAGTCCCCTCCAACGCACGCCGCAACGCCACCAAGGGCTCTTCCTTCTCACTGTGTACGCTAACGACCATGGAGTCCGTCTCCAAGGGTTGCCGGTAGACGGGCTGTCCGGTCTGCCGCTCGATAGCGTCGAACACGACATTCAAGGTTACTTGCCGGAAATCCAGATCGACCGTCCGCTGCGCCCTCGCCGTCCAACCGGACAGCAGGCACATCATCATAACGATATATAGGCTCTTTTTCATGGGATCTCGTTTAACTGTTCATACTGTCTCACCACGGCTACGATGGCTTCCTCGGGAGCGTGCTTGAAATCCAGCTTTCGCCGCTTGATATACCGGGCCAGCTCTTTTTTCTTGGACTTGAGGACCTTCAACACGGAGCCTTTGCTCCTCACGGTATAGTAAACACCCTCCTTCCGGATATAATATTTTACGGACTGATCGAAGGATTCATCGACCTGCATATCTTTTATCGTCTTAGATAATATACAAGACCATTTCCCCAGCACGGTACACTTCCCTTCATGCAACCGTAGGTAATAGCCTTCCGGCAGGTTACCCGACCGCTCGTCCGGATACCTGTAGAAGATAGGATAGCCATGAAACTCAGCGTAGTCTACCCGATCGCTCGGCAAGACGATATTATAGCGATTGTCCGGAGAGAGCAGTAATAACTCATTCTTGTACAGGTCTAAGCGCATTTTCACGCCCTTGTAGAGAATGCCTTCGAAGCTAAGATCCCCGGATACGTATTTCTCGCTCTTCAAATAGGGGTGATTTCTTATCGAGGTGGGATATTTTAATTGCTCCTTCCCATGGTAGATCACGGATTGGCCGGCGGCGGAAGAGACATAGTCATCCACCGCATCTTGTGCCCTAGCCGTAACGATAGCCAACGCGCATACGCATAAAAACCCCAGAAGCTTTCTCATAAGATCCAGATTTAAAGTTTCATGCCAAATGTAAGCATATATATCCGACAAACCAACAACTTCCGAGGAATTATCACGTGGATAATATACCTTTGCGACGTTTTTAACTTTAACAATTAATCATATATGAAAAAAAATCAGTTTCCGGGAAGCGGAAACAAGCGTGAGAAAGCTGCTGGATAGTTTGGAAAATGCCCAAAAGGCATGGGTGGACTTGAAAAAAGACGCGAAGGGGGCGCATAAGTTGTTTAAAGACTACCAGCCGGAGGAGGATCTGGTTAAACGGGAGAAGATCATCTACACGGGCTCTGTGAAAGACTTCGTGCGGCTGACGCTGCCCATCCTCGATGACCAACGTTTCCGGGTGAACGGGCAGACGAACCGGGAAGCCATGATACGGGCGCTGGACGAGGTGTTCGAGATACACCCCAACGGCTGCCCGGAGCCAAGGAGCTTCCGGAGCATCCTCTCGACGGCGCAGGAGGAATACGGGAAAGCGCATGAATAACAAGCTTCCCGTTTTTCACAACAAAAGTTAAAACTTGGGAGGCGTCCCAAAGCGCCTCCCTACCTTAGCGGCATCAAGCCAGAGACACTGGCTCTTTTTTTATCACTTAAAAATATAGTATGATAAACACGTCATTATTCGCCCTTTTCGGACGATACAAAGGAGACGCCTCGCTAGCGGGCGTACTGGAAAACATCCAAAGAGGAACGTACAAGCAGCTCATCGACGAGACGCGGGAGGCGCTAGCGTCGGGCGATAAGGAACTGGCCGCCAAGCTAAAGAAAAAACTGCCCGCTTTCACCCCACAGGCCACCTACTCCGGGAAACGCCTCGACCCTCACATCACCCGCTATAACCAATTGGTGGTACTCGACATCGACCACGTAGGGGAACGGGAGCTGGAGCGTATCACCCCGCTCGCCACGGAAGCGCCCTACACCGTGGCGTATTTCCGCAGTCCCAGCGGCGACGGGGCGAAACTCATCGCCTACGCCGCCACGGACGAGACCGCCACGCCGGGCAATCACCGGAGGGTCTACGAGGCCGTGAGCCGTTGGTACGCCGCACGGCTCGGCGTGGAGCTGGATACCTCGGGCAGCGACATCGGGCGGCTTTGCTTCGTATCGGACGATCCCGCCCTATACCTCTCGCCTGCCTACCGCCCTTGGCTGGAGGGTACCGGCGAGCTACCGGAGGGCCTCGCCCCGCTACCCCTTACTTGGAAGGAGGAGGTTAGCGAGACGGCTCCCGGGGCGAAGGAAAGGAAGGTGGCCTCGCCACTGGAGAAGGCACGCCGGACCGCCGAGCGGAAAGGCGCCTACGCCGAGGGCAACCGTAATAACTTCATCTTCGTCATGGCCGCACGAGCGAACCGGCTGGGCGTGAAGCGGGCCGAGATGGAGGCTTACGCCGCTACCGCCTTCGCCGACTTGCCGGCGGAGGAACGCCTCGCCGCCATCGAGAGCGCCTACAGCCACGTGGAGGAGCACGCCGCCGAGACGAGCGCCGCCACCTCCCGGAAAAAGGGCGGGGGCCCGCTGGACGTGGTCGCCGTGGAGGCCTATATATCCGAGCGTTTCCTCACCCGCAAGAACGGCGTGAGGGGGTACGTAGAGGTGGCCTCGAAGAAAAAGCGGAACGGCCAAAAGCCGGTCTTCAAGCCGGTGACCGACTACTGGGTGAACTCGCTCTGGCGGAGTCTCCTGAAGGACGGCCACTACTGCTCGCATAACGACATCCGGGCCATACTGATGTCGGACTTCAGCGAGACGTTCCACCCTTTCCGCGCGTATTTCGAGGGGCTGGCCCCGTGGGACGGGGTGACGGACTGGATCGGGCAGCTGGCCGATACCGTGGACACCACCCGGCCCGCCTTCTGGCGGGGTTGCCTCAAGCGCTGGCTTATCGCCGGGGTGGCCGGATCCATGGAGCTAGGCGTGGAAAACCATACCATCCTGCTGCTGGCCGGCGGGCAGGGGCTGGGCAAGACCTCGTGGCTGCGGAACCTCGTGCCGCCCGAATTGCGGGACTATCTTTTCACGGGCAATGTCAATCCCTATAGCAAGGGTTTCCCGCAGATGATGGTGGACTGCCTCTTGATCGTCATCGACGAGATGTCCGGCCAGAGCTACGCCGATCTGAACCGCCTCAAGGCGCTCACCTCCACCGGGGTCATCTACCTGCGCCGCCCGTACGGACACTATGCCGAGACGCAGATACGCCACGCCTCCTTCGCCGCCACGGTGAACGACTTGCAATCGCTGCCGGACGATAACGAGTCTCGCCGCTTCCTCTGCTTCGAGGCCACACGGATCGATTACCAGTCGCCCGTGCGACACGCCGACATCTACGCCCAAGCTCTCGCCCTCTTCCGCCGGGGCGAGAAATACTGGTTCTCCGGCGAAGACATCCGGAAGATCAACGAGAACAACGAGACCTTCCGCCAGCGAAGCCCCGAGGAGGAGTTGTTCTTCACCTATTTCCGCAAACCGGAGCGTTTCGACACGCCACAGTATCTTACGGCGAGCGATATTATGACGAAACTAAGTGTATTTACACGTATCACGCCGACACGTTCCAATATAGTTACGTTGAGCAAGGTGCTGAAAAAACACGGTTTTAAGCTCACGAAAACTAGAGGAAAACTACTGTTTGAGGTCGCCGAGATCACCTCGGAACAGGTAAAAGCCAATTTTTTGCGCCCTAGGCAAGAGGAAGAGGATAGAGCCCAAAAGGAGAATGATATCTTTAAGGGTCAAGAAGATAAGCCGGAATAAAAACTGACTTTCTAAAATGAGCAGGGCGCAAAAGGCGCAAAAAACAGTGTCTGGAAAAACATTTTACAAAAAAATAAATATATATCACACTATAGCAGTGTGATGAAAAAATATATTTACAAGAAAAGTTTTATATAGGCACGTAAAGATGCGCCTTTTGCGCCCTAACCCCGGCACCGATATTCGTCGGGATTAAGAAACATGACCGGAAAACCAATGAGATACGGTCGCTAAGTCAATGGAATCCGTCTCGCTTTCCATTGACTTAGCGCCCCTATTCCACCCGGATACCATCCGGCTCTCACGGCTCGCCGAGCGACTCGATGATGGCCCGCACCATGGCGGGCGAATAGACCCGCTCGCCCTCGTGATAACCCAGCGAGAGGAGGCGACCGGGCAGGCCGGGATAGATCGTTATCCAATGTTGCAGCTTGCGGTGGGCCGAGCGGGGATGCAGGTCGGGCAGGTAGACCTCGGCCAGCTCCATCCGCCCGTATGCTCGTATCTTGAATGTCGTTTCCATATCCTAAAGATAGTGAATCTCCGGCATATATCCATCATTTTCCGGAGAAATAATTCACCCGAAATCACCCTAAGTCACCCAAAGCGACAAAGCCCCCATGCCCTGCCGTATCTTTGTATCAACATTAAAAAACAACACATTATGATCCGCTACAAGAAGTATCAAAACAAGAACGAGAAGAACGTGACAACCTTCAACAAGTGGTACGCCCGTGCCGTATGCGAGGAGACGGTAGACATCGCCGCCTTGGCCGAGCACATGTCCACCCACAACACCCCCTTCTCCACCGGCGCCATCCACGGCATGCTGAAGGACATGGTGAATTGTATCAAGGAGCTGCTGATGGACGGCAAGAACGTGAAGATAGACGACCTCGGCATCTTCAGCGTGGACATCCGCTCGAAGGGGGCCGTCACGCCGGAGGATTTCTCCACGCAAGGCAATATCATCGGCGTACGCCTTCGTGCCCGTGCCACGGGCAACCTCTCCAGCGCCTCGCTCAAGCTGACGGCCAAGCTCCGTGAGTACACCGAGTACTCGAACGGAGAGGTGACCCCGGGCGGGGGCGATTCCGAGAGCCCGGACGAGATTTAGGGAATTGAGAATTGAGAATTGAAAATTGAAAATTAAGTGGTATGGAGATTTCTGTTTTTATACGTGAATACGCTCCGCTGGCTGGGGAGGCCGGGCGGGCGTTCCGGATCGATCCGGTGGTGATCTTGGCACAGGCGGCCATCGAGACGGGTTGGGGCGAGAGTACGCTCTGCCGGAAGTATCATAACTTTTTCGGCATCACGGCCTACGGGCTGCCCAACGTATGGTGGACCGGCCGGTGGACGGAGCTGTCGCCCCGCTCGCTACGTTTCCGGATCTACCCGGACGATAAGTGCTCGTTCATGGATTACTGCCGCCTGCTTCGCTCGGCCTATCCCCGGGCGGCCGACATGAGCGCCAACCCTACGGCCTTCGCCAAGGAGATCGCTTACAGCCCCTACATCAGCGAGGTGAACGGCGATAACCGGGAAGCCTATCGTAAGCTGATCGTCCAGCTTTGCCGAAAAATCAGCTCGCAACTATCAATCGTTAATCCAAAGGGCGGGCAGATGCCGCCCCTATCATCAACTGTCAACTAAAATGAAATACCTTGAACTCATCCTCCGTTGCCTCACGGCACTCCTCCGGGTCATCTTCCCGCAGCATCCCCCTGTTCCCGAAACGACAGACGCTACCGGCGCTGCTCCTTCTCCTGCTAGCCCTCCTCTCCCTCCTCATGCGGGAGACGGAGGTGACGCTAGCGGCGATCGGCGCCTCGCTGACGCTCTTCCGCCACCACGATCCCCCTCCTCCCCACCGCCCCCCGGGGCGGACTGGCTGGGTATCTCCGGCTACACCCTCCTCATAGCGGGGTGCGCAGGGTGCCTCTTGAAGTACTGGGGTTATTAGAGGAAATGGGAATTTGAAGAATACTATTTTCTTCAAGCAAAAAGGGTATGCCGTGATGCATACCCTTTAACTTTTATTAAACCATCTATTCCTTTTGTGGTTATAAAAGAACATATAACCATCAATTATTCAAGACAAACTCTTTAAGAGCAAGAATCTGTAAGCACCATTCAAAATAAAAACGATAAGGAAGTCCCCTGCCTTCCTTATCGCCATAAACCTTTAGTTTCTCCAAGCTTCCGGCTGTACCAAGTACGGAGTACCTGTTTCCGGATCTGTACCCAAAGTCAAGATCTCATCGTCAGGAACGGGCAACATTGTCTTATTTGCCGGCAGGTAAGAGGCACCCGCAAACTTAGAGATATACTGTTTCTCATAGTCCACATAGGCTTTCAACTCACTAGCCATCACATCACCACCCCAACGGGACAAATCGAACCAGCGCTCACCTTCCATAGCCAACTCTAACTTACGCTCCATGCGAATCGCCTTGATACAAACATCTTTGTTTGAGAATGCGGCATGTGAAGAAGGATATTCGGCAATCTTATAATTAGCGGCTGGAGTCCCATCATCTAACTTAACAATATTAACATCCAAAGCCGCACGACGACGAATCTTGTTAACCTGCTCCATCGCACCTTTCAGATTCCCAGCGTTAGCCAAGCATTCAGCATATAATAAAGTTAAGTCACGAACACTTAAATATTGCAAGTTCATAGCAGAACCCGGTGCCCAACCACCATATAACGCTTTCATACCAGCCGCATCCTCAGCCTTGCTATATACATGCTTTTTCGGCATGAAGATACCGCCATTCGTAGCATCTCGTACCCAACCATTCTCTGGGAATCCCCAATCCTTATAAGGAATACCAAAACGACCTACAGCAAAATCCAATCGAGGATCGACCGCAATGTTATTATCGTTAACGGCTAGCACAGCATCTTGGGAACTATCGGAGTTACGAACTGATACACTCTTCTTCGTACGATATTCACCGTTCAAGTAAGGAAGGCCATTCGCATCTACTTGGAACGAATTCACCAACTCAAAAGAAGGCTGGTAGAAACCACAACATCCACCGGGACCTGTATTATGCGGATAAGCTAAACAGAAGGGAGCCCCCCCCATATTCTCTGCCGCATTTGAGTATTGTACCGCAAAAACGGATTCCTTACCATTTTCTGTCAAAGCATTGAAGTTATTGTCCAGATCATCTTCCAGTCCATAAGCCATACCCTTAGACGTAACACCATTTGTCAACACATCCGCTAAGATAGGTTGCGCTTCCGCCAAATCACCATGCCACATCAAGATCTTAGCCTTCAAAGCCTTCGCTGCGGATTTATTCGCCCGACCAACCTCACCAACAACCTTAGGATCATCCGATAAATTCGCTATAGCATCATCCACGTCGGCAACGACCAAACTATAGATATCTTTGTCATTATGCACCTTTGGGTCATTCTCTTGATTAGTCTCATCAATATAGGGGAGATAAACACCAAACACACGCATTCCCTCGAAATAAGCCAAGGCTCGTAAGAATTTCAACTCGCCTTTACGCATTTGGCGAATTTCCTCCTTCATATCCTCCGCTTTTTCCAAGACCTGAAGAGCCAAGTTAACACGTTTGCTCATTTGATACACCCAAACCCATTTTTGCTTGATATAGCCATTGGTCGACAATGTATTATACAATTCTATCTCATTCACCGTAGATTGGTCGTTAGGGTCTGATCCCTTGTTGGCATCACCCCCATAAATACCACCCCATACCCAGTTAAACGGAGAAGCTTGATAGGGATCGTATCCTTCCACAGGAGAGGCTAAACCCGCATAAGCACTAGTAACCAGCAACTCCACACCTTGAGCATTCGCCAAAGCCTCCGGGGTCAAAACTCCTTGCGGCTCCTTTCCCAAGAAATCATCGCCACAAGACCCTAAAGTCAGCATACTGGCAAAAGCCAACGCTAATATATATTTGTTGTGTTTCATAATAAAATTCATTTTAAAAGTTAATCAAATCCCTAAACATTAGAAAGCGAAATTTACACCGAACAAGAAACGCATCGTTGAAGGCCATCCACCCATATCAACACCTCTCTGTAGGTCTCCCCCACTTTCTTTGCCCATATCCGCATTCGTATATTCCGGATCCAATCCAGAGTAACCGGTAATAGTCAGCAAATTCTCGGCTTGTACATACAAACGTAAGTTTTGGATACCCACCTTAGATAACACGCTCTTCGGAAGCGTATAACCCAAAACCACATTCTTCAAACGCAAGAACGAAGCATTCTCTACGTAATAAGAGTTCGAGAATTTACCAGAATAACCATCGTTCGAATCCAAGATCGGCAAAATGGCATTGCTATTATCAGCACCGGGAGTCCAAGATTGATCACGCATACGCTCAGACTTGTTACCGTTGAACATCCAGAAGTCCGTAAAATATTTCGTATTGTTAAACAGGTCATTGCCGATAGTTGAATACCAGAACATCGTGAAGTCCCAGTTTTTCCAAGTAACCGTAGCGTTTAAGCCAGCGATCAAATCAGGATGGGGAGAACCGATGAACGTACGGTCTCTTTCCGTCAACTTACCATCCTTATCCACATCATCAAACTTAAATTTACCGACCCAAGCCTTGGCGGACTCAGCGTTCAATCCGGATTGTCCTAGAGGCGGCAAGGCCAAAACCTCGTCAACGTTCTCATAGAAACCATTCACCTTGTAACCATAGAACTCAGAGATAGCATGTCCTTTCGTCGTACGGGTCACGTTTCCATCCAAGCGAGTTCCCGCTCCCCACAAAGAGGCATCATCCGACTCCGAGATACGCAGTACCTCATTCTTATAATGGGAAAGGTTCAAACTTACGTCCCAAGACCAATCACCTTTTGAATCTCTATAATTCAAGTTCAAATCGACACCCGTATTCTTGATATCACCGAAATTGATATATGGTTTCTTGATCTCCGGGTTAGCAAACGCTGAATATTGAGCCTCGATCAACATATCCGTTGTCTTCTTCCAATACCACTCAGCACCAATATTGAATTTACCATTTAAGAAAGTAGCGTCCACTCCGACGTTCCACATCTCTGTAGACTCCCACTTGGTATCCTCGTTTCCATATTTATCTAAGATGAAACCTGTTGTAGTAGAATTATTCTGTCCGTTCAAATCGTAGTCAGAACGTTTCGGGTAAGTTGCAAGTTCCATAGCATAGTTCGTAATACGAGGAACCTCAGAGTTTCCTGTCTGTCCATAACCGACACGCAACTTCAAATCGTCCAACCAATCTCTCGTACTTTCCATGAAATCCTCTTGGGAAATACGCCAACCTAAAGAAGCGGATGGGAACACACCATAACGATTAGATTTTGAGAAACGAGATACACCATCCCGACGGATGATACCTGTGAACAAATATTTATCATTGAAAGAATAATCTACACGGCCGAACAAGCCAAACAAAGCAAACTCACCCTTATATTCGGAATTCGCCAAACGCTGGTTGTTATTCTCACCCATATTCAGCACCCAACTATTCGTATTATCCTCAAACAAATAATTGTAACGACGACCGGTCAACTTGCGTCCCAGACCGTCACGGATAGCCTCCGTACCTAACAGAACGGTAAGTTTATGGATATCATTAAAAGTCTTGTTATAGGTCAACGTATTCGTCCATACCCAACGATAATTAAACTCACTTTGTTCCTCAAAGTTATTCTGTCCCATAGACTCTGAGAACTCCGGATTTTTCTTTTCCATGCGATAATAATACCGGTTCGTATAGTCGATACCGAAGTTCGTACGGAATGTCAAGTCCTTGAAAATATCCGCCTCAGCCCATAAGTTACCAAAGATACGGTTGCGAGTATAATAGTTGTCCTTATTACGGACTTGATTGGCTACCGGATTCTGGAAGTTACCCGTACCGGAGAACTTTGATCCAGCGAAATTACCTGCGATATCATATACCGGAACCCAAGGAGAAGCACGATATGTCCACGAATAAGGATTAGATTCCGCTCCATTCGCACTCAAGCCATTATCTTTCGTGAAAGCATACGTTAAGTTCTCACCCACACGTAACCAGTCACGTACATTGAAAGAGGTATTCGCACGCACTTGATAACGCTGATAGTAAGAATCAATTACCGTACCGTCTTGTTTGAAATAGTTTGCGCTTAAGTTATACTGTCCCTTTTCCGTACCACCGGACAAGCCGATCTGGTGATTTTGAATCATGGCGGCACGATCTAACTCATCCCACCAGTCCGTATCTGAGAATGGTGCGTAAGTTGTAGTAGGATAATCATAGTCGCTCGGATCTATTGTAGTAGAACCCTGAGCACCTGATTGTGTCAAGTAATTCGGGATAGAAGGTCTATCCCCCGTACCAAATTGAGGATTACTTGGATAACCTCCGATATCACGCATAGCAATATTATTCTTCTGCGCCTCCCAATCTAGGTTCAAGCGATCCATAGAATTCAACACGTCATATTTCTTACCCGTCTTCTGGACACCAATATAACCGTCGTACGTTAATCTCGGTTGCCCGCTCTTCGTACCTTTCTTCGTCGTGATCAAGATAACACCGTTCGCAGCCTGCGCACCATAGATAGCGGCAGAAGAGGCATCCTTCAATACCTGCATACTCTCAATATCGTTCGGATTCAAAGTACTTAGATCCTGATTACGTGTTGACACGCCGTCAATTACGTATAATGGGCCATTATCATTAACCGTATTGATACCACGAATACGAACCATTGAAGGAGAACCCGGAGAACCGGTCTGACCGATATATACACCGGCCGCCTTACCTTGCAACTGCTGGGTAGCGGAAGATCCGGAAGATGCCAAAAGGTCCTTCGTATCGACTACTGCCACGGAGCCTGTGATATCTTTCTTCTGCTGCGTACCGTAACCTACTACTACGACCTCATCAAGGTTTTGCGTATCTTCTTTCAATGTCACATTTACCACTTCTCCCGAAGCCGGAATTTGTTGGGATACATAACCAATGTAGGAAACGACTAAAATGGAGTTGGGCTCAACTTCCAAGGAATACTTACCGTCAAGGTCGGTAATCGTACCGTTTGTAGTACCTTTTACTACAACATTCACACCCAAAAGGGGTTCACCCTTTGCGTCAGTTACCGTACCGGTAACTTTCTTAGCTTGTTGGGAGATGGACACATTCGCGTTAGACGCATGGATTGGAGGGGTTACACCCGCACCGACCATAAGGAAACAAAGTGCCAAACCCAGCCCGCTTTTAACAAAAGCCAACTATTTGTTCATCATAACACAAAAATAGGTTAACATTAATAATTATATCCACTCTTCGGATACGGGTACAAATATAAATTATTATTCTCAATAAACAACAATAGTATGCATATTTTTTTCACATTCCCTTGAACTTGCGGATATGTGTTCGTACAAATAGCTATTATAGACCCAATAAGGCTTATTCTTGTTAACAAAAAGACACCTTCACAAGAATCAACAATATGTTAAAAACCGCATAAAAAATACAATCTATTCCTAATTTTTCCGAAGACTTTTAAACCTTATTATCAATCTACAGCACGGTAAATGAGTCTCTTGGGCCATATAAAAGAAAAGAGGACGCCGTTTTACCGACATCCTCCTAAGCTCTTATCGCATTAGATCCATGAGCCTTACCGGCTACCAGCTATCGATTTACTCACGATATTCGTTACGGCCTCTTGCATCTTCTCGATGACGCCGCTGTTTTCCATCCCGTATTCGGAGGCGATCGTCTCCAGATTCGGGGAACCGACCCAAACCTTGCCGTCCGCATCTTCCCAAACGGAGATACGTAGCGGCAGCTCCAAAGAGATAGACGGATCTTGCTGCATCAATAAAGTCCCGACTTTCGGTGAGCCGAAGACGATCACCTTATTCGGAGGCAGCTTCATCCCTACCTCGCTAGCGTTTCGCCCATGATCGAACATGGCGAACACGGAACCTCCTTGAGACTTGATAATCTCCTCGATCCGCCGCATCGTCTCATCCACGCTAAACGGGCTTACTGTTTTTTCCATCAAACGATTCTTTTTCTCCATGGCTGCAATTTTCTTTAGTTTTGTCAAGACAGGAGTCTTGACCGTCCGTACGCTCGACTTCCGGTCATTATTCAGCTGCTCATAAATAACGATCTTATTCTCTCCTTTGTTCAGCCATACGCCCGGTATGTAAAGCGTTTGCTGAGGGCCGGCATACCAATAGCGGCCGATATTGACGCCATTGATGAAAATAATGCCCTTTCCCCAATCCTCCATGTCGATGAACGTATCGCCGGTATCGGACAGGTGGAAGGTTCCCTCGTAGAGAACCGGCTTATTCCCCAACGCCGCTACCTCGGGCGAGCCATTCTTATAGACATAAGGTTCGTCGGAGACCAAAGCCGGCATCCGGTCCATCGGGAGCTTGTACATCTTCCAGTCCGATATCTCGCTGCCGTTAATCTTGACCGAGCTGATGATCCCCTTCGTATTGCGTACGATCTCCTCGCCATAATTGATACGCCCCATGTTCTCCACCAAGATGTCCAAGGTAGCGTTGAACGGGATATCGATTTCCATCGCATATTGGTTGAAGCAACGGTTTAACTCGCCGACACGCTCGCCATCCACGTAGATCGTAGCGTAATCACGCAAGCCCGGTATCTCCAAACGGCCTTTCAGGGGTTGGTTGAAATGGGTAGAGTACAAGACGTAGCCGTATCCTTGGTTCAATTGCTCGAACGTGAGAGGTGTCGGAGACGCTACCGGTTCCCCTTCTTTCGCCAAGGCCAACACATCGGCTACCTTCGTCAAGGAGATCGACGGGATCTCGATCAGCGGTATAGGGGCTGGGGCCTCGGGGACGTCATAAGTGACGTATTTCCGGATCACGTTGCGGATCGAGTCGAACTTCGGGGTCACCCAACCCGCCTCGCTGATCGGGGCGTCGTAGTCGTAGCTGGTCAAGTCCGGCTGGATATCATGCTTCTTGTCGTAATTGGCGCCACTGGTGAAACCGAAATTCGTACCGCCATGAACCATATAGAAATTGAAAGAGACATCGTTTTGGAGGTACGTCTCCGTCTGCCTCGCTATGCCGGAATCGCTTATATCGGGGAATGGTTCCGCCCAGTGCATCAGCCAACCGGGATAAAACTCGGCTACCATATACGGGCCTACTCCCCCGTGATACTCGTTCACCACCTTTTTCAAGTTCTCCACGTTACTCTCCCCGTTCGCCGTAGGCAACGCTCCCGGGGTGGAACCGCCCTCGAACAACCAGCTTCCGTCCGAGGTGAACAGAGGCACGTTGAAACCGGCGTCCGCCAATTGCCGCTTGATCTTGGCGTTGTAGCGGCGATGCTCCTCCAAGGGGATATCCTTACGTTGCGCCACGTAAGAGCCGAACTCGTTCTCGGCCTGCACCATGATGATAGGGCCGCCTTTCGATACCTGCAAGTCGCCGACCTGCTCGTAAAGCTTATCGATATAAAGCTTCGTGCGTTTCAAGAACTCCGGGTTATCCCGGCGGATCTCCATGCCCGGTATATTCTGCAACCACCACGGATAACCACCGAACTCCCACTCGGCGCATACGTACGGGCCGGGACGGAGGATCACCATCAATCCCTCCTCTCCCGCTATCCGGATATACTCGGCCAGATTCTTGTCTCCCTCGAAATCCCATTTACCCGGCTCCGTCTCGTGCAGGTTCCAGAAGACATAGGTAGCGACCGTATTCAAGCCCATCGCTCGCATCATCCGAAGGCGATGCCGCCAATATTGATGAGGGATACGAGGGTAATGCATCTCACCCGAGAGGATCGGGGTTACCTTCCCGTTTACATAAAAATGACCGTCCTTGATCTCGAACGTACGTTTCTCCTTGGCGAACGAGCCGACAGGTATCAGCATCAAAAGGAGCAATAGATAGGCGATTTTCTTTTTCATGGAATCCATGTGTTATAAAGATTTATTTTTAGGTTTAAGATCTCGTGGCAAATGTATGTAAATAAAAAGAGGATGCCAAATAAATGACATCCTCTCTAGCTTATATATTATATAATGTATAAGTCTGTATTAAGCTTGCTCCAACTGCAAAGTCTTAGTCGGCTGGTCGCAAACCTCCGTCGGACCGAAGTACTGGATCGGACCCGGATATACATAGCTAGTAGTCAAAGCCCACTCGTCACGGTTAGCGGCGAACGCCTTGAAAGGAGCGCCGTCAAGCTTAACCAAAGCCTTCTGGATAACCGGCTTCATCTCGCCATGACGTTTCTCCATGTTCATCATCATAGTAACAGGGATACCACCGGCGATCCATTGATCAGCGGGAGCGGTCGTGTTACGTACGGAAGACATATAACCTGTCTTACCGGCGGCGATCAAGCAAGATGCCGTGTAACCCAAAGAGTAGCAGTAGTCCGCATCGTAGTTAGACGGAGCGGCGCAACGACCCTCGTAACCAAAGAAGTGGTGTTGTGCGGCGAACTTGCCTACGTACTTGCCCTCGGCCTTCCACTCAGCCAATTTCTTGCCAACCATCTCAGACAATAACTTCTCAGTCTCGATCAAAGAAACCTGTACGTTTCCGTGCGGGTCACGGTCCAAAGACAACTGACGAGCTACGCCCTCCGGAAGAGAAGCGTACAGATCAGAGTTCTCCTTCGTCAACTTGCTGATGATATAAGCACGTTGCTCGCTCTTCTTGATCATCTTGAACTCAGCATCGTGCTTAGCCAAGAAGTCGTTCAACTCGGCAATCAAGCGTTTCATAGCCGGAACGAACTCGATCAAGCCCTCAGGGATCAATACCGTACCGAAGTTGTTACCCTCAGCGGCACGCTTAGCCACGATACCAGCCACGTAAGTAACGATATCGTCCAAAGACATATTCTTCTCCTCAACCTCCTCGGAGATGATACAAACGTTCGGTTGAGTCTGCAAAGCGCACTCCAAAGCGATATGAGAAGCGGAGCGACCCATCAATTTGATGAAGTGCCAGTATTTCTGGGCGGAGTTACAGTCACGTTGGATGTTACCGATTACCTCGGAGTAAACCTTACAAGCCGTGTCGAAACCGAAAGAGGTCTCGATCTGGGCATTCTTCAAGTCACCGTCGATCGTCTTCGGGCAACCGATTACCTGTACGCCGGCGCCGATAGCCTTGTAATACTCGGCCAATACGCAAGCGTTCGTGTTAGAATCGTCACCGCCGATAATAACCAAAGCCTTGATATCAAGTTCCTTCAAGATCTGAAGACCTTTATCGAATTGCTCTTTCGTCTCTAATTTCGTACGACCGGAACCGATCATATCGAAACCGCCCGTGTTACGGTACTCGTCGATAATATCAGCCGTCAATTCCATATATTTATGATCGATCAAACCGCCCGGGCCCAAGATGAAACCATACAGACGAGAATCTGCGTTGTGAGCCTTGATACCGTCGAACAAACCAGCGATCACGTTGTGACCACCGGGAGCTTGACCACCGGAAAGGATCACACCAACGTTCATGACAGGCATAGCCTTCTCCTCGTTACTCTTCTCGAATGTAACGATCGGCATTCCGTAAGTGTTCGGGAACAATTTCTTGATTTCTTCCTGATCGGCTACTGATTGAGTATACTCGCCGTCAACGGCTTTCACTGCACCTTTCAACGCAGCGGGTACCTTCGGTTGGTAAGCTGCTCTTGCGATTTGTAATGCACTCTTTGTCATTTCTTAATTGATTTATTTAGAAATTATTTGATACGTGTTCAAAAGTGACGCGAATATAAGGAAAAAAATCCGTATTAATAAAAAGACAAGGGGATATGTTCATTGAAAAATCACCCTAAAATTGGTTCCGAAGGAATGATTAACACTTTACAAGCCGATTTCCTAAAACAGGTCTGACAATATAGATCAACTCCTTCATCGTCCGCCCCAAATACATAATACTTTATCGTATAAACACACCTTTTTAGCTCCTTTACATAAAGACTTTATATGCATGCAAGCTTTATCCCTAGGTGTATCTCTAGATTATAAAATAATAAATATCAATTCCTCACAAGAAGCCCCTTTTACTATTTTCTTATTCCAACTTTAAATCCGGTAACTTTTTGACGATCTCCATGGTTTGTACGCTCACGTTGATTACGGAGAGTAGCAAGTCCAAGATATAACGGGGGTTATCATGCTCACGGCTCCAGTCATTCGGATCGTTCTTGATCAAGCTACTTGGATCGGTTTTCACTTGATAGCGCTCCATGATCCATTCGATAGCGGATTTACCGTTCACGATGTACTCATACGCCTCATCGGGTATGTTCTCTATGCGAATCGAGCTGTTGTAGATAATCGTATCCTTTTGCCCCTTTTTGGGGAATCGCATTTTCTCTACCTCATAGTATTTATAATCCACCTTGACCGCATATAGATCCGTAGTTCCGGCAATCATACGACCATCCGGGGCTTCCTCCTTTTGCCTGTCGCCAATGACTGTCACGCCCTCATACGCAGGTATTTCCTCATAATTCAGATGCAGATTAGCCAGTTGCTTACCCGCATAGGAGAAATCGAGGAATGCGTCTATATCTTCCACGATCGGGATACGTGGTAAGGATTTCTTCAAATCGGCCGCAAAGGCTTCCCGGTATTTCGGGGAATGAAGCAAGCCATACACATAGTAGAAGATGGTTTCTTTCGTGATCTTCCGGGCATTACCGAAACGGGTACGGACTTCTTTCAGTATCCAGTCGGTGATTCCGTCTCGACGGATGTAATCATCGCTTGATTCGGTATCGAATAAGGACAAGGTTTGCTGCTTGTTCTTGTTTTCTTCGTACCAGTAGAGAGGGAAGCATTGACCATTAAAAATAACTTGAAGATCAGGAATGCAATCAGCAATTAAACAAGAGAAATCTTTGTCTCCGATTCCTTTCACGCAAATCACTAAATTTTTATATTTAGATGTTGGAAAAAGTTTAGGCAATTGATAAACACGCTCATTCCAAAAACGAGAATAATATCCTATCTGTTTAAAAAAAGGCCTATAAAGACTTATCACCTTTTCTCCAATTTTATCTTGGGTTATTTCCTGATTTTTTAAAGCTAAGTTCAAGACACTGGTAGTCCAACTTATTTGTGTTAAGTCATATTCTACATCTTTTATAAATCCTTTTGACAATTGATATCTCTGATCATTATAAAAATCCATAGACCGTTTAATATTAGCATTCAATGATTCGGATGACGAATTATAGCACCATGCGTCTCTCGCAGTGGCCAGTCCTCTACTATAAAATGGAACAAACACTACTTGTTTATTATTTTTATCCTCTTTGTCTCCCAAGATTATCAATGAATCAAATATACCTCCTCGTTGGTTAATCCAATCCCCTTTCTCATTCGGAGCAACAATCTCCCACTGTAATTCACTAGAATCAACGGAACCAAACTCACTAATCTTTTTAAGCTTCTGCTCACGTGATAAATAATCACCGATATCATGATAATAAATCGTCGCTTTCCCTTTCTTTGCCGGGTTCTTTACTAAAAGAGTAATTGATATAGGCGTACGAGAACCTGAACCAAATATTTTACCGCCTTCTTTACGAGACAACTCACCACTCGTACGTTGGTTTCCCCTTAAATTAAACACATATACACTCGAATATTCATCCTCAAGACATTTCCTAAATCCTTCTTGAGCATTTCCATCAATCCAAGCCCCATTACTAATGAAAGCTACCACACCCCCATCCTTGCAATCCGCAATACGATCACTCGCCCAACGAAACGCCTTAATATAACTATCATAAAGAGAGTTCTTATTAGTCGCTTGAGCGGCTTTGGCATACGTCTCGGCAATCCGTTTATCCAAATGAGCGTAACTCAAATTCTGCGCATTATCATTCGCCGATTTCTGTCCGACCGAGTACGGAGGATTACCCATTATAACCCGTACCGGAGCTTTCTTTTGCTTATCCACATTCGCCGCATTCTCGGGAAACCAAGTCTGATCCAAAACATTCTCCTCGTTCTCGGTTGTCTGGAAAGTGTCCGTTAAGCAAATGCCCTCGAACGGCAAATAAGTATCTCGCTTTACGAGACTATGAAAGACGCTCTCGATATTGACATCAGCGATATAATAAGCAAGCAAGACCAACTCATTGCAATGAATCTCATTCTTATATTTACGTTCCAGATCCTCCGGACGGATCAAACCGCTTTGTAGCAAACGGGTAATGAAAGTACCTGTCCCCGTGAAAGGATCTAAGATATGCACATTCTCATCCGAAAGGCTGCAATCAAATTCCTTGCGCAAGATATCGTCAACGGAATGGATAATAAAATCCACGCATTCCACGGGTGTATAAACAATACCCAGCTTATCCACGGTCTTCGGGAAAGCACCCTTGAAGAACTTCTCATACAGATTCTTGATAAGCGTCTGCTTTCCTTCCAGATTGTCAATATCGCCTACGTTCATGCGCACGTTCTCATAGAATTTATTCAATACCTCCGTATCCTTTTCCATGGCCTCGCTCTCCAGTAGCTCCAACATACGTTGCATACTACGGCTGACCGCATTATTCTTGACAAACTGATAGTCCTTAAACAAGGCATCGAATACCGGACGTGTAATCATATGCTGCGCCAGCATCTCCACCGCTTGTCCCTCGTCAATGGAAGGGTTCAAGTTCTTTTGCAAGCCATTCAAGAATTCAACGAAAGCCTCTTTGTGCAATCCCTCTTTCACGACACGGGCGATGCGCTCTATAAATTTCTGGGCGATCAAGCCGATCTCCCTCGCCCAGTTCTCCCAATACAGGCGATCTCCGACCTTCTCGACCATCTTCGCATAGATCCCATCTTGCAAAGAACCGAAACGAAGTTCCAACTGGCGAGCGATTTCCTCATTACTTAGCTCGGTCGCCCCCGTCTGTTGATCCTGCGGATCGGGCATCCAATCCTTCCCGTGCATCCGACCCGAGCCTTGCGGTATCCCGGCGACAACCACCTTGGGAGGCTTCACCTTATTCAAATGTATCTTATTGACCGTAGCGTTAAACTCATCGTCGTGGGCACGCAAGGCATTCAAGATTTTCCAGACCACGGAAAAACGCTCGTTATCCTCCATCGCCTTCTCCGGCTCCACATCCGCCGGAACGACTACCGGGACAATGATATAACCATATTTCTTCTCATCCGAAGCCCCCTTGTGGAACGTACGCATCACACGCCCCACGCTCTGCACGACATCCACCTCGCTATTACGGGCGGCGACAAAAAGAACAGCGTCCAAAGCCGGCACATCCACCCCTTCGGACAAGCAACGCACGTTCGATAGAATACGGCACTCGTTCGGATTGCCGGTCTCCTCCTTCAGCCAAGCGATCTTCTCCTCCCGTGTAGCGGCATTCATCGCCCCGTCGATATGTTGAACCTCGATATCCACGACCTCTTCCCGTACTTCCTCCGACAAGGATTCCTTATATTTTCTCACCATCGTAGGCATCACGGCAGCAAACCCCTTGGAAGAGATACCGCTCCCCCGCTCACTCGGATTAATGGTCGAGCAAAACGCCACGGCCCTCCGCATCAATACCGGGTCCGCCTCCTTCGTAACCCCCTTATCTCCTTTTATACGTTTGGACAAGCCATTGATACAACCGATGAGCTTACTGGCGTCGTCCATCTTTATTTCCTTTTGTTGCTTATCCTTGACATCCTCTAGGATAGAATCCGGGATATCATCCTCGCTAATCGTCAGCACCAATACCTTATAGTCCGTCAGCAGTCCCTCACGCACGGCACGTCCGAATCCGATCCGGAAAAACTCCTCGCCATAATAGTCCGGGTTATTCATGCTCCACAACACTAAATCCTTGTCTTTAGCCGTCGCCTTGGCATTGTCATTATAATAACGTGGGGTAGCCGTCATGTAAAGACGCTTTTTCCCCCGGATCAAGTCATTGTCATGTATTTTAGTAAAATGACTCTCATCACGACCTTTTTGCTTAAAACCGGTTGTCCGATGCGCCTCGTCGCAAACGATATAATCGAATATACCATAAGACGGATCAGCCTCCAATAGCGCTCGCAGCGCCTCGGCCAAGACATCTATACTTTGATAGGTCGAGAATACGACAACCAGTCCGTCCGTATCCTTATAGCCTAATAATTGCCGTTTTATCGAGTTGATATTTGTCGTGGCGGGCAATGGGTTATCGATGATACTCGTCTCGTCATTATCGAAATCGTTCCTTTTGGAAGCCTTGGAATCCGAGCAAATACAAACAGCCTTCATCCTGTATTTCGTATCTGTCATCCAAGCATTCAGCGATTGTCCTAAAAGAGCGATACTGGGGACCATGAATAAAATCAGTCCCTTGCCCCCGGTCTCTTGCTCTATGATCTCCAAGGAGGTGTACGTTTTTCCCGTTCCACAAGCCATGATTAGTTTTCCCCGGTCATGTACCCTAAAATATTCATGAGCCGCTTTCATCGCTTCCAACTGATGCTTGCGAGGCTGTTTACCTTCCCGTAAAGCCGCTTTTCCCGTATCCCCTTTCAAGAGTTTATCCCAATCAACCGGAGAAGCCTCCAACTCATGCATATTGATACGAGTCACCGAAATGTCTTGACCTTTCAACGTCTCTTCCGCATTCGCTCCCCAGCGCAAGGTGGTAGAAACCCAGATCAGGTTACTGAAATACGTGGTCTTCAAGGTTAAATCATCTATAAACGCACGATGAGCGGTGGATATAAAGGAGTCTACGACCGCCTTGCTTATGACGGCCTTCTCGTCATAGCATTTACACTGGATGGCCCAATAATCACCCAAATCAGTTTTCGCCACCAAGTCTATACCAAGATCTTTCCCGCCGAAATCCTTTTTTCCCGGAAATTCCTCCCAAAGCCAAACCTCCTGCAATTTATCCGCATAGCGAGGGTCCGTTTGGAACCATCTCTTCATCAGTTTCTCAAACTTCGCTCCCTTTTCTCTTTCGGTAAAAGATCCGGTACGGAATCTTTGAAGTACTTCTTTAAATGTCATTGTCTCAATCGTCCGTTGTTTAGTCCTCAAAAGTACATAAAACTCCACTTATTTCAATAACTCGGACAGATTTTCATTGGAGACATAGCCGACCTTCTAAAAGAAACATCTGTTTCTTCCGATAGAAACAAGAGTTTTATACGGGAGAAACTCTTGTTTATTCATAGGAAAACTTTTGTTTTCCCTAGAAGAAACTAAAGTTTCCTAAGCATAAAAAACAACAAAACTGCAATAAATTGAAAAACAACACTATACTTAAAAATTCACTCTTCTACAGATAAGATAAGCGAGAATATTTCTTTTTTCGGAGCAAAGCCTTATGTAAATGTCATCGGGCAACGTTTTTTCCCAAAAGACTTCGTATATTCGCGAAGTCAATATTCCATATTTTAATACATTACTTACATAACACAAATACAAAATGAAAAAGTATCTTACTCTTGCCGCATCAGCTCTGCTCCTAGCCGCATGCAGCGAAAAACCGGGTTACGAGATCAACGGTACCGTAGCGAACACCGATCTAAACGGAAAATACGTTTACCTGTATGAATATGGCGTACAAGACGCCGCCCCAATGGATAGCGCATTGGTGCAGAACGGCACGTTCACGTTCAAAGGAACACAGAACGCCCCTGCCCTACGCAAACTCGCCTTCGCCGAGGATGTCGTGGAACCCAAACGTGCCGCTTCCGGCGAGAACGCTCCTTTTACAAGCGTATTCGTACTGGAGAACGGTAAATTACAGGCTGTTCTTGACGAGGCCGCTTCCGCCGTTTCCGGAACACCGGAGAATGACGGCCTGAAAGCCCTGCAAGCACAAATGAAGACTTTGCGTGCGGATCTGGAGAAGCTTTCCGCCGACATGAAATCAGAGGATAAGGAAGTCGTAAGCGCCGCCGAGAAGAAATATGACGAGATCGACCAAAAGGTAACCGATGCCGTCAAGACTTACATATTGAATAATACGACCAAGCAATCCGCCGCCAAGTTATTATACGATTTCCGTTACAGCTTGGACGAGGCGGTCCAGAACGAGATTATCGCCAAGGCGGACTCCGCTTTCAAGGCCGTTCCGAACATCGATAAGCTCATGGCTCACCTAGATGTACTGAAAACCGTAGCCGTAGGCAAGAAGTTCGTGGACTTCGAGATGGCCGACCCGAACGGTAAGACGCACAAGTTATCCGAGTTCGTAGGCAATGGCAAGAACATCGTGTTGATCGATTTTTGGGCAAGCTGGTGTCCTCCTTGCCGCCGGGATATGCCGAATTTGGTAGCCGCTTACAAGAAATACAAGAACAAAGGTTTCGAGATAGTTGGCATCTCCTTGGATAGCAAGGCTGACGCATGGGCGAAAGGCGTAAAGGACCTGAATATCACATGGACCCAACTCTCCGACTTGCAAGGCTGGAAAAACTCCGGTGCTCAACTATACGGGGTAAACAGCATCCCTCACACCGTATTGGTGGATAAGGACGGAACGATCATCGCCAAGAACCTACATGGCGAGGAGATCGACGCTAAACTTCAAGAAATATTGAAATAATAATAACAATAACACGATATGTCCGCCCAAATCACGTTAAACTGGACGAAGGACTCGACTTTCGAGACCTTGCTGGACGGCCATAAGGTTACGATCGACACAACAGCCGAGAACGGGGGTAATAATGAAGGCCCCCGTCCCAAGGCTTTAATGCTGGTCGCCTTGGCCGGATGCAGCGCAATGGACGTAATCTCCCTTTTCCTTAAAATGAGAGTACGTTTCGACAAAATCTCTATCGACGTAACCGCAGAGACTTCGGATACGATCCCGATGGTATATACCGCATTCCACGCTACATACCATATCGACGGGAACATCGGGGACGCCGCCAAAATAGAGAAAGCGATTCGCCTTTCACAGGAAAAATACTGTGGCGTAGGACTTATGATGAAAAAGATAGGCCCGATTACCTACGATATCTTACTGAACGGCGAACCGCTTAAACCACAAAAACATGAAGATTAGAAAACAGTTCTTACTTTTATTTATCTCTACCAGTCACTTGTTCGTATATGCGCAAAACACGGAACCTTCAATGTTTACGAAAGAGGCTAACGAACAAGTGGTGAAATCACTCCCATTTGATAACAAACAAGATTTTGAAGACGCTACCCGTGGCTTTATCGCCACGATAGACGAACCTTCCATTACCGACGAGACAGGAAAAGAGGTGTATGGATTAACTGTCTGGGATTTCCTGCGTCAAGAGGCTCCGGCATCCGCCAACCCTAGTCTTTGGCGACAAGGGCAACTCAACCGCATACACGGCTTATTTGAGGTATTACCCGGTAAAATATACCAGATACGAGGATTCGACCTCGCAAATATGACGTTTATCCGTAGTGATAACGGTTGGATCGTCATAGATGTATTGCTCTCGAAAGAGACGGCCCTAGCAGGTTATAATCTTCTGAAGAAACATGTAGAAGATCTTCCGGTCAAGGCGGTTATCTATACGCATCCTCATGTGGACCATTTCGCGGGAATAGACGCCATATTGGAGAACGCCCCCAATAAGCCCGAAGCGATCGAGATCATTGGCCCCAAGGGTTTCTTTGAAGATGCCGTCAGCGAGAACCTGATGGCGGGTGTAGCCATGGGGCGAAGAGCGACCTATATGTATGGCCGCAGTCTACCTAAAAATGAGAAAGGAAATATAGGTACTGGTTTAGGACAAACTACCGCGGCAGGAACTACGGGCTTGGTCCCTCCTACCCGTGAGATATCCGAGGAGGGCGAGACTTTACGAATTGATGGTGTCGAGATCGTATTCATGTCCGTACCCGGCGCCGAGGCTCCCTCGGAAATCATGATGTACTTCCCTGGGATGAAAGCTTTCTGCGTAGCCGAGGAAATCAACCGTACCCTGCACAACCTGCTGACCTTACGAGGGGCGAAGGTCCGGAACGGCCAATTATGGAGCAAATATATCGACCGGGCGATCACGGAGTGCGGCGATCAGGTAGAGGTATCCTTCTCTACCCACCATTGGCCGACTTGGGGCAATAAGAACATCGTCGCTTACTGGGAAAAGCAGCGAGATCTATATCGCTACTTACACGACCAGACACTTCACCTCGCCAACCAAGGATATACACCTCGAGAAATAGCGGAGATGATTAAATTACCAAGCTCTATCGCCAACGAGTTCGCCAACCGGGGATATTATGGAACCGTTAGCCATAATGTAAAAGCCCAATATCAAATGTATTTCGGCTGGTTCGACGGCATCCCCGCCCATCTGAACCCACTCCCGCCGGTAGAAGAAGGTAAAAAATACGTAGAGGCTATCGGAGGAGAGGACGAGATAATGAAAAAGGCACGAGAGGCATACAATCAAGGAGAATACCGTTGGACGGCTACTTTGCTGAACCATCTCGTTTTCGCTAATCCAAAGCATAAACCCGCCCGCCAATTACTTGCGGACACGTACGCCCAATTGGGCTACCAAGCGGAAAGCGGCCCGTGGCGTAATTTCTACCTGACCGGAGCTATGGAACTGACCGAAGGCATCGCTGGTAAAGGCAAGGCCAACTCAAACCGGGCACGTATGTCCCAGAACCTAAGTCCCGAAATGCTATTCGATTTGCTCGCTATCCAAATAAACGGGGAAAAAGCGGCCGATAAAGACTTAATAATAAATATTATCTTAACCGATACGAACGAACAGGCCACCTTGATCTTAAAGAACGGCGCCTTATCGAACCGTATCGGCCGGCTCCATCCGGCCCCTACCGTAACTTTGGAAGGAGACAAACAAGTCATCTACGCAAGCCTCATGCAGCCGGAGAGTATAGCGGCAAATCTGCAAAACCATAAGTTATCGGTAACCGGGAAACTTGAAAGCCTAAAAGAGCTATTCTCCACTTTTGAGGCTCCGGACGCTTATTTTAATATCATCGAGCCTTAAACCTTTCCCGCCTCTTGCATGGCTGGATTAAAAAATCTATCTTTGTGCGATCTTTAGAGAAAGCGATATTACTATAAAATTAGCATAAGGTTTTATTACACTTTAATATAATAAATTAGCGATTATGATTTATTCACATGAAGTTCAACACATGTGTGTTGTAAAGAAGGGAGCTAACCACCAGTGCGCTCCGATTCCTGAAGAAGGAAAGTGGGTTAGAGCAACTCAGATCACTGATATCTCTGGTTTGACTCACGGTATCGGTTGGTGCGCGCCGAAACAAGGTGGATGTAAGCTGACATTAAACGTTAAAGAAGGAATCATCCAAGAGGCTCTTGTAGAGACAATCGGTTGTTCCGGTATGACTCACTCAGCGGCTATGGCTTCTGAGATCCTTCCGGGTAAAACTCTTTTGGAAGCATTGAACACAGACCTTGTTTGTGACGCTATCAACACCGCTATGCGCGAGTTGTTCTTGCAGATCGTTTACGGTCGTACACAGTCCGCTTTCTCAGAGGGAGGTCTGCCTGTAGGCGCTGGCTTGGAAGACCTTGGTAAAGGTTTGCGTAGCCAAGTGGGTACGATGTTCGGTACATTGGCTAAAGGTCCCCGCTACTTGGAGATGGCCGAGGGATATTGCACGCGCATGGCATTAGACGCTGATGACGAAGTAATCGGTTATGAATTCATCCACTTGGGTAAATTCATGGATATGGTTAAGAAGGGTATGGACGCTAACGAGGCACTGGAAAAGGCGAAAGGCTCTTACGGTCGTTTCAAAGAAGCTGTAAAATATATCGATCCTCGTAATGAATAAGAAAACATTTACACGTGTCCTCATCGGGCTGAGTGTTATCACGGCTGTGGCTACGCTTATCACGTATTTCGTGATGAAACCGGAGAAACCGTGGTTGGCGTTTTACGTGGCTTGTTGTGGCGGTGTATTGGTTTTCAACTTTCTGATATCTTTATTCCTAGTAAATAAGAATTTTAAAAAGTAAAAAAATAATATGGCTTTATTTGAAAGTTATGACCGTCGTATTGATCATATCAACGCGGTATTAAACGAATATGGTATCAACGGTATCGAAGACGCAAAGGCTATCTGCGATGCTAAGGGTATCGACCCTTATACAATGTGTAAGGAAACTCAACCGATCTGTTTCGAGAACGCTTGCTGGGCTTACGTAGTAGGTGCCGCTATCGCTATCAAGAAAGGTTGTACGAACGCTGCCGAGGCTGCCGAGGCTATCGGTATCGGTTTGCAGGCATTCTGTATCGCTGGTTCTGTTGCGGATGACCGTAAGGTGGGTATCGGCCACGGTAACTTGGCCGCTCGTTTGCTTCGTGAGGAGACGAAGTGTTTCGCTTTCTTGGCTGGACACGAGTCTTTCGCCGCAGCTGAGGGCGCTATCAAGATCGCCGAGATGGCAAACAAGGTTCGTAAAGAGCCGTTGCGTGTTATCTTGAACGGTTTAGGTAAGGATGCCGCTAAGATCATCTCTCGTATCAACGGTTTCACGTATGTACAGACTCAGTTCGACTACATGACAGGTGAGGTGAACGTTATCGAGGAGAAAGCTTACTCTAACGGTCTTCGTGCGAAAGTTAAGTGCTACGGCGCTGACGACGTTCGTGAGGGTGTAGCTATCATGCGTAAGGAAGGTGTTGACGTATCTATCACGGGTAACTCTACAAACCCGACTCGTTTCCAACACCCGGTAGCCGGTACTTATAAGAAAGAATGTATGGAGAACGGTCACCCGTATTTCTCTGTTGCTTCTGGTGGTGGTACGGGCCGTACTTTGCACCCGGACAACATGGCCGCTGGTCCTGCTTCTTATGGTATGACGGACACAATGGGCCGTATGCACGGTGACGCTCAGTTCGCTGGTTCTTCTTCCGTTCCTGCTCACGTAGAAATGATGGGATTCTTGGGTATGGGTAACAACCCGATGGTAGGTGCTACGGTTGCCGTAGCGGTTGCTATCGAGGAAGCTATGAAGAAGTAATCAACTAAACAATAAAATAATTGTTTATATATAGACTCCTGTAATCTTGATGGTTGCAGGAGTTTTTATTTTACTTATCAAAAGGAGGAAAAGGATGACACTAAACATAGACCAAGAGAGTTGCATCAAATGCGGGAAATGCGTACGGGTATGCCCTTCGGATATATTCACGCAAGAAAGGGCCGGAGAGACGATCGGGCTGGTACGTGTGGAAAGCTGCATCGTTTGCGGGCATTGCGTGGACGTATGTCCGACGGGCTCCGTGTCGCACAGCGAATTCCCGCCGGAGAAAACGCATACGATCGATTACAGCCAAATGCCTACGCCGGAGCAGGTGATGTTGCTGATCAAGTCACGCCGTTCCAACCGGACATTGACCTCGAGGCCCGTCCCCAAGGAGATGCTGGACAAGATCGTGGAGGCCGCTCATTCTGCGCCGACGGCTACAAACTCCCAAAGTCTCTCGTTCACCGTCGTCACCGATCCGCGAAAGCTACGGCAGGTGAGCGATTATACGATAGGCGTGTTCGACTCCTTGGCGAAGCTATTATTGAATCCCGTCGTGAAATGTGTGGTCAAGCCGTTTATGAAGGATGTCTATAAATACGTACCGGTATTCAATCGGTTGAAAGAGGAACACAAGGCGGGTAAAGATCCGATTCTCCGGAAAGCCACCGCCCTGCTACTGATCCATACACCGAAGTCCAACCGATTCGGAAGTGAGGACGCTAACCTCGCTTATCAAAACGCCTCCTTGATGGCGCAATCGCTTGGGGTAAGCCAGATCTATATGGGCTTTGTGCTCACCGCCATCCGGCAGGAAGGAAAAGATACGCTCGCCAAGACGCTAGGGATCGACGGCAAGATACAAGCGATCATGGCGCTCGGCATACCGGCTTTTAAGTATCCGAAGTACACGGACCGGAAAGAGATCGTCAAGAACTATATCGAGTGAGACTTGATGGAGACAACCTTGTCGACCGGGGTATGCGATCCATTGGATTACGCATCGTAAGTCAATGGATTACGATACGTAAGTCATTGACTTATGGTTCGAATCTCATAGGTTTACCGGGCTAGGATCACTCCCGATCACCAGAACTTATTATGCTCCGGGCTGTATTCAAAACCAGCGTCTTTAAGCTTTGTAAGAAGGGATTTCTTGTTCACTTGCAAATCCTCGCATAAATCGTCGAGGGAAGAATAATTGTCACGAAGTTTCATATTGATGAAGCTGAATAGCATCATCGGATCGTTTGGTAATGACATAATCTTACGAATAAAAATGTTATCTATGTTTTACAACACAAAGATAATGCTTTTTCGCCAGATGGAACCCAGACACGATCCTTATTATTTGAATATCGGTACGCAACAAAACAACCTACAAACTGGTTTTAAATAACGAGAACTTATAATTCAATTGAATGACATGAAAAAATATGTATTAGTAGTAGCGGTAGCTGCAGCCCTATTCAGCTGTAGCGGCAACCCAAAGGCAGACGCCACGCAAACAGACAAGAACAAGCAGGAAACCGCCCAAGTACCGGATATGCACAACGCAGAGACTTCCTTGGATTACTGGGGTGTTTACGAAGGGACATTACCGGCCGCCAGCTCGCCGGGTATTAAAACGACCTTGACATTGAACAAGGATAAAACCTTTACCCTCCGCTCCGAATATATTGACGAGAAAGACGGTATTTTTAATGATAAAGGAACTTACACGCTGGACGGTAACGTCTTGACAACGAAACAAGAAGGGGGAGATATCACGTATTATAAGGTAGAGGAAGGCCAACTGAAAATGCTGGACCAGCAGAAGCAACCCATCACGGGCGACTTAGCCAAGTTCTATATCCTTAAGCAAACAAAGAAATTCTAGGCTTTATCCCCATAAGTATATACTTTCAAGGGCAAAAGCATACCCTTTTGTACATGAAAGTATATACTCATTTGCCTAAACCCAAAACTATTCCTAACTTTGCGTCCCTATATAACTATATAATTACTCCAATGAGAATAGCCGCTTAATTTATCTCAAGATGTCGTTCTTTCCATCCGGAAAGCCCTCTATCCGTATAGGGCTGATTTCGTGACGACAGATTCGAGGCTATAGTGAAACCGATCATCATCGGTATTTCTTATCCATTTTAGTATCTCACATTTTAAATCAGTTCACACTATGAGTATCGTAGCGCAAAAAATCACGTATATACATCCGGACAATCAAGTCTTATTCAAGGGGATCGACTTGACGATCAACAAGGGGCAAAAGGTAGCCTTAGTCGGGAACAACGGATCGGGAAAATCTACCTTCCTCCGTATCTTGGCTGGAACCTTGCAAGCGCAGGAAGGGGAGATTATCTATCCGACCCCACCCTATTACGTACCCCAGCATTTCGGGCAATATGATAACCTGACGGTGGCCCAGGCCCTACGTATCGACGGCAAACTAGAAGCCTTGCGGGCGATCACTGAGGGCGACGCCTCCCTCTCTAATTTCAATACGCTGGCGGATGACTGGACGATCGAGGAACGGAGCCTCGCCGCCCTGCACGCTTGGGGTTTGGAGCATATCCTCCTCTCCCAACCGATGCGCACATTAAGTGGCGGCGAGAAAACCAAGGTTTTCCTCTCCGGAATCGAGATCCACCAACCCTCGATCCTACTATTGGATGAGCCGACTAACCATCTGGATAAGCGTAGCCGGGAGAAGTTATACGATTTCATCACGTCTTGCCGTATCACCTTGTTGGTCGTCAGCCACGATCGTACCTTATTGAACCTATTAGCTTCCATAGCGGAATTATCCATCGGGGGGATCACCCTTTACGGGGGTAATTATGATTTCTACAAGGAACAAAAAGAACAGGAACAGGCTTCCATGCAAGAGAAACTGGAAGCGAAGGAGAAAGAGCTTCGCAGGGTCAGGAAAACCGCCCGTGAGGTAGCCGAGCGAAAACAAAAGCATGAATCCCGGGGAGAGAAGCAAAGCGTCCGGAAAGGAATCCCCCGGATCATGATGGGCGGATTGAAGGAGAACGCCGAGAAAAGCGCCTCCAAACTAAAAGAGGTTCACGAGGACAAGATGGAGAACCTTGCCAACGAGCTAAAGCAAATGCGCTCCTCCCTACCCGACCTTCAAGGCATGAAACTGGATTTCAGCGCATCCGGCTTACACGAAGGCAAGATATTGGTTACCGCCAAGGAGATCAATTTCGGTTACGCCGAGGCCGGCGATCTATGGCCCTCCCCGATGAGCTTCCAGATCAAGAGTGGGGAACGATGGCTGATACAAGGCGATAACGGTTCCGGCAAGACGACTTTGCTGAAGTTGATTACCGGCCAGTTACCGCCTCGTAGCGGTTCCTTGATCCGTGCGGATTTCTCCTCTATCTATATCGACCAAGAGTACTCGATCGTCCGGAACGACCGGACGGTGTACGAGCAAGCGCAAGCCTTCAACGAGCGTCATTTCCAAGAGCACGAGATCAAGACCTTGCTAAACCGTTTCCTCTTCCCGCACGACACGTGGGAGAAGAGCTGCGGGAAGCTGAGCGGAGGCGAGAAAATGAGGTTGGCATTCTGTTGCTTGATGATCAGTAACCAGACTCCGGACCTATTTATCCTAGATGAGCCGACCAATAATCTCGACATCCAAAGCATCGAGATTATCACCTCCATGGTCCGTGCGTACAGGGGCACGATCTTGCTGATCTCGCACGACGCTTATTTTATCCGGGAATTGGGTATCCACCAAATAATAACTACCTTCGCGGGTAGGTTAAAGACGAATTTATGAAGACGTTACTTGACGTGCATACCCATACGGTAGCCAGTGGGCATGCCTTTAGCACCCTGCAAGAAATGGCAGTGGCCGCCTCCGAGAAAGGATTGAAGTTACTAGGTATAACAGAGCATGCCCCCGGCATACCGGGGACATGCTCCCCGATTTACTTCCGCAACCTACATGTGGTTCCCCGCCGGATATACGGTGTCGAGTTATTGCTCGGAGCGGAATTGAACATCATCGACTATAAGGGTACGATCGATATGGGCGAGGAGTACTTCCCGATGCTGGATATCCGGATAGCAGGCATCCACTCGCTTTGCTACAAACCGGGAACGGTCGAGCAGAATACGGAGGCGATGATCGGGGCGATCCGCAACCCGCATGTCCACATCATCAGTCACCCGGGAGACGGTACGGCAGAGGTGGATTTCGAGCCTATCGTATTAGCGTCCAAAGAGCATCACACGTTGCTGGAGATCAACAACAGCTCTCTCAACCCGGTCCGCAAGAAACTCACCGCCAGAGATAATAACCTCACGATCTTGCGCCTATGCAAGAAATACGAGGTTCCTGTGATTTTAGGTAGCGATGCGCATATATCTTTCGATATAGCCCGGTACGATCATATCTACGAGTTATTGCAAGAGACACGATTTCCGGAGGAATTGATATTGAACGACAAGGTAGAGGCGTTCAAGAAGTTCATAGGGAGATAAGCGGTGCCTTACCTCCGGGCAGATACATTCCTGTAGCCGGGCAGATACACGTACGTACCCGCCCGGGTGCATCTTTACTTACAATGTTCCTTTATTAATTTGTCCACGACAGGATCACCCAACTCCTTCGCCTTGTTGAAAGCCTCGCACGCTTCCGCCTTCTTACCCTGACGGACGTAGCAGATGCCTCGCAAACGATAGCAAGAGGCGAAATCCGGAGCGATCCGCAAGGCATTCTCTAAGCTCCTCAACGCCTGATCATAGTTTTCCATACGAATATATACGGACGCTTCCTCCGCCGGATAAGTCGGGTCGCCCGGATTCAAGCGGATCGCGGATTGGATATCAGCCAAGGCGCCGGGGAAATCGTTCATGCGGAACTTCGCTTGCTCGCGGTAATAGAAGAAGCGGTCGCCGACCTGTCCTTTCAAGAGATCGTAGTATAAATCATAATCGTCCACGGCCTCCTTGTATTGCATCAGTTTCAAGCGGAGATCCACCCGTTCCAAGATATAGGGAGCGGCCTCGTTCGTTGGCGGGTTCCCGCATTTGGCGATGGCGCTATCCAGCAAGGCGATGATATCCCCGAAGTTAGCGCCCCGGATATTCGCCTTCGCCTTCGCCGCCCAATACCAAGAGGTAGAGGAAGCCATATCGCTATCGTTCACCTTCATATAATCAGCGAACGCCTGCTCGAAATCTCCTTTATAAAAATGGATGTCCCCTTCCAATTGGCGATAGACCGGCAAGTCCTCCTCCCCGATCGCCTTTTGTATCGCCTCGGTAGCGGCATCGACGGTCCACTGCTCCTTATTCAAGGTCGTATCCGCGGCGGCCACGCCGTAGATCAGCTTGGCTCGGTTGAACCAGATATCCCCTTTCCGCTCGCTGAAGCGGGAAGCCGTGTTTATATCTTCCAACGCCTTATCCAGATAAGCCCCCTGCTCGGCCTCCGTAGGAGCCAGATCCGCACGGTGGTAAGCGTAATGATTGGCACGGTTCAAATACCCGTCGGGAGAATCCGGGAAAGTGGCGATGAAATCATTCAAGGTAGCCAGATACGTCTTTGGGTCTTGCGAGCTTGCCATCAGATATAAGGAAACCTGCGCTTGGCTCGCGTCCGACGGCCACGCCTTCCGGATACCAATCCGGCTATAGGTGGAATTAAAGGCGTCCGCCGACTGGATCGTCAGGCTATTCGCGTATCCCGCCGAGACCGCATAGGAATCTTCTTTCTTCCCCGACGCATCTTCCTGCGCCAAGCCGAACACCTCGCCGTCCGCCGTCAATACAGGAGCGTTTACCTGCCCGCTCTCCAGCGCCATCGACAATTTATAATAGCTGAACGGCTCCTTCAACTTACTGACCTCCGAGACCGGTCCTTCCCCGAACTTCGTGATCTTACCGGTCGAGTAAGGCATCAGATAAGCGATAACTCCTTGCGAGATCGGCTCACGGGCGATCGGCAAGAACACAGCTTTCTTCGGAACCTCTACCTTGAACTTGATCACATCATATAATTCATCAGCCCCCAAGATGCGGCTTACCGGATATTCTTTTCCGTCGGCGTCGGTCACGGTCGCCCTCGCCGCATCCTTAAACAAGGAATAGCCGGACAACGCCTCACCGGTCTCGGTTATGAAAAATCCCGTACCGGACGCTTTCTTCTGGTTATCTTTTCCATAGGTAGTGACAGTAACCACCGCCTTTCGTTGCTTATCCATCCATTTGGGCGCTTTCTTTTGCGCCGCCACCCAAAATACTTGGCAACAAATCGTAATCAACAGAACAATTCTTCTCATTTCGTTTTCATGTTATCAGAATATACGTCGCAAATGTAAATATTTATACCGGATAGGCGAACAAATTAGGGAATTAATCTATTATGAGTATATTTGCGGAAACACTTATAAAAAACCGCGAGATTATGAGACTAAAATCATGTATGCTTATGTGTAGTTTATTCATGGCGAGCTTAGCCTCCGCTAGTAACTTCGCCTCGGATTCTTTCAAGACCAAGAGCGGAAAAGAACTGACCATCACGTTCATCAAGCACGGCAGCCTGATGCTTACGTACGACAATCATTCGATACAGGTAGATCCTGTCTCCGAATACGCCGATTATACGACTTTCCCGAAAGCCGATATCATCTTGATCACCCACGAGCATGGCGATCATCTGGACCCGAAAGCGATACAAGCTGTCGAGAAAAGCGATACGGAAATCATCGCCAACGAGAACAGCCAAAAGAAGCTGGGAAAAGGGAAGGTCCTGAAAAACGGCGATACGGATACCTCCATCAGCTATATGAAGATAGAGGCCGTCCCCGCCTATAACACCACACCCGGACGGGATAAATATCACCCCCGCCACCGGGATAATGGCTATATCCTCACGTTCGACGGACTAAGAGTCTATATAGCCGGCGATACAGAAGACATCCCGGAGATGAAAGACCTGAAAGACATCGATATCGCTTTCCTTCCCGTCAACCAGCCTTATACCATGACCGTCCCGCAAGCGGCGAAAGCGGCCAAGATGTTCTCGCCTAAAATCCTATACCCTTACCATTACGGGGATACGAAGATCGGCGAGTTGAAAGATGCCTTGAAAGGTAGCGGCATCGACGTGAGGATACGGGAGCTACAATGACGACAAGGCACGGCTCGCCTTTAAGATATTCCGCCGGTACACCCAGCAAGCCAAGAGGAAATAAACGACGCATTGCACCCACAACGTCACGTACTCCACACCGACTTGCTCAATCGACGCTCCCATCGAGTTGAGCTGTACATAGGCCAGCGTAGCGGGAGCCGCCGGAATGATATAATGGGCCATTTGCCAATACCAAGGCATCAATTCCAAGGGATAAGAGACTCCGGAAAGAAAGATCAAGCCTACCGAGAAGAAGGCGATCATCAATAACGGAGCCTCCGAGTCCGTAAAGAAATAAGAGGCGGCCAGCCCAAAGAAGCTGGTAGCCAGCAAGAAGGGTATCAGCAGGATCAAGGTGTTCAGATAATTACCGATATCCGGCAGGCCAAACAATAGCGGTATCAAGCCCAACAAGAACAAAGCGAAAATCGTATACAATACGCAATACACAAAGGTCTTGCTGATTATCACCCTAGCGATCCGGCCAAAGGATAATCCCTCGGAAGCGAAACGAACGATGGTACCCGAATCCCGCTCTTCCCCGCTTATCATACCGATCACCATCAACAAGGTCTGGAACATAATGACGATCAATACCGCCGGGATCAAATAGGTTCCATATCCTTCCGTAAAATTATACAACGCCGTCCCGACCACTGATATGGGTTGCGCCGAAACGATCTTGGAAGCGTCTTGCTGGGGCAAGAACACCAACATCTCCGGACGATACCGATCGTTCAACGCCAACATGGCACCGCTGGACGCCTCCTGCATCGCCATATAATATAGGAAGGCGCTTGTCGTCTGGTACATGATAAACAGGGATTCATTCCCTCGTGCCACCCGGGTCTCGAAATCAGAGGGAAGATACAAGATACCTACGGCATCCCCCTCCTTCATCCACTCCTGCGCCTCGGCGTAATCTAAACCATCGGCGATTACCGAGACTTGCGGAGTGGCGTTCAGTAAACGGATGTACTCCCGGCTCAAGTCGGTCTTTGAGTCATCGACGACTACCACCGGGGCGTTACGCACCAGATCCGGGGCATACATATAATTATACAGCAGGCCATAGAGAAATATACCTCCTACCAAGACGAGCAAGATAGCGTAGCTCGTGGAGATCGTCTTAAACTCGTCCTTGACCAAGGAAGCGATATCCGCCAAGGTTCCTTTCATATTATCGGATGTTCTCATATTTATGACTTAAAATAGCGGTTTTCAAATGTGGCAACAGCACCAATGCCAATAACATAAACGCAAACAACGAACTTACGTTTACCCATGTATAAGGAAATCCGTAATCGCCATACAATAAGTTCTGGTTGATCTCCACGAAATGCCGTACCGGAAACAGGTACGAGGCGTAATGTACGGGAGCGTACATGGAATCGACCGGGAAAGTAACGCCGCATAAAGTAGCCCCCAGCGAACCGACCATAGACACCACGCTAATCACGATCGCTATAGCGGGAAACAACGAGAACAGGAATACCGCCAACGCTTGCGTAGCGACCACGAACAAGATCGCCGTCAAGTTCAATGGCCAGAAACCGCAAGCGAAAGGAATATGCATGACCCCGAACATGATATAGTTAGCGAAGACGCTCATGATACAAAAGATAATCGTATAAGGGAGCAGCTTGCCCACCACCGCCACGAACATATTCATCCGTGCCGCCTCCAGCCATTCATCGCCTGTCCGGAACTTGATCTCGCTACCGATAGCGTACACCGTAACCAGCAAAATGATCACTTGGAAAAAGACAAAGAAAAAAGGATTGCTCAGATAAACGGAATAATCCAGATCCGGGTTGAACAGCGGGTGGCTACTGGATCGTACCGGTAATAGGAAGGTGGTTATCTGATTCTCCCCCACCCCCATCGCCGTAGCTTGCACAACCACCGGGGCGAGCGAAAGCGTACGCAGCAGGGTCTCGAAGGCCCCACGTACCTCACCGCCCACGCTCAACAAGGCATAGTGGTAATAATACGATAAAGTAGCGTCACGCCCCGCCGTGGCATCCGCCTCAAACTGATTGGGGATCACTAAATAACCGTAGATTTCTTTTGCTTGGGTAGCATGGCGAGCGGTCTCTTGGTCCGTATAATGCCGGGTTACCCGGAAAGTCGGTACCGCCTCTACCTGCCGGATGATCTCCCGAGACATGGAGGTGTTGTCTTGGTCCACTACCGCTATCGGTATATTCTCCATCTGCCCGCTTCCGAAAATCGTAGACATGAAGAATATACAGAACAAAGGCAACACGATACACACCCCGAAATATAATCTCCGGGAAACCATGCGATCCAGTTCCCGACGTAAAACCATATAGAAAGGACTCTTCTTTAGCATAGCGACAATAAATTATTTAGTTGTAGAGACGGAGCGTGCTTCGTCTCTACAACTGGATAGTATCAAGGGAGTTGATAGAGTACGGACATACCGGGACGCAATCCCTCCACCTTCTCCACCGGCAAGGCATGTATCTCGAAGGTACGCAAGTCATAGCTACCTGTCTGCTTGGTAGACTTCCAAGTAGCGAAACTGCCCAACGGACTGATATAATTGATCTTGAACTCAATATCCTTCTGATCGATCGCCGGTACATCGGCGACAAACGTTCCTCCCATCTTAAATAAAGGCAAACGATCCTCACGTACGTTCAATACCACATGCACGTCATCTAATACGACTAAGTTCATGATTGGCATCCCGGCCCCAACCAACTCTCCCCGTTTCGGGAAAATAGCGGAGATTTGTCCGGATTCCGGAGCCGTCAACCGAGCGTCCTGTAAGAGAGCCGCCACCTCCTCCACGGTTCCTTGCGCCGCCGTCACCAACGAGCGGGCGCTCTCCTTATCTTGTATCTGCGCCCCGTCTACCGCCATTTGATATTGGCTATAAGCGGCACGTTCGGCGGCCTCAGCCGCTTTATACATGGCCTCCACCTCATCTTTACGCTGTGAGGTTACCACGCTATCTTTATACAAGGCATTGACCCGATCATAGGTAATCTTCGCCAATTGTAAATCCGATTTGGATTTATTCCACAATTGTTGCAAGGAAGCGATGATTTGCTTTCGTGTACCCTCATCCACTTTCTGGTGCTGATACTTCGCAATGTTCTCCATGGCGTTCACCTGTTGATATTTAGCCAACGCCTCCGGACTATTGATGACGACCAAGGTATCGCCTTGGCGTACATTCTGTCCCTCTTTTACCAGAAAGGTATCGATACGCCCCGGTAACTTGCCGGAGATACGTATTTCCGTTGCCTCGATCTGCCCTTGCAAGATCACCGGCTTCTTTTTCAACAAGATCATCCCGATCAACGAGACAACTATAACAATCGCCAAGACTGCGACGAAGGCCACACTCAAATATCTCTTAGTTTTATCCATAACTCCTAAATTTTCAATTTTCAATTCTCAATTTTCAATTCCCCAAAAGCTCCTCGGTCTTTCCCTCCATCTTGTATTGGTGGAACTGCTCCGGCGTACCGCAGACAGACAGCAGATTAATCAAGGCTACATCATACTGATAATAAGCCAAAAGAAAAGCGGTCTTCACCTTCGCCAGCATAACCTCGGCATCGACTACCTCCGTAGAAGTAGCCATTCCCTCTTGGAAAGATTTCTTCCGCACCCGGACCAGTTCCCGGCTCATCTCGATCGTCGTATCCAAAGCCTTTACGTTATCCAAGGCATTTTGTAGCTGGCTGTAGAATTTATCGATACCGACCTCCAGATCCGTAATCGCCTTCTCCTTACCCAAACGAAGCGACTGACTAGCGATCTTTGCCTGCCGGATGGTTTTCTCCCGGTTCAAGCCATCAAAAATATTCCACGTAAAACCAACTCCCACCATAGTACGAGGCAACAAATATTTATCCAGTCCATCAGCGTACAAAGTCTGTTTGCCGAATAAAGCGATATTCGGGACATAAGCGGACCGGCCGATCTTTAGTTGATTATCGGCTACAACCTGCTGCAATTTCAATTGATTGACTATATAATTATTCATCGGAACCAGATCCTTGAAGTATTGAGCCGGAGGAAGCGCCTCATTAATGAATAAAGGAGTCGTGGTACGTACGTCACTCCCCTCCTCCATATTAATCAAGCTTTTAAACGCCTGTTGAGCGACCGCTAAATCCTTACGGGCCGATTCCAGTTCTCGTTTCGCCTCGTCCATACTTACCTGAGCGAACAGACGCTCGGCCCGATTGATCATCCCGTTTTGTTCTAATTTAAGGGCTTGGTCATAATGGGTTTTCAAAGAATTATACACTTCCGTTTTTACGTCCACCACACTTTGTCCCAGACGAAGCCCGAAATAAGCCTCGATCAATAAGGTTTGTTGGTTGGCATCCACTTGATTCCTATTCACCTCCGCTATAGAGACCATCGTCTTTCCGATCTTGTTCGCATAGATACGTTTTCCTCCCGTGAAAACAGGCCACGTCACCGTAGCGTCTATAGAAGTGATGTTTTGGGAGATCAGCGGAAGCGAGAAAGTACCTTGCCCGATCTTATCCAATACCGACATGATCAGCTCATTATCCGGGATATAATTATGGACAAACTCCTTCGCCGGTTCCGTATATTTACTCAGCGACTGCCGTACCTCTATCGGATTCGACATATGTACGAAAGCACCCGCGGCGTTCACCGATGGATACCAAAAAGCGTTTAGCTTTTGATGCTCATTCCGAGCCCATTCCACTTCTTTCCCTGCTATTTTCAAGCTTTTATTTTCCTTATGAAGCAGGTCGAGAGATTGTTCCAAGCTTAAATCCACATCGTTCCCTTGGCTCCATGAAGCACATGGAAGAAGATACAGCAAAAGAATACTGTAAGATACTATATTACTCACCATAAACTCATTTAGTAATTGACGTTCAGTTGGAGTAATAACAGCGAAAAAGGGAGGATTGTTTTTACTTCTTTTTCAAGTTGGGAAGGAACCAAGTAACCAGTCCTAAAAGAGGCATGAAGCCACATACGTTGTAGACAGCCTCTATTCCATAATGATCCGCCATATTTCCTAATACGGCCGAGGCTATACCTGCCACACCGAAAGCAAATCCAAAGAAAAGTCCCGAGATAAGACCTAATTTATAAGGAAGCAACTCTTGCGCATACAACAAAATAGCCGGGAACGCCGATGATAAGACCAACCCCACGCAAAAACTAAGCACGATCGTCCAAACGAATCCCACATGCGGCATCAACAAGCTAAATGGGGCTGCCCCTAGAATCGATCCCCAAATCACATATTTCCGTCCTATCTTATCACCGATAGGACCACCCGCCAAGGTTCCTATGGCCGTAGCGATCAGGAAGACGAACAAACAGATCTGCGAAGTCTGTACACTCACCCCGAATTTATGGATCAAGTAAAAGGTATAGTAGCTATTCAAACTAGCCATATAGATATATTTAGAGAAAATCAAGGTCAGCAATATCGAGATCGAAAAGACTGTTTTTCCCAAAGAAAGAGGCATCTCCACATGCGTCTCACCCGACTTCTTCTGCCATTTCACCCGACTCAAATACGCCTTATACCAACGGCAGATAGGAATCATCACCAAAATAGCGACGAATGCTAGTATAGAAAACAAAGCGATATGAGTCCGTCCATAAGGCGCCACCAATAGAGCAACCAGTAGCGGACCTAACGATCCGCCCAAATTACCACCCACTTGAAAAAGCGATTGCGCCAATCCCCTACGCCCTCCCGACGCTAGCGAGGTGATCCGGGACGCTTCCGGATGCAAAACCGAAGACCCGATACCTATCAAGAATACGGAGATCAAGACCCAATGGAGCGTAGAGGAAAAAGCGAGATTCAACAAGCCGACCAACGTAAAACTCATACCAATAGGTAACGACCAAGCCACGGGACGCTTATCAAAAACCAAACCGGTTATAGGCTGGAAAACAGAAGCGGATAATTGATAAACAAGCGTAATCAACCCGATTTGGGCGAAGCTCAACGCTAAATCATCCTTGAAAAGTGGATAAACCGCCGAGATAACGGATTGCAACGAATCATTCAAACAATGCGTAACGCTTAACGCCACCAATACCCGGAATGCTGTTTTATTTACCGGCTGTTGTTTAGAAACCTGCTCCATAACTATCTATATTTCTATTTCACCTCGTGCTCATTAACATTTCAAAAACCGCACAAAAAGTTAGCTAATTTCTAGAAAAACAAACCCTAAGAGCCTATTTTAACTATAGTTAATACAACTATTCTTTCGGTTCTTTTCATTTCTTTATGTTAATCGCCTTAATCTTAATACCTATGAGCCTTGTTTTCTCAGTGATACTTCAGAGCTGTATCCCGGAATGAGCATATATCTTATAACTCACTCCCAAAACAAACGCCAAAATCCCTTATCTGCCATCATTCCGACCCGAAGTTAAAGATCGAGATCATTAACGGGAACAGCCTCTGAAGTTTTTTATATTTATTCCTCTTCTTCTCCCTCGTTCGCCGAATGTAAGATAAAAGTAGTAGCGCCAATCGTTACGATCGTACCTTCCCCGATACGTACTTGTTCTTTTTTACCAACCAACACATTTTTCACAAAAGTCCCGGTCAAGCTAGGAAAGTCACGCACCATATAAACGAACTTGCCATTAGCGTCTTTCTTTACATTAATCACACAATGCTTACGCCCCATACTTGGATCGCTCGTGATAATAGGGACATCTACACCTTCCGTATCCTTATTACGGCGACCAATCACATTATCTCCTATCACTAATGGTAGATCTTGCTTAAAAGCAAAACCATTCTCGATAATGGTAATATAACCACAAGAGAAATCCGGTTCCTTCACCTCTTTTTCCTCACCGGTAGCCGTCTTCACCACCTTTCGGCCCAATTTAATCTTAAATTGCGCTCCACACTGCGGACAGACGAAGGCTAATACCTTCCCTTCCGGATATTTGGTCTCATCAAAAGACAACTGATTATCACATTTTGGACAGAATACTCTTTTCATACACTTAAATACAGGATCTAGTATTACAAACGGAGCGCAAATTTACGAAAAAACCTTCAGCTACACTCCTAAAATCTCATGGTTATGATTTTTTGAAACAAAAAAGGCCATCCGTCACGGACAGCCAATCTCAATTGTTAACCTTAAATCTAATACCATGAAAAACACAGTGCAAATATAGCGGTTTTATGTTATGTAGCATAATATTTTATTTGCAAATCTCATTTACTTAACCAGATTTAACAAAACTATGCTTTAAAACATATCCGTAAACAATATATATCCCCTTAGAACTTAGGTTCATTCTCTTTAATCTCCTTCAAAGGCAAGGTAAACCAAAAAGTGGAACCTACTCCCAATGTAGATTCTACCCCGATTCGTCCCCCTAGTTTCTCGATAATATTTTTGCAAATCGCCAATCCTAATCCGGTACCTTGTTTGCAAGCGTTCAACTTAACAAAGCGATCGAATATAGTTCTACAATCTTCCTCCGAGATTCCCATTCCCGTATCCGAGACCGAAACTCGTATTTCATCTTTCGATACCTTATAGGCTAATTTGATCTCACCTTCCGAAGTAAACTTAATCGCATTTGTCAAGAAATTAGAAATAACCTGCACGACTCGTTTCGGATCTGAGAAAACAGTCACGGGTTGTGAGCCCCGATCGAAAACAAATCGAACGTTTTTCGGAATCTTCAAGGCATGTACCGCATAGGTTTCCTCACAGATCTCCTTAAAATCGAAATTTCTCTTCGTAATGTCAAAGGTTCCCGCCTCAATCTTTGAGAAATCAAGGATATCCTCAATCAATTGCAGAAGCAATTCACTATTCTTGTCAATGATATCCACATAAAACTCTCGTTCCTCCTCCTCTATCTCCTTGGTCTCTGCCAGTATATTCGCGAAACCAACAATAGCATTTAAAGGCGTGCGGATCTCATGACTCATATTCGCCAAGAACATAGACTTAAGCCGATTCGCCTCTTTAGCCTTAACTAACTCATATTCTTTCCGTTGACGCTCTCGTTCCGCCCAGCGCAATTTATCTTGCATGGCGATCTCATCCGTTATGTCCATCAAGTAATAAAGGATTTTCGCAGGTCTTCCCGCCTCATCATATTTATAAGGGTACGCATACGCTCTCACCCAAACATATTGCCCCTCAAAAAGCTGTCGGTATTGAATACTATATTCACCGATCTCACCCATAACAATCTTTTCAAAGCCTTGTACAAGTACCCTTTCCCGATCTTCCGGATATACGATCTCACAAAAATCTTTTTTCGTTGTCAAGTTACTTGCTCTCAATCTGGATTTATTACCTAAAACACGTAAATCCAGATCGATATGCATCTTATCGGTTTTAACATCATATTCCCACAGCAAGGAATCACTGCAACGCATAACCGTTTTCAACTTCGTGAACAGTTCCTCTACTTTCTCCGACTTTTGATATTCTTCCGTCTCATCCGTAAACATTAGTACATATCCACAGATATCTTCAGCCTCTCCTTTCAACGGCACACATTTAATAGACAGACGTAAATTTATACCTTCCTTTTTTGGGTCTATGTTATAGTACTCATTCGTTTGTATATTATCAAATTCATAATTACAATCGAACACAACCATTTCTCCCTGTTTCAGACGAGCGATCTTGTCCTCTGGAAAATTAGGATTCTCGAAAAGATTTATTCCCATAATATCCTTCCGGCTTATAGCGAACAAATTCTCGTCCGTCCTATTGAGATCCACTAGCTGCCCCCTCTCGTCATAAACTTCAATTCCAACAGGTAATTTCTGGAATAGGGCATTAAAGCTCATTTCCTCTAGCATTTTATTACATTGTCCCATCGTCATATTAAATTATAACCACTAATTCCCTACTTTAAATCAATCAAGCAATCTCCTCTGTTATTTATACAACAAATGAACGATAATAACGATTGCAGCAGAAGTTTAAAGTTATAGAAATAATATGAAAATCAAACATAATCATGTTGAAAATATATGTTTTCGATATTGAGAAAGAGTCATTCCCGTCCGTTGACGAAAGAAGCGATTCAATGTCGATTGAGACGGAAAATTAGTCAATATAGCGATCTCCTGTATATTTAATCGAGAGTCACGTAGCAACGACTTTACCTCTAACACTATATAGATAGATAAAAACTCCTTGGCTGAAATGCCACACCTTTCATTCATGATCGCACTTAAATAAGTTGTCGTTATATTCAATTTATCCGCATAAAATCCGACATTCTTGTGATTCTTGAAATTCTCTGCCACGAGACTACAGAAATCATAGATCAATTGCTCTTTTCTCAAACTAGTCCTGAAAGGGATTTTCTTACGCACTTTCACATAATAGTCGTAAACATCCATGTAAAAAATCCCCAAGTAACATATAATCCGCTCCCTCAGAAGCCCATTACCCCGATACCGCTCAAGCTCATTCTCTATCAATTTGCAAAATGATTGAAAACGCTCAATACCATTATTATCCTCTATATTATAGTAAAAATGATCCTTCACGAAAAAATGAAATCCCGGATCAAAATGACGTAAGGAACTTAATACATCCCCATGTAGTACATGTGGTATGATGATAAACTTCGCCGAGAAGTCCTCACTCACGTTCCGCATTGAGCATAACTGTCTCGGAAATAAGAAAATCAATTCATTCTTATTCCATACATGCTTATTATCAAGCAAATGAATGATCGCACTACCTCTATTACATACTGCTATTATCCCGTAATCCAAAAAAGAAGGTTCTGAAGTCAATGGACTATCTTCAATCTGTTCCGTAATAATAAAGTCTTTTTCTAATCCGCCTAAAAAACGATCACATGTATTATACCTATTCTCTTGCATATACTCTTATAAATTAAGGGAATACGAAATCTTACCTCCAACAACAATCAACAGAATAATATTATATTTTGTTCTGTCCGTTAAGGTCCCAAGTATATTCGTTTGATATTTTTCTTTCCTTACCCCCTCTTCTATTAGCCATCAAACCTTATATATCAATTGGTGCTAACAGCTAACCAAGGAAATCATAAAAAAACACAAGACAAAATTATATAATAAAAAATTGACTATTAAATGCATAACTAAACTAAAAGCGTACAAAAACACATCAATTGTATACAAAATCGAAACAGACAAAGAATAACCGAAAAAGATCATAAAAATACAATTAGCTTCATTGACAAAGTAAGTTAGCTGAAATACCAAAGCAAGTTAACTTACTTTGCCGATGAAATTAGCTTACTTTGAAAGTATGGATGTTACCCTCGGAAAGGGGCGCTTAAGCAGTGTTCTCAAAAATTCGTGTATTCATGCCTCTATACAAAAAAAGGCTATCCGTCACGGACAGCCAATCTCAATTGTTAACCTTAAATCTAATACCATGAAAAACACAGTACAAATATAGGTGGTTTTATGTTATGTAGCATACTGAATTATTTGCAAAATTCATTCGCTTAACTCGATTTAACGAAATCATGCCCTAAAACATAGTTATTAACAAGAAAACTATTCGTTCAGATCTAATAGCTTCCCAAGAAATCGTCGAGGGAACGAGGATCATCATCTGGCATCAATTCTTTTTTCAAACGAAATTTGCGTTTATAGATAGCGTCCTTCGTCACATTCAAGACTGACATCAGCTCCGCCGAGGTTAGCCGCAATTTGATCAAGCAACAAAAACGAATGGCATCCTCTGTCAAATCCGGATAAGCGACACGTAAACGACTTATAAAATCATCATAAAGAGTATTTACGATCTCGATCAAGTTTCTCCAATCTGAATCCGGCAATATCGTTTCCGATTTAGAAAGTATCTTCAGCTTCTTGAACGTATCCAACTGTTCCAGCAAACACTTCGCCAAACGCTCCTTTTCCTTGATCAAGGATTCCACGTCACGATGCGCTTTCCACTGAGCCGCATGCTGGTATTCCTTCAAACATTTCTCCTTCGCTTCCAATTGCTCCTTGATGTGCGACATCTCACGACTATAACGTTGTATCAAGATTTCATTTTTATCCACAAGACTCGCTATTTCTCTCAGTTCTTTCTCCTTTTTTGTCTTATAAAGGTGATAACGCAAAAAAGATAACAGAAGCAGGGTAAAAGCGACGATGATTAAAATGATCAGATAATAAATATCTACATAGAAATGCTCCGGCTCCTTTAGAACCGAGCTTATGGCAGTAGATGTGTGCAGCGCAAACTTCATATAAATAGTATTTATTATCTTAATACTTCTTTCTTAGAATTCCCTCTCTCCAAATCGCTTCCAAAAAGCCTGTCCCATATCCGATCAATTGGACAAAAGCCGCTATGATAGATAACAACGCAACGATTCCGTTCTTATTTCTCACTAAAGCGTCAAAAAAGATCAGCGAAATATAAAATAACAATAGCCCCCATACCTTTGGAACGAAAAAAGCGGAAATACATACCCCCAGCAGACCTACCACAAATAAGGCCGGCAGGCAATGTACCCATTTCAATGATTCCGGGTACTTCTGGTACAAGATAATCCTAGCGTACCCCGAATGCCATACTTGCCGGAAAAACTGGACGAAATTTGTTCTTCGCTTATGATAGACCCAAGCGCCCGGAAAATAACGGCATTTATAGCCTGCCGCAAAAATCCGGATACTAAAATCTATATCCTCTCCATAACGCATATCAGAGAAACCACCCAAGGCTTCATACACCTCTTTCCGCATTCCCATATTAAAACTCCGAGGATAGAATGTATCCAAATGTCTCCGGCTTCCTCGGATCCCTCCTGTCGTAAAGAAAGAAGTCATCGAGTAATTGACCGCTTTCTGTATAGCGGAAAAAGAAGAATGCGCCCTGTCGGCACCACCAAAGGCATCCACCTTATAACGCATCAAGGACTCGTGTACTTGTTCCAGATAGCTGGCCGGAACGATACAATCCGAATCCAAGACAATCACGATCTCTCCTTCCGCATAACGTACCCCTTGATTGCGAGCCAAGCCCGGGCCTGAATTCTCTATATAGAAATAGCGAATCCTCAAGCGGTCATTATAGGCATTGACTACGGGCTCACAAGGTATAGAAGAACCGTCGTCCACTACGATAACCTCAAAATGTACATATGTCTGCCGGGTAAGACTGTTTAATAAATCGTCTATCTCCTCCGGACGATTGTAGACAGGAATAATAATTGAAAATACTTCCATTAAGCTAGATTTAATCTGCCGACAAAAGTAAAGAGTTAAAAAGCGTGTATCAAAAAAGGGCACTGGACAAATAGAGGACATAGCTGGACATCGAATACCCCCTATTTTTTACCCCATAATAGAAAAACTGGACAAAAGACATAAGACACGTTCAGTTCATTCATGCAGAATAATCTATTTATCAATAGCTTACAAAATACAATACTATCCGCTACTATTTGGACAAAGACTGGACGCACACAATATTATTTCATTCGCACATCTGCCCCCCACATTAATTTTTCCCGAAGCGTCTGATAAAAAGTATGGTTATAGCGCTTGATGACTTTCGTCGTATAATCGGCCTTGCTCATCTTTAATTCGATACCTGCCGGGAATATTTCCGAACGTCCATCCAAAGAGATCAGAAAATATTTATTCCGGCTCTCTACCCGAAGCGTTATTATATCTGAATCCGGAATCACCAACGGACGCACGTTCAAGGAATGCGGAGCGACCGGACTCAAGACAATGCTATTACTTTGCGGGACGATAATCGGCCCATTTACGCTCATCGAATAGGCCGTGGAACCGGTAGGTGTAGCCACTACCAAACCATCCGCCTGATAAGAAGTCAGATATTCCCCATTCAAGAATGTATGAATCGTAATCATCGAGGAACTATCACGCTTCAGCACGGCGATCTCGTTCAAGGCATAATTATATCCGCGAAACGCACGGTCTTCCGTATATAAACGCAAGAGGGTTCGTTCCTCTACCTTATAGTAATTCTTAAAAATCTCATCCAGCGTATCCTCAACCTCATTACTGCTGACATCCGCAAGGAAACCCAGCCGTCCGGTATTAATGCCTAAAATAGGGATATCCTGTTTATTTACCCGGGCCGCCGTACGAAGGAACGTACCATCTCCTCCCACGCTAAGGGCTATATCCAGATCAAACTCATCACCCACTAATAGCCCGCTCACCACTGGCTCAAAACCAAAAGCATCGGTAAGGAATGTATAAAAAGGGCTGTCCACATAAATATCAGCCTCTTGTTCACGAAGCTTCTCAAACAGGCGTTTAATCAGATTCTGTCTCTCGATCTGATATTCACTTCCAAATATTCCAACTTTCATTCTACGCTCCTTACTTTACATATTCATATAATGTAATAACTCATTCATCCGCTGCCGCAACATATCATCCACCATCCCCTTCTCCATAAAATGATAAAGCACCGTATAATTGAAACGCTCGAAACTACGGATCACGGGAGAGGCATCTTCCAAATCGATCTTAAGGGTTATAAGCAGACGGCCCGTATCTTTATCTTGATGGGATAGCAAATTAAGGACATGGGCATTATTCGCCTCTACCAAACGGGCGATATCCGTTAATGAATAATCCTGTGGCATCATTTCCAATACGATCACGCTTCCAGCCGCCTCCGCATTACATAGCTCGGATAAAGCATCCACCAAACGATCCCGGGTAATCGCCCCCAAATAAGTTCCGTCCACGGAAACCACAGGCAACAGGCTCAATCCATATCGGGTTATCATTGCCAACGCTTCATGTAAATGTCTATTTTCCGAAATCGCCGGAGCGAATAAAACCGGCTCACCGATCGTAGCCGAAGGATCCGGCAGCGCCAATAAGTCTTTTTCCGACACTAAACACTGGTATGCGCTATCACTCAATAACGGAAGATGCTTGAGTTTAAAATCCTCCATTAATGCCAACGCATATTCCGCTGTGTCAAAACTTTTTAACACCGGAATTTCCTTTGTTATGAAATCTTTCACCAACATTATTCTGTTAATTCCCTAAATCCTGCTAAATTTGCCGATACTTTTGTGCAAATGTAATGAAAGAAAAAAGATATACGATATACAATGACAAATTTAAGTGTAAACATTAACAAGGTTGCTACTATTCGTAATGCGAGAGGTGGCAATATGCCAAACGTGCTGAAAGTGGCGCAAGACTGTGAATTATTCGGGGCACAAGGAATTACGGTTCATCCCCGTCCGGATGAACGACACATACGCTATAGCGATGTTTATGGACTAAAACCTCTTATCCGGACAGAATTTAACATAGAAGGCTATCCTTGTGATAAATTCATCGACTTGGTATTGAAGGTAAAACCGACCCAAGTCACACTGGTTCCGGACGCTCCGGATGCCATCACGTCGAACTCAGGTTGGAACGTAAAGGACAATTTCGATTACTTAAGCGAATTGGTAGACACCTTTACCTCACAAGGAATCCGTACATCCATCTTCGTCGGAACAGACTTGGCGAATATCGAACTAGCGGCGAAAACAGGTACGGACCGTATTGAATTATATACGGAACCTTATGCGACCTATTATCCGGAAGATCGTGACAAAGCGATCGCTCCTTTTGTCGAGGCCGCGCAATTAGCTAAAAACTTAGGATTAGGCGTAAATGCCGGACACGATTTGAACTTAGAAAATCTGGCTTTCTTCAACAAGAATATCCCTTGGCTGGAGGAGGTTTCTATCGGCCATGCCTTGATTTGTGATGCGCTCTACCATGGTTTGCAAGAGACGATCGCTTTATACAAGGCATGCTTGAATAGTTGACAAGTGACAGTTTATAGTTATAAATCATAAATTATAATTCATAATTCGAAACGATGAGTATTTTACTTTCACTACAGGCCGTGGGCTCTCAGGCGGCAGATCAAATGCCGGATTTAACGGCTGTAACCCTTCCTACGGAAGCGGAAATCAATGTGATAGACCTTGCCTTTAAGGGAGGTTGGATTATGGTGGTATTGTTACTGCTCTCTCTGATGGCTATTTATATTTTTGTTCAACGTCTGATCATCATTCGCCGTGCGGGAAAAGAAGACGAGACGTTCATGAATCGTATCAAAGACTATATTCACGAGGGAAAAGTGGACTCGGCTCTCAATTTATGCAGGAGCACCAACACGCCTTCCGCCCGTATGATCGAGAAAGGCATTACCCGTTTGGGCCGTCCGATGAACGACGTACTTGTAGCCATCGAGAATGTGGGAAATTTGGAGATCGCTAAGCTGGAAAAAGGTTTTCCCTTGATCGCTACGACCGCCGCCGGCGCTCCCATGCTTGGTTTCCTTGGGACGGTAACCGGTATGGTACGTGCCTTCTTCGATATGGCAAACGCAGGCACCAATGTGGATGTCTCCCTATTATCCGGCGGTATCTATGAGGCCTTGGTAACAACCGTTGGCGGTCTGGTAGTTGGTATCATTACATTGTTCGCGTACAACTATCTGGTGTCTCAAGTAGATAACGTCGTGAACAAGATGGAGGCTCGTACGATGGAATTCATGGATTTATTAAATGAACCGGCTAATTAATTGGAAATGGAGAATTGAAAATTATGGCTCTAAAAAGAAGAACAAAGGTAAACGAAGCGTTCAGCATGGCCTCTATGACCGACGTCATATTCCTCTTGCTGATCTTCTTCATGGTTACCTCTACCGTTGTAATCCCGAACGCCATCAAGGTTACCTTGCCGCAAGCGCAAAAGCAAACAGCGGCGAAACCTCTTACGAGGGTAACGATAGACGCGAACTTGAATTACTACGTGGCATTTGGAAAGCAAAAAGAGGTACAGGTCTCATTTGATGAGATCACTCCTTTCTTGCAAGATAGTTACGCAAAGGAACCGGAGATGTTCGTCGCCTTATATGCCGACGAGACCGTGCCTTACAAAGAGATTGTAAAGATACTGAATATAGCGAACGAGAATAAATTCAAGATGGTGCTTGCCACCCGTCCGCAGAAATAACAGATATGAGACTGAATAAGGATGACATATACAGTTTGATCGGTACCGTTGCTTTTCACGGTGTCATTCTACTGATACTTTGGTTTACCGTATTGAAAACCGAGGTACCGGATGAAGACGGGGGTGTACTCGTTAATTTCGGGAATGTAGATGCCGCCGCCGGAATGTTCGAGCCCAAATATACCGGGCAAGAACCGCCTCAGGAAACGACCACTCCCCCTCCTCCCGTACCGGAGCCGCAAGTGGAAACACCCAAGCAGGAACTCATCACTCAAGATATCGAGGAAAGCGTAGCCCTTGAGGACGCTAAAAAGAAGAATGAGGAAGAGAAACGCAAGAAACAAGAGGCTGAGAAGAAACAGAAAGAAGAGGAGGAGAAAGAACGTATCCGCCGGGAAGAAGCCGAGAAGAGACGTCTGGCCGAGGAACGCCGCAAGAAGGAACAAGCCATTAGCAACAAGGTGGCCGGAGCTTTTGGTATGGGAAACGCCGAGGGTAACAGCCAAGGCGACGCTGAAAGCGGAACCGGTAACCAAGGAAGTCCGTTCGGTAACTCTGATCACGGGGCGAATGAAGGCGTAGGCGGTTACGGATCATTTAATTTGAACGGCCGTTCCATTGGTGCCGGAGGTCTCCCCCGTCCCGCTTATACGATCCAAGAGGAGGGGCGTATTGTTATCAATATAACCGTAGATCCGAAAGGCAACGTTATATTTGCCGAGGTAGGCCGGGGAACTAATATCGACAACGCCTCCATGCGTAAAAGCGCTTTGGACGCGGCTCGAAAGGCGAAGTTCAACAGTATCAGCGGCGCTAATAACCAGAGTGGTACTATTACTTACGTGTACAAATTTAAATAATTGAATCTTATGAAGAAAGCGATCGTATTCTTAGCGAATGGCTTCGAGGAAATGGAAGCCACGGGAACCGTAGACATTTTGCGTCGCGGAGGTATAGACACGAAAACAGTCTCCATCACAGACGACCGTAAAGTGATTGGCGCTCACAATATGGAATATACGGCTGACGCCACATTTACCGAAATCGATCTTTCGGATGCTGATGCCTTGATCTTACCCGGAGGCATGCCCGGAGCATCCAACTTGAACAATTCGGAACCGGTGAAAGAAGCCTTATTACAACAATACCGTGAAGGACGTATCGTAGCGGCTATCTGCGCAGCTCCGATGGTATTAGGCGGTCTAGGTTTGTTAAAAGGTCGCAAAGCCACTTGTTATCCCGGGTTCGAACCGAAATTGATTGGTGCCACCGTAACAGGCGAGGCTGTCGAGGTAGATGGAAATGTAGTAACCGGTAGAGGACCGGGCTTGGTATTCAATTTTGGCCTAGCTTTAGTATCTGTACTAAAAGGTGACGCGGTTGCGGAGGAAGTTGCGGCCGGATTACTATTATAAGATTTAGATCATCAGTCGAAACCCAATAGAATAGGGAACGTAATCCATTGAGTTATGTTTCCTATTCCATTGAGTTTTATCACCTATCCTATTGACTTACGAGATATCCCCCAAAGAGCTCACTGCCCTATTCTATTTTGATCGTTTCAACCGCTTGTCGCTTCGTCCCATCCATGGATACCGCACGATAACGAACCGTGGAGAAATCAATGGAACGTAAATCTATATTCCGAATAACGCTATTGTACATCGTACGGTAATAAATCACATGGTTTCGCATATCCGTAACCGAAGTCCATTGAGTAGCGCTCGGTATATCGCAAGGTACTTGCCCTAATGGGAATTCGATCCCTACGGGAATATCAAAATTATTCAATATCTGGAAACACTGGAAAACCGTTTCCAATGCGGTTTCTTGTTGTGGGGCCGAAGCTTGGTAAAAAGCCGCACGAACGAAACGTGACGGTGGAGTTACGTCACCCGGAATCCCAAGGAAACCGCTTCCCGCACCAAATGAAGACAACTCGATATTTCCTAATTGTTGATTGGGGGCCGTACCCGGGAAAAGATTAACATAATTATTCAGGTTCGTCAGATGCCACTCGAAACTGGGAGAATTAGTCAGAACTCCTAACGTATTCTCATAGAAGTGTAGCTCACCCTTAATAATCTCAAGAACCAGTTGACGTCCCGACGGCTCGGCAAACCGCCAATGAACGGTAGACGCACGGGGATCTATATTGATAACATGCACTTTCTTAACAGCCTCTTTCACCTCCTCTACATTTGAACATTCCCCCAACAACCAAGACACTAATTGCAGATCAGAGATACTTTTATCCCGAACTGCGGCATTATATTTCTCATATTCACCGTACTTTGGAAAATAAAACAATCCAGCCGATAACCCAACCTCATTGAGTCCTTCGGCGATAAATTCCTTTTGCTCCACTGCCAAGCCCACATATCCATAACGTGCCGTGAAAGTCATTCCATCAACCCCATTCGGAGTATACGATCGTTCGGTGTATCCTCTTGGAACCACGACATACTGGCTGTTCAAATTACTTCCACCCCATTCTATCGTACGTGCTACAATAGTCGTACCGTCCTTGCTTTTTAAGGTAATACCGGTGCAAGCCTCTGCAGCGGAAGGATTAATAAGCAAGCCGGCAATCGCAAATAAAATAAAGAAATGTCTCATAAGTATCATTTTTGATAAAAACAAGCGACAGGAAAAGGATGTTTTCAAGAAAAGAAATTTTAGATAGACAAACAGCACTTATTACCGGCGGAGCAAGCGGCATTGGCATCTTAGCGACCCTACGTGCCGCCTTACCTTCAATGACCGCAAAAGGAAAAGGAAGCATCGTAAACGTAGCCTCCATTGGAGGATTGACAGGAGATTTCCGGGGAACTCTTTATGGTATGAGCAAAGCTGGCGTCATCAATTTAACCCGTTACATTTCCGGACAGACTATCATCTCTGATGGAGGTATGACTTGCCATAATCCGACGATAGAGGATATTTCACATTGATGAAAGTTCTTATTTACATTATTAGTAAAAGAGCGATTCCTTCTCTTTATACATTTAGCATATAATGCCACAAAAGTAGCAGGGGCATTTTAACCCCATGTTATTTCAAGACTTTTTTGTATGTTTGCGGTCATTTTATCAAAAAGTATAATATGAATAATAATCTAAAAGGTTTCGCTTATGGAATAGCGACTTCTGTTACATTCGGTTTAATCCCTTTGTTTACATTGCCTCTTATGGAGAAGGGTATGCGGTTTGATTCGATATTGTTCTATCGTTTCTTATTCGCGGCCATCGCCTTATCGGGTATGCTTCTAGCAAAAAAGGAATCTTTCAGAACAGAGATGCGAAACCTACCGATATTGATTTTATTGGGTGCTTTTTATACAGGCTCGGCAATGTTCCTGTTTTGGGGCTATAATTTTATGGCGGCGGGAATCGCCACGACTCTACATTTCACCTATCCGATATTCGTAACCCTATTCATGCTGTTTGTATTCAAAGAAAAAACATCATGGATTACGCTCTTGGCGATCGGGCTCGCTATTTGTGGAGTAGCCCGTCTATCCATTGATGGAGGAGAGATGCGATTAAACGGGCTAGGCGTAATCATCGTATTACTTTCCGCCGTCGCTTATGCCCTCTATATCGTCACCGTCAATAAATCGAGGGTACATGATATGCCGGGACGAAAACTTACGTTCTATGTATTTATCGTCAGTACCTCTTTATTTTTCATAAAAGCACAGGCAGGAACAGGAATCCAACCCATTCCAGACCTGCCCTCTTTTATTAACCTCGTCTTATTAGCCTTCTTGCCAACCGTAGTATCTAACATTACATTGGTACAAGCCGTACACCATATCGGTTCCACCCTAACTTCCGTACTGGGAGCAACAGAACCCGTGACAGCCGTCTGCGTAGGTGTTTTAGTCTTTGGAGAGCCTTTCACCCCTCACCTCGCTTTAGGAATCTTACTGATTATCGTAGCGGTTACATTGATTATCCTGTCCAAATACATACAGAAAAATCTCCATGAGGCCAAGCGATTGTTCAAAGCACGGCACATCTTAAGAACCAAATAACAATACAACTGAAAGCAACACGGCATAGATAAATACATTCCGTGCCGTATGCCCTAAAGTTCTATTAAGCTCACGGCCTTGATACTGTTTCATCTCCAGCCATGTGGCGGCAAACAGCACGCTAAAAGCCGCGAATAAACAAACAAGCCAAGGTGAGGCATCCATCAATAAAGGCAGCGTGATCAAAAAAGCCAATATACCGTTCAGCAAATAAGTTACCAACCCGAACGTACGCCCGAATAGCACAATCGTAGTCCGTTTACGAGCCGCCTTATCTTGCTCATAATCCCGGTAATTATTCACGATCAAAATATTAGCGGACAACAGCCCCAATGACAACGAAAGCAAGAATGACAATAAGGAAAACGATAATGCTTGTACATAATACGTAAAACAAACCGGAATAATCCCATAAAACAATACGACACACACATCCCCCAGCCCGTTATAAGCCAAAGGAAATGGCCCTGCTGAATAAGCCAAGACACAAATCGCAATAGCAATTCCTACACCGATGAGCTCCCAGCCGGCAAAGAACAACAAGAAACAGCCACATAGACAAGAAAGCCCCAACGTGATAAAAGTCCCCCATAGCATTGCCTTAGGAGTTATCCAACCGGAAGCCACCGCTCGCTCCGGGCCTAACCGGTCCTCCTTATCCGCCCCCTTCTTAAAATCAAAATAATCATTGGCAAAATTACTGGCTATCTGGGCAAGTAAAGCCACCAAAACACAAAGGATCGCCGGAGCCAATTTAAATACTCCATCCCTGTAAGCCAGCGCACACCCAACTAATACCGGACTAAATGATGCCGGCAACGTTTTCGGACGTGCCGCCTCTAACCAAGCTTGAATTCTCGATCTGTTATTCTCCATTCTATTGTTTTATTCTTAAAATAACTACAAAAATAAAAAACAAATAACATATACTGTTGTTATTATCTAAAGAAATACTTGTATATTTGCGCCATGAAGAATTTTCTATTCATATTAGGTCTGTTGATGAGCTTCATGCTGTTTGCTCCCGAAGAAGGAACAAAGAGTATGGATGAGGTTATGTCTGCGACTAAAGAGGCCGTTATGAAAGAAAAAAACACGGCAGATGCCCAACGTCGTTTCGAAGTATTAAGTAACGAGCTGAAAAGCAGTAACTGCTTAACTCCCCGCAGGATTTCACAAACGGCAAACAACACTATCGAAATACGGATATGGAAAAATATGGAGAAATCCCTTCAAGACATGCGTTTGAGAGGAGTAAATCAACTTCATAGAGTATCTCAACATATATCCACTTATCAGATCATAAATTTATCCACACTTCTGTGTCGTATGGGAGAGCATGTCTTTGCCCTACGAAAACTCATTATTTAGTTTTTAATTGTTTCATATTTGTATCTTTCGGTAAGTCATTGATATGTCTTATCGGTAGGAATATTGCATTTATTAAATCAATATTTCCGGGGAGTTATTGCCCATTTACATTATTATAAACAATTAAAAATTACAATTATGACAACTAATAAATCAGGTAAAATACGTATATATCTTTATGTTCTTCTAACAATCGCAGGTTGTGTATTCGCATGCAGTTCTATCATCCCTAACGACTATATTAAATTAGTAGTAGTTATGGGTACTCTATGTGTTGGTCTATATGGCATAATGAAAGGACTGAGTAGTACCGGGACGTCATCGGAAGAGGAAGTCTTGGAAAAAGAATAATAAAATACAACAATTATCGAATCCTAAAAAAATAAGAAGATCATGAGAATAAATAAGGATTTGGCTGATGCAATCATGATGGTTTCATTTATCGTATTGGTATTAGTCGGAACTACAACATTTGACAATGAGGTTACTAAAAACGTAACCATGGGATCCCTCGGTGTGATTACGGTAGCGATGTTAGTTCTTCGCGTCATAGGATCACGCCAAAAGGAAGAGGAAGAAGCCTTTTAGTAGTTAGTCCATTGGTTTCCTGTTGTTGTCCCGGGGTGACCCGGGATTATCTGAGATACGTTTTTCTACCTACATTATAATAACTTGCTGTTTGACTTGGGTATAGCGTTTTTACGCTTGACAACAGGAAACCGGACTTATATACCTTACACTTTTCTACTGAACTTTTTCTCTTTGATAAGACTAACTGCGGCGGCGGCGAAAAACAAGAAAACACCTCCCGTTAACAAAGCGAACACAGCATGCCCATGATAAACATTACGTACAATCCATCCATGAATGATTCCATTCGTGATCTGAGGTATCGTTATAAAGAAATTAAATATACCCATATAAGTACCCATCTTATCAGCGGGAAGACTATCGGAAAGAATAGCATAAGGCATCGCCAATATACTTGCCCACGCTATACCGATGCCAATCATAGAAAAGACCATCATTCCTGTGTTATTCAACAAATAGAGAGAAACCAACCCTGCCCCTCCTAGGCATAAACAGAGGGCATGAGTCATTTTCCGACCGAAATGACGGGCAATCGGGATCAACAATAAAGCGAATAACATCGCCACAAAATTATAGATACTGAATAACTCACCTACCTTATCGCCAGCCATCGCATATTCGGCGGAAGCAGGATCGGTCGTCCCATATACATGTTCAGCGATAGCAGGTGTAGAATAAACCCACATGGAATACAAGGCAAACCAAGCGAAAAACTGACATAAACCTAACTGTAACATTATTTTAGGCATATGAAAGATATCATGTATGATCTCCATAAAGCCATTACTATCCCGCCTTTTTTCGATGACCTCGCCACCGGAAAGCCGAAACTCAGCCATCTCTTCCGGGGAATATTCCTTTGTCTTAAAGATCGTCCATAATACGCTCGCTAATAAAATCGCCGCACCTGCATAAAAGGCGAATTTAACATTATCGGCAACTTCACCAGCAACCGCCGTATTAGATAAACCAAACACCTTATTCATAATACTCGGCAACAAGGAACCAACGACAGCACCGATACCGATCAAGAAAGTCTGGATCGAGAACCCGGTCGTATGCTGCTCATCGGGTAGCATATCCCCTACCAAGGCACGGAAAGGCTCCATCGTTACATTGATGGAAGCATCCATGATCATCAACATACCCGCACCAATCAATACGGGAGATAAAATAGCCGTCTCTGTACCGGGTGACAAGAACAATCCCGCATTCGGCATCAATATCAAGGCAATCGTCGTAAAGATAGCTCCTACCAGAAAAAACGGACGCCGACGTCCTAAACGGCACCATGTTTGGTCGGAATAATGACCAATGATAGGTTGTATGATCATACCTGTCAGCGGAGCCGCTAACCAAAATAAGGATAGTTGCTCTACATCCGCTCCATAGGTTTGAAGTATTCTACTTGAATTTGCGTTCTGAAGGGCGAAACCGAATTGAATGCCCAAGAAACCGAAAGTTAGATTCCAAATTTGCCAAAAACTCAAAAATGGTTTTGTTTTCATGAGAATTATGTTTTTTAAGGTATTTATTTGTTTGGTGACAAACATACGGAATTATTCCGAAACAGGACGTCGTCCCTATTCAAATTCATGCAAAGAAGTAGAGCAAACGTTTTCGGAAGCTACTTTTTTAACGGGTAGACTGTCTCACCACCAGATTTGTCTTGATAATCTTGCTCACGATACGATCCCCGTCACGCACGCCATTCAAACGTTCTATCAGTAAACGCATAGCGATAGCTCCCAACTCATAACCATGTTGATCCACGGAGGTCAGCAGGGGATCACTAACTTCCGCTAAGCTATTATTCGTAAACCCACAAATCGAAACCTCATCGGGTATCCTCAATCCCTTGGCCTTGACAACATTCAGCACCCCTATAGCAGTCTCATCATTTACGGCGAAGAACGCATCCGGACGATTGGGCAACGACAATAATTCCGGGGTCAACCGAAGCGCCTCGGTATAATTATCACAAATCTTAATTAACTCTTTATCTACCGGTAATCCATTTTTACGCAAAGCATCCTCATATCCCATCCTACGATTATTAGAGATCGCTAAATGAGAAGGAGATCCGAAAAAGGCGATTCGCCGGCAACCGCTACGAATCAAGTATTCAACAGCGGAACAAACCCCGGCATAATCATCAACGACCACCCGGTCTGTCAAGATCCCCGTGCATATACGATCAAAAAACACCATAGGTATATCGCTATCGATTAGTTCTTGGAAATGATTGTAGATCGTCGTTGTTTTAGCGACAGAAGCCAAGACACCGCAAACACGTGCTTCCAATAAAGCTTGCGCACCTTTTACTTCTTTCTCATAATTCTCATTACTTTGACAAATAATAACACGATACCCTCCCTTTTCCGCCTCATCCTCTATACCGGATAAAACAGAAGAAAAGAAATAATGTACGATCTGCGGTAAAATAACACCGATTGTTTTCGTATTATTTGTCCGTAAACTCAAGGCTAAGGCATTGGGCTTATATTTATGTTCACGAGCGTAAGCATTCACTATATTCTTGGTTTCTTGGCTGATATCCGGATGATCAGCCAAGGAACGAGAGACTGTTGACGGGGAAATATGCAAGGCTTTCGCTATATCCTTTATCGTGATTTGACGCTTTTTCATGGTTCTCTTTTTTATAAAATCAAAGATATGTATTTAGGTCATACAATGCAAACGTTTGCGAGAACGTTTGCGTAAATTTATAGGGGTATCGACAAACATTTTAACAACATGAGAGGTTTGATAAACATACATTTGCATTCACATACTATGGCTAAAATTCAATAAATATAATAGAGTATTAATCTTAAACTGTCTAATGCATGAAACAAAAAATGTATTCTTGCGACGCAAGAGTAATCTTATCTATCTTGATAGGATTGTTTCTCTCCTGCAATGTTTTCGCACAAGACGTCACGATCAAAGGCAACGTGAAAGATGCGAAAGGTGAACCCATCATTGGGGCTAGTATCCTTGAAAAAGGAACTACGAATGGAACTGTTACCGATTTCGACGGTAACTTTATGCTTTCGGCGCCTAAAGGAAGTACGATCGGTATTTCTTACATAGGCTACAAATCACAAGACATTATCAACCAAGGACAAAGTAATTTAATTGTCGTATTACAAGAAGATACGGAAGTATTGGACGAGATTGTCGTAATCGGTTATGGTACGGTGAAGAAAGATGACGCTACCGGTTCCGTGACGGCCATTAAGCCAGATAAGATGAACCGGGGTTTGACCACCACCGCAACCGATATGATCAACGGTAAAATCGCCGGCGTAAATATCACGACTGACGGTGGAGCTCCGGGTTCGGGAGCCAGTATCCGCATCCGTGGTGGTTCTTCCTTATCGGCCAGCAACAACCCGCTGATCGTTATCGATGGACTTCCGATCGACAATGACGGTATCAAAGGGGTATCCAACCCGTTGAGTACGATCAACCCGAACGATATCGCAACATTCACCGTATTAAAAGACGCATCCGCCACAGCGATCTATGGTTCGCGTGCCTCTAACGGTGTGATTCTTATTACCACTAAGAAAGGTGAAAAAGGCTCCCGCCCACGGGTTACGTACGATGGAAACGTTTCTATCAGCACGAAGACCAAATCAATCGATGTTATGGGAGCTGACGAATATCGTAATTTCGTAACGGATCGTTTTGGGGCGGAATCAAGCGCCGTTAAGTTATTAGGAAAAGAAAATACGGATTGGCAGAAAGAGATCTTCCGTACAGCCGTGGGAACCGATCATAATATCACGGTATCCGGAGGCTTGAATAATATGCCTTATCGTGTATCCGCCGGATATACAAACCAAAATGGTATATTGAAAACCTCTAAGTTCGAACGTTATACTGGATCTGTAAACCTAGCTCCCAGTTTCTTCGAAGATCATTTAAATATTAACTTCAACGCCAAGGGAATGATCTCAAATAATCGTTTCGCCGATACGGGAGCTATCGGAGCGGCAATCGCATTCGACCCGACTCAACCAGTCATGAACGGCAACAGTAAATACGGAGGTTATTTCGCTTGGGAAAATGCCGGTGAATTTATCTCAATCGCTACAAAAAACCCGGTAGCGATGCTTCAACAGAAAAAAGAAGAGGCTAATTCTAAAAACTTGGTCGGTAATATCCAAGTTGATTATAAATTCCATTTCCTTCCCGAATTACGTGCGAACTTGAATTTAGGTATGGATATGGCTACCGGTACACAAGATATTTACTATCCGAAAGAATCTCCATTAGGTTACGTGGATAACGGCAAAACAGGTTATGAGACGATCGACAAATACAATCACCTATTGGATTTTTATTTGCAATACGCTAAGGATTTCAATGAAAAGCATCATTTTGATATCATGGCTGGTTACTCTTGGCAACATTTCCATCGTTCCACAGAGAACGCATACAATAACTTGAACGGAGATAACCCGACTTCTTATATTTTCAAGACAGAAAGTTATTTGATCTCTTTCTTCGGACGTGTCAATTATTCATTCATGAATCGCTATCTTATCACCGCTACCTTACGTAACGATGGCACTTCCCGCTTCTCTAAAGACAACCGTTGGGGATTGTTCCCTTCCGTGGCTTTAGGATGGAAGATCAAGGAAGAGGGCTTTATGAAAGACGTGGACGCTGTATCGGATTTAAAACTACGCTTGGGTTATGGTATTACTGGTCAACAGGATATCTCGCAAGGAGACTACCCGTATATGGCGACTTATTTCGCGGGACAAGACGGAGCCTACTATCAATTTGGCGACCAATTTGTTCCTATCGCCCGTCCCGACGGTTACAACCCGAACTTGAAATGGGAGGAGACTACTACTTGGAACGCCGGATTCGACTTCGGATTCTTAGATAACCGTATCACTTCATCCTTGGACTATTATTACAGGGAAACTAAGGACTTGATCAATGTGATCGACGTACCTGCCGGAACAAACTTCAAGAACCGTATCGTCAGCAATATCGGTTCTTTGAGAAATCAAGGTGTTGAGTTCTCCATCAACGCTAAAGCGATCTCAACCTCTGATTGGAAATGGGACCTAGGCTTTAATGTCGCTTGGAACAACAACGAGATTACGAAGCTAACCGCACAGGATGACGCCTCATCCATCGTATTGACAGGAACCGTAGAAGGTGGTACCGGGACCATGATACAGGCACAAGGCGTGAATCACCCGGCGAACTCATTCTATGTATACGAGCAGGTATATGATCAACAGGGAAATCCGATCGAAGGATTATACGTGGACCGCAACGGAGATGGCGTGATCAATGACGAGGACCGTTATTTCTGCCATAAACCGGCGGCCGATGTAACGATGGGCTTTACTTCTAAATTGGTATGGAAAGCATGGGATTTCAGTTTCTCACTTCGTTCCAACCTCGGGAACTATGTATATAATAATGTAGCCTCATCCAATGCGGCATTAAGTGAAGGTAGTATTAACAATAAAGGCTATCTATCCAACCGTCCGCTATCCGCTTTCGATACGAATTTCCAGAACATGAACGTATTGTCCGATTATTATGTACAAAACGCATCTTTCTTACGCTGCGATAATATCACGTTGGGTTACTCTTTCAACAAATTATTCGGCGTATTGGGCGGACGCATCTACGGAACCGTACAGAATCCTTTTGTTATCACGAAATATAAAGGATTGGATCCGGAGGTAGCGAACGCAGCTGATAAGACCTTCGGTATCGATAAGAACGTATATCCTCGCCCATTGGTAGGTATACTCGGTGTAAGTCTTAACTTCTAATTTTAAATCAGGATATCTATATGAATACGAAATTCTTTAAATATATAATACCGGCTTTATCGCTGGTTTTTAGCGTAAACTTCACCTCTTGCCTAGGTGATCTCGATGTTACGCCTATCGATCCGAACCTAAACGTAGAGTTCGATCAGAACGCCAATTTCGCCAAGATCTATGCGGGATTAGCCATCACAGGAAATAAAGGTCCCGACGGACAAGGAGATATCGCCGACACGGATGAGGGAGCGTCGGGTTTGATGCGTATGCTATTCAACCTAAATGAGCTTCCTACGGACGAGGCTATTTGCGCTTGGTCTGGCGACGTGGATGTATATCCCTTGAACTTCGCTAAGTTTACCGCCTCGAACGGTGTGGTATTGAATATGTTCAACCGTCTGTACATCCAAATCGCTCAGTGTAATAACTTCTTAATACAGACAGAGGGCAAGGATGACGAGGAAAGTCTTACACAGCGTGCTGAAGTTCGTTTTATCCGTGCCTTGGATTATTATTATTTGATTGATTTATATGGCAATGTCCCGTTCGTTGATGAGAACACGGGTATCGGTACCTATGTCCCCGAACGGATTACCCGGGCGAATCTCTATACCTATATAGAGAAAGAGTTGAAAGAAATCGAGCCACAAATGAAGGCTCCCCGTGCAAATGTATATGGACGTGCCGATCAAGCCGCCATATGGATGCTACTTTCCCGCTTATATCTGAACGCAGAAGTATATACAGGTACCCCTCAATGGTCTGCCGCCGCTGAATACTCAAAGAAAGTCATGGATGCCGGTTTCTCTCTGGCTCCTAATTATGGAGATAATTTCCTTGCAGATAACAACACCTCTCCCGAGATGATCCTGCCGATTTGTTATGATGGCGTACAGACTCGCTCTTGGTCCGGATTGTTCTTTATCGCCAGCTTTATCAGTGGTGACATGAACGCACTGGTTGATTTCGGGACTAAAGAAGCATGGGGTGGTAACCGTGCCCGCATGGCATTGGTGAAAAAGTTCGCTTCTGACGGAGACTTATCGAAAACAACTGATACACGTGCCTCTTTCTGGACTACAGACCGTACATTCGAGATCAATAAGCCGACCGAGTTTACAGAAGGTTATTCTGTAACTAAATTCAAGAATATCACGAAATCCGGACAAATCGGTCACGATCCGAATCAGCAGTTCCCGGATATGGATTTCCCATTGTTCCGTTTAGCCGAGGCTAATCTGACCTTCGCCGAAGCCACATTACGGGCAGGAGGCGATAAACAAGCCGCTTTAAGCGCTATTAACCAGCTACGGAAAAGAGCGAAAGCCACGGAAATTACGGCAACCGATCTTACTTTGGATTTTGTGCTTGATGAGAAGGCCCGTGAGTTCTATTTTGAGGCGCAACGCCGTACGGATTTGATCCGCTACAATAAGTTCACCTCCAATTATACTTGGGATTGGAAAGGCGAGACAGCGGGAGGTACTTCAATCTCCAGTCACTTCTCATTGTTACCGATTCCTTCGACCCAACTCGTGGCAAACAGTAACTTGAAACAAAATCCGGGTTATTAATCGTAAAACCTATTAATAAGTAACAATTATGAATAAAGTCAATATATTATCCATCGTGTTTGCGGGCATCTGTGCTTTTTCTGCCTGCACGGACGATAAAGATCCGGTTATCAATGACCTAAAGGACTCAGAAGGTAATAATATATCTTTTACCCTCAATGCTCCGAATAATAGCTCATATACTTTAATGCCGGAAAATGCCAGTAGTATCATCGATATTTTTACCTGTGAACAACCGGATTACGGTTTTGCGGCAGGTGTAACGTATACCGTACAAGTCTGTGAAGGAGGAACTGAATTCGAGAAATTCGAGTCGCTGCCAACTACCGGTTCCGGCGAAAAAGTCTTGATCAAGACATTCGAGCTGAATGATGCCATGAACAATTTGGGAATGGTTAATCCTACCGTAGCTTATAATGTGGACTTCCGTCTTAAAGCATTTATTAACGACAGTGTTCCCGAACTTTATTCGAACACGGTAAACATGGCGATCACTCCATATAGTGGCGCCCGTACCCAAGTTTATTTCGTGGGTGACATATTCGACAACGGATGGAACAATAACGACCCATCGATGCGTATATTCGCTGATGACGATGTCAATAATATGTTATTCACTTACACAGGTTTCGTAAAAGCCGGTAGCGCATTCAAGATCATTCAAACCCCGGGTGATTGGGGCATTCAATGGGGTTACGACAGCGACGGAGCATTAAGCAATGACGGCGGTAGCGGTAATATCGAAGGCTTCACGCAGGATGGCTATTATACGATCACGTTAGACTTGGCTGGTAACAAATACAGCATCGAACCTTATACCGGAGCGACAACCGAATACAAACAAATCTCCCTGATTGGAGACTTCAATGATTGGGGTGGTGATCTAGATTTACAACAGGCTAGTTACGACAAGCACATCTGGATCGGCGAGAAAATAGAGATTCCGTCCGATGGCGGTTTGAAATTACGTGCGGATCATGACTGGGCCGTAAGTTTCGGTGGCAGCAATAGTTTATGGAACGATAAACAAGGACAATTCGCCAAATTTGACGGAGGTGATAATGTAAAGGTTTCCGCCGGTACCTATTTTATCAAGTTTAATGACTTAACGAAACATATCATTCTACTAGCCGAATAAGGCATTACTTAAATTACCATCCTTTACTTGATTTAAAAGTCAAGTAAAGGTGGTAATAGATAAAAGTAACGCTTGTGTTTATGAATTATGCCTCAAAAGATATGTTTTAGAACATGATTTTGTTAAATCAAGTTAAGCAAATGAGATTTCCAAACTATTCATTATGCTACATAACATAAAATCTCTATATTTGCACTGTGTTTTTCATGGTATTAGATTTAAGGTTAACAATTGAGATTGGCTGTCCGTGATGGATAGCCTTTTTTTGTTTCCTTTTAATAGTACATATTGGATTTGATGCCATTGCTGACATACAACAAACCATTCTTTCTCGTGATATAAATATTGTTTTCTCTAGCCAACCAGCCAATAGCCAAGGCTAGGTCCTCAATACTTAAAGACAATTTACGGCTTAACTCTTGCGTAGATATTTCATTTACCTCGTTTAGCGCATGCCACACTTTTCCTGCGTTTAGTCCAATTCTTCCTTTTTCCATAATCAAAATATTTTTCTAGTAAACAAACTATATTCTTTTTGTTTCCTCTTTCCTACGATTAGTAGTCATTTGTAAAGTTCGCCCTTAAATTTTAGGGAATCAATATCCATTCTTTCGTTTCTATGTTCTATTTTTATTATCTTGAATAATAAGTATTTATTAATTCCTATATTTGAGACGAATTACCGATTAGATATGGAAAAGGAAATGCTCACATTCGATATCACGAACGATTTTATCGTCGGAGATCGTATCACAAAAGAGACGCTAAACAAATACAGCAAGCTGCCTCATAAGATAAAGGCAGGTTTGTTTCTCCTTTGTGTAGAAGGTTCCGTGCAGGCTTCTATCAATCTAGCGAAGTATACGATTAACAAATATGATTTCGTGACCTTAGTGCCCAGCAATTTTATCCAGTTTCATGAAATATCGGACGACGCACGTTTCTATTTCGCCGGATTCTCTTCGGAGTTTATGACAAACATCAATTTTATTAAATCAACCATGAGCTTTCTTCCCGTTATCACGGAACATCCGATCATGCCGCTGGAAGAATCTGTAGCTCAATTATATATTGACGGATACCGTTTATTGATACGTGCGCAATCCTTATCCCCGTCTTATTCTATGGTAAATAAAAACCTAGTCATCGCTTATCTCACGATATTCATGCAAGGAACGGCTGAGTTATATAAAAATCATAGCCATTGGACAAATGGAATCCGTACGCGCACCAATGAGATTTACCGTAAGTTTATCCAACTTGTCGTAGAGCATTATACCACCGAGCACAGCGTTTCTTTTTACGCCGCTCAATTAAATTTGTCGTTACCTCATTTCTGCACGACTATTAAGAAAGCGATCGGACTTACTCCTTTGGAAATCATCTCCTCCATTATCACGATGGATGCCAAGGCACAATTAAGATCAACAGACTTAACCGTAAAAGAGATCGCTTTCTCTTTAGGCTTTAACAACCTGTCTTTTTTCAACAAATATTTCAGGCAGCATACGGGAATGACACCTCAAGAATATAGAAGAATGAAAATTCCCTCAAGCACGTAGCCAGCAATCACTTCTTTAGTAAAACCATACCATCGATATCGGGCATCCATGAGCTCCATCCCATCGTGGGAGGATCATACGCAAAAACAGAAGATGCCAAGAAAAGTAAGGCGATTGATATATAGTTTCGCATGGTATAAAATTTTCATGTATAACGTTCTTAATCAAACAAAAATAAGAAAAGTGCATCAGACCGCCAAATCGGGATAAACGAAAAAAGGGAAGTATGCCTTTTTGACGTGACATACTTCCCTCATTTATATAAACTCTGTATTTGGGTTACCAGATAACTACCCGATCAGCCGGAGCCATAAACATCGGATCACCCTCTTTAATGTCAAAAGCGGCATAGAACGGGGCGATATTACGCAAGGCAGCGTTCACACGCCATTTTCCCAATGAATGCGGGTCGATCTTGGTACGACGACGGATCTCCTCGGGACGGATATTTTGTCCCCACAACGTCGCATATCCCAAGAAGAAACGTTGTTCATTCGTGAAGCCATCGATCGGGGCCGGAGTCTCTTTGCCCTTCAAGCTATTCAAATAAGCTTGGTGAGCGACCAACAAACCTCCGTGGTCGGCGATATTCTCACCCAACGTAAAACGTCCGTTGGCATGAAGCGTATCTATTACGATAATCTGGTCATATTGATCAACCAATTTATCAGCACGCTCCTTGAAACGAACAGCATCCTCGGCAGTCCACCAATCGATCAAATTACCATCCTTATCGTAGTTACGTCCCTGATCATCGAATCCATGCGTCATCTCATGGCCGATTACCACGCCAATAGCGCCATAGTTCACCGCATCATCGGCATCCGGATTAAAGAATGGAGGCTGAAGGATCGCAGCCGGGAAACAGATCTCATTCGTAGTCGGATTGTAATAAGCGTTCACGGTCTGCGGATTCATATGCCAACGAGACTTATCGACCGGCTTATCCACGTCCGCCAATTGATAGGCCATATCGAAGATGTTAGAACGGCGGACATTCGCCCAATAAGAATCGTCCTTGATCTCCAAGCCACTATAATCACGCCATTTGTCCGGATAACCTATTTTCACCGTAAAAGCGGCCAATTTCTCTTGCGCTTTCGCCTTAGTCGTATCGCTCATCCATTCCAAGCCATTGATCCGCTCGCTCAAAGCAGTCTGCAAATTCCCCACTAGCGTCAACATCTTTTCCTTAGAAGAAGCCGGGAAGTATTTCTCTACATACATCTCGCCGACAGCCTCGCCCAACGCACCGTTTACCGTATTCAACGAACGCTTCCAACGAGGTTGTTGTTCCTGCTTTCCGGACATTACCTTTCCATAGAACTCAAAATCAGCGTCTACAAAATCATCACTTAGGTACGGAGCCGCCGCGCTCAATAAATTAAACGCCAAATAATATTTTTGCTCATCGACCGTCGTATTCTGCAAAGCCTTATTCATATCCTTATAGAAGTTGATTTGCTTCGCATCCAACTCTTTCAGCCCAGCTAATCCCATGGATTCAAAATATACATCCCAATCCAACGGGGATTCTATTTGCTTGAAATCCTCGTAAGCCAATTTATTATAGTTTTTCTGGGAGTCACGCAAATCCTCACGGCCATAAGAGATCTCAGCGATAGCCTTCTCTATTTTCATCACGGCATCCACCGCCGCATCCGCCTGTTCCGGGCTTGAGCCGGCCAACGTAAATAACTTATTTATATAAGCCCTGTAAGCGTCACGCATCTTAGCGGAACCTTCATCTTCCAACAAATAATAATCCCGATCGCCCATTCCGATACCAGCCTGATACAGCTGGACGATATTCATGGCACTATTCTTCTCGTCAGCGTCCACGAACAAAGCGAAGAACGGAGCCATGCCTTCCTTATGAAGCGTAGCCACCATCTTAGAGACATCCGATTTCGTCGCCAGCGCATTGATAGCGGCCAGTTCCTCTTTGATAGGAGCCACTCCATCGGCATTCAACTTCGTGCTATCCAATCCCATCGCATACAAAGCGCCGATCTTCCCGGCGACACTACCCGCCTCATGGGGCGTAGCGCTAAGTTCCTCGATCAATACCCGGAGCTGCTCTTGGTTATTCTCTAGTAATTGGTCGAAAGTTCCGAAACGAGCGTATTCCGGTTTCAAAGGATTATTCTTAATCCATCCACCACAAGCGTATTCATAAAAATCCGTACCTGCGGCAACCGTGGTATCCATATTCGCAGGATTAATAGCAGCGATCTTCACTACCTCTTTCTGAGGAGTGTTACAACTCGCTAAAGCGACTATCCCAGCCGCTAAAAACGGAAACATTTTTCTCTTTCTCATTTTGTTTAGTCTTTTGCCTTAAAACCTTACAAAGATACGATAAATACGCAAAAGAAAAACATGTACGTGTTTCTTTTAAAACATGTACGACTTTTTACGAAAACACGTACGTGTTTTTCGGACGATAAAAGGATTCATGTATTCAAGAATAAGTGTATCTTTGCCAACAAATCATTTATATCATGAAGAAACTAATAATCAGCGTTTGTGCATTTATCGTCCTTCCCTTATTCGCTCAGCGAGACGCGAATATCCGTATTTATCCGGAGCAAGGTAACCAACAGATCAGTAAACATATTTACGGGCAATTCGCCGAACATCTAGGGAGTTGTATCTACGGTGGCTTATGGGTGGGACCAGAGTCCGACATCCCTAATACCCAAGGATACCGTACGGATGTCTTAAACGCGTTGAAGAAACTACAGATCCCGAACTTACGTTGGCCGGGCGGTTGCTTCGCCGACGAATATCATTGGATGGATGGAATCGGCCCCAAGGAAAATCGCCCGAAAATGGTGAATAATAACTGGGGAGGGACGATTGAGGATAATAGTTTTGGAACCCATGAGTTCTTGAATCTATGTGAGTTATTAGGTTGTGAGCCTTACATCAGCGGAAACGTGGGAAGCGGTACGGTTGAGGAAATGGCTAAATGGGTGGAATACATGACCTCGGAAGGAGACAGCCCTATGGCCAACCTACGCCGGAAAAATGGCCGGGATAAGGCATGGAAAGTCAAGTTTTTCGGCGTTGGGAACGAGAGTTGGGGATGCGGGGGCAGTATGCGACCGGAATATTATTCCGACCTTTACCGTCGTTACTCTACGTATTGCCGTAACTATGATAGCAATGTCTTGTTCAAGATCGCCAGCGGTGCCAGCGATTATGATTACAACTGGACCGAGACGCTGATGAAACAAATCGGCGGACGCATGGATGGTATCTCTTTACATTATTATACAGTAGGAGATTGGAACAATAAAGGCTCCGCTACCGATTTCAACACGGAGGATTATTACTGGACCTTAGGAAAATGCCTTGAGATAGAGGATGTCGTTAAAAAGCATATCGCTATCATGGATAAATACGACCCGAAGAAAAATATAGCCCTCATGGTAGACGAATGGGGTACTTGGTGGGATGTGGAACCCGGTACGATCCCCGGCCATCTGTTCCAGCAAAACACGATGCGCGACGCTTTCGTAGCCGCTCTTACCCTACATGTCTTCCACAAATATACGGACCGGGTGAAAATGGCCAATATCGCACAGATTGTCAATGTATTGCAGTCCATGATCCTCACGAAAGGCAAGGACATGGTGCTTACGCCTACTTACCATGTGTTCGAGATGTACAAGGTTCATCAAGACGCTACCTTTTTGCCGATGGATCTAATCTGCGACAAGGAGAAAGTAAGAGACAACCGGGAAGTGCCGGTCGTAAGCGCCTCCGCATCCCGGGACTCGCAGGGTAAAATCCATATCTCGTTGGCGAACGTAGATCCCCGGCAAAGCGAGAACATCCATATCGACCAGCAAAACGTAACGATAAAGAGCGTGAACGGGCGTATCCTGACAGCGTCCTCCATAAACGACTATAACACATTCGATTCGCCGGAGAAGGTCAAGCCGGAAGTTTTCAAGGGAGCCAAGGTGGAAAAGGGAAAGTTAAGCGTCAGCCTGCCTCCCATGTCGATCGTCGTATTAGAAGTTTTATAAAAAGACGGACAATAACATGGCAATGTTTCTATAATTATTAACTTTGCCCGAAGAATTAAAAAACACATTAAAGAAACGCATTATGAAACCTACATTATTTGTATTGGCAGCCGGAATGGGTAGTCGTTATGGAGGATTAAAACAATTGGACGGCCTAGGTCCCAATGGCGAGACCATCATGGACTATTCTATTTTCGATGCTATTCGTGGCGGGTTCGGTAAACTTGTATTCGTTATCCGCAAATCTTTCGAGAAAGACTTCCGTGAGAAAATCATCTCCAAATATGAGAACCATATCCCGGTTGAAGTCGTATTCCAAGATTTGAACGATCTTCCGGAGGGCTTCACTTGCCCGGAGGGACGTGAGAAACCGTGGGGAACCAACCATGCCGTATTGATGGGCAAGAAGGTTATCAATGAGCCTTTCGCCGTAATCAACGCCGATGATTTCTACGGACGTGACAGCTTCGCCGTATTAGGCAAGCAATTGTCTGAGATGGATGGCAAGAAGAATGATTATTGCATGGTAGGCTACCGTGTAGGTAATACGTTGAGCGAGAGCGGTTCCGTAGCACGTGGTGTTTGCGCCACGAACGAGGAAGGTTATCTGACAGGCGTCGTGGAGCGTACCGCTATCGAACGTATCGACGGAGATATCCAGTTTGTAGACGAGAACGGAAAGAAGGTCGTATTGGAAGAAAATACGCCGGTATCCATGAATATGTGGGGCTTCACTCCCGATTACTTCGAGTATTCCGAGGAATATTTCAAGGAGTTCCTAAAAGCCAATATGGGTAATTTAAAGAGTGAATATTTCATCCCGTTGATGGTAAATAAATTGATCACGGAAGGAACAGCCCGTGTGAAAGTATTGGATACAACCTCCAAATGGTTCGGCGTAACTTATGCGGCGGATCGTCAAGGCGTTGTGGATAAGATCCAAGCCTTGGTAGACGCAGGCGAGTATCCAAGCAAATTATTCTGATTATAAGGTTCTTATGGCTGATTTCTCAGCAGGAAGTAACAGTCGTGGCCTAAGACTCTTATCGTATCACCCTTGTGAAGCGATCTTTTCACCTCTGTGAAGCGATCTTTTCACGGGGGTGATACGATCTTTTCACCTCTGTGAAAAGATCAATACCTCCTAATGAAAACGATACTATATATATTTCCATTACCCAAAAGACCTAGTCCAAAGCTTTTGTATGTAACCATTCAGAAAGCAAATCCGCAACCTCTATATTATTTAAATCCGACATAGGGAAATGGGTATTGCCATGTAATCCTACCTCCGGTAAATGAATAACGGTGACATCCCCACCCTGATCATTCAGCATTTTTGCCCATATCTTCATCAAGCGCAAACGGCGTGTCCATTCATATAACTCCGGACGCTCATCGGTTTCGGGTAAATTATCTCCATAATAAATGACGATAGGGACCTTGGTATATTCCATGAATACGGACATAGGTACTTCAATGCCTTCCATTTTCTTGGAAAGCGTAATAAACTTAGCCTCCTCCGGCAATTGCCCTTCCGGAAAAGGAACCGCTCCACCCGGTTCGTATGACGCGATAGCCTTAATGTTTCTCGTCTTAAGCAATGTATTCCATCCAACGGGCCCGCCTTGCGAATGGGTAATAAATACGCCCGGGCCTATCTTGTCGAACAAAGCGGCGTAGGCATCCGAATAGACCTCAAAATCCGTCGTGCCAATAGTCGGCGTCATTTGACGAAAGTATTGGTCCAAGGTTTCCTTATCCCGCTTAAACTGTACTCCTTCAAAATAATCCGGCCAGATACCTACACGAAAACGGTTAAACCAAACCTCCTCGTCAAACGCCGGAGAAATTGTCACGCTCTCCGTACCTCTACCGGCGTTCCCTCTACGAGGCTGATCGACAAGATAGACACTAAACCGGCGACGTAAGAAAATATTCTGGAAGCCCTCACGCCCGTCGGGTGTGGTTTCCCATGTCTTAGAAAACTGCCCTACACCATGGGCGAATACCAATGGGTATTTCCTCGCTCCGACCGGCTTTTGATAAAATACGTACGCATGGTCGCCATGAAAAGTATGCCCTAATGAATCAACCAAGACCGTACCTCCAACAGCGAAGCTGCCTTGCTCATCCACCATCAGAACACGCTCATCTCGCTGTTTACATCCAACAAGCAAGAGAATGATACCAAGTATAAAAACAGGTCTCATATTTCCGATAGCTTAATCTATTTCTGTACTTTTGATTCCTGTAGCGCATTATAACGGCTTCCCACTACAGGGATAGCGGAAACCGCATCCTCCAATTCCCTCATCTCACCGGCGGTGAAAATGATATCCGCAGCACGTAAATTCTCTTCCAGATGAGACAGCTTCGTAGTCCCCGGTATAGCTACGATCCAAGGTTTCTTATTCATTAACCATGCCAAGGCAACTTGTGCGGGCGTGATCCCCCGTGTCCTCCCAAAAGCATTCAGCACTTCCACGATCCGCATATTGGCACGGATAGCTTCCGGTTGAAAACGAGGTAAATCTTGACGATTGTCGTTTTCCGGATCAAATCGAGTATACTCGTTAATCAAGCCTCCCAAAAAGCCTCGATTTATCGGACTATAAGGAACAAAACCAATACCCAATTCCTCACACAACGGCAATACGCTCTCCTCCACGGCACGATGCATCAAATGATATTCACTCTGTATAGCCGTAACAGGGCAGATCCTATGGGCACGGCGGATGGTATCGGCATTCACCTCGCAAAGTCCGAAATGCAATACCTTGCCTTCTCTGATCAATTCGTTCACGGTCTCAGCGACGACCTCAATCGGAGTGTTCGGGTCCGCACGATGCTGGTAAAACATACCGAGAGTTTCTACTCCAAGATTGCGAAGCGAGTTCTCGCACACCTTACGTATATTGTTGGGAGAACTATCTTCCTCTGTCTTGATTTGTAAGCCATCCACAAACTTATGCCCAAATTTAGTAGTTACAAATACCCGGTCCGAATAACCTTTCAACGCTTCGCCAACTAATCGTTCATTCGTTTGATAACCATAGCTCTCTGCCGTGTCGAACAAAGTAACACCACGATCGATGGCCTCATGTACCAAAGCGATTACTTGCTTCTTGCCGGGATGCTGGCCGCGATGATGATTCAATCCCATACAACCAAATCCCATAGCCGATACAACCATGGAAGCCGTACCACTTCCCAATGTCCGCTTTACACCGACCACGGCATTAGTTTTACAATCCAAGGCCGAGGGTCCTTGCCTGTTCACGCCCTCACAGGCAACCATTCCATTGAATACGGAAGAAGCACATATCCCTGTTCCTGCCAATACCGCCGACCTCAAAAATCCCCGACGGCTTATCTCATTGTACTTTCTCATAACTTATGACCTTTCTAATTAATATTCCATTCACGGCAAAAATACTACGTTCCTACATCCAAACATGTATCAAAACCACAGATAGATATACCAATTTCATCGGTCATACTCCTTATCCGTCACAGCCCGAAGTTGTACGGCATGATTCTCGATCGCATGTTCCGTAACGGTCATACATACGATAGAGCTACCCGGTGTCGCCCCATTCCAATGGCGTACATTAGGAGGTGTCACGATCACATCACCCTTCCGGATCACACGTTTCTCTCCTCCTTCCTCTTGATAATATCCTTCTCCATCAAGTACTAACAAGGTTTGCTCGGCATCCGGATGGTAATGCCAGAAATTACGGCTGTTAGGTTTGAATATAAAATGTGCGATCATCGTATTACCAGACTCCTTCAACAAGGAGACATAGACATCCCCCGTATTATACTCCGACGAAGCCTTTGCGTCAGCAGGGAAAATCAATGTCTCGGCACTTTGTTCACCCTCGCTAGATCTGAGAGCTACAAGGTCAAAAGCTTCTCCCGGGGCTAAGACATGAACACGTTCCGGATTGAAGATACGCTCTTCTAGCATTTTAGGGTCGGCATTGAATGGTTTCATATCGGGAGCATCCACCGTTCCCCAATGAGACAGGAGAAGCTGCGCTTTAGGATAAGCATTTGCGATCTTTATGGCTCCCTCCAATCCTATATGCCATGAATCATCCGAAAAATCAAAGAAAATCACGTCCGGGGCAGGTAATTCCAAGAACTCAGGAAGAAAGCGGGAATCTCCCGGTGCCCAAATTAAGCCATCCGGTGTTTTCATGAGGAAACCACAATAATCTTCAACCTTAAATTCACGCGTATATCCCGGATACTCATTTTGCCACGTATGGTAAGCCGGAGTTAACTTGATAGAAATCGGACCAACATTAAAAGTCTCCCCGATACGATGTCCGAAAGAGTTCAAACCCTGTGTTTCCATCAAAGAATCCATGTAGAATGTAGAATGATATTCCCGGCATACAGAAGACATTTCCGTACAAGTAGGAACACTGTAATGATCATTGTCGCAATGAGTGATCAATACCGCATCCAAATGGGGAACATCTTTAGGGGCAATCGGCATATTTATTAACAAAGGCATATCAAATCCCTTCAACATAGGATCGACCATCAAACACGTACCACGGCTATTAATCAGAAAGCCAGCGTTCCCCAACCAGCGTATAACCGTATGCCCGGTTGACTCAAAAGCCTCTTTGCCGAAAGGTTGTGATGCAGGAGGGATGGCTTGACCCTTTTCATTATAAGAAAACTGAGCCTTTATGTTTAAGACAATCCCCCCTAAAATTAAAATAGCTAAGATACTTGCTCTCATAGTATATTGAATTTAGAGTTTTAAATTTCTATGACAAAATTACCTAGATTCAACATAAAACGATGTGCATATATTACAGATGTTTGTAACGCTATTACGGTTTCCTACCAAAGAAATCATGTTTAGACCTATTCCTTTGATCATAGATATCGATATTTATTCTTATTTTTGTCCATCTAAAACTAATAGAAATAAATATGAGACGGATTCTTACGATGTTGTTTGTTTCGGTATTTATGCTTTCGCTATGCCCGCTGCATGCGCAAGAGACTGAGACATTGGTGCTGATTGATACGGATATGGGTAAGATTAAGGTGAAACTGTTCAACGACACGCCGTTGCACAGGGATAATTTTATCAAGAACGTAAAAGAACACCGTTACGATGGATTATTGTTCCATCGGGTTATCAAGCAATTCATGATACAAGGAGGCGATATCAACTCGAAAGACGCTCCCTTGGACGCACATCTGGGCGACGGAGATCTAGATTACACCATCCCCGCCGAGTTCGTGTATCCGAAATATTTCCATAAGCGGGGAATGCTCTGTGCCGCACGTACCCCGGATGAGGAGAATCCCGAGAAGGCCTCATCAGCGACTCAATTCTATATCGTGACCGGAAAGTTCTTTACGGAGATGGAGCTAGATAAGATGACCAAGGAGAAAGGCATCGAGTTTACGCCGGAGCAAAAAGAAGCCTATATGCTGGAAGGCGGAACGCCTCATCTGGACGGCAACTATACGGTGTTCGGAGAGGTTATACAGGGTATGAAAGTCGTGGATAAGATACAGTTCGTCGAGACGAACGCCGAAGACAGGCCCACGAAGAACATAAAGATCAAGTCAATGAAACTCATAGAAAAATAAGTAAAATGGAAAATCAAGCAACTGAGACAAGGGTGCTTATGCACACCAACAAAGGAGATATAAAGCTGAAATTATATAACGACACGCCATTACATCGTGATAACTTTATCAAGTTGGTAAAAGAAGGGCAATATAACGGCTTGCTGTTCCACCGTGTGATCAAGGATTTCATGATACAAGGAGGTGACGTAACTTCCAAGGATGCCCCAATGAACAAGCAACTGGGAGCGGGCGATCTGGGCTATACCGTTCCCGCCGAATTCCGTTACCCGAAATATTTCCATAAGAAAGGAGCCCTTTGCGCCGCACGTACCGGAGACGAAGTGAACCCGGAAAAGGCCTCTTCCGCCTCCCAATTCTATATCGTAACGGGGAAAAAGTATTCGGAACAAGAGTTGAACCAGATGGAAAAGCAACTGGAAGGCCGTCTGAAACAAGAGATATTCGCCCGCCTGCAAAACGAGAACAAGCCTAAGATCATGGAATTCTATCGCAGTGGTAACAAGGAAGAACTGGCGATCCTTCGTGATACCTTGATCGGCAAGACCGAGCTGGAGGCCGAGAAGCGGAAAGACGAGGTAAAGTTAAACCCGGAACTCCGTGAGGCTTACAAGAATGTAGGTGGCGTACCGTTCCTCGACAATCAATACACGGTTTACGGCGAAGTGGTAGAAGGCATGGATGTCGTAGACGCCATACAGTCCTCCAAGACCAACAAGCAAGATCGTCCGACCGAGAATATCGTCATTAACTCCGTAGAGATCTTATAATGCGGTTATCGGCTTCATAAACCGACGAAGGGGCTTATCGCGAATATCAGTAATAAAAGAGCTATCTTGAGAAAGATCATACATATCGATATGGATGCCTTTTATGCCTCGGTGGAACAACGAGACAATCCGGAGTTGCGAGGAAAACCCCTAGCGGTCGGGCATGCGGAGCAGAGAGGCGTAGTAGCCGCCGCTAGCTACGAGGCCCGGAAATATGGGGTACGTTCCGCCATGGCGTCTCAAAAAGCCAAACGTTTATGCCCGGACCTGATATTCGTACACGGAAGGATGGACGTATATAAATCCGTCTCACGCCAGATCCACGAGATCTTCCACGATTATACGGATATCATAGAACCCCTTTCCTTGGATGAAGCCTTCTTGGATGTCACCGATAATAAACAAGGCATCTCTCTCGCTGTAGATATCGCCAAGGAGATCAAGAAACGGATCTGGGAAAACTTGAACCTGATAGCGTCAGCGGGAGTCTCCTACAACAAATTTCTAGCGAAAATAGCCTCGGATTATCGAAAACCCAATGGATTATGTACCATTCACCCAAGCCAAGCCCTCGATTTCATAGCCCGTCTTCCCATCGAGTCTTTCTGGGGAGTAGGTCCCGTAACAGCCCGAAAAATGCATACGCTCGGTATCCACAACGGACTGCAATTACGGGAATGTTCGGGGGAGATGCTTACCCGCCAGTTCGGAAAGGCGGGAATACTTTATTATGAGTTTGCCAGAGGTATAGACAACCGTCCCGTAGAAGCGGTACGAATCCGGAAGTCGGTAGGTTGCGAGCATACGCTAGAAAAAGATATCTCCCGCAAATCCTCTGTTATCATCGAGCTTTATCACGTAGCGACCGAACTTATCGGCAGGCTGGAACGTTCCGGATTCAAGGGAAACACACTGACCTTAAAGGTCAAGTTCCATGATTTCAACCAAATCACGAGAAGCCTCAGCCGTCCGGAAGAGTTAACAACCTTAGATAAGATCCTTCCCTTGGCCAAGGAATTACTGAAAGAAGTGGAATATACCGAGCATCCCATCCGACTGATCGGCCTATCCGTATCTAATCCCGTAAAAGAGGAGCCTCATACGAAAGACCGTTGGGAACAATTAAGTTTTGAGTTCAGCGACTGGAAATAATACTTGCCCTAGAAGGATAGCTTCATCATAAAACGTATACCCTTTGTCTGGATGCCCGGATGATCCTTATAGGTCAGACGCCATACATAATCCAAACGCAAGAACTTAAAGATATTCTCGATACCGACACCCGCCTCCATATAAGGAGTAGACGGGTCCATCAGGTAAGAGCCCTGCGGGAATAAGAACAAGCCCTCATTCTGCTCACTGATATACGGATTATTCTTATCCGTCAAGTGTCCGAACATACCCCGGAAAGAAAAGACCTCTCTCCATTTTAACTTCTTGATAAGCGGGATACGGTTCAACAAGGCTCCGTTCATGAAATAAGTAATATCCCACGAAGCGTACTCATCGTTGATGAACTCCATCGCATTCATATTCGTATAAGATTCCGGTTGCACCAAATACGACAAGTTTGCGTTTGGCAAGATCAACAAAGGATAAGGGGCTTTTGTCCAAACTTTACCTGCTTTAGCGAGAATATCCACATAACCGAAAGCAGAGAACCAGAAGCGTTTCTGGATACCGATCTCCGTCTTCTGATAATCATACGAACTACCTAATACATCTTGGAAAGCCATCGTATGGTTCAAGGTGAATACCGGTGCGTCAAGCGTAATCGGATAACGGTAATTACGAGTCTGGTAGAATTTCTCATTCGGGGCAAAACGGAACTTAAACTCCACTTCCGACATCCGGTAGGAATCGGTAGCCGTGATCTGGCCATCCGGACCGATACGGTCGAACGCGGCGTAACCGGTTGAGTATTCCTTAAAATTCCGAAGTACCGCCCCATAAGCCCAGCCGTTATAATGTTCACGGTAATAGGTCAGTTCCATATTCCTTAAATAGGTGGCACGTGTATCCTTCTGCCGCTTCAAGGCTAAGAACATATTATCCTTGTTGGTATACATATACTGCTGACCTAACTGGTTGATATCATATAGGTACTCGAAGCGAATAGAATGCACGGGAAATTCTTTCCGATAATCCTTCTTATCGATAAAAGAATATTCTACGATACCATCATATTTCAACTTGCGGTCTTTCGATCCATAAGCCAAATAACCATCCAAGAAAAGACGTTTACTGAACGCCGTTGTCGTGGTTCCACCGACACGGAAGCGGGCCCCCTCAATCGCGTTACCACTGATATAGGTGTTCATCGGGCCAAACTCGAACTTGCTCTTCGCCGGAATCTTATTCGTCGCGATATAACCGGAGGTAAGGATCGAAACAACCTTCTCCGTCACATAGAAAATAGGAACGGAACGAAGTTTCGCCATTAGCAACTCCACGTTATTCTGCTTGCGAGTTCCCGCCTCAGTAGGACGATTCTCCTCCCAGAAATCCGCCGAACGGCGATAAGCTTCCATCGGTATAATAATAGGTGCGCTCTCCTCGAATACTTTAGGATCATCGGGTCCCTCAAACGCTTGATTCGAATAGATATTCAAACGGCGGGCATACATTCCTTTCGATTTCTCCGTCAATTTGAAGTCCACGTTGATATCATCTTTCGTAATGATACGAGTCCCATCCGGGGCACGGTCGAAAGTCTGCTCGATCGTCATTCCACCGACAAAATTCAAGTTGATCTTCTTCGGGACATTCAACTTAACCTTCTGCACGAAATAAGTAGAATCCAACGTGATAAAAAGATGTCCCGTAAAGCCGAACGTCTCCGGAGTAAACGGAGCGAAACCCAAATCCACACACTTCTGTCCGGCGACCTCCACCGTGTCTAGCAAATAATATTTATAGAAGTTAGGTCCCATCGTAGACATAGGGCTTACGAAACGGTTCAAGAACAAAGGAATATCATTCTGGAAGATATTCACTTCCCGGAATACCTCATTCAAGAACTGTTGCATACCGTCTCGTGAGAAGACCTCATCCACACCAGCCGCTTTCGTAGCCTGAACGACCCTCTTTTCCGTCTTCGGGTCTTTACGATAATAAACGGTCTGGATTTTCTCACGTTCGGATACCGGCAAGATCGTCTTTCCCACCTCCAACGTATCGATAAACTCAGTCAAGAAGTCAAACTTTCCCGCCTTTCCATCCTTTTTCGGTTTCGGTTGGTAATCGTTCATAGCGAAGACCATCTTCTCGTATTGATCATACCGAAAATAATCATGATTACGAGGATCGTTGCTCTCCCGACGTGCGATAGCGTTTTTGATAAAGGTAACCGCAGGATTATCCTTCTTCCGATATCTTTCCTTTCCCGGCTTGATGATCACCTCCGACAAATTAATACTTGTCGGAGCTAGCTGAATCTTCAAATGTTCCGCTTTACCCGGAACGAATTTCAATTCTTTCTCCGTATAACCCAAATAAGAGACCTGTAAAGTACGTACCTTAGATGAAGAGGAAAGCGTAAAAGCCCCATCCAGATCTGTCGTAGCACCTATCGTAGTTCCCTTCAAAATCACAGCCACATAAGGCAAAGGTTCTCCCGTAATGGAATCAGTCACGATTCCTTTTATCATGTAGTTCTGGCTCTTCGCTACCCAAGCGAACGCCAATAAAAGCCATATAAAAACAATTCTCTTCCCCATCAGATCTGACACCTCATTAAACTCCGCAAAAGTACAACAGGATCATTTATATAAATGTTCCAAAACACATGCAATATATTCCAATTAGCAACAAAACAGGCAAAAATACACACGTATATACGCAACGCCCCTCAGCAGTATAGGCATAGGCCTGTATCTATACCAGCGTAAGCCAACACCTATACTGGCGTGTGCCCTCGCCTATACCGGCGTGGCACGAACCTACGAACGACTAATCTGAAGCCCCTTATTCGACAAGCTCATCTCCACGAACCGGGCGTTCGAATTGGGTGGAGAAAGAGTCAATATCTTTCGGATTTGCAGGGCCGCACCCGGGTCTTTCGCTACGATATATAAGTAACCACCACCGCCTGCTCCCGGAAGTTTATATCCCAAGGCATAAGCCTGTATCTTGGAGATAATAGCTTCCACCGCCGCCGGATTCGTTCCGGAATCGAGTGCCTTATTTTGCTCCCAAGTCTTTCCGACCAATTTACCATAAGTCACGAAGTCTCCGCATTGGATCGCCTCGTACATATCGAGCGCATGGGCTTTCATCTCGGACAAAAGACCTAAATGCGCCTCGCTATTCAAGAACATACCCCGTACGATTTCCGACAAAATATCTTTCGCCGTACGAGTAATTCCCGTATAATAAAGAAGATGACAAGGCCGGTATTCCGGATCAGTAAACAAATATTCCGGCAGCCAACGTACCAAAGGATTCTGATTAAAACCCTCGTTCGTTTGCAAGAGTTTCAAACCGTGCAATACACCACCGTATTGATCTTGCCATCCCCCGCCGGTAGTCAGCAATTGTTCTAAAATCAAGGTGCGGTTTCCGATCTCATTCTTATCCCAAGCCAAGCCACAAAAATCAGAGATAGCGCCCAGCACGGTAGCCGCGAGGATCGAGCTAGTGCCTAAACCGGAACCCGCCGGTATCGCCGCCAACAAGGTAATCTCCAGCCCGCTACCAAAAGCTTCCAGCTGGACATCCAAAGAAGCATAAGCCTCCGCCGAGAATTCCGGGACAAATCCCGCTAAGGCCAAAGCCGCTTTCGGGATGGAAAACGGCGATCCTACCTTATTATAATCACGAAGCTCATCCCATGAAGAGATAACCTCCATCGCTCCCAGATCGATCGAGCGAAGGATAATCTTATGGGTATCGGAAGGCTTGATATAGACTTGTAGTGGTGGTTGCCCGTTTAACTCGATCGCCACGTTCACCACGTTTCCACCCGCATATAAGCAATAGGGCGGCGTATCTGTCCACCCACCTGCCAAATCGATACGTACCGGACTACGTCCCCATACGATCTGGTCCCGATAGACATTCAAACACGGCTGCTGCTTACTTCCGAGGACGGAACCGACCAGCCCCTCCCGCAACAAAGCGAAAGCCTTTTGCTCCTCCTCCTTATACGCTACCCCCGAGATCTTCATCACCTGAGAACGGAACATATGATTATGTATCCTTTTCATCAACGGATTATCCTCGGGAAGGGCTTTCGGTAAGACAATCTTGTCTTTGGCGAAGCTTTCCGCCGCATCCGAAAGATCCAATTGATAGAATACACTTTTCTCATGATTAGCGGCCAATAATGACCAGTCTTTTTTACGGAAAACTTCTCGCTGAGCTACTAAACGGCGTAAATTCGCTTGATCGGACAAATCATTCGCCGATAATTTTCGGGCGGAAAGCCAAATATGCTTTCCCTCTTCCCTATCCGGCTCCGTAATCATCCAGCGCAGCACTTTTCCCAGCTCATCCACGGTTTGGCAAACAGGGAACAAAGGTGCGTTTTGTATATCCTCATTCCCTCCCAAGGTGATACCTCGCTCCATCGCCCAAGTCAAGATAGGTTTCCCCATAAACAAGGTAGACACATCAGACAAGGCCCCTTTAAACAAGTCATTAAAACCATAGGGCCTTGCCGCCCAATTGGTTTCCCCTACCGGGACAACATCTACACAGATACCTTCCGGCAGGGATAAGTTCCAATTATTCTCCGGAACACCCGTTATAATTTGCTGGCCACGTAACGTCCAATTCTCACCGATATAACTATTCTCTATCCATAATTCCGAATTCTCAGCGGTCAATTTCTGGTGTAACACCGCATTCTGCACAAACATGGCGGGATGTGGTTTCACCTTACGCTGCATGATCGCACGTTGATCCCTAACTAAGTTCTGTACCGCCAATGTAGAGGAAATCAACTCACGGCTAGTTCCATAATGATAGAACTCTCCACCCGGAAGCGGCAGAATCGCTACTGAAAGCTGATTCAACTCCGAGTCCGTGATACGTGGATTCTTCCCCAAGGCCAACCCGAATTCAGCATATAAATCATACGCCTTCATCGCCTTGCCATCCTCGGTATAGGAATGTTTCATTAATAACCGCACCGCCTTGTCGCTTAGCAGCCAGATACCGATATCCATCAAGAATAAATGACTACCCGCCAATTCCCCCAAAGTTTCCAACGAAGGCTTCTGTAGCATGAAGTCCAGAGTGTCCGGAGACTTACGGCTCGATACAAAAACCCCGTGATTCTTGGCCAACGAAGGCTCGACCCATAAACCGTAACAAACCACATCTACCTCAGGAATCTCCTGCAAAGGCTGGTTAGCACGGATATATACGTCACCGCTAGCGATCAAGGTATGAAGCGATTCCGGCGCCTTTTTCATGATCCGTTCATAAAGAGGTAATTGCAAAGACAATAAGTTCTGGGATAACCTCTGCCCTCTTGCCCAGCGAAACACAGGGATCGGAGTCAATATTTTCCCGGATGGCGCATATCCGGGCAAACGGCGGCTTTGCCCTCCGGCATGCAACAAGATACGCTTCTCCTGTCCCAACCACTCCTCCACGGATACATCAGGGGCCTCTTTTCGCCGGGAGGCTTCCAACAACCAAGTCGTTCCTCCCCCGGATCCCAAGCGGGCACCTACCGGATCCGAGGTGCAAAACCATTCCTCTGTACTTACATGCTCTATCGCATGGAAACAATCAACCAAATTTGGAGGTAAAGACAATAACTTTTTCATACCCATGATCATTCTAAGACTCCTTCTTATTTTTCGAAAGCAAAAGTAACTTAAATTTTCTATACGGATATCCATTAACCCTTTTTATTACAATTTGTATGGAGTTCAAACCCACTCAACTTCTTTAACACACCCATAAAAAAGTTTGTTTTTACTAAAACACACTATCAATCAATCCGTTTCCAGTATCTTGGTTGTTGTTTAATTAAATATAGGACATATGGTATACGGTTATGTAAGAGTCAGTACAGACAAACAAACTACTGAAAACCAGCGATTCGAGATTGAGAAATTCACAAAATCGAGGAACATGAGAATCGACAGGTGGGTAGATGAGACGATCAGCGGGACAAAAGTAATCGCCGATCGCCAACTTGGTAAATTATTAAAGCAAATACGTAAAGGCGACATCCTGATCACGACGGAACTGTCACGTCTCGGACGTAATCTTATGCAAGTTATGAGCTTCCTTCATCAATGTATGGAAAGAGACATCATTGTATTTACGGTAAAGGAAGGTTACGAACTCGGAAATAACATTAACAGTAAAATCTTGGCATTCGCATTTAGCCTAAGCGCCGAAATTGAACGCAACCTGATTTCGCAACGAACGAAAGAAGCGTTGGCTCGGAAAAAAGTGCAAGGTGCCAAACTGGGCCGTCCAAAAGGAGAGCGACCGGAAGCCTGTAAGCTAAAAGGTAAGGAAGAGATGATCTTGCAGTATATTAAAGAACATAAGACTAAAGTATATATCAGTAAGAAACTGGGAGTAAACCGGCAAACCTTGAGGGAATTTCTCAAGACTCATCCGGAAATTCCACGGAAATGGAAAAGAATACAGAAGGATTAACAACTCAAGCAATAATTAACGTATGTTAAATTAGTTTAGTTTAGCAGACTTATCGCTCGTTTATTTGTTTATTCCCATTAACTTGCGGAGGAATAAGATAGAAATATACTTGAAATATCCTAAAAAACATTTCATCCTTTATTCCTCTATCATTCATAAAACGCCGCAAGGTTAACATGTATTCAAGACATCAAACATTTGTTTAATCTTTTAATATAAATCTTATGGAAAAAACATTGGTTATTTTAAAGCCTTGTACCGTTCAGCGAGGGCTGATCGGTGAAATCGTAAACCGTTTCGAGAAGAAGGGACTCCGTCTGGCCGGCATGAAGATGGTTTGGCTGACTGACGAGATCTTGAGTGAGCATTACGCCCACCTAAAAGAAAAGCCTTTCTTCCAACGTATCAAGGACGCGATGAGTGTATGCCCGGTAATTGTATGTTGCTGGGAAGGGGTAGATGCCATACATGTAGTAAGAACCTTGGCCGGCGCTACCAATGGTAGAAACGCCGCTCCCGGTACGATACGGGGAGATTATAGTATGAGCGTACAAGAGAATATCATACACGCATCAGACTCACCGGAGACAGCCGAGATCGAATTGAAACGCTTCTTCAAGGATGACGAGATATTCGATTATGAGCTGAAAAACCTATTGAGTCTTTACGCCAATGACGAGTTTTAAATAAAAAAGAATAGCCGGAAACGAGAGAAATCATTCTCACCTTTCCGGCTCTCATATTTAGATACCAACATCCTATTCTCCCGAACTGAATGAACAACCTAATTACTAATCTAAAAATCTAATACCATGAAAAACACACTACTATATCTATAACAGGGCATCCCCGCAAAATGTTTAAGGGATTTCATCCTGAAATTAGAAAGCCGATAAAAAACGTTTGTACACCTCCAGTTGCCTTTCAAAACAGAAAGTTGTCTGAGATACTCTTAAGCAGTTCGCTTTTAGCTGTCGATACTCCTCATCCGGTAAGTGGCTCATGGCCCGTATATTTTTAGAAAGTCCCTCATAATCTCCGGGGGCCGAGACAAGGCCCAACTGATTCTCCTTTACAATCTCCTCGCCCTCGCCGCCTCCGCAAAACAAGATAGGAACGCCTAACGGCAGCAAATCAAATAATTTAGAAGGTACCGCCCCCCTTATACGAACCGTCAAGGGGATAATAGAGGCATGGTAGCGTATAAGCTCCTCACGCATCCGTTCCTTGGGCAAAGAGCCATGATAAAAGACACCTCTATCATGTGTTCTCACATAATCCTCTATCTCCACGGCTTGGTTGCCCCCTCCAAATAAATGAAGCTCCGCTCCCATCCCTTTAAAATCGACACGCTCTATCAACTCCAATATATTCTGCGCCACGCCCAGTAAACCGGCATAGACGATCCTGAAAGGCTTTCGAGAAGAAGGGGGTTGATTCGGTAAAACAAAACGATGCTGCAAATTCCGATACAAGAACGAGGCCTTGCCCGGCTCATACCGTTTTATATAATCCACGATCTCCTTACTCTGCCCTTGACAGGCCGTGGCCTTACGATAAAGGAACCGCTCGATACGCCCCATCACCCTATGATAAACGCCACCCTCTTTCATGGCCCCCAGCTCCACGGCCGACAATGGCCAAAGGTCTGAGACGTTCAGTACCACCTTTTTCCGGTAGCAACAACGAAAAAGCAACATGGCCGAGGCCGCCGCCAAAACAGGAGGGGTCTGGATGATCACCTTATCATAAGATTTTATACGCTTACGCTTGAGAGCGAAACACCAAAGGGTCGTGGCGAAAGCGCACATACTGGCAAGACGGACCAACGGCCTCCTCGAGATCGAGGCATACGTCCAGTACCTGAAGACCGTTATCCCGTTTACATCCTCTGTCTTGGAAAAAGCCCCCCTATATCCATCAAAGATACGTCCCTTGGGATAATTGGGTAAACAAGTCAACACATCCACCTTGATCCCTAAGCCGGACAGTCCCTCCGCCATGTTCGTAATGCGTGAGGGTGCCGCACCGATCTCCGGAAGATAAGAGGGAGAAACGATCAAGACCCTCATTCCTTCCGGTTCAAAAATTCCACGATCCTTCCGCAAGCCAATCCATCGCCATAGGGATTGACCGCCTTGCTCATCGCATCGTAATAAGCCGTATCATCAAGCAACGCCGAGACCTCGCTCACGATCTTGTCATAGTCCGTTCCGACCAGTTTCACCGTACCTGCCGCGAGAGCCTCCGGACGCTCGGTCGTATCACGCATCACCAACACGGGCTTGCCCAAGCCGGGGGCCTCCTCTTGGATACCGCCGCTATCGGTCAGCACTATCGTTGATTTCTCCATCAGATAGACAAACGACAGATATTCCAATGGCTCAATGAAGAACATATTCTCCAAATGAGAAAGATCCTCGCCGAATACCTCGTGAATCGGCTTGCGCACATTGGGATTCAAGTGCATAGGATAGACAAAATCCACCTCCGGATACATCTTCGTCAAGTCCTTGATAGCGGTACACATATGGATGAATCCATCACCAAAGTTCTCCCGGCGATGACCCGTGATCAACACCAGTCTCTTACCCTCAACCAGACGGTTCACGTCATACCCAGAACGTAAAAGCACGCCTTCCAGCTCCTTGTCCAGCTCAGCGTCCGTCTTTATCTTAGTCACCACTTGCCGTAAGGCGTCTATCACCGTATTGCCGGTAACCAAGATTGAGTCCGGATTCACGTCCTCTCGCATCAAGTTTTGCTTGCTCAACCGCGTGGGTGCGAAATTATACGTGGCGATACGCCCCGTGACCTGCCGGTTCATCTCCTCCGGCCATGGGCTATAGATATTGTGGGTACGAAGGCCGGCCTCTATATGACCTACAGGTATCTGTTGGTAGAATGCGGCCAAGGCGGCCGCCGTGCTCGTGGTGGTATCCCCATGCACCAGCACGACATCGGGTGTCGCCTCACGTAATACGTCACGCATACCGGTAAGGACACGGGCGGTCACGTCATATAAGTCCTGACCCTGCCTCATGATATTCAAATCATAATCCGGCGTGATCTCGAACAATTTTAACACTTGATCCAACATTTCCCGATGCTGTCCGGTAACGCACACGATGGTCTCGAACGACTCCGGATGTTTTTGGAACTCCTTCACCAGCGGAGCCATCTTGATCGCCTCGGGACGGGTCCCGAATACTAACATTATTTTTCTCATTACTGCGTATTCTTCTATTTAGCGAACGATTATTTCTTGAATGTCCCGCAAAAGTCCAGCACCTCCACGTCATCCCGATAATTCAACCCCGCAAACTCCCTATGATTCACCAAGAAGACCACTATATCCGCCTTCTCGTATGCCTCCTTATAAGGGGTCAGCTTAAACAGCTTATGCTCCGACACGTTCGGCTCCACCACCATGATATCAGCGTTGTTACACGATTGCAGCACCTTCGTCGTTATTCCCTTGGCCGGAGACTCGCGCAAGTCATCGATATCAGGCTTGAAAGCCAAGCCCATCATTGCCACCGCCGGCTTACGCCCATGCTTCAGCTCAAACCGTAGCATGGCGTTCCTCACTTTCTCAGCGCACCAAAAAGCCTTGTAATTATTCGTCTCACGGGCCGTCGAGATCATACGGCTCTCCATCGGAAACTCCGCCGTGATGAAATAAGGGTCCACCGCTATGCAATGACCACCAACACCGCAACCCGGCTGTAAGATATTCACACGGGGATGCCTGTTCGCCAAATCGATCAGCTCCCACACATTAATTCCCGCTTTATCGCAGATAAACGACAGCTCATTGGCGAAAGCGATCTGCACGTCCCGGCTTGAGTTCTCGGTCAATTTACACATCTCGGCCGTCTTGCTATTCGTTGGGTGAAGCGTACCCTTCACGAACTGGCCGTAGAACTCCATCGCCTTACGGGTAGAGGCCTCGTCCATGCCGCCGATGACCCGGTCGTTATGCACCAACTCATGGATCACGTTACCCGGAAGCACCCGCTCCGGGCAATAAGCGATATAGATCCTGCCCTCCAGCTCCGGCCGTTCCGAGAAAATCAAACTAGCCATCCGTTCGGTCGTCCCCACCGGCGAGGTAGACTCGATCACGTACAAATCCCCCTCCTTCAACAAAGGAAGCACCATACGGGTAGCCGACTCCACGAACGATACGTCCGGCTCATGATCCCCCTTGAAGGGAGTGGGTACCACCATGAAATAAGCGTCGCTCACCCGAGGCTCGGTGTAAGCCTTGAAATGTCCGGAGGCCAGCACCTCCCGCAACATCTCCTCCATACCCGGCTCGATGATATGCAATTTCCCTTGGTTGGTAACCTCCACCACTTGGGCGTTGATATCCACGCCGGCGATATCCACCCCGTGCTTTGCGGCAATAATAGCCGTGGGCAGGCCAATATAGCCCAAACCCATGAAACATGCTTTCATAAGAATTATGTATTATTTTTTAAGTAAGATATTAGGCAGATCAAGAATGGTCCAACAACGATCAACCGATTGTATAAGAAAGTCTCTTCACAAAATGAATACGAATTGTCTTAGATAGGTGAAAACGGTTATACGTAAATGACACTTGGTCATCTACAATCTCGACAGAGGATGCGCCGGCCACTCTTATCGCTGCGATATTCGTCACGATCTCAGTCCGTGAACAAGACATGATCTCCACATCCGGAGCCAGATGGATCAAGCTTACGGCTTTCACGCCAGTTGAGACAGAGTCCTCTATCCTAAAACAATCCTTATCAATCGTAAATTTTCGCCGATGCCTACCCAATGAGCCAAAGCCATCATGCCAAGCCTCCACCTCATTCGGAGAATCTTTAAGAAGCGTCACCCTTGCCCGCCTCCCCACACGAAAGCCTCCCCATACCTCGCTAGAGTTCTTATCCCCTATCATCACCGTATTATGGGCTGCCGTGCCACGCTCGTATTGCCTACGGGCTGTCTTTTCATACGTAGAAATTCCGGTATCTATAACGAAAAGCTTACCCCCTATCCGCAACTCATAATTGAACATATCCGCATGCGAATGGCCGGGTTGGTAAGAGGCCCTTATGTCTCCAACATCCACGATAGCCTCCCAATGGCCCGCCATCAATTTTCGATAGCCACACGCTTCCATCGGAAGCTTTTCCCAATCCATATCCAATCGCTTAGCGTATGCAAACAATTGAGTCGGAGAAGGCGCGATTCCCTCAGCGGAATCATTCAGGAGAGGTATCGTATTATCTTTATAAACGACAGAGGCTAAATGTCCCAACATGCTACTAGCCTTCTCCCGTAAGCGTTCATTCAGACCTTCCTGCCCTATAAACCGCAAATTATTCATAGAGACATTATAGCAATCCAGCAACCGATCCAACAATATACAATGATACATCGGTGATTGCTCGTAATGAGCACCATCCGGAAGGAGTTGTTCTTCCAGCTCTTTAAATAATAGGTCTTTCGCCTTTTGATAGATCGACTCATCCTTAAAATAAAGCCCGGCCCATAACAAGGAGAAAGCGTCTTCCAATAAGTGATTCCCTAAAAGATGATATTCCAGATTATCCAGTAAAATCTTATATTGGGCATACAAGGAGGAGTCCCATTCTCGCTTATTCTCTGCCGGAATATAAGGATGATATTTCGACAGGAACTTGATCCAATTGATGCCTCGTAAAGCGATCGGATAAGGTTCCAGACCATTCCTATTCCCCTCTATTTCATCGACAAACTTATCGATCCAGCAAACGGCCTGTTCGAAAGATATAGTTTCTTGATGAAGGTAGTCCATATAATTTAGATTATAGGACCATAACTTACCAAAGCTCTCATCGTTCCATCCTAGAAAAGCGGATTCCTTACCCAAGAAAGAGAAATGCCCCGTAACACTATCCAAGTCCGTATATTTCGAGATGAAAAGTTTAAAAGACAAAGGATGTCCCACTCTCGGTAATGACAATACATACCGAAAGCTCCTGTATTTCCTAATATATGCCCGTAGCCTATACCAGACTTGATAACGAACTTGGCGAGATCTCAAGTTCCGAAGAGTAGAAATATATAATTTTAGAGATTCACCCAACATCTCTCTTTCAAGCTCGTAATGCAAGCGAAAGTAGCTTTCGTCGTATTCAATATACTCCCAAATGGAATCAAAGGCTTACCGCCCTCCCGGATACGTTCATTCAACAACGTAAATTGACGTTTTTGCCCTTTATCCATACCGGCCTTCATCGAAGAGAAACCCTTAAAACCATACCCGGTCAATTTACGCCAGTTATCCAAGACCAAGACCCTCTCCTGAGAGAAAACCTCCACACGTTCCTTCGCGTACGATTTCGAGCCGTTCGCAAAGTAATTGATCACGGCGTTCGTCCCATTTGCGTAACGAAGCAATATGCTGGCATTATCCGTATTCTCCTCCGGATTTTCGCCTAACGCATTCATGCAGACCGCCACGACCTCCGAGCCCGCCAAGAAGGAACATAGATCGATAAAATGGCAAGCCTCACCAATGATCCGCCCTCCACCTATCTCTAGATCGTGTACCCACACTTCTTGCGGGATAAATCCGGCGTTCATCGTCGCCACTATATTTTTAGGTCCGTCACCTAGCAATCGCTTCATTTTCTCGGCGAACGGAGAGAAACGCCGGTTAAAACCAACCGTCAAGGTCGTGCCCTCAGGAGCCCCTTGATAAGCCCGTATAATATCATCCAATTCCGTCTCATTCAAGCATAACGGTTTCTCCACGAACACGCTTTTCCCATTCCGTAAAGCCTCTATCACCATCCGGGCATGCAGGTTATGGCGTGTCGTGACCATCACCAAATCCACCTCCGGATCTTTCAATATATTTTGATAGTCCGACGTGGCGTTCTCCGCCCCCGCCTTCCTCGCCAATATCTTGGCGGACAATCCTTGGGCACTCGCTATATACTTGATTCTAGCGTGGGCCTTAGCCAAGCAAGGTATGACCATGGCGGAGGTATAATTGCCCGCCCCAATAATCCCGATCTTGCCCTTTCCACTCACAAAGGTATTATTGCCGATAGAGACAACAGACTCCATTTTTGAATCAGCGGGAAACCGCAATATAGAGGCGATCGATCCTTTCTTGCGCATATCGCCGTAAATCTCCTCATAATCCACCAAGTCAACCTCTTCCGTTATCAACGACTTGACATCCAACGATCCGGAAGAGATCGCGTGGAGTATCGTCTCAAAATTACGCTTTTCCGTCCAGCGGACATAAGCCAACGGATAATCATGCCCCTTGTTCTCATATTCCTCGTCATAACGTCCGGCCCCGTACGAGCAAGATACCTGAAAACTCAACTCCTTCTTATAGAAGTCATCCCTTCGCATATTCAATCCGATAACACCCACCAACACGATCCGTCCCCACTTACGGGACATCTCACACGCTTGATGGATCACCTCATGGCTTTGCGTGGAGGCCGTGATCAAGACACCATCCGCACCGATACCACCCGTATAATCCTCCACGAACCTTACCGGATCCGTACCTTTGCCCGGATTAACGGCCACGATTCCCTTCGAGGCGGCCATATCCACCTTCTGCTGGTCAAAATCCACCCCGATAACCTTACAGCCGTTCGCTCTCAACAACTGCGCCGCCACCAGACCGATCAATCCCAGACCGACCACCACGACCGTCTCTCCCAACTGAGGATTCAATAAGCGGATTCCTTGCAAGCCAATCGAGCCAATCACCGTGAAGGCCGCTTCCTCATCCGTTATATCATCCGGCACCTTCGCTACCAAGTTCTTCGGCACGCAAACAAACTCCGCATGGTTCCCGTTCGAGGCCACCCGATCGTCCACCTTGAACTCCGCGACACCTTTCCCTACAGCTACCACACGTCCGACATTGCAATATCCCAAAGGCAAAGGTTGCCCTAGCTTATTGAACACGGCCTCCAGTGTCGGTTGCAAACCATCCGTCTTTATCTTGTCCAAAACTTGCTCCACCTTATCCGGTTGTTGCCGTGCCTTATCAATCAGGTTCGCCTTTCCGAACTCCACGAGCATACGCTCCGTTCCCAAGGATACTAAAGAACGAGACGTTTTAACTAGAACATAACCTGCTCTTACTTGAGGAACTGGTACTTCTTCAAGCACAGTTCGCCCTGATTTTATATCTTGAATAATCTGTTTCATAATTATTCTTTATACTTTTTCACAACATTCATTATATCTTTTTCTCTTCTTGCCATTGAAAATAATGTTTCAATCCTACTATGAGCCGCAATACTAATACTCTCTAAATCATTATTCCAATAATCCTCTATAACATTAGCAATAGTTTCCGGTAATGTATTCCTTATTATTATTCCTGCATTTCCAACAACATTTAGAACTTCTCCAACATCTGTTGTTACGACTACAGTCCCACAACTCATAGCTTCCGCAATAGCTAACCCAAACCCTTCATATCGTGAAGGTTGTAAATAGAAACGACAGCTTTTCAAATAACACAATTTTTCCTTCTCTGAGATTTCACCTAAAATACTAATATAAGCATTTAAACCTTTCTCTGATATATATTTCTTCACTTCATCAAAAGCATCTCCTTTATGTCCTGCAATATTAAGATGCATATCTAACTTATCTTTCAATAATTCAACCGAATCTATAATCTCATACAAACATTTTCGTTTCACATTTTCTTTTCCTGTCCAACAAATAGTAAACAATTCATTTCCTCTATTGCAATACATTCCCCTTGAATACTTTACAGTATCTATACAATGTGGAGAATATACTATATTTTTAAGATTCCAATCTTTATAAATTTGTTCATACTCATTTCTTGAGACTAGAATATTTTCATTTGCATATTTAATAGAAAATTTAATCAATAACCTTTCTAATAACGGTCTTCTATAGTAATCCGAAGCAACCATTGGACACTTATAATTAAAAGTTCCTGTTATTACAACTTTTTTCCTCAACAGCTTTGAAACAAATACAGGAAAAAAGGCATATGTCCACCACCAAACAAAAATTACATCTGCACTCCAATCTATTTCGCTATATTTAGTAGCTATCGTCAAACTGGGATCTATTTTTTTTAAGATTTTAATATCCTGATTATAGAATTCGACTATAAATAGCTTACTCTTATCTGATATCTTACAAAAGAAACATATTTTCATAATTCCGTTCTAATAAATTCAAATCATCACTTATTTGTTAATATTCAATTTAGATAACACCTCTTTTTAAAGACACTTTTACGTTAGTACTAAATTAAGTAACACCCTTTTTAAAGAGCACTTTACTATGCCCTAAACTAAATTCTATTAAAAATCAATTATAATTTTAATATTAGCAGGTATCCAATATAATTTTATCGATAATAAAATTCTGACTTCTCATGCAATTTTTAAAGTTTTTCTCAAAAACATACGCCAATAAAATTTCATGCATAATTGCCTTATAATTTCACAATCACCATTATACTATAATAAATTTAATACTCCAACATTACTTCCATATTGATTTAGTTTATTAGTTCCTTTATTACAAAATTTTCTATATCTATATCCAAATCAGAAAGAGAACGAGCATTGCGATAAGTATCTAGAGCACCATCACACAATTTCCGATGGTAATCTGTATCTACACACAGTTTCAAAATGGCTTTTTTTAGATCCAATATGCTTTTATTCCTCACTAATATGCCATTCCTATCATTTTTTACTGTAAAAGGTATAGCTGAATTATCAAACGCTATAACCGGTAGTCCGTAAGACATAGCCTCAATTAATACCATACCATAACCTTCCAGTAAAGATGGAAATACAAAACAATATGCTCGAGAATAATATGACCTCAATTCTTCATCTGATATACGCCCTACAAAAGTTACAATATCCTCCAGCCCATATAAGTGAACCAAAGACAACAGACATTTATAGTATTTTTTTTGAGAAAGATCCCCCACAATATCCAAATGAATACCAGATCTTTCCTTTTCAGACATCTGTCCTATTGCCTCCAGTAAATATAAAAGTCCTTTCCGTTGATATACAGTACCTACAAATAATAACTGTTTCAACACATAGCAAGAACATGTTGGAACATCTTTCTTGAATGCCATTTCGAGAAAAACAGTACGACTATCTGGTCTCATCTGCTTTATCAAGGAATGCGTATATGGATTGGGAGTTATAATAGCGAAAGACACACCCAATCCCAGCCATTCCAACATGTACTGTAATTGTCTTTTTATTCCAGACATTTCTTGGTACCGAAAATGATGATGAATAACATAGACTTTCAACTTAGGATAAAATATTCTGAAAAAATAAAGCAGCCAAATAGATTGAGCAAACCAACCGCTATTTAAGAATACAGCATCGTATGAACCGATTCTCCTACACGACCAGAGTATGTATGCAGGCAACAACCACTTATTAATGCGTCTAGTATGATCCTTTGTAAAAAAGGACATATCTATCTGTCCTGAAAAAAGTATTCTTTTAAAAAGATAAGAATCATATAACTCTCCTCCTGTCGTAGGATATAGATAATTCCCCGATGGATATAACACAAGTACTTTCTTTTTCTTTTTCTTTTTCATTTCCATATTATTATGTTTGATATAGACAATGTAAACCATATTATCAGCAGGGTATATATAGTATTAGAAAGAGCTGAAATATCTCCACTTGTAGCAAACTCTATTGTTAAAATATAAGCAATTCCAGAAGCATTTGGAAATCCTATCCTCTTTGTTAGATTAAATATTATAATAAGAAGAAAAGTCATCAGAAACAGGTTAAAAAGAAATATGTAAGGAGATTTAACATATGACATTATTAAAACCCCTATGACACCAGGCATAGTTGAACTGTTTTCTAATTTTGAATGCTTTATTTGCTCTTCCACATAGAATCCAGTACTCTTAAACTCAGGTCTGTATCCCCAATAATGTAATGTATCATAAAAGTAAAAAAAATCGGGGATTAATTCCAAATCATAAACATTTTGTGACGAGTTCTGTAAAATATAGGCACTGTTGGAAAAACTACTTATTCGTCCACATAATTTCCCAACCATTATATCCATGTTTGAAGTTTCACTCATCCCTCCTTGTCCCCTTAATTGTGCACGAACATTATAAGCGGAAGAGACAACAATCGGAACCAAATAGAGTATCGCTAATACAAACAAGAAATTTCGCTTCACAAAAGATTTCACCTTCTTGCCTTGCCTAAACAATAAGATGAGTAATAGAATAAAGAACCCTCCTAAAGAATGAGCAAGAATCGTGTGAATAGAAAACAAAAGAACAGTTACAGCAAGATTTTTACGGCTATTGGAAATCAGCAAATAAGCAATAACCCATGGACGTACCATCAACTTGAAGAAAGCCGAACGGATATAAGAAAAAAATCCGCCGTCTATTTCTATCGAAGTTCCCATTTGGCCATATCCAGTAAAGAGTAGACCTATATGAACCAACAATAAAAGCCATGTAATATTGCGAATTATCGCAACCTTGAACTTATCGGGTACATTTTCTGTCTCTTTAGACCTATACCGTTTATACAATCCATATATACCTATATAAGGAATGATAGTCAATACAGCTATAACCAACAAAGCAGGTAACGGAAATAACACATCACGTTGTATGAAATCCCCGTTATACACTCCCAATATAATGGTATACAAACAACTGCCAATTATTGCCAACATATATGGCAGTAAAACCAGCTTTGCACCATATGTATCTATTCTTGAGACATCAGACATAAAACTAATAAAATTGCTAACTGTTTATGATAAGATTCAACAATAGTTAACGACAAAAAGTATAAAAAAAATGTGCAATATAAGGTGATATATAGAATGCTATCCAAAAAAGAGTCTTCCTCTTAAAAGAGAAGTTTTGATGAAGAATAGCTTTTCTCACACCTTCAAAATCTTTTTTAAATGTTACGATGTATGGGTTTTCTCCTGCAGATGTTAGGATAACACATGCTTGCCTATATCGTAAAGCAGGATAAATTTCTTTAAATTGATTCTCTGATAATTTGCAACGAAGTAAATCGCAGAGTTTTTCACATTGCTCTACCAAAATTTTCACAGGACGACGTGTTAACGAGCTGTAATTTACATTTTGGACATAATGATAAAATGCTTTTGGTACATATGCCATCTTTATAGGATGTGCCAACAGGCATACACTGACATAAGTATCTTCTCCATATGACAACCCTTCCGGAAAATTCACATCATATTTGCTGTAACAAGCTCGTTTAACGAGCTTGTTCCAGCAGCTGCCATGCAGCTGCTGGAACACATCTTTTAGCATCACACAATGCTCTAATATAAATAACCGTTGCTTCACGTAAGTAGATTTCTTGGAAGTATCCCGCCATACATCACAAATTATCATATCTGCATTTTCTTCTTTTGCCTTTCCGTATAGTTCCTCCAGCATATTCGGTTCCACCCAGTCATCTGGGTCAGCGTGTATCACGTACTCGCCTCTTGCATTGTTCATTCCACACTGTCGAGCGGACGCTACTCCACCATTCTCTTTATGGAATACACGGACACGATTGTCCTTCCGGGCATACTCGTCGCAAATTTCTCCGGAACGATCGGGACTCCCATCATCTACCAGCAATATTTCATAGTCTTGAAAAGTCTGTGCTAGCAGGCTGTCTACACAACGCCGCAAGCAGGATTCCGCTTTGTAAACAGCAACAATAATAGAAATTACAGGTGTCATTTGTTATATTTATTAAACATTTTTTACTTTGAATATTATAAACCATACAGCCTATCTTAGCTAACTTTTTAATGTATCATACAACCTATATATCACTATACTATTTTCTCCCATTCATCATACTTTGAATTCTTCGAATAAAGCGATTCAAACCAAGTCCTAAAAAATAAAACATAGATAAAAGAATGAGTGTATACAAAATCGTAATAAACACTCCATATACAAAAGAAGATAAAGCACTTTCAAATGAGTGCATTGGGACAAATTTCAATACAAAATAAATAAGTATTATACTAACAATTGCAACACTTAAATGCTTAACGTACATAATTATATACAATTTCAATCGTTGTTTCAAAGCTTTTCGAAACAAATAATAAGGTTTCCAACAAAAAACAACAAGAAATAAACTTATCAACACACCCAACAATACACCATTTAACCCCCAAAAATATCCTAATAACACAGACAAACAGATATTGATAGAAGCCTCCGTAACTGGAGCAAAAATATCACCAAACAAACCATAAGCATTGATATAAGCATCCACGGTCGTACGGTTTAATTGAATAAACAAAGTAACAGTCATCAATAGCAATGTCATGGTATCCATCACATATTCATTACCCACCCAAAGTATTATAAATAAAGGAGTCAACATAAACACTCCAAAACACATTATACAAGTGAATAGAAAACGAACAGAGAATAATTCCTCAAACACCGACATAATCTGTTTACGATTTCCCTCTGCCACTAAATTCCCAATTCCTGCGTTCATGCTATTAAAAATGGCAGTCATCAAAGTTTGAATCCCAAGGATAACCAACATGTAATTGCCATATAACGCCACTACAGTTAGTGTAGTATAGGCGTAAATAATGATCGGACTAGTTTGTGTCAAAGCAAAGCTACCGATCTTATGAAAAAACAATTGCTTAACTTTCTTAATAATAGCTGGATACTTTCTCGATAATTCCCGACCTCGTCCTAATTTAGTTTCTAGAAATGGATAAGTCTGCCAGACCATTCTATTTAACACCAACGAAGCTACGATCGCAAACACAATCTCCAATACCAACCACCATACATAACCGTCTCTCAAATATCGAATCGCCAATATCTGACAAAGGGTTTTAATCAACATCGAGGCCTTATAGCTATACTGGATCTTATACTCTTTCTGGTCAGCGGATAAAACGATCTGCTTATAATTAACAAAATAACTCAGCAATGCACTAACTAGCAGCACTCCGAAAGAAGCATACGCATACCATAAGGGTAACGGCATCTTAGCGAAGATCCAAGGGAAAAACGCCATCAACACGAGACTTCCCACTATCACGATCCATGCGATACGCCGATACAACCAGCCTTGCAAGGAAACAATCTCATTGATAGCAACCGTATCCTTCTCTAATAAAGGCTTATATAATGTACAAGCAATGGCTGATCCTATTCCTAATTCCGCAAGGTTCAAGAACTGAAGCAAATTGGTAGCCGTAGTATTCAGTCCCAAGATCTCTGCCCCAAGATAATCCAAGAATACCTTACGGGAGAAAAATTGAAGAACCAGATTAATAAAATAAAAAGCCAAGGCTACCAAACTATTTTTTATACTTTTCGAAGTTCGTGAGTCTGTTACCATTGCTACAAAGAATTGTGTTTAATACAAAAATTGCTCTCCATGATAAAGAGCATACGCACGTAGAGGAACAGCGTATTCTTCGCTATCCGCTTATTATTCTCTGATTTACTAGGAATAAAGACAAGTACACAAACCACTCCCATCCCGCCGGTAAACCAGTAGGGCAAAAAACGAGTGTCTTGATTTAAAATGAGTTTAAACTATATTTATCGTGATAAGTCACCGAGACAAATCCCTCAGCATAACACAAATAGTGGAGTACAAATCCGGAACCTCCTTTTGAAGACTATAAAGTATCACGCTTGCGTCAATATCAAAATAATGATGGACAATGATATCTCTCATCCCTTTAATATCCTTCCAGTTTACAGCCGGATATTTAAGAAGTAATTCCTTATTCGTTATTTTGTCTAGATTTTTGATTGCCTCACCTACAGCGACAAGTTTCATACAAACACTATCCAATAGAATCATACCAGACTCATTCATATAAAAATCATCAACCTTATGAATATGCGAAGTTCTTGCCATTATCATTGAAAGAGTATCCTTTATCTGCGACAAGGTATCCAAGGCCAACTCCGTATCAAACATAGATTCCCTCCCTCTCGATTCGTTTACGAAGCAACTGATTCATCCGGTCTCTAAGACGGATGATATCCACCGGGCTTCCCAACAATTCTTCCAATTCATTTTTCAAATGGGAGAGAGAGAAAAGCCCTTGCGCCTCACCCTCGTAATAAATGTCCACATCACTGCTTTCCGTCTGTTGATCACGAGCTACAGAGCCAAAGATACCCATCTTCAAGATTCCGTACTTTTTGCCTTTACGAACCTTGAAGTCTCTTAATAACGCTAGGATCTCTTGTCTCGACTTCATAAGAAAATAGAATATTGACAAAGAAACAAATAAATATCCAATTATGCAATCATTCATAAACCAAAACACCTACCCTTCCCCCAGCACATACTTCACAATCGCCCGCCGGATATTGCGCAAGCTCTTGCCTTGCTTGAAGGGGAGCAGGGGGATGATGGCGTTGATGAATTCCTTGCTCTTGATAAGTTTGGCCGGTTCCACGCAGTCGCAAAAGACCTCGTTGAAAAGGTCGGTCAGCACCGTTTGGCAGAGGGTGGCCACATCCGGGCATTGGGCGATTCGCTTTACGAAGTCGTGACGTACCTCCTCGTCTTGGATATAGGAGGCTAATAAATCACACGGCTCCGGATCCGGCCTCACGTCCTTTTCCGAAACGACCTCCGGCTTTTCTCCCGGGTCCAAGCAAATATATTGAATGGCAAACATGGCGTTGGGCAGCACCTGTATGTTCTCGCCATGGATGTGCAGCACACACGGGCTCGCTTTCTCTTCACTCATATCTTCTTCTTTTTCCTGTCACCGAATTACTTTTATGCGCAAATAACTTACCGATAGGTGCAAATAACTTACCGGACCGTTTTTTCTCACTCTTTTACCTTTCCTTTACCAGCCTAAACTTTAAATCAAACGAGTTAATGAAAGAATGTATCATGTCCTTTTTCAACGCCCCCATCTCCAATCAAGTGCCGAGTGGCGTGACCAGTGTCAAACAGTTGCATACCTATATCACCTCCAACGAGTGGCTGAAAGAACGAACGCTCAGCGTACAGGACGCTTTGAGCGACGAGAAACGGTTCCGCAAACTGAAGCAAAACTTACTGCCATACGTCACACCGGCCGGGGTCTTCTCCTATCGCAAGGAAGACCGCCTGTTATTCCTTTCCGGAGAGTTTGTCATCGATATCGACCATCTCCCCTCGCCGGAGGAAACCCTCCACTGGCGAGACACCTTGTTCGCCGATAATAAACTGAGACCGGACCTAGCTTTCGTCAGCCCAAGCACCACAGGCGTGAAACTGCTCGTCCCCTACCGGCTCTCACCCAAGGCTTCCATAGAGGAATCTTTTGATAAGGCACGGCTATCAGCATGGGAATACCTGAAATGGAAATACGGATTGAATGCGGATGCCTCAAACGCCGATCTCTCACGGGCGTGTTTCCTCTGCCATGATCCCTCCGCTAAGCTGCGGGAGAGTTGATAGTTGACAAATGACAGTTGACAGTTTAAATCATAAATTATAACTTATAAATCAAATGAATCCATTATCAGATTTAGAGCGGCTTGTCGCCGCCATCGAACACCAAGGGGCGAACATCGCTCCCACTTACCAAGAGTATATGCCGATCGCCTTCGCCACCGCCAACGATTGCGGGGAAGCGGGAAGGACGTTCTTTCATCGCATCTGCCGCCTGTCCGAGAAATACCTCTACGAAGAAGCGGACAAGCTATACGACCACGCCCTCAAAGCGGGCAACGGGCGCAACGGATTAGGCTCCGTCTTCCACTGGGCCGAGATTGCCGGCGTAAAAACGGACAAGCAACTGGCCGACACCTTCCGCCAATACCCGAGGGAGAACAAGAATCCTTCAAACCTTCAAGCCCCTCTCACACCCACACACGCACATACGTACGCACGTGAGGACTTGCCACCCGCTTTCCCGGATTATCCGTGGCCCCCGTTCATCAAGCAGATGATCGATTGCGGGAACTCCATCGCCCAGCGTGACATACTCCTGCTGGGAGTATTCACCGTACTCGGGGGCACCTTGAACAAGCGGGTACGGGTGTTATACGGACAAAAATACATGTATCCATGCCTACAAACCTTCATCGTAGCGCCTCCCGCCTCCGGAAAAGGAGCCTTGACATGGGTCAGGCGCCTAGCTGAACCTATTCACGAGGAGATGATGGCCCGCTACAAAGACAGCCTAAAGAATTATCGGGAGGAAAAGAACCGATGGGACTCACTCGGCAAGAAACGCTCCGAGACGCTCGAGCCGGAACAACCGCCCCTCAAGATGTTCCTCATAGCCGGCGATAACTCGGGTACCGGTATCCTAGAGAACCTCATAGAGGCCGACGGCGTGGGGCTGATCTGCGAGACCGAGGCGGATACCGTGAGTACCGCCATCGGAGCGGATCACGGCCATTGGAGCGATACCTTGCGTAAATGCCACGACCATGAGCGACTGGCTTTCAACCGGCGTACCAATCATGAGTACCGGGAATGCGATGAGTCTTATCTCAGCGTATTGCTAAGTGGAACCCCTGCGCAAGTAAAGCCGCTGATCCCCTCGGCGGAGAACGGCCTGTTCTCTCGCCAGTTATTCTATTTCATGCCACCCATCAATGAGTGGATGGACCAATTCGATTCGGAAAGCGAGGATTACGGCCTACGCTTCGCCACATGGGGAACACAATGGAAACAGGTACTGGACCTGATTAACGGATCGGTCCAAACGATCCAGCTAAGGCTATCCGAGAAACAGAAAGAGCTGTTCAACCAACGGTTCGCCCAGTTATTCTCCCACGCCGGTTACGCCCATGGAGGTTCCATGCGAAGCGCCGTGGCCCGTATCGCCATCAATACCTGCCGGATCCTGAGCATAGTAGCCCTGTTGAGAGCCTTGGAGAAATTCCTCCCTCCCCAACAAAAAATTTTCAATTCTCAATTTTCCATTTTCAATTCCCCCGGTCTCTCCCCCGCCCCGGAGATCCCCATCGAGAATATCAAGGATGGTATCGTCCCCAAGCTGGACCTGCGGGTCACCGACGAGGATTTCCAAGCCGTACTCACGCTCATAGAGCCTCTTTACCGCCATTCGAGCTATGTGCTGGGCTTCCTGCCTACCTCCGAGGCCGTCCCTGTCCAGACCTCTCCTGAACAGGCTTTATTCAATGCCCTCCCAATGATGTTCTGCCGTCGGCAGGCCGTGGACGTGGCAGCGAAGAACGGCATACCCGAGAAAACACTCGACTCCTCCCTCAAACGGATGCTGGAGAAGGGAACACTGATCAAGACCGCACGGGGCGAGTACGCTTTCTCCTCGCACGTGTGTGTGCGTGAGAGACGCCCGAAGGAATGAAGGAATGAAGGAAATGCCTCTACTGTCATCGCCCGTAAGCACTACCGTCGCAGCCCTACGCCAGTACTGGCGTTGTCTGATGCCAGTACCGGCATCGCCGCTCGCCTATACCGACGGGTGGCGGTGTCTCCTCTCAAGGACGACCCAAGTAACGGAAGATCAGCTCCACTTGGAGGGAGGTGAAGACCCGTTGCCTCGGGCGGTAGCCCGTATCACCAAGCTCCCGGGTCAGCCGATCGTTATACCGCATCCATTCCGCCAGCCGGTTCAGGGCCGAGACGGGGCTGATCTCGGGGGCGTAGGCCATGGCCAGCTCCCGCTTGGAATAGGGCCGCACGGGCCACTCGTCGATTTGTGTATATCCTGTTCGCATATCGTTCGCATTTTTAAGATTTATCTTATTGGTATAAAGATACTTAAAACATACGACACGAACAACTATACGGAGGTCTATTTTTCAGTATATCTCCTCTTTTATCTCCCTTATTCATCCACTGTCAGCGGTATTCATTTCAGAGGAAACCGAATGTCGTACATTCGTTATCGAAAACAAATCGATTTCATTTTCAATTTTCAATTATCAATTTTTAATTATCAAATCTATGGCTTTAAATTACAGCGTGTCCCTTCGGACCAACCCTATCAAGAAAGACGAGCCGGCGAAAGCGTACGCCACGGCACAGATCAATGGTGAGCTATCGCTCAAGCAGCTGAGCCGCCGGGTATCCATGCAAACCACCGTCAGCCGGGCGGATGTGGTGGCGGTATTGATCTCCACTGTCGAGAACCTGCTCGATGCCCTCCAAGAGGGGAAACAGGTGGATTTCGGCGAACTGGGTAAATTCCGGCTCCATATCCTCAACGAGGGTGCGGAGAGTCTTGAGAAATTCACATCTACAAACATCACCGGGGTTAGTATCCAGTATATACCGGGCGAGGACTTGAAGAATGTCTTCGCCGGGCTAGAGTTCCAACCTGTGGCTACTCGCAAGGCTCAGCAAGCGGTGCTCCGTGCGGAGAAGGCTGGGGAGACTACCGTGGATATCTCGAAGAAGCCGGCTGCTGGGGGTGGGGATTCGGAGTCGCCTGATGAGATCTAACGTGTCACTTTTGGCTTGACCCAAAAGTAACCAAAAGGTCAAGGCTGACGCTGACGGGCTACTTCGAGACCTACGCTCGCTGTCGCATCCCAACTCGCTTCGCTCAGACAGGGATGCTCCTCACGCTCGCTACGGTCTCTTCGCTTGACGCCCGTCCGCTGAGGCCGTCCGAAGGAAAGCGAAGCTTTCCTCTTATATCAGCCGGGATATCATTATTCAATTCATTATTCATTATTCACTATTAATTATTAATTATCATGAAAAAGTCCGTATGGAGTACTATTATCAAAGTGATCATCGCCGTAGCTACCGCCATCGCAGGGGCACTTGGCATCCAATCCTGTATTCTCTAATTTTCAATTTCCAATTATCAATCTTCAATTATCATGGGTAAGGCTTATTGTTTCTACCAGAATTACAGGGAGGTTCGCCTCCTTGTAATTCATTGCTCGGCTACACGATATGACAGGGATTTTCCTGTGGAGGCGCTCCGTTCATCGCACAAGGCACGGGGATTCGCCGATATCGGCTATCATTTCTATATCACACGGGACGGGGAGCTACATCGTTGCCGACCGGTCAACCAGATCGGGGCGCACGCAGCCGGATGGAACGACAAAAGTATCGGTATATGTTACGAGGGAGGACTCGACGAACAAGGCCGTCCAGCCGATACCCGGACCTACGCCCAGCGCTGTACCTTGATGGATCTGCTACGGCAATTACGAAGGGATTACCCGGAGGCACGCATCCTAGGACATTACCAACTTAGCCCCTATATCCGTAAGGCTTGCCCCTGCTTTGACGCAAGGGAGGAATACGGGGAGATCTAGCATTAGAATTTCTTACCAAAGGCTATATTCAAGAAGGTCTTCACCAATATCTTGAAATCGAACAGCCAAGAGCGATGCTCCAGATAGAACAGGTCGTAACGCAAGCGGCGGAGCATCTTATCGACCGTGTCCGTATACCCATTGTAGAGCGTGGCGTAAGAGGTCACCCCCGGACGGATCTGGTAGAGGTAACGGTAACGGGGATCACGCTCCATGATCTGGTCGATGTAGAACTTACGCTCGGGACGGGGACCGATAAAGGACATGTCTCCCACGAAGACATTCCATAACTGGGGCAGCTCGTCCAAGTGATGTACCCGGAGGAATTTTCCGACACGGGTCATCCGGGGATCTGCCCCACCCTTGTAAAGGGCCGGACCGAACTTCTCCGCATCCAGACGCATACTGCGGAACTTATAGATGTTGAACGGGCGACCGAAACGACCGATACGCTCTTGCTTAAAGATCGCCGGGCCTCCATCCTCCCGCTTTACGGCGATATAACAAAGTAAAAACAGCGGGAAGAATACGATCAAGGCCAAAAACGCCAACGCACAATCCCCTATACGTTTTACATTACGTTGGAACATACCCATCCCATCCGGGATGAATCGCTCCGGTTCCTCTCCCTCACTTTTTCCTAATGGTGTAGTTTTCTTTTTTTCAGCACTCATACTCTCTCACTTAATAAAGGTAGTCCCTCCACCTCGCCGGCGTGCCATTCACGGTAGTCGGCCAAGGAAAATCCGGGGACGGTCAATAGCTTGTAATCCGACTCGTCTCTTCTCAAGATATGTTTGCGGGCGTACGAGCGGAGCGAGCGATCCGTAACGGACACCATCACGATCGGGAACGGGTAGGCGAACAGGCGCAGCGGCATGGTCTCGCTATCCGGAAACGCACGATACAACTGATAGCCCGAACACTCAAAAGCCACCCAGTAAGCCCCCGTACAATACAGGTGTATTGAGTTTTGGTTCGCACGCTCACGATCCATGATCTCTGTCAAATGCTCACGCAACAGGTTCATCAGCCGGATGCCCGAAGGAACGCCGCATGTCTCTCTCTCTTCTCTCATATCTTTTATTTATCGCCGTTCCCGTGCCCGAACCAACGGTCGTAATCACGTAAACGACGTATCAACACGGTCTTGCTCCTCTTGGGCGAGGCCTCGTCCTGCCAAGGGTCAACCAGCTCGTGCGCCATGCGCTGATAGAGGCTGCTGTCCGTACAGCCGTACAGCGTGACCAGCAACAAGGCATGCGATTGCAGCGCTTTTATCACCGGGAGCATGCTGCGCATCGTGGAGCGCAAACGATCGAACTCATCCTCATCGCCCAACAACCTATAAGCAGGAAGGAGCAACGAGTAAAGCTTGCAACGGATCACGTCGGTCTCAGCACGGAGAGAGGCGTAGCCACGCAGGACCTCACGGGCCAGACGGGCATCCTCATCCACTACCACGCCAGAGGCATGGTAACGCCCCAAGGCATCGTGCAAGCCCTCCGACAGACGGTCGTTGTCCAAATGGGTATACACGTGCTTGCCCCCCGTGTTCAGCTCGATCAACTCATACTCCCCCGCTCTCACCTCGAACAAGGGGACCCACAGACAGTCGAGGATACGCACCATCACGTCCTTATGCCCACCGCCCGGCTGCACCACCACCTCCGCCTCCATGTCGGTAAAAGGGCCGGAGGTGATACGCACACGGTCGCCTTTCAACAAGCGGCCGCTATCTGGCACATACACGGGAAGCTCGTTGGAGTAAGACGCCGCGACCCAACGCAAGGTATCCATCTCACGATCCGAGAGGTACGGGAAATAGGACCGCCCGCCGGAGGAAACCCGGGGGAGGAAATTATACAGGGGAAGCGTACGCTTCAGGCGGAAGATCTCGTCCTCCGAGGCGTGGACGAACACGTAGTTGTACAACAGGGGCCGTTTCGTGTTGACCATCTTGCCGCCCACCTTCCTCGCCTCGACATACGAGGGGGAGAAATACTCGAACAAGGCCTCCCCACGACGCTCACGGCGGGAAAGCTCAGCGTCCAGCCCCTTCGAGGGGCTGATCCTGTCACGCCCGCCACCGGCGGTAGGAAGCGTGAGCACGTACCAGCGGACAGCCTCCTGATCACGTCGCTTCAGAACATGCGCCATGAACCTATCCGAGCACTTGCCTGTCAATATATCCATCTCTATGATTATCTTTTCTAGTGGTTATCCCGTGGCCCGAAAACAGACCCCACGGCAATTCAGAGCCCTACCAAGAATCATTTATATCATCTTGATAAACAGTACTTTATATTTTCAAATATGGCATTACTGAAAATTACCATCTCTTGAAATCTTAGGCTACTTGGGGAGTAGCCTAAAGGTGCGAGAACGGTTATCACCCGGTTGTAGAGACGGGGCGTGCCCCGTCTCCCACTGTCTGATAGTATCTTTAAGTTACCATTTGGAGGGGATGAGACGGGGCACGCCCTGTCTCTACAGGAATGTATGTTCGATTTTTAGAAGGGACGTGATGATGTAGGAAATACGAGATCATTTCGTCTCTATTGCCATGTCTATACACTAGGAATAAGAACGAAGATTTAAGGAGAATCAAGGCCGGAGCACAAACTAAAACTAATGATTGCTTGTTATTTGCTATTTTTTGCTACATTTGCACCGTGAAATGAACGCTACTCCCCAAGTAGCCTCAACCCACCTCTGGCATATAATTATATACATTCTCAAAGCAAGACTTGTTTACCACCGTCATTTTCTCCAACGAGAAACTTCTCAGATAAATCTGGGTTGTCTTGATGGATTTATGCCCCAATAACTCGCTGATCATCTCAATGGGGACATTTTGCTCCTTCAATGCCATGGCAAAGGAATGACGGATCGTGTAGGAAGTCACATCCGAGGCTATTCCCGCAACCTCCTTCAACGTCTTCAAGTTCCGGTTAAACCGGGACAAGGCCGCATTGTACTCGAGATATTCCTCATGGCCGTTCTTCGTCCCACTTAAAAAGGGAAATAAATAGCCGGAGCCTCCACCCCTCTCACCTGCCAGCTCCTTATACATAGCCTCCGCCGTATCCAAGACCTCCAACCGCATAGAGGTCCCGGTCTTCTGGCGATTGTAATCCAATATGCCGTTCTTGATATTACCCCTATTCAAATGGGCGAAATCAACGAACGACATCCCCCCATATTGAAACATCAAGCAAAGCGTCAGCTGTGTCTTCCTCAACTTCTCTCCTTTTACCGGGACAGTCATCAAGCGATTCAAATCTCCCAGAGGCAAGGACTTCTTGCGCTGGCTTTCCACACCCGTAAAAACCCCCTTGAATAAAGAGGGGATAAACGCCGCCTCGCCATTCTCCACCGCCTTGTTATAGATACAACGCAAACGGCGGATATACGTGGAGACCGTATTACGCATGCAGCCTTTCTCCAGCAAATAAGCCTCGTACCGGCGAAGAGTATCCTTATTTATATATGTATATGGGATACGATCCGTCCCGCTATACCGTATAAAAGAGTTCATCGCATCCTGATAACTTTTCGCCGAGGAATACCGTCCTTCCTTTTGTAACAGACTTATATACTCTCGCATCCCTTCCACCAAATCTTTCTCATCCATATCTCTCTATTTTAAATTCCAATTGAAAACAAACACGCAAAATTAGACATCCTGACAAATTATATCTTTTGCGGCAAGTTGTTTTATTGACGAATAGCCACTATATTTGTACGTTGTTTTAAACAGAGTACAGACTAAATTAAAAAGTAAAGCATATGCACAATTGGTTTGAATGTAAGGTCTCTTACGAGAAAATGCTGGAAAATGGCATGCAGAAAAAAGTAACCGAGCCTTACTTGGTAGACGCCCTGTCTTTTACGGAAGCGGAAGCTCGCATCATCGAGGAGATCCGCCCCTTCATCACGGGTGAATTCACGGTAACAGACATCAAACGAGCTCGTTTATCCGAATTATTCTTCAACGAGAATGGTGATCGGTTCTATAAGATCAAGGTTTATTTTATCACGTTGGACGAGAAGAGCGGAGCGGAAAAGAAAACCGCCGCACAAATGCTTGCCCAAGCCACTACGCTGAAAGAGGCCATCGCCGTATTGGAAGATGGAATGAAGGGTACATTGGCGGATTATACCATCGCCTCGGTAACGGAAACCCAGTTGATGGATGTATTCCCATTCGATGCGAACAGTATTCCCGGCGAGAAGAAAAGTGGCGAGGAACTGATAGCGGAGCAAAAACAACAAGCTGAACAAAGAGGATAAAAACATGAGTATCGCTCAAAACATAGTACAACTGAAAACGTCGCTCCCGCAAGGGGTGACGTTGGTTGCCGTCTCTAAGTTTCACCCGGTGGAGGCTCTATGGGAGGCTTACAACGCCGGACAGCGGGTGTTTGGCGAAAGCAGGGCACAGGAACTGAGCGCCAAGCAAAAAGTACTACCTGAGGATATCGAATGGCATTTTATCGGCCCGTTACAAAGCAATAAGGTAAAAGATATCGCTCCTTTTATTCATTTGATCCATAGCATAGACTCCTTGAAGCTTTTGGCTGAGGTGAATAAACAAGCGAAAAAATACGACCGCACGATCCGGGTATTATTGGAGATCCATGTGGCGCAAGAGGAATCCAAGCACGGACTCAGTCCTGAGGAATGCAAGGAGTTGTTGCGTGACGAGTCCTTGGCTGAATTCCAGCATATTCGTATTTGCGGATTGATGGGCATGGCTACCAATACCGATGATACGGGGTTGATACGGGAAGAATTCCGCAAGATCCATGATTTATTTATCGAACTGAAAGAGACGCTCTGTAAAGATAATGTCGATTTCAAGGAGATATCCATGGGGATGAGCCATGATTACCCGATCGCTATCCAAGAAGGAAGTACCTTGATACGGGTGGGTACCAGTATCTTTGGCGAACGGGAATATTAAAGTAATTATTAAATCTAAATATAGGCAACATGATTGACATTAAAACCCAATACGCGGGGTTGACACTTCGCAATCCGATTATCGTAGGGAGCTCCGGACTCACCAATAAGGCGGAACGTAACAGGGATTTTGAGAAAGCAGGCGCTGGAGCTATCGTATTGAAATCTCTTTTCGAAGAGCAGATCGAGATGCAGAGCGAGGCTTTGATGCAAGACTCCGATTACCCCGAAGCGGCGGATTATATCCGTGGTTATGTAAAAGCGAATCAAGTAAATGATTATCTGGAACTGATCAAGAAGAGCAAGGAATTATGTACGATCCCCATTATCGCCAGCATCAATTGCTATAAGGCGGACGCTTGGATCGACTTTGCCCGCCAAATTGAGTTAGCGGGAGCGGACGCTTTGGAATTGAACGTGTTCTTCATGGAAACCGAGCTGACCGAAGATTTCGAGAGTATCCGGGATACGTATGTCAGTATCATCCGCAAGGTAAAAGAGACCGTATCGATTCCGGTTATCATGAAGATCGGAAAGAATTACAGCAATATTCCTTCACTGGTTAATTTGTTGAAAGTAAACGGTGCTGATGGTGTCGTGCTATTCAACCGTTTCTACCAGCCGGATATCGACATCAATAATATGCAGATCGTTTCGGGTAATGTATTTAGCAATCATTCCGATTTGAGTGACACGATTCGCTGGACGGCTATCGTATCCGGAAAGATCCCGGGAATCAGTATCGCTTCCTCTACCGGTGTGCATGATTGGGAAGATGTCGTTAAATGTCTATTGGCCGGCGCTTCCGCCGTACAGATGTGTAGCGCTGTCTATACACATGGAGCGGAAATCATCTCCCAAGTATTGACTTGCGTGGAAGAGTGGATGCATCAAGCACATTACCAATCCCTTTCCCAATTCCAAGGCAAATTGAATTACGCCAATATCCCGAACCCGGCGATGTATGAGCGTTCACAATTCATGAAATATTTCTCCAACAGAGATTAAAAGAAATACCTAGTAGTAGAGACGGGGCGTGCCCCGTCTCATCACCGTCTGAATAGTATCTTTAAGTTACCATTTAGCTGGGATGAGACGGGGCACGCCCCGTCTCTACTATAGGATAATATACAATAGTCTTAATTACTTTCTACTAGAAAGTATTTTTATTGAAAAATAGTTATATCTTTGCATCATCAAACAAGTTATAAAGAAATATGGAACCAATTTGCGCCATAAAGGATATCTATAAGATACTGTACCAGTTCGAGAAAAATTTCTCGGAAGTACATGCTATCACCATCAACGAGGCCATGTTGCTTTGTTGCTTAAAGGATAATGAGGCAAAGTCGGCGGGAATGATTTGCGATTATATCGGTCTTTCAAACTCCCGGGTCTCAAAGGTGATCACCTCCGTCGAGAACAAGGGGTTTATCCGCAGGAACATCAATAAAGAGGATAAGCGGCAAATGTTTTTCTCGCTCACCCCAAAAGGGAAAGAGAAAATACAACAGATGATGCAGGCCGAGCTAAACATGGACAGCCTGTTCAATCAACTCAAAGAATACATACAGAAGGGATGAATCCCTTTTTTTAACTAATTATTGTCTACTAACAAATATGTATAATACAAATTAAATAAAAACAGATATGAAGTACTTGATTATTGGAGGTGTAGCCGGTGGAGCTACCGTAGCAGCCCGGCTGCGTAGAATGGACGAGAAAGCGGAAATCATCCTTTTCGAACGTGGAAAATATGTTTCTTACGCAAACTGTGGATTACCTTATTATATAGGAGACACGATCAACGACCGGAATAAATTATTCGTACAAACCGTGAAAGGCTTCACGGATCGATTCCGCATCGATATCCGTACGGAGCAGGAAGCAACCCGACTCCTTCCCGAATCCAAGCAAGTGGAGGTAAAGAAACTCGGCACAGGAGAAACCTACACGGAGACTTACGATAAACTAGTGCTCTCTCCCGGTGCGGAGCCTTTGCGTCCACGCATCGAAGGAATCGAGAGTAAAAAGATATTCACGTTACGTAACGTGCCGGATACGGACACGATCAAGAATTACGTGAACACGGAAAAGCCCCGTACCGCCGTTGTTGTAGGGGGTGGTTTCATCGGCTTGGAGATGGCGGAGAATTTGCATGAGCTGGGTATCCACGTCACCGTCGTGGAAATGGCTAACCAAGTGATGGCACCCCTCGACTATTCCATGGCCGCTATCGTACATCAGCAATTGATCGGCAAGCAGGTAGGCTTGATGCTGGAAGATGGCGTATCTCGTTTCGAGGAGATTTCTGGAGGCGTGACCGTTCATTTGAAAAGTGGGAAGCAAATCCCGGCGGATATGGTTTTATTGAGTATCGGTGTCCGTCCGGAAACCCGATTGGCCAAGGAAGCGGGACTTACGATCGGAGCACTCGGCGGTATCGCTGTCAATGAATATATGCAGACCTCGAACCCGGATATTTATGCGTTGGGAGATGCCGTGGAAGTACGCCACCTCGTGACAGGCAAACCAGCCTTGATCCCATTGGCGGGTCCAGCGAATAAGCAAGGACGTATCGTAGCCGATAATATCGTATCCGGCAATAAGGAAACTTATGACGGGACGATGGGAACCTCTATCGCCAAGGTATTCGACTTGACGGTCGCCACGGCGGGAGCTAACGCTAAGCTGTTGAAACGGGAAGGAATCGCTTATCAATCCTCCTATACGCATGGAGCCTCGCATGCGGGATATTACCCGGGAGCCGTGCCTTTATCGATCAAGATATTGTTCGCACCGGAAGACGGACGACTGTTAGGGGCGCAAGTCGTAGGTTTCGGAGGCGTAGACAAACGGATCGAGATGTTAGCGCAAGTTATCCAGCGGAAAGGTACGGTCTATGACCTGACGGAGTTGGAACATGCGTATGCTCCTCCTTATTCAGCCGCTAAAGATCCCGTAAATATGGCCGGGTTCGTAGCGGAGAACCTACTTACGGGAAAAGCGAAAGCGATCCAGTGGAGAGAGATCCAGAACTTATCGCCAGATACCGTACGTATCGATGTCCGTACCCGTGACGAGTACAGCTTAGGGACAATCCCCGGCTTCATCAATATACCGGTTGATGAGTTAAGAGAACATTTGGCGGAACTGCCTAAGGATACACCGATCGTAGTAACTTGCGCTGTTGGATTAAGGGGCTATTTGGCTTATCGCATCCTGACTCAAAATGGCTTCACGAATGTCCGAAATCTATCCGGTGGTTACAAGACTTGGAATGTAGCGACAGCAAAGATCAAGAATGAGCCAGCCTGCGCACCTTGTTCGTCCGAAGCTGTTTCTGATAAGGCATCTGGTAAAAGTAGCTCTTGCAAATCGACTCCGGCAGCTACGGCGATTAAGGTAGACGCTTGCGGATTAATGTGTCCGGGACCGATCATGCAGCTGAAAAAAAACTATGAGAACTTGCGGGAAGATGAGTCTTTGGAAATCACCGCAACGGATCAGGCTTTCGGGAAAGATGTCTCTTCATGGTGCAAGATAACCGGGGCAGAGTTAGTCTCTCTGGAAAATAAGGGAGGTACGATCGCCGCCACGGTACGAAAAAAAAAAGCTGAATGCAAAATAGCGACAGGTGGTAATAGTGCCGACAACAAGACATTGATCGTTTTCAGCGATGACCTCGATAAGGCGTTGGCCTCATTCGTCATAGCGAACGGGGCTGCCTCCACCGGAAAGAAGGTGACTATGTTCTTTACTTTCTGGGGGCTTAACGTGATTAAGAAACGGGAAAAACCTGCCGTATCAAAAGATATCTTCGGCAAGATGTTTGGCTGGATGCTTCCGGCAAATAGCGAAAAGCTGAAACTATCTAAAATGAATATGGGTGGAGCCGGCAGTTGGATGATGCGCCTTATCATGAGGAAGAAACGGATCGACAGCTTGGAAAGCCTTATGGCACAAGCCGTAGAGAATGGTATCGAGATGATCGCCTGCACGATGAGTATGGACGTAATGGGCGTCAAAAAAGAAGAACTGATGGATAACGTTGTCCTAGGAGGCGTAGCCACCTATCTGGAACGTGCGGAAGATGCGAACGTAAACTTATTCATCTAAAAAATACGCCAATGTGCTCTCCTTTAAATCAGTATATATTTAGCGAAGAGTCACATTGGCGTATTTATATGTTATCTTCATCCTTCAAAATACAAACAGTTTAATCAAAGCAACCTATACAGATCGTAATACATCAGTCTCGTATGATCATTTACATCCTTTAAGGTTAAGTATTCAAAGCCGTTTTTCTCATAAAAAGTAAAGGCTGTTCGATAAGCGTCCACAGTGATAAAACGACATCCGGCTAATTGCTGGGTCAATGTGAGCCTTTTTATATAATCCAGTATCAAATGGCCTAACTGACGTTTTTGGCAACTAATGTTAACCCCTAGACGTCCAACTTTCAGTGACGGATAACTTTTAAAGTCCTTACCTTCCATAATGGGCCCTTTATTACTTTTAAATTCAATAAAAGAAGTCGTATTCCTAGTATCTTCCTTTGATATTTTATCAAAGAGCAAACTAAAATAAGCAACTACCTGCTCATTTTCTTTCAGTATATAAGTCAATGACATTCTGTGTATCATAGATTGATACGCATTATTAATCAAGAAATCATTTAAATCTTCATCGCCACAGTTAAAAGAGTGTAGATCTACCTGTTCAGAAAGGATTTGCAAGTTAAGATGTTTTGGTTGCATAGTAGTAAATTATTTAATCATGATTGAATTCATATACTCATAAGCTTTACGGATACGTTCTTTCTCTATTTCCGTTGCCTTATGCGTTTCATTATATTTCATTCGTTCATCAAAACGCTTAGCGTCATCACCGTATAAAACGGGAGTTTCTTTAATCGGTCGTGCCATAGCTTTATATGTTTTAGTCCTATAGCGGCAAAGATAGGTAATAACAATCAAATAAGCATCATATACTTACAATAACTTTCTTTGATTTTTAAACAAAGCCATGTTAAGATCAAAATCCTAACATGGCCTCACTCATTCTTATTTAATCATATCAAACCCAGTGTAAGGGATCAACGCTTTCGGGATGCGGATACCTTCGGGGGTTTGGTTGTTTTCCAATAAGGCGGCTACGATGCGAGGCAAGGCTAAAGCACTACCATTCAAGGTATGGCAAAGTTGCGTTTTCTTATTCTCGTCACGATAGCGGCATTTCAAGCGGTTGGCTTGATACGTATCGAAGTTGGACACGGAGCTAACTTCCAACCAGCGTTGTTGTGCCTCGGAATACACCTCGAAGTCAAAGCAAAGGGCAGCCGTGAAACTCATATCACCCCCACAAAGACGAAGGATGCGATACGGCAACTCCAACTTCTGAAGTAATCCCTCCACATGATTCAACATCTCTTGGTGAGATTGCTTAGAGTGCTCCGGTTTATCGATCCGAACCAACTCCACCTTAGAAAATTCGTGCAAACGATTCAAACCACGTACATCCTTGCCATAAGATCCGGCCTCACGACGGAAGCATTGTGTATAAGCGCAATTCTTGATCGGTAACTGTTTCTCATCCAGAATGACATCCCGGTAAATATTTGTCACGGGCACCTCCGCCGTCGGGATCAAATAGAGGTCGTCTACCTCGCAATGATACATCTGTCCCTCCTTATCTGGAAGCTGTCCCGTACCATAACCGGAAGCCGAGTTCACCACCGTAGGCGGCATGATCTCCAAGTAACCGGCGTCACGAGCCTCATCCAAGAAGAAGTTGATCAACGCACGTTGCAAACGAGCGCCCTGTCCTTTATAGACCGGGAAACCTGCTCCCGTGATCTTAACACCCAGATCGAAATCAATCAAATCATATTTCTTCGCCAATTCCCAGTGCGGAAGAGCGTTCTTTGGGAGTTCCGTTTCCATACCTCCCATTTTCTCTACCACATTGTCCTCCGCAGAGGTACCCTCGGGCACCTCATCATAAGGTACGTTCGGGATCGTATAAAGTAAGTTCTGCAGCTCCTCGGCAGCCTGATCCATCTCAACCTGCAAAGCCTTGCTCACCTCCTTGATCTCGGAAACATGTTTCTTAGCGGCCTCCGCCTCTTCCTTCTTGCCCTCTTTCATTAATTGTCCGATCGACTTCGAGGTTGCGTTTACCTCCGCTAGGTTCTTATCTAATTGATTTTGTGCGATACGTCTTTTATCATTCAATTCCAACACTTTATCGATGCTTTCTTTCGCACCCTTAAAATGTTTCTTTTCCAGTCCACGGATTACGGCATCCGTGTTTTCAGTGATTAATTTGATTGTCAACATATTCTATTTATGTTTAATAGTTTTTCTAAGACGCGAATTTAGTAATTTTATTTTACCCTACCACCCGTTAACCAAGTTCTTGTATAATAAGGTTCGCTAAGGCTACTTACCATCACGCCGCTAGAAGTACTGGTATGGATGAAGCGCCCATTTTTCAAGTAAATCCCCACGTGATTCGGAACGCCACGCTTCCCGCCACAACCCGTCTTGAAAAATACCAGATCTCCTTCCTGCAATTTGGCACGACTCACTTTCTTGCAATTATACTTCAGCATATCCGCCGAGGAACGAGCCAGCTGTTTTCCGTATACCTCCCGATAAACGATCGATACGAAACCGGAGCAATCCACGCCCCGCTTCGTACTCCCTCCCAATTTATGACGTACACCCAACCAACGGGCCCCCTCGTTGTACAAGAATATATTATCTTCCGGTGTGATACGTACCCCATATAAGCGAGCCAACTCCTTCGGTCCCTTGAAATCGGCGGGCAAAGCTACTTTTTGTTGTTTTTTGCTACCGCACGAGGTCAGACATATAAGCAGGATAAAGATCCGGATAAACCCTAAAGGAATGCTATTCTTCATATCGTTTTCTCTTAATTAAGGCACGAATATACACATAAAGTTTAGAATGCCCATTATAAGGTTCCTACAATGGGCATTGTAAGGTCGTTAGAATGCCCATCGTAAGGAGCTTTGAATGGGCATCCAAGTTCAAGAAGGTTGAGCAGCTTTCAGATAAGCGTTGAACGCCTCTTTGTAGGCATCCGTCACGTGGATGATCTCCTTTCCGATATAAACGCAATTATTCCGATCAACGGAACGGATCTTATCCAACGCCACGATATAAGAACGATGTACCCGCATAAAGCGACCGGTAGACAGCATCTCTTCCATGGCCTTCATCGTCACGTGGGTGATAAGCGGACGGGCCTCCCCTTCCAGATAGATCATCACGTAATCCTTCAAGCCCGTCACGTATAATATCCGGGAGATTTCCACCTGCCGCAACTGGCTATCCACCCGCACGAAAAGGCTGCCTCTCTCCTCCTTCACGCTATTCATCTCAAACCATTGGCGGGCCTTCTCCGCAGCTCCGAGAAACTTATGGTATCGGATGGGCTTCAGCAGGAAATCGAGGGCATTCACCTCATAGCTATCAAAGGCATACTCCTTAAAGGCGGTCGTGAAGATCACCCTCGTACTGGGCGGTACCATCCGGGAGAGGTTCAGCCCGTCCAGATCCGGCATCTGAATATCCAAGAAAAGCACGTCCACCGGAGACTCGCACAACGTGGAGAGCGCCAGTACCGGATCATTGAAGGAAGCCGCCAGCCTCAGATAAGGCGTACGGCTTACGAAGTCCTCCAGCATCTTCACCGCCAAGGGCTCATCGTCTACGATCATGCAAGTCAGTGTTTTCATAAGCAGTCTCGAAGTGTTATTTGAACAAAGTAACTATTTTCCCGAAGCGCTTGATCATATCGGTAACGACCGGGATAAGCCAGATCCAGCCTACGCCTCAGATTCTCCATCCCGATCCCCGATCCGCTACGGTTCACGTCCGGTTTCGGATGGTCGCTATTCTCGCAGGTAAAGACGAGGTCATCTCCTTCCGCCTTGAAGCGAATACGTACGAACGACGACTTACGGCTATTCACGCCATGCTTGAAGGCGTTCTCTATTAAAGAGATGAACAAGAGCGGAACGATCCTCATCGGTTTAGGCGGGATCCGCAGATCAACTTCCACGGTAGCCAACTCATTGCAGCGCAATCTCATCAACTCGATGTAATTGCTCATGAACTCGATCTCGCCTTCCACCGGTACCAGCTCATGGTTCGACTCATAGAGCGTATACCGCAGCAAATCGCTCAATTGCCCGATACGTTCTTGCGCCGTATCTTGGTCTATCTGGACCAAGCTGGATATATTATTCAAGGTATTAAAGAGAAAATGCGGATTCAACTGGTTCTTCAGCCAAGCCAATTCCGCCTCGGCGTTTTTCTGCCGCTCCTCTTTCAAACGCATCTGCATATCGCCCCAGCGTACGATATAACGGAACCCCACGGCACATCCAATCACTAGCAAATGTAAGAAGAACGCTCCGAAAGCGACCATATACATTCCCGAACGCCATTCGTCCGGGAAATCCGCCTTAGAAGAAAATATCCATAGGTTAGCCCCCGTGATCAATAGCAAATTCATCAAACCAAAGAGCATCTTCCGATCCCGATAAAGCAAATAGGGAACCAATACATAGAAATTAGCGGTGAAAACAATAGCCAACGGAGTAATGAACCCCGTATTAATCTTCCACACCTCGAAAGCCGAGCTCGGATTAAAGCGTATGAAAAAATCGATCGCAGGAGGAATCAGCCATAAGGTGATCCACAATAAAGCCTGTCCTCCCGCCAATATATAATCTTGCCTCGTGAGTTTCATAATACCGTTTTTTATAAAAGTAAACGAATCTAACGCCTGCGCCTATGAACGCAAGCGTTTATTCGACGAAAGGCAGGGTCGCTTTAGACGAAAAAAGAATTATCGTTTCTGGATACGAGCCGCATAGCCTCCACCGGGAGCCATATGGATCTTTAATTTGCGATCTGTCGGGACTGGGATTACCTCTTTCTTATAATCACGGGCGGCACGATCGGCATTTATGCCATCCTTGAATAATTCCAAAGTATAATCACCTTCGCCCAAGAAAGACAGGTCTAAATCCAGCTCCCTCGGCGTCCAGTTGGTCAACGCCCCGATATACCAATCATTACCATGACGGCGGGCGATCGCTACATACTCGGAGACCTTTCCAGCCAATGAGACCGTCTCATCCCAGATGGTCGGAATGTTAGAGATAAACTCCGTACATTCCTTTTCCCTCCTATAATTAGACGGGGCATCGCACAGCATATTGAAAGGAGACTCGAAGATCACGTAAGTAGCCAACTGGCGGCAACGGGTTCCTTGGCTCATCGGCTCCGAGTTTACCGACCGATGATTACCTCTGGCGGCGTTACGCATAGCACCTTGCGTATAATCCATCGGGCCGGCGATCATACGGATAAATGGGATCGTGACATCATACGTCACCATATCGAACTCCTTCTCGGAAGACCACTTCATTTGCTCCAAACCATTCACACCCTCATAGTTCAACACGTTCGGATAGGTCCGTTGAAGACCTGTCGGCTTGAATACGCCATGGAAATCCACTAGCATCTTATATTTAGCGCATACCTCGGAGGCTTTATAAACAAAGTTCACCATTTCCTGATCGTCACGATCCAAGAAATCCACCTTGAAGCCTTTCACGCCCATATCCGAATAATGCTTCACGACATTCTCCATATCACGGGCGAAAGCCCAATAACCTGCCCAAAGGATAATACCGACATTCTTGGATTTACCGTAATCCACCAATTCTTGAAGATCGATCTCCGGTATTACTTGCATCATGTCCGCTTGCAGGTTCACGGCCCAGCCCTCATCCAAGATTACGTACTCGATACCATGCTCGGCGGCGAAGTCTATATAATATTTATAGGTGGGATTATTGATTCCGGCACGGAAATCCACACCGTATAGATTCCAGTCGTTCCACCAATCCCAAGCCACCTTACCCGGCTTGATCCAAGAGATATCGTTTACCCGGGAGGGAGAAGCCAGACGGTAGACCATATCGCAATCGGCCAACTCCTTATCATTCCGGGAGATTATAAACGCACGCCAAGGGAAAGAACGGGTTCCGGATGTTTTGGCGATATAGTTCTCACGCTCTTTCACCAACATCTGTAACTGATTATGGCCACCTTGCTCCTTCACTTTCGGATAAGGCGCATGAACCGCTTTAAAGGAAGGTTTTCCCGTCTCGTTATTCAAGAACATCCCGGGGAAATCCTCCAGATCGGCTTCCGTGATACAGATCTTGCGACCATCTCCCAGATCCACCAAAAGAGGCAGGATCTTCAGGCGTTTATCATTCAGGCCAGTGATCGTCTCGTTTGCGTAGGGCTGCTCGAAGGAATTGAAAAATTGCTCCTCGAACGTCGGCTTCGTACTATTCACGTAAGCGGTGAATGTCTTATAATCCGAGGGAAAATTATAGACGGCCTCCTCATCGGCAATAACGATCGGTTCCTTTCTTTTCGTCGTGAAACGGTAAGCGACTCCATCGTTATACACCCTAAAAACCAGCCCGTAGTTTCCCCGGAACGAGATTTGCATCTCATTATAGATATCCTTTACTACGTCCTTCTTATAGAACGGAGAGGGTATCTCCTTGTCTACCGAGGTCTTCGTCACTTTCAAGACTTTCGGGTTAGCGCCAAGTACCTCACCTCCTTGTAAAGTCATAGATACGGCAGAATTCATCACCTCCGAATGATCCTGTACGATAGCGAAAGTGACTTTATCGGCTACCGTAACCTCCACCTTTATATCCCGGTTTGGAGACTGGACTTGGTAATTCTTCTGGGCGATCGACGGGATAGCGCCCATTAAAAAGAGAAAAGCAAATAGAATGTTTTTACTCATGGTTTATTGATTTAAGTTTGTTTATGAATACAAATATATATTATCTTTGTCATATTCATAACAAAAAACAAATAATACCAGAATGATGAGACTTCACAAAATCTTCTTAACGCTCGTATGCCTCACGGCTCTATCCGCCCACGCACAATGGAAATGGCTCAACCCGCTCGAATGCGGATTCCCTGTCATACAAAACCAAGGATGGACCGAAGAGATCGGAGACAGCTACGTCCGGCTTCCCCAAAGAGCCGAAGGCAAGGTACGTAAACCCGTCTGGGATTTATCCCGCAATTCCGCCGGTTTGGCGATTCATTTTTTCAGCAACGCCCCTGAACTAAAAGTACGCTATCAAGTAAGCGGACCGCTGAATATGCCACATATGCCCACGACAGGCGTATCCGGTGTAGATATATATAGTATCGATAGTGATGGCCAATGGAGATTTTATTTCGGCGGTTATCCTTCCGGAGATACGCTTCAATACCATTATACGAACATAGGCAAAGATATATATCATGACAGGGGCTATGAGTTCCGCCTCTACCTGCCTCCTTATAATACGATAAAGTGGTTGGAAATCGGCGTGCCCGAAAACGATGAGCTTACGTTTATCCCCGTATCGCCCGAGAAACCGATTCTTTTATACGGAACCTCGATCGCCCAAGGCGCATGCGCCTCCCGTCCGGGCATGACTTGGGGCACGATCTTGCAGCGTTCACTGGGATATCCGCTTATCAACCTAGGCTTCTCCGGTAACGGACGTTTAGAGAAAGAGGTATTGGATTTTATTTGTGAGATAGACGCACGCCTTTATATCCTTGACTGCCTGCCCAACCTCACGCCAAAGAGCAAAGATGAGATCACGCAACTCGTATCGGACGCAGTCAAGCAAATACGTGCCACCCACTCCTCTCCGATCTTATTGGTGGAGCATGCCGGATATAGCAACGCACTCGCCGACGATACGAAGCTACAAGATTATGTGCGCATGAACGAAGGAGCTAAAAAAGCATTCGAGGAATTGCAGGCACAAGGGATAAAAGATATCTACTACCTTACACGAGAAGAGCTGGGACTGCACCCGGATGCTTGGGTAGATTACGTCCATCCTTCCGACTGGGGCATGGAAACACAGGCGAACGCCGTAGAGCGGAAAGTACGGGAGATATTACGCATCCCCAAAGGAGACCTCTCTACCACAATGCCTGTCACCCAGCGCCGGGAACCCAATAATTACGAATGGCAAAAACGTCACCGGGATATTCTCTCGCTGAATCAAAGCAACCCGCCTCGACGGGTGATCTTAGGTAATTCCATCACGCATTTCTGGGGAGGAGAGCCCAAAGGACCGTCCGTGCGAGGTATGGAAACATGGGAGAAAATCATGCGTCCGGCTGGGTTCCACAATCTCGGATATGGTTTCGACCGTATCGAGAACGTACTTTGGAGAGTCTATCATGGTGAATTGGATGGATACAAGGCTGAGGAAGTAGTATTGATGATCGGCACGAATAACATCGGAATCAACAATGACAACGAGATCGTGGAAGGCATTCGTTTCTTGCTTTCCGCCATCAGGCAACGGCAGCCGGAGGCCAAGATCAAGGTAATCGGCATCTTGCCCCGCCGTAACCAAGAAGAACGGGTAAGGAATCTCAATCTCCGCATCCGTCAAATAGCCGAGACCGGATGGTACACGTTCAAGAACCCGGGTACGAAGTTGCTTCAGGAAGACGGCAAGATAAACGAATCCTTATTCTCAGACGGATTACACCCGAACGAGGAAGGCTATAAACGAATCGTGGACGAGATCGCCCATTAAGCGATAGTCCCTTTACTCACGAATCAATCCGAGCAACATACGCAACGCCGCCTCTGCCGACAAGCGAATGTTCTCCATACGAGGATTCTCCCCGAAATGATAGCACTCGGAGAGAATCCTCTCCTTATAAGCGGCGGCAATCCATACCGTTCCCACCGGTTTCGAGGGAGTCCCGCCTCCCGGCCCGGCGATCCCGGAGGTAGCGACGGCACAATCACATCCCAATACCCGCATAGTCCCACGGGCCATCTGCTCCACGACCGGCTGGCTTACGGCCCCGAAAGTGTTCAAGTCCGCCTCGGAGACACCGAGCACATGATGCTTCACCTCGTTGCAATAGGCTACCACGCCCCCGGTGAAGTATTCCGAGCTGCCCGCCATGGAGGTTATCATGCTGGCAATCTTTCCGCCTGTACAACTCTCTGCCGTACCCATCATCAGGTGTCCTGATTTGAGTGCGTCCGCTACCTCTAACTCTATTGGTAAATCATCTACTTCCATTGTTATAATGATACTAGGAGTTTCATTATGGGAAAACAATAGTTTCATTAGGAAGAAACTTTTGTTTTCCCTAGAAGAAACTTTTGTTTCTCTATAGCAAAACTATCTTTTCCTATAAGACAACCCTAGAAAAAGGAGCGGCATCCATCGGACAGAACTCCTTATCCATATACTTATAATATCCCGTGATAGCTACCATAGCGGCGTTATCCGTGGTGAACGAGAACTTCGGGATATGCACTTTCCAGCCATAACGTTTTGCGTGATCCAAGAATGCCTCACGCAAACCGGAATTGGCCGATACACCTCCGGCGACAGCTACTTCCTTTATATGCAAATCCTTCGCAGCCTTACGCAATTTACTCATCAAGATATCGATTACCGTAGCTTGCAAGGAAGCGCATAGGTCTCGCTTGTTCTTCTCAATAAAATCCGGATCATCTTTCAAATGATCACGCAAGGTATATAAAAAGGAGGTCTTCAGGCCACTGAAGCTATAATCATATCCGGGGATATGCGGCTTGCTGAACGTAAAGGCATTCGGATTACCCTCGTTCGCCAAACGATTCACGACTGGGCCACCAGGATAACCCAGTCCCATCACCTTAGCGCATTTGTCGAAAGCCTCTCCTGCGGCGTCGTCGATCGTCTGGCCGATCACCTCCATATCATTATAAGCGTTCACCTTTATGATTTGCGAGTTACCGCCCGAAACCAACAAGCAAAGGAAAGGAAACGAGGGAGCATGGTCATCGTCCGGAGTCTCCTTGATAAAATGAGCCAACACGTGAGCCTGTAAGTGATTGACCTCGATCATCGGGATATCCAAGGAAGCGGCCAAACCCTTGGTGAACGAGGTCCCGACCAATAAAGAACCCATCAAACCCGGTCCACGAGTAAACGCCACGGCACTCAACTCGGACTTATCAATGCCGGCACGCTTGATGGCCTCGGCTACTACCGGAATAATATTCTGCTGATGGGCACGGGAAGCCAACTCGGGGACAACCCCGCCATAGGCCTCATGAACGGCTTGACTGGCTATTACGTTGGACAGCATCACGCCGTCACGGATCACCGAAGAGGAAGTGTCATCGCAAGAAGACTCGATTCCTAATATCGTTATACTCATATCTTCATTCTTTTTTCCGCGAATTAACGAAATCTATCGCGATATTGTTGTAGATTTGCGCTAAATAAATAGAAAAGATATCAGAGGACTTAAATACATAATCATTACCCTGCTTACATTATTCTGGATATTCTATGCGTTGCCGGGCATCTTACTGAGAATTCCTTATATTCAAAACAAAGTATCAGAAGTAGCCACGACCCAGTTATCCGGCCACCTCGGTGTGCCCGTAAAGATCGGTAACGTGGATATCGAATGGTTCAATCGCCTAGTACTGGAAGGGCTTTATCTGGAAGACCAAGACGGGAAAGTCATGTTCGAGGCGAACCATGTGGCGGCGGGATTCGAGATCATGCCGTTACTGGAAGGGAAGTTCGTCTTCACGACGGTACGTTTGTTCGGTTTCTCCTTCAACCTACGAAAACATACGCCCGAAAGCCCCTTGAACCTGCAATTCGTCATCGACGCTTTCGCCAGCAAGGATTCGATAAAGAAAGAGAAGAATATCGATCTCCGTTTCAACTCCATCATGATCCGAAGAGGTAATTTCAGCTATAACGTGGATAGCGAGAAAGAGACCCCGGGAAAGTTCAACGCCAAGCATATCGATATCAAGAACCTGAGTGCCAAGATATCCCTCAAGGCTTTTAACAAGGACAGCGTGAACGCCCATATCAAGAAGATGAGTTTCGATGAGGCATCCGGTTTCTCCTTGAATAAGTTATCGCTGAACGTGGTCGGGAACCGGGATAGCGCTTTCGTGCAGGACTTCGAGGTACGCTTGCCGCAGACAAACTTGAAGATCGGGCGTGCCCGGATCGATTTAAGCGAGATCGATAGCCTTCCCGCTCTCTTGAACAACGCTCCGATCGATTTGAATATAACACCTTCGCAAATCTGCCTGAAAGACTTATCCCCTTTCGTCCCGGCGTTCAAGAACTTCGCCGACACGATTGAGTTATCGGCCGAGGCAAACGGCTACATCAATAATTTTAACTTGAAGCGCCTCACCTTGAAGTATAGCGATAAGATGCTGTTTATCGGCCAGATGGAACTGAAAAACATCACCTATCCTGAGGAAACGTATCTTTTAGGGAAGGTGAATAAGATGTATATCACGACAGACGGCATCTCCAGTCTGGCCAATAACTTCAATGAGCGTCCGAAGAGTCTCCCGGCCCCGGTCGTCAAATTGGGGACGATCAATTTCACGGGCGAGATATCAGGCTTTTTTGATAACCTAGTCGCTTTCGGAAAATTATCGTCTTCCATCGGCTCCATACAGACAGACTTGATATTCGGTAGCAACAAGGATAAGAATATAGCCGCTTACCTACGGGGACGCATCGCCTCCAGCAACTTGCGGCTCCATGAGTTATTTGGTGAGAATAATCCTTTCGGGGAGGCTCGCTTCGACATCAATATCGATACCCGTAGACCTGTTGGCGGAAATTTCTCCGGAAATATCCAAGCACAAGTCAAGGAGTTCGATTATAAAGCTTATAAATACAAGGATATAAATCTTTCCGGTAATTTCAGGAAGAGTAGTTTCGATGGGACTATCCATGTAAACGATCCCAATGGCGAGTTACACGCCCAAGGCATCTTCCAGCACCAAGGGCAAAACTCCTTGTTTAATTTCACCGCCCGCCTCGATCATTTCCGGCCGGACCGATTGAACCTGACAGACAAATATGAGGCGCCGAATATCTCCTTGGCTTTAAACGCGGATTTCACCGGAGATAATATCGATAATCTGGAAGGTAGCATCACGTTGGACAGTCTTTCTTTCGAGACCACTCCCAGCAGCTTCTTCCTTAAGAAATTCGAAGTAGTTGCCTCGGGGCATAGTCTCGACCGGCAATTAACCATAACGTCCGATATCTTGAATGGAGAGGTCACCGGGTCTTACTCATTCAACACGCTAATCCCCAGCCTTATGAATACGTTCAAGGGATATGTGCCAGCCTTGATCAACACGACCCAGAAAAAACAAATCGTGAAAGAGAATAACTTCGCCCTCCTATTAACGATCGAGAATACGGAAGCGCTTTCTACGACATTAAAACTACCGTTCACGATGGTGCAACCCGGACGGATCACGGGACATTATAATAATATTTATAATAAGTTCCGTATCGAGGCGTGGCTTCCGAAGTTCAATCTCGGGAAATCCATGTTCGAATCCGGCTACTTGGTTTGCGACAATCCGAACGATAAGGTAAACCTACAATTAAAAACGATTAATTATAACGACAAGGGACTGCGTAACTACCTTGATATCAAAGCAGACGCTAAAGATAATCTGGTGAACACCCTGATTGGCTGGGCGAATAATAAAGAGCGGTTATTTAAGGCCGACATCTCCGCCTCTACCCTTTTTGTCGAAGAGGAAAGCGAGAAAGGGCCGGCCAAGTTACGTACGGAAGTCACGTTGAATAAAAGCCCCCTCATTATTAAAGACACGCTCTGGACCATCAATCCGGCGAATATAACGATTCGTGAGGGCAAGATCGGTATCGAGCATTTCCGGGTAGATCATGAGACCCAGTATTTATCTATGGAAGGGACGATCTCAAAAGATCCGGCAGATACTTTATTGGTAGACTTGAAGCAAATAGAGCTGAGTTATGTCTTCGACGTATTGAATATCCCAGTCTTGCAATTCGGAGGTGAGGCTACCGGTAAGTTCTACGTGAATGATTTATTCAATAGCCGTATGCTAAACACGGATCTGGAAGTAAAGAATTTCTCATTCAACCAAACCCCCTTGGGTCGCCTCAATCTCTTCAGCGAATGGGACGACGCACAGAAAGGTATCCTTATGCTGGGAAGCATCTACAAGAACGACAGCACTTGGACGGATGTAAACGGCTATGTATTCCCGGTCGGACCCAATGCGGGGCTATCCTTGTATTTCGATGCCAATGATATCAATCTAGCTTTCTTGCAGCCCTTTGTCGATACGGTCGTAAAGAACTTGCAAGGCCGGGGATTCGGAAGTATACATTTGCACGGCCCCTTTAAGGAGCTGAATGTCGAGGGAGATGCCTATGTCATGGATGGAGGGGTAGGCGTTGATTTCTTGGATACGTATTATACCTTCTCCGATTCCGTCCACCTTGACTCTACATCCGTCAATTTACGGAATATCACGGTCAAGGATCAATTCGGCAACCTAGGGAAAGTCAGCCTCAAGTTCAACCATTTGCATTTCCGGGATTATAGCTTCCTCGTAAACGTGCAAGGCAATAATATGTTGATGTATAACGCCAACCAGAAAAAGAATCCGCTGATTTACGGAACTGTATTCGCCAGTGGAACGGCGCAGATCAAGGGTAACGGTAAGTTGATCGACTTTGATATTAATATGAAAAGCGAACCTAAGACCGCTATTTATCTGGACTTCATGAATAAGAACTCGGCTACGGACTATGATTTTATCACGTTCGTCGATAAAAGCAAGTTGGCCGCTAACGTAGATTCCACGTCCACACACCCATTGAATATCGTACACGAGACAGACGAGGGAGCCGAGCTACGAATGAACTTCCTCCTTGATATCACACCCGATGCCGATATAGAGCTAATCATGGACCCGATAGCGGGAGACCGTATCAAAGGAAACGCCAGTGGAAGTTTACAAATACAATATGGAACAAGAAGTGATCTTCGTATGTATGGCGACGTGAATATCGTACAAGGAAACTATAATTTCAGCTTACAGCAAATCATCCATAAAGACTTTAAGATCAGAGACGGTAGCACGATCAATTTCCGTGGCGATCCCTTTAATGCCCATATGGATATCAATGCGATCTACAATCTGACCGCAAATATCGGAGACTTGGATCAGAGTCTCTTACAAGAAAGTTCTCGAACAAACATACCCGTCAATTGCGTCTTAAACCTTAAAGGCGCATTGCGCAGCCCGTCTATTTCCTTCGACTTAGAATTTCCGAACTCTAACGAGGAATTAGAGCGTCAAGTCGAAGCGTTTATAGACACAGAGGATATGATGACTCGGCAAATTGTTTATTTGCTGGTGTTAAATAAATTCTACACACCAGAATATGCCCAAACGAGTTATAAGTCTAGCGAGTTAAACGCCGTGGCTTCATCCGCTATCTCAGCGCAATTATCCAATCTATTAGGTAGTTTCACGGATAAAGTACAAATAGGGACAAACATACGAGCGGGACAGGACGGTTTCAAGGAAGACACGGAATATGAGATGATATTATCCAGCCAGTTGCTAAACAACCGCTTATTGATCAATGGTAATTTCGGTATGAGAAATACGGTCACTACAGGCAAAAATAACACTTTTATCGGAGAGTTCGACCTAGAATATAAGTTGACCCCCTCCGGTGAGATCCGGCTAAAGGCTTATAACCATGCCAGAGATATGTATTTCGGCCTGAAGCAAGCATTAACCATACAAGGTGTAGGTATCATGTACCGGAAAGACTTCACGAACTTCTCTGAGATTTTCAGGAGAAGAAAGAGGCCTCTTTTACCCTTGATCCCCAAAGACTCTACGAATGTCCCTCCCGTAGTCAAAGACTCAACAAATCTTTCACTGCCGACTGATAAGAAGTAAGGGAAGTACTTTTCAATACTTTCTTGCGAAGCCTTTTATCGGCCTCCGGCAAAAGATAATCCCAGATTGTCTTCATTTTAGATAATACCTGATGCTCGCCACCTTCCAACCGGGCAGCATATTCATCCATCAACGACTCATGGAACATGACTAGTTTATCCCGCCTCTCATTCACGGTCAAGACCTGTCCGGACACAAACTCAGTGGCCAGCCAAGGAGAGGCCAATAACCCTCGTCCCAGCATGATCCCGGCAAGCCCCGGAAAACGCTCCTTTATTCCTCGGATATCTTCCAGCCCCACTAAATCTCCATTATAATATAAGGGAAGTTCACATTCATCATAAAAACGAGAGAATCCATCCCAATCGATAGCTCCTTTATATTGCTGTATCCCTAACCGGGGATGCAAGGTTATATGCTTCAAAGGTAACTTATTTAATAAGGAAAGAAGCACGAATGACTCGTCGGTACACTCCCACCCCAAACGCATTTTCATAGAAAAAGAAATATCCGGGAACTCCTCAATCGTACGTAATAAAGACTCGGCCTCTTCCTTGTACCGCAAAAGTCCCGAGCCTCTATGCGCACGGACCTGCATAGGGAAAGGGCATCCTAAATTAATATCCGCTTCCTTGTATCCATTCTCTTGGAATAAACGCACGATCGGCCGAAACTCGTCTGGTGTGGAAGCGATCAATTGCGGTACGACATGTACCTGCCTATTTCTATCGCAAGCGATATCCTTCAAGTCCTTATTCCGGAAACCACCTTTCTCTATCCTTACGAAAGGAGTATAATAGGTATCTACGCCCCCGAATACTCGGGTATGCGCCTCTCTATAAACCGAATCCGTATATCCTTGCAAAGGAGCGAAATGAATGACTGCCATATCAAGCGAAGATTTCCATGAAAATCGATCTCAATTGACTTTTTGCCAACTCAAAGTCTTGGGGTACCCCCAACTCCATAGCCAAGGAGGTAACGCCTTTATCCGTAAAACCACAAGGGTTGATCAATGAAAAGTAACTCAGATCCGTATTTATATTCAAAGCAAAGCCATGCATCGTAACGAACCGGCTGCTTTTCACGCCAATCGCACAGATCTTACGGGCACGCCCCGGTACTTCAGGGTCTAGCCATACACCCGTCGCCCCTTCCAAACGTTCCCCTTTCAAGTCGTAAAGCGATAGGAAACGGATGATCGTCTCTTCCAGCATATGGATGTATTGTTTCAATCCCAGATTCCAATATTCCAGATCAAATACCGGATAACCGGTAATCTGTCCCGGCCCGTGATACGTTATATCCCCCCCTCTGTTTATATGGTAAAACGAGACCCCTCGTTCCCGTAAAGTTTCCTCGGGAATAAGCAAATTAGAGTCCTTGCCACTTTTACCGATCGTCAAGACCGGTAAATGCTCACAAAAGAATAATTGATTATCCTCTTTCTTTCCCGTTGCCTTCGCATCCAATAAGACCTCGAAAGCAGCTGTCTGATATTCTAACGCATCGGCATAAGCGATTCGTCCCAAGTCATGATAACGGAAGCTCTCCATTTCTTTCTTTTTTTAACCTTTCCGGTACCGGGATCAACTTGCCCGGCACCATATCCCATTTCTACTTTTATCAGTTTTCCCATTAAGGAAATTATTTTCGCTTGTCGTTTCAGCATATAAGGTGACGGTTTAGCAGAATTAAACTTCCGGGGATTTGGAAGTGTGGCCGCTATCAAGGCTGCCTCGCTTTTGGTCAATTGGTAGGCATGCTTACCGAAATGAGCCTCCGCTACCGCCTCCGCGCCATAGATGCCCTCCCCCATCTCTATCGAGTTCAGATAGACTTCCATAATACGTTCCTTTCCCCATATCCATTCGATCAAGAAGGTAAAATAGACCTCGATACCTTTCCGTAAATAACTTTTCCCCGGCCAAAGAAATACATTCTTAGCGGTCTGCTGGGAAATCGTGCTGGCACCTCTTACCCTTTTACCTTTCTCGGCCTCGGCCCGTGCCTTCTGGATTTGTTCCACATCAAAGCCATTATGCTCCATGAACAGGTTATCCTCCGACGCTATGACCGCTTGAACCAAAGGCTGGGCGATCTTGGATATAGGAACCCACGTATGACCGAGTTTCATTTTCTTCCCATCCTGATGCTGCTCATACATACGAATAAACATCAATGGCGTATAATATACGGGTACAAATTTATATACCACTACCGCCAATATACTGGATACAAACAGGAAGATCAACAGATTCCTGCACCAGATCCATATCCGTTTTACCAGAGGTGCTACCATATTCTTCTATTTGGAGAGACAAAGGTAAAGAATATTTCAGTTTCCGGCAGACTGAAACTCATAATTTACAGAAAAGGCACTATCTTTGGCTTTTGACAACTTTCCACCCTATCATATGGTTATTTGATAAATAAATTAGTATGGAGAATCGTTTTTTAGGACTCATAGAGAATAGCATCAAGGAGCATTGGGATCTCCCGGCGTTCTCCGATTATAATGGACATACCTTCCATTATAAAGATGTAGCTCGTCGAATTGAGAAATTTCATATTATCCTAGAGCATGCCGGCATTAAAAAGGGGGATAAGGTGGCTTTAGTTGGACGGAACTCCTCCAACTGGGCGATCTGTTTCTTCGGGATCTTGGCTTATGGAGCCGTAGCCGTGCCTATCCTACATGAATTCAAACCGGATAATATACATCATATCGTAAATCATTCCGAGGCAAAGGCAGTCCTTGCCGCTTCCAGCAACTGGGAGAATATGAATGAACGCATGATGCCTGACGTGAAACTGTTCATGATGCTGGATAACTTCTCGATCATTCACAGTAAAAGCAAAGAAGTCCGGGTAGTAAGAGATCGGATTAATGAATATTTCGGTAAAAAGTACCCTCGTTCATTCACGTCGAACGATGTTCGGTATCACGTGGAAAAGCCGGAAGAATTAGCGGTACTTAATTATACTTCCGGAACCACCAGTTTCTCGAAAGGGGTTATGATCCCCTATCGGAGCTTATGGAGTAATACGCAATTCGCTTACGACAATTTACCGTTCATCCATCCGGGTGATAATATCGTATGTATGCTTCCGATGGCCCATATGTACGGATTGGCATTCGAGGTATTGAATTCCGTGAATAAAGGCTGCCATGTACACTTCCTCACACGTACCCCCAGCCCGAAAATCATAGCGGAAGCTTTCACGACGATCAAGCCGGCGCTGATCCTAGCCGTACCTCTGATTATCGAGAAAATCATCAAAAACAAGGTATTCCCCGAACTGGAGAAGCCTTTGATTAAATTGCTCTTGAAAGTCCCCTATATAGACCAGAAAGTGCTGGATACCATTTCCGCCAAGTTAACGGCGTCTTTCGGAGGGAACTTCGGGGAGATCGTTATCGGAGGAGCCGCTATCAATAAAGAAGTGGAAACGTTCCTTCATTCCATCCATTTCCGCTATACCGTAGGCTACGGGATGACCGAATGTGGCCCGCTAGTCTCCTATGCGCAATGGGATGAGTTTAAGCCCGGTTCCGTAGGACGTATCGTCGACCGTATGGAAGTCCGCATCGATTCAGAGGACCCGGAAAACAAGGTGGGAGAAATATTGGTGAAGGGTATGAACGTGATGCTCGGTTATTACAAGAATCCGGAGGCTACGAAAGCCGTTATGATGCCTGACGGATGGATGCGTACCGGCGATCTGGGAACCCTCGATAAAGATGGATTTTTATATATCCGCGGCCGTAGTAAAACCATGATTCTAGGCCCCAGCGGACAAAATATCTATCCGGAAGAGATCGAGGATCGCTTGAATAATATGCTATATGTAGCGGAATCGCTCATCATCTCCCAAGGAGGTAAACTAGTCGCCCTCATCTATCCCGATTGGGAGCAAGTAGATAAGGCAGGTATACAACATTCCGAAATCGAGAAGTTGATGCAGACCAACATTGACCAAGTAAACGAGGAGATGCCGAATTACAGTAAAATCACCTGTTTCAAGCTGTATCAAGAAGAATTCGAGAAAACACCCAAAAGAAGCATCAAGAGATATTTATACCAACCGGCCGAATAAAAAGAAAGCCGTCTTTTGTTAAAGACGGCTTCTTTTATATAAAGTAAATTTTATCCTTGACGAAAATCTTTTAAAACTTTTTGTAATTCTTGTCGAGCGAAAAAAATACGGCTCTTAACCGTCCCCAGAGGAACATCCAGTTTATCAGCGATCTCATTGTACTTATAGCCGCTCAAAAACATAGAGAATGGAACCTTCAACTCATTGTTCAAACCGTTGATCGCTTTCGTGATCTCTTGAATTTGATAAGCGCCATCCGGAGAGTCAAAACCTGAATCGTTCACGACATCCAAGTTATATAAGTCGACACCTTGATCTACGACAGTTTGCGTGCGAACGATCTTGTGATAATTGTTAATGAAAATGTTACGCATCACAGTCAAGACCCAGCCCTTAAAATTGATATTGTCTACAAATTTTTCTTGATTGTCTAAAACCTTCAGCGTTGTGTCCTGCATCAGATCTTGGGCATCATCCCTATTCGCTGTAAGCATAAGCGCAAAATTCATCATGTTTTCTTGCATGCTCAATAATTTTTTCTGAAATTGCAACGCATTCATATTTTTACTAGTTAAATAAAGTTTAATACTGTATAAGTATTATCCCTCAAACATTGAAGGATGCAACAAATATATAAATTAAAAATGGAGATATACAGTTCTTTGATAAATATTAATATTAAAAATCGTAACTTAATATTTTTGTTGTAAATCTTACTGAAAATGAGTATTATTTACAAGTTGCACAAGTTACAAAAATCAACATTTACAACAAGCCAGTTACAATTTTCAACCAAATATTAAAAACGAATATAATACAAACAAGATGAAACGTTTATTAACAATATTAACAGCTATAGTATTAATACTTGCAATCTCTCTTCAATCAGAGGCTAAAGAGAAGTCCTTAATATATACGATTGATATAAAAAAAGAGATCGATAACACCACGTGGATTTATCTCCATAACGGATTATCAGAGGCTAAGCAATTGAACGCCGATGCCATCTTATTGCATATGAACACATACGGCGGATTACTGGAATCTGCCGATTCTATGCGAACGGCTATTTTATATAGTCCCATACCAGTATATGTATTTATCGATAATAACGCAGCTTCAGCAGGTGCTTTAATTTCCATAGCATGCAAGAAAATCTATATGCGGAAAGGGGCGAATATAGGTGCGGCAACGGTTGTCAATCAAACGGGTGCGGCTCTACCTGATAAATATCAATCTTATATGCGTTCCATGATCCGTTCGACGGCTGAGGCACAAGGGAAAGATACGCTTATACAAAACGGCGACACGATCTATAAATGGAAAAGAGATCCTTTAATCGCCGAAGCGATGGTCGATGACAGAGTGATCGTCCCCAACCTCATCGATAGCGGTAAGGTATTGACACTTACCTCTCAAGAAGCACTCAAATGGGGTTATTGCGATGGCATCGCCGAGAGTCCGGATCAAGTAATCACAGAATATATCGGATGTAAGGACTATGAGATTAAAAGTTATGAACCCTCATGGTTCGATAATGTAAAAGGTTTCTTTATGAGTCCGGTAATACAGAGCTTATTAATCATTATTATCATCGGTGGTATTTACTTCGAGATGCAAACCCCGGGGCTTGGTTTTCCATCCGCCGCCGCGATAATAGCGGCTATCCTTTACTTCGCTCCTCTCTATATGGACGGGTTGGCTGAAAACTGGGAAATCCTGTTATTCATTCTCGGCGTTATATTAATAATGTTGGAGATATTCGTGATCCCGGGCTTTGGCATAGCGGGGATAAGTGGAATTATTCTCGTGGTCGGCGGACTTACGATGAGCTTACTGAACAATACTGTTTTTGATTTTCAAAACGTATCTGGAATGGATACGGGCAGAGCCGCCTTAACGGTTCTATTAGGTCTGGGTATCGGATTCACGTTAGTGATATGGTTATCCAACAAAATAGGACATAAAGGACCGCTAAAGAAAATGGCATTAAACGCTGATTTGGAAAAAGCGGTATCCAGCCCCAATTTGACACAACTGATCGGAAAAGAGGGCACGGCCGCTACCGTTTTACGTCCTTCGGGTAAAGTATCTATCGAGGGAGAGTTGTATGACGGCGTATCGGAGTCTGGCTTCATCGAGAAAGGGACTCCTATCAAAGTCGTCAGATTCGAGAGCGCGCAAGTCTATGTAATCAACCTATAAACGAGTCTATGCGATCCGTTTATAGGCAATACATTTATCGATCACGACATATTCCATCGCTCCCATAGCCATCAAATCACTTAGGATGTTACGGGCCGCATAATAATTGATATGGGCGATACGGCAAAATTGCTTTATGCTGATATAAGGATGCTCGTCGAGCCAAGAAAACAGGATCTCGACGGGCTTACTTATTTTCAGCAATGTACCTTCTTTGGTTTTCTGCTTCTTCCATGCTTGCATGAGGACTTCGTTCGCTAATATATTCTCGTCTGCAACCCGGATATAGGCCTTGTATTTATCGTCTTTATCCGGTGCCGTATGCGGTTTCTCATCGCTTGGGGCGATATAGACCTCCAATACGGTCTTCCCGTTGACATCCCAGCGCTTAGCTGTAAACGGCACCTCGGGATGCGTATACATTTTAGAAGCAGCCTCGATCATATAATATTCCTCCTCACTTCTCACACCGGAAATAGCGCCGTTATCCTTCACTCCAATCAGCAGCCGCCCGCCATCTGTATTCGCGAACGCACTCAATGTCCGGGCAATCTTCTTGCTGTCGCTCACCTCAAACTTGAAATCAAGTTGTTGATGTTCCCCTTGCTCTATAAGCGCTTCAATCGGATGTTTCTTCTTCATTTTGGCTTCTGTTTTGAGACACAAAATTAAAATAAATACCTAACTTTGGCAATCGAAAAAACAATAAACGATGTCTCAGATACCTGCGCTAATATCAGATCTTGCGGTCATACTCATATCCGCCGGGTTGGTTACCCTGTTATTCAAAAAGTTAAAGCAACCGGTCGTATTGGGGTATATCGTAGCCGGAATACTCGCCGGACCTTCCATCGAGCAAATACCGACAGTTACAGATGTGGAAAGTATCCGTATCTGGGCTGATATAGGCGTTATCTTCCTGTTATTCGCTTTGGGGCTCGATTTCAGTTTCAAGAAGTTGATGAAGGTGGGAGGAACCGCCGTCATTGGAGCCATAACCGTTGTTATAGGTATGATGACAGCGGGATATATCACGGGCTTATCACTGGGTTGGGGACATATGAACAGTCTTTTCCTCGGAGGTATGTTATCGATGTCTTCCACGACGATTATCTTCAAGGCATTCGACGACATGGGATTGCGTAACCAACGATTCGCCGGTGTCGTATTCGGTATCTTGGTGGTGGAGGATCTATTCGCCGTATTATTAATGGTATTACTTTCTACCGTAGCGGTAAGTAAACACGTGGAAGGCATGGAGATGCTGGATAGCGTGGTCAAATTAGGCATTTTCCTTTTATTCTGTTTCGTTGTCGGGATCTATTTGATCCCCTCTTTTCTGAAAAAGGCAAAAAGCTTCCTAAATGAGGAGACTCTGTTGATCGTGAGCATCGGGCTATGCCTTGGTATGGTTATGATCGCCACAAAAGCCGGATTCTCATCGGCTCTCGGAGCTTTTGTCATGGGTTCTATTTTGGCCGAGACCATTGACGCTGAACGGATCGAGCATTTGGTAAAACCCGTAAAAGACTTATTTGGAGCGATTTTCTTCGTGTCTGTAGGCATGTTAATCGATCCTCAGATGCTCTGGGAGTATAAAATCCCGATTTTCATTATCACGCTCGTAGTCATGGCCGGACAGATTTGTTTCGCCAGTTTCGGAGTATTACTGTCCGGACAACCGATAAAAATAGCCATCCAGTCTGGTTTCTCGTTAGCGCAGATCGGAGAATTCGCCTTCATCATCGCAGGTTTGGGACTATCATTAAACGTGACGGATCAATATCTGTATCCGATCGTTGTCGCCGTATCCGTGATCACGACATTCTTCACACCTTATATGATCCGGCTAGCGGAACCTACCTACAAATGGGCGGAGCGGATCATACCGGAGAATTGGAAACAGTTCTTGGAGCGATATTCATCCGGTTCCAATACGATCCGTCAAAAAAGCGCATGGAATAAGTTACTAAAAGCCTTGGTCCGCATCGTCGGTACTTATACCGCCGTCTGCCTAGTACTTATCTTTTTATGGCTACAAATCGTGACTCCGTTCATCTGTAAACATTTGCCCGGCATCCAAGGAAGTCTAATCTCCTTGATCTTAATCCTAGCTCTGATCTCCCCGATGTTGCGGGCGATCATGATGAAAAAGAATCATTCCGTGGAGTTCCAGCAATTATGGAACGATAATAAATATAACCGGGGTCCCCTAGTATCACTCGTGATCCTCAGAATCCTGCTCTGTATCGGTCTCGTCATGCTTCCTGTCGCACGGTTATTGAATGCTGCGCTAGGAATTATGCTGGCGGTCGCCTCCGCTGTTATCGTATTAATGATATTCTCCAAACGGCTAAAGAGGCAGTCGATCTTGATGGAACGGCATTTTTTCAGTAACCTTGTAGCGAGAGAAGTGGAGCAAGAGCGAAAAGCCCCGATTAACCAGCGTTTCGCGAACCACTTATTAGAACGAGATCTCCATTTAGCAGATTTCGAGGTGAAGCAGAATTCCCCCAGTATGGGAAAAAGCCTGAAAGAATTAAACTTCAGGCAAAAGTGCAACGTAAATATCGTAACGATTATCCGGGGAGAGAAGCGAATCAACATACCGGGAGGAGACGAGCGGCTCTACCCGTTCGATAAACTGGTAGTAGTTGGCGCAGATGATGATCTGGAGCACTTTAGGAAATATCTGGAGGAACGCTACAAGAAATCATACGCCGAGCAATCGAACACAAGAAAGGAAGAGATGAATATGGAGCAAATCATTATCTCGGAAGGTTCCCGATTGATCGGCCGCTCCATCATAGAGTCCGGTATCCGTGATAAAGCCGCTTGCTTGGTAATCGGTATCGAACGTGGAAGTAGCTCGATCAAGAATCCGCCTCCTAGTACGGTTTTCGAGGAAGGAGATATCGTATGGATCGTAGGCGAACGGGATAAGTTGATCCAGTTAAGCGAAGGAAAAGTAGTAACCAGTTAACAAAACGATATAGAATGATGAAGTTTATAGGAATTATTCCGGCGAGATACGCCTCTACCCGTTTTCCGGGGAAGCCATTAGCGGATATGAACGGAAAGCCCATGATACAACGTGTATATGAGCAAGTAAAGGATGTCTTAGACTCCGTTTGCGTAGCTACCGACGATATCCGGATAGAGAATGCGGTTAAAGCCTTCGGTGGCCAAGTCGTCATGACCTCCGATCAACATCGTAGCGGTACGGATCGTTGCTACGAGGCTTATCAGAAAATAGGCGAAGGGTATGATGTGATTGTCAATATCCAAGGTGACGAGCCTTTTATCCATCCCGAGCAAATCCAGACGATCAAAACCTGCTTCGCCGACGCAAACACGCAAATAGCGACATTGGTAAAGCCTTTCCGTTCGGACGATGATTTCGAGAGTACCCTATTCAATCCCAATTCCCCGAAAGTCGTACTCAACAAAAACAACGAGGCTATGTATTTCAGTCGATCTATTATTCCTTATATCCGGGGCAAGAAATATACGGAATGGTTGCCGAGTCATACCTTTTACAAACATATCGGGTTATATGCCTATCGTGCGCAAGTGCTGAAAGAAATCACCCAATTACCTCAATCCGCTTTAGAACTGGCGGAAAGCCTTGAGCAATTACGCTGGTTGGAAAACGGATATAAAATCAAGGTCGGCATCACAGAGCAAGAAACGATCGGTATAGATACACCGGAGGACATGGAGAAAGCCTTAGCCTTCCTTGCGAACCGCTGATCACTTACACTATTATTCAATGAATATAGTCAGAGTAGTACCAATAGGTGGAGGAATAACGTTCTCGTAATTCCTCCTTTGCTTTTCTACCCGATTTACAATGGATGTAATCTTGGTAATCCTCGATAACATCTTGAGGTATCTGATAACCGTCCACCTCCTCGTCCGAGCTTTTAGATAAGACTTGTACCAAAGCCTCCTCGTACAAACGGGGTACAACCTCAAATTTTCCTTTATAATAAGTATCGAACGCATTCTTAAAACTATTCAAATTCTCGTTCAGTAAATAATAGCACAACAAATAATCCAATGCCTGTTTATTTTCCGGATATTCCGCCACCAAACTTGACAGTACGCCCGGATAATCGGATATGGACATTAGTATGTCGTGCTCTCGCTCCCAATCACTTTTCCTCGGCAAACGTTTCTCCATCGACAAGGTCTCCTCACCCTTCAACTGTTCCTCCTTCGACCTTGCCCATGAGTGATAAAATAACGTCGCGTCCAATAGGTTCAGGTATTTTCTAGCCTCCTCAATATCCCCTCGCCGCATATCAATCTCCACCAGCCGCTTGATCTGCCGTACGCTTCTTTGTTTAGGGCTGAACAAGATTCCTTCGATCGCCCGGTGACGGGCCATATCCATATCTCCCAATTGATAATACACCTCATTACTGAAAAACACGGGAAGTATAGAAGACCTCAAATCGATCGGTAAGAACAAGGCGTCCGCCCCTCGTTGATAATGATCCATCAAATTCTGGGGCAACTCGTTCTTCTTGGAGAAAGCGATATTCCTATAATAACTTACCAAGATATCGGGAGAATCAAATCCGGCAGACAAATCCAAGACTCGCTCCCAATCACCCCTATAGATCGCTTGGTCTACTGCCAGAACCTTTTCCCGCTTCCGGTTCGTACCCGCTATAACAAATGAAAAGAATCCAAATACGACTAAAAAGGTAATAAGCAAGCTATGCCGGTTCAGACGTATCCTACGTATACTTTTAATCTCCAAAGCGAATATCTCTAGAATCAACGCTAAAGCGGGGAAATATACGCTCAAGCCATCCACATGGGAATATTTATAGGCCTCCTCAATGCTCAATCCATAAAAATGACGCATGAACAACGGATATAAATAACTCGATAACAAAAGAGAAAGCCAGAACCACCACCGTTTCCTATTCTTGGCTCCCTCATAGAATATCACCATCAAGGAGAAGACAAACAGCCGGCTACCGACCATGCTATAAATTATGGGAAGAAGTATAAAAGCCACCCAAACGGACGTTCTCTTATTCTTAATCCGGATGTATCCCAAGAAGAGCCATAGCACGAAAATCAACGTAAGCGTAGACGCTATACTATACGACAACCGGCAAATCAATCCCCACTCTAACGCTACCGGAAACAACGCATATATGGAGACCATATTACCATTCCCGAACTTGCGTAAAACCCGCATAGAGTAGTACCATAAGAGCAACAACACGCACGTCACGATTAACGGGCCTATCACAGTCAAATGGAAGAACTGTATCAAGAAATTCCCCACATAACAGCTCAACCAAGCCGGCTCATCCCAGAACGAGATAAAATAATCGGTGGTATACAAAAAAATCCTCATCTGCTCTTTGAAGAACAAATGGTTTGGGTAAATCCATTGAAAGAAAGCAAAGCATACTACGAAGAATATTCCCGCTATTACCCATTGAAGCGATCGTTCATTTTTTGTCATTGACAAAATCCCTTATTTATAACCTCCCTATTTCCTCAATATAGAAAAAATCAATTTCCTCATCAATCTTTTGAATACAAAACAATGCAAACAAACAAAAAGTTTTGAATAAATACAAATAAACAAATAGAATCATGATCAAGACGTCTTGTTTTTCAAGTAGAGGAGCCAAGATATACAAAAAAGTCCCTTTATCTACCAATAAGCAGATAAAGGGACCTTTTTCAAGGACAACAATTACTATTATCCTATCGTTTTTTCTTAGCCTCTTGTTGTTTACGCAACGTCTCCTGCTGTGCTCGTTGAGCCTCTTCCAGACGTTTCATGAAACTGGATTTCTTCATCGGTTTCCGTTTGTTTGCTTCCAACTTAGCTAACAATTTATCCTCATTGATCGTATAGCGGAAGATCAATGTCTGCACGATTGTGATCAACGTAGAGATGAAATAGTAATACGTCAAACCGGAAGCATACTGGTTGAAGAACACCAAGAACATCAACGGCATCATGTACATCATGGCCTTCATGCCCGGCATCTGTTGCTGCCCAGTATTCGTCATCTCCATATTATACTTGGTATAAAAAATATTCGTGATCGTCATCAACAAACAGAACAAACTGATGTGATTTCCGAAATACGGAGTGATGATCGGAATATATTTATTCCAACTAAAGATAGCGTCGTAAGTAGACAAGTCGTGCGCCCAAAGGAAACTCTGGTGACGTAACTCGATCGCCGACGGGAAGAACATGAATAAAGCGATTAAGATCGGCATCTGCAACAACATCGGCAAGCAACCACTCATCGGGCTCGCCCCCGCACGGCTATATAGCTCCATCGTCGCTTTCTGCCGTTCCATAGCCTTATCCTGTCCGGGATACTTAGCGTTGATCTCCTCCACTTGCGGACGCAATACACGCATCTTGGCGGACGACATATAAGACTTATACGTCAACGGGAAAAGGATGATCTTCACGATGATAGTCATCAAAAGAATTAAGATACCATAATTATGGATAAACTTACCCAAGAAGTCGAACAAGGGGATCACGAAATATTGGTTCACCCAGCGGAAGATACCCCAGCCTAGCGGAACCAACTTCTCCAGATCCAGTTGCTGCTCGGCAGAGACTCCCTTATCGAAGGACTTCAACAAGGCGAACTTATTCGGTCCGAAATAAAAGGACAGGTTCGTGGCCTCCTTACCTTGCAAGTCGAAAGGTACGGAAGCGGTCGTCTTGAATTGTTTCAACACATCCCCCTCCGGAATCGCTTTCGAGTCTAAGGTAGTAGCCTCAAAGCCCTCTTGCGAGATCAATACGGTAGAGAAGAACATATCCTTATAACCGATCCATTTCAAGCGGTTCGGGATCTGCTTGCTGTCACTCTTCGACTCGCTCAGGTGTTCCACGTCGTCCGCCATGAACTTGTAGTTCAAGGTCACGTAGCGATCCTCAAACTTACGTCCTTTTTCCTGTTGGCGGATATCCTGCTCCCACAACAAATCCAAGGCATTCGTGCTCGGTGCCAAGACACCGTTCAATCCCGTACCCAGAATCTGGTATTGCACCATATAATCATCCGGTTTCAAGGTATAGGTAAAATCCAGATGACTACCCTCGCCGGTGTTCAAACGCATGATCACGGAATTCGGGTCATTACCTTTAACCGGGGTAAAATACAAATCGCTCGTATTCACGACACGGTTCGTTGCCGTGACCAACGTGAAATTAAAATTAGACTCTTTCTCGTCGAACAAAACGAGAGGCTCGTCATTATACGTATCATACTCCTTCAAGCGTGCGTAACAAATACGTCCGCCCTTATTGCTGATACGCAGCTCGACCACGTCATTTTGCAGGGTCGTGTAATCTTCCGTGCCCACCATAGCGTCGCCGAATACGCCGAAGCTCTGCTGCAAACGTTGCGCCCGTACCGAGTCCGGCAGGTTCTCCAACGAATCCTCCACTAAAGCACTCTTGTTCTCTTGTTTCTGCAACTCCAGTTGCTGAGCATACTCAATCTTCGCAATTGAATCTTGGTAACGGCGCTGTGCCTCCAACTGCTCAGGCGTTGGCCGGTTGAACCAGCTAAACGCGAATAATACGACACCGATCAGCAGAAAACCTATTAATGTGTTTTTATCCATTTATCACCAATTATTTTTTATTTTCGATAGCAGCTTTCACGAAGCTGAGGAAAAGAGGATTCGGATTCACCACGGTACTGTTGTACTCCGGATGATATTGAACGCCCACGAACCATTTCAAGGCGGGGATCTCTACCACCTCTACCAGATTTGTCTCCGGATTCTCACCCGTACACATCATACCGGCGGCCTCGTATTGCTTCTTATACTCGTTGTTGAACTCGAAACGATGGCGATGACGCTCTTGGATATGCTCCTTGCCGTATGCCTCCAATACCTTGGAGCCCTCTTTCAGCATACAGTCGTAAGCGCCCAAACGCATGGAACCTCCCATATTGGTAACGTTCTTCTGCTCCTCCATCAAGTCGATCACCTTATGTGCCGTATTCGGCTCCATCTCCGTAGAGTTGGCATCCGCCAAACCTAACACGTCACGCGCAAACTCGATCACCATGCACTGCATACCCAAGCAGATGCCCAAGCAAGGGACATCATGCTCACGAGCGTATTTGATAGCGGCAAACTTGCCCTCGATACCTCTCTGCCCGAATCCGGGGGCGATCAAGATACCATCCATATCCTTCAATTGCTCGGCGGCGTTCTCGTTATTTAATTTCTCCGAATGGAACAAATGCAAATCCAGTTTATGATGATTGTAAATAGCGGCTTGCAACAAAGACTCGTCGATCGACTTATAAGCGTCTTGCAATTCCACGTATTTACCAACCAAACCGATCTTCACCGTATCCGTAGCCGTGCTCTTCAAGGCAAGGAATTCCTTCCAAGGCTTCAACTCCGGAGTCGGGCCGACTTCCATACCGACCTTACGCAAGACCACCTCGTCCATCTTCTGGCGTTGCAATACCAAAGGAACCTCGTAGATCGTCGGTACGTCGATCGACTGGATCACGGAATCCTCGGCCACGTTACAGAACAACGCCACCTTACGTAACAAGTTCGCGTTCAGCTCATGCTCCGTACGTAAAACCAACACGTCTGGCTGGATGCCTAACTCCTGCAATTGCTTCACGGAATGTTGCGTAGGCTTCGTCTTATACTCTTTCGCCGCCGCGATATAAGGCACATAAGTAAGATGTACGCAAAGGCAGTTCTTACCCAGCTCCCATTTCAACTGGCGAACGCTCTCTATGAAAGGCAGAGACTCGATATCACCCACCGTACCACCGATCTCGGTGATCACGAAGTCAAATTTATACTTGCTACCCAATAATTTCACGTTACGCTTGATCTCATCCGTGATATGAGGCACCACCTGCACCGTCTTACCCAGATAATCCCCCTTACGCTCCTTGTTGATCACGCTTTGATAGATACGTCCGGTAGTGATATTATTCGCACGGGTAGTCTGGACATTCAAGAAACGCTCGTAATGGCCCAAGTCCAAGTCAGCCTCATGTCCATCGACGGTCACGTAACATTCCCCATGTTCATAAGGGTTCAACGTACCCGGGTCGATGTTGATGTAAGGATCAAATTTTTGGATAGTAACCTTGTAACCTCTTGCTTGAAGGAGCTTACCTAAAGAAGCGGAAATAATACCCTTACCTAAGGAAGAGACCACGCCGCCTGTAACGAAAATGTACTTTGTATCTGCCACGATAGTAATATTTTAGTTATCTTTTTAATTGCACACCTGCATTTCGAAACCGCAAAGTTAGCGATTTTCATCGAGACATGCCAAATTTAATGTTTTTATTTCTCGCTGAATATCTCCAGAACTGACCCGGGCTTCGGCAGGACTCTTCCGATTCCCGACCCGAAGCCCGGCACTAAAGACAGTACTTCTCATGGAATTACTTCGGTACTACGCAGGAAGTACTGAAGTACTTTGAGCGAAGTATTCCAGTACTTCCAGCGGAGTACTGAGGCAAGTCCGTATAAGCCTCGTTAGACACACCTGCTTTGCCTCAGTGATCGTAACTTTTGCCCAGATAAATATCAAATCGTATGTTATATATCATTCTTTTTAGCTAATTTTGCGACCACTACAACTAATAGATGTAAATAAGGTATTATGATGATGAAGAGGCATGGTGTGTATGCGCTATTATTACTTTCACTAATTGGAGGCTCGGCATACAGTCAAGAGAACCAGCTAGTTACCGGAACGATAGTTCAACGTCCCGCACAGCAAGTCGTATCGGATGATACGATTCCCGCGATCAATCTTAGCGAAGAGGAATTAGACAACATCGTAGACATTCGTAAGCAATTCGAGAAGCAAAACAAGACTTACTCGGCGCCCTTGGCCCCAAGCACGAATTTACTGCGTTTCTTGAAGAAAGACGAGCTGGAAATCTCGGACGAGGCGATGTATTGGGCCCGTCTGGTACGAGACGCCTCCACGATTTTCGATAATACGATGACCTTCCGGGATACCGTGATCGTAAACCCTTTGTTCATGCCGATCGTTTTCCGGGGAGATTATTTACCCGAGAACTTGATATTCTACAACTTCGATTCGTTGAAGGAGAGGACTCCCTATGATAACCTATACCGGGCAGATTCCATTTTCAAAGATCTGGAACGAAACAAACAATTCGAGGAGATGGCTTACAAATATGTACAGAACAATTACCCGACTTATTTCCGCTACTCCGAGAGGGATCTGCCCAATGAGGTAATCAAACCTAAATTCATCAAGAAGAATATTTATGAGGACTTGCCGATCAAGGTGGAGGCTGATGCCAATTTTGAGGACGTAGACGCTCCCGCCCGCTTTATCCCGGAGCGGAGATACTGGATATCGGCCTTCGAGAGCGCCGTCCAATTCTCCCAGAACTACGTTTCGGAGAACTGGTATAAAGGTGGAAGTAGCAACTTGAACCTGTTCACCAAGAACAATTTAAAATACGACTATAAGAAAGATAAGGTACAAGTAACGAACGAACTGGAATTCAAAGCCAGCGTATATACGGCACCGAAGGATACCTTAAGGAACTATAAGATCGGTGACGACGTATTCCGTATACACAGCAACGTCGGCTACCAAGCGTTCAACAAATGGTACTATACGTTCGACGCTGAGTTCAAGACCCAGTTCTTCACCAACTACCAAGAGAACGAGCGCATCAAACAGGCCGCATTCCTAGCCCCGTTCTCTATCAACTTCGGTCTCGGTATGAAATACGAGCTGGAAAAACAATTTACCGACAAGCATAAGAAGATTAAATTCAGCACCAACTTGGCGCCGATCTCCTATACATATATGTATACGACACAAGAGATCGATTATAGCCGTCACGGTTTCAAGAAAAACGAGGAAACCGGTGAGTTCAATAACAAGCTAAGCCAAATAGGTTCCACGATCCGCACAGACCTCGCCTTCGATTTCAACCGTAACGTAAGCTGGCAATCCCGTCTTTATTTCTTTACCACTTACGGCGATCATACCATCGGGGAGTTCGAGAATACCTTGGTTCTGGCCATCAGCCGCTTTTTCTCCACACGTATCTATTTTCACCTTAGATACGACGATGGAGTGGAAAAAACAGAGGATAACAAGAGTTATTTCCAGCTTAATGAGTTGTTAAGTTTCGGTTTTAATTACAAATGGTAAGCTAGGATTTAAGATTTCGAATAATAAACTTTGTTAATCGTGACATAGTTTCTAAATTATACTTACTTTTGCCTTGATTTTGCAATGTCGAGATTACAAATATGAGCGAAAGTATAAATCATACAGGATTTGTAGAGAAGATCGATGGCGACACCGTCTTCGTCCGCATTACCCAACAATCCGCATGCTCGGGATGCCACGCACAGTCTATGTGCTCGGCATCCGAGAAAAAGGATAAGATCATTGAGATACCCGATCGGTCGGGACGGTTTCACGTAAACGAGGAAGTGATAATATGCGGACAAAATTCCATGGGACTTCAGGCCGTATTGCTGGCATTTGTCATTCCTTTGGTGATAGTCGTGGGGGCCATCGTAATCGGGACGAATCTACAATGGGACGAGACCACGAGCGGGTTAACCGGTTTATCGCTTTTACTGCCTTATTACTGTATACTATACTTAATGCGTGACAAACTAAAAAGACGATTTATATTTACTTTGAAAAAACTTAATTGATAATATATCATGATTTTAATTGCCGTTATTTCATTAGGAGCAATCGGGGCGGTCGGAGCGGTTTTCCTCTACGCTGCTTCCAAGAAATTTGAAGTCTACGAAGATCCTCGCATCGCACAAGTACAGGAAGTCCTTCCCGGGGCGAACTGTGGAGGTTGCGGTTATCCGGGTTGCGCCGGATTCGCAGGCGCTTGCGTAAAAGCTGACTCATTAGACGGATTGCTCTGCCCCGTTGGTGGTGGCCCGGTCATGGCCAAGGTCGCTACAATACTGGGTAAAGAGGCGGGTACAGCCGAACCCATGGTAGCCGTTGTCCGTTGCAACGGAACTTGTCAGGCCCGCCCACGTACAAACTCTTATGATGGAACGAAAAGTTGCGCCATCGCCTCTACCCTTTACGGAGGCGAGACGAATTGTTCTTTCGGTTGCCTAGGTTATGGCGACTGCGTGAACGCCTGCGCTTTCGACGCCATCCACATCAACCCGGCTACGGGAATCGCCGAGGTAGACGAGGAAAAATGTACTTCCTGTGGTGCTTGTGTGAAGGCTTGCCCGAAGAATATCATCGAGCTAAGAAAGAAAGGACCTAAATCACGCCGGATTTACGTGTCTTGCGTAAATAAGGACAAGGGAGCCGCCGCTCGCAAGGCTTGTGCCAACGCTTGTATCGGCTGTGGCAAATGTGCCAAGGAATGTCCGTTCGAGGCAATCACCGTAACAAATAACGTAGCTTATATCGATTATACGAAGTGTCGTTTATGCCGCAAATGCGTGGCTGTATGTCCGACAGGAGCTATTCATGAGCTGAATTTCCCTCCTCGCAAGGAAGCCGCTCCCGCTCCGAAAGCGGAGACCGTGAAACCGGCGCCGAAGGCAGAGGCTACCGTGAAACCGGAAGCCACACCGAAAGCTACAAGTGAAGAAAAAACAAATCTAAATTAAAATCTAATAGTATGCTAAGGACATTTCGAATCGGAGGTATACATCCCCCCGAGAATAAACTGTCTGCCGGTAAGAAAATTACGGCTCTCGCTACGCCTAAACAGGTGATTATCCCCCTCAGCCAGCATATCGGTGCCCCAGCGCAGGCCGTGGTGAAGAAAGGGGATCTGGTAAAGGTGGGTACATTGCTAGCCAAGGCGGGTGGTTTCGTATCAGCGAACATCCACTCTTCCGTATCCGGCAAAGTGAACAAGATAGATAACGCTCTCGACGCTAGCGGATACAAACGTCCCGCTATCTATATAGATGTGGAAGGTGATGAATGGGAAGAGACGATCGACCGCAGCGAGACCTTAGTGAAGGAGTGCACGCTGTCTTCCAAGGAAATCGTGGATAAGATCGCCGCTTCCGGTATCGTCGGTCTGGGTGGAGCAACTTTCCCTACGCAGGTGAAATTGATGCCGCCTCCCGGAAACAAGGCAGAGATCGTAATCATCAACGCCGTGGAGTGTGAGCCTTATCTTACTTCCGACCATTCGTTGATGCTGGAGAAAGGCGAGCAAATCCTAGTCGGTGTCACGATCCTAATGAAAGCGGTCAACGTGAACAAGGCCGTGATCGGTATCGAGAATAACAAGCCGGACGCTATCGCCCATCTGCAAAAGTTGGCGGTAAATTATAAAGGTATAGAGATCATGCCGCTTAAGGTACAATATCCGCAAGGAGGCGAGAAACAATTGATCGACGCCGTTATTCGCCGTCAGGTAAAAAGTGGTGCGCTTCCTATCTCGGCGGGTGCCGTGGTACAGAACGTAGGAACTGCTTATGCCGTTTACGAGGCGGTACAAAAGAATAAACCGTTGTTCGAGCGTGTGGTGACGATCACGGGTAAGGCGGTAGCTAATCCTTCCAATTTCTTGGTTCGTATGGGAACACCGATCAGTTGCTTGATCGAGGCCGCAGGTGGCCTGCCCGAGAATACGGGTAAGATTATCGGTGGCGGACCGATGATGGGTAAAGCGTTGATCAGCGCCGAGGTGCCGGTTTGCAAAGGAAGCTCCGGTGTTTTATTACTGACGACGGAGGAATCTGTCCGCAAGCCGATCCGGGATTGCATCCGTTGCGCCAAATGCGTAGGTGTCTGCCCGATGGGATTGAACCCTACCCTATTGATGAACGCCACGGAATTCCAGAATTGGGAATTGGCGGAGAAGAACTATATCACCGACTGTATCGAGTGCGGGTCGTGTAGTTATACCTGTCCGGCCAACCGTCCGTTGCTGGATCAGATCCGGTTGGGTAAAGGAAAAGTTATGGGTATTATCCGGTCTAGAAAGTCATAAAACAAGAGCAACATGGAAAATAATTTATACGTATCGCCCTCGCCCCACATCCATGGTGGCGACAGCATAAGCAAAAATATGTATGGTGTACTGATTGCCCTTATCCCGGCTTTCTTGGTATCCCTTTATTTCTTCGGTCTGGGAGCGTTGATCGTTACGGTCGTATCGGTTCTGGCCTGTATGATATTCGAGTATTTGATCCAGCGATTCCTGATGAAAAAGGAACCGACCCTTTGCGATGGCTCCGCTATCCTGACGGGTGTATTGCTGGCCTTCAACCTACCTTCCAACCTTCCGGTCTGGATCATTATTATCGGAGCGTTGGCGGCGATCGGCATCGGCAAGATGTCTTTCGGTGGATTAGGTAATAATATTTTCAATCCGGCGTTGGTCGGACGTGTATTCTTATTGATCTCCTTCCCGGCGCAGATGACGACTTGGCCGGTGGTAGATGCCTTGAACGTTTTCCCGATGACTTATACGGACGCCCAGACCGGCGCGACGGTACTGTCGTTGATGAACGAGGGCGTGACCGAGCTTCCGTCTTACGGGAATATGCTTGTAGGGGCTATGGGAGGTAGTCTCGGTGAAGTGAGCGCCCTGGCCTTGATCCTCGGTCTTTTATTCATGCTATGGAAAAAGATCATCACTTGGCAGATCCCGGTATCCATCTTGGCTACCGTATTCGTATTCACGGGCATCATGCACTTGGTGAATCCGGTACAATACGCCAGCCCGTTCGTTCATTTATTATCCGGTGGTTTGTTATTAGGCTCCATCTTTATGGCGACCGACTACGTAACCTCGCCGATGAGCAAGAACGGAATGCTTGTCTACGGCGTGGGAATCGGAATCCTTACCACGGTGATCCGTTTGTTCGGGTCTTACCCGGAAGGTATGTCGTTCGCTATCCTGATCATGAACGCATTTACTCCGCTAATCAACAGCTATATCAAACCTAAACATTTCGGAGGAAAGTAAGCATGGCAAAATTAAAATCAACATTACCCAATATGCTCCTTTCACTAACAGGCATTTGCTTGGTAGCAGGGGCGATCCTAGCCGGAGTGAACCAGTTTACCGCCGGCCCTATAGCGGTAGCCAAAGCGACCGCCTTGGAGGAAGCGATTAAAGCCGTTGCTCCCGAGTTCGACAACAAACCGACTGAGGACGTCTATATGGCCGTCTCCTCCGATGGTGATTCCCTCAAGATTTATCCTGCCAAGAAAGGCGGACAAGTCGTTGGCGGAGCTGTAGAGAGTAATACGAAAAAAGGCTTTAGCGGTGAGATACGGGTTATCGTAGGTTTCGATATGGATGGCAAGATCTTGAACTATTCCGTATTGCAACACGCCGAGACTCCGGGCTTGGGAGCCAAGATGCAAGAATGGTTCCGTGCGGACAAGAACAAGCAAAGTGTCTTGGGACGTACGATTCCGGACGGAGGCTTAAAAGTAACAAAAGATGGTGGCGATGTGGACGCTATCACGGCAGCGACAATCTCCAGCCGTGCGTTCCTCGATGCCGTGAACCGTGCGTATAGCGCATTCGCTGGCGTAGACGGACTAACGGGTGCCACTTCAACTGATAACAAATAAAAAGGGAGGACAGAACAATGAGTAATCTAAAAATATTGATGAATGGTATCATCACGGAGAACCCGACATTTGTATTACTGTTAGGTATGTGTCCTACCTTGGGAACGACCTCTTCGGCCATCAACGGCATGAGTATGGGATTGGCTACGATGTTCGTATTGATTTGCTCGAATATCGTGATTTCCGCCTTGAAAAACGTAATCCCCGACTTGGTGCGTATCCCGGGATATATCGTTGTGATCGCGACGTTCGTGACCGTAGTGCAGATGTGCATGGAAGCGTTCGTCCCGGCTTTATACGCTAGCTTGGGATTATTTATCCCGTTGATCGTGGTAAACTGTATCGTACTAGGACGTGCCGAGGCTTTCGCTGCGAAGAACGGCGTAGTCCCATCCGCTTTCGACGGAATCGGTATCGGACTGGGCTTTACGATGGCTCTTACGCTGCTGGGCGCTTGCCGTGAGTTCTTGGGAACCGGTAAGTTATTCAACGTAACCTTGATGCCCGAGGAATATGGTTCGCTGATCTTCGTATTGGCTCCGGGAGCGTTTATCGCCTTGGGTTATCTGGTAGCAATAGTAAACAAACTGCGTAAAGCATAATAAACGGATCATATGGAATATATATTGATATTTATCGCCGCCGTATTCGTTAATAACGTTGTACTGGCACAGTTCTTGGGAATTTGTCCGTTCTTGGGGGTATCTAAGAAAGTGGAGACTGCCGCAGGCATGGGAGCCGCCGTTACGTTCGTGCTTACGATCGCCACGATTGTTACATTCCTCGTGCAAAAATACATATTGGACGCTTTCGGATTAGGGTTCATGCAGACGATCAGTTTCATCTTGATCATCGCCGCCTTGGTTCAGATGGTGGAAATCATATTGAAGAAGGTCTCTCCCGCCCTTTACCAGGCGTTGGGCGTATTCCTTCCGTTGATCACCACGAACTGCTGTATCTTGGGTGTGGCGATCCTTGTAATCCAAAAAGAGTATAATTTATTAGAATCTGTGGTATATGCTATCTCGACCGCTATTGGATTTGCGCTAGCTTTGATTATCTTCGCGGGTATTCGGGAGCAACTAGCCATGACGCATGTTCCGGAAGGCATGAAAGGCACTCCTATCGCCTTGATAACGGCCGGTTTGCTAGCTATGGCTTTTATGGGATTCTCGGGTATCGTATAACAAACTTATCTAAATGAACACTAGAATGAAAAAGAAGATTTTAGTAGCGGGCGGAACCGGTTATATCGGCTCACACACCACAGTAGAATTGCAGAACGCCGGATATGAGGTAGTCATTATCGACGATTTGTCAAACTCGAATATCGAGGTGCTCGATGGTATCGAGAAAATCACGGGCATCCGTCCGGAGTTTATCCAATTGGATCTAAAGGATAAGGAAGGTACTCGCAAGGCATTGGAAGCTCATCCGGGCATCAAAGGCATTATCTTGTTCGCCGCTAGCAAGGCGGTAGGAGAATCCGTACAGCAGCCTTTGAAGTATTATCGCAATAATATTGTCACTTTGGTGAACTTGTTGGAGATGATGCCTGAATTCAATATCGAAGGTATCGTATTCTCTTCCTCTTGTACGGTATACGGACAACCGGATCCGGAGAACTTGCCGGTAACCGAGAATGCCCCGATCAAACCCGCTATGTCTCCTTATGGAAACACGAAGCAGATCAACGAGGAGATTATCCGGGATACGATCCATGCGGGAGCGCCTTTCAAGAGTATCATCTTGCGCTACTTCAACCCGATAGGCGCTCACCCAAGCGCAGAGATCGGCGAGTTGCCAAATGGTGTTCCCCAGAACTTGATCCCGTACTTGACACAGACGGCTATGGGTATCCGCAAGGAATTAAGCGTATTCGGCGATGATTATGATACGGCAGACGGCTCTTGCATCCGTGACTATATCAATGTCGTAGACTTGGCGAAAGCGCATGTAATCGCTATGGACCGTATGCTTGAGAATAAGTCTGATGAGCATATCGAGATATTCAACCTAGGTACCGGCAATGGTGTTTCTGTCCTTGAACTGATCAATACCTTCGAGCAGACAACAGGCGTTAAGGTTCCGCACAAGATCGTGGGCCGTCGTGAAGGTGATATCGAGAAGGTATGGGCCAATCCGGAGCACGCGAATAAGGTATTAGGCTGGACCGCCAAGGAGACTTTAGCCGACACCCTGCAATCCGCATGGAACTGGCAGAAACGTTTGAGAGAACGTGGCATCCAGTAAATAACACAAAAAAGAGGCCGTATCTGATAGCGCTTAGCTAAGATATGGCCTTTTTTATATCCTTATATCTACAAGTATTTCTCTAAGATCTCAAGAACTTTCCCGAAATCGATCGGCTTAGCGATATGCTCATTCATTCCGGATTCTTTACACAACTTGATGTCTTCCGCAAATGCGTTCGCAGACATGGCTATTATCGGCATGGACTTGATATCCGGACGTTCTAATGCCCGAATATGGCGAGTAGAGTCGTACCCGTTCATGACCGGCATCTGGATATCCATAAATACCAAGTCATAATATCCCGGACTAGAGTTTTTTACCATATTCACCGCGACAAGGCCATTTTCCGCCTCCTCTACCACCGCACCGGTCTCTTCTAGTAACACAGTCGCTATTTCCCTATTCAAGCTATTATCTTCCACCAGCAAGATCCGCTTACCCTCAAAGTTACCGAAAGGATATTGAGGCTTCTCCGTCTCTTCCTCTTTTTCCTCTTGCTTGATAGCGAAACTTTTCATCAAATAAAATAACTTGGATTTCATCAACGGCTTACTTATGAATCCATCGACACCGGCTCGTTGGGCTATCTCCTCAAAATGCGGACAATCATAAGCGGAAAGAATAATGATCGGAATATCCCGGCCAACGACTTTTCGGATACGGGTAGCGGTCTCGATTCCATCCATTCCCGGCATTTTCAGATCAAGGATAACGGCAAAATAGTCATCATTAAGATGATGTGCCCTCTCTACTTTCCCGATAGCCTCCTCACCAGAAATGGCATATTCACCTTTCATACCGATCTCGTTAATCCTCATACATGCGTTCTCGCAACACACGATATCATCGTCTACCACGAGAACCGGTAAATCCCTTAAATGATCATCCTCAAAACACCCTTGATCCTGCAATTTCAACTGCATCGTAAATGTAAAAACGGAACCTTTGCCATATTCACTCTCCACCAGAATCTCACCATTCATCATATGAGCGATATTACGGCTTATCGCCATGCCTAAGCCGGTTCCTTGTATATTCCGCAAGGTTGCGTCTTCCGCACGTTCAAATGGTTCGAAAACCTTGTGTAAGAAATCCGGCTTTATCCCGATACCATTGTCTATAACCGTAATCTCAAATAAACCATAATTACCATTTTTAATTGGCTTTTCCCGTATCTCAAGTGTTATTTTCCCATAGTCCGGCGTATACTTTATGGCGTTTGACAGCAAATTCAACAATACTTGCTGAATCCGTTGCACATCGCCAATCAGCTTTTCATGTTTGATTTGAAACAAGTGAACCCGGAAATCCTGAAACTTCTGACTGACCGAAGTCTGAACCATAGTAATTACGCTTTGCAATAACTCGCCCATATCGAACTCCTCGTCTGTCAGCAAAATATGTCCGCTCTCTACCTTAGACATATCCAAGACCTCATTGATCAAGTTCAATAACAATTTGGAAGAAACCATAATCTTCTTCAAGCAATCCACTATACGCTCCCGATCGTCGATATGCATACTGGCGATAGTGGTCATACCGATAATGGCATTCATCGGAGTACGTATATCATGGCTCATACGGGATAAGAAATCCGATTTAGCCTGATTTGCCGATTTAGCCACTTGTAGGGCATCTTGAAGTAATTGCCTTTGCCGCTCTTCCTCACGAACCTCCATAATATCGGTCCGGGTCAAAAGAAGTATATTCCTCTCCTTATCGAAAAAGCTAAAACGCAACTTCTTATCCCTAAAAACGCCATTCTCCATCACCTGACAGAACAAGACATACTCACGGGAATTTTGTAAGATAGATAAGACATGATCTAGGGAAAGATTTCGGGTTAACTCATCTCGCTGATCCTCCGGCACATATTTGTGGTGGAACTCGGCTACCTCTTTTTCATAGTCATTACTCGCTATCGGGGGGACCGGCGTCCCACTTTCACGATTGGAAGTATACATGACATAGCTATTCGTATTTGCCTCTATATAAACGACATAATCATACTCAGTCTGAACGGCAGCCTCTACGATCTGTGCCTTGCGACAATGATTCACATAGCGGCTGAAAAGAATGACACGATCCGGAATTCCACTCTTATCTTTCAAGATACGAATAAAAGCCTCATGCCACTCAAAACCCAACAAATCATTACAGAAACGCATGTCGAACTTCTTATTTGCTACGCCGCTAGCCGCCATTTGCCGCAATGAATTCAAGGATAAGATCTCCTCCCATTTCCCTAAATCCGCAGGATATACATATTCTTGAATGTAAGTCTGGCAAAGTTCTGTATAATCCAAACATTCTCCTTCCCTTTCGGGAGTCATCGAATCTTTGACTATCTCAACCTTTTCATTACCTAATGTGACGATCCAAAGCGTATCGACTAGCTCGTTTACACCACAGAGTAGTTCTTCCAAATTTAAAGTAGTATTTGTCATTTTCAATGATATAGATTTAATTAAGAGGAATAGAGATCCTATGATTTTGAGAGTATTTCATCGAGCCTCCCTCTCCAATCCTCTCCATTCAAAGGCTGATAGGTATGGAACCCCAGTTCCTGCCCCACTACGATATTATTCTTACCATCATCTACAAATAATGTTTCCTCTGGTCTGATTCCTGAATCCAAGACCATGCGATCAAAAATTTCACGATCTGGCTTAGTGACACCGATTTCATAAGAGAGATACAATTTATCGAAATAATCATTTAATGGACGGCCCGCCGGCGTAAACTCTTTTGTCTGTGCCCATTCAAGCTGTATGATCGGATTTGTATTGCTCAATAAATAGACTTGATATTTCTCACGGAGTTTTAATATGTAGTCCAATTTATATTGGGGAACGCCACCAATGAAGCCAAACCAAGCCCAACAAATATCCTCATAAGAAAGGTCTTTACCCGTATGCTTCCGTAAATAGCGACAAAACTCCTCTACTCCGATCTTTCCGGTCTCCAGATCTTGAAAAACCCCTTTTTGTTCGTAAGGATCTATCAATCCATCGGCATCTTTGACCCCAATCTCTATTAAACGACGAACAGGTTCATCCCGGTCCAAATCTATGATAACGCCCCCAGATCGAATACTATATTTTTTATTTTACCCATTGCGATACTATTTAAGTCCTAAAGATACAATTTATTCCGTATATCTAGGTTACAAGGATAAAAAAGGGTATAATCTTCAACGATTATACCCCAATCCAAAGCTATATTTATGTATATAAGACTTAATCCAATTTATGGATCACCAAACCGGAGCGAAGCTTCGGTTCGAACCACGTCGTCTTCGGCGGCATAATATTACCCGTATCGGCGATATCCATCAATTGCTTCATCGTAACGGGATACAAAGCCAAGGCAACCTTCATCTCACCGCTATCCACACGGCGTTTCAATTCACCCAGGCCACGGATACCTCCCACGAAATCGATTCGCTTGTCCGAACGTAAATCCTTAATGCCTAAAATCTCATCCAGAATCAAGTTCGAAGAGATCGTGACATCCAATACGCCTATCGGGTCATTGTCATCGTACGTACCGGGCTTAGCGGTCAAAGAATACCATTTCCCTCCTAAATACAGGGAGAAATTGTGCAAGGCACCCGGTTTGTAAATAGCAGAGCCCTTCTCCTCTACCACGAAGTTTTTCGTTAATCTCTCAACGAATTGTTCCTCGGTCAAGCCGTTCAAGTCTTTTACCACACGGTTGTAATCGATAATGGTCAATTGGTTGGCCGGGAAGCAAACAGCCATGAAATAGTTATACTCCTCGTCTCCCTTATGATCCGGGTTTTGCTTGGCCTTCTCCGCTCCTACCAAAGCAGCGGCGGCGGAACGATGATGTCCGTCGGCAATATACAACGCAGGCATCTCCCCGAATAACTCCGTGATGCGAGCGATGTCCTTATCCTCATCGATAATCCAGAACGTATGGCCGAAACCGTCTAATTTCGCCACGAAATTATATTCAGGCTCACGAGCCGTATATTTCATTACGATAGCGTCTAACTCTGAGTTGTCGGGATAAGCGAAGAATACCGGCTCGATATTAGCGTTGTTGACACGTACGTGCTTCATGCGATCCTCCTCCTTGTCACGGCGGGTCAGCTCATGTTTTTTGATCGTGCCATTCATATAATCGGGAACATAAGCCCCGACTACCAACCCATATTGAGTCTTGCCATTCATGGTTTGGGCATAAACATAATAGCATTCTTTCTGATCCTGAACCAACCAACCTTTTTCCTGAAAATTATTGAAATTGGCGGCGGCCTTCAGGTAAACAGCCGGATCATGCTCATCCGTCCCTTCTGGGAAATCGATTTCCGGTTTAATGATATGGTAAAGGGATTTCTCGTTTCCTTCCGCTTCCGCACGAGCTTCTTGCGAGTTCAATACGTCATAGGGGCGGGAAACCACCTCCTCTATAAATTCTTTTGGTGGACGAACTCCCTTGAAAGGTTTTATTTTTGCCATGGTAATTAAATCTAATTGGTTTATGTATCAATGTAGAGACGGGGCGTACCCGTCTCTACAACCGGATATTCTCATTTATTAACCCGATACTTTTCATTGCCATTCACCAAGAAATCAACGATCTGCTTGGCGGCGGCGATACCAGCGTTGATATTAGCCTCGGCGGTCTGGGCACCCATCTTTTTCGGGGTGCTGAAATAACGACCGGCATATTTTTCGGCCAATTCCGCATGGATAGCGGGCATAATATCTGTCAAGTACTTGAAATCCGGACGCTCTTCCAACATCTTAGCGAGGCCAGCCTCATCCATCACCTCCTTACGAGCCGTATTCACTACGATAGCTCCCTTCGGCATGGAATTCATCAACTCGAAATTGATAGAACCCTTCGTCTCGGCCGTAGCCGGGATATGCAAGGAAACGATCTGGCAAGCCTTGAACAAGTCCGCCGTAGAAGCTACAGCCTTCACACCATCGGCCTCAATCACGGAAGCCGGACAGAACGCGTCATAAGCGTAAACCTCCATACCGAAGCCTTTAGCGATACGAGCCACGTTACGGCCCACGTTTCCATAAGCCAAGATACCCAATTTCTTTCCTTTCAACTCTGTTCCGGAAGTTCCGTTATAGAAATTACGAACCCCGTACACCAACATACCGAATACCAATTCGGCGACAGCGTTAGAGTTTTGTCCCGGCGTATTCATCACGCATACCTTATGGGCAGTAGCCGCATCCAAGTCCACGTTATCATACCCCGCACCGGCACGAACCACGATCTTCAGGTTCTTAGCGGCATCCAATACCTCAGCGTCCACCTTATCGCTACGGATAATCACGGCATCGGCATCCTTAACCGCATCCAGCAATTGCGCCTTCTCTGTATATTTCTCCAAAAGAGCCAGTTCCATACCAGCGCCTTCCACTACCTCCCGGATGCCTTTCACAGCGACAGCGGCGAAAGGTTTCTCTGTAGCAACTAATATCTTTGCCATGTCTGAATCCTCCTTAATTAATGTTGTTTCTCGAACTCTTTCATGCAAGCTACCAAAGCCTCCACGCTGCTCTTCGGCATCGCGTTATAAAGAGAGGCACGGAAACCACCTACAGAACGGTGTCCCTTGATACCTACCATACCAGCGGCAGTAGCATATTTACTGAACTCGTCCTCCAACTCCTTATACTCATCATTCATCACGAAACAAACATTCATGATCGAACGATCTTCCTCCGCTACCGTACCACGGAACAACTTATTGCGATCGATCTCATCGTATAAGATCGCCGCGTTCTCAAGATCCTTCTTCTCCATAGCGGCGATACCACCTTGTTCCTTATACCATTTCAAGGTCTGTAAAGCCGCGTAAATAGGCAATACAGGAGGTGTATTGAACATGGAATCCTTTTTAATATGGGTAGCGTAGTTCAACATGGTCGGGATCGGACGGTCTACATGTCCTAAAGCGTCCACGCGAACGATAGCCAGAGTCACGCCGGCAGGAGCCAAGTTCTTTTGAGCACCCGCATAGATAATATCATATTTGGAAATATCGATCGGACGAGAGAAAATATCGGAAGACATATCGCAAACCAAACGTTGCTTCACATCCGGATCCTTACGCATCTCTGTTCCGTAAATCGTATTATTAGAAGTAAAATGGAAATAATCCGAGTCATCAGCGATCGCATAACCCTTCGGGATGTAAGTATAGTTCTTGTCTTTGGAAGAAGCGACAACATCTACCTCCCCAAACAACTTAGCTTCCTTGATAGCGTTCGAAGCCCATGTGCCGGTATCCAAATAAGAGGCTTTCTTATTCAACAGATTGTAAGGAACCATACAGAACTGCATGCTGGCGCCACCGCCCATGAATACAACCTCATAGCCTGCCGGAACATCCAGTAATTCCTTGATCAACGCACGTGCCTCGTCGTTTACGGCTACAAACTCCTTACTTCTATGAGAGATCTCAAGAAGTGATAACCCCATACCCGCAAAATTTTCTACCGCAGCGGCTGTATTCTTAATTGTATACTCGCTCAAGATAGAAGGACCTGCATAAAAATTGTGCTTCTTCATACCAATGTCTTTTTAGAATGTTATTATAAATAAAGTAACTATTTTTTCAAAAACAGGCGGCTAATGTAACTATTTTTTCTCATTTGCCGACACTTTTCGAGCATTTTTTAATTTACAATCAGAATATGTCAATTAAAAACGATCTCCCCAAAGGCGCCTCATTTGCTCAATTAGTTTGTGCTCGGCCGGATTTTCCTGTCCTTTCCACAAACGTTCGCCCAAAATTTCCTTCGGAAGATACTCCTGCTTTACAAAATGATTTTCGTAGTCGTGCGCATATTTATATTCCTTGCCATACTCCAATTCAGCCATTAATTTGGTAGGCGCGTTGCGTAGATGAAGCGGTACGGGTAAATTCCCAGTCCGGTTAACAAGTGCCAAAGCGTCGTTGATCGCCATATAGGCCGAATTACTTTTCGGGCTGCAAGCCAGATAAACGGTCGTCTCGGCCAGGATGATCCGGCCCTCCGGCCAGCCGATCTTCTTCAAGGCATCGAAACATGCGTTCGCCAGCAAAAGCGCATTCGGATTCGCCAATCCGATATCCTCAGAAGCGGAGATCACCAACCGCCGTGCGATAAACTCAGGGTCTTCTCCCCCGGCCACCATACGGGCGAGCCAGTAAATGGCGCCATCGGGATCGCTACCCCGGATCGACTTGATAAAAGCGGAGATTATATCGTAATGCATCTCCCCTCCCTTATCATACGCCGCAGGGTTCTCCTGCAACCTCTCCACTACCTTCTCATCCAGAATCTCAATATCGTCACTCTCCTCGGCAGACACCACCAGTTCCAGAATATTCAGCAACTTCCGAGCGTCTCCTCCCGAGTAACGTAACATGGCATCCGTTTCCGTCAGCCTTATGTTTTTATCCTTCAGAACGACATCCTCGGCGATCGCCTTATGCAATAGCGTAAGCAAGTCATTCTTGTCCAGCGATTTCAACACGTACACCTGACAACGGGATAACAAAGGACGGATTACCTCGAACGAGGGATTCTCCGTGGTTGCCCCAATCAGCGTCACCACGCCCGTCTCCACGGCGTTCAGCAATGAGTCTTGCTGCGACTTACTGAACCGGTGTATCTCATCAATAAACAATATCGGTGATACCGTATTGAAGAAGCGGTTGCTCTTGGCCTTCTCTATCACCTCCCGCACGTCTTTCACTCCCGAACTGATCGCGCTTAACGTATAAAAAGGCGCATCCAACTTATTCGCTATGATCTGCGCTAAGGTAGTCTTCCCGACTCCCGGCGGCCCCCACAATATAAAAGAGGGAACCCGTCCCGCATCAATCATCTTCCTCAACACAGCTCCCTGGCCTACCAGGTGCTTCTGTCCGATATAATCATCCAACGTCTTCGGACGTAATCTCTCTGCTAATGGTTGACTCATCATGGAAGCAAAAGTCGGATATTTTATTTACTTTTCAAAGGATAAGTCAAGAAATTTATCGTATAAAAAGAATGTTAAACAACAGGAAATAGTGACATAATGAAAGAACAATCACTACAAATACACTTTTACTCATATAATATACTAACATTATGACAATGAAAATTTAACATTTCCTTAATTCCCTATCCTTTTTATCCCATACTTTTAGCGATATCTTCTTAACACATTATACCTTCTTTCTTGAAGCATTAAATATCTATCAACTGGTGCATGATCGTCCAACAGTTGGTGCATGATCATGCAACGTCTGTTAGATGATCATGCACCAATTGTTAGATGATCTATATTTCCATATAAAACCAATAAGCCTTCCAAGGAAATGGGATAAGGGAAGCTATCAAAACATGTAAGATATATAACAAAAAAAGATGCCCCTCCATAATCGGAGAGGCACCCTATACATTATATTATATATGTTAGATTAGCGAGTTCCGCCAGCCCACCATACAGGCTCTGAATATACGTATTGACCGTCGCCATAAGCGGCTTTTACTTCCGGATTTGATACCACGTCACTATTACCATAAGGCATACGAAGAGGGAATTTTTTCGTATTCGCCAATGTCACGAAATTCTCTCCTAATCCTTTCATTCTACGGATATCATTAAAAGTCTCGGTAGCCTCTCCCGATGCCCCCCACAAAGCCAGATATTTCTGGATCATGGTCTCTTTCAAAGGATTTACAGCAAACAACGGTTTAACTTGGTTATCGAAATATGTATTGGCCGTCTCCTCTGTCATTTTTTCTGAATTCACGACCATTTTGCTACCCATATAAGTGATAGCAGAAGAGACACTTCTCTCAGCATTTGCGATTCCGGCAGCTACCGCCTCTTTCAACGCTTTCTCGGCGTCAGACGTACGGTTTAAGCGACATAACGCCTCAGCTTGCAAGAATTTCAACTCATGATAACTCATCAACATCGTAGGAGCCGTGTTTGAATATACAAAGGCGGAAACACCATATTTCTGCATATTCTGCTCAGGAGTACCATTCGGGGCCGGAACTAAGTTCTTATCAGCAGAGCCTGTAACCTGTATGCGTTTCTTGTCAGCCGTAGTAGGAGAAAGCATCACTCTTTCCAATCGAGGATCTTTACGCTCAATCAACTTGTCCGTCAAGCTCTGGCTATTGGCAAAACCAGCGCGAGAATCGAAGTAACCAAAGAATGGGTTGATATTATTCGCATCATAGACAGCGTATGCAGCCTCGTCATCCGCAGAAGTAAAAGATTTTGATACATAGTCCAAAACCTTATTCAAGTCAGCTTGCTTATCCGTGGAACGATTGATCAGACGCATCGTATAACGAGCCTTCAAACCATAAGCGAATTTAATCCATTTCTCGGCATCTCCATTATACAAATAATCATACGTACCAACCGGTGAACGATCAGACTGATTCAAATCCTCGATCGCCTTGTCCAAGGAGGCCATTATAGAGACATAAATCTCCTCTTGCTTATCTATTTTAGGATTCATATTCACCGGTGAGCCATTCTCATCCAATAAAGAAGCTTCACTATAAGGTGTATCTCCAAATATATCCGCCAATAGAGCGCCATTGTAAGCTTCCATGACCTCAGCGATACCTCTCGTCACTAAATTTCCCTCATCACGCTTACCTTCTTGACATTGACCGATAATAACACGAGCGTTCTTCAAGCTTGTATAAACATTTCCCCACGTATTCTCAAACGTAGAAGAGGCAGAAGGCTCATTCAAACGAATTTCCGCGTTATATAACTGGTTTTCGATACCCACTTCATATTCCACGTAGGAAGATGAATAGGTATTGAAGTCTCCGCTAACGTTGGAAAATGCAGTAGAAGTAATCAAGTCGGCCAAGATAAATTTGCCATCCACGCTATTTGTATGGCTCGTATCTTGGTTAATTCGATCCATTACATCCTCGGAACATCCAGCCAATGCCAAGGATACGGCCGACATAACAGCCAACCCTTTAAATGATTTTATTATTGTATTCATATATATCTGTCTTCTTTATAAATTAGAAATTTACGTTGACACCAAAACCGTAGCTAGATGTACCCGGTAAGGAGAAACGCTCGAAAGCGCCAGCCATATTGTTATTTCCTTGAGTAGCCTCCGGATCGAAGCCTTTTATCTCAGACCATACAATGATATTACGGGCGAAAACATTCACGTTTACATTCAAGTTATCTTTCTTATATACAGGATATGACAATGAAAGTTCACGCAATTTCAAGAACGAGTTGTCATAGACATAGGCTTCGTCAATGCCCCTCACGCTTTTGAAATACTCCTCTGCATCTGATCCTTTCACTCCACCCGTATAGGGAACATAGATAGGTTTACCATCCGCATCTACGCCCTTCTGTTCAACAGCAGCATAGTCAAAATGATATTTATCACTCTTACGAACCTCTCCAGATAACTTACTTGTACCGTAGAAGTTAGTCTCACCAGCCGTACCACTATACATTTGTCCACCTTGCTTCCAGTCAAATACAGCAGCCAAACGGAATTTATACAACTCGATATTCGTATTGAAACCCAAACGGAAATCAGGAGAAACCTTACCGATTACTTGGGTCTCACCAGCCTCTGGTATACCTTTTTCGTTTACTACAATTCGTCCTTCGCCATCACGTTTGTAACCAACACCATAGATTACCGGGAATTTATCGCCGATACCTGCACGTACTTGAGGAGTCACGAAACCACCCAACATAATGCTCTCTACGCCCGGAGCCAACTCGTCTACATAATTGTCGATCTTTGAGAAGTTAAAAGCGAAGTCCAGCTTGAAATTCTTCGTATCAACCGGAGAGATACCTAATGTAATCTCATGTACGTTTGAGTGCATCTTTCCACCATTCATCATCATACTGGAAGCACCTGTGGAGCCAGCCAAAGGCACCTCGAAGATTTGGTCTTTCACGTTCTGACGAGAATACGTATAATTCAATGAAACTAAACCATTCAAGAAAGTCAAGTCAGCACCAAGCTCATAAGACTTCGTGTTCTGAGGCTTCAAGTTCGGATCATAAACCACGAAATAAGGAATATACGCCATATTTCCATTAATCGGATACATAATAGGTGTTCCCTGGAAGAAACCACCACCATAACTTGGCGTATAATAATAAGACGGCACATATTCTCCTGCCATACCTACCTCTGCGTAAGAGCCACGGATCTTACCAAATGTCAAGATATCATTCTTCAAGGCTTCCACTTCCGTGAATACCCATCCAAGGGATACGGAAGGATAAAAGAACGAACGGTTATCTCTCGGCATAGAAGACACGATATCGTTACGTCCCGTAACATTCAAATAAAGCATATTCTTCCAAGCCAAAGATAAGCTAGCGAAGTTACCTACCGTACGTTTTCTCTTATACTCATGAGAGCTGTTGAATACAGAAGCGTTGTTCAAATGGTTCCAGCCCGGGAAGTTGAAGCTATATCCCACGGCTTGAGTATTACTGATTCGCTTATCTACAAGCTCATTACCCAACAAAGCATCGAATACGAAGTCCTCATTGATATTCCAGTTATACGTAAACGTCAACAATGAGTTCATCTCATTTACCGTAAAACCGTATTCGCTAGCATAACCATTCGCATAACCAGTTGTACCGTAGCCGTAAATATCAGAGTAATTGGTCGTATAAGCGTCATCACCAATTTGGTATTTCACATCCAATTTATGATTGTCCGTACCAAATTTAGTAGAATACTTCAAGAACGCATTCCCGAAGAAACGTTGAGATCTCTCCGTAAAGCTATTATTGTCGCACGCCCAGTTTCCATCATCGATCCAGTTCTCACGGAACGTATTCTGAGTATAAGGATCACCTTCGATATGGGAAGGTATGCCCGCCATAGTATAACTGATAGGAGCCGTATAAACCGTAGCGGTAACACCGTCATTAGCGGTTCCTTGCTTCTTGATCTTTGATGTCACGAAGTTTCCGTTAAAACCAGTCGTCCAGTTATCATGCAATTGTGCCTCACCCGACAGCTTCACGTTATAACGATCCATTCCCGTAGAACGAACGATACCATCAGAAGTCGTATTACCCAAAGAGAATGAATAGTTTCCTTTATCGAAAGACTGAGCTACATTCACGGAGTTACTCCAAGTAACGCCAGTCTGGAAGAAATCTTTCGCATTATTATAAGCTTGGGGAGTAGCCCATGGATCCAATCCTGCCGCAGCACGCTGAGGCACATAGTATTGTCCATTATGCAATCCACCTTCCGTATATTCATTTTGTACATTACCGCCATATACAGGATCATTCGCCAAGTCAGAGATAGACGGTCCCCAGCTAAATCCCGAATATGGGTTATAAGCACCTTCATTACCTTGTCCATATTCAGTTTGTAACTCAGGTAATGTAGAAACCTTATCAAACGCAAGATTCGTGTTGAATGAGATCTGAGGTTTTCCTTTACGAGCACCTTTTCCGCTCTTTGTAGTAATAACGATCACTCCATTAGAAGCACGCATACCATACAACGCAGAAGCGGCTTGTCCTTTCAAGATGTTGATACTCTCGATATCGTTCGGATCTAAGTCTACGGCACGGTTCGCATAGTCAGCTCCACTAACACTACCATTATTCATAGTATCCGTATTAACATCCGCCGTAGATGCGATCGGCATACCATCGATCACATACAAAGGAGAGTTATCCCCTGTAAATGAACGGGCTCCACGGATCATGATCTTGGAAGATGCGCCTGGCATACCCGATGAGGAAGCGATATCGATACCGGATACTTTACCTTGCAAAGCCCCAGACAAACTAGTGTTAGCACCTTGTGTTAACTCATCCGATTTTACATCTTGCACGGCATAACCTAAAGCTTTCTTTTCCTTTGAGATACCCATCGCTGTAACCACGACCTCATCCAAGTTTTGGGTATCAGACATCAATGTTACATTTACATTGGGAGACACAACTACCTCCTTGGATTTCATACCGATGTATGAAATAACTAATTGCTTACCATCACTAGGAACATCCAAAGTAAAATTACCGTCAAAATCCGTAACTGTTCCCACAGTCGTTCCTTTTACGATAATGGACGCACCGATCACCGGCTCACCATCTTCTCCGACTACCTTACCGGTAACCTTCGAGGTCTGTGCCGAAACTACTCCTACGCTCATCGCAAGAAATAGTAGCACAGAAGTCAACTTTTTCTTCATAGACACATTCTTTTTATTTAAACTAAACTAGAAATTCAATTAAGCTTTCGTGGACTATAGTTCATACAGAACTACCAATTTTCAATATTTTAGTTATACTAATCAAATGAAAAAAAATTACAATATTATATTTTATATATGAAAAAACTGACATAATTTTATTATTGTGGAAAAATATCTTTTTTCTGCTAAATTTGAAATATATCAATAGCCAACAGAACTTCACTCTTAACTAACTCAAGTGAAATGATCGATTTACTTAGTAATGAGCTATATGTTATGAAATTTTCATTTTGACTAGAAATAAAATTCTTTATATCTTAATTAAATCGTAACAACACGTTTTGTTACGCTATATAGAAATTATATTGAATTTTATTATAACTTAAACAGGATATATTGGAGCATATAACTTATTGATATAAGTATTTATAATTTTACCTTATGCGAATATTTCAGAGATTATGTTGGCTTTTCTCATACTTCCAAATTAAGAAATCAAAGGAAACTCTTAAAACTAATAAAAATATGTCGTTTTTTTAATGTATCATAACTTGTATGGTAATTGTTTTTCATTTAATAGGTATGTCGTAAAACATAAAATGGAGTAGTTCTGTATGAACTTAGTTAATCAACCATTAAAATGCAGAGAAAACATTTTTAAGTATATAGTTAATAAATAAGTGTGTTTATGAAGAAAAAGTTGACTTCTGTGCTACTATTTCTTGCGATGAGCGTAGGAGTAGTTTCGGCACAGACCTCGAAGGTTACCGGTAAGGTAATTGGGGAAGATGGAGAGCCGGTGATCGGTGCCTCTATTATCGTAAAAGGGACAACCGTGGGAACAGTCACGGATTTTGATGGAAACTTTGAACTAGAAGTACCTGCGAATGGTAAACAATTGGTTATTTCATACATCGGTATGAAATCTCAAGAAGTTGCGGCCACTTCTAATGTAAATGTAAAACTATTAGCCGATACCCAGAACTTGGATGAGGTCGTGGTTACGGCTATGGGTATCTCAAAGGAAAAGAAAGCTTTAGGTTATGCGGTTCAAGATGTGAAAGCGGATGAGTTGACGAAAGGAGCTAATACTAGTTTGTCTGGCGCATTACAAGGTAAGGTTTCTGGAGTGGAGATCTCTCCTTCTTCCGGTATGCCGGGTGCCTCTTCTAAGATCACGATTCGTGGTTCCAGATCTTTTACAGGGGATAATACTCCTTTGTATGTGATTGACGGTATGCCTGTCGCTTCAACGGCTGATGTGGACACCGGTAGTTCTGTTTCCGGCACGGACTTTGCATCTCGTGCGGTGGATATCGACCCAAACGATATTGAAAGCATTAATATATTAAAGGGACAGGCCGCATCTGCCTTGTATGGTATGCGTGCAACAAATGGAGTAATTGTCATTACGACCAAAAGTGGAAAGGGAGCCCGTAAAGGTAAACCTCAGGTCGCTTTTAATACCAGCTTATCTTTTGATAAGGTTTCAACGATGCCTGAATACCAAAAAGTGTATGCGCAGGGTACAAATGGTAAGTATAGCCCGTATGCTTCAACTTCTTGGGGACCACTAATCAGCGAATTGCCTAACGATCCGACTTATGGAGGAAATACGGATAATGAGTTTACCAAGCAATATGGTAAGCATGAAGGTATGTATTATGTACCTCAGCGGGCCGCTGCGGGATTAGACCCTTGGGCTCAACCACAAGCTTACGACAATATCAAGGATTTCTTCAACGTGGGTACGACATGGAGTAACTCCGTGAATGTAGCTCAAGCTTTTGATAAAGGTAACTATTCCTTCTCGATCGGTAATACTACGCAAGATGGTATTATTCCAAATACAGGCATGGACCGATACAACGCAAAAATGAGTGCCGAAGCTCAATTACACAAGAACTGGTCTACTGGATTTACCGGTACCTATGTAAATTCGAAGATCAGCAAGCAGTCTAGTGCCAATAATGGAATCTTAGCTACTGTTTACGGAGCTCCTTCTAGCTACGATTTAGCCGGTATCCCAAGTCATGTTGAGGGTGACCCGTATACACAAAATACATTCCGTAGCACATCAGGTTTTGACGGAGCTTATTGGGCGGTAGATAACAACGAGTTCTTGGAACGTTCACAACGTTTCTTTGGAAATACTTATTTGAAATATTCTACGAAGTTCAATACCGATAATCACAAATTGGATGTCAAGTATCAATTGGGTGTGGACTCTTATACGACTAATTATACGGATTCTTGGGGTTATGGACATGCAAATGGTTATGGAGAGATTGATCACTATGGATATTCAATCACGGAGTTGAACTCTTTGTTGACCGCTGCATATACTTGGAATATCAATGAAGATTGGTTGTTCGATGCCCTTGTTGGTAATGAATTGGTAGAGAATCAGCGGAAATTTTACGAGTCTTATGGAGCGAACTATAACTTCCCGGGTTGGAATCATATAGATAATGCTACAACTATGGTAGCATCCGAGTCATTACGCCGGAAACGCACAGTTGGTAACTTTGCTAGCATTTCATTGTCTTACGCTAACATGGTTTACTTCAACGCAACTGTTCGTAACGATATCGTATCTAATATGCCTCGTAACAACCGCTCATTCACTTATCCATCTGTTTCCTTGGGCTGGATTTTCACAGAATTAGAACCATTGAAGAATAATGTCTTGACTTATGGTAAATTACGTGCTTCTTACGCCGAAGTAGGACAGGCTGGAGATTATTATGATTCTTATTATACTACACCTGTTTACGGTGGTGGTTTTTATGGTTCTACGCCTATACAATATCCTATGAGTGGAATTACGGCGTTCACTCCATATGCTCGTGTGTATGATCCGAATCTGAAACCTCAGAACACGAAGTCTTATGAGTTAGGTGTGGATTTGACCTTCTTGAATGGTCTGTTCTCATTGAACTATACCTTCTCTCGGCAGAATGTGAAAGATCAGATATTTGAGGTTCCTTTGGCTGGTTCTACAGGCTCTGCAGAATTAGTAACCAATGGTGGCGCTATCCATACGAACGCTCATGAGATTACGTTGGGAATCAATCCGATCAATACGAAGAATTTTAAATGGGATATGGCATTTAACTTCTCTAAGATCGATAACTACGTGGATGAGCTGGCTCCGGGTGTAGAGAGTATTTTCTTGGGAGGTTTCGTTGATCCGCAGGTACGTGCGAATATTGGCGATAAATTCCCTGTAATCTATGGTACGACTTTCTTGCGTAATGACAACGGTGACATTGTCGTAGACGAAGATGGCTTGCCTCAGATCGGTAGTGAGGGTGTGATCGGTAAGGTTTCCCCGGATTTCCTCTTGGGTTTCAATACTAATTTTGAGATCTACAAATTCCGTATCGGCGCTACGTTCGATTGGAAATGTGGTGGACAGATGTATAGCGGTACATTGAACACGTTGAACTATTATGGTACAAGTATGGAGTCTGTTGAAAGTCGTACGGCCGAGACTTTCCGTTTTAGTCATCCGGCTGTAAAGCAGTTGGAAGATGGTTCCTATGTAGCTAATGACATAGATATCAAAGGCGAAGACGCTTTATCATATTATGACCGCATGACGCTTATTTCCGAAGCTGGTATCTATGACAGTGGTTTCTTGAAACTACGTGAGTTGTCCGTTAGTTATCCGATATGGGATAAGAATGGAATCAACGTGAACTTAAATGTTTTTGCCAGAAATATCATTCTTTGGTCTGAGTTGAAAGGTTTGGATCCTGAGGCTTCTCAAGGTAATAATAATATGGGCGGTGGCTTCGAGCGCTTTTCTATGCCGGGTGCTTCGAGCTATGGCTTCGGTTTAAATGTGAAATTCTAATAAAGGAAACAAAAGATGAAACTTCAAAATATCTCAAAAAAATTATTGACGGGAGTTGTTTTCACCGCAGCCTTGGTCTCTTGCTCTGAGGATAAGATGGATGAGATCAACAAAGATCATAATCATACCACAGCAGTTCCCGCAAGGATGATCCTTACGGATGTCATGACTTCGACTGCGTTTAGCGTGGTTAGCGGCGATTTCAATTTATATGGTGGTATGTATGTGGAACATGAGACAGGTTCGCATAATCAATTCTACTATGCGGAAACCCGTTCTTCTTGTACATCGGCTTCTACCTTTAATAACTCATGGGGGGGAACCTATTCGACACTGAAAGATGCTTTGATCTCTGTCAAAGTCGCAGAAGAAGAGCAGAACTTCATAACAAAAGGCATTGCGGAACTTTTCGTGGCTTACAATTTGGCGATCTTGACAGATATGTATGGTGATACACCTTGGAAAGAGGCTTGTGACTATACAGTATCTATGACTCCCGCTATCGATAAACAAGAGGAGATTTATAAGGATATCATGGCCTATGTGGATGCCGCAATTGAAGATCTTCAGAAATCAGATCTGACGAGCCTGTCTAATCAAGATTTGATTTATAAAGGTGACGCTTCGGCTTGGCTAAAGACAGCTTATGGCTTGAAGGCTCGTTATACGATGCGCTTGATGGGACGTAGCGCTGATGTTAAGGGCGATATGGAAAAGGTGTTGGATTATATTTCCAAGTCGTACACCTCGGCAGCCGAGCAATGTAGCTATGCTATGTATGGTGTGGGTGTTAATATCAACCCATTTTTCGGAGTATTCTATTCTCGTTTAGGTGAAGTAGCCAGCCGAAGTATGTTTGATAAATTGAATGAGCGTAATGATCCGCGTATCAGACGTTGCTATGTGGAGGCTAACAGCCAAACGATGATTGCTTCTAAGGATGATCCATTATTGAATCTTGCTCATAATGGTGATTTAGTGCAAAGTCAGTTAGAATATACTGTTTCCATGTTCTGTGCAGCTCAAACCGCTCCGACTCACATCTTAAGTTATCATGAGGTATTGTTCTTGAAGGCAGAGGCTTTGTGTCGTTTAAATCGTAAGGATGAGGCAAAAGCAGTGTTGAAAGAGGCTGTTGTCGCAGGTATGGCTAATATGGAGGTTAATATCAAGTCTGCCCTCGCTTCTGATTATTGGGGAGGTTTCTTGAATGTAACAAACGAGGTGACACCGGAGGAGGCCGCTTCTTACTTTGATGAGAATGTCGTTCCCTTATTCGATGCTAATCCTTTGAAAGAGACGATGATTCAGAAATATATTTCTTTCTGGAACGCAGATGGAGAGTCTACCGAGTGCTATAATGACGTACGTCGTTTGAAGAGCTTGGGTGAGGATATTTATGGCTTGCAAAATCCGGGTAAGTTCCCGTTAAGATGTCCGTATGGTAATGATGATACTACGACTAATCCTAATATACAAGCTGCTTATGGTGATGGTCAGTATGTGTTTACCGAAAACGTATGGTGGGCTGGCGGAACTCGCTAATCAATATATAAAAGCATAACGAGTGACAACATTCAAAAAAGGGGAAGAATATCTTAATGATATTTTTCTCCTTTCTTATAAATCCACATTCTAGCCGAACTTCAATCGTGTCTCAATCTTCTCAAGATCGCGGACAATCGTCATATCCATGATATTGCTATAGATCTCGGTAGTACGAACACTTTTATGCCCTAACAACTTTTGTACCGTAGTTATATTCGCTCCATTATATAATAATAAGGTAGCATTTGTATGCCGAGCCGTATGAAAAGATACCTTCTTATCAATACTTGCCAATTGGCTGATTCGGCGTAATTGCTTATTCACGTTTGAATTAGAGGATAAGGGAACACCAAACAGGGTTCTCGGCGCATTCTTATATCGCTCATAGATAGGTAAAGATTTACCCTCGAACAAGAGGAATAGCGGCAAACGGACACTCACATCTGTCTTCACCGATGAATAAACCAGCCAAACCTTATCATCAATAATCAAAAAGTTCTCTTTCGTTATACTTACTATGTCTGAGAAACGTAATCCCGTGTAGCAACTAAATAAAAACATATCCAGACACCGGCGCAATGTACGCTGCCCATCCAGCTTTAAGTTTTCCAAACGACCTAACTCCTCAGGCGTTAAATGAGTACGCTTACTCTCTTGATATTTAATCTTATATTTCCGAAATGGATATTTGTGCAACTCGAACAACTCCTTATTAATCGCCAAGTTGATATATCGTTTCAAATGCTTCATATGTTTAGCGATCGTATTTCGATGATACTCCTGCTTCAATAAGAAATATTCAAAATCGCATAAGAAATTGAAATTAATATCCTTAAACAGAACGTCCTTTTTATATAAGGATAGAACATGCAAAGTGGACAAATGGTTTTTTAATGTCGATTCTTTCAAATTACTATGTAAAATCTCCTCACGCATGAAAACAAGAAAAGAGGAAGACGTAGATGTCGAAGAAGCCTCCTCACGCAGATCCTTCAACGAAAAACCGTTATTCGCTTGTCTCTTCTCCAGCTCATCTCTCTCCAACTCCATAACATAGTTCTGAAGATACAGGTTTAACGCATCCATATTCGGATGATTCTTTATGGAACGTCTCTTGTTGTCCCATTGACAAGGTTTCACATAAACCTTCGTTGAAAAATACCTCTTTTGCCTATTCAAATAGGCCTCTACTTGAATCAAAGCTTTTCCTTCCGCATTCAATTGCTTTTTTCGATTAAACACTAAGTTGTAAATTACTTTTTCCATGATACATTTATATATTATCTGATTGTAAACACGAAGGAACAATAATAAGTTCTTTGTAGCACAATCTACAAACTAAAAGTTTGTTATCACGGATTACCTACTAATAAAAAACCATATATCCAAGTAAATAAAAAGGGCCTACCAAATACATGGCAGGCCTCTCCTACTTTTCGAGATATTAAATCATATCAATAATCTTCACCTTCCCAACCTGTTTTACGGAATCCCTTAACCGTCATCGACTTTCCATTTTGAGTCAAGGTAAATTCAATGGCATCCACTTTTGTATTGGCTTGAGTAGTATAACCATCCACAATTACTTTACCAGAGATATTGAAGGTTACAGTAGAATTTATACCATCATCCGCATGGAGCAGATTAGCGATACCATCCCCATCAAAAGATTTAGAAGTGACATCGCAATGAATCTTGCCACGTACTCCCCAGTCGTTTGTGGCAACACTCATTTTTATCCACATCTTATCCGTGGCATCATCAGTCGTATTGTAAGTATTGCAGGTCACACCTTCCGCCAAGACACCACCATCCTCACCTGTAACATTAACTACCCATTCGCCACATAAAGGGTAAATAGCCGTGTATTCTATCTCGTAATCACCATAAGTCTCACAAGAAGAAAAGGTGACCAACGCCAATAAGATAACCAGTAATTTATTTATCTGTTTCATATTCAAAAAGCTTTTCTGATTAATATACATTTATAACACCCATTTATTTATGCCACCATTGTTTTTCCGCTAACGGAACTACCGCCGGAGTATTAGGGTTATAGTCTGAAGATGACTTCGGATACAATAAACGACGAGGATATTCACCCGGAGCCAACGCAGAACCAATGCAAGGAGTCAACTGCCCCCAAATATATCCTTCCTCATCCACATGCTTTGTCCCTAAAACAGGAATACCGGTACGATTGATATCAAACCATGCGTCCCATGCTTGACAACGAGTGGAAGCGATCCACTTCTGGGTCAAAATAGAGGTAAGCATTGAATTTTGGTCCGTACTATCGAAAGCATAAGGAGCACCTTCCGAAACAAACTCGGCAGCAGAATACCCCCAACGTTCAAACGCATAATTCACACCTTGCTCATAAGCCACTTTCGCTTTAGCCACATCATTCAAACGAGCGTAAGCTTCCGCTTGCAGGAACGCTACCTCAGCAGCAGACATAAAATAAACAGGATCTGTAGGACCTAGCTTAGCCACAGAGATCATACGAGTTGTTACCGCTACCGAGTTTGGGCGGTCACCATACTTCAAAGCTGTTGTCTCGCCGGAGCCATCCGTATTAGGTGAATAAAAATCATTTAAACGAGGATCCTCATATTTTTTCAAATAATCGCAAACCGTAGCGCACGCACGAATATTTACAGTTGAATTCAATTTACGACGGTCATTCTCATACAATGGATTTGATTTATTTTCCAAATCTTGAAAACAGTCCATCTTAGCGTCTACACTCAGCAAATCTCCTTCGTCGAGCAATGCCTTGATAGCAGCTTTATTCGTATCGAAATCACGCATCAACAATTTTAGCTTTAAACTCTTCGCAAATTGAATCCACTTATTCACGTCACCAGCGAACACCAAGTCTTGTTTTGTAACCGAAGGCAAACCACCTGCGGTAGCTTCCGCTTTTTTAGCGATAATCTCGTCCAACATCGCTAATAATCCCGGATAAACCACAGTCTTACTGTCATCATATTTCGGTGTAGTATTCTCATTCCCAAGAATAGCTTCTGTAAAAGGAATAGAGCCATAAGAGTCCACTAGGATATGATACATAAAGGCAGTCATAGTCTTACCCATTACCCAATAATTCCATTCTTGAGCCGATTCAGAGCTTTTGATAACCAAATCCAAGTCTGGCAGTGCTATTGAATAAGGTATAGACCACAAACGAGAATCGGATGCGTTAGTTATCGTATAGTTAACCAATGTATTATACTGGTTGGATGTATGTCCCTGCGTACATTGCTGAGACCACATGCTACCATATAATTCGTAAGTACCACCTACAATACTTGCTACTCCTGCGATACCAGAAGGAAGCAAAGTAGAAGAAGAGGCTTCCGTTGGATATTCCGGATTCTGGTTAATATCCAAATAATCGGAACAAGCTGTAGTCGCCATCAACAAGCAGCTAACCAGTCCTGTATATATTAAATTGTTTCTTTTCATACTATCTTTACTTTTTAAAGTTACTTATTATAATACAACTTTAATACCACCACCAAACGTACGGTTTGTCGGAGCCGCACCAAATTCACCAATTTCAGACAAGATGTCATTACCATAATTCGTACCTTCCGGATCTACGTAGTTGTTCTTTTTCGGGGTCCACATAAATAAATTACGTCCGATCAAACTAACTTGAACCATAGAGAATGGGGTTTGTTTCAACCATGCTTTCGGCAAAGAGTAAGAAAGTGTAATCTCTCTTAATTTCAAGTAATCTTTAGGTAAAATCCAATTTCTATACTGAGCGTAGTTGGAGGCGTTATTATAGTAGGTATTAACAGCGCTAGAAGCACCTCCCCAATGTACGATAGGTATATCATTCTCTACGTATTGACCATTTACGACTTTCACGGAATTAGGAACCACAAATGGTTCACGATTATTAAACACCGTATAAGTAGAGTTTCCGGCAAATGTAAGCAATTGAGAGGTATATGAATAGAACTCACCGCCATTACGCCAATCTAATACCGCTGATAAAGTAATCCCTTTCCATGTGAAATGCGTATTAAAGCCCATCAAGAAATTAGGTGTAGACGTTCCTACGATCTCTTTCTTGCTAGCATCAATTGTCGGCATACCGTTATTATCAACGATCACCTTACCATCATCAGTCGTGGCCAAAGCCGGAACCTTGAAAACGCCCAAAGGCTGACCTACTTCCGCAACGAAATCCACTTGATAGGAACTTGTCAATTTATACTCAGTTACATCATCCCATAACTCTTTCACCTCACTCCAGTTCTTACTGAAAGTAAAACCTAATCCCCACTCGAAATCTTTCGTACGAACAGGAATGCCATTCACTGCCAACTCGACACCTTGATTCGCAATCTTACCTACGTTGCGGGTCATAGACGTATAGCGAGACTCCGGAGCCAGACTAGCAGATATTATCTGATCTTTCGTACTCTTATTATAATAAGCAGCATCAATATCCAAGCGATTGTTAAACAGATGCGTTGTTAAACCGAACTCCCATTCTGTCGTGATCTCCGGACGAAGATCCATACTCGGCAAACGATTATACTCTGTCAAGCCTAATGTATTATTAATAGGTAAATATAAATCTCCAAAACCTAAACTGATTTGAGTCGGTGTAAAATAACTGCTAGTACGGTAAATCGGAGCATCGTTACCAGTCTGTCCCCAAGCTGCACGAACCTTCAAGAAATTCAGATAATCAGATTTCAAATCCTCAAACATATCCGTGATGATCAATGAAGTATTCACGCCACCATAGAAAAAGCTATTATTTCCTTGAGGTAAAGTAGATGACCAGTCGTTACGAATAGAAGCATTCACAAACCAGAAATTCTTGTAACCAAACTCACCTTGAGCGAACAAACCAACCAAACGGCGTCTATCAGAGTAAGTCGTAGTCATGGGCTTATCAACACCATTCGCTAAGTTAAACCATCCCGGTTGCTCCAAACCATACAGATAAGATTTCAAATAAGAACTCGTTTGTTGATTCAAGTTCCATCCAATCATACCATTCAAAGCGATATCCTCACCGATTTTATAATCCGCGTTTAAGAAAGCGGTCGCATCAATTTGCTCCACCTTGTCACGACGTTCCGTATAAGTACCGGGCTGCTGCTTCTTACCACCTAATTCACTCCAAGACCCTGAAGCGAAAGTCACTTTTTCATTCCATCTCTTTTGAGTAGCGTTCGTAAAGTCACCACCTAAACGTCCAACCGCCTTCAAACCTTTCATAATCTCAAAAGCAAGCTCGATCTTACCATAGACACGGTCATCTTGATACTTATTACGATTATGATCTAACACCCAATATGGATTCTCCGCATAAGCTGTATAGAAGTTATCCGTATTAAAATAAGGATTCGTATAATCTTTCATTGAGCTAATATCTACATCCACGGCATGTTGCAAAATCTCAGAAAACATCGTTGCACCATCATCTCCTTGGCCAGCAGCAGCTTGTGTGATATCTTTACGGACATAGTTCAAGTTTAATTCCGCAGAAAAACGTTTATATTTCATATTACCTCTTAACGAGATTGTATTACGAGCATATGAATCAGCGTCACCCGGTAATACACCGTCAGACTTCACATTACCATAGGAGGCAACAAAACCAAGTTTATCATTACCCATACGAATCGAGACGTTATTATTCGTCTCAAAACCAGTTTCATAAAAATCACGAAGATTGTTCTTTACATACGAGAAAGGCTTAGAAAGCGGAGTTAATAAACCTTCTGAGCCGTCTGAGTAAGGTCCCCAGATATGATCACGACCATCCAAAACCGGTCCCCAAGAACCATTCTCCATAGGTCCGAAAGATCCCCATCCTTGTCCGAAACGATCTTGTGTTTGAGGAACACGCAATACGCTAGATCCCATAAATGAGCCATCGTACGTAACAGAAAGCCTCTCAGCCCCAGCCCGTTTTGTTGTCACCATGATAACACCATTAGCAGCCCGGCTACCATAAAGGGCAGTAGCGGAAGCACCCTTCAAGACTGTTACAGACTCAACATCCTCTGGGTTAATGTCATTAGCTTGGTTACCAAAATCCACGGAGTTAGAGAAAGAATCCTCACCTTGGAAATCATTCATAATAGGCACACCATCCACCACATACAAAGGTTGATTAGCACTGAAAGAACTGATACCACGCACGATTACTTTCTGAGAAGAGCCTGTAGCACCACCGCTAGTAATATTCAAACCCGCAACCTTACCAGTCAAACCTGACATCACTGATCCAGACTTAGCGGCATTCAAATCTTCACTCTTCACAGTAGAGGCTGCATAGCCCAACGCCTTTTCCTGCTTTTTCATACCAATCGCAGTTACGACAACCTCCTCAAGATTCTGGGTACCAGACTGAAGGACTACCCTCAACACATCTTGTACCGGAACCTCACGAGCAATCATACCCACATAAGAAATTACCAGAGTCTTCGCGGAACCTATGAATAATAGGTTATTTTTTATTATTACTTAGTTTTCGCGGAACTTGGTACATCCAAACTGAACACACCATCAAAATCCGTTACTGTACCTGTAGTAGTACCCTTGACTATTACAGACGCACCAATAATCGGTTCACTGTCTTCGGCGGAAATAACAGTACCTGTTACTTTCCTCGTCTGAGCTGTGGCCAATCCAATGCCTAAAACTAGGCAAAGTAAAAGATAAGTCAACTTGTTCATAGACACACTCTTTTTTTGTTTAACTTATATAATATATTCGCAATAGATATTCAAAGACTTATATTTTAAGGGTCGTATGAATGCAAATGTAACAATAAATTTATTATAACAAATAAATAATTAAAAAATTTCAATAAAACAACAAGAAAAGGCTAATGGGTAGAAAATATGGAGACTTTTTCAACCACAATTTAAATGCCGTAATATGTACACCAAATATTACAGCTTAGATCATCAACAAAGAACCATATTTTTAACATTTTGAAAAATAGGAATATATATTAGGTATGCATTAAAAAATAACTTAGGACGGCTCCGATATAAGTCATAAGTTCTACAACACCCAAAGACCTAGGAAAGGCTTTTCAAGTGATTAGTTATTCACTTCCCAAGCTGTTAGTTAGCGGCTAGGTATAGCCGTTAGTTATTCACTTGAGTAGCCGATAGTCGTTATTATTATTCGCTTATTTTCAATTATTTACGCATAAGTAGCCAATGCCTTCTCGCAATCCGATCCGCAAAGAAATGATCGCATGAAAATTGTAACAAGTTATTTCTTGAGCGTTACTGAATAATCACAAGCAATGACAAGGTTCCGCGAAGACTCTGGTATTTTCATACGTCGGAATGGTTGCGAAAGAAGCTCCAATCCAAGATGTAATGAAAGTTGTTTTGAATACGGCGGCGACAGAGCTGGATGAAGTTATGGTTGTCGCTTATGGTACGGCGAAAAAATCATCTTTCACGGGATCCGCTAAAGCGGTAAACGCAGAAGATATCGTAGCTGGCTCCAAAGAGTCCTTGGATAAGGCTCTTTCTGGAAAGATGTCCGGTGTTCGCGTAACCTCCAACACTGGTGATCCAGGAGCTCCCGGTGATATCAATATCCGTGGTGTCGGCTCTATCAGCGCAGCCAAGTCTCCTCTATATGTCGTGGATGGCGTGCCTGTAAAATCAGACTCGGATATGGCATACTACGGGAAACAGTCCAGTTTGCTAAGCTCCTTGAACCCTGATGATATTGAGAGCATGACGGTGTTGAAAGATGCCGCAGCAGCTTCCTTGTACGGCTCTCGTGCAGCGAATGGCGTTATCATCATTACGACCAAAGCCGGAAAAAGAGGCAAGACGAAAGTAAGTTACAATGGCGAGGTCGGCTGGAGCAATATGGCTGTAAAACAGTACGAGACAATGAATGCCTCCGAATTGCTCCTGTACGGAAAAGAAGCGATTTCCAATTATTATATCCTAAACGGACTCGCTGGCAACCGTGATCAAGCATACGCCTTGATTGACAAGGAAGGCGACATGGAAGCATTCTTCAACGACCCATCGGGTAACACGGATACCAATTGGCGTGATGAGGTTTACCGTACAGCCTTGACGCATAACCATCAATTATCCGTAAACGGAGGTAACGACCGTACACAATTCTATGTAGGTCTTGGTTATAATAATGCGGAAGGTATCGTAATCGGTAGCGATTTCGAACGTTTCTCCGGTCGTATCAATTTAGATCATCAAGTAAATAATTGGTTGACTATCGGTGTTAAGCAAATGATCGCATTCACTACCCAAAATGGTTTCCGTGATCAGCAAAATCAAGATCAAGGTATCGGTACTGCTTCTCCACTGAGCTTGGTGTACTCCTCAGACCCGACGGCTCCCGTAAAGAATCCGGACGGTACATACAACGCCGACTCAAACTGGGGTGCCGCTTCCAATCCGCATCTAATGTTGGGCAAGGAACAATGGATTAAATCCCGTGTAATGCGTAGTATGTCTAACATTGATTTAGGCGTAAAATTCTCCAAGCAATTATCGTTCAAGACGATTTTTGGTTACGACTATATCGATACGAAACACTTTGAGTATTGGTCTCCCAACAGCGTGGACGGTAAGGCCGTAGGCGGCTTGGGATCTCGCTATACTTACGAGAACCGCAATTTAACAAGTTCTTCCACGTTACGCTACGCTAATACATGGAACGATGTTCATAATTTTGACATCCTAGGTGGTTTCGAGGTAACAGAAGACGAACTGACAGCCATCTATACTACGGCAAAACAATACTCAACCGACAAGTTACCGGAATTAGGAAACGGACAACCAGATGGCGCATCCAGCGAAGTATTTGGCTCCGGAATCGTATCCTACTTGGCTACCGGCAACTATAATTACGACAATAAATACTATCTGTCTGCCAGTTTCCGTCGGGATGGTTCTTCTCGCTTGGGAACCGATAATCGCTGGGCGAATTTCTGGTCCGTATCTGGCGCATGGCGCATCAGTGGCGAGAATTTCCTTAAAGACAATGAATTGTTCTCTGATCTAAAAGTTCGCTTCTCTTACGGTACAAATGGAAACTTGCCGGGCTCATATTACGCGAACCAAGCGTTATATGCGTTCTCTGGTGGTTATGGCCCCTCTTCCGCCATCTATTGGAATCAAGCAGGAAATGAGGAATTAGGTTGGGAGAAGTCCAAAAACATGAATGTGGGTTTTGACTGGAACTTATTCAACCGAGTAAATCTGACAGTAGAATATTACAACAAAACAACGACCGACCTGTTATTCGAGATCCCGACTTCTATCGTCACAGGTTTTGAGAAAAACTGGCAAAACCTTGGTAAGCTACGCAATAGCGGTATCGAGATAGAGGTAAATTCCCAAAACATCAAGAATCAGCACTTCTCATGGGACACGAATTTCAACCTTACATTCCAGAAGGCGACGATCAAGGAATTGCCGAACCATAACGACATCGAATATGGAGACGGCGATATGTATCTGCACCGAGAGGGAGAATCCATGTATACTTTCTATCTGCCGGAATGGAAAGGCGTGAATCCGGATACAGGACTAGGAGAATTCTGGAAAGATCCAAACGATCATAGCAAAGGAGTAGTGAACAAGTACGATGAGGCTGAAAAAGGAATCGTAGGCAAAGCCATTCCCGACGTAACGGGAGGTTTGACAAACACGTTCCGGTTATATGATTTCGATCTTTCATTCTTGATTACCTATCAATTTGGTGGCGATATATTCGATTATCCGAACTACTTCTTCCATCATGACGGATTCCGTTTAGGTTCATTCAACCTAGAAAAGAGCGTAGCGGGTAATTATTGGATGAACCCGGGCGACAACGCCTTATACCCGAAGCCTATCTACCAGAATCCATATCGCTCGGATCGCTTCTCCAGTCGTACCATCGTATCTTCTGACAATATCCGTATGCGTGAAATCACCTTGGGATACAATGTACCGGTATTGAAAAACATATTCAGTAATCTGCGTGTGTACTTCCGTGCGAATAATCCGTTCATGATCTGGGCAAAGACAAAAGGCATCGACCCGGATGTTCCCTTGAATGGTTATCGCCAGGTAGATACCCCGGTCTCTAAAAGCTTTGTCTTTGGTGTAAACATCACATTATAATTTATTAAAATAGAATCTATATGAAAAAGATATATTTAGTAGGTCTAGCGTTCGCCTTATTAACGGCCTCCTGCGATGATGTCCTAGAAAAGACATCATCTACCCAATTACCTACGATAGACGCAATCTCTTCCGTAGCCGATTTGACAAATGCCGTGAATGGCGTATACGAGCAACAGGCTACAGAGGTAGGCTCGTATGGAGCGGAATTCACATTGCTGGCCGATTTACGAAGTGGGGATTTCCAATCTATCTCCACGGTGAATCATGCCGGCCCCATGTATCGTTACCAAACAGGTAAAAACGATGAGATGGTTTATAGTTTCTATAAATTATTCTACAATAGTCTAGCTCGCCTTAATAATGTATTAGCCGCCGCCGAGAATCTTGAAGGTGCGGATGTAGACATATTGAAAGGAGAACTATACGCTATGCGCGCCTTGTATCATTTCGATTTAGCCAGAGTATTCGCTAAATTACCATCAACAACAGATATGAACGATCTGGGCATCGTACTCTCCACAGAGGTTTATCCCACGGATTATATCGGGACCCGGGCGACCTTACAGCAGACATACGACCAGATATTGAAAGATATCGAGACCGCATTGCCTCTTTTGAGTAAAGATAAACAAACCGGACACATCAATTATTGGGGGGCTTTAGCGATCCGCGCACGCGCTTACCTTTACTTAGAAAAGAATAAAGAGGCACTGGCTGACTGTAAGGAGATTATCGCTTCCTCTCCTTATAAGTTATACACACGGGATGAATATATAGGCGCATGGGATAAGGAAGGAACGAACGAGGCTATATTCGAGATCTTAGTTACCCCAAATTATAACGCGCAACGTAACTCTATCGGTTATTTTACACATGCCTCCGGCTACGGTGAATGTGCCGCTACTGAATCTTTCCTGGAAGAGCTGGCTAAGCATCCGGGAGATATCCGTACGGAATTATTCGCAAAAGAGACCGATAATGGCTATGACGGGACCTATCCGCAAAAGTATAAGGGACGTGACGGGCAAATCTATGTAAACAATCCAAAGGTCGTGCGCCTTTCCGAAGTTTACCTAATAGCGGCCGAGGCCGCACTAAAAGCAGGGGATACCTCCGCGGCCGCCGGATATATGAATACGTTACGCAAGAATCGTATTGAGAATTATACCGGTGTCGCTTCTATCACGTTGGATGATATCTTACTGGAAAGACGCCTAGAATTATTCACGGAAGGACATACCGCTTGGGACGCTTGGCGTAACGGCAAGTCTGTCAACAATAAATTCGTAGGTGAGGTTAAGCCGGGCGATTACCGTACGATCATGGCAATTCCTATCGGAGAAATCACCGTATCAAGAGGTCAGTTGATACAGAACCCAGGATATTAATCCTTTATCCATAAGTATTTATTGATTTTAGAGGATGTGCCACTTCACCACGGCACATCCTCTTTTTCTTTGTACGCTCACGAGTGCTTCACTAGCTCGAACCGCTTGTCTACACAAGCAGGTAATTCATGCGGGTAATGGGTTACGTAAATCAAGGTTTTTCCCGGGCGATCGCAGAATTGCTCGATAATAGCAGCCGCCTTTTTCTTATTGCTCACATCCAGACCGTGGAGAGGCTCATCTAATATAATTAAATCGGGATCTTTCACGAAAGCTCTCGCTAATAAAGCCAAACGTTGTTCTCCCGATGATAAGGTCAAGAATAAACGGTCTTTCAAATGTTCGATACCAAAAACTTTCATCCACTCCAAGGCTACCGTTTCTTGCTCCGCATTACACTTACGAAACAAGCCGATCGAATCGAAAAAGCCGGAACCGACAATATTCAAGGTAGGGACATTCTCCTTATAATATAAGTGCATCTCCGGCGATACATATCCGATACGCTTCTTGATATCCCAAATACTTTCCCCGGAACCTCTCTTTCTATCAAACAAATACAACGTATTCGCATACGACTGGGGATTATCCGCGTAAACCAAACTCAGCAAGGTAGATTTACCAGCGCCATTCGGACCGAATAACGCCCACTTCTCCCCGTTCTTGATTTCCCAATCCAAATCTTTCAAGATCGTACGGCTACCATAGCGTATTTTCACATGCTCCATGCGTAAAGTCACCTCATGTAAAGAGGCTATCTTGTTCATATCCACAGGTAAACGAACCTTACCAACTTCCTCGCATGCATGAATGCCTTCCGTTGGAAAAAGACGGGCGATTAATTCCGTATCCGACATAAACTCCTCTCGAGTCAGCGGAGGCAGGCAAGTACGATCATGGATAGGCAATACATGCGTGATCATTGCCGGTATGTCATTGGGGTTAGATAATAACAAGACAACTTGAACGCCATTCAATTTTGTCATTTGCCCCAGCATCTCTACCAATAAATCCCGGGATGGAGCGTCTAAGCCGATAAAAGGATTATCCAAGATCAAGACACGAGGACGGCTAAGCAACGTCCGGACAATCAAGAATTTTCGTAATTCACCACTTGATAAGAAGATCAACCGCTTAGGCAATAAATCCTCTATACCGAAAAGAGTCAATATCTTCGCTAAATTATCAGAGCCGGCATATTCCTTCAACAATTCCTCGACAATAGGCATCTCCTCCGTCTCTGTCGAATGCCAACGCTGTTGGTAATAAGAATTCCGGCAATCCGCCAACGAATAAATATCCTTAAACGCTATGCTCTTGATAAAGTCACTCACCTTACCATCCCCGGAGAACACGACCTCACCTTCCTTAAAAGCGAATTTACGCTGCATAATATCCGCTATCAAGGTTTTACCAGCGCCATTCGGACCGATTACAGCCCATTGCTGTCCTTCATCAATTCTCCAATTCACGGGTGCCGTAAACCGCAATTCCGGCAAACGAGTAACGATATTCTTAATATCGACCACCATCATTCCTTCTTTTTCCATCTTTTTTCTAAATAAGCCGGACAAAGATACATAGTTTATTAAAAAATGACAGCATAATGACAAAAAAAGGGGCCACTCATCACGAGCAGCCCCTCTATAGTATACAGGCACTTGGTATGTCTATGTTAACTAGTAGTTAATGAACGCCTGTACGTGTATCCCACCACATTTGTTTACCCCACAAATTATCCACGACTTCCGCATCGAAGGGAGCACAATTCGCATTGTTCAAATTACGTTCCTTATCAGGATACGGAGAGCGGAATGGAGGTACGTTATGATTAGAATAGTTTGCCGGACGGCCCGGAGCCGGATACAAGTTGTCTGGCACGCCTGTACGGCGATACAATGACCAACCTTCCATTCCTTGCTTGAACATGGCAACCCATTCCTCATAATAAATCTGTTTCTTATCATTCGTGAACTTACCCGCGTTCGCAAGGTAATCCGCTATATCTTCGGCAGATACGCTATTCTCTTCCATGGAATAGGTAACAGCCTTATTGTATGCGTCCTCTGCGGAGATTCCGGTATTCCATCCCAACATAGATGCCTCAGCGACACAGAACCAAGGCTCAGCGACACGCATATAAGGAGAAAAACCAGCCAAGTCCGTAAAGAAACGTGCTCCCCAAATGGAATATTTAGAAGCTACCGCATTCGCTTTCGCCCCGATCGTATAACCTACATACTTAGGCTCACCGGCCTCCACACTTTCTTTTGTGGGTTGGAAATAAGATGAGCGACGAGGGTCCTCACGTGTATTCATATGATCCACGATCACGTCTGCGGCACAATACTCCGTCTTACGTGTACGATAACCGTCTGCCATCGGTTCGTAATAGTTGGGGTCTGTTCCGATCCACCAGAAGAAAGCATTATCATCGTTGCTTTCCATGATCGGATACTTAGTGGGATTACCCATAACTTCCTCTACGGTCTCCTTAGCCAACGCCGGGGAAACCTCTGAGATACGCATCGCTAAACGAAGACGCATAGAATTACAATATCTCTGCCACTTCTCGATATCACCACCGAATAACAGGTCTCCCTCGCCTAAGTCATCACTACCACCATCGGCAAAGCCATCCGCTGCTTCCTTCAACGTAGCCAATAAGCCCGGATAAATATCCTCTTGCTTATCGTATTTCGGCTGCAAGATTCCATCCGTCATCTTAGCGGCATCCGTATAAGGGACATCACGCCAACGATCCGTGGCCACCTGCATCAAATGAACCTGCATAACCTTCGATACGTTCAGCATATTAGGAGTCTCATTAAACGTGGCACGCTTCTCGATATCTTTCAGGTTATTCAATATACGATACAAATACTCCCAGTTCGTATCCTGTACACCCGTACGGAAATTATAGCGGGACTCGTCGATATAAGTCATCTTCGAAGCATATCCGCAGAAAGTCATCGGCTCATCCATTGCGAACCACCGATCATACAGACGATAGGATGTGTAATATAAAGAATACGCCAGAAGATTCGTCGTAGGCACATCCGTAGGGCTATCTGGGTCTGTATTGACCTCCTCAAACGAATCGGTACACGAGCTACCGAATACAGTAGCGCCGACCATCATAGCCATCATGAAATTCTTGATATATCTTTTCATATTAAATTCCTCAGATTAATGTTGATTAAAATGTTACACCTAACTTAAGACCAAAACTACGAGAAGGAGGATAAGAGTTGGACTCAAAACCTACACCAGAGTTGAATCCTCTGCTTGTAGCCGCAGTCTCGGGATCATCACCACCGGTACTTGTAGACTCCGGATCAATATGAGCGATATTTGACTTATGCACCCAAAGCAACGCCAAGTTCGTACCAACCAATGATACATGAGCGGCCTTGATACATTTAGTCTTCTCTAGAATTGATTTCGGGAAATTATATGTCAGGTGAGCCTCACGCAATTTCAAGTAAGAACCATCGAATACAGACATCTCACAAATCGTATAATAATTATAGAAGAAGTCCTCCGCGTTGACAGCGACATCATTAATCTTACCATCTGCGGTCTTGAAGACCTTGTCCGTCATATAATTCTGGCCAAGTACGACGCCATTCTCACGCAAATCGCCTTCTGCCGTGTGTTTCAAGATACCCGTCTGAGAACCGAATGCTTGTGTAACAGAATATATGTCACCACCCAAACGGAAATCCAATAAGAAACCGAAGCTCCAATCCTTATAAGAGAACTCATTGCTGAAACCAGCCAACCACTTCGGCGTAACATCACCGATCTCTTTTCCGGCCTCGTACACAGGAATACCATCCTCTACCAAGATCGAGCCATCCTCATTATATACGTAACCAGTACCTACCAAAGTACCCCAGCTCTTACCGACCATAGCATAGTTCTTCACGCTCCAGCTACTACCGATTTGGTAAGCGTCCAAGGACTGTCCGGTAACGGGATCTGTATAAAGCTCATCGATTCGGCTCTTATCCTTCGCCCAGTTCAACGTAGCCGTCCAGTTGAATCCCTTCGGATTCTTGATGATATCACCGGATACCTGCAACTCGACACCCTTGTTGCTGATCTTTCCAGCGTTGATATACATAGAGGTATAACCGGTAGAGGTAGCCACATTCGCATTCATGATCTGATCGCTCGTCACCTTATTATAATATGCGGCATCAATATGCAAACGATTGTTGAACAAATTAGCCTCAACACCAACTTCCCAAGTCTTTACGCTCTCCGGACGAAGATTTGTAGGAGGAAGGATTGTCGGATTATAGAACAATGTAGTACCATTGAACGAAGAACTGATCAATGAATAATAAGCGTTCGAACGATACGGGTCCGTTGCGGAACCGATCTTTGCCCAACCACCACGCAATTTCAAGAAATTCAAATAATCGCCATTTTGCAATCCGGGGAATGTCTCGGTCAAGATCCAGCTACCACTGAAAGAAGGATAGAAGAAAGCGTCCTTGATCGTAGAGTCCCAGTCATTACGGACACTTACCTCGGCATAAGCCATATTCTTGTAGCCGATAGAGGCATTAGCGTATACAGAGTTTGAACGACGTTTCTCATGGTCGTTCAAGGTGTACGGGGTTCCATGAGCGTTCGCTACGGTAAACAACCCCTCTGCGGTCAATTCGTCCGCACCTGTCCCCATGATAGCTGTTTGATAATCACGATAGTTGGCTCCAGCCAAACCATTCAAGGCCCAATCACCGAAGTTCTTGTTCACGTAGGCGATAAAGTCCGCGTTAAACTCAGTCATCGAACGGTCGAAGCTACGGAAATATCCATTCGGATAGTCGATATTCCATAAAATACGAGAGAACTGATTAGAATCGTAATGATCCAAGCCCATACGACCTTCAAACTTTAACCAATCGGTCGGTTTGATATACAAAGAGGTCTTGCCATAGAAACGATTACGATCATAACTATTGGTATTCTTATTCAATGTCCAATACGGATTCGCATGGAAAGACTGTATCCAGTTATAATGCGTATATTTTCCATACTCATCCACTTGATCCCAATTATTCTTCAAATCCTTCAAATCAACTTGACGACCAAACCACTGCATGATAGACTGCAAAGCATTCGTACTGTTATATCCCGTACCCGGCAAGTTCGCGCTTTTCGTGCGAATATAATTCGCAGACAAGTCGAAATCAATATACTTATTAAACGTCATTTTCGTGTTCACCGCCATAGCATAGCGCTTCTGATCAGTGTTCGGGGTCGTACCGCTTTGATCACGGAAAGATAAAGATGCGCGTGTAGACGTTTTATCCGTAGAGGCAGACAAAGCCACCGTATGATTCATTGAATAACCCGTTTGGAAGAAATTCTTGATATTGTCCGGGCAGGAAACCCAAGGAGTAGCCTGACGCACGCCATCGATCACCGGGCTATTGTATTGCGGCAAATTCAATCCGATATCCAAGCGAGGTCCCCAAGACTCATCCGCGTTATCGTTGATACCACTACCCATACCATCTACATAATTGTAACCATTCTCCAAGGCAAAAGTTTGATAATCGCCAGAATATCCCCCCGCTTGCGCTTCCTTCCAATCATACTCGGAAGCGTAATAGCCTTGTCCGTACTTATTCTGCAATCTAGGCAAATTATAAACCCGGTCAATCGTGATATCACCCTCATAAGAGATAGATACACCCTTGTCTTTCTTACCGGATTTAGTAGTAACCAAGATAACGCCATTACCGGCACGCATACCATACAAAGCGGCAGATCCACCCTTCAACACAGAGATGGACTCTATATCCTCCGGATTAATATCATTCAAGCCGGAACCCAAGTTTACAGTGGCACCTTTCGCATTATCATTAGCGATAGGCACACCGTCCACAACGATCAACGGTTGGTTATTACCAAAAGAGGAATTACCGCGAACCACGATATTCTGCGACGCACCAACCTGTCCACCTTGAGAAGTAATCTGCACACCGGCGATCTTACCGGAAAGTGAGGTCGCCAAGCTCTGTTGGCCAGCTTTTGTCAACTCATCAGATTTCACCTCTTGCAGGGCATAACCCAAGGCTTTCTTCTCACGAGTCAAACCCATAGCGGTTACAACCACCTCATCCAACGCTTTTGAATCCGAGTCCAAAACAACGTTGATCACGGATGCCACAGGTACTTCCTTCGTTTTCAATCCTACATAAGAAATAAAGATCATCTTAGCGTCTCTCGGTACATCTAAACTAAAGTTTCCCTCAAAGTCCGTAACCGTACCAATCGTAGTGCCTTTCACAACGACAGCCGCACCGATCACGGGTTGCTGATCTTCCGATGATATAACATTACCTGTTATCTTCATCGTCTGTGCCGTTGCGACTCCTATGCCTATAAACAAGCATAATAACAAAAAAGTCAACCTTCTCATAAACACGCTTTTTATTTAACAATTAATTATTTAAATCAAATTTCACACATAACTTACCATAGTTTACGAAGAACTTAGTTTAAAACAGCAGGATTATACATGCACATATATAAAATTACATTAAAATATTTACTTTACTTTTACATACAATCACACATACACCTAATCCTCACACTGCAAATATAAAGAATATTTTCTGTTAAAAACAAATAATACCATGATTTTGTGTCATTAAAACAGTCAAATATATTTCATAACGTCATTTCCAGACCTATTAAATGTATATTTTGACACATAAGCAATATCATAATAACACAAAACCAATCAAGCAATAGGTGTTTTTTAGTTAATCTATTTTACAACAATAAAGATTATACAAGATTTTAATATCATTTTAACAAACTATTTGATCTTTGATAAAAAAAAGAAGATTTCCTTAAGAATCATAGCATTTCAACCTATTTCGCTTTCACTTGTAAATAAAATCGTTCTTCGTAGACTATGTTCCTTCCAAAATAAATGAATACATTTGCCTCACGTAAATCTTTAAAACTAATAGCATGAAACATTTTCTTTTAGCCATGGCTACTTTATGGTGTGTGGCAAGTACATTCTCCTCATTCGCGGCGGATAACAATAAATGGAAGCCTCTCTTCGGTAAAAATCTGGAAAACGCCAACTACAATCCGGAAGTTTGGAGCGAGACTGATGGCGTGTTAGGTGCCGTGAAGGACGAGTCTATCTGGACAAAGGATGAATATGAGAACTTCGAGCTGGATCTTGATTTTAAGACCGACGTGGGCACGAACAGCGGAGTAGTCGTTTACTGTACGGACACGAAGGATTGGATACCCAACTCGGTAGAAATACAGATAGCGGACGACCATTGTGAAAAATGGGGAAACGGCAAGCCGTATGAGAAATGCGGAGCCATTTACGGACATCTAGGCGCCGTGCAAGACAAGGTAGTCAAAAAACCCGGAGAGTGGAATCATATGCGTATCAAATGCGCCGGACAACATATCATGGTTATCCTCAATGGAAAGAAAGTTACCGAAATGGATATGAGCAAATGGACTTCCGGCACCAAGAACCCGGATGGAAGCGATATCCCAAGTTGGTTGCCCAAACCTTTCGCCGAATTACCGACCAAAGGATTTATCGGATTACAAGGAAAACATGGAGATTCATTAATCTGGTTCCGTAATATCAAGATTCGGAGTCTTTGATAGACCTATTATATAATGTACGTGAGGGGCCATAAACAGCCCCTCATCTATTTAAAAGACTCTCGTCCCTTTTCCTTGGTGAATCTCCGAGGCTTGCGTAATAATCACTTGCTTCACCCCGGCGTCTATCGCTTGGTAAGCGTTTTCCAGCTTCGGGATCATGCCCCCTTGGATAATTCCTTGTTCTACATATCCCTTAAACGCTATACGATCGATTTCCGGTATCACGCTCTCATCATCGTTCTCGTCCAACAAAACGCCTTTTTTCTCGAAACAGAACATCAATGTCACCTCAAAATGTTTCGCCAACGCTTTAGCGGCTTCTCCCGCTATCGTATCAGCGTTCGTATTCAACATATGGCCTTGCTTATCATGTGTAAGAGGAGCCAGTACCGGCACGATACCTTGATGGATAAGAGAGGCTAGCAAATCGGCATTCACCTCTTTCACGTCGCCTACGAAACCATAATCCACCTCTGCCACGGGACGTTTGTCGGAGCGCATCAAATTCATGTCCGCACCAGTCAATCCTAAAGCGTTTACGCCCAACGCCTGCAAGCCCGCTACGATGTTTTTATTCACCAACCCGCCATAGACCATTGTCACGACCTTCAAGGTCTCGGCATCTGTAATACGGCGACCGTTCACCATCTTGCTCTCGATCCCTAGTTGGGCGGCAAGCTTGGTAGCCGAGCGTCCTCCCCCATGCACCAAGACCTTATATCCCTCGATAGCAGCGAAATCGTTCAATAATTGACGAAGCGTTTCTTCTTCCTCAACGATCTTCCCTCCTACCTTTATCAAGACTAGTTTTTCCATACTTAATTCTTTTTTATAAAATTTTCTCGCCAAAGTTACTAAAAAAAGAAAGATTTGTATACATTTGCACTCGCAATGCGGTAGTAGCTCAGTTGGTAGAGCATCAGCTTCCCAAGCTGAGGGTCACGAGTTCGAGCCTCGCCTACCGCTCTATCAGGCATTAGGCGATTATCCAAATAAGGATGGTCGCCTAATTTTGTTTTATCTCCTCAATGCTCCTTCTAAAAACAACGTCTGTTTCTCTAGCTAGAAACTAGAGTTTTGTGCAAGGGAAACTTCTGTTTCCTCATAGGAAAACTTTTGTTTTCCCTAGAAGAAACTAAAGTTTCTTAAAAAAAATCCACAAAAACTGCAACACTCTTATAATCAAAGACGTAACCAAGTTTCCTTTTCCCTTTATAATAAAAACAAAGCTATCTCTTTTCTCGACATAAAGCCATATGTTATGCTTAAACGATCTATACTGTTTAAGAAAAATAATCTACCTTTGCGTCAAATAATCAAGAAGAGAATGACAAAAAGCATATTTCTATTCCTGCTGGGGATTCTTTCCCTATCGGCGATAGCGCAACCCAAACTGAGCGAGGAAGCCCGTATCAGTCTGATGACCAGCGCACCATACGATGAAGAGGTATTCACCGTGTACGGGCATGCCGCTCTACGCATATACGATCCCAAGCAAAATATAGATTATATATTCAATTACGGTATATTTGATTTCTCCAAACCTAATTTTATCTACCGATTCGCTAAAGGAGAGACGGATTATAAACTGGGAGTAGCCGATTTCCAAGACTACGTGATCGAGTACCAAATGCGGGGCAGCGATATCACGGAACAAGTATTGAACCTCACCCAAGAAGAGAAAGAACATATATGGGATGCCCTGCTTATTAATTACAGGCCGGAGAACAGGGTATATCGTTATAACTTCTTCTTCGATAATTGCGCTACCCGCCCTGCCGCGATATTGGAAAAGGAGATCAACGGGAGCATCGATTATCAGTATCCCTATCAATCCCAGACCTTCCGGGATCTTATTAATTATTGTACCCGAAACCATCCGTGGCTCACATTCGGATGCGACCTAGCGCTAGGCAGCCCCACCGACCGGGAGGCCACCCAGCACGAGATGCTCTTCCTCCCCCCTTATCTAAAAGAAGCGTTCTCTAAAGCCACCATCACGGGCCCGGACGGGACAATCCGCCCATTGGTGAGCGAGACCCACGTGATCGGAGCCGGGGAAGCCGACGAGCTGGAAAAAGATATCTGGGATTTATTCACCCCTTTAGTCTGCGCTTGGCTTCTGTTCGGAATCGTTTTAGGGCTTACTTGGATCGAATGGCGCAAAAAAAAATACTTCTTGTGGGTGGATTGTGTCCTTTTCTCGGTAGCCGGAGCCGGAGGTGTCATCCTCTTCTTTCTTAGCTTCATATCCGTCCATCCCTGCACGTGGCCGAACTGGTCTTTGGTATGGTTACAGCCGCTCGATTTGATCGCTGTTATTTTGTTTTGCGTAAAAAAGCTGAAGAAGGCTGCATATTACTATCATTTTATTAACTTTGCGGCGCTTACGCTGATGTTACTGGGATGGTATTTCATTCCGCAACATCTAAACAGTGCCTTTATTCCGCTTGTAGCCTCGATTTGGGTTCGTTCGGGTTGGGGTGTTTACAGAAAGATATGGAGAATCGGATGAGAAAAATTATAACGTCACTTATCGCTATCCTCGTGGTAACAAACCTTGAGGCGCAGCAACGTACCCCCAAATTGGTGGTATGTATTACTGTGGATCAGCTAAGGGGCGACTATATAGAATACTTTTATAATACATTTGGCGAACGTGGCTTCAAGCGTTTGATGAACGAGGGGTTGGTGTATAACAATATCCGCTTCGAGTTCTCCGACATAGACCAAGCCAGCGCGTTCGCGACTCTTTTTACCGGAAGCAACCCTTGCTTCAGCGGTATCGCCGGAGATAAGACGTTTGATTTCGAGAAAGAGAAAGAGGTCTCGATCTTAAATGATCCTGAATATCTGGGTAATTACACGAAAGAGAATTATTCGCCCAAGAATTTATTCAGTTCCACGATCGGCGACGAGTTGAAAATCGCCTCTCAAGGAAGAAGCGACGTATATTCCATCGCCCCGGATGCCGAGAGCGCCATCCTTTCCGCCGGACATGCGGCCAACGGAGCTTTCTGGATGGATAACACCAACGGGAAATGGGCTACCACGACGTACTACAAGGGAATCCCTTGGTACGTAGACCGCTATAATAACGGCCCGGAATCCTTGGCGTCACGCTTAGAAACCATGGTATGGACTCCTACCCTTCCGATGGAGAAATACGATGCCTTTCCTTACGTATTGGATGATCTTCCTTTCCGCTATACGTTCAGCGAGAAGTTCGCGAACTGCTATCCGAACCTAAAGACCTCTCCGTTCATCAATAAGGAGATCAATCGCTTGGCCCTCCAGTTCCTAGAGTACGGAGGGTTTGGTACACGCAGTTGCCCGGATATGTTGTCTATCACGTACTACGCGGGCAATTACCGGGGTACGATGAGCAAGGAATACACCCGGGAGATTCAAGATACGTATTATCAACTCGATCAAGATATCGAGAAGCTACTGGATACGATCGACAAGAAAGTGGGCTTGGCCAATACATTGGTAGTCTTCACCGGTTCCGGTTATTATAAAAGCGAGGAGTCTTATCCGGACGGCCTGATGGTGAACGGTGGCGAGTTCCACCCGAAACGTTGTCTGGCCCTGCTTAATATGTACTTGATGGCCATTTACGGCCAACATACCAGTTGGGTACAAGGATACTACAACAACCAGATCTACTTGAACCGCAAGGCGATAGAAGACGCCAAGCTGGATTTGACGACTTTACAGAACAAGGCCGCCGAATTCATACAGGAATTTAGTGGCGTACAACTCGTCACCACGGGCAGAAGCTTGCTTACGGGCGACTGGAACGAGGGAACCGCCAAATTCCGTCAAGGTACGCACCATTTGAGACGGGGCGATCTGATCATCGAGTTGCAACCCGGTTGGAAAGTGAACCTCGACAATCCGAAAGAAAAAGTCAAGATTATACGCAATAATGCTGTTATCACCCCGCTGGTATTTATGGGCAACGGGTTGAAACCCCAACATATCTACCGCGAAGTCAAGGCCACTGAGGTAGCCCCCACGGTAACCCATGTGCTAAGAATCAGGCCACCAAACGCTACGCAAAGCTTGCCGCTCTGGGAGCTGACAACCATATAATAGAGAATTGATTATTAAAGTTGATAATTATCAAGGGTTGTGGCTCTTCTTTCTATTTATTATTATCTAATTATTCAAACAACAAAGTAATAACAGACGATAGTTGCTCAACTATCCATTAACATAAGAATCATGGGATTTAATGAGTTTATGACGAAGCTGTTCGGCAATAAGTCGCAGCGTGACCTTAAAGAAATCACACCTTACGTAGATAAGGTAAAGGCCGTATATCCGTCAATCAAGGCACTCTCGAACGATGAGTTGCGTGCGAAAACAGATGAGATCAAACAACGTATCCAAGACTACGTAGCCGAGGAGAAAGCGCAAGTGGAAGAGCTTCGCAAAGGCATCGAGGATAAGGAACTGGAAGAACGTGAGGCGATCTGGGCCGAGGTAGATAAAATTGAGAAAGCCATCACGGACAAGATGGAAGTAGTACTGGAGCAATCCTTGCCCGAGGTATTCGCCATCATGAAAGATACGGCCCGCCGTTTCGCCGAGAATGAGGAAGTGGTAGTTACCGCTAACCAATTCGACCGGGATCTGGCCGCTCGTTTCGACTTTGTCCGCATCGAGGACGATAAGGCGATCTACGCCAATCACTGGAAAGCCGGTGGTAACGAGATCACTTGGGATATGATCCATTACGACGTTCAGCTATTCGGTGGCGTCGTTCTTCATAAAGGTAAGATCGCCGAGATGGCTACCGGTGAAGGTAAGACCTTGGTGGCTACCCTTCCGGTATTCTTGAACGCCTTGACACGTAACGGTGTACACGTGGTAACCGTGAATGATTACTTGTCAAAACGTGACTCCGAGTGGATGGGACCGCTTTATATGTTCCACGGGCTTTCCGTAGACTGTATCGATAAGCACCAGCCGAATTCCGAGGCTCGCCGTAAGGCTTATGAGGCGGATATCACGTTCGGTACGAACAACGAGTTCGGTTTCGACTACTTGCGCGACAATATGGCGATCAGCCCGAAAGACTTGGTACAACGCAAGCATAACTACTCCATCGTCGATGAGGTGGACTCCGTATTGATCGATGACGCTCGTACGCCGCTGATCATCTCCGGACCGATCCCTCGTGGCGAGGAACAATTATTCGAGCAATTCCGCCCGAACGTGGAGGTTGTCGTGAACGCGCAGAAAGACCTTTGCTCCAAACTATTGATCGAGGCCAAGAAGAAAATGGCTAGCGACGACCAGAAGGTCGTTGAGGAAGGCTCTATCCTTCTGTACCGCTCCTTCAAGGGATATCCCCGCAACAAGGCGTTGATCAAGTTCTTAAGCGAGCAAGGCGTAAAGGCCCAAATGTTGAAGACGGAAGAATATTTCATGTCCGAGAACATGCGCCATATGCACGAGGCGACCGATGAGTTGTATTTCGTGATCGACGAGAAGAACAACAGTATCGAATTGACGGATAAAGGTATCGACCTATTGACCGGTAAGACGGACGACCCGACCTTCTTCGTACTTCCCGATATCACTTCCCAATTATCCCAATTGGAGAATATGACAGGAACCGAGGAAGAGAAACAGGCCCAAAAGGACGAGATATTGGCGAACTATTCCGTCAAGAGCGAGCGTGTACATACCATCAACCAATTATTGAAAGCTTACACCTTATTCGAGAAGGATGATGAGTATGTGGTTATGGACAACAAGGTCATGATCGTTGACGAGCAGACGGGTCGTATCATGGACGGACGTCGTTATTCCGATGGCCTGCACCAAGCGATCGAGGCTAAGGAACGTGTAAAGGTAGAGGCCGCTACACAAACATTCGCCACGATCACCTTGCAGAACTACTTCCGTATGTACCATAAGTTGTCCGGTATGACCGGTACGGCGGAGACGGAAGCAGGCGAGTTCTGGGATATCTACAAATTGGACGTAGTAGTGATCCCGACCAACCGACCGATCGCCCGTAACGATATGAACGATCGTATCTACAAGACAAAACGTGAGAAATATAACGCTGTTATCGAGGAAATCGTTCAGCTGACGGAAGCAGGCCGTCCGGTATTGGTGGGAACAACATCCGTAGAGATCTCCGAGCTATTGAGCCGTATGCTTACGATGCGTAAGATCCAGCACAATGTATTGAACGCTAAGTTGCACCAGAAAGAGGCCGAGATCGTGGCCTTGGCGGGTCAAAAGAGTACGGTTACGATCGCTACCAACATGGCCGGTCGTGGTACCGATATCAAGCTGTCCAAGGACGTGAAAGACGCAGGCGGTTTGGCTATCATCGGTACGGAACGCCATGAGAGCCGTCGTGTAGACCGTCAGTTACGTGGTCGTGCCGGACGTCAGGGAGACCCGGGTTCTTCCGTATTCTTCGTTTCACTGGAAGACGACTTGATGCGTTTATTCGCTTCCGAGAAGATCGCCGGCTTGATGGATAAGCTTGGTTTCAAGGAAGGCGAGGTTCTGGAGCACAATATGTTGAGCAAGTCCGTAGAACGTGCCCAGAAGAAGGTAGAGGAAAACAACTTCGGTATCCGTAAACGTCTGTTGGAATACGACGACGTGATGAACTCGCAACGTAACGTAATCTACACCCGCCGTCGCCACGCCTTGATGGGAGAGCGTATCGGTCTGGACGTATTGAACACGATTTACGATACTTCTACAGCTATCGCCGATCAACACGCCGAGGACTTCGAGGGCTTCAAGTTGGAATTGTTCAAGACATTCGCCATGGAAAGCCCGTTCACGGAAGACGAATTCAAGAGCATGAAACCGGAGCAACTCGTAGAGAAATTGTTCGAGGAGGCATTGAAGACTTATAAACGTCGTATGGAACGCATGACGCAAGTCGCTCACCCGGTCATCAAGCAAGTGTACGAGAATCAAGGAGCGATGTACGAGAATATCATGATCCCTATCACGGACGGCAAGCGCATGTATAATGTATCTTGCAACCTGAAAGAGGCTTACGACACGGAATGTAAGGCAATCGTTAAATCCTTCCAGAAATCAATCGTATTGCATATGATCGACGAGGGATGGAAAGAGCATCTACGTGAGATGGATGAGCTGCGCCACTCCGTACAAAACGCTAGCTACGAGAACAAGGATCCTTTGTTGATCTACAAACTTGAATCTTACAACCTGTTCAAGACAATGGTAGACAACATGAACCGTAAGACAGCCGCCATCTTGATGCGTGGACAGATCCCGGTACGTGAGGAGCCGACCGAGGAGCAACGCCAAGCCATGCAAGCCCGTCAAGCGGCCGTAGCCCAGCAAGCCGCCCAAGCGATCGCCGAGGAAAGAGCCCGTCAACGTATCGCCGTACAAGAGGCCGCCCCGGAGAAGCACGAGGATATGAGCCGTTACCGCACGGAGAAAACAGACTTGAGCGGAAACAACACCCAAGCCGAGGCACCTCAACCGAAGCAAGCTCCGGTCCGTGCCGAGAAACGAGTAGGACGCAATGATCCATGTCCTTGCGGAAGTGGCAAGAAATACAAGAACTGCCACGGACAAGGTTTATAAGGAACAAGAAATAAGATAAAAAAAGAGGGACAGAATACCAATCTGTTCCTCTTTTTTGTATATTGCAGGCATATAAACCCATTAAATGCTACCATTATGATTATTGGAATTCCAAAAGAAATCAAGAACAACGAGAACAGGGTAGCTCTTACTCCCGCCGGAGCCAAAGAGTTGGTGAAAAGAGGTCATACCGTGTATGTGCAACACACGGCTGGTATAAACAGTGGTTTCGCCGATGACGCCTATGTGGCGGCAGGGGCCCGGATACTCCCGGCCATTGAGGATGTATATGGAATTGCCGAAATGATCGTAAAAGTAAAAGAGCCGATCGCCAGCGAATATCCCTTGGTACGCAAAGGACAGCTTGTCTTCACCTACTTCCATTTCGCATCCGACGAGGCTCTCACCCTTGCCATGATAAAGAGCGGCTCCATCTGTCTGGCTTACGAGACCGTGGAGAACCCAGATCATACGTTACCCCTTTTGATTCCTATGAGTGAGGTGGCCGGACGCATGTCCGTACAGGAAGGCGCCCGTTTCCTTGAGAAACCGCAAGGTGGCAAAGGCGTATTGCTAGGTGGCGTGCCAGGCGTGAAACCGGGTAAGGTATTAGTTTTAGGCGGTGGTGTGGTAGGCCACAACGCCGCCTTGATGGCCGCCGGGCTAGGCGCCGATGTCACGATTGCCGACATCTCGCTTCCCCGCTTGCGCTATCTGTCCGAGACGATGCCGAAAAACGTGAAGACATTGTTCTCTTCCACGCATACGATCGAACAGGAATTACCCACAACCGATTTAGTGATCGGCGCCGTATTAATCCCCGGAGCCAAGGCCCCGCACTTGATCACCCGGGATATGTTGAAGTTATTAAAACCGGGCAGCGTATTGGTAGACGTAGCCATCGATCAAGGCGGTTGCTTCGAGACCTCCCATCCGACTACGCACGCCAATCCGGTTTATGAGATAGACGATATCCTCCATTACTGCGTAGCCAACATTCCGGGAGCGGTCCCGCAGACTTCCACGTTAGCCTTGACCAACGCTACCCTGCCGTACGTGATCAAGCTTGCCGACAGAGGTTGGGAAAAAGCCTGCGAAGAAGATCCGGGCCTAGAACTGGGATTAAACATCGTGGAAGGAAAGATTGTCTACCCCGCCGTGGCTGAGGCTTTTCCTTCACTCAAAGCATAAGTTTCAAAGAATCTTTCATCAGTAGGGATTGCCGTAAGCAATCCCTTTTTTATGTTTTCTATTTTTATTGTTTTCTAAAAAACGTAAAATATCTTGGCTTCTTTTCCCGCACGCCTTAACTTAGAGCACAAAATCAATCAAATTTAATAATTACCATGAAGAAAATTGTTTTATTAGTGGCTTTATGCCTATGTGTCGGAAACCTATTCGCACAAGACGCTGACAAATTAAGAGATGAAGGTGACGCTGCTTTGAAAGCAAAAGATTACGCTACCGTCGTAACAAAATACGGCGAATACTTGAAACAAAACAATTACCAAGACACCGCCCGTATCTTCAATTGCGGATACGCCGCTAATCAAGCGAAGAACTACGCCGAGGCCGCCAAATACTTCGACATGGCCGTTAAGATGAACTACAACGTAGACGACTCTTATGTAGGCGAGGCTATGGCTTACCGTAACTTAAACAAGACTGAAGAATTCCTGACTACGGTAAAAGAGGGATTAAAAGTGATTCCCGATGGAAACAAGAATAAGACCAATCTGGAAAAGTTGCTTTACGGTTACTGCATCAAACAAGGACAAGCCGCCCAAAAGAAGGGAGATCTGGCCGGTGCCGAGAAAATGTACAAAGAGGTCCTAGCCGTATCGAACAAGGATTACCAGAGCAACGCTTACTACAGCCTTGGCGCCATGCTGTATGGCAACGGAGCGAAGATATTACAGGCCGCTACCCCGATCGCTACTTCCGAGCCGGATAAATACAACGCCGAGAAAGCGAAAGCCGACAAAGACTTCAAGCAAGCGAAAGAATATTTGACAAAGGCTGTCGAACTCGACCCGAAAGACGAGAACTCCAAGAAGATCCTCGCTTCTATCAACGACATCCTGAAATAAGAAAGAGGACTTTATTCATACAAAAAAACCTCCCGGATCACATAGAAAAGTGATCCGGGAGGTTTTTTGTATCTAGCTGTAGAGACATACGCTACTTGAAGAAGAAGCGGAAGATGTCATTTCCATTCGCATAGATCAATAAAGCGAACAGGATAAACATACCTGCCATTTGGGCATACTCTAGGAATTTATCGCTCGGTTTGCGACGGGCCACTACCTCATAGATCAAGAACATCACGTGTCCGCCATCCAAGGCCGGAATCGGCAAGATATTCATGAACGCCAAGATGATAGATAGGAAAGCCGTACGTTCCCAGAAAATCCGCCAATCCCAGACAGACGGGAACAATCCGCCGATCGTACCGAAACCGCCCAAACTGGAGGCACCTTCCTTCGTAAACACATATTTCATGTCGTTCACATATCCCTTCAAGGTATTAATACCTAATTTAATACCGGCGGGGAACGACTCGAAGAAACCGTATTTGCGGGTCACGGTCTGATAGAGATCCGTAGGCAACATCACCGCTACGCCAATTTTCCCGGCCGAGTCCGTCCTCATGGTCAAGGACTCCAACTGGCCGTTCCGGTAGAAATCTACTGTCACCTCTTCACCCTTATTCTCTGACAATAACCCAGAGGCATCATAAAACGTCGGGGTAGCCACACCGTTAATAGCCACCACGCTATCCTTCGGCTGCATGCCGGCAAGAGCCGCCGGGGCATTCTTGTCGGGAAGCTCACGAACAACCATCGGGATACGCAAAGGATCGGCGAAGCCTTTTCCGTCACGCATGCAACGTTGCATCATATCCTCCGGTATGGAGATCACGGTCTCCCGCCCGTCACGGAGCACCGTCACGGTCTTTGCCTCCACCACCTTGCGGAAACTGTCGCTACCGAAACGCTCCAACTCCTCATTGTCCGCTCTCAGCAAGATATCACCGTCCTGAAAACCGACGTTCTGGAACGTCTCGCTATAATTCATACCCATCTTCATGTTCTTCAAGGGCAAGTACGTATCGCCCCACGTAAACAAGATCATGGAATAAATAAACAAAGCCAGCAAGAAGTTGAACACCACGCCCGCTACCATAATCATCAAACGCTGTCCGGCCGGCTTGGAGCGGAACTCGTAAGGCTTGGGCGGCTGGGCCATCGCCTCCTTGTCCATACTCTCGTCGATCATACCGGAGATCTTACAATATCCTCCCAACGGAAGCCAGCCTACACCGTATTCCGTGTCACTGTTTTTCGGCTTGTACTTGAATAGCGAGAACCACGGATCGAAGAAGAGGTAGAACTTCTCTACCCGCACCTTGAAAATCCGGGCGAAGATAAAATGCCCGAACTCGTGGACAATCACCAGTATCGATAAGCTCAAGATGAGCTGTAACGCCTTAATCAAAAAAGTTTCCATCTACTATTGTTTGTTCTGTTTTAAATTATTTCAAAATAACTCGGCCGCCAACCGCCTAGCCTCGGTGTCGGTAGCCACGTAATCCTCATACGAGGGATTGACGATAAACGAGGCTTTCCGCATAGTCCGCTCGATCACGTCGCTCATTTGCAAGAAGCCGATACGATCTTGCAGGAAGGCAGCCACCACCACCTCATTGGCGGCATTCAAGATACAGGGCATATTCCCTCCTTGGCGGGCCGCCTCGAAAGCGAAAGCCAAGTTGCGGAAACGTTCCATATCCGGCTCCTCGAACGTCAAAGTCGAATATTGGTTAAAATCCAGACGGGGCGCCATGCTCCTCATACGTGTCGGAAACGAGAAAGCGTAGGCGATCGGCAATTTCATGTCGGGAATTCCCAGCTGGGCGATCACGGCGCCATCCTCAAACTGCACCATCGAGTGGATCACCGACTGTGGGTGCACCACCACCTGTACCTGATCCGGCGTGACATCGAACAACCATTTCGCCTCGATCATCTCGAAGCCCTTGTTCATCATCGAGGCCGAGTCTATCGTGATCTTCGCCCCCATCGTCCAGTTCGGATGCCTCAAGGCCTGCGCCTTCGTCACGGTAGCCAGCTCCTCCAGCGTCTTCCGCCGGAACGGACCGCCGGAAGCCGTCAGCAAGATCTTCTCGATCGAATTATCGTACGCACCTGTTAAACATTGAAAAATGGCCGAATGTTCCGAGTCCACCGGCAAGATAGGCACCTTATGCTCGGCGGCCAGCTTCATGATCAGCTCGCCGGCCACGACCAAAGTTTCCTTATTCGCCAAGGCGATCGCCTTTCCCGCCTTGATCGCCGAGATCGTCGGTCGCAAGCCGGAATAACCCACCATCGCCGTCAGCACCATATCGATCGGCTCCGACTGCACCATCTGGGCGATAGCGTCGGCACCCGCCCATACCTTGATCGGCAAGTCCTCCAAGGCCTCTTTCAGCTCGGGATATTTCCGCTCGTTGGCGATCACCACCACCTCCGGCATATATTTCCGGGCCTGATTGATCAATAAGTCCACTTGGTTATTCGCGGTCAAGGCATACACCTCGAAAAGATCGGAATGCTCGCTCACTACCTCCAAGGCTTGGGTTCCGATGGAACCGGTCGAGCCTAATATCGCTAACTGTCTTTTTTTCATGGAATATCAAAAAGCTATATATTCTTCCGGATTCACAGGATTGCCCTTATACCACAACTCGAAATGCAGGTGCGGCCCGGTAGACAACTCTCCCGTATTCCCGACCAAAGCGATCGCCTCACCGGCTACCACATGGTCTCCCACCTCTTTTAGCAACAATTCGTTGTGCTTATAAACCGAGATGAATCCGTTCTTATGTTGTAATTGAATTACGTTTCCGTGGTTCGGATCGAAACCGGTATAGATCACCGTACCATCCAACGTAGCCAAGACACTCTCCTTCGGGGCCGCGGCCAGATCCACGCCATAATGATGGACATCCGTCTCATAATGAGAGGTGACCACGCCATTCACGGGCTTATAGAAAAAGACCCCCTCGGTCGGGACCTTGCCCGGGTCGGTCAATACCGATAAATTATATTTCTCCTCTTCCTCGTAATCTTTCACGAAGCGAGTCTCTTCCTTGCTACGAGGAATCTCATAGTTAATATCGTTGCTAGCCAAAGAATCTATCTGGCGGATCGAGTCCAAGGGCATCGTACCGGAAATGATTCCGGCCACGTTATCCAGATAAAGGGACTGGATCTCGATCATACGCTCCAACGAATCCGCCCGCAAGGCATTCTGCATAATCTCCTTGCGAACCTCCACGTCGAGATAACCCGGCAAGTAGTTGCGAATCGGTGTCTTGATGATGATAAAAGCGGTAACGGCGATCAAGAAAAAGGCGAACACCGCCAAAGTGACAAACGCCGATAACTGCGAAAGCCGGAAAGACCACACCTCCTCCAACGTCCCCTCATTGATGAAGGAAAGTTTATATTTAAACCGGATCCGGTGCCAAAACGATTTCGTATTCTTCTTTTTCAACCCCTAATCTTCAATTATAAATTCTCAATTATAAATCAATCAGTCCCTCCGGCAAAGACACAGTGAGGCTACGGGCCTCATGGTCGGCCTCGGTGATCAACTCCTCCACGGCTGGGATCAACAGCTCCTCGCCTTTATGATCGACACGCAGAAGGACGTTGATTGTCGTCTCATCCACGTCTGTTATCTCTCCTAAATAGCCTTTCTGTACGTCCGTCACGGTATAACCGATAAAACTGTCCCACGTCATATCCCCCACGAGATCCTCCTCGTCCACGGCGTCCAAAGGATAAAACACCTCCTTGCCCACAAACATACGAGCATCCTCCTCGGAATTCACGTCCTCCAGTTTCACCAAGACCACCGTATCGGTCTTATAGCGGAAATCCTCCACGAAGAACGGTACCAAGATACCATCCATCTCGCAAACAATGTACGGGTCCTCGGCATCTTCCAGCACATCGCTATTCGTCACCAACGACAACTCCCCCTTGATGCCATGGGGCTTGGCAAACTGCCCGATCTTGAAAACCTCTTCTTCTCTAATCATCGCCTAAAATCTTTAAATCCTCGTGATACGTGCCCCGATCCGGTTCAATCGCTTATCGATCCCTTGATATCCCCGGTCGATCTGGTCTATATTATGGATCGTGCTGGTGCCCTCGGCGCTCATGGCGGCGATCAGCAAGGCGATACCCGCACGGATATCCGGGGATACCATCGTAGAGCCCCGTAACTTGAAGCGGTTGCCCAGCCCGATCACCGTAGCCCGGTGCGGGTCGCAAAGGATGATCTGGGCTCCCATATCGATTAGCTTGTCCACAAAGAACAAGCGGCTCTCAAACATTTTCTGGTGGATCAGCACGCTTCCCACGGATTGCGTAGCCACTACGAGAAATACGCTCAGCAAGTCCGGTGTAAGCCCCGGCCAAGGAGCGTCGGCGATGGTCATGATAGAACCATCGATAAACGTATCGATCTCGTAGGAATCATGCCGGGGGATATAAATATCATCGCCTCGCTGCTCCACGGTAATACCCAAGCGGCGAAAAGCGTCCGGGATGATCCCCAGCTTATCATATCCTGTATTCTTGATGGTGATCTCCGATCCGGTCATAGCGGCCATACCGATAAAGCTACCCACCTCGATCATATCGGGGAGGATGGTATGCTCCGTGCCGGAAAGCGACCGTACACCTTCTATTGTCAATAGGTTAGAACCGACACCTGAGATTCTCGCTCCCATGCGGTTCAGCATCGTGGAAAGTTGTTGCAGGTAAGGCTCGCAGGCGGCGTTATAGATCGTCGTCACCCCCTCGGCCAGCACGGCAGCCATCAAGATATTCGCCGTTCCGGTCACGGAAGCCTCGTCGAGCAGCATATAAGCGCCTTTCAACTGGCGTGCCTCTATCTCGTATACTTGCCGCTCGGCGTCGTAGCTAAAGCAAGCGCCCAGCTTCTGGATTCCCACGAAGTGCGTATCCAGCCGGCGTCGCCCGATCTTGTCGCCACCCGGTTTCGGGATCAGCGCCCTGCCGAAGCGGGCTACCAACGGGCCTACGATCATCACGGAACCCCGCAGGCTACCACTCTTGCGCAGGAACTCCTCGGTACGTAAATACTCCATGTCCACGTCGTCCGCCTGAAAGGTATAGGTATCGGCGGACGGATGCTCCACCTTGACCCTCATATCCCTAAGGAGCTGGATTAAGTTATTCACGTCCAAGATATCGGGCACATTGTGTATGGTCACCTTCTCCGGTGTTAGCAATGTCGCACAGATCACCTCCAGCGCCTCATTCTTGGCGCCTTGCGGGACGATCTCGCCGGACAAGCGATAACCACCTTCTATAACGAACGAGCTCATCTGCCTTTACGCGTAAAGTTTCTTTTGTGGGCGCCACTGTTATTACGGGCCAATATATCACGGCTCTCGGCCAGTTTATGTTCCTCCTCGCTCAATACGATCTTGCTGCCGGAGAGTTCGTCCAGATCCTTGAAGATCTTACGGTCGTCCACGCTTTCCTTGTTCCAAGTAAGGAACGATTTCTTCATCTGGTTGGCCAGCAGTCGCACGAGCTGGTCTTTCTCCATGCCGGGTTGCAGCTCCGTGGCCTTGCGGATCATCAGCTCCAAGGTCTTTCCGTAATGGCGGTAGCGTATACGGTTATTGTTGTACGGGATACGAGGCGGACGGCTATACAGGTTCTCCTTCTTGATGATCTCGTACGGATAGTCTATATCGAGCTTAAAATCGGCCATGATCGCCAGATGATCCCAAAGGATATGCTTAAAGTCGTTTACGTCACGCAAGTGCGGGAACATGTTTCCCATGATGTTGATAATCGTGTTGGCGCAACGCTTACGCTCTTCCCTGTCTTGGATAGTCACGCAATAGTCCACCATATTTTGGATATTGCGTCCGTATTCGGGCAAAGTCAATCTTTTTCCTTCTGTATTGTATTTCATTCTTTACATTTTGTTTATCGCGAAGATAGGTATATTAATTGAGAATTGAAAATTGAGATTCGAAAGTTACCTCTCGTTAGGCTTAATTATCAATTCATAATCTACCACGTCCAGCCACCGCCCGAATTTCAGCCCTACTTTCTCGAAGTGGGATACTTTTCTGAACCCCAGCTTCTCATGCAGCGAGTAGCTGGCCTCATTCCCCTCAGTGATGCAGGCGATCAGGGCGTGGTAGCCGCCTGCCCGACATTCCTCGATCAGCCTTTCCATAAGCTGCCGGCCGATCCCCTTGCCCTTGTATCTCGGGGATAAATAAACGGTGGTCTCAAGCGTATATTTATAAGCTGCCTTTTCTTTCCACGTATGGGCATAGCAATATCCCACGACCTCATCCTGATCCACGTACACCAGATAAGGATAGCTCGCCGAGATCCCGGCTATGCGACCCTCCATCTCCTCCACCCGCAAAGGTTCCGTCTCAAACGTAGCCACGCTATTCACGACATATTCATTGTATATATCCACGATCGCCTTGGCGTCTCGCAAACTCACATTCCGAATCATATTCATTTCGCTAAAACAATCCGATCCGGGAAAGAATCTCTCTTTGCCCGGACCGGATCTATCATCGAGTCAAATAACTATTTTTTCTAAGCCTTCTACTCAGACAAGGCCTTGATCACCTCTTGGTTCGCCTTGCGCACCTCGGCCTCGTTGATCTTGATCACTTTACGGTCGTAGGTCATAAGGCCGTTCACCTCGCCCTCCACGTCCGTGGTTTGCGTGTAGACAGCGGCGGAGAAACCCTTCGGGACCATCGCCTTCAACTCCTTGGCGTACTTCACGTACTCGGCGGTCACCTCATCGCTATTCTTAAACTGTACATAGCCCCAGTTGCGTTTATTCCACCACAAATGGTTCTCCACGGCCAAGCCGATACCACCATACTCGCCCAATACGTTTACACGCACCGGATCGAACAGGTACATCGCCGGGGCCGGGTAATTATGCAAATCCAAGATATCGCCGCACGCACGGAAATTACCGCCACTGGCCGGATTCACCAGACGGGAAGGATCGTATGTTTTTGTCCACTCGGCAGCCTTCTCGGTATCGAACTGGCCCCAAGCCTCGTTGAAGGGCACCCATACTACTACGCTAGGATTCGAGACGCACAGGTCCATGATCTCCTTCCACTCCTTGTAATAATTACGGATAGACTCCTCGGTACGCTCCTTGTCGGTTCCACCGTTATACGTATGAGGCGCCCATTGGTTACCCATGTCGCCGCTAGGCATATCCTGCCAAACCAGCATACCTTCCTTATCGCAATGATAGTACCAGCGGGCCGGCTCTACCTTCACGTGCTTGCGGATCATGTTGAAGCCCCACGCTTTCGTCTTCACGATATCATACAGCAACGCCTCGTCCGTGGGAGCCGTGTAAAGCCCGTCGGGCCACCAGCCTTGATCCAGCGGGCCGTATTGGAACAGGTTCTTGTTGTTCAAGCGCATACGCATGATGCCGTTGGCGTCACGCTCGGCGGATATCTTACGGAAGGCGGTGTACGATTTCACCTCGTCCACCTTCTTGCCATTCTTCGACAAGCTCACCTTCATATCATATAAATAAGGATTGGAAGGTTCCCACAACGTAGGATTTTGCACGGCCAAGCGTAATTCTGTCCCTTGTACGCCCTTGGCGGTAGCAACCACCTGCCCCTTATCGAGCAAGCTGACCTCCACGATGTCCGACACCGGGGAGTCGGAACAAGCCCCGACCGTCACGCTCATCACGCCATTATCGATATTCGGGATCGCCTTGATAGAGGTGATATGCGAGGAAGCGACCGGCTCCAGCCATACGGTCTGCCAGATTCCGGTGACCGGCGTATACCAGATTCCCTCCGGGTTGGCCACTTGCTTTCCACGGGGTTGGTAGCCTTTATCGCTCGGGTCCCATACACGCACCACCAGCTTATGCGTACTTTTGCCATTCAGATAGGGAGTGATATTCAAGGAAAACGGGGTAAAGCCTCCCGTGTGGGAACCGATCAGGATATCATTCACGAACACGTCCGCTTTCCAATCCACGGCGCCGAAGTTCAACAAGATATCTTTTCCTTTCCATGAGGAGGGCACCGTAAAGGTTCGTTTATACCACAACTCATTCTTCTCCCCCACTTCTTTTTGCACGCCGGACAAGGAGGATTCCACGGCGAACGGCACCAAGATATTCCCATCGAAACTCGTCGGCTCTGCCCGTCCTTTTGGAAGGATAGCGTATTCCCACTCGCCGTTCAAATTCTGCCAATCCGCACGTTCCATCCCGGGGCGTGGATATTCTGGCAATACATTCCGGGGATCTACTTTCTCAGCCCAGTCCGTCTTGATCTTGTCTCCGGCGGGCTTCCACTGCGCCCCGGCGCTACAAATCGTTGCGAACGCACAAAAGGCTAACAATAATTTTCTCATGATATTATTTACATTTTGAATTGATAATACACTTTCAGCAGACAAAGATAATAGAAAATATCCAAAATCCACATCGTCCTCGGATACCAATAGGAGAACCGTACCCAAATCGATCTAACCATCAAATACCCGGAATATCTCTTGTGACAGAATCTCACAAGGTAAGGTTATTGTCTTTTTTTAATGTTCCTATTTTACATCAATATCATTTCCGGAAAAACACGTACGTGAATTTCCCAAAACACGTACGACTTTTCGGAAAAACATGTACGTGTTTCGACGCAAACATTACGATGTTTTTACGACTCTGATTTTCAACCCCTTGAAAACATGACCTGATTTTCTGCTTATTGTAAAAATCTTCTTATTCAAGGATACCCGGAAAAGGAGGAGTAATGGCACGACCTATTAAAAAGGAGCCGGATTATGTCCCGCTCGACACGGATTTACTAAGCAACCGTAAAATCCGTCAAATAAAGCGCAAATACGGATCTGACACTTTTCTATTATGTATTGCCCTGCTTTGTGACATCTATGCCAATGGCTATTATATCACGGCTTACAAGGAAGAGCGTGAGCGTGCCTTCCTCCGCAAGGTATTCCAGCAATACAAGGCCGGTTACCCGCTGGAACGCCTTTATCCCGCCCGTGTCTACCAGTCCTTGCAAGAGCGGGGATTGATACACGATACCCCCGAGGAGAAACGCCACGCCATGAGCCTCTTCGCCCATTGGAGACCACCGGGTCACCTGCCCATCAGCGAGGACTATCGGCTGACGATGGTGCGACAGCAAGCCATGGCGTGGTTGCTGCGGAGGTATTTCGATGGGCTGATAGCTAAAGAGAAAGCATAAGAACGAGTAGTATACACTTGCCTATCTGTTAATAATTCGCCAATAAAAACATTGATTTACAAAATATATAGTTATATTTGCATCGTCATGTGGCTATAGCGTTAGCCGAAAAGCATGGCGACATATTATGTATTAGAGCATCGAGTGTTATTCTGTGTCTTTTAAAATTCCCCATTTAACTCAGCCAGAATAACAAACTTCATGCTCACGCTGTTGTATTATCTCAAATATAATATAGGCGTGAGCTGTCGTTTGTTATGGCTGAAAGGGTATGGGGATACCTAAAAGACACATAACAATATAACGGCAGCTTCACGCTTTTTTTTGTGTCTGCCCATAAAAACTCTATTTCTCCAATAATTATACATTTGGCCTATAATTAATCGAATTTAACAACATGGCTTTTCGGAGGAAAAGCTTGGTTATTTAGTTAAATAAAGAAAAGAGCTATCTCGTTCGTGAGAATATAGGTAGCTCACTATTGTTTAACCTTTTTAATGCGTTCACATCCTATTGATGGTAGACTTGTGCCAATAGGCTATAGTTAAATTTTATCATCATTACCCATAATTTCCTTCAAACTATAATGGTATGATAAAAACTAATTGTACATTTAGGGCAATCCTATTTTAGTTGTTAACTAATTAAAACTGATTCAGAAACATGAGAACTTCTTTATTCATATTTTTCATGGTCATTTTTATTGGTTGTAGTGAAAATGACATTATCGATGAAGGGGAAAAACCAGAAGATCCTCAAGCCGAAATAGAGGTTTATTATGACCAAGAAAGTACAAGCTCAAGAAAACCTGATGCAGGCGCAAAAGTGTATTTGTATTATGACATTAATATAACGACAGAGTTTGGTGGCCTTGCATCTTATGAAGGAAATGGAATATTAAAGTATAAAAGGTATAATACAGTCATTAAGCCAGATTCTGTTTTATATACAGATTATTTAGGAAAGACTGTTTTTGATCTAAAGCCTATGGATGTGATGTCTATAGTGGCAGAAAGCTCTTATTTTCCAAATATGATAACCTATACAGTTTGCTTTCATCTAGATGAAAGCATGAAAATAACATTTGTATTCTCATAAGGCTGGGTACGCCCCTAGGTGATATAAAATGGGAACTATTCTTCTCACGCAAGAGAACACCCGGAAAGTATCGGACAAATAGACAACTCAACCCGAAAACCACCGAGGAAAGATTGTCCTCTTATTAAACTTCATCGTGCAATTTGATTATACAATTTAATAACGTACATTCGCGTACAAATAAATTAAATCTGTAGTCCGATGAGAACGCATTTACGCGAAAGCATGCTGGCGCTTCTTTTGATAGGTATCTTAGCCACGGGTTGCGATACCGGAACGAAGAAGGCTTCTGAAAACAGTATCACGTTTGATTCTATCAGCGTGGAAAAGACTTACCATTTGTTAGATAATCCGGATAATCCCAATTGCAATCTAGAGATCAAGTTCGTTTATCCCCGGAAATATTCGGATAAAGAGGTTCTTAAGAATCTACAGAGACAGTTCGTCTCCTCTTATTTCGGCGAGAATTATGAGCAATTATCCCCCGAGGAGGCGGTACGGAAATATACCGACGACTATCTGGCCGCTTATAAGGATCTGGAAGAGGATTACAAGGCTGAGGTGGCGAAATCCGACGAGACACCGGTGGGCTCTTGGTTCTCTTACTATGAGATGTCGTCGGATGATATCGCCTTCAACCAAGACGATATCATCAGCTATACGGTAAGCTTCGAGAACTATACGGGCGGAGCGCATGGCGCACATTCCTACAATAACCATGTAGTGAACCTCAAGACCGGTAAGCCGATCACCGAGGAGGAGATATTCGTGGACAACTATCAAGACAATCTGGCGCGAATATTGGTAGATCAGATCGCCAAGCAAAACAACGTATCCGACGCCAAGGAACTGGAAAATATCGGTTTCTTTAGCGTGGACGAGATCTTCCCGAACGGCAACTTCCTCGTAGACGAGACGGGCATCACCTATTCTTTCAACGAATATGAGATAGCGGCATACGTGGTAGGCGTCACGAACGTCCATCTCCCTTACAAGGAAATCCGCTATTTGCTGCGGGATGACAGCCCGATAAGTCAGTTAATTGAAAATTGAAAATTGAAAATTGAAAATTAATGATAGATAAACCTATAAACAGATGTCCTATGGAACAAAATACAGAGAAATTCTCAATTCCCAATTCTCAATTTTCAATTCTCACATCTTATTTCCCCGATCTCACCGACCGGCAAAAAGAGCAATACGCCGCCCTATATGACCTATATACGGATTGGAACGCCAAGATCAACGTGATCTCACGGAAGGATATCGAGAACCTATATCCGCATCACGTGCTTCACTCGCTGGGTATCACCGATATGCTGCGTTTCAAGCCGGGTTCCTCGGTGATGGATCTGGGTACGGGAGGCGGTTTTCCCGGCATCCCCTTGGCGATCTTATTCCCTGAGACCCATTTCCATCTGGTAGACAGCATCGGGAAAAAAATCAAGGTGGGACAAGCCGTGGCCGAGGCGATCGGGCTGGAGAACGTATCCTTCCGCCATTGCCGGGGCGAGGAGGAAAAGCAGCTTTTCGATTTCGTGGTAAGCCGTGCCGTGATGCCTCTGGCGGATCTGGTAAAGATCGTCCGCAAGAATATAAAGAAAGAACAGATCAACGCATTGCCCAACGGATTGATTTGTCTGAAAGGTGGAGAGCTGGCGCACGAGATATTGCCTTTCCGGAACCAAGCGATAAGCATGGATCTGAAAGACCATTTTAAAGAAGAGTTTTTTGAAACTAAAAAAGTAGTGTACGTACCCTTATGATTACGATAAAATCTTTCGAAGTAAACTATTTCTCCGAGAATACTTACTTGCTATACGATGATACCAAGGAGGCAGTCCTTATCGATTGCGGCTGCCTGCGCAAAGAGGAACAAAAAGAAGTAAGCGACTTTATCGCCCAGAACGGGCTGACGCTGAAACGTTACCTTTGTACGCACCTCCATCTGGATCACATATTCGGCAACGAATTCGTCCATAACACCTACGGGTTGAGCCCGGAAGCCCATAAAGCGGACGTGGAGGGCCTTCCCTCCCCCGAGGAGCAAGCCAAGGCGTTCGGCCTGTCGATGAAGGCGAAAAGCGTCCCGGTAGGGAAATATCTGGTAAACGGGGAAATCATAAAGTTCGGGAAATCCGAGCTGGCGGTATTGAGCGTTCCCGGTCATTCGCCCGGAGGCGTGGCTTTCTATAACAAGAAGAACGGTTTCGTGATCGTCGGGGATTCCTTGTTCGCCGGAAGCATCGGCCGTACCGATTTATGGGGAGGCAACCAAGATATACTGCTTGCCGCTATCAAGGACAAATTACTGTCGTTGCCGGACGAGACCGTGGTATACCCCGGCCATGGCCCCGAGACACGAATCATTGATGAGAAATTAAATAATCCTTATTTATAAAATACTAGAATTATGGACACAAATAAGTTTGTAAACCGCCACGTGGGCATCTCAGCGGAAGATATTCCCGCTATGTTGGAGACGATTGGCGTGAAGTCTTTGGACGAGTTGATCGATCAGACCATTCCGGCCAACATCCGTTTGAAAGAGCCGTTGAACCTCCCGGAGGCCATGACGGAACGTGAGTTCGCCGAGCATATCGCCGAGCTGGCTTCCAAGAACGAGGTATTCACCTCTTATATCGGTATGGGTTGGTACGACACGGTTTGCCCGGCCCCGATCCAACGTAACGTATTCGAGAACCCGGTTTGGTACACCTCCTATACGCCGTATCAGGCGGAAGTATCCCAAGGACGCTTGGAGGCGTTGCTGAACTTCCAGACTGTTATCTGCGAACTGACCGGATTGCCCTTGGCGAACTGCTCGCTACTCGACGAGGCGACAGCGGCAGCCGAGGCGGTTACCATGTTTCATGGTTCACGCAGCCGTGCGCAGGTGAAAGCGGAAGCCAATACGGTATTCGTTGACGAGAACGTGTTCGCCTCTACGCTGGCCGTCATCCACACCCGCATGATCCCGCAGGGCATCCAGGTGGTAGTGGGCGATTATAAGAAATTCGAGTTCACGCCGGACGTGTTCGCCGCCATCGTACAGTTCCCGAACGCGGATGGTTCGATCGAGGACTATAAGGAATTCGTAGCCCGTGCGGGCGCCGCCGGAACCAAGGTAGGCGTAGCCGCCGACTTGATGAGCTTGGTATTGTTGACTCCTCCGGGAGAATGGGGAGCGGATGTCGTATTCGGTAGCAGCCAGCGCTTCGGTATCCCGATGTTCTACGGGGGTCCTTCCGCCGCTTTCTTCGCTACGAAGGACGATTATAAACGTACGATCCCGGGACGTATCATCGGTATCTCCAAGGACGCTTACGGCCATCCGGCTTATCGCTTGGCTTTGCAGACCCGCGAGCAACATATCAAACGTGAGAAGGCAACGTCCAATATCTGTACGGCTCAGGCGTTGTTGGCTACCATGGCCGGATTCTACGCCGTATATCATGGAGCGGAGGGGTTGCGTAACATCGCCGGACGGATTCATTCCACGGCCGGATTCTTGGCCAAGGAGTTGGAGAAACTGGGATATACGCAATTAAACAAGGATTATTTCGATACCTTGAAGATACAGCTTCCCGCGCACGTGTCGGTGAACGCACTGCGTGAGATCGCCTTGGAGTGCAAGGTGAACTTGCGTTACTTCGAGGCCGGACAAGTAGGCGTCAGCATAGACGAGACGACATTGCCTACGGACATAGGCGTATTATTATACATCTTCGCCGGCGCCGCAGGTAAAGACTATATGCTGGACGAGTCTATCCCCGCCCAGACTTATTTCGACGCTAAATTCGCCCGTACCTCCGATTTCTTGCAGCAAGACGTATTCAAGAAATATCATACGGAGACCGAGTTGATGCGTTACATCACCCGTTTGGGACGAAAGGATGTTTCCTTGGCCCAATCCATGATCTCGCTGGGATCTTGCACGATGAAGCTAAACCCGGCTTCTACGATGTTGCCGCTTAGCCGTGCGGAATTCATGAATATCCACCCGTACGCTCCAGAGGAGCAAGTGGAAGGCTATACGGAGCTGATCGAGAACCTGTCTTCTTACTTATGCACGATCACGGGCTTCAAGGGCTGTACGTTGCAACCGAACTCCGGCGCCGCTGGCGAGTACACGGGTCTTCGTGTGATCCGTGCTTATCAGGAAAGCATCGGCCAAGGCCATCGTGATATCGTTTTGCTTCCGGCTTCCGCCCACGGAACCAACCCGGCCAGCGCTATCCAATGCGGGTATAAGACCGTAACCGTTAAATGCGACGAGAATGGTAATATCGATCTGGAAGATTTCCGTGCGAAAGCCGAGGAGAACAAGGAGCGTTTGGCTGCCAGCATGATTACCTATCCGTCTACGCATGGTATCTTCGAGGTGGACATCAAGGAGATGTGCGACATCGTTCACGCTTGCGGAGGACAGCTTTATATGGATGGCGCCAACATGAACGCGCAGGTTGGATTGACAAATCCGGGTACGATCGGCGCCGATGTATGTCACTTGAACCTGCATAAGACCTTCTCTTCTCCTCACGGAGGTGGTGGTCCCGGCGTAGGCCCGATCTGCGTGGCCGAGCATCTGGTTCCGTTCTTGCCGCAGCATCCGGTGCTTTGGGGCAGCGACTTGAATACGGTATCCGCGGCTCCTTATGGTAGCGCCGGTATCCTGCCGATCACGTACGCTTACATCCGCTTGCTGGGTACGGAAGGTCTTGAGACGGTGACGAAGACGGCCATCTTGAACGCCAATTACTTGGCCGCTAAGTTCAAGGATACGTACGGTATCGTCTATACCGGAGCGACAGGCCGTGTAGGTCATGAGTTGATCTTGGAATGCCGTACGGTAAAAGAGCGTTCGGGCATCGACGAGGGCGATATCGCCAAGCGTTTGATGGACTTCGGCTACCACGCTCCTACCCTATCTTTCCCGGTACACGGCACCTTGATGGTAGAGCCGACCGAGAGCGAGAGCAAGGCCGAGCTGGATCGTTTCGTAGAGGTAATGGAATGTATCTGGAACGAGATCAAGGAGGTGGAGGAAGGCAAGGCTTCGAAGGAGGACAACGTCTTGAAGAACGCCCCGCATCCGGAATACGAGGTGACCGCCGACGAGTGGAAACACGCGTATCCCCGCACGAAGGCCGCCTTCCCGCTGGAATGGTTGCACGACAGCAAGTTCTGGATTAACGTAGCCCGTGTAGATAACGCTTATGGCGATCGTAACTTGATCCCGACTTTATGCGCTTGCGAGATATGAAGAAGCTCTTTATCGCTTTGGCGGCCGTCGCTCTGACGGCTTGCGTCAAGGCGCCCGAGAAAACAGTCAAGGTCTACGCATGGCAAGGCGAAGGTGAGAATACCACCGAGCAAACCTTACAAGCGGACTTTAGTAAATGGCATGCCCACGGTGTAGACGGGATGTGCTACAACGCCGGCCACGACACGGAGAAAATCCAGCGTGCCGCCAAAGCGGCCCATGCCAATGGCATGGAATACCATGCGTGGATTCCTGCCATGTTGCAACATGGATTGGACTCCACCCTCTACGCCGTAAACCGGAAAGGCGAGTCGGCCTATTCCGTACAGGCATATGTCCCTTATTACAAATGCCTGTGCCCGAACCAAGAAGGCACGGCTGAGTTCTTGCTGAATCTATATGGCAAGGTAGCCGATATCCCGGAGGTGGATTATATCCATCTGGATTATATCCGTTACGTGGATGTCATCCTGGCCCGCGGACTTTGGGAAAAATACGGCTTGGTGATGGACGAGGAATATCCTACGGCGGACTATTGCTACTGTGACAAATGCGTGGCCGATTTCAAGGCCGCTACCGGTATCGATATCAAATCCGTAGAGGATCCTTCCAAATGCGCGGAATGGGCGCAGTTCCGTTGCGACCTGATCACGAAATTGGTAAATCGCATCGCTGACGAGGTTCACGGCAAAGGCAAGAAAGTGAGCGCCGCCGTATTCCCGGGGCCGGACTCTCACGCCAAGTGGATGGTTCGCCAAGAATGGAATAAATGGAATATCGACGCTTTCTTCCCGATGAATTATAACGATTTCTATCTGGAGGACGCTTCTTGGCTGGCTCCGATCGTGAAAGAGGAAGTAGCCGCCGTGCAAGGCAAGAAGCCGGTTTATAGCGGTCTGTTCATCTGCGAGGATTGGCAGAACAAGGCGAATATCAAGGACCCGGAAGGCCATGGACTGATCCCGTCCGAGATCGAGGAGGCCGTAAGAGGCTCCATGGAGAACGGAGCGGCCGGCGTGGCGTTGTTTACGCCGGGCAACATGACGGATGAGCATTGGAAAGCTTTCGATAAGGCGATCCACCAACCGTATACCGTAAAGCCCTAATTCGTAATTACTATACGATAAAACAAAGACGAGGAGGCGCAGCTCTTCATTTTCTCGCCTGCGCCTCCTCTTTGACTTATCCATCTAATCTATCTTACTAATAAATAATATCATGACAACTAAGAAACAAGAGAAAATCAAATTCAGTAAAGCATTCTGGGTAGCGAACACCGTCGAGTTGTTCGAGCGAGCCGCTTATTACGGCGTATTTATCGTCATCACCCTTTATCTTAGCCGCATCTTAGGCTTTAACGATATTCAGGCCGCCAGCATCGCCGGTATCTTTTCCGCTTGTCTGTATCTGCTGCCCACATTCGCCGGAGCGTTGGCCGATAAGATCGGTTTCCGCAACTCGATGCTACTGGCTTTCACTTTGTTAACTTGTGGCTATCTAGGACTGGCTGTTTACCCTACTTGGCTTCAATCCGCCGGACTGGTTGAATACAGCACGACGACTACCTTTACGGGATTGCTGGAGAGCAATCTTCAGTACGGCATTATCCCTATCATGGCCTTGATCGTATGCGGCGGGGCTTTTATCAAGAGCGTTATCTCCGGCACGGTCGCTAAAGAGACTACGCCGGAAACCCGTGCGAAGGGCTTCTCTATCTTCTACGCGATGGTAAATATCGGGGCCTTCTCCGGGAAGACCATCGTGAAGCCGCTTCGTGAGGCGTTGGGCAACGAAGGTTTGATTACCTTGAACTATTTCTCGGCGAGCATGACCTTCCTTGCCTTGCTAGCCATCTGGTTCTTCTACAAAAGCGCTCAGCATTCGGGCGAGGGCAAGACGTTCGGGCAGATCTGGAACGCCTTGATCAAGGTTTGTAGTAACGGACGGCTCATTACATTAATCATCATTATCACCGGATTCTGGATGGTACAACACCAGCTGTATGCCACGATGCCAAAATATGTGCTTCGTTTGGCCGGCGAGGGAGCCTCTCCTTCTTGGTATGCCAACGTAAACCCTTTAGTCGTAGTTCTGACAGTCAATCTAGTAACACAGATGATGCGGAAGCGGACAGCGCTTACCTCCATGACGGTGGGTATGTTTATCATGCCGGTGTCCGCTCTTTGCATGGCATCCGGTAATATGCTGGATACTAATTCCTTGATCCTAGGGATGCATCCCGTAGCCTTCATGATGGTGGTGGGTATCGTCTTCCAAGGGCTGGCGGAGACGTTCATTTCCCCTCGCTTTCTCGAGTATTTCTCCTTGCAAGCACCCAAGGGAGAGGAAGGTCTCTATCTTGGATTCAGCCATTTGCATTCTTTCCTCTCCTCTATCTTCGGATTCGGGCTATCCGGTTTCCTTTTAAGCAAGTATTGCCCGGAGCCAACCCTGTTCGCCTCTCACGAGGAATGGCTGGCGGCAAGCGCGAACGCCCATTACATCTGGTATTACTTCGGTGCGATCGCCTTGGTATCCGCCGTAGCGTTGATCGTGTATGGACAAGTCGTAAAGAGGCTGGATAGCCAAAAGATTTGACCCGATAAAACTACGAGGTCAAATCCATTACCTTTGATTTGACCTCGTAGTTCTAAAATATCTAATCCAAACACATGAATTTGACCTTTAAGGCTTGCGATATCCAATCATAATCCGTAGATTTGACCCGGAAGAATCGCAAGATCAAATCCTTGAGAAAAAACAACCTTAAAACAGATCATCATGGAAGAAACATTCAAGAGAATCCCCCCGGAAGATGTCTTTATCACCGTCTTCAAGCGTAAACCCACCGAAGAAGAGCTTTGGATGGGCGTCCCTCCCGACTTCGACGGCAACCGCCCCTCGGGCAACAACCTGATCGATCTCTTCGCCTATCTCATCCGCAAGTACGGCCGGATGGACACCAGCGAATACGCCCGCATAATGCAACTCAAGACCAGCGAGCTCCGGGGCGCCATCCTCGCCATCGGCGGCATGTCGGCGATGGAATGGCGCAACCGCTACCTTCTCCTCGAAGCTCAGGAGCTGATGGAGCGGACGGACATGAGCATCACCGCGATCGCCGCCAAGCTGGGTTTCTCGCAGCCCTCGGTATTCTCCAAGTTCTTCCGCACGCTGACGAAATCGCAGCCTTGGGAATGGCGCATCGAGAAAAAAAAACCGGGCTCAAACCGGAAGAGAACCTATCATTGCTACGAGTAATCAGCAGGCAATACATGCTCAAACACACGCCAAGTGTGCAATTTCCTCCGCAAAGTTCTTTGTTATAAAGAATGTTTGATTACTTTTGCACCTCGAGATTAACAAGAAAGTAGAAGTATTACATCAATATAAAAATCTAATATTCCTATATAATATGAGTTTAAGAATTATAGTTTTAGCGAAACAGGTCCCGGATACACGAAACGTGGGAAAGGACGCCATGAAGGCGGACGGTACGATCAATCGCGCCGCCTTGCCCGCGATCTTTAACCCGGAAGACCTGAACGCGTTGGAACAAGCGTTACGCTTGAAAGACGCTTACCCCGGGACGACAGTTACGCTGCTGACGATGGGCCCGGGACGTGCCGCCGAAATCATCCGCGAGGGTTTGTATCGTGGTGCTGACGGCGGTTTTTTGTTGACCGACCGTGCGTTTGCCGGAGCCGACACGTTAGCCACATCCTATGCGCTTGCCACGGCTATCAAGAAAATCAACGATTATGATATTATCATCGGTGGTCGCCAAGCGATCGACGGCGATACGGCACAGGTAGGTCCGCAAGTCGCTGAGAAATTAGGACTGACCCAGATCACGTATGCCGAGGAAATCCTAAACGTTGATAAGGAGGCCGGACGTATCACCGTAAAACGTCATATCGACGGGGGTGTCGAGACCGTGGAAGGTCCGCTTCCTATCGTTATCACCGTGAACGGCTCCGCCGCTCCCTGCCGTCCCCGCAACGCGAAGTTGGTACAAAAGTACAAACACGCCATGGGTAAACAGGAACGGGCCGTGCAACCCGCCTGTCACCAGGACGGTACGCCGACTCTTCGCTACCCGGAATTGTACGAGACCCGCCCGTATTTGGATATTCAAGAATGGAGCGTAGCCGACGTGAATGGTGACTTGGTTCAATGCGGCCTTAGCGGTTCGCCGACGAAGGTAAAAGCGATCGAGAATATCGTCTTCCAAGCCAAGGAAAGCAAGACCATCTCCAGCGCCGACCAAGAAGTAGAGGATTTGATTGTCGAACTGTTAGCTAACCACACCATCGGATAAGATTATGAACAACGTATTTGTATATTGTGAGACAGAAGGCACGAACGTTGCCGATGTAAGTCTTGAGCTTCTGACTAAAGGTCGTAAGCTAGCCAATCAATTGGGCTGTGGGCTGGAGGCGATCGTTGCCGGGTCCGGCCTTGAGGGTGTAGAGAAACAAGTATTGCCTTTTGGCGTCGACAAGGTTCATGTGTTCGACGCTCCGGGTCTGTTCCCTTATACGTCACTTCCTCATTCCTCTATCTTGATCAATTTGTTCAAGGAGGAGAAACCGCAGATTTGCTTGATGGGCGCTACGGTGATCGGTCGTGACTTGGGCCCTCGTGTATCCTCGGCCTTGACAAGCGGCTTGACGGCCGATTGTACCTCTTTGGAGATCGGCTCGCACGAGGACAAGAAAGCGGGTATCACCTACGAGAACTTATTATATCAGATCCGTCCGGCGTTCGGTGGTAACATCGTAGCCACGATCATCAACCCGGAACATCGCCCGCAAATGGCGACCGTTCGTGAGGGCGTGATGAAAAAGGAGGTTTTGGACGAGAACTATAAAGGCGAAGTGATCCACCACGACGTAGCGAAGTATGTCCCCGAGACAGACTATGTGGTGAAAGTGATCAACCGTCATGTAGAGAAAGCGAAGCACAACCTGAAAGGCGCTCCGATCGTAGTAGCCGGAGGTTATGGCGTAGGCTCTAAGGAGAACTTTAATTTATTGTTCGATTTGGCGAAAGAGCTTCACGCCGAGGTAGGTGCCAGCCGTGCGGCTGTCGATGCCGGTTTCTGCGACCACGACCGTCAGATCGGTCAGACCGGTGTCACGGTGCGTCCGAAATTATATATCGCTTGCGGTATCTCCGGGCAGATCCAGCATATCGCCGGCATGCAAGACGCCGGTATCATCATTTCGATCAATAATGATGAGAACGCCCCGATCAACACGATCGCCGATTACGTAATCAATGGTACGGTAGAAGAGGTGATTCCTAAGATGATTAAGTATTACAAAAAGAACAGTAAGTAAGATTATGGCTAATTTCTATACAGATAATCCCAGCTTGAAGCATCATCTTCACCATCCGTTGATGAAGCGTATCGTAGAGCTGAAAGAGCGCGGCTATGCCGACAAGGATACATACGATTATGCTCCGATCGATTTCGAGGACGCAATGGATAGCTACGAGAAAGTATTGGAGATCGTTGGTGAGATTTGCGGGGAAATTATCGCCCCGAACGCTGAGGGCGTAGACCATGAGGGCCCCACGGTAGCGAACGGACGTGTCACGTACGCTTCCGGGACACAGCAAAACCTCGATGCCGTTCGCAAGGCCGGCTTGATGGGTATCGCTATGCCTCGCCGCTACAATGGGTTGAATTTCCCGATCGTCCCTTACATCATGGCCGCCGACTTGGTTTCCCGTGCCGACGCCGGTTTCGAGAACCTTTGGGGTCTACAAGATTGTGCCGAGACCTTATACGAGTTCGGCAACGAGGATCAACGCCAACGTTACATCCCTCGTGTTTGCGACGGAGAGACCATGTCTATGGACTTGACGGAGCCGGACGCAGGTTCCGACCTTCAATCCGTTATGTTGAAAGCTTCTTACAACGAGGCTGACGGTTGCTGGTATCTGAACGGCGTAAAGCGTTTCATCACGAATGGCGACGCTGACATCCATTTGGTATTGGCCCGTTCCGAGGAAGGTACGAAGGATGGACGTGGCCTTTCCATGTTCATCTACGACAAGCGCAATGGTGGCGTGAATGTCCGTCGTATCGAGAACAAAATGGGTATCAAAGGCTCTCCTACTTGCGAGTTGGTATTCAAGAACGCGAAAGCCGAGCTTTGCGGTGATCGTAAGCTAGGTTTGATCAAATATGTAATGGCTTTGATGAACGGTGCCCGTCTGGGTATCATGGCTCAAGCCGTAGGACTTAGCGAGGCTGCCTATCGTGAGGCTTATGCTTACGCCTTGGATCGTAAACAGTTTGGTAAGTCTATCATCGAGTTCCCGGCGATCGCTGAGATTATCGCCTTGATGCGTGCGAAAGCGGATGCTTCCCGTTCTATGTTATACGAGACCGCCCGTTTCGTTGACGTCTACAAAGCGTTGGATGATATATCCAAGGAACGTAAACTGACTCCGGAAGAACGTCAAGAATTCAAGAAGTACAGCAAGCTCGCGGATGCTTTCACCCCGATGGGTAAAGGCATGACTACCGAGTACGCAAACCAGAACGCTTACGACGCTATCCAAGTTCACGGAGGTTCCGGTTTCATGAAAGACTACGCTTGCGAACGTATCTACCGGGATGCCCGCATCACGAATATCTATGAGGGTACCACCCAATTGCAAGTCGTAGCGGCCATCCGCCACGTCACCACGGGTACTTACTTGAACCAGATTCGTGAATACCAAGCGATCGAGTATAAGCCGGAATTAGAGGCTCTGAAGAACAAACTTGCCGCTATGACCGAGAAGTATGAGAAAGTGGTAGCCAAGGTTACGGAGACAAAGGATAACGAATATATTGACTTCCAAGCTCGCCGTATGGTCGAGGCAGCCGCTCATTGCGTATTCGGCTACTTGCTATTGCAAGACGCAAACAAAGATGACAGCTTCCGCCGTTCCGCCGAGGTTTATGTAAACTACGGACAAGCTGAGATTGATAAGATCGAATCCTTCATCAACAACTTCAATCGTGAGGACTTAGCTTATTACAAACAACAGTAAATAGGTTTTCCTAGGATAAAATGAGGCGAGGATCAGTTACAGGTTCTCGCCTTATTTTTTTAACCGCCAAAGTACCCATTGCATACCGCCACGTAAAGACAGATACCAAAGGAAAGCCATCCATAAGGCATGATTCCCCATCGATTGATAAAACAAGTAATACATAATAAAGAAAGTGCCCGAGGCCACAAGCATCGAGTAAAGCATCTGGCGTGTGGCCGTGGCACCGATAAAGATACCGTCCCAAAGGAAAGCGGAGAATCCACATAAAGGAATCGCCAACACCCAATAGAAATAATCCCCGGAAGCTTCAATGACTGAGGTATCGTTCGTCAATAATCCCAGAAAATTCTTCCCTCCCAACGCATAAAGGATCGTGAAAGACAATGAGAGGCCGATTCCCCATAGGAACAATAAGCGAATGCATTTACGTAACCCCACATCGTTTTTGGCTCCAATAAAGCGACCGGCTAATGCCTCTCCCGCATAAGCGAATCCATCCATTATATAAGAGAACAAGGTAAATAACTGCATCAACAAGGTGTTTACGGCTAATATCACATCCCCTTGTCTCGCACCTGTAGAAGTAAAGAAAGTCGTAACAGCGACCAAGCACAAGGTCCGGAAAAATATATCACTATTGACTGAGAAGAAGCGACGCATCGCCTCCCTACCCCAAAGCCCGTTCCAATCAATATACGCTTTCAAACGTTTATAATATTTCAACCAAAGAGCAAACGCCATGAGGAGACCCGCATATTGGGCGATCAGTGTTCCCAACGCTACGCCTTCCACCTTCATACCCAGCACAAACACGAAACATAGGCTGGCCGCAATATTCACGATATTCTGCGTGATAGCGATAAACATCGGGAAACGAGAATTCTGCATACCGATAAACCAACCGGCAAAGCCATATAACCCCAATACAGCCGGCGCTCCCCAGATACAGATATTAAAATAGAGAGAGGCCCATTGTTTTACCTCCTCCGTTGCGTCGATCAAAGTAAACGCAACCTTCAAGATAGGGTATTGAAGTATCAAAAGCCCCAAAGATATCAGGAAACCAACCCCGACAGACCGGAATAAGATCCGGGTAACTTCCGTCAAATCCCGTTTCCCGTACGCTTGGGAAGTCATACCGCTTGTCCCCATACGGAGAAACCCGAATATCCAGTAGATAATATTAAACAGCATCCCGCCTACAGCGATCGCCCCGATGTACGAAGCAGATCCAAGATGTCCCACGATCGCCACATCTATCAATCCCAATAAAGGTACGGTTATATTGGAAATAATAGAAGGTATCGCCAGTTGAAGTATTTTCTTATTCATATTAAATAGTGTCTAAATACGATATCGTTATCTCTTAAAACTCTCTTTCAGACTGATCAACGAAGGGATAAAAAAGGATATAATACCTATCAAACATAAAAAGCCCCCACTTATTATAAAGGTATTTCCAAGCCCGATAGAATCCGCCAAAAAGCCGGTACTCAAAAGACCGATCATCGAAGGAAGCATACTAAAGCTCATGTAAAAAGAGAATACCCTTCCCATAACTCCCGGATCAATGCGAGATTGGATAACCGTAGTAAAAGTAGCAAAATACAGGGAACCACAAACACCTCCTAAAGCCGTCAGCACCGCAAACCAGATAAAACCGGATACCGGTAACAACCCGGAAAACAAGAATGTCAATCCCAACGCTATATACATCCCATTAATCAACAGTATCTCATTCCAACGATATTTCTTAAGCCCCAGTAAAGCACCCGCGAGCAAGGCTCCTCCACCCCATGAAACCTCGACCAAACTCACTTGGAAAGCATTTCCGGCAAAGTGATTCAACGTCATCAACGGGAATAAGACACTTACCGGCATAATCACGAATGTAGCCAATATAGACAATAGGAATAACCACGATAGCCCATATTGGTTACGGACTTCCATAATCGCCTCTTTCGCCTCTCTCCAAAGATGCAATTCTGAATTTCGTTCCTCATGAGAAGGATCGGGAATAAAGACAAAGCAGAGCGATAGACAAGCGAACGCCGCTCCAGCCACATCCAATAAGAGGATATTCGTCATCTTCATCATCGTTATGAATAGACCGGCCAAAGCGGGCCCGGCGATATTACACACCGACTGGATCACCTGATTAATCCCAGCTATGCGCATCAACTCCGATTTTGGAGCCAGCAAAGGAACAGAAGCTTGCATAGCGGGCATATGAAAGGCAGAACCTACGGAACGAAGGGCCAATAACACATATATATGACTAATCTTAGCCAAATCAAAATAAAACAAGACCGCCAATATCAACGTACAAAAAGCAATAAAGCTATCTGCCATAATCATCACCCGCTTCCTTTTCCACCGGTCGATAAAGATCCCCGTGAAAAGCCCCAAAACAGATTGAGGTAACAAAGCGGCCATCGTAGCAAATGCCAATACCTCAGCGGAACCTGTCTCCAGACTCAACCACAAGACTATCGCGAAATTAACAATCGAACTTGTCAGTATAGATAAGAACTGCCCCGTCCAAATAATGGCAAATACTCGCTTCCAGTTATCCATATAAACGTGTTTGTATTAAAAAAACGAAGGCCGCGGGATTCACATCCGACGGCCTCCTACACTAACCCTTAACTTTAACCAATGAAAAACAATAATCTACTACATTTATTTCAATGCAGCTAAAGCCGCATCGTAATTCGGTTCGGTAGTAATCTCGGGAACAAGTTCCTCATAAACCACCTTACCAGCTCCATCGACCACTATCACGCCACGGGCTAATAACCCTTTCAGCGGACCGTCTACCAGAAGCATCCCATACTTATCCTCAAAACATGAACACCGGAACACTGACAATGTAATCACTTTATCAATACCTTCCGTAGTACAGAAACGTCCATGCGCAAAAGGTAAATCTTTAGAAACAGCTAATACCACCGTATCCGGATGCGAAGCGGCTTCTTTATTGAAGCGTCTTACCGATGCCGCACATACACTTGTATCCAAGCTCGGAAAAACATTTATCACCACTTTCTTTCCTTTCAAGTCGCTTAGCGACAATTCGGATAAATCACTTTTTACACCCTTAAAGTCCGGAGCCTCTGTCCCAACTTTTGGCAACTCGCCGTTCGTATGAATCTCGTTACCTTTTAATGTTACTTTTGCCATCTTTGTATGTAAATTAAATAGTCTTACTTTAAGTTGGCTGCGCAAATATAAGCAGCTTTCTGTCGATAAAACAAACGAAAATAAACAATGTTTTTTCATTTAACTCTATTTAACTACTGTTGCAAAATACAGATTACCTATCTTTGACGTCAAAATTAAAAACAGATGGATTGGATTATTATCGGCGGACTTCTTATAATCATCGTGACGCAAATCCTTTTGCGTCCTAAACAGCTAAATAATAATAAAGAAGACCTAGAAAAGTTACTAAACGAGATACAACGCTCGTTCGACCGTATCGAGAAAAACTTTAGGGAGGACTTCCGCCTGAACCGGGAAGAAAGCCGGTTAGTAGCAAAAGATAACCGAGAAGAGCTGGCTCGTTCCATGAATGAGTTCAAGGAAGCCTTCGAACGTGGAATCGATTCTTTTAACAGGTTGCAGAAAGAGAAATTCGCCGCCTTGGACGAACGCCAACAGAGATTAGTGGATAACACGGAAAAAAGGCTGGAAGAGATCCGAGTCACCGTAGACGAGAAACTTCAAAAGACATTGAATGACCGTATCGGGCAATCTTTCCGTTTAGTCACCGAACAATTAGAAAGTGTACAAAAAGGACTGGGCGAGATGCAAACCTTAGCACAGGATGTAGGAGGATTAAAACGGGTACTTAGTAATGTTAAGACCCGGGGAAATATCGGGGAGATCCAACTCAGTATGTTATTGGAGCAGTTATTGGCACCAGAGCAATACGAGGCGAATGTACATACCCGGAAAGGTTCGGATGCGGTCGTTGAATTCGCAGTCAAGCTCCCCGGGCGGGATGATGCCCGAGAATTCGTATACCTTCCCATAGACGCTAAATTCCCGAAAGATGTATACGAACAGCTCCTAGACGCTTACGATGCCGCAGATTCCCAAGCGATCGAGACAGCCGGAAAATTATTGGAGACAACGATCAAGAAGATGGCTAAAGATATTTCGGACAAATATCTGGCACCTCCCGCCACGACCGATTTCGGCATTATGTTCCTGCCGTTCGAGGGCATTTACGCCGAGGTCGTACGCCGTTCCGCTTTATTGGAGGACTTGCAACGAAACTACAAGGTAGTCGTAACAGGTCCCACTACCCTAGCGGCCATACTAAACAGTTTACAAATGGGCTTCCGTACATTGGCGATCCAAAAGCACTCAGGGGAGGTATGGACGATCTTAGGGGCCGTGAAAAAAGAATTCGAGAAAGTAGGCGGTATGCTCGAGAAAGCCCAAAAGAACTTGCAAACCGCCAGCGGGCAAATAGAAGAGGTTTTAGGTACCCGTACCCGTGCCATCCAACGTAAACTCAAAGACGTAGATACGCTTAGCGACCGTGAGGCCCGAGCTATCCTTCCCGAGATCGGAATATTAACTGAAGAAGACGAAAAAGCAGAATCATGAAAAAGAGACAAATACCCCACACTTACGTAATCATTTTTTACATCATCTTATTTTGCGCCGCATTGACATGGATTATCCCCGGTGGGCAATACACGGAAAATATCAGCCCAGATGGAGAGCGGACCGTTGTATATGAATCCGTGGAAAGCGTACCTCAAACATGGGAGGTACTCTCCGCCTTTTATAAAGGATTTGTGGACAAGGCGGATATCATCGTCTTCATCCTCATCATCGGTGGTGCATTCTGGATCGTGAACGACAGTAAGGCATTTGATATCGGGACAGTCAGTTTCCTACGAAAAGCACGCAAAATGGAGAACAACCCCATCCTTCGTAAAATAGGCATAGATAATTTCTTATTGACCGCCATCATGCTACTTTTCAGTATATTCGGGGCCGTATTCGGGATGAGTGAGGAGACCATCGCTTTTTGTCTGGTCTTGGTCCCGATGGCGATATCTATGGGATACGATTCCATAACCGGCGTATGTATGGTTTTTATAGCGGCGGGATTAGGTTTCGCCGGAGCGATTTTAAACCCTTTCACTATCGGTATAGCGCAAGGCTTAGCAGGAATTCCTCTTTTTTCCGGCATCGAGTATCGTATCGTTTGTTGGTGTATTATCAATGTGGTAGGCTTCACATGGATATTGCGTTATGCCGCCAAGGTAAAAAAGAACCCTCAACTATCGCCCGTCTATGAGGATGATCAATATTGGAGAGATTTGCATAGTACCAATTCCTTAGAAATCGTATACAGAACCCCGAAAGCCGCATGGATCAGTTTCGTCCTATTGGCAATCGTACTAGTTATCTTTTCGATCTATTACCCCCAGACATCCTTAAAAATAGGAAATAGCGTAATCAAGGGACTACCCTTAATCCCGATTCTTAGCGTAGCTTTCGTGATCAGCTCGATATTTACCCTACGGAAAACCGTACATTTGTATATATTGAACCTTTTATTCTTCACGATCTTTTTCTTGATAACAGGCGTAATGGGCTATGGGTGGTACATTATGGAAATAGCGACCTTGTTCTTCGCCTTGGGTATAGCGGCGGGAATCGCCAATGGACGCAATCCGAATGAGCTTGTGAAACTTTTCTTGGAAGGTTGCAAGGATATCATGAGCGCCGCCTTGGTTGTCGGCTTAGCTGGAGGTATTATCGTAATCCTGCAAGACGGTAAAGTGATCGATACGATTCTCTTTAACCTAGCGAAAGGGATGGAAGGTTTGGGACAAGTAGCTACGGTCGGGATGATGTACGTTATTCAAACGCTTATCAATTTAGTTATTCCTTCCGGAAGTGCCAAAGCGGCCCTCACCATGCCTATCATGGCCCCATTCTCAGAGTTGATCGGTTTATCCAAGCAAGCCACCGTCATGGCTTTTCAGTTTGGCGATGGCTTCACGAACCTGATAACTCCCACATCTGGTGTTCTGATAGCGGTTCTAGGAGTAAGCCGTATTCCGTATGATAAATGGTTCAAATGGGCATGGAAATTCATCCTTGTCCTAGTGATCCTAGGATTCCTATTATTGATCCCAACGGTATTGATCCCGATGAACGGCTTTTAATCGATATAGCTTTGCGCCTTCCGCAATAGGCTTCCGTGATCCATCACGCCGGAAGAGCGCCATACGATCTCACCTTTCTTAAAGATGATCAAAGTGGGTACGGATTGGATCCTCAACTGTGTGGCAAGTGCCTCGTTCTTATCTACATCAATTTTAAGGACACGCACTTGTCCCGCCAGCTCCTTCCCCAATGCCTCGACCGTCGGACTCAACACCTTACACGGGCCGCACCATGTCGCAAAAAAATCCACCAATACAGGTTTATCCCCTTTAATGATATCGTCAAATGTTTCCATCTTATCTACTTTTTTAATATTTACAATCTGTTTAATCTCAAATACAGGAATCCTGCTTAATAGCCCTTATCCCATCAAAAACAAAATTATGAAATTCTATCTCGAAATCTTCTATATAATAACCGATAGATAACACTCAAAGTTTTCTATAAAAGATCAATAAACAACGATCAAAACAAGCAAAAGAAAAAAACTGGCATCTGATTATAACAAAAAAAGGGAGACTCTTTTAGAATCTCCCTCGTGATCGGGCTGGGATTCGAACCCAGGACCCACAGCTTAGAAGGCTGTTGCTCTATCCAGCTGAGCTACCTGACCATCCTTATTTTCGTGGTGCAAAGGTAAGGATTTTTCTTTTCCTTGCAAACTTTTAGTACACTTTTTTACATATTGAATTTAGAATGGATAACCAACGGCAAAATGCAAGGCGAAATTATCCTTGAAATTAGGACGGGTTATCGCCCAACGCCTAGACTTTTTCTCCTGAGGATTATAAGCCTTGAAGCCTGTATCTAAACGTAGTAGAAAGAAATCAAAGTCCAAACGAAGTCCCAAACCATAGGAAACAGCGATCTCCTTATAAAAACGAGAGAAATCAAAGTTTCCAGCCTTATAGCGTTCATCTGATACATTCCGGGTCCATATGTTTCCGGCATCTATGTAAGCCGCCAATTCAAACTTCCAAAAAAGTTTCGTTCGATATTCCAAGTTCAAATCCAAGCGGATATCCCCCGATTGAAGAGCGAAAGAAGTCGTGCTGTCAACTTCCATACTACCCGGACCTAACTCTCGTACAGACCATCCCCGGACACTATTCGCTCCCCCCGAGAAATAAGCACGCTCAAAAGGTAAATAGTTTGAGTTACCATAAGCCATCCCCACTCCCACTCCTATATGGAAAGCTAACTTGTTACGACTGTCAAGCACGATTCCTTTACTAAAATCGAAATCCAATTTCACATATTGCGCATATTCCGTACCAAACAACTCATAATAACCGTCATCATTTTTCTTCGCCCCCGTAAGATGCGAAAAGGCACTCAACAAATTCCCTGCGACCTCGACCGACGCACGTAGGGAATGCGTGTTTCTCAAACGATTCTGGGGAGAATAATTACTGAAGGAATAAGTATATCCCGAACTCATGATAAAATGGTTCGTATAGTTATACAACACCATATAATCCGGCAAGCTATTGATAAAGTCCATATTCTTATCCGGCAAATACACATAATTCAAGTCTACAAGCTTAAAGGTATGGCGTGCCTGTGTATTGCCCCGATCTTGCCAAATATAACTCCAACCACCAGATAGAATCGCCCTCGTATACTCCGGACGTTTTTGCAGGTTGTAACTTATTTTCGCTTCAGTTGACGCACGTAGCCGCCTACGAAAATCCGAACTCAAGAACGGGAACAAAAAACGAGGAAACAGCAAAGACCCTTCCGCACCTAACTCCCAGTAATTACCAAAGCCATTCGCCTTATTTCCGGATAACGCCTCGTAAGCCCCTCTCACCCTCGCCGAGAACAGCTCCGATCCTCGGAAGATATTCCTATGCTGATAATTCAAGCTGGAGGCAAACCCATAGTCACCCGCCGAGTTAGTACCTTCCAAATCCACTCCCACCGTATTTATCTTCGCGGGAGAAGTGAGAATGTAACAATCCAACTTCATCGTATCCCGCTCCTCTACTTCCGTAAAACGTATATTTACGTTCCTCAAAGCCCTTAGAGAAGCGAACGCCGAATAGGTCTGCTCTATATTCTTCTCACTAAATAATTGCCCCGGCCGAATATAAGTACTCCTCCGGAGCACGCTCGGACGGATACTCTTCCCGTTCCGGCCATATACGATATTCACCCCTGCGCTGAGCATCGTATCTGTAGCCATGAAACTAGCGTCCTCTCCTACCCCCATCGGATTATAATCGGTTAAGACCGTTACATCCTTAATATAATACTGACGATGCGGCTGATCCTCTACCGACCCATTGGGCAACACCTTCCGATAAGGTTTCATGGACATATCAAGATCCACGACATTTTGGTTAAAAGAACTATCAGCGATATATCCTAAATAATCCCGATTAAAACCATAATACCCGTTCCAGCGAAGTAAGGTCGTAATACGCTCCCGCTCCTTGTCCAATATATCCCGGTCAAATAAAGTTCCTTCCTTAACTAATTGGTTATACTCTTCCTGTGAGGACCGGAACGCAGAAGCTAAGGGAGAACGGCGAGGCGCTTTCAGATGTGCCAAACTATCAATTTTCGGATCGGGGAACTTCATCGTGTAATTGCGTATCCTATACGGATCGTTCGCCTTTATATGGTAAGTTACAACCGCTTTCTTATGGCGTGCCGTATCGATCGTCGTTGATACATCCGCATGGACATACCCTTTATTAATGTAAAAACGCTCTAGTTCCATGGCGGACTGTTCCACCAACATCGTATCCAGCACCACGGGAGGCTCACCAATCCTACGTAACTGTTTATTGATCCATTTCTTCTCATTCTTACCAGACCAATCATAGACAAACAACTGCCACTTCATCAGACCAAACACCTTGAAGTTTGGTTGCTGCTTAAGATAAGATTTTAAATCCGCAGACTTATAATCCTTGTTATCCGACACGATCTCCACCTTATCCAGCAAATATTCCCCATCCGGCACAAACTTGGTCGTACTACAAGAGGCTAGCAGTAGTACGATACAGATAAAATAGCATATACGTAGAGATCGATTCATCATTCCAAGCTTTTTACGATCGCGAATGTACTGGAATTTAAAGAATTTACCGTACTTTTGTTTTGTAAAAAGAACTAAGATGCTAAGCAAGACCAAAGTCAAATACATCCATTCTCTGGAATTAAAGAAATTCCGGAATGAAAATAATGTTTTTGTAGCCGAAGGAAATAAATTGGTAGCCGATATGTTACCGGCCTTTGAATGTGAGTTATTAATAGCCAAGCCATCGTGGATGGCTACACAAGGCGATATTCCGGCCAAGGAGTTATTGGTAGCGGAAGAAGATGATATTCGTAAAGCCAGCTTCCTGAAAAATCCCCAAGATGTACTCGCGATCTTTAAACGCCCCAATTGGGATATAACGGAAATAACGCCGGAAAAGGAGCTTGTTCTCGCATTAGACGGAATCCAAGATCCGGGCAACTTAGGTACGATCATCCGGTTAGCGGACTGGTTCGGTATTTCCCATATCGTATGCAGCAAAGATACCGCCGATGTTTTCAGTCCAAAAACCGTACAAGCCACTATGGGTGCGCTCGCCCACGTAAAAATACATTACACCGATCTGGAAACGTTCTTACAGGCCCAATCAGCCCAAGCCATACCTTTATACGGCACCTTCCTTGGCGGAGAAAACTTATATGAGAAAACCTTATCCGGAAACGGTATCTTGATAATGGGTAATGAAGGAAATGGAATACGTCCCGCCATAGAGGCTTTTGTAAACGAAAAATTATATATCCCGAACTATCCGGAAGGAAGAGACACCTCAGAGTCTCTCAATGTGGCCATCGCTACAGCTGTGGTCTGTGCCGAGTTTCGCAGACGCCAAGGGAATCCCGCTTAAACGATATATATGGACTGAACAACCCGGCGTAATCTTTTCGGTTAACGCCGGCCAAGATCCCATCACCTGCTTAAAACCAATCGCCGGTTCCGAGGAAAGAACCGGCACCAGCACTCCATCATAAAAAGCGGTTCCAGCTATCTCCTCATTCAACGGGTAAACACCATGAAACGCACCATTATCATCCAGTTCGATATAATGCATACGATAAACCTGCTTACACCAAACGTAATGAGCGGCAATTCTTCTCATAAGTATAATAAACAAATAGAGAGATTACTTAATAGAATCCTTAGGTAATTCGGCAAGCTCCTTACCATAGTTATATTTCATCAAGCTTAAGCTATCTATATACACCTTATAATAAGTCGTATCCATATTATCCATACGGATATATCCAAACACACGCTTTACTTTCTTAGTTGGTATAGTCTTCAAGATCGTCTCGTGATATCCATCTTTCGTGATCTTACTATTCACAGTCAAGGTCGTATCACCTTGGTCCGCGCTTAAACGTACCTCCGGCTTATAAGCCATTTTGTTATTCAATCCCCAGACACGCACGCCCAGCACGAAACTACTGCCCGAGGAATAATTCGTTTCCGGACGTATATCGAAAGTCACCCCATTAAATACAGAGGTAGGAGACAAGACCAGATAAGAACGGCGAGGCCAAATATCCACAGAATCCCGGTTCGATACCGGCGCAGCGTCCGCCTGCACATCCCCTAAGTTATTGATCCGTTTATTAAGATCGGCCAAGACCCGGTTGTAGACCTCCATATAAATATCCAAGTTACGGCCGTACCACACCAACGAGCTATCATACACCGCCTGTGTAATATCATGCTTACGGAATACAGACTCATACAAGGCAAGCTTCATGGTATCGGATTTATAAGTATTATAATCCACATTTACCATGGCCTCAGCCAGCAACATATCCATCAAAACACCCTGCATCTTTTTCTCCGACAGAATACCATCCGGAACCTTACTACATGCCGCCAGCAACGTCGTGGCTAATAAAGCCATACCATATATCCGTAATTTTCTCCGCATTTATTTCTCTTCTTTCGAAAGGCTAGCCGACAAAGTATGCCGATAAAATATTAACAAAAGGAAAACTCCCACGCAAATCGCCGAGTCCGCCAAATTAAAGATCGGACGGAAGAAAACGAACTCCTGTCCACCCCAGATCGGAACCCAATCCGGGAATACGGTCTCTATCAATGGGAAATAGAACATATCCACCACCTTACCATGCAGCCAAGAGGCATAACCACCTCCCTCCGGCATAAAAGTAGCGAGTTGCCCGAAACTATGGTCGAAGATCACGCCATAGAATATCGAGTCGATTATATTACCCACCGCTCCCGCAAAAACCAAAGATATACAGGCAATAAAACCGAATTTATAATTTTCTTTAACCAGCTTATACAAATAATATCCGATAAACAATACAGCCACGATACGGAATACGGAAAGGAATAATTTCCCAATCACCTCTATACCGAATGCCATACCCGGATTCTCAGTAAAATAGAGATAAAACCACGGAGTTATCTCTATACTCTCATGCAACTGCATGTGGGTCTTAATCCATATTTTCAGCGCTTGGTCAAGAAGAAGGAGCAGTATTATGATTAACACTGCTCCCCAACCTTTAGAATATCTCATTTACTTTGCACCTCCTTGTTTTGCTTCGATACTTAAAGTCGCATGAGGCACAGCACGTAGCCTTTCTTTCGGGATCAATTTACCAGTCTCCCGGCAAATACCGTAGGTCTTATTCTCGATACGGATCAAAGCGGCCTGTAAATTCTGGATGAATTTCATCTGGCGTTGCGCCAAACGGCCCGCCTCTTCCTTCGATAACGTAGAAGCGCCTTCCTCCAGCACCTTGAATGTAGGAGACGTATCAGCCACGTCGTTACCGTCGGAATTCGTAACCCCTGATCGCAAAAGCTCGTAATCCCTCTTCGCGATTTCCAGTTTCTCTAATATAATAGCGCGGAACTCCTCGAGCTCAGCGTCTGAATATCTTGTCTTCTCTGCCATGGTTCTAAAAAAATTTAGGTTCAACAATCGTTCAAATATCAATCAAAAAGAAGAATTAAGAATGAATATAAAATCATATTATTTCTTCTTTGCATGCAAAGATAATATAATTATCGATTTTCCTATATTTCATTCCTAATTCTTCCGCAAGAAATGCTATTCTATTTTTAAGCTTTCTCGATCTTTACGGACAATTTAAAGTCCTCGAAATCGAGTTCCGTAGCGTCGCTGATCGCATTATCCATGATTTCGATAGATTCCGCCAATACTTGGTTAGCGATATAATCCTTATAATCATAGATCGCCTCATCCATCTCCTCGCAAGAAAGAATGGATACATGGATCTTATCCGTTATATCGAAACCGCTGCTCTTACGCAAGTTCTGGATACGATTCACCAACTCACGGGCCAGCCCCTCCTTACGCAAATCCTCGGTTACGGTAATATCCAAAGCGACTGTCAAGCGACCTTCATTAGCGACCAACCAACCCGGGATATCCTCAGAGATGATCTCTACATCTGTACGCTCCAAAACGGCCTCCTGTCCATCTACCATCAAGGTAAACGTTCCGGCTTTCTCGAAAGCGTTGATATCTTCTTGGCTCATCGATTGAATCGTGGCGGCCAACGCCTTCATGATCTTTCCGTAGCGCGGGCCCAACTTCTTAAAGTCCGGTTTGATCTTCTTCACCAAGATACCTGCCGTATTATCCACGAACTTCAGCTCCTTCACGTTCACCTCGTTCAAGATCAGGTTCTTAACAGCCTCGATACTCTCTTGTTGATGAGCGTCTACAACCGGAATCATTACCGTATGCAACGGCTGGCGAACCTTGATATTCACCTTGCGGCGAAGAGCCAATACCATAGAAGAAACATCTTGAGCCATTTGCATACGCTCTTCCAAATTCTTGTCGATCTTAGACTCGTCGTAAACCGGGAAATCGGACAAGTGTACGGACTCAACGTTCTCACGTCCCGTAACAGCGACCAAGTCTAAGAATAACTGATCGGCATAGAACGGAGCGATCGGAGCCATCAACTTAGCCACTGTCTCCAAGCAAGTATATAAAGTCTGGTAAGCGGATAACTTATCCTCCGTCATACCACCACCCCAGAAACGGCGGCGGTTCAAACGCACATACCAGTTACTCAAGTTATCATTTACGAAATCAGAGATAGCACGTCCGGCACGAGTCGGCTCGTAAGCCTCCAAGTAGCCATCCACATCCTTCACCAAGCTGTTCAACAGAGAAAGGATCCAACGGTCAATCTCCGGACGCTTGCTCCATTCCACATCCGGATCGGAGTAGTCGAAGCCATCCACGTTCGCGTACAAAGCGAAGAATGAATACGTATTATATAATGTACCAAAGAACTTACGGCGAACTTCCTCGATACCATCGATATCAAACTTAATATTATCCCATGGAGAAGCGTTCGTGATCATGTACCAACGCAACGGGTCCGAACCATACTTCTCGATCGTAGAGAATGGATCAACAGCGTTGCCCAAGCGTTTAGACATCTTGTTTCCGTTCTTATCCAATACCAGACCATTAGACACGACAGCCTTGTAAGCCACGCTATCAAAAATCATGGTACCCAGAGCGTGCAGGGTAAAGAACCAACCGCGTGTCTGGTCAACACCCTCAGCGATAAAGTCAGCCGGATAGATCTGACGATTATCGAACTCCTTCAAGTTCTCGAACGGATAGTGGATCTGGGCATAAGGCATAGCGCCGGAATCGAACCATACGTCGATCAAGTCTGTCTCACGCTTCATCGGCTTACCAGAAGCGGAAACCAAGATAATATCATCCACATACGGACGGTGCAAATCGATCTTCTCGTAATTCTCCTTCGTATAATCTCCCGGAGCGAAGTCCTTGTAAGGGTTAGACTCCATAAAGCCGGCCTTCACCGATTTCTCGATCTCGCCAAACAACTCTACCACGGAACCGATACACTTCTCCTCGCTACCATCTTCCGTACGCCAGATCGGTAACGGAGTACCCCAATAACGGCTGCGGCTCAAGTTCCAGTCTTGCAAGTTCTCCAGCCATTTGCCGAAACGTCCCGTACCCGTGCTCTGCGGTTTCCAGTTGATCGTATTGTTCAACTCGATCATACGCTCACGGCAAGCGGTCGTACGGATGAACCAGCTATCCAACGGATAATACAATACCGGTTTATCGGTACGCCAGCAATGCGGGTAATTGTGGACATGCTTCTCGATCTTGAACACCCGGTTCTGGGCCTTCAGCATCATGCAGATCTCTATATCTAACGTCTCATCTTTATCCGTCTTCGTATCATCGTAAGCGTTCTTCACGAATTTTCCTTGCCATGGATCATAATCAGAGGCGTTCATACAATTTTGTACAAACTCCGGAGCCAAGTCTTCCAGCTTATAGAACTTACCGGTCATATCCACCATAGGGCGCATATTTCCATCCTTATCCTGCATCATCAAAGGAGGAACCCCGAATGTTTTCGCCACACGGTTATCGTCCGCACCAAACGTCGGTGCGATATGTACGATACCCGTACCATCCTCTGTCGTAACGAAATCACCCGTGATCACACGGAATGCACCTTCACCCGGATTTACCCATGGGATCAATTGCTCATATTTCATACCGGCCAACTCGGAACCCTTCCACTCACCTACTACGCTGAAAGGAACCAGCTTGTCACCCGGTTTGTAATCAGACAAAGAAAGCTCCGCAGCTTTCGGATTGAAATAAGCAGACAATAAATCTTTCGCTATAACAGCAGTCATCGGGATACCCGTGTAAGGATTATAAGTCTGTACAGCCAGATAAGTAATATTCGGGCCTACGCAAAGCGCCGTATTGGAAGGCAACGTCCAAGGAGTCGTTGTCCATGCCAAGAAATAAGGATCGCCGAATTGTGCCATCTCCGGTTTCGGGTCCAATATATGGAACTGTGCCGTACAAGTCGTATCCTTCACGTCACGGTAACAACCCGGTTGGTTCAACTCGTGCGTGCTCAAGCCCGTACCTGCGGCGGGCGAATACGGTTGGATCGTATAGCCTTTATATAAAAGACCTTTCTTATAAAGCTCTTTCAATAGATACCACAAGGTCTCGATATAGCGGTTATCATACGTGATATACGGATTCTCCATATCCACCCAATAACCCATCTTCTGCGTCAGATCCTCCCACTCTTTCGTGAACTTCATCACGTCCTTACGGCAAGCGGCGTTATACTCAGCGACAGAAATCTTCTTACCGATATCTTCCTTCGTGATGCCCAAAGCCTTCTCCACGCCTAACTCGACAGGCAGACCGTGTGTATCCCAACCCGCCTTACGATTCACCAAGAATCCCTTCATGGTTTTATAGCGGCAAAAAATATCCTTAATCGAACGGGCGATAACATGGTGAATACCCGGCATACCGTTTGCGGATGGAGGGCCCTCGTAGAATACGAATGTAGGATGTCCCTCTCTTGTTTCAAGACTCTTATGGAAGATGTCTCCATCCTTCCATTTCTTCAGCACCTCTTTATTTACGTTCGACAAGTCAAACTTAGAATATTCGGTAAATTTCTTACTCATATCGCGATGTATTTATCTTGCTTCTAAAAAATTGCCGCAAAGTTAGTGATTTCTTTCGAATTAGACAATATGGAATTTTCATTAATGAAAGCACGGGTTTCTTCTGCGTGAAACAAATTTTAGTTAAAGCAGAAAAGTAACAGTATCTGATAAAATCCTATTAGGAAACCTACCGGCTCTCTCCTACTTTTGCCCCTGAATTTAAATCTAACACCTACTAATAAAATGAACATTAAGAGTAAATTCGGTTATTTATGTTGCGCCTCCCTATTGACCACTAGTTTATGGGCACAAGACGTATTGATTTCCACGAGGAATACCTCATTATTGCTAGACGCACCTGTCGGCGGAGAGGTAAGATTCATCTACTATGGAGACAAGTTATCCACTTCCGACGCGGCTACCTTGCTCGAGACCGAGCAGAAAACATTTTCCGCTTATCCGGTCTACGGCTTGAATTGCCCCTCCGAAAGCGCATTGTCCGTTACCCATGGCGACGGGAATATGACCCTTCAACTGGAAGTCATAAAAGTAGATACACGAAAAGAGCAAACGGCAGATATCACAACGATCCGATTAAAAGATAAAGTGTATCCTTTTTATATGAATCTCTGTTACAGAACCTATCCGGACGCCGATATCATCGAGACTTGGACAGAGATCACGCATGAGGAGAAAAAAGCGATCACCCTCAATCGTTTCGCTTCCGCTTATCTGCCGATCCGGAAAGGAGACGTATGGGTTTCCCACTTATACGGCTCATGGGCAAACGAGGCTCAATTGGCACAAGAACCGTTACGACCGGGCATCAAGATGATAAAAAACAAGGATGGTATCCGCAACTCCCATACCGCCCACGCCGAAGTGATGATCTCCCTAGACGGAAAACCAAAGGAAAACACCGGTTCCGTTATTGGCGCCGCCCTATGCTATAGCGGTAACTACAAATTATTCTTCGATACGGATGATAGCGACTATCACCATTTCTTTGCGGGAATAAACGAGGAGAACTCGGCTTACACCCTCAAAGCCAAAGAAAGTTTCCGTACACCGGAATTGGCGCTGACTTACAGTAAGGACGGCTTAAGCGGAAGCAGCCGAAATTTCCACGCATGGGCACGCAAACATAAGATAGCGAATGGAGCGACCGCCCGGAAAATCTTACTAAACAGTTGGGAAGGTGTATATTTCGATATCAATCAAGAAGGTATGGACCAAATGATGAGTGATATCCAGTCTATGGGCGGCGAGTTGTTCGTCATGGACGACGGCTGGTTTGGCGATAAATATCCTCGTAATAAAGATAACTCGTCCTTAGGGGATTGGATGGTTGATGCCCGAAAACTACCAAGAGGCATCGAGGGCCTGATCGCCGACGCCAACAAGCATGGTATTAAATTCGGTATCTGGATCGAACCGGAAATGGCCAACACGACAAGTGAATTGTACGAGAAGCATCCGGAATGGGTATTGAAAGCTCCAAACAGGGAAATCGTCCTGGGGCGTGGCGGTACACAGGTCGTTCTTGATCTCTCCAATTCCGAGGTGCAAGACTTCATATTCGGTATCGTCGACAACTTGATGACAACATACCCGGAGATCGATTATATCAAATGGGACGCCAATATGAGCATCCTGAACCATGGCTCCCAATACCTGCCTTCGGATCAGCAAAGCCATATGTATATCGAATATCACGAAGGATTCAAGAAAGTCTGTGAGCGTATCCGAGCCAAATACCCGGATTTAACCCTACAGGCTTGCGCCAGCGGTGGAGGCCGGGCAAATTACGGGGTCATGCCTTACTTCGATGAGTTTTGGGTAAGCGACAATACCGATGCCTTACAGCGTATCTATATGCAATGGGGCACTTCTTATTTTTTCCCGGCTATCGCCATGGCCTCACATATCAGCGCCGCCCCTAACCATCAAACATTCCGGGTCATTCCCCTGAAATATCGGATCGACGTAGCGATGAGCGGCCGTTTGGGCATGGAGATCCAACCCAAGAATATGACAGAAGAAGAGAAAACACTTTGCCGTAAGGCGATCGCCGATTATAAGACGATCCGTCCCGTCGTGCAATTCGGCGATATCTACCGTCTGGTTTCTCCGTACGATCGTTTGGGAGTAGCTTCCTTGATGTACACCTCACCGGAGAAAGACAAAGCCGTATTTTATTGGTGGAAGACCGAGCATTTTGTCAACCAACATTTACCCCGTGTAAAAATGAACGGATTATCCCCAGACAAGAAATACAGAGTCTGCGAACTGAACCGGATCGACAACGAGCCTCTGGCCTTCGAGGGTAAAGCTTTCACCGGGGAATATCTCATGGCGAACGGACTGGAAATCCCTTATAATCACATTGTCGATTATCACAAGCAGAATGATTACTCGAGCCGAGTGCTTTATTTGGAGGAAGTTAAATGATGAATAAATCATTCTCCTTCCAAAGCGATCAATAAGGCGATCACCTCCGAATAATTAGCGGTTCCGGCAGGTATCTTATTGCCTTTCAGGAAAAGATTATAGACCACGTCTTGCGCCTCGCCGATCAGCGGGCTGTATAGGGATTGCCAATAGGCTACTTTCTCGTTATACAAGTCCTTGATCTCGGGGCGTAATCTTTTCTTCCATGCCTCAAAAGAGTCCTTATCCAAAGCCACATATGCGTTGCTCAACACATAAGGCAGCAAAGAGAAGTAACCTGAGAACCGGATTTCCGGCACGGAAGAACTCGTGCATATTAAATAACTGTATAAATTAGCCTCGGCCTCGTTGGATATACTAAGCACATGAGCCATCTCATGGGCGTAAGTGGCGGGATATTGCACGGGCAAGAGCTGGCCGTTCAAATTGAACTCCGTGAAAAACGGCCCCATATATCCCATCACCCCTACTCCACTCATCAACCGGGAGAACAGCATCGTTTTAGGATGAAGATAGGTTCCGGGAGTGGTAAGCCCGAAACGAGTAGGCAATTCCCGATACCCTTCCTGCACCGCCTCTTTCACGACCTCCCGATCGATCGTCTCTATCGGAACCCATGAGGCGTTCAGGGAATCCGTGTAGGCATCCAAGAAGGATTGGAAATGTTCCGAGGAAAAAGGCACATAAGTGGTTTGCGTACGAGTGAAAAAATCTTCCCGGAAATAATTCAATCCCCAAGCGATATAGAACCAGACATACACCCATGCCAGATATTCCACAACATGCCTTATTGTCCTCCCGATCCTCCGCCTCCTTATAATCGCATACGACAGATACCCTAATAATCCGGCGATGCTACCATAAATAAAACAATCCCCTACGGAAAAAGGGAACAAGCAGGAGAAACGAGATAGCATACCCGATACCCATGGATAAATCGAACGGGAATACCATTCGCCTAATCTGGGATTTCCCATCACGATCCATATAGCGACAAGAAAAATCGCCAATATAATCCAACGAACACATATCTTTTTTAGATATTCAAGCTTTACCATAGGAAGGCAAAGATATCATATACTTTTTAGCCCACATTGTTTTAGGATAAAATAAATTATCCGATATTCCCTAAGTTTACGTAAGGAATTGATTTTATAAAAACATCTACAACATCTACCACTTCCTATCAAAACTCTATAAATAAACAGATTGCATATTGGTTGTAGATAAAAAGCATCTACAATTATCAGTATGCATCTACCATATTTTAAGGAGAATCTCAAAAAAAAGAATCATAATTATGGTTCGCTGGTGTCGTGCATCTAGCGCATGTCGATTCCGCAGGTAATAGATGTAGGAAGCGAAGCGAATAAGAGTTTCTCTTAGAGAAAACAAAAGTTTCGTGCTGAAAAAACTTTTGTTTCCCTTAAGGAAAACTAAAGTTTTCCGCTTGCTAAACTTTTGTTTTATACACTAAATGTAGTTTAACGAATTTTGTTGACTACTTTCAGTCTAATATGACCCGGTTTGTACTTAGTAATAAAAAGGTTGTCCCTTTTGTTTTTTATTGATGAAACAAGTTTACTCTACAATTGTTTCTCAGCCAAAATACTTAAGTACCTTATTACGTCCAAATAAATTATGAAAAACTACCGCAGCTTGTTGTCGTCGATTCCCAGATCTTTCCGACGGACTGCTCTCATTTATCATCCCGGGCTATTATATGTGTTTATTGGGAGATTATATCGATAAAATTAGAGATCACATACTCAATATCCTCATCAGAAAGTAAGGTATGTAAAGGAAGAGTAATCTCGTTATGGTATTGATTGTAAGCATTTGAATAATCCGCGATATCAAAGCCTAAGTTCTTATAGGCCGTCATCATAGGTAAAGGTTTATAATGTACATTGCACGCTATCCCACGTTCAGCCATTTTGATAACAATATCATTTCGTTGTTCCAAGGATTTATCCAACAATCTTACCAAATATAAATGTCCGCTGGAGATATGATCACCATCTAAATGATTAAGAGTTTGCACATGATAAGATCTCAGAGACTCGTTATAACGACGGATAATCTCTTGGCGTCTAGCAAGCATCCCGTCATAACGTTCAAATTGAGCCAAACCGATAGCAGCCATGATATCAGTCATATTACATTTATAATAAGGTGCCACGATATCATACTCCCAAGTCCCTAGCTGTGTTTTTGCAAGAGCGTCTTTATTCTGCCCATGCAACGAAAGAAGCTGGAATTGCTTATATAAAGCCTCATTATCCAAACCCGGGATAGTACGCCACGTCAACGCTCCTCCCTCAGCAGTCGTTAAATTCTTTACCGCATGAAAAGAGAAAGATGTAAAGTCAGCCACCTCGCCACACATCCTCCCATGCCATTGAGCACCAAAAGCATGTGCCGCATCTGCCAAAACAATTACTCGGCCAAACAATTTCTGAATCTCATTCGCAGGATTGAATAAATGTCGTTTACTTTCCAGCGACGCATATATCCGATCATAGTCGCATATAACCCCTCCTAGATCCACAGGGATCACTACTTTTGTATTAGGGGTTATAGCTTCCACCAATTTATCATAATCCATCTCGAAAGAATCAGGAGCCGTATCCACCATAACCACCTTAGCACCTACATGACAAGTCACACTAGCGGTAGCGGTATACGTATAAGCACTGGTAATCACCTCATCACCGGGACCAACACCTAATACTCTCAATATAGACTCCATACAAGCTGTAGCGGAATTTAAACATACAGCTTTATCAGTATGGCAGTATTCAGCGATCTTACGCTCAAACTCTTTTGTTTTCGGACCAGTTGTAATCCAACTGGAATAAAGGGCACCCGATACTAAATCAACCTCACTCACTGTTATATCAGGAGGTGAAAAAGGTATTTTTTTCATCTTTATTAAAATTATTTCTCGATCAAATATCCCGTTTCTTTATAATTCTCATTTTAGTCTCATCTCTATTTTAGATGTGACTAAATCAACTTTTCTCTCACACTCTTCAAGATTTTGCCCCTCTACTACTATTTGGGCCAAGCAATGACTTGAATTGGCAAATCTCTTCACCTCTGAACCTGGACGTACAAAGAATGTCAAATCATAAATATAGGAGTCTCTTTCACCTACATATCGTATGTCTTCCAAGACTCCTTCCTGCTCTGGCGAAATTATCATTTTCGACAAACCAGCTTGACCAACTTGACGTTGATTCCATATTTCTACTGGATCAATACCTAAAGCTGCCGCAATCACCATCTTGTAATAATTTAGTCCATAATTAATACTTACAAGTTCAGGTAAGCAATTAGCACCGATTCGTCCTGTTAACTCTAATACATATATTACACCATCTTCTTCGATAAAATCAATATTAACAGCGCAATCATCAAGCCCTATAGCCTTTATGGCTTTTCGAGCCTCTTCTGTCATTTTTTCTCGAAGAACATCTGAACATTCATAAGGAACATAATGTCCTACAGGAACAGCCGTATCTGCTTGGTAAAGTATATCACCATGGGGCATGACGAAAAGAATTTCACCATTAGAGATAAAAGCCTGTGCCCCAAATTCACGCCCTTGTAAGAATTTCTCTATAAGCACATAATCAACCTTAGTGACATTCTTTGCTTTATAAAATCCCTCAAAAGCTTCTTCCTCATTATTAGCTTTATAAATACCTCGGCTACCAGCTAGATCTGTAGCTTTGATAATCACAGGATACCCTCCTATTTTATCTATAGCATCTAATAAATCTTCATCCGAAGATATTTGCTTAAATGCAGCCGTATTTACACCATATTTACTAAATCGAAGTTTCATTTTTGACTTATCATTACAAAGCTCTGCGACTTCCTCTGAATATCCCGGCAATGAGCGTTTATCACATAATCGTCCAAGAGCTTTCAACCCACGATCTAGACAGCAAGTTGCCACACCATCAAATCGTAAATCGGCAGTCTTACTCTCTACCTCATCCGGATCAAGAATATCCATATAACATACCTCATCAGCCAATGGTATACAAGGAGGGTTATTGTTAGGCATTGTCCCTGCAATGCTTATCACTCCCATCTCACGAGCTGCTTTATACAAACCTATTTGACCACGCCCGGCCCCTAATATGAGTAAACGTTTCCTTTGAGCATTCATTATTGATTCTTTTTATTATAGATATTTCTGCGAAATATAACTGTATTAATTGTTGCTAAAATAATTTTTAGATCACCCCAAAAAGAGACATTCCGAGCATAGAAAGCATCCTTCTCTAATTTCTTTTCATTTGAAATAGAATTTCGAAAATAAGCTTGTGAATATCCAGTAATTCCAGGACGTACATCCAAACGTATCTTACGTTTTTCATCATATTCCTCAAAAGAGCGATCTATTGTTACAGGTCTCGGCCCGATAAAACTCATATCCCCAATCAACACATTGAAAAATTGAGGTAATTCATCAATAGAAGTTCTACGTATAAACTTACCCACTTTAGTAACTCTTGGATCATCCGGAGAATTATAAGTTGAATTATCCGAATTACGAATATCTGGAGCATTCATTTTCATCGAACGAAATTTAAACATCTTAAATATCTTTCCATAACGACCACGTCGAGAAGCAAGATAGAATACATCCCCTTTATCCTCCCAATAAATTGCCAAACCTACAAATAAGCCGATAATAACAACAAAAGGAATAGCTAAAAGTGAACCACAAATATCAAATAAACGCTTAAAAAAACTTTTATACATAATTTACACCATTTCAAATTTAATCTTTTTGACAGCTTGCCCACATAATCTTACAGCTTCTTCACGGGTATTACCTTGCGTTATAACATAGCCTACTCGATCAAGTCCATTAGATAGCTCCGGAATAACTTCACCTATTTTCTTCATAAATCCAACCTCAATAACGCCTGAGATACCTCTGGCTTCATCTACACCTTCTACCGACTTAAAAATACCTGGAAGAGGTTGCAGGAAGCGAATAGCCGCACCTTTATCATATTTCTTACATAGATCAGGAGTTTCTCCTAAAGCTATACGTATATTGGCCTCTACCATATTTACCCCTGTTGATAGCGGAACAAGATGTGTTGTAATACATCCTCCACCCAATCTTGCGCCTATCTCCACTATTTTAGGCCCAGTAGACGTAAGTTTTATTTCCGTATGCGAAGGACCATGATTGATACCTAATGCTTTAATCCCTGCTTTTGCAACTTCCGATATCCTCATTTTAATATCTTCCGCAAACATGGAAGGCTGCGTATGTCCCATTTCTACAAAATAGGGCGCACCAGAAGTTAGTTTATCCGTAACTTGAATCACATGGCATACTCCATCAACACTCATTGTCTCTACACTAAACTCATCGCCTTCCATATACTCTTCAAGTAGAACTCGCCCATCCCTACTGTACTTTTTGCTATAATCAAAAGCTTGGATCAAAACCTGTTCTTCCGCTATATCTGTTATAAGTTTCACCCCACGATTCCCCGAATTATCAGCAGGCTTTATTATAAATTTAGTCGTAAAATGTTTGGTCGCCTCCATAAATTCATCAAGCTCACTAACTATATAAAACTCAGGAATAGGAACATCATGCGCCTTAAAACATCTACGCATTTCGGCCTTATTTGTCGCATTAAGAGCCGTTTGAGGGGTAATACCTATTAATCCCAACTCTTCACACACCGCAGCGACCGCTTGCATAGGCATATCGGAAGCAAGCGTCATTATCCCATCTATTTGATAAGTACGAGCAGCCTCTACGATTCGGGGTGTATCTATCGTGCTAATCTGCAATTTCGTTATCCCCTCTTCTTTAAACCCTACAGCATCCGGATCCATGTCTACAGCAATTACATCCAGACCCATTTCTTTAGCCTTCTTTATAGCAGGAAGCTGGAGGAGACTTGCTCCCAAAATCATTATTCTTTTCATCTATTAGAGTAATAAATATAGTATTAAACTTATATGAAGATTTTTAGGGTATATGTATTTTTCTTATTACAGCAAATCACATCTAATCACATATTATTCAGAAAGTTCAAAAATATACGATAATTTTTATCCGCATTATAAAATTCTTCCCAACCTGTCCGAGCGTTATTTCTATACAGCAGATATTCTTTTTCATCCATTTTAAAAAAAAGCATAATCCAACCTGCAAGTTCTTTGGGCTTAAAATCCGAAGACAATAAGATCCCATTTTTATAATTTTCAATAACCTCTTTAGTTCCTCCAACATCTGTTGCTACGCAAGGAATTCCAAAAGACATGGCTTCCATGATAGAAACAGGAACTCCTTCTGATGAACTAACGTTGAGAAACAAATGGTATGGTTTCTTTTGATAAATAGACATCAAAGTTTGATTATCTACATACCCATGAAAATGCCAGTGAATATTTCCATGCAACAATTTTACGGCAAGACACTTAATATCAGACAATAAAAGGCCATCACCATAATGATCCCATCGAACTCGAATATTCTTAATTTGGGCTAATGCCTCCACAATAAGATGTATTCGTTTTATAGGAGAGACCGTAGAACAACTGACAAGTCGAAATTCATCCATTGATTGTGGAAGAATTGCCAGACCTTGATCCATAGTTCCAAGACGAGAAAGTATTACTTTTTCCTTATAGACAGGATATTTTTCCACAAGATAATTAACCCCATCTTGTGCAATCATAATCGTTTTATCAAGATTTTCCAATAAATACTCACGCAAAGGAATATAATGTTCCTGATGTCTTTCTTCATACAAATCGAATCCATGCCCTCTAGCTACAATTTTAAAATTGGGTAATACCTGTTTAATCAGTAATCCAACATAAGGTTGATATTCAAAACGGTATGAATACAAAACCCCACAATCAAGATTATCAAAAGTCACTTTTCTTTTGAACCATTTCTTTATTTTTCCAGCCTCATAATACGAACGACTAAGATAAACAAACAGACGCACCACACGCTGAAAAGACATTCTTTTCTCTTTACCTAGCTTCCACAATTCCTTATAAAGATTAGCATTTCCTAAAACTCTAAGTGAGTTAAATAGATAAACATAGTTAGGTGCTTTTTCAACTGGGAATACTTCAAATTTATCTGAAGGTAATTCTCGTCGAGATTGTAGATCTCTTTTTCTTAACTGCAATGAACAAATATAAATACGATCAAAATACTGTTCATAATATTTCACCTCAGTTTCCAAATATGGTTCACCATTACCATAAGGAAAAAAGTTTGCAAGAAGGATTAGATTTCTCATTTTCAAATTATTATATCAAAAAACATTTACCATCTATCAATAAAACAGTATTATTCAACAATAATATTATTTATATTTCATCATGGACACTAATTTTTCTCTTTCAATCCGAGAGAACAAGACCATAAAAATCAATCCAATCGCAATACTAAATGCACCTATTAAGAAAAAGAACATTTCAATCCATCCAAAAGGACGTATATCAAAAAAAGAACAACTTAGATATATTATACCCATGATACAAATTATAAATACCGAAGGTATAATTACTTCCTTAATATAATCCCCTATTATAAAATCTAACTCCTTATATGCTAACATCATTATTGCTATCAGATTCACAAATTCAATAACAGACATTACTATAAACACACTATACAGAGGTAATTTCAAATGAAGCATAAGCCAAGATACAGGTAAGTTAAATAGCATAATAGACATTTCACATATTTGATAATTTCGCATGCATGCAGCCGATTTAAAAGTCGTGTCAATAGCATCATGCCAACAACGTATGGCCACAAACAATAGAATACATCTTATAAAGGTCGCAGCTCCTTCCGGTTGTTTTCCCAACCAAACTTGCAAAATCTCAGGAATGAATAAAAATAGAGGGAAGCCCAAAACTACGCATATAGCAAATCTCGCTTTAGTCGCTAAAAATTGAAGATTATAAAAACGTTGTTTATCTGTTGAAAAAACCATCATGCTCTGAGGTTGAAAAGCAACAGTTATATCATTCACTAAAGTCTGTAACGCATTTTTCACTTGATAAGAGATTGCACGTGAAGCATTAGCTACTATTCCACCAAATATATTAAGAATAAAATTCACACCTTCACTCGTGAGATAGTACCCCAAATTACCAAAGAAATTCCATCCTGCAAAAGCTGTCATACGTTTAAATAAAACTTTATCTTTTACAAAATGAAATTTCACTGTAGTTTTAAAAGTTTTATAACAATACCCTCCTATCATAAGAATATGTACAATAGTTACACACAAAAGTAATATCGCATAAAATACAACTCTTTGAATCGGACTAAATGACAGAATAAATATTACACAAAGTCGTAAAACAGAATCTATAATAGAAATAACAGCCAACGCATCAAATTTCTCATTCGCCATAGCAAGAGCATCAAAAGGAACTGTAATTATAGAGACTGCTGCCGAAAATATAGTAAAATGAAGTATACATCCTGCAACAATTAGTTTTTCAGAATTCAAATTAAGATTTGGGAGTAATATCGCACCTCCAATCTCTGCTAATAGAATAAAGACAACAGCAATCAGCACATGAATTATCATCCCCATGCAGAAAATTTCATTTTCCCTTGCAATACTCTCTTCCTTATTTACATTTAGAAATCTCTGAACAGATGCAGCAAATGTTGATTTAAGTGACGTAAAAACAAGAATTATACTACCAACAAGTCCATATAATCCAAAATCATCAATTCCCAAATATTGCAGTAATACTCTTGATGAATATAGCGCAATCAACATGGTTACAGCTTTCCTTCCATAAAGCAGTAACGTATTACGAGCAATACGCCTATTGTTTTCAGAAACACTCACAACTATCAAAATTAAAAATTATTTTTAGTCTATACTAATTTAGCACAGCGTTTCCGTGGAACACCAAACACAAAAAATACACTAACAAAAACAACAACATATATAAAGATTGTAGCAGGAAGCGATAATATTGTAATAAATTCAGTAAATCCTCCACGTGGCGCCCAAAGAAGTCGAGTTATAATCAAAAGCTTCATCGATGTGTTAAATGGTTTATTTTTATCAAATTTAGCTAATAACGCCAACATAAATCCATAAATTATATTTCCAAATACTATTCCAATATAACCAAAATCATGATACAATTCAGCTATATAACTTGTACCTGTCCCTGCTCCTTCAAGATATTTATCACGGAACATTAAATATGGAAGCGCATGAGCTAGATGATAACCTTCGGTAGCCTTATCAGCATTATTACCTGTACCATCAGAACCAAAAACTAATCCAAAGATACCATCATGAAGAAAATGCATCGAATAAAATCGATCAGATCTTAATTTATAGTCTAACTCATAAGATCTTTTTATCACATTAACACTTACTCCATTATTATATACAAATTTCACAAGAGAGTCACCTATATTTTTAAATTCTATCTGATCTCCAGTTCGTATTTTAGAAAAAAGCCCCAACCCGACAAGTAAAAAAGGAAAAGATATCAGTCCTATTCTTACCCAGCTTTTCTTTACCCATACTTCACCATCTCTTTTATTTCGATAGAAATAATATATCATCAAAAATAAAGCCCCTAGGATAAACGGTCCTCTTTGCCCTCCTAGCAGTGTAAAAATCAAGTATAGAAAATAAGACCCACAGATTTTGTTACAATACTTCCGATCTGGCAATGTTGCTAGATAACAACAGAGAGCAACAGGAAGAGCCTGCTCTATTCTGTTGAGTGTCAACAATAAATAATTGCCTCTCATCATCTCCTTTCCTTCGATCGTATAGCTGGCCAAATAGCCTATCGTATGTACCAGAACTACAATGAATATTGCATAGATTACAGAGAAGACTAAAGCGAACCAAAATATTCCAAGAGAATATTTGCGTATAAATTTTATATATTTATCAGGTAAAACATATCCACCATGACTCTGTTTATTTTTCCTCTTATTACGCACATAAAAGAACATATAAGAAAAAAAAACGGTCACCAAACTCAGCAACATACACAATTCCGCATGTGTATTAACGTCTTCTGAAAAGGCTTCCACCTCATAATCAAAATAATAAGATAGTAAATGCCTACCCATAAGAAATGAAAAAAAAGCCACACAAAAAGCAAATAGCATACCTTTTGATTTCAAGTCTCTTACAGAATATATAGTCATATTTACCCACACTAAAAAAAGAGCACTTATTATGAATTCAGACTGATTAACCAAGAAAAACAACACAAAAATCATATTTAAGATCAAAAACAACCAAAACCCTATATATCGTCTTACCATTATCATGTAATCATATATAAAACATTATCAATATATATCATAATAAAAACTACTCATTTTTTCTTACCAAGAATCATAAAATGATACAATGGACGATTCAAGATCATTATGTTATGAATTATCGTCTCCTTTAATGATTGATCAATAACAGAAAAATATTCCTTATATCGATTTAAAATCATAAGCACCTCATCATAGATTACATTAAAATCTGACTCTTTCCTAGCATGGATAAATGTCGCATGAGCACTTCTGAATAATTTATATACCCCAAACGATATAGTTCTTCGAGAAAAATCATTGTCAATCATATACTCAACCATTTCTTGAGTTGCATAAATGAGATCTAAATGCCTTCTCTGAAATTCAGAGCGTACGATACTACCTTCACGTTGGAGATAATAATACCCGGGATTAGGTATATATGACACCTTTCTTGAATGAGCAATATGCTTATATGTAGTATAAGAATCCTCAAAATATTTACCTATCGGATATAAATAAGCTAGGATCAAGCTTCGTTTGATAAGTTTAGAACAAGCATGATTCCCATAATATTCCTCTCTACATAACTCTATTAGAGCTTCTTCCACTCCCATACAACAAGGAGCCTTTGTTGGCATACTCAATCGTATAGAAACTCCTTCCGATGTTTCTGTTGCCCTGTAATACGGAGAAACCACCATATCAATTTCACTAGAGGCGAGTCCTTCAACTAGATTCTGAATAAAATGCTCCGATACCCAATCATCGGAATCCACAAAAATCACAAACTCTGATTTTGATCTTTCTACCGCATAATTCCTCGCATCTGATAATCCCCCATTCTGCTTATGATAAACCCTGATTTTTTCCGGATAGTTGATTGCATATTCATCACAGATGGCAGGACACTCATCTGGAGAACCATCATCTACCAAAGAGATTATATAATCATCATAAGTTTGATTCAATAAAGAATCAACACATTTTCTCAAATATGGCTCGACCTTATACACTGGTACAATTATATCGATTTTGGGTATATTCATATTATTTAATTGCGATTAAAAAAGATTATAATTTAATAATTCGATAGAGACTCACCCCTTTTTCTTATTCTCCGCCTCAAAACCATACCCATAGCCGTATCCATAACCATAATGTTTACCATAGCCATAACCGTATTTCTTACCATAACCGTAACCATAGGTGTTCTTACGTTTACTCAGGTCGATTCCATTGATCACTACCGCCAACTTGTCAAATTTATGCTCGTCCCTAAGAACATTAATGTAGCAGAACGCGGCTTTCGGGGTCACGTCCGCACGGCAGACATAAACACACATGTCGGCCACACGGCTTATTATGGCCGTATCAGTTACCATACCGATCGGGGCTGTATCCAGCAACACGTAGTCATAACGGGATTTCAATTGCTCTATCGCCTTCTCCAAGGTATCACGGGCTACCAGTTCCGTCGGGTTCGGGGGAATCGTTCCTCCTAAAAGGATATCCAGGTTCGGACTGATGCCGGAAGGCTGCACAAGGTCAAAAAGATCCTTATCCTCCGGATCCATCAGATAATTAGATATTCCTTCCTGCCTTTTCGATAAATCGAAGACCTTATTCAAGCCCGGCTTACGGATGTCCATACCAACCTCTACCACCTTCTTTCCCAAATAAGCCAAGCTGACAGCGAGATTTCCGGTCACGAAAGACTTACCTTCTCCGGGCTGCGTAGAAGAAAAAAGTATGACCTTTTGATCTTTCCGGAGCATAAAGAGCAGATTGGTCCGCAAACCTCGGAAGGTCTCCTCCATCATGTCGTTCTTATTCTCGCGCACCACGATCGTTCCCTTATCGGAGGATTTATGACCACACAAGGGCAATTCGCCCAAAATCGGAACATTCGTCAATTGCTCCACATCGCCACGATTCTCGATCTTATATTTCAATAATTCCACGACAAAGATGATTCCCACCGGAATAAACAGGCCCACCACAAACGCAGCCAATAAAAACACGAGCTTCTTGGGAGCCACAGGATCCTTCCCGGGTAATGGTTCCTCTACAATACGACCATTATTAGCCGTGGCTGCCAATGTGATCGCATTTTCCTCCCGCTTCTGCAACAGCATGATATATAAAGTCGCCTTGATTTCTTGCTGGCGAGAAATAGTCATGAACTCTTTCTCTTGCTTTGGAGCATCACTAATCCGGCTCTCAAATTTACTAGCCTGACGCTCAATATCTTTCTGGGCGATTTGTAGTCCTCGCAAGACACTATTCACGGTTGTCTCGACATTGCGTCTCATCGCCTCAACGCCGGTGTTCATGTTTATCATCGCCGGGTTATTTTCCGAAGAGGTACGTAATAAACGTTTACGCTCGATGATCATCGTGTTATATTGTTCAATCACCCTAGTGAGGTTTTGATCCTGTAACCCTACGTTTGCAGGAATTACCTCTTCCTTGTTGACCGGATCGTTGATATAGGTACGCAGAAATTGAACCAAGCTGATCTGTGTAGCGTTCTCCGTACGTTGCTGCTCATACTTGGAACTCTCTTGTAAGGCTAGACGGGCATCACTTGTCAAATCCGTCAGACCGGATCGTTGCTTGAAATCCGCCAACTCGCTCTCCGCCGTACCCAACTCATGGTTAATTATACCGATACGCTCCTCTATGAACTCAGCGGTTTTCTGAGCTACCTCATTCTTCTCATCGTTCGCATCTTGATTATAGAACGCAACCAAACGATTCACGAAATCCACGCCTCGCTCCTTTACTGTATTGTTCACGCTGATCTTCGCTATCGTCGTGGTCTGGGAAGAGGCGGTCACGCTCAAGTCTTTCATATAATCCTCGGCGGTCTCCGTCGGCGTATTTATGGTAACACGTAAAGCGATTTCCTCTTCTTCCATATACAAGGTATCGCCTTGCGTAAAGCTTAAAACACCCACAGGTGTTGGTAACACCGCCGGCAATTGATCAAATGCCTGTTCTATCTCTTGCTCTTCCTTATCTTGCACATATTCAGCCTTAACAGACAATTTTCCTGTTTTTGTAAATGTAAGATCCAGCTTAATCGGCTCCTCCAATTTATCGGCCTCTTCCGGTGTCATATAAATCCGCACCGGACTATTCTTATAAAGAGGCATCGCATAACCGAACGCTCGCTTTTCCGCTACACGAACATATAAATTCAGGTCGTTCACGACTTTTTTTATCAATGTACGGGATTTCAATATCTCCACCTCGTTATCAAAATTATTTGTCATGGAAAACATTCCCAAGTCTTGAATGGCCGCCAACGGATTGTTGCCCGAACCGCTTCGCTTATCCTCCTCCTTTATCAACACGGAACTGGAAATGTTATATACAGGCGTTTGATAACGAAGAAACAGGTAAGTGGCGATGCAACATATCAATATACTAGCCACAAACCAACGCCAATAAAAAAGGTATTTAAATAAAAGAGCGACCAAATCAATCTCTTGTTCCTCGTTCTCTATCCCAGTGTTATTATTTATCCGTTCGTCTATCATCTCTCTTAATTTTCAATTCTCAATTTTCAATTACTTAAGTATGTTTACCAACAGGCCGGCAATAGATACCAGAATCGAGAGTGAGCTTACCCAAAGGGTCGTGCTGTTACCGATATCGGAGTTCTTAGCCTTCGTCTTGTTCGGGGTCACGTAAATAATATCGTTTTGCTTCAGGTAATAATACGGGGAAGTCACGACTTCGGCATTATTCAAATTCAAGTTAATGATCTCACGCTTACCGTTCACGTCCTCACGGATCAGCTTGACGTTATCACGGACACCGTAAATCGTCATATCACCTGCCATCGCCAAAGCCTCCAGAACGTTCACCTTCTCGTTGCCGATCGTGAAGCTACCCGGACGGGCCACCTCACCCAACACGGAGATCTTGTAATTAGACATACGGACCGTAACGATCGGGGATTCCTTCAAATAAGGTTTCAAACGCTCACGAATCAAGTCCTCCGCCTCGTTCTTGGTGAGACCACCCACTTCCAAGCGACCGATAACAGGGAAATCGATCTCTCCTTTATTATTCACCAAGTATTGCTGCATGGTCGGTTGCGTGGTCGTACTGATATTTGTCAAAGCCGCATTGATTGGAGTCTGTACCGTCAAGTTGAATGGGGTCGCAGCCTTCGGGTCTGTCGTATTGACCGTGATGCTCAACAAGTCTTTTGGCATGATCTTGGCGTCATACAACGGAAGGGTCTCCTCAAAATCGTTCACTGCCTCTGGGTTTTGGAGATATGGTACGTTCTTGTAAGAAGTACAACTCGCTACCAATAGAGGTAGAGCTAATAAAAGTAGTAATCTTTTGATTTTCATATTATTTTGTTTTCTTTTTTTATTTCATTGAACACAGAATGATATGGATTTAGCGAAACAAACGAGAGAAAAGGCCTTTCGGTTTCTCCGGTTCGTATTCCGACTCGTATTTCCGCATTAAATCCTCATAGGAAAGTCTTTTACTCACCATCTCGTAAATCATACCCCAGTCCGGGAGACCACCAAGATTACGGTCATCAATAAAAATATCGGCCTTCAGCTTACGGGAGAAATGGTTGTTCAGGTTTTTCTCTTCTTCCGGATAATCTCGGTTCACGGCGTAAAACTCCAAGCCCCGCTCTCGGCAAAAGGTGACAGCCTCATCCAAAAGCTTGCCCTCTCGCACACTCCATAAGATCAGCTTGTGGTGTTCTGTTTGTAACTTTCTCAATGTCTCGAAAGCGAAAGGGATCTCCTTCCCTATCGCCGGATATTTATGCTCAACGATTGTTCCGTCAAAATCTACTGCGATAATCATTTATAATTCAGATTTATAACTACCAACTAAATTACTAATTCACTCCGTCCAATCTCGTGAATTGAGAGTTTTGGCTCTTGAACTCGGGGACGAAGGATTTCATCTCTTTCACCATAGGAAGAATATGTACATGAAGGGATAATTCAGCTAATAGATCAATGTGCTCTACCACATCCTTGTAGGCGTACTCCCGGACTGCTGCCACACGAATCTTCTCATGAGGGGTTTCCTTCGTATTCTCCTTGTTGCTCAATAGTTCCTCATATAATTTCTCACCGGGACGAAGACCTGTGTATTTAATCTCTATGTCTTTATCCACCTGCAAACCAGAAAGCTCGATCATACGCTTCGCTAAGTCAGCGATCTTGACCGGCTCACCCATATCAAAGATGAATATCTCGCCGCCCTTGCCCATCGTACCGGCTTCCAACACCAAACGGCAGGCTTCGGGGATTGTCATGAAGTAGCGGATGATATCGGGATGGGTTACCGTAACTGGGCCTCCTTTGGCGATCTGATCGCGAAAACGAGGTATCACGGAGCCATTACTTCCTAATACATTACCGAAACGGGTCGTGATAAACTTAGTGTTTCCCGCTAGAGCCCCCTTACTGATCGCCACACTCAAGCTCTGCACATATATCTCAGCGAGGCGCTTGCTACATCCCATGATATTCGTTGGATTAACGGCCTTATCCGTACTGATCATCACGAATTTCTCTACACCATAGCTTACGGCGGCATCCGCTATCACTCGGGTACCAAACACGTTGGTACGAACAGCCTCGCAAGGGTTCTCTTCCATCAAGGGGACGTGCTTATAAGCTGCCGCATGGAATACTACCTGGGGATGCCAATTGCGGAATACGTAATCTACACGGTCCGGATTCCGGACATCGCCTATGATAGGTACAAAATCCAGTTCCTTATACTTCTCCTCCAATTCCAGGCGTAAGTCATGCATCGGAGTCTCGGCGGCATCAAGGCAGATCAGTTTCTTGATCGGGAAATGCGCCAGCTGGCGGCAGATCTCGCTACCAATGCTACCGGCCGCTCCCGTAACAAGGATCGTCTTATCTTTCAATAAGAGACCGATCTCGCCCAGATTTATACTGATCTCCTCACGACCCAGCAAGTCCTCAATACGGATCTCACGGACTGAACGCTTCATTCCGCCCTCATGGACCTCCTCCATATCAGGAACCACGAGAGGCTTCAAGGAGGCCTGCTCGCAATAATGAATCAAACGATCACGTTCTCGTCGGACGGTCTTTATATTCGGGAAAAGGATACCATCCAAGTTATTTCTGGGGATCAGACGCAACAAGTCATCAATGTCCTCGATCTGGTAAACGGGAAGTTCCGCTATGCGAAGGTTCTTTTTAGCGCTACCAAACGTCAAGAAGCCGATGATGCTATAATTTTGCATGAATACTTGCCGATTGGGTGATGTGGCTATCATCACGCTATCCTCATCCATACCGAACACCAGTACACGCTTGCGCTTTTTTCCAAGTTGGGACAACACGCTATTATATACATTAATCACGAATACACGTAAGGTGATCAGCAGAACAATCGTCAACATACAATCGGTTATCCCTCCCACCCAATATATAGAGGAATTGAAATCCGCCCTCAAAAGATGAAGCAGTATGAACATGAGGATGGATTTTGTGATGGCGACACCACCAATCCTCCATAGTCCACGTAGCGTGGAATGACGGATCACCCCGTGATAAACCTTGAACGTAAGAAAAGAAAGGATACTGGCCACAAAGGAAGCTATTCCTACCTTTAATACACTAATCCCGCTTATGTATACATGCATGATGGACAATAATCCCAGCACTCCTATCAAAGATACACATAGGGAAATGAAAAGATCCGCACAAAAAATGATCCAGCGGTTGATATACCGCAAATTTACCAGACGCCCCAGCGCTAAACGCCAGCGATTATAACGATATTTCACCTTTTCCATATTTGTTTTATTCATATCTATCTAACTATAATAATAAGCGACCGAACCTCTCAAGTGGTTGGAGTGGTATAAGCTAAAGCAAGAGTCTAGTCTATCGGTTAAAGAAAAAGGGACTCTCCTCGCTACTAGAGATAGCTGACCTCTTGATCGATATCGGCCGCCTAATTCTCATTTTCTAATTGCGACCTAGCGATAATATATTCTTGATTGGAGGCTCTCTTGAACCTCAGAAGTATCTTTAATCAATCTCCATGTCACGATCCATGGACGTGTTTTTTACTTCCTGCATCGGAAAATACCTCACCTCTTCCTTATGCCACTCCTTGTAACCGTCAAGCGTACGAGTAGGGACGGATAACCGACCGTAGTCATTGCCTTCGCAATGGAAAAGATGGTTACGTGTATAGGAACGTAACTCGCCATCTGTCCAAGAGACCATCACGATTGGAAACGGGTACGTGGTGAGGCTTAACGGGGTCACTAAGGTACGGGAAGATATTTGGCGTAACAGGTAAGCTGATTTCTCGAACGCCACCCAATACGGACCCGTACAGTAAAGATGGATGAAGGCACGATTATCCGACTCTCGCTTAAGAATCTCTTTCAAATGGTTTCCTAACAACGAGATAAGGCGTACTCCGGATCTATCCTCTTTTTTACCATAGTGCGTATCCATCTATGTGTATCATAATAGCTCTAGCAGGTCACGGGTGATATTTACTTTGGCACATCCCAGTAGATCTACACGGATCACAAAGTTAAGATTGCCATCCTCCACTTCCAGCACGTTACCTTCTAGACCATGCAACTTACCGCCGTTAATGCGTACCCTCGCTCCAAGAGGCAGCGGACGGGGATCGATAATGACAGGCTCTTCGGAATCGTCCAGCATCCTACGGAGTTTCACCATCTGCTCATCCGGAATGAAGGCTACGGGGCGTATGCCTCCAGACCGTTCGCCAGCTATGTTTACCATGAAACGTTTGATATAAGGAAGATGCACGATCTCCTTCCTACGCAAGACATCGGTGCAACGGATGAATACAATGGAACGGAAGACGATCCGGTCTACTTGCTTACGCTTGCCGCTTGGCAGAAGACACATCTCTTTTTGGGAGGCTATATAAACCTCATAGTCCTTCTCGCCTTCCGGCTGACTGGCTATGCGCTTTTCCAGCTTGTCACGGCATAGTTTCTCGGACTTGTTGTTGACGATAGCGATGTACCAATGTTTCTGATCAGATTTTCGCCGTAACGGGTTTTCAGGAATGGTTCTTTCAACGCCTACGGCGTCGATACCCTCATGAGGTACCGAATTTACAACCGTTTTTACAACATTCGCTCGCATCTCGTTGATTGCTTAAAAGAGATAGTTTGATATATACACCATAACCCTTTTTCGCCATGTGAGAAATTAGGCTACTTAGTGAGTAGCGCAAAAGGTGGGAGAATGGTTATTACCAAGTTGTAGAGACGGAGCATGCTCCATCTCCCACCGTCTGACAGTAATTTAAAACATCTTTTAGAGGGGATGAGACGGGGTATACCCATCTCTACAAGAATGTATGTTCGATTTTAGGGGGGGACGTGATGATTTCGGAAATACGAGGCCATTTCGTCTCTATTGCCATGTCTATACATCAGAAATAAGAACGAATATTTAACGAGAATCCAACTGGAAACACAAACAAACCCTAATGATTGCTTGTTTTTTGTTATTTTTTACTACATTTGCGGCGTGAAACAAACGCTACTCACTAAGTAGCCTCATCCCACTTTCGACACATAATTATAGACACAACCAAAGCAAGTGCTATTCACCTCTGTCATTTTTTCCAAAGAGAAACTTCTCAGATAAATCTGGGTGGTCTTGATGGACTTATGCCCCAATAATTCACTGATCATTTCTATAGGGACATTTTGCTCTTTCAATGCCATGGCGAAGGAATGGCGGATCGTATAAGAGGTAACATCCGATGCTATTCCAGCGGCCTTTTTCAACGCCTTCAAATTTCGATTGAACCGGGATAGGGCCGCATTGTATTCGAGATATGCCTCATAGCCCGTCTTCGTTCCACTCAAAAAAGGGAATAAATAGCCTGAGGCCGGCCTCTTGTCACCCATTAATTCCTTGCGCATCAATTCTGCCGTATCCAAAATTTCCAGTCTCATCGGTGTGCCTGTCTTCTGCCGATTATAGTCCAATATCCCGTTTTTGATATTCCTTTCTTTTAGGTGGGCGAAGTCCACGAACGACATTCCTGCATACTGAAACAACAGACAAACGACCAGTTGTGTCTCCCTTAGCACCTCACTCTCTACCTTCACCGTCATCAACTTATGTTGGTTCTCTAAGGATAGGGATTTCTTGCGCTTACTCTCCACTCCCGTAAAAACTCCTTGGAACAAACCAGGGATATATTCCGCATCACCATCTTCGATCGCCTTGTTATAGACGCAACGGATACGACGCATATAAGTGGAAACCGTGTTGCACATGCAGCCTTTCTCCAGCAAATAAGCCTCATATCGGTGAAGATTGGCCTTATTGATATCCGAATAGGAAATGTTCTCTGTTCCACTATACTTTATAAAGGAGTTCAACGCATCCTGATAACTTTTGGCGGAGGAATAACGCTTTTCCTCTCGTAACTGGGACATATACCTTCTCACCCCTTCCACGAATCCTTTCTCATCCATATCTCTCTGTTTTTAAATAATATTTGAAATGAATTGACAAATGTAACTCATACTATCTGAATGCAAAAAGAATTACCGAAACACTATCATAATGTTAACTTTTTAAATATATTTCAAACACAGACTTTTTCAAAACAATTGCTTTTAAACCGATTATTATGGAATTTAGTACCCAAAACAGCACATTTTTTAGGATATATCCTAAACTTGTATGTATTTAGTCGGCTTATAATTTCTATTTCCCGGCAGATAACCGACATCTACCCGGCACCTAGTTCGAATTATCCGGCACTTACTCTAATTTAGTTGGGATCTACTTTTAATCATAATCTTCTGTACACTGAAAATCGAGACTATATTAGAGCCTTTGCACCCTAGAACGGCAAAAAAGTCAATTGATTTTCAAATACTATTCAGGAAGCATTTATTAGTTTTCTGAAACAAGAGATATAATAATTCGGCGGATATTGATAAAAAGAAGGCAAACTGCAAGTATTTTCCTTCATACACATTCTATTCGTCAGGGCTTAACTACCAGAGAATCGCATATAATAAACACACACCCTATCCTATCTCAAATACAAGAAGCAGAAGGAGAGAGAAATGACAAATTGACATAATTAAGCCGTATTAATGACTTCTATCAATTGAATACACAATATTAAATTAGCAGAGACTTGCTTGCAGGTGTCGTTTTTTTTCACGAATATTGCAAATCAAACAACCAAATAAACATATTCAGTTTACTAAAGTTAATCTTAAAGAAAGGAGAGCCTATGAAACAGGAGCCATCATGAACCATATCTAGCAAGGAAACTGGCTGGAAGATATGGCTTATAATCCAGCCAAACAAGTTTCTAAACGCCTTTAAATCAATTAATACTAACACTAAAACATTACAAATGTATGAATGAAATTTGTAAGGGGAATCCTAACCCCCGATTAAACACAAAAACTAAATTGGGCAGAGTCATGAAGTTAACCTCAATCCCGCTATTTGTTTTTACCACAGGTGTATACGCTTCCGTACACTCCCCAAACATGCGCATTAAAAGCGACATCATGATTATAGAGAAACCATCAATCGTATCCACCCCGCAACAAAACACCCGTCAGATCACCGGAACCGTGATTGATGCTACCGGTATGCCGATAATTGGCGCCAATGTGATGGTAAAAGGGACAACAAACGGGACAATAACGGATATAGATGGAAAATTCACGTTAGAAGTAGCCAAAGACGCTATTTTACAAGTGTCCTATATCGGTTATATGAACCAGGAGATTCCGGTAGGCAATAAATCGGTTTTAAGCATCTCCTTGCAAGAGGACACACAAAAGTTGGATGAGGTGGTAGTGATTGGCTACGGTACGATGAAGAAAAGTGATATCACGGGGGCTATCTCGTCCGTGAGCGAGGAGAAAATCGCTCGCCAAGCAGTGGCCAATGTTTCTACCGCATTGCAAGGCTTGGCTACCGGTGTATCCGTCACTTCCAGTTCCGGATCTCCGGGTTCCGCCGCCACGATCCGTATCAGAGGTGTCGGTACGGTAAACGACGCGGAACCATTGTTCGTCGTGGACGGGATGCCCGTGACGGATATAAACTACCTGAACACATCGGATATACAGTCTATGGAGGTGCTTAAAGACGCTTCCGCTTCCGCTATCTACGGTTCCCGCGGTGCGAACGGCGTAATCCTTATCACTACGAAAAAAGGCGCCGCTGGAAAAACCACCGTTACGCTCGATGCGTATTGGGGTATGAACAAAATATTGAATAATCTCGATTTGATGTCAGGTCCAGAATGGTACGACTATCAGGAACAGTTGAACACAGTGAGGAGCGTTCCCATCAACTTGGCCCTTGTTAATCGTAATGTTTCCACCAATTGGATGGACGAGATTACGCATACGGCCTTTATGCATAACTACAGTGTCGGCATAAGCGGTGGTAAAGAGAACGACTATAAATTCAATCTGGGCTTGAACTATATCAACCAAGATGGAACGATCAAGAAATCCAACTACGAACGGTTCAGTGTCCGTCAAAGCACGGAAAAAACGGTGCTCAAAGATCATTTGGTAGTGGGTACCAACGCGTCGATCGCGAGATCTACCGACGCAAGTATTAGTGAGCGCAACAGTAGTAATGTGTACGACTCCGACTATGGTGTCGTAAGTAACGCAATCCGTTTGGATCCGGTAACTCCCGCCCAAAACGCAGACGGTTCATATGGTTACTCTCCTTATATTGACTACTATAACCCATTGGCAAGTATCATGTATCGGGATAATCAGCGGGAGAAACTTGCTTTCATCGGCAATATGTATGGGGAATGGCAGATTATAAAAGGATTGAAGTTCAAGAGTAGCTTCGGAGCGGAAATCAGAAGGGTAGACAATAAAACCTTCTCGCCTGTCTATGAGGTATCCTCAAGCCAAAGAAATTTAGAGAGTAGTTTATCGAAGTCGCAGACCAAAGGGCACTACTATACGTTCGAGAATACCCTTTCGTATGAGAAAACGTTTGCCGAGAAGCACTCCATATCCGCTCTCGTAGGTTATACCAACGAATGGGGTAAGCAGGAAACCTTGAGCGTAAACGCGAGAGATCTTATCGGAGAGTCGGATAACCTGCATTATATAGACGCTACGCTGGACAAGAACAAGACCACGGCCAGCAATAGCGCTACGGAATATGGTTTGATGTCTTATCTGGGCCGCCTACACTACGATTACAATAACAAATACCTTATTACGGCCACTTTCCGGCGAGACGGCTCCTCTAAATTCTCTTCCAAGAATCGCTGGGGTAACTTCCCCTCGTTCGCTCTAGGTTGGAGAATCGACAACGAACCGTTCTTCCAGAAATTGAACGCCGAATGGGTTTCCTCCTTGAAACTCCGCGGGGGCTGGGGACAGATCGGAAATCAGAATATCACCAATTATGTGGATCGTAGTTTGCTGTCATTGAGTACGCAATACGGCGCTTTATTCGGAGCGAGAGAGAATGAGACCTTGTATCAAGGTATTGCCGTGAGCAGATTGGGCAATCCGGATATTAAATGGGAAACCACTGAATCTCTGAATATCGGTCTTGACGCAAGCTTCTTTAACACCCGCATGGTCTTCAGCTTCGAGTATTATTACAAGACAACGAAGGACATGCTGCTGGCCGCTCCTATGCCTATCTACATGGGATATGCCAGCAACACCTACACCAATATCGGCGAGGCGAACAACCGCGGTATCGAGATGAATCTCGAGTGGAGAGACAAGACCGAAAGCGGTTTCGAATACAACGTGGGAGTAAATATGTCGACCATCCGTAACCGCATGACGAAATTGAATGGTGGCACACCAATCTCCGATGGACCATTCCGAAACGGAAGCATGTACCTCACCTATACGAATGAAGGTATGCCTATCGGTGCGTTCTGGGGCTATAAGACAGACGGGCTTATCCAAACACAGGAACAGTTGAATGCCGTTAAGCGGGCGGATTTCCAACCTAATGCCGAATTGGGCGATGTATTGTTCGTAGATACGAATGGCGATGGCAAGTTAGACTCAAGTGATAGATGCATGATCGGTAATCCTATTCCGGATATCATATACGGTATCAACATGGGTATGGCGTGGAAAGGCTTCGACCTCAATTTGCAGTTTGGTGGAACAATCGGTAATCAGATATTTAACGCGATGCGTTATTACACCTACTTCCCGAACGATATAACGAACAAGGATAGAGCGTTAATGAACTATTGGACGCCAAATAATACAAATACGGACATCCCTCGCCTGACGGCTACGGACGTAAACGACAATGACCGCTTCTCGGACATGTACGTAGAAAACGGGACTTATTTCCGCTTGAGAAATGCCCAGCTAGGTTATACCCTGCCCGCTTCTCTCACGCAGAGGATAAAACTACAGAAGGTACGTTTTTATGTAAGCGGCCAGAACTTGTTTACGATATCTAGTTACTCGGGTATGGATCCGGAAGTGGGTCAATCCAGCTCTTTGTCTAGAGGCATAGATTACGGTATCTATCCTCAGAACATTTCATTCACCGGAGGTATTAATGTTACTTTTTAAAATTTATAATGTCATGTTTAAAAACAAATATATCATAGGAATCGTACTAGCGATTTTAACAGGATTCAGCAGTTGCGCAGATTTGGATTTAGCTCCGTTAGGAAGTCCGGAGGCTGGAGAGATATCAGAGGAAAGACAAGCTTTCTTGCGTCTGACCGCTGTCTATTCTGTCATGAAGGACTTCCGTTACACATGGTCGATGCAATGTTTCGGCGACGTGTTGTCGAATGATGCGACCTACAGCGGTTCTTCGAACGACGCACAAACCTTCACGTTACTGGAGAATTATCAGTATCAAGCGGATCATACCGAGATCTTGAACAAATATCGGTATTCTTACCAATGTATCAATAAGGCCAATTTGTTTATACGGGATATGGAAATGGCAGACGATGCCCTATTCTCGAAGTATGACAAGGAACAGATGATCGGTGAGGCCAAGTTTATTCGCGCCTATACTTATTTCGAGCTTGTGAAAACCTTTGGTGGTGTTCCTTGCTATACGGGAGTCTTGGATCTCGATCATGAGAGACTCGGACGTGCGTCTGTCGAAGAGATATACTCGGTTATCGAGCAAGACCTGAACGATGCGGTTAGCGTATTACCTAAGAAAAGTGAGGTGGCTAACTACGAGTCAAGCTATGCGGGAAGGATTACCAAAGGCGCGGCCATCGCTATGCAAACACGTATTTATCTGTATGAGAAAAAATACGATGAGGTAAAAAAGGCTTTCGAGAAATTCCAGAATGAGTGCGGGGGAGAGTATAGCCTAGTAGCTCCGGAAGATTACACTTGGCAATTCTCACTGGACGGCGAGCATTGTTCCTCATCGATCCTAGAAGTGAATATGTATAACTCTTCCACTCAAAGCTCGTATAACGTAAATAACGGTAACCGCCACGTATTGATGTCTATGCCCCGAAACATGACGATCGGCTTCGGTTGCGCGCAACCTACACAGGCCTTGGCGGACGCTTATGATGCCGAGGGGGATGTCATACGAAAGAAGACCACTCTCCTTTCCACGGAAGAGGCCATAGAGATCGAGACCGCAGCCAAAGGCGATGTGGCACCCGTTACGGACGACCGAACGGGCTGGTACAATCGCAAATTATATCTTGCGCCCGGACAAAGAGAGGAGAACCGGGGAAATAACCAACCCACGAACCTCAGGCTTATCCGCCTCGCGGAGGTATATTTGAACTATGCCGAGGCTTGTTATTTCAGCGGCGATATCGCTAATGCGCAAAAGTATCTGAATGAGGTAAGAAGCCATGTCAACTTGGCTCCTAAAAACCATACAGGAAGCCAATTGTTTGAAGACATCATGAACGAGCGTCATCTGGAGTTTGGAATGGAAGGCTTCCGGTTCTTTGACGTGGTACGTGTAGGATGGGGCGAGAAAGTATTTAACGGAACCAAGAAGGCGGAATTTGGAGCTAAGACTCCTTTCAGCGCCGGTGCGGAAGTATTGCCTATACCTCAAACCGAGATTGATATTAGTGACGGTTTAATAACTAATTAATAAGGAAATAACAATTCGCAAAAATCATAATAGTATGAATAGGAATTTAGTATTGCTCGGAATCTGTCTCTTGGCCGTATCGTTCGTTGGAGAGGTCTTTGGACAGAAGAAAAAACCTCGTATCGGTATTGCCGGTATACAGATAGAAAACAGCGTGTTCGTCCCGAATAGGCAGCCGCTCGTAGGACACCCCGTAAGAATGCCGGACTATCTCAGCCCAGACTCCGCAATGGGACAGGCGGCCACTTGGCTTCCCACGCAGATTGGCTATGGCGGTGGAAGAGGCCCCGTGACAAAAGAATCGTACGACGCGTTTGTGGAAAAAACATTGGAGATGATCAAGGCCAATATGCCCTATGACGCTTTCTGGTTTTATAACCACGGAGCTTGTAGCGTGGAAGGCGTAGCCGATCCCGAGGGCGAATTCATGGAGAAGGTGCGTAGCTTGATCGGAAACGATGTCTTGACTACCACCACGATGGACCTTCACGGAAATACGTCTTGGTTGGTAGCTCTCAACTCCGATTTGATTACGACTTATCGTCAAGCACCGCATGCGGATTCTCGTGAATCACATCGGCGAGGGGTTGTCAATTTGTTGGAACGTCTTGAATCAGGGAAAGGGCGTCCGGCATACAAGGCATGGGTTGCTGTTCCTGTCCTAGTTTCCGGCGAATGGTCGAGTACCCGTGTCGAGCCTGCGAAATCGCTGTACGCATTGGTTCCCGAGGTTGAAGCCATGCCCGGAGTGATAGACGCGGGGATCTGGATCGGTTATGTTTGGGGAGACAACCCACGGAACCAAGGAACCGTGATGGTTTACGGTGACGATGAGGAGCAGGTTAAAGCCGGGGCGAAGAAACTCGCCCAGAAATTCTGGGATGTCCGTAAGCAGTTCTCGCTGGAAGCTCCGGGATATTCGCTCGAGAAATGTATCGATCTGGCAGTAGCAAGTAAAAAGAAGCCTTTCTTTATCAGTGATATGGGAGATAATCCCGGTGGAGGTGGTTCAGGTGAGGTCACTTGGACTTTGGCGAGGCTCTTGAAACGCCCGGAATTCCAGACCGATAAGGGAAAGAGCGTTCTTTATTGCTCCATCCCGGGAGAAGAAGTGGTTAAGCAGGCACGTAAGGTCGGCGTAGGCGGACACGTAGAAGGCATGGTAGGTGCCATGGTCGATAATTCCTACGAAGGTCCCGTGAAATTGTCGGGTACCGTGGTTTATGTCAGCCCGGAAGAAGACAAGAACGCAGAATCATGGAGACGGAAAAGGGATATCGCTATCGTAAAGACCGGAAGCGTTTATGTGGTAGTAGGCACATCGTCTCCCACTCCAAACCTAGAGGGTTCAGGTATCGATCCGAAGGAAATGGATATCGTAATGGTTAAACAAGGTTACCTTGTAACCCAATGGTACAATATACAAGCGGATTGGGTGATGGCTTTTACAAGGGGAGGCGTGGATCAGGACTTCAAGAAACTTCCCTATAAGAATATTGTGAGACCGATGTTCCCGATCGATCCAGACATGGCTGATCCGGAATTGAACGTTATCATGGTTCCTTCCGCCAAGCATTACTATGGCAGATAGATCGTATTGATTGTTTTTTACTGCAATGCCTGTGCAGTGTTACTGCAATAGGTGTTGCAGTATTACTGCACAAGCATTGCAGCATCACTGCAACCCGGGTTGCAGTGACGCTACTAAATTATCCAATATTCTTACTCAACAACTTTCGGGCTTGCTCCTCCGTTAAATTCCGGCGGCTCGCATAATCTTTCAATTGCTCCTCATCGATAGAACCGATCATGAAATATTGAGAAGAGGGATGAGCAATATAAATTCCACTGACCGAAGCCGTAGGATACATGGCACCATTCTCGGTTAACGAAACACCAATTCGCGACATATCGAGCAATCCATCCAATGTGAAATTCAATAATTGATCCGGTAGAGAAGGGTAACCGATAGCCGGACGGATTCCTTGGTATTTCACCTTGTAAAGATCCGGGATAGACAAGGATTCGTCTTTAGCATATCCCCAATATTCTTTACGTACTTTCTCATGAAGATATTCGGCTGTAGCTTCCGCTAGGCGATCGGTCAAGGTTTGCAGCAACATTGAATTATAGGTATCGCCTTCTTCCTCAAATTTATCCTTCAAACAATCAGCGCCAGCTCCAGCGGTAACGACAAACGCCCCTACATAATCAGTTCGCTCCTCGGAAACCGGTATTACATAATCGGAAAGACATTTATAAATATTTTCCTCTTTTTTTACTTGCTGACGTAATAAAGGCAGCGCTATATCACCCATTCGGATCGTATCCCCTTCACTATTCGCTGAGAAAAATCCGTAAATCGCTTTACAATATTCAACCTTCATATTGACCAGCCGATCCAATAACCTAACAGCATCCTTGTATAATTGCATCGCCTCGGTAGCCTTCGCACGATCTTTTTCCGGGAATCCGGCCAACCAAGAGGCACGACAAGAATCGCAACCATGTATCTGGGAGATTTCCGAGAAACGGCCATTCAATTTCCATGCGCTAAAAAAGAAGGTCCAGTGGATATAAGGAATCACTTCTTCCAAGGGGATATAAGGGATAACATGTACCCCCATCCGGGCCGGAACAACCGGTGTATACCCGGTCCAATCTATTTCTATCGGATGCTTACGAGCCTCTGAAAGAGAAGCCAAGGTCTCTTTCTTCTGCCCTAAAGAGGCACGCAAGGCTTCTTGTTCTTGTTCCAACTCCCTGATATAAGCGTCACGGGTATCTGGATTCAATAGTTTGGCGGCGATCAACGGATTCTGTGAGGCATCCAGCACATGAATCACCGGATAATCATAATGCGGAGCGATCTTCACCGCCGTATGCAATTTGGAGGTCGTAGCGCCACCCACCATCATAGGAATCGTAAGTCCCGCTTTCTGCATCTCGTCTGCGACATGCGCCATCTCTTCTAAAGAAGGGGTTATCAAGCCGGATAAGCAAACCAGATCCGGTTTCTCCTCGATCGCTTTCTTTATGATCACATCTGCGGGAACCATTACCCCTAAATCAATCACCTCGTAGTTATTACAAGACAATACGATAGAGACGATATTCTTACCTATATCATGTACATCCCCTTTTACCGTAGCGAAAATCACTTTACCGGCCTTCGCGGAGCCGGAAGCTTTCTTTTCAGATTCAATGGCCGGTTGTAAAATAGCCACGGCCTTTTTCATCGTACGTGCGGTCTTCACGACTTGAGGGAGAAACATCTTTCCGGCACCGAATAACTCGCCGACCTTATTCATTCCGCTCATTAACGGACCGTCAATTATATCCACGGCATGCGGATAAATCCGCAAGGCTTCTTGTAAATCGTCCTCCAAATAGTCTCCGATCCCTTTGATTAAGGCATGTTCCAAACGCTCCTTCAATGAAAGCTCACGCCAAGCCTCATGCTTCTCCGGAGTTTCTCCGGAAGCTTGAACATGTAAATTTTGAGCATAAGTAATTAATTCCTCGGCAGCTTCCGGACGGCGTGCCAAGATCACGTCTTCCAACAAGGTACGGAACTCCGGCTCTATATCCTCATAAAGTACGGAGGTAGACGGATTCACGATACCCATATCCATCCCCTTCCCGATCGCATGATATAGAAATACGGAATGCATAGCCTCGCGTACATGATTGTTCCCCCGGAAAGAGAAAGATAAATTACTTACACCACCACTCACCTTCGCACCCGGCAAGTTCTTCTTGATCCATTCAACGGCACGGATAAACGCCAGACCATAGCCATTATGTTCCTCCATACCGGTAGCGATCGCCAATACGTTCGGGTCAAAAATAATATCTTGGGGATTGAAATCGATCTTCTCGATCAATAGGCGATAGGCCCGTTCACAAATCTCAATCTTTCTTTCATAGGTATCCGCCTGCCCCTTCTCGTCGAAAGCCATCACGACCGCAGCCGCACCCAGTTGCTTAATACGGGCGGCATGTTTAAGGAAGACCTCCTCTCCTTCTTTCAAGGAGATGGAATTCACGATGCTCTTTCCTTGCACGCACATCAAGCCTTCCTCGATCACTTCCCATTTAGAAGAATCGATCATGACGGGTACACGGGCAATATCCGGTTCGGAGGCGATCAAGTTTAAGAATGTCTTCATTTCTTTCACGGCATCCAACATACCATCGTCCATATTGATATCGATCACTTGGGCGCCATCCTCCACTTGCTTACGAGCGATCGTCAACGCTTCCTCATAACTGCCTTCTTTTATCAAGCGTAAGAATTTCCGAGAACCGGCCACATTACAACGCTCTCCCACGTTCACGAAATTATTCTCCGGTTTCACCTCCAGCAGTTCCAAGCCCGACAGCCACAGGCAATCCGGTTTCGGAGCCGGGATATGCGGTTTAGCTCCTTTCACCAACTCCGGATACCGGGAGATATGCGCTGGAGTCGTTCCGCAACAGCCTCCGATAATGTTCACCAATCCCTCTTCCACAAAAGGCTTCACATGTTGGGCCATTTTATCCGGCGTCTCGTCATAGGTACCAAAACTATTCGGCAATCCGGCGTTCGGATAAGCGCTGATATAATAGGGGGCATACTTCGCCAACTCTTGTAAATAGGGCTTCATATCCGCCGCTCCGAAAGAGCAGTTTAAGCCAACCGAAACAATATGTGTATGCTGTATGGAAGCTAAGAAGGCCAATAAAGTCTGTCCGGAAAATGTTCGTCCACCTTGTGCGGACAAAGTCAAAGACAACATAATCGACAGGTCTTTTTCTTTCTCTTTCAACACGACCTCAGCCGCTTCCAATCCCGCTTTTACGTTCAACGTATCGAAAGTAGTCTCGAAAAGGATGATATCCACCCCGCCGTCAACAAGTCCCTCGACTTGCTCCTTGTAGGCATTATACAAATCTTTATAAGTTACGGCACGATAAGCGGGATCACTTACATCTGGACTCATAGAAGCTGTCTTATTAGTAGGACCGATCGATCCGGCCACGAAGATCGTACGATCCGGATGCTCTGCCATATAGGTATCCGCCACTTCCCTCGACAATCGTCCGGCGGCCAGATTTATCTCACGTACATAGGCCTCCATCGCATAATCTGCCATGGAAATAGCGTTCGCGTTAAACGTATTCGTAGCGAAGATATCCGCTCCCGCATCCAAATACTGACGATGAATAGACTGGATTACATCCGGGCGGGTGATACACAATAAATCATTGTTCCCCTTCAACTGTCCCGGAAAATCGGCGAAACGTTCGCCTCGGTAATCTTGTTCGTTTAGTTTGAAACTTTGGATCATGGTACCCATACCACCATCCAAGATCAAAATGCGCTCATTCAAGAGTCGCAGAAATCGTTCCTTATTCATAAATATGTTTTACCTTTCTTGCGTACATATAACTATATCCCCGGAGGATCCATACCACAGCGATGGCGAAAAACAGACGGGTAGGCACCACCCAAAGAACGGGTACCCCTATCGCGGCAAAGATGATCGTATCTTCCAACAGGGAATGGCACACGGCCAAATGATGGTTCAGCAAGTTGCCGTCACCGTAAGACAACTTCCTCTGCTCCATTTGCTCTACCATAATAGCCCCGCCATAAGCCAGTCCGACCACATTACCTACCAACCACAAAAAAGCGGCATCTTGAGGCAAGCCAAATAATCGCATCAGCGGAGAAAAGACCGAGGACAATCCTTTCATTAGATTAAACTCTTCCAATATATAATGAAGGATCATTAAAGCCGTAACAATTATCAAAATAGAAATCACCACCTTCATCGAGCTGGTAAACCAAAGTACGAATACTTCCAACCAATTATCGCATACAGCCGCGCTTTGAGCGATCCCGACCTGTCCCCATCCTTCATGGGGCATTACCCAATTCAAAGAAAAGGCGATCACGAAACTCATGATCAAACGGAGCAGCGTCATCTCCCAGAAAGAAGACCCGGTCTTTGCCTGTACGGAGGATTCTACCATTAGATTATGGGAAGTAAGGCACATCAATGCCAATATCGTAGCTTCACGGACTCCTAAAGACATCGAGGTGATCAAAGCGATCGGAGCATATAATGGGGAGAATATACTGGTTATAAAAACAATGGCTGTCTCCCCCGGCAGACCCACCAACGAGAACACGGGCACTAACCAATCCGAGATCTGACCTAATATTCCGGAATATTGCAATATACGGACCAATAAAGAAATAGGCAAAATAATCTTTAGCAGCCATAAACACGTCTTGCCTGCTTTAGGCAGAGCTTTCAGGATACATCCCCAAACCCTACCGATCACGCCTTGCCCTGTTTCCATCTCGACTTATCGTTTGAAAGCCCGATCCATCTCCCGTCGGTCGTCACGTTCCCGGATGGAGTCTCGCTTATCATATTCCTTTTTACCTCGTGCGATCGCGACGACTACTTTCGCCAATCCTTTCTCATTGATAAACAAACGAGTGGGAACGATCGTAAAACCACTAGCACGAACCGCACCCTCGATCTTTCGTAATTCCTTTTTGGTAAGAAGTAATTTCCGGTCCCGCCGTGCGTTGTGATTATTGTACGTACCGTAAAAATATTCGGCGATGTACATATTCTTCACCCACAGTTCCCCTTTTTCCACGATACAAAACGTATCTACCAAACTCGCCTTCCCTAAACGGATCGATTTAATCTCCGTTCCGGTCAGTACGATCCCGGCCGTAAAAGTGTCGAGCAACTCGTAGTCGAACGTCGCCCGCTTATTCTTTATCTGTATGTTATTACTAATCTTCTCCTTCATCTTGTGTTATTCTGTCAAAAACTCAAACCGGGCATCAGCATCGATAACAAAATCTCGATAACTGCCGGAGTCAGTAATATAATGGCGGTTGTAAATCCTACGAACTTCAAGCGGATCTTCTCCTCGACTCCCATATACGGACCAGCGCCTTCCCAAACAATATAGAATGTATAAAGGATAAATATCCGCAAGAAGAAAAACTCGGGAAGCAACATCAATACGATATTCAAAGCGAACATCAACGACGAGGAATACCCGACGAAGCGCAACCACAGTTTCAAATCCTTCTCCCGTTTAAATATACCTTGCCATATCTCGTTCATCAGATAAGCCCCGAGGTAAAAACCACCGAACGAGGACACCAATGTCCGGATAGACGACTTCAAGGCCAGCTCTAAATCAAACTCCTTCCGCGTAAACAATACGCCCAGAAAAGCCGCAACAGTAACGAAGCCGATCAAAGGATACACGAATCGGGATAAGAACTCCTCCTGCTTCTCTCCTTTTTTCGCTAACAAGACCCACGCCTTCGCTGGCTGTGAGATGATAGCGATTACCCACCTAAATATCTCCTTATACATCTCTGTTTACTTTTAAATAGCAAAAGTATATATTTAATTCGTAAAACGCAACGTAAATACGTCGGTAGCCCCCCAAACACATGCGGTTGTATCCGCATTATAGCGTTCGGCATAATTTATTTTAAAGTTTATCTCATTTTGCCCCTCCCTGCTCTCTATCGCTTTGGCTTGGTCCAAAAACTTATCGATCGTAAAAGCGGTCGTATTGATCCATTTAGTGGAATCGCCGGTACCCCCCTCTTGGGTTACCCGGAGATATAGGTTATAGATCCGTTGTCCGTCATCATCTTTTTCCACCTCCTGATCAGGGTTATAGGATAAATTGAAAATATCCTTTTGGTCTACCTGATGATTTATATGTTGGGTTTGCAAGAAGAAACGTCCTTCCAAATAAATACTTTTCTTAAAGTCCAGCGTAACCAGACGCTCCTTGTCCAATACGACCGTAGTATCAGTTAATGTCTCATGCAAAGGCCATACAGCGACCGAATCATACTTATAAATCTCAGCGTTGTAAACACCATTGCCCAATTCCTCGCTAAAATTCGTCTTGAAATCAACCACGCAACAGTCACCCTCTTTCAAATCCGTCCGGTTCTCAAACTCAGAGGAAGAGACGATAAAGATATTCCCTTGATCATCTGCCGTATAGATACATCGCATAGGATTCTCACGTATCACTCCTACCCGATGATAATTGATGGAGTTACTTCCATCCCCCATACAAGAGGTCATTAAGAAAAACAAGGATAAAAATAAGCCGTATAAAATTCGCTTTCTCATCTTTTTTAGTTTATAAGTAAAGGATCTGTTACTCCCCATGTAAACTGGGTACTATCTTTCGGATTAATTTGATCGATATAATGAATCCGAACATACATATCCGCATCACGTCCACCTTGTTCTCGCATATCTTTGATAAAGTTCCCCAGATTAAAGGCATTGATAACCGCGATAGCCTCTTCTGCCTTGTCCTCCGGCTTTCCGGTCGTAGCGGCAGCCCGTAAATATAAGGAATAAATTGATTTCCGATTTTCAACAACTGGTTGTTGAGTCGGATCATAAGTCAGTTGCCAATTTAAAGCCCGGTCTTTTGTTGTCCAACAGGCGGAAGGCAAAAACAAATAATCTTCCAATTTGACGTACAGAACAGAGTCGTTCGGATTAACCGCAAGTATCGGTTGCTCATTTGTCAATAGTTTATGCGTATCCGTAAGAGGACTCTCAGCGTTTTGCTGGTTAACGGCGGTTTCCCCTTGTATCGTCACCGTATAATACCCTTTTTGTTCCGCATTCGTATTTTCCGGTAAGCTAGGATCATAATCAAAACTCACCAACAAGCATTTACCCTCTGAGTATGAGCTCAGCTTCGTCGAATAGATCCAACCGAACCGGGTATTAGCCATCATCAACGCGCTATCTCCATGTTGACGAACCACAGCGGCGGTCGTTCCCGGATTATAGACGTTATTTATGTCTTTTAGGCAAGAGGTAAACAGACCCATGATAACCGCCACCCAGACAAAACCTATTAAATTCTTGTATCTCATTTCACAATACTCCTCTTAAAGTACGCAAAGATACGATCTTTACCCATATACATAAAAAAAACGGCAAAAAAATAGGGCGTATCGATAATCTTCTTATCGGTACGCCCTCAACTTCTATACTAATTTCTTTATGAGTTTTTCACGACTTGGAATAGAACGGTATAAGAAGCCCATTTCAAATCCGTACTATCTTTTTCATTAATCGTATTTAGATAATTGACCTTAAGATTAAAAGACTTTGAATCTTTATTAGCCTCAGCGCTATTCACAGACTCCAATACAGACTTAACATTAAACGCACGGACTTCTCCTATGGATGATGCAGCAGAACCTGTTCCGTCCGCTACTTTAGCGACACGCAAGAACAAGTCATATGTCGGGACATTATCCACCATAGTAGGCTCCTTTGAACGATCCCAATATAAAGTATAAGAATTTTTCTGATCCTTAAACATATCCATTGTTATAAAGAAGAATAAATAACCGTCTACATACACCCCATAGTCGCCATTGCTAAATAGGTTTTTTACAGGTATCTCATTCTGAAGTAAGCTGGCCGAATCTGGCACATTATAAAAGACTGGCTGTCCTTTTGTTATCTCATCTGCCACAGAGATTGTCGCTGTTAAATAACCATTTGTCGCCGCATTCGCATTCTCCGGAGAATTTAGGTCTAATTCATAGTTGATCAAGTAACAAGCTCCGTCAACTACTTGTGCCGATAAAGACGGAGAGTATAATGCTCCCATATTTGTATTCAGTACCGTTTTATATGTCTTTTCAGAAAGACCTGCGACACCAAAGCCGGCACGAGTCACCGTATTATTCGATTCTCCAAGACAAGAGGTCAACAACAATAATGACGCAGCCGCCGCTGCTCCAATTAATTTAAATGCTTTCATAATTCAATTTTTCTATTTTTAAGTATTTGTATTTACACTGTTAATCTATCGAGTATTAAAAACCAAAACGAAATCCGAACTGAAGGCTCATGTTAAACGGCTTCTCCGAATGGATGGTTTCGATCTCGCTACCATTATCAAAATAATAGCTGGCTCCCACCTCTGCGAAAGCGCTTACGAAACGGATAATCGGATAACTTACGCCGGCACGGGCATTTACAGACCATAGCCATTCTTTCATTCGAATATGTTCACTTTGCTTTGCGATCTCTACCTCATCCGAGAATAATTTCATTCTACGTTTGCCAGCGACATTCATTTCCGCCATACCTCCGGCTGAGGCGTAAAACATAAAACGATTCCATTCCGCGATCTTATAAGTCAATGATAATGGAATTCCTATAAAATGCAATCGCTGATCATTCTCTATATGGTACGTATTATTCGTACTCCACTCCGATCTTAAGTAAGAATAAATTAATCCAGTCTGCAAAGAAAAACGATTATTCAAATAACGACTAATTGAGATACCCACCCCAATAGGCGTCTTATGATGAATATCCGTCTTAGCAGGATCTTTCTTCTCCGCATCGAACGAATTTAAGCTCATCAGATTCTCGCTCTTAAGCACACTGCTATTCGTCACATACTGAGGGACCAGATTATCAGCGCCCATGGAAAGACCTCCACCTCCCATACCGAACCCCCATTTCCGAGACGCGGTCTTCTCTGGCTTCTTTTTAGTAACAGGAGTAGCATCCGCGACAAGTACATCATTCTTGAGAACAACTATCTCATCATTATTCCTTTCAACCTCCGGTTCAACGGTATCTTTCTCATTCGCCGATCTATCAGCAGACATTACCTCCGACTCAGAAATAGGCCGATCCTCTGCACTCTCTACATTTTGCCGGAACGCTGCCATCCTAGCCTTAGCTCCCACTTTAACCGCTCCAGATGCCGCTTTTGCCTTCACGACCGCAGCAGCAGGAATAGTCGCTAATACGGGCGCTTGCTCCATCGTTTTCTCTATCGGAACAACCGGGGTATCCACGGATGTCGACTCTTGTGAAGACTGTATTTCTTGGGCTATAGGTAGATCTTCCATCTCCCTGTCATATAAATAGATACCACCCGATACGACCAATAAGGAGATCACGGCGGCGGCAACCCAGTAGCGAAGCGTACGACGCAAAGGAACCGGAGCCTTTCCGGGCAATCGATCGGCTATAGCCTCCCAGTCGCCGGGTAGCGTATCCATCTCGAAATCCTCTAGCTTCGACCGGATCGCATCATCCCATATATCTCTTTCCTTTTTACTCATCTTATCTCAATACAATGCGTTAATTCTACGTTGTAATAACTGCTTGGCACGGGTATATTGGGAACGGGAAGTACTCTCTGTTATGTTCAACATCTCACTGATCTCCTTATGAGAATATCCCTCTATCGCGAACATATTGAATACGGTACGGAAGCCAACCGGCAACTCCTTCACTAGATTCATCAACTCAGCCGCCGACATGTCCGAGATAGCCGAACTATCGGGTTGAATCAGTTCCGCCGTATTGTCAAGATCGGTCGCTTCACGCAACACATCCGACTTTCGCAGATATTCCAACGCACAATTAACAAAGATCTTCCGCATCCACCCCTCAAATGAACCACTCCCTGTATAGGAATCCATACTGGTAAAGATTTTCACGAAGCCATCCTGCAACAAATCACGAGCCGTTTCCCTGTCGTTCACATAACGAAGGCAAACTCCCATCATTTTTCGGGAATATGCATCATAAAGCTCTTTTTGAGCTCGTCTCTCCCCCTTCCGACAACCCTCTATCAGTTGTAGCTCATTCATTCAGTCGTGCCTTGAACGTCTCCCTTCTGGAGACTGTACAATATTAGGATGTAAATAATTAAACAAACGCTGCATTCCGTAGAAAAATTATTTCATAAACAGGGCGGACACTCCGGCCCGCCCTCACGGAACATCTGCAAAGATAAGATGTTCTTATGAATTTCCATGTTAATGAGCGTGAGTATGCTCACTTTTTTTCGCCGGAGGTACCGGACAACCGGCGCCATTATCTACCGGAACCGCTTCCATACCGATCTTTTTGAATGCCGCGGCCAAGCGGGTCTTCGAAGTCTTATCCGTCTTGTAAGTCACAATGGCCGTACGGGTACTCAGATCACATTTCAAGTCGGTCACTCCTTTCTCGAAAGCGATATTTTTCTCGATCTTCTTGATACAGTGATCACAATCCATCGCTTCGATAAAGAATGTCACAGAGTCCTTCTTCTTTTTCGCGTCTTGGGCGAATGTCATCGATACCGTACATACAGCACAAAACAGCAACATAATTAATCGTTTCATAATCAATCATTTTTAATATTAACAATTCTAATTATCCATTCATATCTACCAAAAGAAAAGCACCACTATAGGCATCGGGCTACACGTATATAGGCGTAGGGCCACACCAGTATACGCATAGGCCTACACGTATATACGTGCGGGCTTATACGTATATACGTGTCAATCCCTGCTTATATTAAAGCGGATACCCGCATAAATTTTCCGTCCATGCACCGGTCCCCACACCATAGATCCATCGAAGTTATCCCCTCTGGGATTGCTGGCATCGATAATCGGATTCGGTTGTTTGTAATTAAACAGGTTCTCCGCTCCCACGTAAATAGACCATTGACGGAAATATTTCGTAATCTGCGCATTCACTACCGTATAAGCCTTAAAATTCGGCTCCCATAACGGATTAGATGCATCCGGTGTCGGCATACGGCCACCTCCATTAAACTGGCTGGTCAAATCAAACTGCCATTTTTTCAACGGGGTTTGATAAGAAGCGGTCAATAAACCTTTATAATCACTAACCAACGGCTTTTTCAATCGATGCGCCACCCCCTCCTCATTCCGGTAATCGGTCTTCGCATCTGTATAACGATAAGCGGCCGTTAACGTAAATCCCCGGAAAAAAGGATAGGAAGCCTCCACTTGGAAGCTATTCGAATAGGAACGCCCATCCAGATTGTAGAAACGAACCGCATGAGGATCACTATCCATATCCACCACGATTTGCTTCAAGAAATCGGTATAATACCATTCCCCGCTCAAGCTCAGTTCCTTCCCGAACAAAGGTATATAAAATGACAGATTCAGACCGGTATTCCACGCTTCTTCTTGATCCAGATTGTCGGCGATATACATTTTTCGACTACTGGATAACAAAAAGTTGTTCTCTGCCAGCACATTCGCTGTCCGAAATCCTTTACCTGCCGAAGCCCGGATATGGAACCAGTCAAAAGGATTATATTTAATATGTACACGAGGGGTTACAAAGAAATCATACAACGTACTATAATCCGCACGTACACCCGCCAATAAGATCAGTTTATCATTCAGATTGAACGTATATTGGGCATAAGCTCCCGGCACGACTTCCGTACGGTCATAGGCATGACGGACCGACTCTCCTCCCGCATATTGAACCAGATTCTCGTCGAAACCATCATAGTTCATACTTAATCCGGTACTCAAGCTATGCATCGGCGTAAACTCCTTTTCATACAGCAAACTGGCATATACATTATTCTGATATACATTATAGGGCGTACGGTCATATCTTGATTTTTGCTCATGATAAGAACCGGAAAGTATCAATGCCACGCTCTCTACCTTTTCCTTATCGATAATATAGGCCTGCTTCGTAAATAATTCGGCCCGGTTCGTATTTAAATGAATCCGATACGGGTCGGTGAAATCATGGTGTTTCGTATCCTGCCCACCGGTACGGCTCTCATGCAGATAGCGAACTCCGTATTGAGCCACGTATTTATCCAATTTATGATACCAACGATTCATTACGTTCACCTGTTCCCTTAGCGGCGTATCGAGAAAACCATCGTCATTACCGTCATGTTGCATTTTATCATTCGAGTAGTGTACCAATAAACCGGTAGAGAGCTTGTCGTTGATATGCCAAGAAGCATCCGCATTCCCTTCATAACGCCCGGCATCACTAGCGAACACATTAGCAGAGAAAATATCCGCCGTAGGGGGCTTCTTGAATTCCACGTTGATTTGTCCGGCCAACGCCTCATACCCATTCTTAACCGAAGAGGTTCCTTTAGACACCTGAATACTTTCCATCCAAGCTCCCGGAACATAATCCAAGCCATATAAGGAAGCGGCCCCCCGGAAATTCGGGTAATTCTCGGTCAACATTTGTACGTAGGTTCCCGCCAATCCCAACAGCTTAATTTGCCGGGCACCTGTAGCCGCATCCGAGTACGATACATCGACAGACGGATTTGTCTCAAAGCTCTCCGCCAGATTACAGCAGGCCGCACGGCAAATCTCATCGTACGTAATTTTCTGAGTTTGCAATACGCTCGTACGGGAAGCGATGGTTCCCATCTTGCGCTCACTAACCACGACCTCATCCAAGGCGATCTCACCTTTTAAGATAATCTGCATAGCATCGTCCTTCTCATCCACAGGGGTGACCTCAGTCATATAACCGATATAGCTAACCACCAGATTCTTGGAGTCACCTTTTCGTTCTAACTCGAAATTTCCATCCACATCGGACGTGGTTCCATTTTGGGTTCCTTCCCAATATACATTTGCCCCGATAATAGGTTGTTTGTTTTCATCACATACACGTCCTTTCACTTTCTTGCCGGAATCCTCGGCCCAAGTCAAAGTAAAAGTCAAACAGAACAGTAAAAATATCAGATATAATTGTCTTAACATGATAGTTGTTATTTGATTGAATCGTTAAATACAGTTTCCGCAGGGATAGAGCATTCCCTACCTTAAAACCAAAGGGTATTCAGCGAGCAGCTTCCACCCTCACGAATACAATCAAATCAAAAGCGTAGTCAATAAAGAAAGGTACACACGAGGACAGGCTACGGGAGGACCTGTCACCCTAATCTCATAAGAATCAGCAAATAAGGAAGCGATTTGTAAACTCTCGAAAATAGAGGAGAAGAGCAAATCATGTACGACTGGTTGCAGATCCGGTACTTGTATATTTACAGAATTCCAATCAAAATCAACCCGTTCAATGCCACAGCCATTCATGCCACAACACTCCACCGTATTATTCGCAAGCTTATCACGACTATGATCATGTCCATGAATCTCACAGCACTTAGCTTCCAATAAAGCCTCCACTCCCTCTTTCTCGCAAACGCCACAACAATAAGATACGAAATTAACCCCCGCTCCCCCATAAAAGATTAAGGAAGCAAGAATTACAAGAAACAAGGATGTGGCAAATCGTCTCATATGCCGCAAAAATAAGCAAAAAAACTCGAAATCAAAATACTCCCTTTACTTGATAAATTTAGACAGGTAATAATAGGTATCCGGAGAAGGTTCACTCTCTATCCGGTAACGGGTGGAAGCCGTTACAGAAAATGTATACCCACGTTCAGACTCTACATCGATAGGAAGAAAAAGCTCGTTGCCATAAATATTCGTAGCTAATATGGATTTTGCCGAAGCTGTGTCGATCGAATCCGTCAATGAATAATAAACGGTATAAGTTAAATCCTGCTTTTCCGACACAGGTTTCTGCCAAGTTAAGTGCAACTCATCGTCCAAACGTTCCACTTTGATCCCCTCCGGTGCGGCAGGTACCGAATCATTCAGCCAAGTCAATGGAGGCAATTGGGCCGGATATTTATAGTAATTGTCTCTCAACTCTTTATAAAGTCCTTTATCATTATACAGGACATTTCCACAACGAAAGAACGCACAGCCGGCTCCTCCGTAATAACGACTATAATCGATCTGGTCCGTTATATCATTCACGGCCCAGTCCGCCTCACTCTTGTCCATTCGATAAGCTCCCAAGCCGGGTACGACCAAACGCCCGTTACAATTATCCACCCAATTATCCACGAAAGGAAAGAAATTCTTATGCAGGTAATACATCATCGGAACAATCATATCTTGTTTACCTTGTTGCATCCACATCTTAGGGTCTTGGAAGACACTTTCGTAAGCGGTCCAACCTGCGTTAGGTACCCGTTCAATACGATTATATTTCCCGAGTGGCGAACTACTAACCTGTACCCAAGGTTTCGTTTGCTTTACCCAATCGTAAATACGATAAACCATCCGGTTGATATTCTCCCTACGCCAGTCTGCCAGAGACTTTTTCTTACCGGATTTATTATACAGCGCTTTATCCGGGAATTTTTTCGCCTCTTCCGGATAGCGGATATAATCAAAATGGATGCCATCTATATCGTAGCCATTCACGATCTCCTTGACTAAGGATAAGATATAATCAGCGGTCTCCGGTACACCGGGGTCCAAATACCACTCTCCATTATGCCGTTTGCAGAGTTTTGGTTTCTTTTTAACCACGGAAAGCTTTCCTTGCTCCTTCACGCTTTTTTCCGTTCCCAACGGGAAAGTCACGAACCACGCATGACATTCCATTCCCCGTTTATGGCATTCATCAACGACAAAAGCGAGCGGATCATATCCCGGTAATTCTCCATACTTACCGGAGAATGTCTTACTGACTGGTTCGATAGCCGAACGATACATCACGTCTCCCCTTAAGCGAGCCTGAATGAAGACCATATTAAAATTCGCTTCTTGAAGCCGGTCCAAGATATCAAGCAATGCCTGTTGCTGGGCTTTTCGTCCCGCCTCGGTAGTAGCCGGTTTATGAGGCCAATCCAGACCATAAACCGTAGTCAACCAAACCGCACGAATTTCCTTTTTGGGAGGCTCCACCGCTTGTAACAGACAAAAAACGGGTAAAGCCAGCGACAGGATAAGCAACAGACAAAACTTTCTCATCTTTATAATGCCTTATTGAGCCCGCGAATGTAGTATTTTTTGAGTCTCTTCCGGTAAATCAGTCGTAATAAAATCGACTCCCATATCGATCATCTCTTCCATTAATTTAGGGTCATCTACGGTCCAGACATTCGAAGTCATGCCTAGGACTTTACAATCCTTCACCCAATCCGGATGAGATTGCAAGACTTTATAATGGTAGTCTAATCCTGTAAAACCAAGCTCTTTCAATTCCATCGGGGATAATTCTCCATTCAGATAAGAAACCTCAGATTTCGGACATAGACGGATAAATTCTTTACAAGCATCCATATTAAAAGATATGTAATCCGTACGTTTCGCTAATTTCATACGCTTTACCATTTGCACAGATAACCTTGCCGCATCTCGATTACGTTCCGGGGTATCATGGGATTTCAATTCAAATATTAACCGGATATTCTTCAATTTCTTCGCACGTTTCAAATATTGTTCCAAAGTAGGGAGCTTTTCGCCGTTACTCAATTGTAGATCCTTCAATTCATCGTATGTACAAGATTGGATATGTTTTCCTTGGATATCATTATCGTGGTAGACAACCAACACATTGTCTGCTGTAAGATGCACGTCGAATTCCGAGCCATAGGCACCAATTTCGCTAGCACGTTCCAAAGAGCGGATAGAGTTCTGGGCAGAGCCCTCCGTTTTCCAATACCCCCGATGGGCTATCACTTTCGTATTATCCTTTGCCGCTACCATTCCTGCCATCATCAGGCAAAGTAGCAAAAGAAGAGTAGATTTTAAATTCATGGTAAACTTGTATTTCAAGGCAAGAGGACAGTGTGTCATAATTTATGATATGGCACACCCTCCTCCCACGGATTATTTTCCGATCTCTGATAAATAACGTTCGGCCTCAATAGCTGCCTTACAACCACTTCCCGCAGCGGTAATAGCTTGACGATAATGGGGATCAGCGACATCTCCGGCGGCAAATACACCCGGAACTTTCGTGCGGGGAGTTCCCGGAACCGTCACGATATAACCAACCTCATCCGTATCTACCCATGGCTTGAAGATGTCCGAATTGGGTTTATGACCAATCGCCAAGAAGAAACCATCGATGGCGATATCCACTTTCTCCTCATCCGGCTCTCCCATACGTTTTACCAAATGAGTACCCTCCACGCCATTCTCTCCAAACAAACCTAAGGTATTATGCTCGAAAAGTACCGTGATATTCGGAGTTTTGAAGACACGTTCTTGCATTACTTTTGAAGCACGCAAATAGGGTTTACGCACGATCAAGTAAACCTGCTTCGCCAAACCAGCCAAGTAAATCGCTTCCTCACAGGCCGTATCTCCACCACCCACTACCGCTACCGTCTTTTTACGATAGAAGAAACCATCGCAAGTAGCACAAGCGGATACACCCATACCCGCATACTTATGTTCATCCGGAAGACCCAGATACTTCGCGGAAGCACCCGTAGCGATAATCAAAGTCTCCGTCTCGATCACTTTCTCGCCATCAATCGTAATTTTATAAGGAGCCTCACCCAAATCAGCGGCGGTAGCGATACCGAAACGGATATCCGCACCAAAACGGACGGCTTGTTTTTTTAAATCTTCCATTAACTCAGGACCGGTTATACCGTCCGGATATCCCGGGAAATTCTCCACCTCCGTAGTTGTCGTTAATTGTCCCCCCGGCTGTATTCCTTCATAAAGCACCGGAGATAAATTTGCACGGGAAGCATAAATCGCTGCCGTATAACCTGCTGGACCCGAGCCTATAATAAGGCAACGTACTTTCTCATTCTCTGAATCGCTCATAGTATCTAAGTATTAATTATCAATTTTCAATTCTCTATTATCGAAGGTCTATCACCTCTACGTCCGGATAATCCCCTTCGTTAAAAACAAAAAAACGATCTGGTTGGTTTATACCTGTTTTCAATTGGCTGATCTGGATCGTACTGCTAACGCCGTTTTTAGAAGTAACCGTGATACGAGCCGGGAAATTTGAATATTTCTCGATTTGCAACTCCACTTTCACGATATCCCCTTTTTTCTTCGGTGTCAATTCCACATCGTAAGCGGCTTTTCCGTTCGGTGCCGTACTCTCGCCTTTATAAGCCGCCGTGAATCCCTTCTTATAACTATTTAATAAAAGAGCGGGATTTGTAAATTGCAACTCCTCTCCCGTAGGATTCGTCACGTTCACCTCATCGTTCCGTTCCACATACGTCCATTGCGTCGTACCATTAAACCAAGTAAGCGCCTCCGGCGTAACTAATGTAAACTTATCACCTTTCATCTGGATGGTTCCCTCAAAACTCTCTCCCGCATTCTGACCGGCAGAACGGGTAAACATCGTAAAAGAAGCACTTATCCCATTTGAATTCTCATAAGCAGCGGCCGCCTTCCTCAAGATATCATTCGCGTTCTGGGCATGTGCCCCCAATCCTAGTCCCAACAGGAAACACAAGAATAATCCGACAAACGCACTACACCGCCACACTCTTATTTTATGTTCTCTTCTCATATTTATTTCAAAGCATTTAATACTTGCTCCAACGAATACTCATCTTGCACCAATACTTGACGGGCCTTACTTCCCTCAAACGGGCCAACAATACCGGCAGCCTCCAATTGATCCATCAAACGTCCGGCACGATTATAACCGATAGCGAATTTACGCTGGATCAAAGAAGTAGAACCTTGTTGCTGAATCACGATCAAGCGAGCCGCCTCATCAAATAAGGGGTCTCGATCTGATAAATCGACAGCTCCCGAAGTCGATGCCTCCCCCCCTTCCGGTACATAGTCCGGAAGCAGATAAGCGGTTTGGAAGCCAGCCTGCTCACCGATATAATCCACGATATCCTCCACCTCGGGCGTATCTACAAAAGCGCATTGCACACGAACCGGCTCTTGTCCCGCCACGACAATCAACATATCGCCCCGTCCGATCAAACGGTTAGCGCCCGGAGCATCCAGAATCGTACGTGAATCGATCATAGAAGCAACCTTAAAGGCAATACGGCTCGGAAAGTTACTCTTGATCGTACCGGTAATCACCTTTGTATCCGGGCGTTGCGTAGCCAAGATCATATGGATACCTACCGCACGGGCCTTCGCCGCAATACGAGAGATAGGCAACTCGATCTCACGTCCGGCCACTGCGATCAAGTCGGCAAACTCATCCACCACTGCCACGATATAGGGTAAGAAGCGATGTCCCTTCTGCGGGTTCAACCGCCGTTCGATAAACTTAGCGTTGTATTCCTTTATATTACGAACATTCGCGTTCACCAGTAAACGGTACCGGTCTTCCATCTCGATCACCAACGAGTTCAATGTAGCGACAGCGTCAGCTGGCTCCGTAACGATCGGCTTCTCCGCATTCGGAAGTTTCGCCAGATAATGACGTTCTATCTTGGAATAGATACTAAACTCAACCATTTTCGGGTCTACCATCACGAATTTCAACTCCGATGGATGCTTCTTATATAATAAGGAAGTGATGATCGCATTTAGACCGACAGACTTACCTTGCCCCGTAGCACCGGCTACCAATAGATGCGGTGTCTTACAAAGATCGAACATGAACACCTCGTTCGTAATCGTCTTACCCATCGCCACAGGCAACTCATACTTACCCTCAACGAATCGGCGTGAAGCGATAACAGATTGCATCGATACCGTCTGAGGATTCTTATTCGGCACCTCGATACCGATCGTTCCCTTTCCGGGCATCGGAGCGATAATACGGATCTGCAAAGCGGATAAACTCAAGGCGATATCATCCTCCAAGTTCTTGATCTTAGAAATACGGACACCCGCCTCGGGTACAATCTCATAAAGCGTAACCGTAGGTCCGACTGTTGCCTTGATCGAGGCGATCTTGATATTGAAATCTTCCAAGGCTTGCTTGATCAAGCGTTGGTTTTCTGCCAATTCGTCCCGATTGATCTCCATGCTCCCACTATCATACGCTTTCAGTAAGTCCAAGGTAGGAAATACATAACGGGAAAGATCCAAACGGGGATCATACGTACCCAAGGCCGAAGCATCGTAGGTTTCATCATTACCGGCGGCAACCTCCACCGTGAATCCAGCATCCTCCCCATCCTCTGATTCCGGGGTATTTATCTCATCTGTCTTTTCGCATATAGGATCGTCGTCACCTTTAGCGATCGTAACTACTAAATCATCACCAGCGACCTCTTCCTCCTGATATTCCGGTTCTGTTTTACGGTTTTCTTTCCCTTCGGCCTCCAACAATTCAGCCTCCGTATCAAACTCTTCGTAATCATCCATTTCGGGTTGTTCATCCGGTTGCTCTACGACAGGCTTAGAGCGAGGAGTTACAACATCCTCTTTTTGCGTCTGCTCCACTTCTACCTCATCCTCTTTCTTCTCACGTTTCAAACGGTTCCTTACCCAGCCCAAAGAGAATACGCACTGTAAGAACGGGATTGTCTTCTTACTGGTAAAAATTGCGATGATTAAGAATGAGCCTAATAAAAGCAAGATCGTTCCGGGAATTCCGATATTGGTAATAAACATCTCCGAGATGTAATATCCGTGTTGACCGCCTAGATAAATAAACGTATCCTCATATCCCTTGATAAATATGAAAGCAAAAAACACAGATCCCCAGATCAACGCCGAAGCACTGAACAAGAAACGTCTCAACAAGGATACTTTATTTAAATTCATGAGTTTCGCCCCAACCGATCCCAAGAAAAAGAGGATCATAAAAGAAGAGATACCGAACCAACGGTTCATCAATAGATCAGACAAATACGCCCCGCGTACGCCCGTCCAATTCTCTACCGATCCTCGATTGGTCAACAAATCCCCTAAAGGAACATTCTCTATTTTACTTTGATCGGCGGCTCCTGTAAAGAAAAACGAAATCAAGGCAAGCCCTACGTAAATGGTTAGTATAGAGATAATCAAACCTGTAATGAAACGGGTCCGTTCATTTGTAAAAAAAGTCTTCAAGGCTGCGAACCAGCTCGGCTCTGTATGATTTTGCTTCGTTGTTGTTGTCTTCTTTGCCATAAATAGTTTCTCAATAATTCTTTTATAACACGCAAATGTACATAGAAAAATCGAGTCTGACGAACCTTTGAAAAAAAGACGTACGTGTTTTCTGAAAAACATGTACATGTTTTCGCGGAAACACGTACATGTTTTTGGGGATAGATTTTAACGGCATTAAATAGATCTGTGCATCTCATGTCCTTCTACATAGATCGCACTATAAGGACGAGATGGACAAAGGTACTCGCAAGCACCACAACCAATACAAGTTTCCGTATTGATCACCGGGATCTTTAACGACTTCGGATCTGCAGGATCTTTCGCCACCATCTGGATCGATTTTGTCGGGCAATGGCGTTCACAATTACCACAACTCATACCGTCCGTATTGACAATACAAAGATCTTTTACCCATACGGCATGACCGATCTGTATAGCAGATTTGTCTTCTTTCGTAATCGGTTTGATCGCTCCCGTCGGGCAAACCTCCGAACATTTCACACATTCCGGACGGCAATACCCTCTATCGAATGCCATCTCCGGCTGCATCAGTTTCATCAGATCCGTAGATGGACGCAGGACATGATTCTCGCAGACAGATACACAAAGCTGACACCCCGTGCAATGTTGGGCCAGATTCCCAATACTCAAGGCTCCGGGAGGAACCAATGACGCCAAACGATTCGGCTCTTTACGTTCTTTAATCGGCGCAAAGCCTCCGTCTTTCTTCATCTCCACATAATCCTCCAGCTTTTTCTGCTGAGCATGCAAAACAGAAGACATGGCTACCAATGCCGTAGCTGACAAGGCTCGACGGCGGGAAACATCCGTAGTGTCCTTCGTTGAGGATTCTTTTACCGAAGTAGCTTTATCAGCCTTGTGTGCCCTCGTATACGAAATCGCGCCTTGACGGCAATTATCCAAACAGTCCATACAAGTCACGCAACGGCTATAATCGATCGCATGATTCTTAGAGTCGATGCAAGAAGCCTTGCATTTACGTGCGCATAATCCGCAACCATTACATTTATCGGTATCAATGCGAGGTTTAAGTAAAGCATACTTCGACAAAAAACCGAGAACCGTACCTACCGGACAGATCGTATTACAATATGTACGTCCATTTCTCCAAGCTAAAATCACCAATATGACAAAGCTCAGAATAGCGATTCCCATCGTAGCCAGGCTACGCACCCATACATCCACCGAATAGAATGCGTAACTATCCATACGTTCTGCGAAATAGGCCAATAGATTGTTGCCCTCTTGATAGATTGGCGCAAATAAATTAGAAGCGATACGCCCATAAGCGCTATAAGGCGAAATCAACGCTACCAAGGAACCGATACCAGCGATACAAGCCAATATAAAAATAACCAAGGTTCCATAACGCACCCACTTCAATGCGGGAGAATAGGAAAAGCGGTATTTCTTCCGTTTACTAGCAAACCACGAAATGATATCTTGCAATACCCCTAAAGGGCAGATAACGGAACAATATACACGCCCCAATAAAAGAGTCAAGATTATCAACCCTACCACAACACCGACATTCAAAGCCAACAACGCAGGCCAAAACTGTATCTTTGCCAACCATCCGAACCAAGCGTGAATCGTACCCGTGAAATCAAGAAATAACAGGGTTATCAGCACAAAGCAAAAGGTGGCGGCGAATATTCTTATTTTTCGTAACATAATTTTCCGTTTGTTTAAAGGTTAACCATTCACTTTCAACTCTTCCACGAATTTATCGATACGCTGCATCTCTTTGGGGATATCGATACCCTGCGGACAATGAGGATTACATTGCTCACACCCTGTACAATGGTTCGCTTGACGCAACTTTGGGACACTCCGGTCATAACCGACTAAGAAGGCACGACGAGCTTTCGCATAATTTTCGTCTTGTGCGCTTTTCGGAACATTCCCTTCGTTCACACATTTATTATAATGTAAGAGAATACCCGGAATATCCAACGCATATGGACAAGGCATACAATATTTGCAATCATTGCAAGGTATTGTCGGATATTTCATCATAAGCTGGGCCGTCTCTTCCAAAAAGTCTTTCTCCTCGTCCGTTACCAGGATAAGCGGGGAATAGGTACGGATATTATCTTGCAAATGCTCCATATAAGTCATGCCGCTTAGCACCGTCAAGACCCCATCCGGAGAGCCGGCGAAACGAAAAGCCCATGAAGCCACGCTATTCTCAGGCCGTTGCTGTTTCAAACGAGCAACGATATGATCCGGAACATTCGATAAGCGACCTCCTAATAGCGGTTCCATGATAATTGCCGGAACACCTCGCTTCTCTAATTCGCCATACAGATAATCAGCGTTTACGTTACGCCCCGAGGCATGTTTCCAGTCCAGATAATTCAGCTGTATCTGAACGAAATCCCATTTCACGCCCATATCCAACACATAATCAAACACTTTTACATCCCCATGAAAAGACCAACCTAGGTTACGGATACGTCCCGCTTCCCGTTCTTTCACCAAGAAATCAAGCATTCCATTATTTATATAGCGGTCATTGAAAAGCTCGATACCATTCCCCCCACCGATAGAGTGAAGCAAATAATAATCCAGATAATCGGTTTGCAAATCACGGAACGACTGCCGATACATCGCCAACGAGTTTTCTCTCGTATAGTTCTGGAAGTTTGACAGTTTAGTGGCCAAATAATAGGAGTTCCTAGGATGGCGTGCCAATGCGATACCGGTCGCTTTCTCGGACATACCTTGTACATAAACAGGAGAAGTATCAAAGTAATTCACCCCATGCTCTATCGCATAATCCACTAAACGATTCACGGCTTCTTGATCAATCTGGTCTTTACCGTCCGATCCTTGTTTCAAGGGCCAACGCATACAACCATATCCTAAAATAGAAACCTTATCGCCATTCGTAGGATGTTGGCGATAGGTCATTTTATCGGTAGGAACCTCACCTAACGCCACAGCCGCCCCCGGCTCATTCTTGGGAGCGCAACCGTAAAGCGCCGCCGAAGAGGCGACAGCCCCACCCCCAAATACCTTCAAGAATTTACGGCGATTCATCTCTTGAGGGTTCTCATTCTTTCCACATGAACTCATAACTCGATCGGTTTTTTTATCCTAATTAGTATATCCAACATTAGTCTATCATTAACATTCCTTCTATTAATTGCACAAAAATAATAAAACAGGAAATATATAGGAGAGCAATCCCCGACTAAAAAGAATATTCGGGACTTTATCACGAAAAAAACGGATTTTTGTTGTATTTTTGCGAATTGTTATCAAGAATGATTAGACGAACAGGCACATGGAAAAAGAAGAAAATCCGATATACGAGCGCAACACGCTAGAATTTGTTACGGTAGCACTGGAATATTGTACCTTTGTTGAGACCGCCGGAAATACCGGGCTTTTCGACTTCGTAGATAAGGCGACAAAACTTTTGCCTCTTTTATACTTAAAGGCCAGCCTGTTGCCCGAAGTGGAATCTGAAGAGGAAACCGAACTCGAGCTTTCCGTTTCAGAAGACATGTACGAGTCGGTTCGTTCACGGATAGCCGGTTTGCTTGGCGAACGAGATTCCTATCTGGAAACATTTCATGCGGATATGCGGTATAGCGATACTCCTATCGCAGCGTTTATTTCCGAGAATTTGGCAGATGTCTATCAAGATACAGGAAATTTTGTATCTTTATTCCGTCAAGGAAACGAGGAAGTTATGCAAGAGGCTATCGCTTTGTGCCGCACGAACTTCCAAGAATACTGGGGACAGCAATTATTGAATGCCTTGAAAGCGTTGCACGCTATGCGTTACAGTGGTGATGAGGATTTGGAAAAGAATGAAGAGGAAGAATGATACAACAATTTATACATACAATTACTAAAGAGGAAATAGCGAAACTTACCGTAGAGGAATTCAAGGGACGTATCATTACGATCCTTAGTAAAGAGGAGGCAGACAAGGCCGTAGAGTACTTGCTGCGTTTTCCGATTGTCGGTTTTGATACGGAGACCCGTCCCAGCTTTAAGAAAGGACAGCGTTACAAGATCTCATTGATGCAGATATCAACGGATGATACTTGTTTCTTGTTCCGCTTGAATCATATCGGTATACCGGAATCTCTGGAGAAATTCCTGAAAAGCAGTTCGACCTTAAAGATCGGGTTATCTTTACGGGATGATTTCGGGGCGATACGGAAGCGTTCGGATATAGAACCCGCCAATTTCCTTGATTTACAGAATTACGTAGGCCAGTTCGGCATTGAGGATGCCAGCCTGCAAAAGATATATGCGATACTTTTCCAAAAAAAAATATCAAAAGGACAACGCCTCACGAATTGGGAGGCGGATGTATTGACAGACTCACAAAAGAAATATGCGGCCCTCGATGCTTGGGCTTGCCTAAGAATATATAATTTATTGAATCAAGCATAAATGAAGTATTGTAAAGTTTTTCTCAAGCCTAAGAAAGAAGAATCGCTATTGCGTTTCCATCCATGGGTATTTTCCGGGGCGATCCAATCTGTTGAAGGCGACCCGGAAGAGGGTGACTTGGTAGAGGTATACGGAGCGAACCAGCGTTTTTTGGCAATCGGCCATTACCAAATCGGCAGTATCGCCGTACGTGTGTTATCTTTCACCCCAATCGCCATCGACGATGCTTTTTGGATCGAACGTATCCGTATTGCTTACGAACTCAGAAAGACCTTGCGGCTGGCTGGGGTAGAAAATAATAATACGTTCCGCCTGATTCACGGCGAAGGCGATAATTTACCGGGATTGGTGATCGATATGTATGCGCATACGGCGGTTATGCAAGCACATTCGGTAGGAATGCATTATGCCCGTCATCAGATCGCGGAGGCTTTGAAAGCGGTATTGGGCGATACTTTACAAAACATCTACTATAAATCGGAAGCGACTTTACCTTATAAAGCGAATTTAGGTAGCGAAGATGGTTACTTATTCGGAGGCGAAGTGGAAGATATCGCTATAGAAAACGGACTGAAATTCTGTGTAGACTGGCAGAAAGGCCAAAAGACAGGTTTCTTCGTGGATCAACGGGAGAATCGCTCTTTGTTGGAGCATTACGCAAAGGATCGCTCCGTATTGAATATGTTCTGTTATACGGGCGGTTTCTCTTTCTATGCGATGAGAGGAGGCGCTAAGGTAGTTCATTCCGTAGACAGTTCGGCGAAAGCGATTTCTTTGACGAAAAAGAATGTCGAGTTGAATTTCCCGGGAGATCCCCGTCATGAGGCATATGCGGAAGATGCGTTTAAGTATTTGGAAAAAATGGGAAGTAATTATGATTTAATCATATTGGACCCTCCTGCGTTCGCTAAACATAAGAATGTACTACGTAACGCCTTACAAGGGTATCGCAAATTAAATGCGATCGCTTTCGAGAAGATCAAGCCGGGAGGAATCTTGTTTACTTTCTCTTGTTCTCAAGTAGTTAGTAAAGAGAATTTCCGTTTAGCCGTATTTAGTGCTGCCGCCCAATCCGGCCGTAGTGTCCGAATCTTACATCAATTAACCCAACCCGCAGATCATCCGGTGAATATCTACCATCCGGAAGGGGAATATCTGAAAGGTTTAGTATTGTATGTAGAATAAGATATGCTCTTTGGGTGAAAACAAAGAATTAGTTTTCACCCAAAATTCAAGTTAATACCCCGGATTCTGTGTCAAGTTCGGATTCAAGGAACGGACTTTATCGGGAATGGGGAAAACAGTGGTATAGCCATTCGATTCATGGGGCAATTGAGGGCGATCCGTATAAGGGCGGGTAAACTTTCCAAAACGCACCAAATCCTGCCTCCTCCAGCCTTCCCAAGCCAATTCCAGTTGACGCTCAGCCAAAATATTTTCTAATGTCGCCTTACGAGGTAACATTCCCACACGGAAACGAACGGCATTCAACTCTTCATCCCCATTCTCTCCATTACGAACTTTCGCTTCCGATCTCATTAACAAGACATCCGCATAACGGAATAATACGATATCATTATCCGATAGCTTTCCATCTTTCGTCCCCATCTTATCGATCTCGTATTTCTTCATGCGGGCACCCGCCGTTTTCTCGGCAGGCAACCTAGACAAATCCAACCTAACCTCTAGAGGTAAATACACCAAAGGAGTCCCATTATCTAACCGAATCGTATCACCATTGAGGTCAAACATCGTATCGGCGTAATAATTCTCATAAAATCGGGTATCGACCGAGTCCGTCCCATACGCAAATACCCGAAGGGTCTCTATCGTAGCGCAAGAGCCGTTCTCTCCCCCCAATCCATATGCTTTGGCATGATTATAGTGACGGGAGCGGAAAAGATATTGCATTTGGTTCGTATATAAGTTCTTATCCATCGGAATCGTGAAAATATTCTCTCCTGACGATTCATTAAATACAGAAAAATTATCCGCATAGTTCGGAGATAAGCTATAGTTTAAGTCTGTTATTGAATCACAGTACGCCACAACCGTTTGCCAAGCGTTCAACTTCCTCTCGCCTACTCTAAAATAGATTTCCCGTCCATTCGGACGCAGACCATCTGTCCAGTCGTTATCCGTAAACACTTCTGCGTTTAAGGCCAACTTCGCCAATAAGAAATAAACAACCGGTCTCGTAATTCTTCCATAATAATCGCCGGGCGAATTACTATGCGCCGTACTCAATAACAAAAGGGATTCTTGTAATTCTTTTACAACAAAATCAAAGACCTCTTTCCGGTCACTCTGCCGCACGTCTTTCACCGGAATGGAAGAAGAAACGATAAGAGGGACACGGCCAAACATATCGACTAAATAATAATAATACATCGCACGAAAAGCACGAACCTCCGCCTCATACCGATCTAAATCGTTATAATCCGTTTTTTGCCGCAACTCGCCTAATATCTCTAAAGATTGATTGCTTAATACGATTACTTTATACAGATATTCCCAAGTAGCTTGGATAGCGTCACTATTCGTTCCCCACTTATGCAAGAAGAGACCTTGCCAGAAACCGCCGTCATACCAGTCGCCGCCACGAGTCGGGAGCATGGCCTCGTCAGTCGTAAAGGTATTCAAGTCGTAGACACCCCGGTACGTTCCCTGCAATCCTTGGCTATCGCTATAACCTCCGATATAATTATATAAGGAAGCAACCGTATTCAGATAGACATTCTGAGGGGTATCGTACGCATCCTCCGGATAAAGCTGATCACGAGGGTCCTCTTTCAGATAGCCATCGCACGACGATAACATCAAACCCGCAAATATATAGGATAAAATAGAAAGCTTTCTCATACGAACACCTTTTTAAAAATTAAAACTCAACCCCATCGTATAGGAACGAACCACCGGATAAGATCGCTTATCGTCTATACCTAAGGTATTATTTACGATAGAGCTATTTATCATCGGAGTCAATCCCGAATAACCTGTAATTGTCGCCAAATTATTTACGGAAACCGAAAGCCGTACGTTTCTTACATATTTCCTTAAATTACCAAGAGACACGTTCCAACCCAACGTCAAATAATCAAAATTGATATAATCCCCTTTCTCCAACCAATAATCCGTAGCCGTCTGATCTTGGATATTCCGGGATGGGGCTTCTCGCAACACGTTATAATCCGGGAATATATCCATATTCATATAAGTTAGCGATGTTCCATTATAAATCTTATGCCCAAAGGCTCCGTTAATCTGTACTGATAGATCGAATTGTTTATACCGGAAACTGATATTAGAGCCTAAAAGTGTTTTCGGCATAGCTTGTCCCGCAATATAACGATCCTCACCATCCTCCAAACTCACCCCGTTTCCATTCAAGTCCTCAATCTCATACTTATAGCCGCCGTTCCCATCGGAAACCAAACCTGTACATTTCGGTAAATAAAAAACACCCAAAGGCTGTCCGACCATTTGATAAACGATATGATTATACCCTCCATGGAAACCAGCCCCATTTAAATCCGAGATGCTAGTATATTCCGGGGCGGACATATATTCCCCTTTATAGTAACCGCTCAAGGAGAGCAATTTATTCCGTTGGAAAGTTACGTTTACGTTTATATTCAATTCCATATCTTTCGTACGCAAGGGCGTGACGCCAATACCCAATTCCACGCCACTATTTCGCATCGATCCCAGATTCGCCAACATTTTATTATAAGCGAAAGGCGGAACGCTTACATCGTATAAATACAACATATCATCCGTCTTGGAATTATAATAATCTACGGCAAGAATAAAACGATTGTCGAAAAACCCTGCATCGATACCGGCATTGAACGTACGTTTCACCTCCCATTTCAAGTCCGGATTCGCATTACGGATCGTACCCAAGGTAACGGTGGGCGCACCATTTACGGAAACAACCCCATTAGGTTTCATCAATCGCAAAGAATTGTAAGAATCGATCGCGTCTTGATTACCGGATAGGCCATATCCCGAACGAATCTTTAAATTCCTTACCCACGAGACACCTTCCATAAACTCCTCTTCGGTCAACACCCAAGCGACAGAAGCCGAAGGGAAAAAACCCCATTTATTATTGGCCCCCACTTTCGAAGAGGCATCCGCACGGGCATTCACGGTAGCGATATACTTTCCATCATAAATATAATTCACACGTCCAAGGAAAGAAGCCAGATGAGGAGCCTCATAGTAAGAACCGGTCCCCTCCCATAAACGTACCGCACCTGCCTGTAAATTATCATAACCAAAACGATCGGTACTGAAATTCGTCGCAGTCGTATAAAAACCTCTCGTTATCATTTTCTGAGCTTCCGCCAATCCCAATACATTTAGTTGATGCAAACCAAAGTCTTTTTTATAGGCCAACATGAAATCTCCTAATAAAGATTCTGTTTTCCGCTCCCCCCGATAAGCCTGCCCATGTGCCCAAACCGAAGTAGGGAGGTATTGGGCGTTATCTATTACATTATAGGTATACGAACCGAAAGCCGTAAACATTAAATGCTTACTCAAGTTAAAAACCAGTTTTAAGTGCGTATTTATATGAGCATTCGAATCATCATCCTTCACCTCCAACCAAGCCAAAGGATTCGTGATCTGGCTAGCGTTAGTTATTTGATCCCAGCTACCCGTCTCCATATTCTTATGATTCGGAAATGTCGGGTTGAAAGTAGCGGCGGAATAGAACATCTTCTGTACGTCATTTAAATAAGCATTTTTCAGCAAGGAACCAAATATGCCTAAATCAAAGACTAGAAGATCATTGAACGCATGCTGTGTAATATTCAACTTGGTCGTAAAATTACGTGAGTTCGTATTTCTGATAACCCCTTCCCTTTCCACAAATCCCAAGGGGGCACGATAACTGGAAGTCTCCGAACCACCCCCAAAAGCGATATGATGATTCTGCACCAACCCCAACCGGGTGACCTCATCCTGAAAGTCCGTATTATTCCCTAAATCTAAAATACCGATATTACGTTCCTCCGCCAGTTTCCGGAAACCATTCGTCGATAACATATCCAAACTTTTATAAGCCGCCTCCACACCGAAACTCCCATCATAACTGATACTAAAAGCTCCCTGCCGCCCTTTCTTTGTCGTTACCTCGATAACACCGGAAGCGCCACGAGAACCATATTGAGCAGTCTCCGAGGCATCTTTCAAGATCGTGAAGTTCTCGATATCCGCCGGATAGATCGAGCTAAGCAAATTAAGATCGGCAAAAACCCCATCAATAATCACCAACGGATCATTACCTCCCGTTAAGGAAGTTGTACCCCGGACCCGGACGGCAGCCAAGGCAGCGGCGCTATTTCCTCCAACCGGGATACTAACGCCGGATACCCTTCCCCGAAGAGCGTCCAAGGGTGTAGAGATCAATCCCTCATTCATCCCCCCTTCATTCACCCGATTTACGGAACCGGATAAAGTACTACGATTGCCCGTAGCATATCCGACAGTGATCAACTCATCTATCAAATTGGAATCCGACAAGAGAGGCTTGATCGTATCCGGCAGAAGCGGTAGCTCCTGACCGTAGCCGTAAGAGAAAGACAAGGCCCCGCAGAGAAACAAAAACAGGACTTTTCGGATATATATAAGAACTTTCATAAGTACGTTGGATTTAAGATTAATAACCCATATAAATAAAACTTCCCTCGGTTTAGTTTTGTTCACACCCAAGATACAACATTTCCTCAAGATCTTAAAAATAAAAGCGTACCAAGTTGTCAAGAAGCCTCGACAAGGCTTTAGCGATATTTAATAATGTCCCTCAAAAATATATACGGAAATATTTCTTTATTCCGTAATAGATTGTACCTTTGCCATCGTTAAAAAACATAGCGTATTATTAAGTAATAACATACTAAAACTTATTTATTATGTCAAAAGTAACAGTTGTTGGTGCCGGAAATGTAGGCGCTACTTGCGCAAATGTTCTTGCCTTCAATGAAGTGGCAGACGAAGTTGTAATGCTAGACGTAAAGGAAGGCGTATCCGAAGGTAAAGCGATGGATATGATGCAGACCGCTCAATTGCTAGGTTTCGATACTAAGGTTGTAGGTTGCACAAACGATTATGAGAAGACAGCTAACTCTGACGTTGTAGTTATCACTTCTGGTATTCCTCGTAAACCGGGTATGACTCGCGAAGAACTGATCGGTGTTAACGCTGGTATCGTTAAGAGCGTAGCTCAAAACATCTTGAAATACTCTCCGAACGCAATCTTGGTAGTTATCTCTAACCCGATGGATACAATGACTTATTTGTCATTGAAGTCTTTAGGCTTGCCGAAGAACCGTATCATCGGTATGGGTGGTGCTTTGGATAGCTCTCGTTTCAAATATTTCTTATCTCAGGCTCTAGGCTGTAACGCTAACGAGGTTGAGGGTATGGTAATCGGTGGTCACGGTGACACTACAATGATTCCGTTGGCTCGCTTGGCTACTTACAAAGGTATCCCTGTTAGCAAATTGTTAAGCGCAGAAAAATTGCAAGAGGTTGTTGCTTCCACAATGGTTGGTGGCGCTACATTAACTAAATTGTTAGGTACTTCCGCTTGGTATGCGCCGGGTGCTGCTGGAGCATTCGTTGTTGAGTCTATCATTCACAACCAAGGTAAGATGGTTCCTTGCTCTGTTTACTTGGAAGGTGAGTACGGTGAATCTGATCTCTGCATCGGTGTTCCTGTTATCCTTGGCAAGAACGGTATCGAGAAGATCGTTGAGTTGGAATTGACAGCTGAGGAGAAAGAGTTCTTCGCTAAGAGCGCTGCCGCTGTTCATAAGACTAACGAGGCTTTGAAAGAAGTGGGTGCACTTTAATTTGAATTTCTATTAAAGCGATAAAAGAGGCTGATCCTTCGGGGTTAGCCTCTTTCTTTTTATGTGGATACGGATAGTTACGACGGAATGAAGATAATATTCGTGTTCTTTAGCCGCTGAAGATACATACGGAACAGAATATCCGGGATAAAATAAATATTATCTTCTTCAGTCAGCAAATCCAATTCCATCAGTTTACGGGCAGCCGCTTGGACTGCACTGCTGGAGACCAATGAATATTTACGAATGAAACCGGCACTCATAATCTTCTCCGCCTTACCTGCTGAGGCTATGGCATACAGCAATTCTTTCTGACGTTCGGGAATTCTGGACAATAGTTGGCGATATCCATCGCCTGCCTCTTCCAAAACTCCATCAACTGTCTGCCGTAATATATCCAACGTACAACTACTGCCTATAGGGATATTTATAAAAGCTTCATGAAAAGTTTTCTGCATATAATATGTATTCCCCTCAAACAAACGATATATAACCAATACATCTTCCTCACGAATAGCCCGTTCATACACATCAAACCAATGACAGACAAAAGGTATGTATTCTTCAGCGACGATAGGATACAATTCCAAAATCGATGTACTGTTATAGAATGGACGAGCGGAAGAGAGGAACATCTCCGTTACCAAATGACACCCACTGCCTGAAAAGATAAAATGCACATTAGATAAATGCTGAATATGGGAGCGCAATAAAGCTTCAATATTTTTTTCAGGGTATTTGGAAATCTGCTGAAATTCATCAAAAGCCACGATACAGGGTTTGTCTGCCTTTTTCAGACATACATGCATATAATTTAGCAACAAGCAAAGAAACCCCACCAAGCAGATCACGGGAAATACTGACCTTGGCACAGCCAAGCAAGTCTATGCGAATCACAAAACAGGTCCCACTATCCGGCGAAGCTTGGCCATCTGATCGTCCGGGATGAAGGCCACGGGACGTATGCCGCCTCGCCTCTCTCCGGCGATGTTCACCATGAAACGTTTGATGTATGGAAGGTGCACGATCTCCTTTCTACGTAAGGTATCGGTACAGCGGATGAAAACTATGGAGCGGAACAGGATTCGTTCTACCCACTTCCGCTTGCCTGCAGCAGTGAGGCTCATCTCCTTTTGGGAAGCGACATAGACCTCATAATCCTTCTCCCCTTCCGGCTGGCTCGCCACACGTTTCTCCAATCTGTCGACGCAAAGTTTCTCCGAAATTTTGATAAAATAGAAGGTTCTCGTTATTAATATAGGTATAAGGGATTTCCTCCCGACCACTAAACCGCTTGAATGAATTCAAGGCATCTTGATAACTCTTCGCCGTAGAATGATGTCCTCCCTCACATAACTCGGTTATGTACGTCCGCATACAAAATCGTTCTTTCCCATACTCATCACATTTACTTAAATTTAAACGCTAGCAAATGTAATACAGAACGTACTTATTAAATGCGCAAAAAAGATGTATCGCAGAATTACATCCCAAACCGGTAATCACTACTTCAACTTTCCAGCCTCATTCAATACTTTCAGGAAGTTGCTCCAAGCTTTCTCTATCTTTTGCATGTTTTCGTCCCTTTCCTCTTGGTTACTTACCTCATTTTGTAGAACATCTACAACAGGATATCCATCATATAAATAATATCTCTGATAATCCCCTAATAAGACTGGGGCATTATAGATAACGGAACTTATCGAAGAGATACTGCCTACCGTGAAGTGACCGTTTCCAGCTATCCGGAATTCAACCTTCTCATTGCCTCGCACGTCTTGCTTGATAGAAATATTCTTCTCGAAAACGATTTCTTTTGTAACTGAATTAAAAGATTTGATATCATCCGGGACTTTGATCACTTGTCCGGTAGTAGCCGTATCAAAATTTTCCTCATCATTATCGCAAGCGCAATAACCGATGAGAAATACAGACATGATAAGATATAATAAAAATGACTTTTTCATATTAAACCTCCTTTATTGGATTTCATTGTGTGTTGTCTTATTAGTAAGACACTTAAAAAGAGACAAATGCTGCACGTTTACCATTATTTAACAAACATTATTAACCAAACCGTCCTTCCATTACATAAAAAAGCCGGAGGAAATGATTTCCTTCGGCTTTTACCTATCGTTTGTTATTAGTATTTATTTGACAATACCTAATTTAGACTCACCAACGAAATCTATAATATGTTGGATCTCCTTACTCATCGGAACCTGATCCTTGATCATTAACAAGGCATCCGTAAGGCTGCTGTTTCCTTGGAAGATGATCCGGTACGCATGACTGATGTGCTTGATAACCTTTTCACTGAATCCCTCATGAGACATGATGAAAGAGTTCACGCCATAATACGTGGTAGGCTCTTGAGCCGCTACGATAAAAGGAGGTATATCCTTACGGAAACGACAGCCGGTTTGAATCATCGCCCAAGCCCCAACCCGGGATCCTTGGCTCATCAATACATTGCCTCCGAAGATCACATAATCTTCCAAGATACAATTTCCGGAAATCTTACTACCATAGCCGAATACACTACAGTTTCCGATCTGCGTATCATGAGAAACATGTACCCCCTCATGCAAGAAATTACCATTACCGATACTAGTACGTCCTTCCGCTGTCGAGGAACGGTTAATCACCACATTCTCACGAATCACGTTGTCATCTCCGATTACGGCGATCGTATCACCTCCCTTATAAAAGAAATCCTGAGGCTCAGCAGCGATAACAGCCCCGTTAAATACACGGTTGCGATTTCCCATGCGTGTACCGCTCATCAAGCTGGCATGAGGCATGATCTCGCAATCATCCCCGATCTCCACGTTCTTATCAATGTACGCAAAAGGATGAATCATAACGTTCTTCCCGATCTTTGCGCTTGAATCTACATATGCTAATGGACTAATCATAACTTTACTACATTTAAGGTTATTATTCTCTACCACCACCGATGGCACTGTATAAACTGACAACCGCTTGCATACGCTGCACATTGTCGGACACTTCCGTCAACTGGGCACTCAAAAGACTCTGCTGGGCGGAAAGGATTTCCAAATAAGTAGATTGAGCCGACTGGAACAAGGCACTGGTATAAGCCACCGCTTTCTCTAGCTGCTCGATCTGCGCTCTGTCTTGCACAAGCTTCTTGCTCGTGGCATCATACTCATGTAAAGCATCACTCACCTCCTTACCAGCTTCCAGAATTGTCTGCTGATAATTCATTTGAGCGATCTTCTCTTCTGCCTTCGATACCTTCAAGTTAGCGACCAACTTACCATTGTTGAAGATCGGTTGGGCCAACGAAGCCAAAGCTTGAAACATGAATTGACCCGGATTAGCGACCTGTATGCCTGAACCGTTCGTCCAACCAGCCGTAGCCGTGATATTCAATCCCGGATAAAAAGCGGCACGGGCTTGGTTCGTCGTATAATAAGCACTGGCAAGTGTCATCTCCGCGATCTTTACGTCCGGACGATTCTCCAACAATTGCAAAGGCACACCAACCATGATATCCTCCGGCATTACTTGTTCCTCCAAAGTACCCCGATCAATCTGTTGAGGGGCCTTAGCCAATAACACGGACAATGAGTTTTCCACGCTACGCACCTGGCTCTCCAGCTCGATCAACGAGCCGGAAACCTGATGGTAAGCCGCACGCATTTGCGTCACGGCAGCCTCGGTAGCCATACCCGCTATCTTCATAGCCTCCATGACACGAACATTCTCTTTATAGATATCAACCGTCTTAGCGGTAATTTCCACCTGCCGATCAAGCATCAACAAGGTATAATAAGTATTCGCTATACCACCGATCAATTGAGAGCGCACGGCCTGTCTTGAATACTGGCTCTGTAAGTAGGAGGCTTTTTGGCCACGGCTCGCGTTCAAGAGCTTTCCGAATAGGTCAACCTCCCAGCTAGCGGCCGCAGGAGCCGTGTAAGCTTTTACATACCCACTGCTTTCCATCTTCGTAATCGTACCTTGGGGAGCAAGGTTTATAGAAGGCAAGAAAGACAGACGGGCAGAAGTCAACAATACTTTCGCTTCCTCTACCCGAAGAACGGCTGCCTGCATATCTACGTTATTAGCTAATCCCTCCTCAATTAACGCCTGTAACTTCGGATCACGAAAAACTTCCTTCCAAGGAAGGTTTCCCATATTGGTCGTATCCGCGGAGGCTAATGTATCAGTCTCGGAAACCGGATCACGATAAATTCCCGTCGCATCGATGGAATCCGGACGCTCGTATGCCTTATAGATATGGCAACTGCTTAACAAAGCAGTCGCACATACCATATATATAATTTGTTTCTTCATTGTCATCTCTTATTTTATTTTAGCGTACTGTTCTATTTCCGTACTCATATCGCTGTTATCCAAATCTTCCCATTCGATCGGCTTGAATTTCTCCTGTAAGTACTGGAATACCACGAACAAAACCGGAACAATAAAGATCTGGAAGATCATACCGATGAACATACCGCCGATAGCCGCTGTACCCAATGTACGGTTACCGTGCGCTCCTACTCCGAATGCGAACATCATAGGCAACAATCCGACCACCATCGCCAATGAGGTCATCAAGATCGGACGCAAACGGGCGGCGGCTCCTAACACGGCAGCCCATGTGATACTCATACCCATACGACGACGTTCCAAAGCGAACTCTACGATCAAGATAGCGTTCTTCGCCAACAAACCTACCAACATGATCAAGGCGATCTGCATATAGATATTGTTAGACATGGTTCCTACGATCATCTTCAACGCCGGGATATTTCCCAAAGCGGCCCAACCTTGGACGAACAAGAAGCTACCCATCAAACCGAACGGCACGGAGAGCAATACGGACAAAGGAAGGATGTAACTCTCATACTGCGCACTCAACAGCAAGTAAACGAATACGAAACACAGCAAGAAGATCAAAGCCGTCGTACTACCACTCGTACTTGCTTCCTCACGCGCCATACCACCTAACTCATAGTCGAAACCTGCCGGAAGCGTTGTCTTAGCCACCTCGTCAATCGCTTTCAACGCCTGACCACTGGTATAACCATCCGCCGGGGCAACCATGACCTTGATGGCGGTATACATATTGAAACGGCTGATGATATCCGGGCCATATACCTTCTTCATCGTAATGAACTGAGAAATCGGAGCCATATCGTTACCACTCTTTACCTTGATGTTCTTCATGGACTCCATATTCTTACGCAAATCGGGATCCGCTTGCACCATTACACGGTACATCTTACCGAAACGGTTGAAGTTAGAGGCATATAAACCACCATAATATCCCTGCAAGGTAGACAAGATGTCCTTCGGACTGATACCGGCTTTCTTACAGGCGGCAGCGTCGATATCGATCTCATATTGCGGGAAGTTCGGGTTAAACGTAGATTGAGCGGACTTGATCTCCGGACGTGCCGTCAGAGCGGCCATATATTCCTTGGAGATATCAAAGAAACGATCCAACTCACCACCGGTCTTATCCTGCATATTCAACTCGATATCACTAGATGCGGAGTAACCCGGGATCATAGGCGGCGTAAAGAACAATACCTGAGCGTCTTTCACGATCTTTTGGGCACGCATGAACAAACTACCATATACGATATCCGAGTTCTGCATCATAGAACGGTCTTCCCAGTCTTTCAACTTGATGATAAATGAGCCGTAAGAAGGTCCTTGACCACCGATAAAACTGAAACCAACAACCGCCGTACGCGACTCTACCGCCGGATCCGCAGCGATCAAACTATCGACCTTATTCATCACCTCATAGGTACGCTCCTGGGAAGTTCCCGGTGGTAACGTAACGGCACCCATGATCGTACCCGTATCCTCGTTCGGCACCATACCGGTAGGCGTAACCTGCATCAAGAATACCAATACGGCGATACAACCGGCGACAATACCGAATGAAAGCCATTTCTTCTGGATAAAAAACACGACCTGCTTCTTATACTTAGCTAGCAAAGAATCGTAAGCCGCATTGAATGAGGTATGGAAACGGGAAATAAATGTCGTTTTCTTTTCTTTATGCTCCTCATCATGCGGTTTCAGGAATATCGCACACAAGGCGGGACTCAATGTCAAGGCGTTCAAAGCGGACAAACCGATAGCGATCGCCATCGTCAGACCAAACTGGCGATAGAACGTACCGGCTGTACCTCCCATGAAACTTACGGGAATAAACACGGACATCATGACCAACGTAATGGAGACGATAGCGCCACCCAACTCACTCATGGCATCGATAGAAGCGAGTTTCGCCGACTTGTACCCTTGGTCCAACTTGGCATGGACACCCTCGACGACGACGATCGCATCATCGACCACAATAGCGATGGCAAGCACCATAGCACAAAGAGTCAACAAGTTGATACTAAATCCGATCAAGGATAACATAAAGAAGGTACCGATCAAGGCAACCGGGATAGCGATAGCCGGAATCAACGTAGAACGCAAATCCTGCAAGAACACATATACCACGATAAACACCAATACGAACGCCTCCAACAAAGTCTTAATTACCTCATGGATAGAAGCGAACAAGAAGTCATTGGCATTCATGGAAACATTCACCTTCATTCCGGGAGGCATTGTCAACTGGGTTTCCTCCAGCAAGGTTTCAATGTTACTAATTGTTTCCGTAGCGTTGGTTCCCGGCATCTGGTAAACGATACAGGTAACGGCGTCGTGACCATTTACACGGTTGATAAAGTTGTAAGTCAAACGCCCCAACTCGATATCGGCGATATCTTTCAAACGCAAGACCTCACCATCCGGCAACGCCTTTACAACGATCTGCTCAAACTCATTCGCCTCCTGCAAACGTCCTTTGTAGCGAATCGTATATTGAAAGGACTGATTACCCCTTTCGCCAAACGAACCCGGAGCCGCCTCTACGTTTTGTTCAGACAAAGCTACGGTCACATCGCTCGGACTTAATTTATATTGAGCCATCACATCCGGCTTCAACCAAATACGCATGGAGTAATCCGTACCCAACACGTTCGCGTCACCTACACCATGTACACGCTGCACTTCCGGAATCAAGTTAATCTTCGCGTAATTCTCCAAAAACTCAGAGTCATAACGATCGTCCTCGGCAAATACAGAAAATACCAACAACATAGAGTTCTGGCGTTTCTGGGTAGTCACACCAATCTGCGTTACCTCGGCAGGCAACAAACCTTGAGCCATAGACACACGGTTCTGCACGTTTACAGCCGCCATATCCGGGTCTGTTCCCTGCGTAAAATAAATGGAAATTTCCGCGGAACCGTTATTCGAGGCGGTAGAACTCATGTACATCATGTTCTCAACACCATTGATCTGGTCCTCCAAAGGCGCAATCACACTATTCAATACGGTTTGCGCGTTAGCACCCGTATAAGTGGCTCTCACCGATACGGTTGGAGGGGCGATATCCGGATATTGGGTAACCGGCAAGGAAATCAAGCCTAGGAAACCCAAGATGACAATCAAGATGGAAATCACCGTGGAGAGCACCGGGCGGTTTATAAATCTATCTAATTTCATGTTTTTCGTTTTTACTCGACAAAAGCGAATATTTGTCTTATTCTATGATTACATATTAATTAAAAGCGGTCTGCAAATTACCGTCATGCTGGTCTTTCAAGGCCTGATCGTACTTTGCTTTTTGTTGCTCACGAGTAATCGGCTGGATCTCTTGACCGTCTTTCAAGATCTGTACGCCTTCCACGACAATCTTATCGCCAGACTTCAAGCCATTTGTTACTAAATAGTTCTTACCATCATCCAAATTGGAAACCTTGATCTCCGTATTCTTCACCGTATTATCAGACTGCAATACAAATACGAACTTCTTATCCTGGATCTCCACGGTAGCCGATTGAGGGATCGTAATGATATCGTTCATCGTATACGGGAAGATAATATTACCAGTACCACCGCTTCGTAAGACATTTCCCTCGTTAGAGAAAATAGCACGCATGCTTACAGAACCGGTAGATTGATCGATAACACCGCTCACGGCATCAATCTTACCCTCATGATGGTACGTAGAGCCATCCGCCAATTGCAGTCTTACGGCCGGCATCTTCTCTAATTGCTCTTTCAAGGTACCACCGGCTTTCGTCAATGCCAATAACTCCTTTTCCGTCATAGAGAAATACACATACATATCACCGATCTCAGATACGGTAGTCAGCGGTTGAGCGATCGAAGCGCTTACCAAGCTACCTACACGATACGGGAATGTACCGACAACACCGTTCGAGGGACTTGTAACCGTACAGAAAGATAAGTTCTGGTTAGCGCTCACCAATTGAGCCTCTGCCTGCGCCAAGCTCGCTTTTGCCGACATCAGCTGGTTCACGGCTGTTTGATACTCGAAATCACTGATGATTTTCTGATCAAACAAAGTCTTCTTATTCCTCTCGGTCAATGTTAAAGTGCTTACGTTTGCCTTCGCCATCTCGACCGCGGCCTTAGCCTGACCTACCGCAGCAGCGTACTGCGTAGGATCAATTTGGAACAACGCCTGTCCTTTACGAACCGTAGCTCCCTCATCCACACATAATTTCACGATAAATCCAGAAACTTGAGGACGGACTTCGATATCCTGCGTACCTTTGATGGTAGCCGGATAGGATGTTGTTTGGTCGCTAGTCGTTGAATTGACCGCCATCACAGCGAACTCAGCATCCCCTAATTTCATACCACTCTGACTGTTTCCACAGGCAGTTAATAAAGACATACCAACCGCAAACAATGCGATCTGCCTTAACTGAGTAATCGTAATTTTCAGCATTCGTTTATCCATATTTGTATATAATTATATATTCAAGGCTGTTTTTCAGTTACCTTCTCTTTCTAACCCAAGTGGAGATCTTTTACATCTATTCACACAATAGGGTCTTTACTCGCTGTTTCATCCTACAAATGTAGAAACTTTTTACACGATTTTCTGTTTCCTACTTATCTTTTTCACCTAAATTAATAGCACTTAGAAGGAAGCACCTGTTGAAATACATCTATTTTGGTTTCAAACGAAAATAAAATTGTTTTTTTCAACAATATATTTTACATTTGTGTCCACACACAATAAACAAATATTATACATTATGGAACCTAAATTTATAATATCAGAAGTATTCAGTACCGCATGGAAGGGAACGAAGTCGCAACTATGGATATTAGCCGGATTATTAATCGGATATTGTATCTTGTCTTTCACGCTGACAGCGTTCGCGATGCCCATGCAAAGTTCTATTATCGGTAAAATCATCGTAAACGTGATCAGCGCGTTATTCTCCATTATTTTCTCCTTAGGATATATGAAAAATATATTTCAGGCGTTGGATGGGGAAGAACCTCAGTTTTCCGCATATGGACAACAGACAAAGAATATCATCACCTACTTTCTAGCGAGTCTTATCACGGGATTTGTCGTATTGGCGGGTTTCTTATTTTTTATCATCCCCGGTATTTATCTGGCATTGCGCCTTCAGTTCTTCCAAGCCTTTATTATCGAGGAAAACGCCGGGATTATCGAGTCTTTGCATAAAAGCTGGGAGATAACGAAAGGACAAGTATTGCCTCTGTTCATTCTGGCGTTGGTTATGATCGGGATCCTGATATTAGGATGTATTTTGTTCGGTATCGGAATTTTCGTCGCCGTTCCTCTTATCTATATGATGTATGGCTACGTTTTCCGTAAATTGAACACTCCTCTTCAAATACTCGAATAAGCAGAGAGGACGAATACACACTACAATCTATACCATGAATAAAAATTACAGGATAAAAGATATCGCCGAATTATCCGGCGTATCAACCGGTACGGTAGACCGCATTTTACATGAGCGGGGAAAGGTATCGGAGGACGCACGGAAAAAGGTGGAGAAAGTCTTAAAAGAAATTGACTATCAACCAAATCTGATAGCCCGTTCTTTAGCGTTGAAGAAAAAATATCATTTCATCGCTTTGATCCCTTCTTTCCATGAAGGGGAATACTGGGCGAAACTAAGCCAAGGGATAGAGAAAGCGGAACGGGAATTGTTTAGCTATAATATAGACGTCGAGCAAATCTATTTTGACCAATACGATAGCAACAGTTTCGACGAATTAATCCCGAAGATTGAGACCGCGGATTGCCAAGGGGTTATCATCGCTACATTATTCAAGCAAAGTGTCTTGACCTTGACCCAGCGGCTAGACCTGAAAGGTATTCCTTATATATTAATCGATTCTTTTATCGACCACACGAATTGTATCTCTTACTACGGAACGCATTCATATGATTCGGGGTATATAGCGGGACGCCTTTTATTCGAGCAAATCCGTGAAGAGGACGATCTAGTGATTTTCCGTTTTACCCGTAAGGGGGATTCATGTTCTACGCAAGTGCAGAAGCGAGAGGAAGGATTCCGGGATTATCTCGCCAATACCTCATTCAAGGGAAAGATTCATTTGCTGCATGTGCACGCAGATGACCGAGAAGAGAATACGAGACTACTGAATACTTTCTTCGACAAATATCCTCAAGTAAGAATCGGTATCATCTTTAATTCGAGGGCCCATTTCCTTGGAGATTATCTAAGTAGCGAACGGCCGGACTATCCTTTCAAACTTCTTGGCTACGACGTGATAGAACCGAACGTCCGTTATCTGGAAAACGGCTTGATCACGCATTTGATCGCCCAGCGACCGGAGGTACAAGGATATCATTGTATCAAGGCACTTTTCAGGCATTTGATCCTTAAGGAGAAAATTGAGCCTGTCAATTATATGCCGATTGATATCTTGGTAAAGGAAAATATACAATACTACAATAATTATATCTGATGAACTCCTTATTTAGCGTAAAAGAGAAAGTGATTTTGTTGACCGGAGGCTATGGTATATTAGGAGCCTGCATGGCCAAACACTTGGCGAGAGAAGGCGCGTACGTCGTAATCCTCGGACGAAACGAGCAAAAAGGATCTGCCTTGGTTGGTGAGATTAAAGCGGAAGGGGGCGAGGCCTTATTCTTGGTTTCAAACGTACTGGATAAAGCCTTGCTGGAGCAAAACAAGCAAGAGATATTGAAAGCATATGGGAAGATTGATGTTTTAGTCAATTTGGCGGGTGGTAACCAAGCCGGAGCGACGATTCCTCCCGACAAGACGATCTTTGATCTGGATATCGATGCTTTCCGGACGGTCGTGGACCTGAACTTATTCGGGACCGTACTGCCGACAATGGTCTTCGCCGAGGTCATGGTGGGGCAAGGGAAAGGAAGCATTATTAATATCTCGTCCGAATCGTCCCTACGCCCATTGACTCGTGTAGTTGGCTATGGATGCGCGAAAGCCGCTATCAACAATTTCACGCAATACATGGCCGGGGAGCTAGCGATTAAATTCGGAGAGGGCCTGCGAGTAAACGCCATGGCACCGGGATTCTTCCTTACCGAGCAGAACCGGGCATTGATGAGCAATCCGGATGGATCACCTAGTGATCGTTGCAACACGATCGTCGCGCACACGCCGTTCCGCCGCTTAGGAAAACCGGAGGAGTTACTCGGTACTTTACAATGGCTGGCGAGCGACGCCTCCGCATTCGTAACCGGTACCGTGATCCCCATAGACGGAGGTTTCGACGCTTTCTCCATCTAAATAATGTGCCAACCAGCCATGCATCAAACCGCATTGGCATATTGGCACATTGATAAATTTAAAAATTATTCATTATGTATCTATGTGAGCAAACTTGGCGTTGGTACGGACCGAATGATCCTGTCAGCCTTTGGGACATCCGTCAGGCGGGTGCCACCGGTATCGTAAATGCGTTGCACCATATCCCGAACGGGGAAGTTTGGACTACGGAAGAGATTCAAAAGCGGAAAGCCTTGATCGAATCCGCCGGATTACGGTGGAGTGTGGTTGAGAGTGTGCCCGTACACGAGCATATCAAGACGCAAACCGGGGATTTTCAAACCTATATAGAGAACTACAAACAAAGCATCCGTAATCTGGGAGCTTGCGATATCCGGGTAGTTACTTACAACTTCATGCCGGTATTGGACTGGACTCGTACCGATTTGGCTTATACGATGCCGGATGGCTCCAAAGCCTTGCGCTTTGAACGCGCGGCTTTTATGGCGTTCGACTTATTCATATTGAAACGACCGGCGGCGGAAGCCGAATATACGGAGGCGGACAAGGCGAAAGCCAAGGCACGCTATGACGCTATGAGCGAGGAAGACCGCCAGCTGTTGGTTCGCAATATGATCGCCGGACTACCCGGCTCGGAAGAGACTTTTACGATCGAGCAGTTTAGGGAAGCGTTAGACCGTTATAAAGATATCGATGCGGAGAGACTTCGCTCGAACCTGATCTATTTCTTACGGGAAATAGCTCCCGTGGCGGACGAGGCCGGTGTCAAGCTCGTTATCCATCCGGATGATCCCCCCTATTCCATTCTCGGGCTTCCCCGTATCTTGAGCACGGAAGATGATTTCCGGAAGTTAATAGAGGCCGTGCCGAATCCTAGCAACGGGCTTTGCCTATGCACAGGTTCTTTCGGTGTCAGAAGTGATAACGACTTGGCCGGGATCATGGAACGTTACGGGGATCGGATCGATTTCGTTCATTTCCGCAGCACGCAACGAGACTCGGAGGGTAATTTTTTCGAGGCGAACCATCTGGAGGGCGATGTGGACATGTATGGTGTCATGAAAGCCTTCCTTGAATTGCAGCAACGCCGCCAATGCTCCATCGCCATGCGACCGGATCATGGACATCAAATGATAGACGACCTAAAGAAGAAAACCAACCCGGGCTACTCCTGCATCGGACGTTTACGGGGTCTGGCCGAGCTACGGGGATTGGAGATGGGTATCGCCTTATCCCTGTTCAAAGGACATTAAAAAGATAGCGTCTTACAGTTAGCGCAGTACTGTGTACGAAGTACCGCAGTACTGTGACTGAAGTACTACAGTACTCTGCACGAAGTATTGCGGTACTCAGCACGTAAGTACTGGAATACTTCGTACAGAGTACTGCCCTATTTATAGCACAAGGCTACCTCGACCCTATGGAGGAACATCACAAACCGAACAACCGGGGAATCAATAAGCTTAAATCCGGCAAGAACGCCACCAAGAACAAGACGATAACCATCGCCGCAAACATCGGCAGCAACGGACGGATCACCTGATCGATCTTTGTCCCCGCCACGCTACATCCGATAAACAATACCGAACCCACCGGTGGCGTACACAATCCCACACAAAGGTTCAACACCATCATGATCCCGAAATGTACCGGGTCCATCCCTAATTGCCCCGTCGCTATCGGCAGGAAGATCGGGGTAAAGATCAATACAGCGGGCGTCATGTCCATAAAGATCCCGACAATCAATAGGATCACGTTGATAAGTATCAAGATGACCACCGGATTGTCGCTTATGCTCAGCAGAGCGGCACTTACCGTTTGAGGAATATTCTCATAGCTCATGATCCAAGATAAGCCCGTACAAGTCGCCACCAAAAGAAGGACGATAGCCGTAGTCTTGGCCGATCGCAATAACACTTGCGGCAATTTAGCCCAAGTAAGTTCTTTATAGATAAAAGAGAGGATTAACGCATACAATACAGCGATCGCCGAAGCCTCGGTCGCCGTAAACAGTCCCGCCAAGATTCCTCCGATCACGATCACCAATAGCATCAAACTAGGGATCGCCCTGAAAAATACCCTTGTCGCCTCCGAGAACGGAACACGTACGCCAACCGGATACCCCTTTCGTGCGGCAAACATAGCGGCTACGATCATGATCGCCACTCCCGTAAGAATTCCCGGTAGATAACCAGCCATAAACAAGGCGGATACAGAGACTCCACCACTCGCCAAGGAGTAAACGATCAAGACATTACTCGGAGGTATCGTCATGCCGGTAGTGGCGGAAGAGATATTTACGGCGGCACTGAAATTCGGATCGTAACCGGCCTTTTTCATCTCCGGTGTCATAATACTCCCGATAGCAGAGGCAGCGGCGGCGGCAGAGCCACTGATCGCCCCGAATAACATATTCGCCACGACATTGACTACCGCCAGTCCTCCGGGTAACCGTCCGACCAGCACCTTGGCGAAATCGATCAAGCGCAAGGCGATACCTCCGCTATTCATGATATTCCCCGCCAATATAAAAAACGGGATCGCCAGCAGAGCGAAACTGTCCAGACCCGAAGCCATACGCATCGCGTAAGTCGTAAGGGCGGGAAGCGAGTCTATATTCACGAGCATCGTCAATATACCCGCCACGCCGATGCTATACGCTACCGGAACCCCGACCACCAGCAGGAAAAAGAAACTTATCACTAATACGAGTATACCTATAATATCCATATCATCAGTCTTTTAAGAATTAGAGGAACGAAATAAGGTGATCGCGTTATCTACCGCATAATAAGCGGTAAGCAATCCTCCTAGCGGCAATGCCAAATACACATATCCTAAATTAATCTCTAAGGAAGCCGAAGTAACTCCCAAATGAAAACGAGTGTATACCAGCCAAGTCCCACCTACGATCAATACAAATACAGCGAATAAAAATACGATCAAGAAGATAAACAATCGCAAGAGCTTCCTGCGGGAAGGACGTATATGTTGAAGTAATAAATCGATCGCTAGATGCTCATTTTTACCGGATACATAAGCGGCCCCCAGCAATCCCACCCAGATCAATAAATATCCGGCCAATTCATCTGTCACGGAACTCGGGGAAACCAGAATATACCGGCTTAATACCTGCCATAACACATCCACGACCAAGAAAGCCATCAAGAAAATCAACGATAGCTCCAATCCTTTATCAATTATCTTTCTCATGGGTATTCTGTATTTGATCGATTAAATCATGAAAAACCGGATCATTCTTAAACCGCTCGATCATCGGGGCGGCGGCATCCATAAACGGCTGCTTATCCGGGTAAATAATTTCCACTCCGTGCGCTTCCATCTCCTCTAGCGATTGCTTCTCTTGCTCCGCCCAAAGTTTCCGTTGATAAATAGCGGCGGCGTCAGCGGCCTGCCGCAGCCAATTACGTTCTTGTTCCGTCAGCTTCTGCCAAGTAGCCAAACTAATGATGATCACGTCCGGACACATCGTGTGCTCATTGACTGAATAGTATTTTACCACCTCATGATGGAACGCTGTTGTCACGGAAGGCGTATTATTCTCGGCTCCATCCACGACATTACTTTGTAAGGCCGTATACAATTCACCCCAATCCACGGGAGTAGCCGAACCTCCGAATGTCTTCATCATCTCCACGGCTATCGGGCTCTTTTGCACACGGATCTTCAGTCCTTTCAGATCCTCGGGAGTACGAATCTGCTTGTTTACCGTATAAAAGCTACGGGCCCCCGAGTCAAAATAAGCGAGTCCCCTAAACCAATAAGGTTCCGTTGATCCCAATATCTGTTTACCTACCGAACCATCCAACACCTCGAAAAACTGCTCACGGGAACGGAATAGATAAGGTATGCCAAATACCTTAAACGGATCGGCAAATCCTTCCAACGCGGCGGAGGAAACTTTCGTGATATCGAGACTTCCTATTTGAAGCAACTCTATACATTGATTTTCGGATCCCAATTGAGCGGAAGAATAAATGTCCATGCTCATCTTTCCTCCGGACAACTCTTTCAGACGCTCGTTCATATAGAGCAATCCTAAATGGACGGAATGGCTGGGGGGCAATCCGTGTGCCAGTTTCAGCACCCTTACTTCCTTTACCCCTTCCTTACAGGAGAAGGAGAAAGATACGCACATCAGGAATAGCAGGGCAGTCTTTAGAACTTTCATATTAGAAATGTTAACAATTCGTTGTTTATCGACAAATATAAAGGAAATAATCGAATTGTGCACGTACACAGAAGAAAAAAGTGGCCGCTTTCTTCCTGCCTATATTCACATACGGAACAAGAAGAGCACGGCCTTGATTTAACCTATTTCTCTAATGTTATGATGAAACATCGAGACGGTCAAATGTAGAAACAATCAAAGTGACCGGTCTTATATCGACCGTGATCTTATTTCACGAAAGCGTGAAACTTATTCACGCCTTTTCTCTAACAACCATTTACGGATCTCCTCTATATCTTCCTTGTCCGCTTCTATAGTGATTGAATATCGCCGGGGTTCGTCCGCTAAATACACCTCCCGCAAGAAATCATAGGCTAAGACTTCCGATATACGCAGTAACAAATCAACATCAATACTGCTTCGCTTAAATATCTTATAAATATTGGTACGTTCATAATGAAGCGCATGGGCAAAATCGGAAACCGAAAGTCCCCGCTCTTCCATTTTTTCTTTTATTAACGAACCGATATGTATCTCCTTTTGTTCTTTCATATACAAAAGCCGTTTTTAAGGTAATCTTATCTCATAAATAAACCCACATCTGAGAAAAGGTGTGTTACACTTTACCTTAAACCCGTCAAACTGCGGCACGACCAAATGCCTTGTACACAACAGAAATAAGGCAAAGGAACACACCAAATACAGGTGTATTCGCATTGTCTATTTCTCTGTGTACTTTAAATTGGTCGTTTTCAGTTTAGAGAAATACCAGCAAATACAATATCGTCATCCTCTCTGACCAAAGAGACAAACTAGTCCCCTCAATCATCGTATAATATCTCCATTTTACCTTTACAAAGGTAGGCAAATTCAACTATCAGAAAAAACACAAAGAATAAAAAGAAGTATAAACATATCGGAAATATAGGCCATTGAAAGAGGCTTTTTTATACTTTTGTGGTAAAACAATATCTAATGGCATCTAAAATACACAATGGAATACTCATTCTTACGCTAATTTTATTTGCGTCTTGCCGTACGCAAAAGCCTGCTCCACGCCCGGCCCCTCCCGAAACTGTGGATTTCCCTACGGCAAATATTCCTCTTCCCGTCGTGGATTTCAATTTCATGTTGCCGGAAGCTCCGGAGCTAGCGGTTTGTCATTCTCCTAGAAAAGATATCACGGAAGCCTTTACGCCCCGTGATAAAAGCCAGATAGCGATCAAGGACCCCAAGCTATTCGATGAGAATAACACGGAAATTATTGATTTATCCTTGATCCCCGCCGGGGAATACGCATTTCCCCTTCCTAATGGAAACGTGATCTCTCCTTACGGGGGAAGGAGAAGACATCATTCCGGAGTAGATATCAAAACTTGTGCCAACGATACGATCGTGTCTGCTTTCGATGGTATTGTCAGGATGGCGAAACCATTCGCCGCCTATGGCAACGTTATCGTTGTCCGCCATTATAATGGACTGGAAACGATCTATAGCCACAACTCCAAGAACTTGGTTAAACCCGGAGATCGTGTTCTCGCCGGACAACCGATCGCCTTAACCGGACGTACCGGCAGGGCTACTACCGAGCATTTACATTTTGAGACTCGTATAAACGGAGTTCATTTCAATCCGAATATCGTCTTCAACATGGCTAAGAGGAAATTACGTTCAAAATGTCTGGTTTGTACCCAGAAAGGTAATAACGTAATCGTCAAATCGGTTGATATATTACCCCATCAAAAGGCTGGTCCATACGTACCGCCACCTCCTTATAAATGGGTTTACAATGAATGAAAAAAGGTCTTACGGACAATCCGTAAGACCTTTTTTCATTCCGTGGAGATGGAGAGATTCGAACTCTCGTCCAAACGAGGAATTAATTTGCTTTCTACATGTTTATCTTCGCCTTCATTGTCGGGGAAGAGCAAGACCGAAGCCACCCACTCATCCCTTATCCTCTAAAGTTTCGCCTGAGACCCGAGGCTTATCTCAAACTATCTCCGATATTGCTGCACCACCTGATCGGAACGCTTCGGAGCCACAGCATCCGGGTGATGTCACGTCCCCACAACTTTTGCAGGGATTAAGCTTGAATCTACTATACTTCGATTAAGCAGCGAGAGCGTAATTATTTTCGCCAGTTAATTGTTCGTTGTCTGAGATTTAAGTGCAAGCCAACCACGCACTACATGCTTACAAACCACTTCTACCCGCTGTCAAAACCGGTCATCCCCATGGTTTTGTAACTAATTAAAAATCAAAAGAAAGCGAACACATTTTCCGTTATAGGTAACAAACTGGTAACAAAATCAAAGAACTTCATTCTTCAAATGATCGCTTTCTTTGGTACAAAGATAGGAATTATTCTCAATAATACAAAAGACACACATAAATCAACATATGATGCTAAGCGATTACGTAACTATAGCCTATACAATCAAACACCAAAAGAAAAACAAAGGGGGGTAAAGGACTCTCGCCGCCGTCCACAGGTACAGGGCCTCCCCCTGACAATCGAACCCCAGTTATCTACCACACTCCATATTCTATGCATGCCGTACCCTTCAGGGGATCTATACGCATTGTGAAGAAGGTTCCATCTTCCGAAATCTCATTAAAGTAAAAACTACCGTCCTCCGACATGCTCCAATGAGCCGGGGGATTCGTCTTCATCCACCAATAGAATCTCTCCGTTTCACGACCCGGTTCAAACTTAATATCTATCCGATCAATATAGTCCAAAGTGAACGACTTTTTTCCATAGGTGCGATCTATAACCTCGTACGCTGGCAATCCTACACCTACCTTGTATGAGATCTCCATACGGCTCCCATACGGCTTATTGACGATATCTGATACAAACGAGCAAACATATATTAAGCTAATAAGAGAGATAGGGGATAACAGCGCATAAGAACACCTTCTCCAACTCGCCCACCGCCATTTCCGCTCAATCCACACGTACAAAGGCGGACAACATACCCATGAGACCCAAGTAGCCAACCAAAGGCAAAAAGACTTAAATGTCCATCGCTCCGGCCTTGCCCAAAATAGAAGGATTATGAAAGCCAGTAACCCACCACCCCAAACTATCACACTAACTAATAAAAAAAACATCATAACGCCTCAAATTAAGAACTACTATTTTACCTTATTCATACTCCTTCTTTATAATTATCATAATCTCGTATCCAATCCAATTCTTTTGCACTCGAAGGTTCTGTATAAAATAGATCTATAACACTTACATTTCTATTTAGGGCAGCTATCCCTTATAATTAAATCACATGGTCATATAAAGTTCCATTTCTTTCCTATGGAGTTGTTGTTCGCATTGCCAACATGATACATTCCCCAACAAGTGCTATTTCCGCTAGTAAATAATGTCGAGTATTGTTCCACATCACACTATGTCCTGCAATTTCCGCCGTACGTAAGAAATTATTACGTACTCTCACGTCATTGAAATATGTTGCTGCCCCCACAGCGAATGCTGTTCCGGATGGACTGAGGTTGAACAGTACCGGGCCTGCATCAATGTCAAATCCCAACCAACACGAATAATCATGATATTCCCGTATACCAGACAATAAACCTGATTGCAAAAAATGGGATTTGAGCCTATGATATTGCTCTCTTGCAAATACTGAATCTATCTGCGTGAGGTATAGACAGTTTAATGCGGAGTACGAGCCTTTCACCGGGGCGGCTTTAAACGGTATGCCATCCTCACTCAAAAATGAGACAAGTAGGCCTGTTTCTTTGTCAAGCCATTCAGATTTAGCCTTTCGTACCCATTTACGTACCGTAGAAATATATTTTCCCTTGTTTAATTTCGAGTAATTATTCAGTGCGACAATCGCAACAAGCATATCAGGGACATATATACATTCGCTTGGATATGTTGGTAAGTTTAGACTTTTACTTCGAAGAAGCCGACGATTCATAGTTCCGCAAAGATCATCAAACAAGTTATTATATTTATCATTTCCTCCGGCCATCTTATACTCGCTTATCATCCACGCAAGATGACTGATATATGAAATATGACTCCTGTCACCATCCAATGTTTCCAGAGGATCCTCGCCCCAACGCTCAGCATCATATTTTCTCAACTCAAAGGAAAGTACCATCTCAATAAGATTATCTATGTTCTCTAGATTCTCTGTTTTTGTTTCGGGATAAAGTTTCGACATATTGAATAAGGCTGCCGCCAGCATTGAACAAGAATACAACGCCCACTCACCTTGAAATTGCGTTCCAATTCCTTCTGGCATTTCACACAACAACGCACGTGGTGAAGTTACTACACGATCGATCAGGAAATCCCGACGTTGAATGAGTTCCCCCTTCTCATCCTCCCATGTACCATTATCAGTACACGACCAGTAAACCCATAATATTTTGACCAATATAAATGCAACCATCACCACTGCGATTTTAATTGATTTGTGTATCAAATCAATATTGTCTCGTATAATATCTACATATTTCTCAGGCTCAACCGTTTCACGCTTGGGTTGCAAGCACGAACAGGGCAAACTAATCTTATTTTGCCATTCATTGTCAAGATAATCCTCAAAACGGATGACGACCTTCAACAGATCATCGGATAAACGTTTCTGGCACTCTTTAATAATGTATTCAGGAATTGGATAAACACAAGCCGCTATTGCGCCAGCTATAGCACCTTGCGTATCAGCGTCACCACCGAGTGACACGGCATTTCTTATCGCATCTTCATAACTATCGGCTTCTAAAAATGCGATGATAGCCTCAGGCACGCTACCTTGGCAAGATACATCAAATTCATATCGGGGCCGAATCTCATTCAATGTACGGTTCATGTTATATTCGAACTGATTGGTAACAAAATCTCTTATGTGTACTTTTAATTCGTCTATTTCCCCAGTCCAATGTAGCGCAATGAATATACTTGCAGCTACAGCCTGCGCTCCCTTTATAGCTTCCGGATGATTGTGTGATACTGCGGCTGTTTGTTTCGCTAAGCGCAAGCATTCATCCAAAGTCTTAGCAACAAGGCCTACCGCACTAACACGCATAGCGGAACCATTCCCCCATGAGTTATAGGGGGTTGGATCATTACATAACCAATTGCAGAAAAGGCCACCGTAGCCAACAGCCGGATAACGGTTGCCAAATTCACACATAGTGTCTACAAGCGTGTATTCTGAGCGGGTGACATCCTCCATTAGCCATCGTGCGATAGCTAATGTCATCACCGTATCGTCTGTAAAACAGGCACCATACGGAAATAACTCGAAGTCTTTGCTCTTGACAGAACGAAACTCATACATCGAACCTATAATATCACCAGCAATCGCTCCATAGATAGTTCTGTAAGTATTTTTCATCATGGCTAACTTCTCTCTATACATAAATTCTTTAACACAAAGATTGCAAAAAACCTCGATTTACCATCGGTAACTTGTTTCATTTTCGACCTACCACCAAGGATCTTGTATGGCGAAAATCATTCCGACTCCAATTATCGAAGTCCCTCCATATCACATATATGCCTTATTCTCTCTAGGATCTATATCCATAAAGAAGTAAATTCCATCATCTAATTCTCATCGAATGGGAAATCACCATCTTCCGATATACTCCAATGAGCCGGGGGATTCGTCTTCATCCTTTGTTGGAACTCTCCGTTTCACTACCCGAATCAAGCCTAATGTCAACCTCATCCGTATCCCCATTTCGGCCATGAGAATTTACAATCTTGTATGCTGCCCCTATCCCTACCTTGCTTGAAAGATCTCTTCGGTTATAGAAAGGCTTATTGACGCACTTACATACCAATGAACAGATATATACTAAGTAAATAAGAGAGATTAGAGATAACAGCGTATCAATCCCTGTCCAGTCTCTATTAATAGCATTGAGATCTATTATCAGGCTATCAAGGTTATGGATGAAGCGATGCGGATCGAGCGTACAGGCATCCACCAAGAAAAGAAAAGAGACTGGGGATAACAGCACAAATAGCGCCCTTCTTAGACTAGCCTGCCGCCACTTCCGCTCAATCCATACGTACAATGGTGGAAAACAACACCACGAGACCAAAGAAGCTAGCCAAAGACAAAAAGACTTAAATGTCCATCGCTCCGGTCTTGCCTTGAATGTAAGGATTATAAAAACCGATAATTCAAAGATTATAAGACTTATACAAACTAACACCATAACACCTCAAATTAAGAACAACTTATTTTAAACCACTGTCAATAACAAAAACTCACATGAAAACAAGTATCCCGCTTGTTTACCTCAATCACAAAGATATCATAAGGGGAGTTTAAATCTCGAAACTCGTATCTGTCCTCGTATTTGACCCATTGAGAACATGGTTTCCCCGTAATATCCTCAAGTCTTTTTTGCAAGGCTCTCTTGTTATCCGCTGATAAAGAATATGTAATGTCAATCCAACAAAGTCTAGGATATTGTGTCTTGCATCTACGTATCTCTCGATAAGGAGGAAATTCAACGCCAGATATTTCCCTTAAGTCAAATCCCGCCAACATATCATCATTCGTACAAGTACGTATCAATACCATAGTACACACTATCGAATAGATGATCAAAAACCTCGTTTTTACCATATTCACAACTTTACCGCTTTCTTTTAATTAGTGTTATTTGCATTCAGGCCGTTTCTTTTGCCCTCTAAGACACGATATAGGACGGATCTATAAATAACCCCTTTATCAGTTATCACCCCTTATTCGCAAGGAATAGGCTCATGTTTCATATCCTCATCGCCAAGCACCACAAGAGAAAACGGGGCTGGTGTCCCCGCCGCCGCCTTCCGCACCCGCTCGCAGCCTCCTCCTTTGGTGCCGCCCCGATCCACGCCATATAAAGCCATTCGTACCCCAAATACCCCCTAAAGATCATCCTTGAATATAGTAGGATTCAATTCAACCGGGGATCTCCACTCTATTCGATAGTCCTCCCATAAAAAACGTCTCATCACTTGCCAATACTCGAAACATGAGACCGGAGTGCGAGCCAACCAATCAAAATCAGACTACTATATATATCAAATAGATAATCACCATTATCCAAGAGGCAGTTACCTATCATCTGAAACATAATCGTTTCGCATAGCTTCCTCAAATTCTCTCACACTACTATACTCTCCATCTTTCACTAAACTCTCTATATATCCCTTTTTCCATTGTTCACCAGAACAATTAAAAACGCAATACAAGAGAAAGATAAAGACGCCCCATACAAGAAAAAAGTTCTTGTCATCTTTGCGCTCATTATTGCTCATTCGTTTTTATTTATATTTTGTTTTATTAAGAATAAATGTATAATATAACCCATCATACAATAGACTATAAATTCAGTATAATCATATCCAGCTAAAGGATATATTGCGTTGAGATAAGTTTCATTCGTACGGTAAACAATTGTTGCTCCATTATTAGGATCTGTCCCTGCATATATCTTTTTTTCTTGAAAATCAACAATTTTTTTTGTGAAAGGCCAAATAACCTCACATGAATATATTGATATGGGATCATAATAATTAAGCCTATCACTATAGGTAGATAAAGAAAGGAATAAGTAGTTTGCAACGTACCAAATTACTAAAAACTTAGCTTTATTATAAGACTTTATCACGATTAGAATCGTTGGTAATATTGATAATATTAAAAAATAAATTCCAATATCCCTCCAAATTCTTCGCCAAACGAAATTTGCTTCAAATCTATATTGAGGAATACCTATTTCAACTGAGTAGTATTCATTACCATAAGTAGTTTTTTCATACTTAAAATTACCTTCACCTGGAACTTGGCTTAGTCCATAATAATGCCAATTTGCTAAAGATAAACTATCTAGTACATTTCCTTCCGATCTATAACCTGTAGGCTTACCTCCTTTTTCCTGTAATTGTTTTTCATAATACTCCCAGCAAGATTGATAAATCTCACTCGGAGATAAATTATCTATGACTTTACGGTGCTTTATTGAGTAACCATACATTTGTATTTCGGGCAAATACTCTTGATCCATATAGGACTCTTCTTTATAATAATTTTTTAAATACGTTATATCACCTACGTCATATGATTTTTGCATCAATTGAATAGGATAAGTAGCTGTAGTTATTTCATAAACAAAAAAACTAAATCCTCTTGTGTCTATAGATTCAAACATCTTTTTCATACGATATTCTTTTTCACTCATATCGAACCCTTTATATTTAATAAAAGGAGTATAGAAGGTTCTAGATGGTAAATCAAACACATAAGAATAGAATTTATCTTTCTCTTCTTGGGCTTTTATATACACAAATAACATTACCCCTATCCAAAGAAGGAATAAGCAAACCAAATAACACTTAAAATTAATCCACTTCATTTTACATTTAAGTTTATCTATTTTCCTCGCTCCCTCTTAGGAAAAAATTAACAACAAAAAGCGTGGGAACTATAGCTTATCTGTCATCGAGGTATCGCCAAACACCATGCCACAAACAAACCATAGCCCACGCCTATAACGGCGCAGGCGTCTAGTTGTCTATCCTCGTGGCACGTTGAAATTGGCGATTTCCGATGACAAGGATATGCTAAACGCTTCTACGTTATTTTCAATACACCGCAAATGTATTACATATAAAACAAAGGGCAAAGAAAATCGCAGAAAATCTTATTTAAAGCTACTCACAAAACATTTCAAGAAAACACATGAGGAATATAGGGGCGGGGTTATATAGCCTAAAACGGGCTTAAAAACGCCTTATACGCCAACATGCACTATCGTATAGCTGTTTGCCGAAAAGTACGAGATTGGTAACTTGGTTGATAGTGATCGCATTAAAAATGAGAGAGGCGAAAAATACCACCTTCTCGGAAATATCCCCCACCTCTCTAAATTTATTTGATATCCCCCCCAATAAAGGGTTATTTTCTAAAACAATACATTGAGCTTATTTACAGATCAACCGTTCTATCTTATCCTTAAGCGGAAATAGATCTGTTTGAATGGTTCCCCACACAATCTCATCCCGAATCTGATAATACCCATGCACCAACACATGACGCATGCCTATGACCTCATTCCATGCGATCTCTTGATGTTCCTCCCGAAATTCCTTTGTAATCAAATAAGCAGCCTCCCCCACAATCTCCAAATTCTTGATGACCGCAAAACGCAATATCTTGTTCCTGGAATACTCCTCAAAAGTCACATCTGTCGTGAACTCAATGACATTATTTATCGCCTCCAGCATATGCCGTAGACGTGTATCGTCTTTAGGCTTCTCTCTCATATACCAATATTTTATCCCGATCTACAGAAGAAACGGCGAAATCCTTCAATTGTCCTTCCTCCACCAAGTCAACCTTACGATGCAGCAATTGGCTTAGAGCTTCCACCATACCCGCATACTTGAATAATGTAATACGAGCGTGGGAGTCAAAACGAACCAGAATATCAATATCGCTATCCTTCGTCTCCTCTCCACGTGAACAGGAACCAAACACCCACGCTTTCTCTATTGGCTGCAAAGAGAAAAAGCCTCTTAGCTTATTAATTATCTGTTGTTTCATCTTTTAGTGATTACCTCACGCAAATATAACGAACATTTTCTAAATTCCGTTTTATCGTGATTCTTTTTTGGAAAATCGTTTACAGAACAATATCCTCTAAAACCAAAAGAAGTGAGAGATACCACCTCCCCGGAAATATCCCCCACCTCTCTAAATTTATTTGACAGATCCCCGACAAGGGTATTATTTCCTACATTTTATTAGGAAAAAACTAAGCCTAGATACGTTGTAAGCCTCAAATATGGGCAAAACAATGATATTTAATCAAATCTCTTTAACTTCAAAAATGACCTGAATTTCACATCAAATTCTTCTATCTCTGGGCCAACGTCTTTTCCTTGAGAAGAGAAACAACACCTCTTGATCTTTCCTATAATAGACTTGTAGGCTCTTTGCGTCAATTTTCCATCACGCACACGAGCCTTCAATCTAGACCTCAACGGATCAAATCCATTACGATTAACAGAATCACGTAAGGAACTATTTAGCAAACTTCTTACTCCATCTATCTTATCAAGCGGTAAAGACTCTTTACTCACCTTGACTTTGGAATAACAAGATAAGAACCGATCCAGCAAATCATTCCAAAAGCTAGGATCATATAACATTGACGCAGTAACCGATCTCCCAAAGCACCTCCTAACTTTCTTTATCCGAAACTCGCATCGAGCTATATTCTTATTATTACTCCCCTGTTCCTTTCCTTTATCGTAAAACGAAAGTTCTTTCTCTGCTGTTTGAAACGTAATTCCTGTAGGATATGAAAGACGCCTAAAATAAGGTAAATCTAACATCCGATTGAAATATTCTATTGGAGACCGCTGTAACTCCAAATCCATTGCTGAATCCATTCTAGTCACAATGACCTTATCCATAGGGATGTTTAAATCCTCTCCTATCCTCCCAATGGCTTTCCGTACGTCCTCTAAAGGGAAATCGTGCATGTTGGTACCGTAGTAATATTTACATAAGCTACAAGCATTGATTTTTAGAGTATGAGTATTTACATACACATTATACCCCTTATATTTCCCACGTACATAAGGGAGGCCATCATTACCAATACAATCACTTCTATTCATCAAATATGGCGACACTTCCGCTAACAAATCTATTTCTGGAACATCTTTCTGATTAAGAACAAAGTCAACCGTATCATATAACATATGACCATGTACCATATCATGCAACATACTACTATATTCAGTACATGAATCATGTCCTTTCTCACACCTTGATAGATTGACATAGATTTTAGAAGCTATCTCATCTTTCATACTCTCCCCCTTCCTTTTTTATTCATTACAACATGATTAATGGCGGCTTGCTCTATCTCTTCTACCGAATCAACACGATTTCGTTTAAGCCACTCCTCAATCTCCGAGCGATCAAAATAGACTTGCTTTCCAGATGGTTTGTAATGAGGTATCTGATGACTATATGTAAGCTTGTATATATGACTCTTACTTAAGCCAGTAAGAGTTGCTACATCATCAACAGTTAGTACTGTCTTTGTCGCAAGTAGAGTATTACACTCTATTCTTTTTAAGATATTTTTAATCGAATCCATTTTTTTTGTTTTTAATTATCATATCTTAATGCTGAATGTAGGTAGATTCAGCATATTCACATATTGTCAATATGTACCTACTCAGTATTGACACAACAAAGATCATATTAAAAAACAACTAAAAAGGGTGATAATAAAAAGTATCACCCAAAATCACCTACTATCACCTAAAGAGTGTCACTTCTCTTTTAACCAACATGCAAATTTTTTTTCTATATTTTCAATATCATCTTCCTTACTGACAGCAGTAGTTAAGCTTCTATAGTTCAAAAACTTATCACCATATAAAAATATTTCACTTGCCTTTTTCCACCTATTTCGCTCTGACTTCCAAAACACATCTATAAGAACATGCAATTCCTTCAATGAAGCTAACCATTCAATATAAAAGTGCTCAGGCACATTATCGATATTCCCCAATAAATAAAGAAACGTATCTAAACTTGTATTACTATTAATATAATTTTCCTCTTTCAAATGAAGCCAGATAGCTTTTAATTTATCATCGTCATATTTTTTCGTAAACCGACTTTTGCAATTTTCCAAATATCTATCAATCTTCCCCGAAATTAAATCATTAAAATACCGCATGTTTTCTACTATATCTAAATCTAATTTTTTATCGGTTGAATCATCCCATCTGGCAGCCCCCGTTGTAGCATATCTTTCTTCTCTTTCTTTTATATAATCAGTATCAAATGCTATTTTTAATCGTGTGCTTGTTACTTCCATCACTTCCACGATTGCTTTCTTCAATAATAGAGCTCTTTTATATAACAAAGTATTAGTATTCATTCCTCTAACCTTTCTACAAGAGATATCATATTGATATAACAAATCATCAAGAATAAGAGAAATGTATATCCATCTATCTTTTGATGTCATACCAGATAACAAGATAATAGTTTCTAATTTTCGACCTTCACTATAAATACTTCTCTCTAATTTATTTAGTGTTATTAACTCATTAATAGGATCACCAGATAATGAGTTATTCATGCTTATAATATTTTCAAATGGTCTTTCTTGTATACCCATATCGTATGATTAGTTTAAGATACTTATTATTCTATTTACTAAGGATCAATCAAATACGCCGTCTTGCTTATGAACAGCAGCCTTTTTATTTGCGTCAATAACTTTTGCATAAATTTGAGTTGTACTAATCTTAGTATGTCCTAATAGCTTACTAACTGTCTCTATCGGTACACCCAAACTAAGATTCAACGTTGCTGCAGTATGCCGAGCTACGTGGAAAGTGACATTCTTTGTTATACCAGCCAAGGTACACCAATGTTTTAGTTTCCGGTTTGAATTATCATTTTTAGGCAATTTAAAGATTTTCTCATCACCAGAGCCAATTCTTTCCGGTAGCCATTTCAAAGCTTCTTTACTTATAGGAAAGTCCTCACAACGTTTCGTCTTAGTCACACGAATCCGAAGGATAATGGCACCTTCATTATCTTCATACAAATCATTCCAGACCAACTTCTTCACATCACTGTAACGAAGCCCAACTAAACAGCAAAAGATAAAAGCGCATTTCAACATATCATCTTCACATGGTGTATTCATCAACCTCTTTATTTCCTCAATTGTTAAAAATTCCCTTTGCCCATCCTCCGGCTTAGGTTTATCCGTGTTATCTATCTTATCAAGAGGATTAATCGCCATTATATCAGCTTGCATCGCTTTACGAATTACCCAAGCAAATTTTTTGTATAGATTATGTTGAGTATTCTGTGAAAGAACTTCATATTTTGATTTCTTTTCACTATTCTCATAGTTAAAATTCATTGCAGTACGAAGATAAGCAATGAACCCTTTAACAAACTCTGTATTTACCTTTGTAAAGGTAATTTTATCACCAGCATAAGCCTCTAAATGCTTAGCAAGTGAATGAAGCGTATAATAATAACTTCGCTTGTTACCCGATTTTGCTAGTTGTTCATCTGCCAAGTGTAAGACAAATTGAATAAGATTCATCTTTGATCTGGTAGTATTTGTTTTAAAGCCATGTTCGTTATTTTGCAACTCTACGATCCGTTTAGCCTTGATCGCATTAGCTAACTCTAACGTTTTACGGTTCGCTTCCTTATCTGCTTTTGATTTTTCCGGAATAAGATAGAGTTTGAGAAACTCGTACACACGATCACCGTCTTTGTATAGATCCAGGTAGATCGATTCATTCCCGTTAGCCAGTTTCTTTGTACGAATACGTACCGGCTCTTTAACTTTGACTTGCTTTGCCATATCGTTACTTTATTTGTTACCCACCGTAAAGATAAGTAACATTTCCGTTCACGGGTAACAAACGAGTAACAAAAGTAACAAAAAAAAGAGCTAAACAAAGGAAAACACGTTGTTCCTATTTAGCTCTTATATTACTTATAAAACACTAATATTTAGTATTTTATTTAACTTTTGCTTTACTCTTATTTTCTTTGATTTTTCGGATAGGTCTTTCAAAACCGGTCATCCCCATGGTTTTGTAATATTTCTTTTGGCAAAGATACATATAATTTCGAATTTAGCAAAGACCCATAACTGATTCCTTCCGATTAGGATTATTTTAATGTAAACGAAGCTGTTTTCACCTCTTTACTATTTCCACCGATCATTACCTGAAACTCACCCGGCTCAGCGACATAATCTAAGGTTGAATCGTAGAATTTCAACATATCCACATCAATATCAAAGGTTACTTTCTTGCTTTCTCCCGCTTTTAACGCAACTCGCTTGAATCCTTTCAATTCTTGGACCGGAGGGGTTATGCTGCGTACGATATCACGCAAATAAAGCTGTACGATTTCCTCTCCATCCTGAGCCCCGGTATTGGTAACAATCACGGATGCTTGAATTTTTCCATTTGCATCTATAGAATTCGTATTCAAAGATACATCGCCATACGTATAAGTCGTATAACTCAAACCGTAACCAAATGGATAAAGAGGCTCATTCAACACATCTATATAATTGGAGACATAACGAGTGTACCAAGCATCGGGAGACATAGGACGTCCTGTCATCTTATGATTGTAATAGATCGGACATTGGCCTGTTACACGAGGAAAAGACATGGTTAACTTCCCCGTCGGAGAAACCTTTCCGGTCAAGACATCGGCAATAGCCGCTCCTGCTTCCGTACCACCGAACCATACGTTCAAGATCGCATTCACCTGCTTTTCCTCGGATTGTAATGCCAAAGGTCTTCCGGTAAAAAGTACCATTACGATCGGCTTTCCTGTCTTTTGGATAGCATCCAGTAATTTTTTCTGCGTTTGCGGCATTTCAAGGATGGCTCTACTAGCGCCTTCTCCACTCATATCTATCGATTCACCCAAAGCAGCGATAATCACATCAGCGCCTTCCGCCACTTTTAGGGCCTCGGCGATTAATTGTTCATCGCTTCTATCATCCCGGGTTGAACGATTTTGATCCGTAAAGTTTGCTTCATAGACGGAATCATCGACTAGATTGCTGCCTTTTGCAAAAACAACCTCTACTCCATTTCCCAAAGATTCCTGTAAATCCTCTACCAATCCATGATAAGATTTAGTCTGCTCATCATATTTCCACGATCCAGCCATATTCGCCTTGCTATCCGCTAAAGGACCGACCACAGCGACCTTACGACATCCTTTAAGTGGAAGCAGATTATTATCATTTTTAAGTAACACGAAAGACTCCGCCGCAATACGACGGGCCGCAGATACGTTATTTACCGACAAGAACTCTTTGGCGGCTCTTTTCGGATTACAATATTTATATGGATCATGGAACAATCCCAATTGGTATTTTGCGATTAGTATTCTCCGGCAAGCAGAGTCAATCTTAGCCTCTGTTATTTTCCCTTCTTCCAATGATTTCTTTAATACGGCATGATAACAGTCCGCTATCATATCCATATCGACACCCGCCTTTAGCGCCTTGACTCCGACTTCCTGACTATTACCTATTCCATGGTTTACCATCTCCGCTATTGCCGTAAAATCAGACACGACAAAGCCGTTAAATCCCCATTGTTTACGCAACACGTCATTAAGAAGCCAAGTATTTCCGGTCGCGGGGATACTTTCAAATTCGTTGAATGAAGTCATGATACTTCCTACTCCTGCTTCTACAGCAGCCTGATAAGGACGCATGTAATAATTCATGGCAGTCACACGGCTCATATCTACCGTATTATAATCCCGACCAGCCTCGGCCGCTCCATAAAGCGCATAATGCTTTACACATGCCATAAGAGTCGTATCAGCCGATAAATCATTGCCTTGATAACCACGCACCCATGCTTGAGCCATTATACCTCCAAGAAACGGATCCTCGCCCGCTCCTTCCTTTACTCGTCCCCACCGGGCATCATGAGATATATCGACCATCGGGCTATATGTCCAACAGATACCATCAGCACCAACTTCCTTTGCGGAAATTCGAGCGACCTCTTCTATATTCTCCGGTTTCCAACTACACGAAAGACCTAGAGGAATGGGAAAAACAGTTTTATAACCATTACAAATATCAGCGCCAACAATTATAGGAATCCCCAACCGACTTTCTTTAACCGCGACTTCTTGTAACTGCCGGATCGCATCGACACCGAATATATTAAATATACCACCAACCTCTCCTCGTACAATACGACTGGCTATCTCACTCTTTTTAGGATTTGGCATTACGTTTCCATAACTAGGAAGATTCAATTGGCCAATTTTCTCATCAACGGTCATTCGACTCATCAGACCATTTATAAATTCATCCGCACTTTTCTGTTCAATCTCAGCTCTTGTGATTCTCTCACTTTTTTCTCTCGCTATCGAACAAACAGGCACTATACATGCCATTGAAATAAATAAAACTGAACTTTTAAGGAATTTCATAACTTAGCTTTTTTACTTCAAAAAAAGCCCGAATAACAGAAAACAGCAATAAACTCACTACTTCAAAGATACGATATGCTATAGAACACGCTTTCCTAGACTACGCTTTTACTACGTTTACCATCAATAATAAACTAGTAATAAATAAATTGCGCAATCGATTTTAGAATCTACTCCGCAAGTCTCCAGAAAAGATATCTGGAGTTCTATTCGATTAGACCGATCTCACGAAACCAATCTTCAGCCCGATCCGGCCATTCATTTACAGACGCTCCCGTATCTCGTAACCCGTATCCATGGCCACCTTGACTATATAAATGCATCCATGCCGGAACACCAGCTTCCTTTAAGGCATAATAATAGAAAATACTACTGTTAATATAAGATTTATCATCTTCCGCTTGAATTAACATGGTTGGAGGTGTGGCAGATGAAACCTTTAACTCTGGTGCCAATTGGAAGTTCTCTCCATCTAAATAAGCAGGATAAACCAATAAACAATAATCCGGACGACAACTTACTTTATCCGTAGCATCAATAGCCGGATAAGTACGTTTCAAAAAATTATTGCTAACCATGGCAGCCAAATGGCCACCAGCCGAGAATCCCATCACACCGATCCGCTTTGGATCTATATTCAAGTTCTCAGCGTTCGCTCGAACATAACCAATCGCACGCTGTACATCTTGCAAAGGAGCTTCGTGTTTTTCCAGTCCTTCTCGTCTTGGAACCCGGTATTTAAGTAAGACCGCAGTTATTCCAAGATTATTAAGCCATTCACAGACTTCATCACCTTCCAAATCATAAGCTAAAATATTGTAACCACCACCGGGACAGACAATCATAGCGGCACCCGAGGCCACTTCATCCGGAGCATGATATATAGTAATCGTTGGCTCACTTACATTCGTAATACGCAAAACACTCTCACCACCGGTTTTTCCACCGTCCGTATCAGCTTTCTCTATTAATTTAATAGTTTCTCCCGGCGCCCCTTTTGGGAATAATAAAATCGGATTTTCTTGTGCCATAGACGTATTGATTAAACAAACCCCAATCAATAAAGGGAATATCCACTTCTTAACCATACAACACATTATTAAGTTATAGAGAGCGAATATATACATCTTATTTTATTTATCCAATCAGAATCGAATAAATAAAAACAGAAAAAGGAGTCACCCCTTACGGACTGACTCCTCTCTCTTCCGGCTTTCGCCTTTCTCAAGACGGCGGCTACCTACTCTTCCACTGTTACGCAGTACCATCGGCGTGACGAGGCTTAACTTCTCTGTTCGGAATGGGAAGAGGTGGATCCCTCGTGCTATAGCCACCTTAATATCATTATCAAGATTTTGACCGGACATCAATCCGAAGAGAC
>NZ_JH976504.1:363744-416016 GCF_000307475.1 Parabacteroides sp. D25 | reverse complement strand
ATCGGGTAAGTCAAGGGCATTACTGCCCCCTTCTCCCCTAAGAACCGTACGTGAGAGTTTCCCCTCATACGGCTCAAGCAACTCAATATTTCTATTTGTTGTTAGAAATCGGCTCATACTTTCAACAGTTTCGTTTATTTCGCTTGTAGCAGTTGTTATGGACAAGTTGCCGTACAATTGAACCACCAACAGATATTTCATTGACGTTCCATGCTTTTGTACAATCTATCTCCTTGCCGCATAACGGACAAGTCCGCTTCTGCTTGTTCCATAAATATAAGAGTGACTTACGTCCTTTGAGAGATTCCAGCATTTGTTGCTCCTTTCGCTGAAAGAAATAATCATCGTATTCCGGGTCGAAAGGGTTTGCCTCCCCCTTGACTTGCTTGTACGGAGTATAATGTATATCCGACAACCTTTTAAGGGTCAGGTAGTTCACTTTCTTGCTTTTTGTTTCATATTTCCATGCAAACGTCCATTTACGCCCCCGAATTTCATGCCAATACTTATCTGCAACCCAAGACTTGCGTTTCTTTGGGTGGCGACGTAAAGCCCATTTCTTTGTGAGGTTGTAAATGTGATTGTCGCAACCGTGAAAAGCATTGGTTGATGCACCATATCGGTAATAGTTTCCCCAACCTGTTATCACAGGATTGAGCATTCGTATCAGCGATTCCTGCTTACACATTTTATGTCCTTTAACGATGTCACTGATTTTTGCCCTAAAGCGTTTCTGTGCATCTTTGGACGGAGATGTGTACAGCCTTTTGCCGAACTTCCTTACATTGAAACCTAAGAAATCAAATCCATCGTATATGTTCGTAATGGTAGTTTTCTCTTCGGATAAGGTAAGACCCCTTTCTTTGAGAAATTCTATCACCATTGGTTTGACCTCGTTTTCCAATAATTCCTTATCTCGACCCGTGATTATAAAGTCGTCCGCATACCTGATAAGATTCACTTTGTAGTGGAATGTCTTATAGTTGATGAAACGTCTTTTGAATCTTTCAGCCAAGAGTGGTTGAAGTCCGTCAAGTGCCATATTTGCAAGTGTCGGTGATATGATACCTCCTTGTGGTGTACCCTCTTCTGTCGGGAACAGTTTACCATTGAATACAGCTCCACATTTCAGCCATTTTCTGAGTATTGTTTTATCCATAGGGATATTTTCAATAAGCCAGTCGTGACTGATGTGGTCGAAGCAACCCTTAATATCTCCCTCCAAAATCCATTCGGGGGAATGCTGGCGATTTAGAACCGTATCAATCTGACGAATTGCGTCCATTGTCCTGCGCTTCTTTCGGAAGCCGTAAGAAAAACGGCCGCCTGTCGTTTCGGCTATCGGTTCCAATGCCATGAGATATAATGCTTGCATCGCCCTGTCTTTCATGGTCGGTATTCCCAACGGTCGGAGTTTACCGTTCTTTTTCTTGATGTGAACCCTACGGAGCGGCTGTGGATGGTAGCCACGACGTCTAAGTTCACCGATTGCTTTGTACTTGCGCTTGGGAGAGTCCCAAAGCTGTTTATCTACTCCAGACGTATTCTTCCCTTTGTTGGAAGTAACCCTCTTTACTGCCAATGCCTTGGCGTAAAAAGAGTGAGTAAGCATCCACTGCAAGGTTTTCACCTTGTTATGTCTGCCTTCTTTCTGAGCCTTTACAATACGCGCTTGTAGCTTTCGGACATAGGTTTCACACTTAGACCAGTTCATACCGTCCCAAGTCAGATTCCTGCTGTCAGCAGGCGCACACGATGTTTTAATCTCGTTCATTTGCTTTCCTCCTTTTGAAAGTTCTAAAAGTTATCTTGTAAAGAGTTACCATATACGGAAGTCTGCCCACTTTCGTGTCGGATGATGTTACCCTCATTAACTCGTGATGTTGGTTCAATCCGTATCCTCCCCATTACAGGGCGGCATTCGCTTTCTTCGTTATCTCATACCTGCACCCCATTCGGCTTGCCTTGCGGTTCGCTTACTCGCATTATTACGAGAGAGATACAGGCTTGCCCTGTTCCACGCAATTGACAAACGGATAGTTTAGGTTCTGCCAAGTCCGCCGGCAGTGCTATGTCCGTGTAACCCCAACATGGGCGAGGGTTATCCGACTGCTTACCTTTTGGTGAGAGCTAAAGTATCTTGCGCTCCTTCAAACCTTACGACGGCTAAAGTCAGTTCACATTACGTTAACCATGCTATCCAGCCTCGCCACTCGACGGTATGATACTAACCGCCCTTGACGTTCCCTCACGGTTCAGTCTTGTCCTTTCGGAAAGTGTACTTTGTCCTATAAGCTTAGCACAACCCATCACTGGAGATGCACCTTATAGTAGGCTACCGCTGACGGAACAGCGGGTTAAATCTTGTAATATACATTGCTGTTTAACAATCAATTACGTGACTTTTCAGGTCACACCCATGATTATTTATATTGGGAATTTCACGAGTTGAATGGCCGGGAAGCATTACGCTCCGGTAAATGGAAACTAATCCGGCAACCGATCGTGGGTGAGACTATATTGGAACTGTATGATTTAAGTAATGATATACACGAGGATACAAATCTGGCGGAGAAATATCCCGATAAGGTAAAAGAACTGGCAGTCTTGATGGACAACGCCCGCATAGAGTCTCCGTACTTTAACTTTGGAAGAGAAAAGTAAACGTGCGAGAAGAGAATAAAGTGTAGGCGTAATATCTGTTAGGTAATGATAAAAAAGGCTTTCTTTCAGCGAGAAAGCCTTTTTTTTGTATCTTTGGCTCTCGTAATTTTAAGACAAAAAGAAGTAAGACTATGTTAGACGTTCAAGCGATCCGAAAAGACTTTCCGATCTTGGATCATAAGATATACGATAAACCGCTGATATATTTCGATAATGGTGCTACTACCCAGAAACCTCGTCAAGTGGTAGAAAAGATAGAGAATGGATATTATAACGTAAACGCTAATATCCACCGAGGCGTACATTTCTTGAGCCAAGCGGCGACAGAGGCGCATGAGGAGGCTCGCAAAACGGTACAGCATTTCTTGAATGCCCGTTCCTCGAATGAGATTATTTTTACCCGGGGAACTACGGAATCCATTAATTTGATCGCTTCCAGCTTTACGGATGAATGTATGTCGGCAGGGGATGAGGTGATCGTGTCCGTGATGGAGCATCATTCCAATATCGTTCCTTGGCAGATACAAGCGGCCCGGAAAGGTATTACGTTGAAGGTGATCCCGATGAATGAGAAAGGGGAGTTGAATCTGGATGAGTATCGTAAATTATTCTCGGATAAGACTCGTTTGGTTTCCGTGACTCATGTGTCTAATGTCTTGGGTACGGTGAATCCGGTAAAGGCGATGATCGAGATCGCTCATGAACAAGGCGTGCCGGTGTTGGTAGACGGGGCTCAAGCCGTTCCGCATATGAAGGTGGATGTGCAGGACTTGGATGCGGAGTTCTATGTTTTCTCTGGTCATAAGATTTACGGACCGACGGGTATCGGGGTCTTGTATGGCAAAGAGGAGTGGTTGGATAAACTTCCTCCGTATCAGGGAGGAGGCGAGATGATCGCTACGGTCTCGTTCGAGAAGACAACTTTTAATGAGCTTCCCTTTAAGTTTGAGGCGGGAACTCCGGATTATATTGGTAGCACGGCGTTGGCGGAAGCCTTGCGGTATGTAGACCGGATCGGTATAGAGAATATAGCTGCTTATGAGGATGAGCTTTTGCGGTATGCGACCGCTGGATTAAATACGATCGAAGGGATGCGTATTTTCGGACAAGCGGATCATAAAGGAGCGGTGCTTTCTTTTTTGGTGGGTAATATCCATCATTACGATATGGGGATGTTGCTGGATCGTTTGGGAATAGCGGTTCGTACAGGGCATCATTGTGCCCAGCCTTTGATGCATGCCTTAGGGATCGAGGGTACGGTGCGGGCGTCTTTCTCCTTTTATAATACGAAAGAGGAGATCGATACGTTCATCGCAGGTGTGGAACGAGTTCGGAAGATGTTTTGAGTATGATGTATTATATTAAGAAATATCCGTTTTCACTGGCAATTATATTGGTCGTTATTTACTTGTCGTTCTTTAAGCCGCCGAAGATGGATGATATCCCTTTATTCCCGGGTGTGGACAAGGTGGTTCATTTCTGTATGTATGGGGGGATGTCGGGTATGCTATGGCTGGAGTTCTTGCGGAATCACCGGAAGTATGAGACGGTATTATGGCATGCTTGGATCGGGGCAGTTTTATGCCCGATCGTTATGAGTGGGATTATTGAGATATTGCAAGAATATTGTACGACGTACCGGGGTGGGGATTGGTTTGATTTCTTGGCGAATACTTGCGGGGTGATCGCCGCTACGGCATTCGCTTGGTTCGTGCTTCGCCCTTGGATTGTGAATGAGCAAAAATAATGTACAACCTTGTAGAGACGGGGCGTGCTCCGTCTCTACAAAGCTATATATACGATAAATAATAAACTGGGATATGTTATTACCATATATGGAAACCGGGCGTATAGAGGCCGGGTGTGATGAGGCGGGAAGAGGCTGCTTGGCGGGTGCGGTATTCGCCGCCGCCGTGATTCTTCCGGAAGATTTTAAGAATGAGGATTTAAACGATAGCAAGCAATTAAGCGAGAAGAAACGGTATAAGCTTCGTCCTGTCATCGAACGTGAGGCGATCGCTTGGGCGGTAGGCATCGTCAGTCCGGAAGAGATCGATAAGATTAATATCTTAAAGGCTTCTTTCTTGGCTATGCATCGTGCGATCGAGCAACTGAAAGTACGGCCGGAACATTTATTGATCGATGGAAACCGTTTTACCCCTTATCCCGATATTCCGCATACGACCGTAGTAAAAGGCGATGGCAAATACCTGAGTATCGCCGCCGCCTCTATATTGGCTAAAACCTATCGTGATGATTATATGAATGAATTGGCCTTGGAATACCCCGCTTATCATTGGCTGGACAATAAAGGTTATCCTACCAAGGTCCACAGGGAAGCGATTCGTACCCACGGAATCACGCCTTATCATCGCAAGACATTCACGCTTTTACCGGAGCAGCTTACACTAGGTTTTTAATACGTATATAGGCATAACCTTATGCGTATATACGTATGAGGCTATGCCTATATCGGTGTAGGCTTACACGTATATACGTATCGGCTCGTGCCTATATACGTGTGAAAACACCTATTTTTATTGTTGTTCCTTTGCCCGGTAAGCCATTGCGTACAGACGCATTTGCTTCACCATCGCTACCAACCCGTTGGAACGAGTAGGGGATAAATGCTCTTTTAATCCTACCTTGTCGATAAAGTAAAGATCGGCATCCAGTATCTCCTGCGGGGTATGGCCGGATAGGATATTGATCAAAAGGGATACGATACCTTTTACGATCACGGCGTCGCTTTCTCCTTGGAAAATAATCTTTCCATCTGCATAATCCGCTTGGAACCAAACCCGGCTTTGGCAACCCTCGATCAAGTTGCTTTCCGTTTTATATTTCTCATCGAGCGGGGGAAGGGAGTTTCCCAGATCTATTAATAACGCATATTTATCCATCCAATCATCGAAGACTGAGAATTCTTCGATTACATTGTCTTGAAGTTCATTGATTGTCATTTTATCAGTATTTTATCGATTGTATATTACTTCCAGTACGGTTTGACCGGCAGCTTTTAGAGTCTCACGGTCTATATTTTCCATATTATCTTTTTGAGTATGCCAATAACTGGCGAAACCTGTTTTAGACTCAGGGTCGTAGTTAATGATGTCGATACTCGGGATATTACGTCCGCTAATCACATATTGGTGATCGTCTATGAGCGCTCCGCCGGTGGCGTTAATGAAATATTTGCCATATCCCAGATCGCGGGCCGCGCTCCATACCATCTCGACGATCGGGGCTGCCGCACGTAAGGATTGTTGCTCCTTGAAAAACGTGGCGTTCTTGCCGCCCACCATATCCAATAAGATTCCGTATTCCGCCGTATAATTAGGGACATGCGGATTTTTTGCCCAGAACTGGGTACCTAGGCACCAGCTATCCGGTGTATAATCGGTTACGAATTCCGGCGTACCATAATCCTCCGCGTCGAAGAAAATAATATCGATGCCGATACCCGGGGCTTTTTGCCCGATTTGACGGGCGATCTCCAATAAGGCACCTACGCCGCTACCGCCATCGTCCGCCCCGTCCAATGGAGTCCGGTGCTTGGAAGGATCGGGATCGTGGTCCGAATAGGGACGGCTGTCCCAATGCGCGAATAGTAAAACACGTTTACTATTCTCCGGATCAAACGAGCCTATGATGTTTCTCGCTTCCAGCTTCGTTCCGTCGTAGGCGGTCAGTATCGCTTCCTGTTGGTAGACTTTGGCGCCAAAGCGCTTCAATTCAGATGCTAAGTAATCCCCGCATGCTTTATGAGCCGCCGTGTTAGGTACACGGGGACCAAAAGCGACTTGGTTCGCTACATAGGCGTAAGCGCTGTCTGCGTTGAAATCGGGAACAGCTGAGGCGATCGGTTGTTTTTTGATCTCCGGCATATTACCTGTCTCTTTGGTTCCTTTGGCTCCACATGATAAAAGAGCAAAACTCAATAACGCAAAAAATAATCTGATCATAAATCTGTTTTGTTTATAATGTTTTTACGGAGGCAGTCGCTTGAACCTCGTCTAATACACGCATCAAGTTTCCACCCCATATCTTGGCGATATCTTCCTCTGTATATCCTTTCTCTATTAATTTAACAGTGATCTGTATGAAATCGTTGTCACTTTCGCAACCGATAATTCCGCCACCGCCATCAAAATCAGAGCCGATACCTACATGATCGATACCGGCGACTTTCACCATATGATCGATATGTTCGATCGCATCGGTAAGGCTCGCGTTTTTATAATCCTCATTGATATAGCGGTCGAGCAAGCAAACTTGCGCTACGCCTCCATTTTGGGCAAGGGCCTTTAGTTGTTCGTCGGTCAGGTTACGGTCGTGCTTGCACATCGCCATGGATGAGGAATGCGAGCAGATGATCGGGGCCTTGGACAATTTGATAACATCCCAAAATGACTTCTCAGAGGCATGAGACATATCCACCATGATACCTTGGCGATTCATCTCTTTCACAACCTCTTCACCAAACGGACTTAAACCGTCCCATTCTTTCTTGGTATGGGTGGATGAGTCGCAAATATCGTTATCGTAGGAGTGGCAGAGCGTGATATAATTGACACCCATCGCCTTGAACTTAGCGATATTCGCCAGATCCTTACCAATGCCGTATCCATTCTCTATACCGATAAAGAACGCTTTTTTCCCTTCATTTTTCAAGCGGATGAAGTCTTGGTTCGTAACGGCGATGCCACATAAATCCTTATTCAATTCAGCTTGCTTGCGAATACCTTCGATCAAGCCTGTTACTTTTTGTACGGCTTCTTGTAAAGAGGCCTCATCACGTTTACCTTGTCCGATGAAGGCCGCAAGGAACACCCCGTCTAGTTTCCCTTCTTGCATCTTAGGGATGTTTACCCGGTTACGTTCCCGGTCCGCGATGCTGAATCCGGCACGTTTGAACCAGAAAGGAGTATCGGTATGTGTATCTACGGAAAGGAAATGCTTGTGCATCTCTTTGGCTTGGTGGAAAGTCTCGGCCTTTCCTATCAGATGGCGGAATATCCTTAACATCGTAGTGTCGCCTCCGTAAGTCAACGCTTCCGGATGCCATTGAACTCCCATGATGGATCGATTCGGATAAGCGTCGATAGCCTCGATAATACTGTCGGGCGCATAAGCGGTAGCCTTGAAGATAGGCGCCAACTCCTTGATCGCTTGATGATGAAGAGAGTTTACGGCTAAGGTATCTTTCCCTAGAATAGAGGCTAGCTGTGAGTTCGCGTCAACAAAGACACGGTGTGAGCCATACGAACTGGGTAAATCTTGCCTATGCTTGACAGAATGATCGCCACGTTGTGAGGGGATGTCTTGGTAAAGCGTACCGCCAAACGCTACATTCAACAGTTGCAATCCCCGGCATATGCCTAAGACGGGAATATTTTGGTCGGTAGCCATCTTGATTAGTTTCAACTCATACAAATCGCGTACCGGATCGACTTCCTCCAGCTTTTCCCGAGGCTCCTCCTCATACCATAGAGGGTTTACATCCGCTCCTCCTATAAGAACTAACCCGTCTAAATTCGATACGATATTCCTGAGTACTTTACCGTCAGTAACAGCCGGGATGATAATCGGAGTTCCCCCTGCCTTTACGATGGATTGGATATAGGTGGCCCCTACCCGGGAAGCACCACTTGAGATACTGGCGGAAATCCCGATCAATGGGGAGAATCGTGCCCGCACGTTTACATCGCAAGAGTCTGTCAACTCATATAGCTTTTTTAAGTTGGGGACTTCCGATCCGGGTGTCTGTGCCTGTGCTCCACATAAGATACTACAGGCGCATATTGCTGTGTATAAGATATTTTTCATAATATGTAGTTGTTTTCGTTTGCTATTTGTTTGGAAAATCTTGTATAGCGGTCATAACCCTTAGCAAGTTCCCACCCCATATTTTCCGTATATCTTCTTCTGTATATCCTTCTTCTAAAAGTCGGACGGTAATGTTAATCAACTCATTGGTAGCCGAGCAACCGATCAGTTCCCCGTCTCCGTCAAAATCCGAGCCGATTCCTACATGATCGATACCGATTAAATCCACGATATGATTGATATGGCGGATAGCGTCGCTTAAAGAAGCTTTTTCCTCTTCCTTATTGATGAATCCTTTGTATAGGCAGATTTGGGCGACACCCCCTTGAGCGGCCAGCGCTTTCAGTTGATCATCCGTTAAATTGCGGGGATGATCGCAAAGCGCACGTGCGGAAGAGTGGGAGGCTATGATTGGCGTCTCGCTCACTTCCAGTACCTGATAAAAGGTACTTTCCGCCGCATGCGAGATATCAACCATGATTCCTAATCGGTTCATCTCTTTTACCACTTCCTTACCGAAAGGACTTAGTCCTTTCCATTCCTGTTTTCCTCTAGCGGAATCACAAATATCGTTATCCCCATTATGGCATAAGGTGATATAAGAAACTCCCATCTCCTTGAACATTCGTAGGTTTTCGACCAGCTTCCCTAAAGCGTACCCGTTCTCGATGCCGAGGCAGATCGCTTTTTTCCCTTGCGCCTTAATCGTCCGGATCTCTTGGGGGGTAGTCGCTATAACCATCCGGTCCGGATGTAAGGTTTGCTGGCGTTTTACTTGATTCAGCCGTTCTATCGCATACGCTGTCGCTGCCTGTAAGGATGCCTCATCTCGTTTACCTTGCGGGATATAGGCGACCATAAAGGTCGCGTCGATACGCCCTTCTTCCATAAAAGGAAGATTCACTTTCCCTCCTTCTTTCTCCCCGATATTAAATTCACCGGGAAAGATCATTGGGGTATCTGTATGGGAATCGATCGTCACGATCCGTTGATGGATCGCTTTGGCTTTTGCGAAACGGCGGGCATTCTCGATATGGTAAGCGAATAGGGCTTTCATGGCCTCATCCCCTTGCGGAGCCATGGCCTCCGGATGCCATTGTACACCGAATATCGTTTTCTCCGTATGTTCCATAGCCTCATTGATTCCATCCGGGGCGGTCGCTGTCGCTCTAAATCCGGGGGCGACCTCTTTTACCGCTTGATGGTGGAAAGAGTTGACAAGGATTTGTTCATCTCCATTGAAAATAGTACGTAGGCGGTTCATTCCCGGTTCGAGTGTTACCGTATGCGACGGATATTCCCGAGCCAATGTCTGGCTGTGTTTCAATAGAGCATGATTGGCTTGTGAATGGATGTCTTGATAGACACTTCCTCCGAACGCTACATTCATGATCTGATGCCCCCGGCAAATACCCATGATCGGAATTTGTCGGTTAGCGGCCAAGCGAAGCAAGATCAAATCGTATTCGTCACGTAACGTATCTACGTCTTGCAATTGCGGGATAGGCTCCTCATGCAAATAGAGCGGATTGATGTCTCCACCCCCGCTCATAACTAATCCGTCTAGTTCGGAAACCAGTACGGTCAATGCTTTCAGATCCGTGATCACCGGGATAAGTACCGGGGCTCCCCCCGCATCCAGCACGGCTTGCACGTAGGTCTCGGCTATACAGGAAAGTCCGTCTCTCCGGTTAGCGGATATTCCTATTCGGGGAGGTTGAAGGCTTTCTTTAGCCGGTATATAATTATCAACTTCTTTGTATAGGGCCTCTAGATTCGGATGACGGACTTTCATGATTTTAAGCATCTATGTTAGCATATGTAGCGTTTTCCTCGATAAACTCGCGGCGAGGGCCTACGTCTTCACCCATCAACATGGCGAAGATTTGGTCAGCCTCGGCTGCGTTGTCGATCGTGATTTGCTTTAACGTACGGTTTTCCGGGTTCATGGTCGTATCCCACAATTGATGGTCGTTCATTTCTCCCAAACCTTTGTATCGTTGTGTATGGATCGAGTTCTCGTTGCCTCCTCCATATTTTAAGATGAACTGCTGACGTTGTTGCTCGGTCCAGCAATATTCCTCAACCTTACCTTTCTTACACAAATAGAGGGGAGGAGTCGCCAGATACACATATCCGTTCTCGATCAAGGAACGCATACGGCGGAAGAAGAAGGTCAAGATCAATGTGGCGATGTGGCTACCGTCCACATCGGCATCGGTCATGATAATCACCTTGTGGTAACGCAGCTTCTCCATGTTCAACGCTTTCGGGTCATCCTCCGTACCGACGGTTACGCCCATCGCGCGATAGATGTTCTGGATTTCCTCGCTTTCGAAGATCTTATGATCCATCGCTTTCTCCACGTTCAATATCTTACCGCGCAATGGTAGGATCGCTTGGAAGTTACGGTCGCGTCCTTGCTTAGCCGTACCCCCTGCGGAGTCTCCCTCGACAAGGAACAATTCGCAGATCGCTGCGTCTTTAGAGGAACAGTCCGCCAATTTACCGGGGAGCCCACCTCCTGTCAGCGGAGATTTGCGTTGTACCAATTCGCGAGCCTTACGAGCGGCATGGCGGGCTTGAGCGGCCAAGATCACCTTGTCGACGATTATTTTCGCCTCTTTCGGATGTTCTTCCAAATAATAGCCTAACGCCTCGCCGATCGCCATATCCACGGCACCGGTAACCTCGCTATTACCCAGCTTCGTCTTTGTCTGTCCCTCAAACTGAGGCTCGGCTACCTTGATAGAGATAACGGCGGTCAAACCTTCACGGAAGTCATCCCCTTGAATCTCCACCTTGGCTTTCTCCAATAATTTAGAATCCTCGGCGTACTTTTTCAACGTACGGGTCAGACCCCGGCGGAAACCGGCTAAGTGTGTACCACCTTCTATCGTGTTAATATCATTTACGTAAGAGAATACGCTCTCGTTGTAAGAAGTATTATAAGTTAACGCCACCTCGACAGGGATACCCTGCTTCTCGGTAACGATATGGATTACGTCTGGAATCAGTTTCTCTTTAGAACGGTCGATATAGCGGACAAACTCTTTCAATCCCTCATCCGAATGGAATACCTCGGACTTGAATGAACCGTCTTCTTTCAGAACTCGCTTATCTGTCAGACGTAGCGTAATACCTGCGTTCAAGAACGCTAATTCACGCAAACGGGTAGCCAATATATCATACTTGTATTCCGTGACCGTAAAGATAGAACCGTCCGGCTTGAAAGAGATCGTAGTACCTGTTTTATCCGTATTATCGATAACTTGTACGTCGTGCAACGGCTTTCCGCAAGAGAACTCTTGCATATGTACTTTGCCGTTCCTGCGAACTTCCGCTTTCAGATAAGTAGAGAGGGCGTTTACGCAAGATACACCCACACCGTGCAAACCACCGGATACTTTATAGGTTCCCTTGTCGAACTTACCGCCGGCGTGCAGCACTGTCAGTACTACCTCCAAGGCTGATTTACCTTCTTTCTCATGAATATCCACGGGGATACCACGGCCGTCGTCGGTAACCGTGATCGAGTTGTCCTCATTGATTACCACGTCGATGTATGTACAATATCCGGCTAGCGCTTCGTCTATGGAGTTATCTACGACCTCATACACTAAGTGATGGAGACCTTTCTCGCTGGTATCGCCAATATACATGGATGGCCTTTTTCGTACTGCCTCTAACCCTTCAAGTACTTGAATACTATCTGCGGAGTACTCTGTAGAAGTATTCTTAATTTCTTCACTCATGAGTTTATCTTTCTTTAAAATCTGTAATTATCTATGTCCTCAAAAAAAATCTAACAAATGTAGTGATTTTTATCGAGATAGCGAAGTGGGGGATGTGAAAATAGCGAAAAAAGGACGGGTGTAGTAAAAAAGGAGAGAGATAAGCCATAAACTTATCTCTCTCCTTTTGATTGGTAGCCCATAGGGGAATCGAACCCCTCTTTCAAGAATGAAAATCTTGCGTCCTAGCCGATAGACGAATGGGCCATCAGGTTTAAAAAAGCCGGGCTTATTGAGAGTCCGGCTTTATACTTGTAAAAGTAATTACCTTCTGCTTATGCTAGCGCATTAACGTGCTTAGCCAACTTAGATTTCAGATTACCGGCCTTGTTCTTGTGGATAACGTTCTTTTTTGCAAGCTTATCCAACATAGAGCATACCTTAGGGAATAAAGCTTGTGCCTCATTCTTGTCTTCAGTAGCGCGCAAAACTTTCATAGCGTTTCTAGCTGTCTTTGCGTAATATCTGTTACGCAAACGTCTTGCGTTTGTCTGTCTGATTCTCTTGATTGATGACTTATGATTTGCCATTTCTAGATCTTCTCTTTATTGTTTTTTAATCCTGTTTATTGTAGCCCATAGGGGAATCGAACCCCTCTTTCAAGAATGAAAATCTTGCGTCCTAGCCGATAGACGAATGGGCCAAAATGTCAAAGCTCTCACTTATAGCGTTCTAAGAAAGTGATTTCCCGATTGCGAGTGCAAAGATAGACGATCTCTCTGAACTGGCAAAACATTTCGAAGGAAAATTTAATACTACTCACTGTTTTAACTTCTCTTTAGAACTTATATCTTCCAGATGAATTTCCAAGGCTTTAACGGAAATATTTATTTCCCAGATACATACACATAACGACGCCGCTAATAGCAATAAGGCTATGCCAAATATCCATGCGGCGAAAACCTGCCACGATACATAAATGAAGAACATAGCGATCACGCAGAGCAGCAAACTGAGTATTCCTAATATTTGCATGGAACGGGTCAGATAGAGCCTTTTCCGCAGGTTCGCTATCTGGGCGATATCCTTGGGGTCATGGGTTTGCTGATGCTTTTCTTTCAAGGCACGCACTACGCTGGCGTATGAAAGGAAGCGATTCGTATAGGCCAACAATATCAATGATATGGCGGAAAATAATAAAGAAGGGGTCGTTAAGTCCAACATAATTCTATACTTTAATTATATGTATAACGTTAATTTGAGTATCTTTGTTCTTAATCATCGTCGCAAAGATACGAATTATGTTGTGTAAAACGAGGGGGATTGTCTTGCATACGATCCCTTACAATGATAAATATTCTATTATATATATGTATACGGAGGCGTTTGGCCGGGCCTCGTATCTGGTTAGTCGTAGCCGAGGGAAGAAAAGCACGGTATCGAAGGCTTTGTTTATACCTTTGTCCGTTCTGGAAATGGAGGTGGAGCACTTGAATAAGCGGGACTTGCACCGGATTAAGGAGACCCGCATTTGTTTTCCGCTGAATGATGTTTGTTGTGATCCGGTTAAGAATGTATTGGCGCTTTTCCTCTCGGAGGTTCTTTTTAGGGTCGTGAAAGATACGGAGCCGGATCCCCGTTTATTTGATTATTTATACGAGTCCATACATCTATTGGAGTATGCGGATAAAGGTATCGCTAATTTTCATATGGTTTTCTTGTTAGGTCTTCTCCATCATCTCGGTATTTTCCCGAATATGGAATCGCATAGGGTGGGATATTATTTCGATATGTTGAATGGGGTGTTTACGGATCATATCCCGATGCATCGGCATTATTTAAATAAGGTGGAGAGCGCTTTCTTTTCCCGTTTGCTGCGTATCAGTTTTGAGAATATGTCGCTTTATGGTTTTTCCCGGCAAGAGCGGGCCCGTATTATTCATCGTATTCTTGAGTATTACCGTCTACATCTCCCGGATTTTCCGGAAATCAAATCGTTATCGGTGATGCAAAGCTTATTTGATTGATCTATTTGATGTTATATTAGCTCTTGAAAACACGTACGTGTTTTTTGAAAAAGACGTACATGTTTTTCCGGAAACACGTACATGTTTTTTCGGAAATAATGAGAAGCTTCCGGATAGGCGGGAAAAACATCCGATAACGGTTGCCTATTTGAGGAAAAGATTATACTTTTGCAATCTCAAAAGAGTTGGTCTTGTAGTTCAACGGATAGAATAGAAGTTTCCTAAACTTTAGATCCGGGTTCGATTCCCGGCGAGACTACTTGTATGACTGTTCGAACAATTGAGGAAAGATCCCTGTCTTTTTGATGGATTGTATGATTTTGCCGGGGAAGTACGTAAAGATATCCTTTAGAGACCTATTTGATAGGCCTTAAATGTTACCCATTCGCCATTATATAGACATTTAAAAGTCCGACCACTAATCCATACGTTCTCTAGTGTTGTTCGGCCGTCTTCATAGTCCATATAAAGTATATCGGTATAGTAATTGTCCCAGTCCCAGTAGAATGGAATTTCCTCTCGATCTATGCGTCCGCTTGGGTAATGATAAATTCTTGTATCCCATCCTTTCCCATCCGGATTAAATGTAAGTTGCTGCTCACAATCCAAGCCGTCTACGACAAACCAATCTGTCCATACATAATTACATAAATCATAGGTGATTTCCTCATACGGATCATAATACGGATCCTCCTCGCAACTACTGAACCCGCATAAGACGGCGATCAATAAGAATATGTTTATTAAATATCTTTTAGCCATAACTCTATACCTTATAAATACGATTCGGAGGTAAAGATACAAATTTAAGGAAAGGATATTTCTTTTTTTTATATCTTTAGCGCAAAATTTTCAGATATATGCAAAAAACATTACGCATTAAGAACGATATTCATGAGCTTTCCATGATGAATCAGTTCTTGGAGGAAGCTGGAGAAGAATTGGGATTAAGCACCGCTTTCATGATGAGCCTGAATCTGGTGATGGAAGAAGCTGTCTCAAATATAATTTTTTATGCGTATAAGGGAGATGTTGAGGATGCCGTAGACATTTCGTTGGTCAGGGAAGGTGGGGAATTGATCGTGACTTTGATAGATCATGGGATTGCTTTCGATCCGACTTTAAGAAAAGACCCTGATATTACTTTATCTGCCGAAGACCGTCCAATCGGAGGGTTGGGTATTTTCTTGATCAAGAAGATTATGGATGAGGTCTCTTATCAGAGAGTAGATGAGCGGAATGTCTTTATCATGAAGAAAAAAATAACCGAATAAAATATAAAGATATGGAAGTAGTTATTGACCAAAAAGGTGAAGAGACTGTAATTAAGATCAAAGGAAGATTGGATACGAATACGGCTCGCGAATGCGAGGAAAAGGTTTTGCCGGTATGGGAGAATCCGGGAGTAAAAGTATGTGTCGATTGTTCTGATTTGGAATATGTGAGTAGTGCGGGCCTCCGATTGTTTTTAATATTACAAAAAATGACGACTGCCAAGAAAGGGTCTTTACGTTTGATCGGTATGCGGAATGTGGTTCGTGAGACCTTTAGTTTGACGGGATTTAACGCTCTCTTCAAGATAGAAGACGCAAAATAAGTGTGAAGGTTAGGAAAAAGGTAGCCGGTGTGTCAAATTTGGCACACCGGTTTTGTATTAATCTTTTAGATCTTTGTCGATGGGGCTATCCCATTTGCCACCGTTTAATATATCAAGGGTGAAGGTATCGTCTGATTCCTTCGGGGTGTAGAGAATCCCAGTATAACGAATAATGTGATTTATGAGAGGCAGGATGTCATTAACCTCTCTTTCCCGGGTTACTTCATTTATCTGATTTTTGGCCGAGAGGTGTGCTTTGAGCATGAATTCCGGAGCCGGGATAAACGTGAAGAAGGAATGGGAGAAATTTGTTTTCCCGATATCAGAGTCGTTAAAAGTGTCGGTTTGTGTATAAGGCGTGTTTTGAGAAATGCCATTCCCAGTGGTTAAGTCAATCTTGTTTTGATAATTGGAGACATTTATCGTGAAGCTTTTTAGGTCTTTAGGTACGGCATCGGTGGATATGAACTCTATTTTACCGACGATTCTTTGTAAGGTGATATCCTTAATGATTCTTTCTCCCGCTTGTACTTCTTGAGCTAGAAAAAGATGAAACGTATCTGATACTTTACTGAATAGTGCGGTTTGTCCGGACACGGAGATATTCTTGTCTGAGTGGGCTAGGAAACAAATATGATAGTCGCCGGAGGGCAGTGAATCATAAATGATCGTGAAATCCGGATCTTGAGGCGTGAATTGCTTATGTTTTACCAGAATGTCCGGTTTTCCGCTTTGGTATACGATATAATCGATCCGGTTGTATAAATTATCCGGATCGATATCCGGTGTAGAAGGATCTTCCTCGGCATCGGGATTTTGGGGAATAGGCTCAGGGATATTCAGCTCGGGAATACTCTTGGTTACGGGGAAGGGTAATACTTCCTTTTGTAAATCGATCGTAAACTGTATGGGGGATAATTCCTCTTGTAGGTCGGGGTTAGGTACTTCCTTTTCCGTTCCATTACAACAACAAAAACAAAGCAGACAGGCGATAGCCACTAATTCATTTTTCTTCATAGTTGATATTTTTGGTAAATGTTTGACGCAAAGGAACGATATATTTTGTGAATTAAAAAATATTAAGCTGTTAAATTGGCGTACGCAGGGTTATTTTTCATAGCTTTGTGAATCAACAATGTAATTACCTTAGTTTAATAAAACGGAATAATACCATGAAACGAAAAATCAGAATGGGAATGGTCGGTGGAGGACAAGGCTCGTTTATCGGGGCCGTTCATCGTATCGCCGCTAATTTAGACGGACAGATCGAGTTGGTCTGTGGATGCTTCAGTTCTCGCCCGGAGAATTCATTGGCTACCGGACAATCTTTATTTTTACCGGATAATCGTATTTACGCATCTTATCAGGAAATGATAGAGAAAGAGGCCGCCCTGCCTGAAGGCGAACGGATGGATTTTGTGTCTATCGTTACCCCGAATCATGTGCATTTCGGTCCGGCCATGATGGCGTTGGAACATGGTTTCCATGTCGTACTGGATAAACCGATGACATATACCTTGGATGAGGCGAAGCAATTACGAGACAAAGTGAAGGAAACCGGAAAATTGTTTATGCTGACTCATACCTATACCGCTTACCCGATGGTGAAGGAGGCTCGGGAAAGGGTACGCAGGGGGGATTTAGGTAAGATACGCCGTATTTATGTGGAATATCCTCAAGGCTGGCTATATAATGACTGCGCTGATGTTAATAAGCAGGCGGCTTGGCGGGTGGATCCCGGTCGGTCGGGGAAGGCTGGTTGCATGGGGGATATCGGGACTCATGCGTTTAATCTGGCGGAATATATAACAGGGCTGAAGGCCGTGGAATTATGCGGTGAATTGAATACCTTCGTGCCGGATCGTCTTTTGGATGATGATGGGGCGGCATTGATCCGTTATGAGGGAGGCGCGAAAGGGGTGCTGACCGCTAGCCAGATCGCCGTAGGTGTAGAGAATGGCTTGAATATTCGTGTGTATGGAGAGAAAGGTGGGTTGGAATGGCGTCAAGAAGAACCGAATACGATGGTTATGCGTTGGCCGGATCGTCCGGCGGAGATCGTCCGTACTTCCAATGGATATATGTCGGGTATCGCCGCTCATAATTCCCGTACGCCGGGTGGGCATCCGGAAGGTTATATAGAGGCGTTCGCTAATTTGTATCGGAATTTCGCCTTGGCTTTGCAATCGATTCTGGCGGGAGAGGAACCGGCTCCTGAGACCTTGGATTTCCCTTCCGCAGAGGATGGTGTCCGTGGCATGCGGTTTATCGAGACGATTGTAGCTACCGGATCGACAGAGAATAAATGGATAAAAATAATCGACTAAAAATAATACTATATATGGCACGTCCTGTAACATTGTATACCCTCCAGTGGGGAGATTTATCACTGGAAACAGTTTGTCAAAAAGCGAAAGAATTCGGATACGACGGTGTGGAATTGGGACTTCCCGATCATGTGGATGTCCGACGTACGGATACGGCTTATTATCAAGGAATCAAGGATCTGTTAAAGAGATATGACTTACGGCTTTATGCGATCTCTACCCATTTGGTAGGACAGGCTGTTTGCGATAATATCGATGAGCGCCATAAGGCGATCTTGCCGGATTATATTTGGGGAGATGGTGATCCGGAAGGGGTTCACCAACGGGCTACCGAGGAGATGATCCGGACCGCCCATGCGGCAAAGATGCTGGGAGTCGATACGATTGTAGGTTTTACGGGTAGTTCTATTTGGCATTATTTGTATTCTTTCCCTCCGGTAACGGACGCGATGATACAAAAGGGGTATGATGATTTCGCCCGTCGCTTTACGCCCATCTTGGATGAGTTTCAGAAACTGGGTGTACGTTTTGCGTTGGAGGTACATCCTACAGAGATCGCGTTCGATACTTTTTCCGCACGCAGAGCATTGGAGGCGGTAAATAACCATCCTGCTTTCGGCTTTAACTATGATCCGAGTCATCTAGGATATCAAGGGGTGGACTATGTGGATTTCATCTATCAGTTTCCGGAGCGTATCTTTCATGTGCATATGAAGGACGTATATTGGAGTGATACCCCCAAGCAGGTGGGTATATTCGGCGGTCATGTTACTTTCGGTGATCCCCGTCGATATTGGAATTTCCGTAGCTTAGGACGAGGAAAGATTAATTTTGAGGAGATTATCCGTGCTTTGAATTCAATTGGCTATCAAGGTCCGCTTTCCGTGGAATGGGAAGATAGCGCTATGGATCGGGAACATGGGGCACGGGAATCTTGCGAATTGGTGAAGAGAGTGGATTTCCAACCTTCCGCACATGCGTTCGACGCTTGTTTCGGAAAGGAATAAATAATTATTAATTACAAAAAACACGAGATTTGATGAGTGTGAGAAAGTGGATGTTTGCCGGGGCCTTGTTATTGGCCGCCGGCTTGAGTTCTTTGGGATTTGCCCAAAAAACGGGGTTGAAGTTTAATCCGGATAAGAAGTTTAAGATTGTACAGTTTACGGACTTGCATGTGAAATGGCAAGACCCTCGCTCGGACATCGCTTTTGAGCGTATGAACCAAGTGTTGGATGACGAGAAACCGGACTTGGTGATTTTTACGGGAGATATTATCTATAGCAAACCTGCGTTGGAAAATATGCGGAATGTATTGAAGACAGTCTCCGACCGTAAAATACCGTTCTCCATTGTTTTCGGAAATCATGATAATGAGCAGGGGGCGACAAAAGAGGAGTTGCTGAAAGTAGCCGAAAGCCTACCGTATAGTTTAACGGCGGATGAGGTTCCCGAAATCTCAGGCGTGGGTAATTACGCCTTGACCGTACGTTCCTCCGACGGGAAGAAGGATGCTTTCGTCTTGTATTGCATCGATTCGAATACCTATTCAACTATCAAGGGGGTAAAAGGATACGATTATATTAAGCGTGACCAGATCGATTGGTATTGTAAGAAAAGCGCAGAGTTTACCCGGAATAACGGGGGAGAGCCGGTTCCTTCTTTGGCTTTCTTCCATATTGCGTTGCCGGAGTTTAATCAAGCGGCTTCCGATGAGAATGCCCAACTCTATGGCATACGTAGGGAAAAGGCATGCGCTCCGGCCTTGAATTCCGGCTTATTTACGGCGATTAAGGAGAACGGGGACGTGATGGGTATATTTGTCGGTCATGATCATGACGATGATTATGCGGTTTGCTGGTATGACGTATTATTGGCTTACGGTCGTTTTACGGGTGGTCCGACGGAATACATCCATATACCAAATGGAGCACGTGTGATCGAATTGAACGAGGGAGCCCGTACCTTCAAGACTTGGATTCGTACGAAAGCCGGTGTAGAGCAGCTTACTACCTATCCGGATTCATTCGTGAAAGAGTGAGGATCTATATCATTCTGAAAATGATATAAAAACTGTATTCCTTATTGTTAAAGCTCTAAATTATATCTAACTTTGCGGTTGGTTGAAAAGTAAAAACTAGAGTATGAAGAAAATTAGAGCCGCCATCGTAGGTTATGGCAACATCGGGAAATATGTGTTAGAGGCCCTTGAAGCTGCCCCGGATTTTGAGGTAGCAGGTATTATTCGTCGTAATCCGAATGATATTCCGGACGAGTTGAAGGCATACACGGTTACTGATAGCATCACCAAGTTAGATAAGGTTGACGTAGCGGTTTTGGCTACTCCTACACGTAGCGTGGAAGAGCATGCGAAAGAGATTCTGGCTTTAGGCATCAATACTGTCGATAGTTTCGATATACACGGAGGTATCGTGGATTTACGTCGTTCTTTGGACGCTGTAGCGAAGGCTCATAATACGGTAGCTGTAATTTCTGCCGGTTGGGATCCGGGAAGCGACTCTGTGGTACGTGCTTTGTTAGAAGCGATGGTGCCGAAAGGTATTACTTATACGAACTTCGGTCCGGGAATGAGTATGGGGCATACGGTTGCCGTGAAGGCTATCGAAGGCGTGAAGGCGGCTTTAAGTATGACGATTCCTTTGGGAACAGGTGTACACCGTCGTATGGTTTATATCGAGGTAGAAGACGGATACGATTTCAAGCAAGTGTCTGCCGCTATCAAGGCGGATGATTATTTCGCTCATGATGAGACTCATGTAATGCAGGTTGAATGTGTCGATAATTTGTTGGACATGGGACATGGTGTGAACTTGGTTCGTAAAGGTGTATCGGGCAAGACTCAGAACCAGTTGATCGAATTCGATATGAAGATCAATAACCCTGCCTTGACCGCTCAAATCTTGGTTTCTGTCGCTCGTGCGAGCTTGAAGCAACAACCGGGCGCATATACGATGATCGAATTGCCGATAATCGATATGCTGTACGGCGAGAGAGAGAACTTAATTAGAAGACTCGTTTAATATAAGTTGATGGTTGACAGCTGGCAATTGACAGTTCGGGAAATCCTGACTTGCGATTGTCGACTGTCAATTGTCAATTGCCAACTGAAATAATTATGCTTGATTTTATTACATGGACTGCCGATCCCGCTATCTTTACCATCGGTTCCCGGGAGATTCGTTGGTATGGATTGGCTTTTGCGATTGGTTTCGCTATTGGCTATATGATTGTAGAGCGGATGTGGAAAAAAGAGGGACTGCCGCCCGCATGGATCGATTCCCTTTTGATTTATACGATGCTCGGTACGGTGATTGGTGCCCGTTTGGGGCATTGTTTGTTTTATGCGCCGGAATATTATTTAGCCAACCCGATTGAGATTTTCAAGATTTGGGAGGGAGGATTGGCTAGCCATGGTGGTACGTTAGGTATAATTATCGCCATTTATTTCTACTCGAAGCGAGTAAGCCATAAAAGTATGTTATGGGCTTTCGATAAGTTGGTGGTTCCGACAGGATTGGTAGCTGCTATGATTCGTCTGGGAAACCTGATGAATCATGAGATTTACGGTCATTCCACTGATTTGCCTTGGGGATTTCGTTTTATCGATAATTTACACGCATGGAGAATGGGGGCGGAGCCTATTTTTACAGCTCCGAGCCATCCGACGCAATTGTATGAGGCCGCTTGTTATCTGGTGACGTTCGCTATCTGTATGTGGCTATATTTCAAGAAAGAGGCATGGAAAAAGCAAGGACTTATCTTCGGCGTATTTATGATATGCGTATTCGGGTCTCGTTTCTTCATCGAATTCGTGAAAAATGACCAAGAGCCTTTCGAGGCTGGAATGATGTTGAATATGGGGCAATGGCTAAGTATCCCGTTTGTTTTGGCAGGGTGCTGGTTTGTCTGGAGAGCGCTAAGAAATGGAAAATTAAAAATTGAGAATTGAAAATTAGAGAGCACACGCTTTGTTATTTTCAATTTTTAATTATCAATTATCAATTAAAAAAGATGTACAAGTTAAAAGAAATTGCGGATAAAGTTTATTATGTAGGAGTTAATGACCGTCAAAAGGCCCTCTTCGAGAATATGTGGCCGTTGCCATACGGCGTTTCCTATAACTCGTACTTGATCGTAGACGAGAAAACCGTATTGATCGATACGGTCGATGTTTGTTACTCTGATATTTTCTTGAAAAAAGTAGCGGATGCCTTGGACGGACGTTCTTTGGATTATCTCGTGGTAAATCATATGGAGCCGGATCATGCGGGAAGTATCCGTTTGTTGCGTCAGCAATATCCGGACGTACAGATTGTCGGAAACAATAAGACTTTCGGAATGCTGGAAGGATATCATGGCATCAAGGAAGGCTTGTTTGAGGTGAAAGAGGGTGATACCTTGAATACGGGTCGTCATGAGCTTGTATTTTATATGGCTCCGATGGTGCATTGGCCGGAAGTGATGGTTACTTATGACGTTACGGATAAAATCGTATTCTCCGCGGATGCGTTCGGTACGTATGGCACATTGGATGGTGGTGTGATCGATACGGAGATGAACGTGGAGCATTATTGGGAAGAGATGATTCGCTATTACTCCAACATTGTCGGAAAATATGGAAGTCCAGTACAAAGAGCATTACAGAAGCTTTCGGGCTTGGATATCCAGACGATTTGCTCTACCCATGGACCTGTTTGGCGTGAATATGCGTCGAAAGCGATCGATATCTATGACCGTATGAGCCGCTACGAAGGTGAGGAAGGCGTGGTTATTATTTATGGCAGCATGTATGGTAACACGGAGCAGATGGCTGAGGCGATCGCCGCTTCTTTGGCTGATAATGGCATCAAGAATATTGTGATGCATAATGTTAGCAAAAGCCCTTCTTCTTATATCTTGAAAGATGTGTTCAAATATAAGGGAGTTATCGTAGGTAGCCCGACTTATAGCAATCAATTGTTCCCAGAGGTGGAAGCTGTGTTGAGTAAGATCGAGTTGCGTGAGGTGAAAAATCGTATTTTCGGTTATTTCGGGTCTTTCACATGGGCTGGAGCCGCCGTGAAACGTTTGGCGGCTTTTGGCGAGAAGATGAAGTGGGAGACTGTCGGTACGCCGGTTGAGCAGAAGCAAGGTTTAAGCGCTACTAAATACGAGGAGTGTTTAGCCTTGGGCAAGGAAATGGCTGGGAAATTGAAAATGGAGAATTGAGAATTGAAAAGTCTAAAGGCTCCGACAACAGATAAAACGAAAGCTATTAACAATAGATCTAATTTATAAACAAAAGAAAGGCGAGATGCGTAGATTGGGAATCCTTTAATTTTCAATTTCCAATTTTCAATTTTCAATTAAAAAAAGCGTAACGTTATGAGATTAATTATCGAACCTAATTACGAGCAACTCTCAAAATGGGCTGCCAATTATGTAGCAGCGAAGATCAAAGCCGCGAATCCAACCGCTGAAAAACCATTCGTACTGGGCTTGCCTACCGGATCTTCTCCGCTGGGTATGTACAAGAACCTGATTGAATTGAACAAGCAGGGTGTCGTATCGTTCCAGAACGTGATCACTTTCAATATGGATGAGTATGTCGGCCTTCCGAAAGATCATCCGGAAAGCTATCATTCTTTCATGTGGAATAATTTCTTCAGTCATATCGATATCAAACCGGAGAACGTAAATATCTTGAATGGTAACGCCGAGGATTTGGAGGCTGAGTGTGCGTCTTATGAGGCTCGCATGAAAGCGGTCGGTGGCGTAGACCTGTTCTTGGGTGGTATCGGTCCTGATGGCCATATTGCGTTCAATGAGCCGGGTTCATCTTTGAGTTCTCGTACTCGTATCAAGACGTTAACTACAGATACGATTATCGCTAACTCCCGTTTCTTTGATAATGACGTGAATAAAGTTCCGAAGACTTCTGTAACGGTTGGTGTAGGTACGGTTCTTGACGCTAAGGAGGTATTGATCATGGTAAATGGTCATAACAAGGCTCGTGCGTTGCAACAAGCCGTTGAGGGTGCCGTGAACCAAATGTGGACAATTACCGCCTTGCAGTTGCATCCGAAGGGAATCATTGTTTGCGATGAGGCGGCTTGTGCGGATCTTAAGGTAGGTACTTATAACTATTTCAAGGATATCGAGAAGGATCATCTTTGTCCTTGTTCATTGCTAAAATAAACGAATCTCAGATAGGGCTTTCTTTGAATGCCCATCATAAGGAGTTAAGAATGCCCATTGTAAGGAGTTTACGATGGGCATTCTTATAACCTTACGATGGGCATCGTTGTTTTAGGGCAATTGGTGGCTGCCGGCTGGCTTCCTCATAGAAGATATACTTCACTGGTTAGAGGAAATATACTTTTCCTGTCAGAGGATATATACTTCATTGACAAAGTCAGTACTACTTACTTTTTTGCGTTCTTGACGTAACGATCCAGCCATAGGTCACATTCATACAATAGATGTAATATGTTCTCTTTGGCGGCGTAGCCATGACTCTCATAGGGCAATACGACATAACGTGCGATCGCCCCGTGGCCTTTTAGGGCACTGAACAGGCGCTCGGATTGGATCGGAAAGGTTCCGGAGTTGTTATCCATCTCACCATGTATGATTAATAAAGCTCCATGTAGTTTATCGGCAGACATGAATGGCGACATGGCATTATATATTTCCGGTACTTCCCAATAAGTACGGGTCTCTGTTTGGAAGCCGAACGGGGTAAGCGTACGGTTGTAAGCCCCGCTACGTGCGATGCCGGCTTTGAACAGCTTGGTATGTGTTAATAGATTCGCTGTCATGAAAGCTCCATAGGAATGTCCTCCTACGGCTACACGATTCGGATCACCTACACCCATCTCGGAAATAACTTTTACGGCCGCCTCGGCGTTCATTGTCAATTGCTCAATGAAATCATCGTTCGGCTCCGCTCCCTCACTGGTACTAACGATCGGCATCTCGACATTTTCCATTATACAGAATCCACGTAAAACCCAATAGACGGGAGAACCATAGTTGATATTCGTAAACATGTATTGAGAACCTCGTACCTGAGAAGCCTCGGCCTTGCTTTTATATTCTCTCGGATAGGCCCACATTAAGACAGGTAATGGACCGTCCTTCGCTTTATCATATCCGGCAGGGAGGTATACGGTCGCTGTTAGATCCAAACCATCCGCACGTTTATACTTGATCTTTTGTTTGCTAACGTTTGCCATGGCCGGATATGGATTGGCGAAATGAGTCAATTGAGCGAATTTTTTCTTTTTCAAGTCACGAGAACAGAGATTCGCTGGTTCTGTAATGGATTGACGTGAAGTGATCAATTGAAGCTTTTCTGGATTCGCTACCTTTAGGATGGTCTCATAATATCCGTCCTCGCAGCGCCAAAGTTCCGTGTTCTTTTTTGTTTTCAAATTGTAACGGCTAAGGTAAGGCATATCCCCTTTAGGTGAGGCTCCTTGGGCAAGCATCAATAACTCATTGTGGGCTTTATTGGTATAAACGATATATTTACCATACGCATTTTTAATCGTAAGTGGATTTCCCGGATTGTTGTAATTATCGTCGGTGGATACATTGAATAATAGAACCGGAGACTCAGAAGAGCAAGGCTTAAAAGTAAATGTCCTGTTTTTACGAGTCTCCCGGGAAGTCTCGATCAATAAAGCGAAAGCATCGTCATTCCACAGGATGTTGCGGAAACGTTTCTCTGTCTTTGCGACTTCCTGTTTCTCGCTGTTGAACGGATAGCTTATTTGGTAGATAATATCCATGAAATCGGTCTTGTTTTGCTTAGGATCTCCTTTATCTTGCGCTTCCGCCCAGTAAACGGTAGCCGGTTGATCCGATCTCCATCCGAATTGACGGGGATAAGGCGAGGTCGTGTCATATCCCATCGGAATATTGACGGTTGGATTATCCGCTAACGTATAAATGGAATTGCCTTGTAAGTCTATGACCTCGAACTTTTGTGGGAAGTTATATACCGGTACTTGATAGGAATACGGACGATGAACTGTCGCGATAAGTAGCAAAGATTTATCCGGGGATAATGAAAGCGTACTGCCGTAGATTGCTGGTTTTCCGATCTCGTACACAATGCCCTCTTTTATACGTACCAATTGGGAGGTGAAATAATAGTCGAATAATTGCTCGTCGTATGGATTTTTCAGCAAGTCTTGATAGGTACGAGCGGGCATCACCTTTCCAGTACTTTCTTGAATGATGGGACCGGATGGGACTGTGGGTTTCTCCGGTGCCTTCCCCCTGTTTTCTGGAACCATAAGCGTAATAAACTCATTGTCGCTAATCCATAAGATCTCCGCTCCACTTGTCGCATTGATTTTACGGGTACTTACTTTCTGAGCTACGGGCTGTTCCGGGGTACAGTTATAAAGATATACGCCATTCGCTTCTTCCACGAATAGAGCTACCTTATTGGATGAAGGAGAGAATGAGGCTTCTGTGATTACCGCGTTGTCAGGAATTCCTTCAATCTTGATTTCTTCTTGAGTAGCGATGTTCATTAAACTGGCACCCGTATATTCGGCTTGCCGGCTCGTATTGAATGTTTCGGGACTGATACGCATTCCCGCTAATTTAAGCTCCGGTTGCGCAAGCTTGGCGATAGACCGGTACGGGGAACGCTCTAACTGGAGTGCCCACTGATTGTTATCACTAATTCGGATGATCGGGGATAATTTGGCTAGGGCCACTTCCTCTATTACGGCTGGAGGACGTTGATAATGTGTTTCTTGCGCTATTCCAGGACATATAAGCGCTAAAGAGAGCAGAGCTGAAAATAAATGATTTGTTTTCATAAATAGTGATATAAGAAATCCCCAAAGATAACCTGTTAAAGTATACTTTGGGGATTGTGATTAATGTAAGTTAACGTAAAAAGAGTGTTAATAGTTCTTTTCGATCAAGTCGTTGAAATCTGTTTCCTTTTTTGGAATCTCGAAGATCCAACCATCAGCATTCGGATCCTTGTGCAAGAAACCACAGAAAGTAGCGTCAAAATTAGACCCGGTTCTATCCAATGGCAAACCTAGACGTTTCAAGTCGAACCAACGGAAACCTTCGCCCCAAAGTTCGATACGGCGATGTGTCATGATCTCATCCGCTAGTTTTGCGCCTGTGTTACCCAAATCCTTGTACTCTGGATCACGTTCTTTCAACAAGGCTTGCAAATATTCCTTTGCTTTTGCGTCTTGATTGGAACGAGCGAAAGCCTCGGCTGCAGTCAAGTACATTTCGCTGATACGCATGAAGGCAAAATCACCTACAGCATCAGCTGTAGAGCGTGCCGTGAACTTGCGGTTCTGATAAACACGCTGGTTGTAAGAAGTTGCGGGTACTTCTGCCTTTCCTGTCGGATCCCACCATTGACGGCGAAGATCGGTTGGCGACATTAAGTCGTAAGTACTTTGGCTGATACATTTGATACCTGTGCGGATAGAGCTGGAGTTGAAGTTCCAAGACATATACGCATAGAAAGAGTAGAAATAAACCGTTTGGTCATTCTGTGTCATTGCGGCATACATCGCCTCTTTCGTAGCGGAAGTGATATTAGCGAAACCATTCATCAATTCAGACTGAGACATGATCTTACAGCCATCTTTCTCTGCTTCATTGATAGAATTCACTGCGGCCGTAGCTGCGTCTGCGTATTTCTGTTGAGTCAGAAGAGCACGTGCTTTCAATCCGTAAACCGATGCTAGGCTATAATGATTCTTATCATTTGGCTCATAGTCTGCCAATAAGTTCAATGCTTCGTCTAAGTCCCCGTGAATCTTTGTGTACACCTCTTCTACCGTATTACGTGCCATAGGCTCGATTTCCGGACTCGTACGATAAGGAACTCCCGGTTGAGAGTTGTCCTGTCCGTTACGATATGGTTTCGCATAATATTGTACTAGATTGAAATGACTCCATGCACGAATTGCCAAACACTCGCCCTTGATATGGTTCGCAAGCGCTTTTTCGCTATCTGTGAGTTTTGACTCATCGCTAAAGTTATCATTCAACGCTTTCAAGATGTTGTTTGCATTCAAAATGAACTTATAATAAGTTTCCCACTCACCGGAGTTGTACGAACTTGTTGCGTTCGTTGGATAACTCCAGTTTAAGAAACCTTGATGCCAAGTCTGCGTGTCCCATGTCAAATCATCAGCTAACGCTTCTCGACCGATGATGAAACCGGGCTCACCTCCCAAACCTTGGTTGCCTAAGTCTTGAGATACCATCTTACGATGAATACCGTTCAGTGCAAGATAAAGATTGTCGAGCGAAGTGGATACTGTCGTGAATGAAACGTTCTCGGTTGGGATTGTATCCATATAATCGCTGGAACAGCTTGTGCCGATCAGAGAGCCACTTAGAAGCAGTCCTGCTGCGATGTGTTTGAATAATTGTATATTTTTCATATCTTTTCCTTTGTTTGATGTATTATGAATTTAGAACGATACATTTAAACCGATCGTAAAGTTCTTAGCCGGCATATATTCATTGTAAGATACTCCGGCATAGTTAGCTTGCGGATTCAGACCTTGACGGGCTTTCAACATGAATAAGTTCTCTGCGCTGACATTGACGCGTGCACTCTTGATGTTGATAACGTTTAGGATAGACTTAGGCAAGTTGTAAGCCAAAGTGACAGTACGCAAGTTCAAGTAATTTGCGTTTGTCAACCAACGTGTAGAATAGGATTGTCCAATGCTAGTCGCATGACCTGAGTTATTGTCCAAACGAGGTACATCTGTGATCTGGCCCGGAGTTGTCCATGCGTTATGTAGATCCGGTGACATCGCATAACCGAACTCACCTACATCCATCAATCCTCTATAACTCGAGTCAAGCACCTTGCCTCCTAATGAATAAGAGAATACGGTAGAAAGGTCGAATGCCTTATAGCTCAAATTGATATTGAAACCACCATATACTTTCGGAACGGCAGAACCACTGAAATCATATTTCGCATAGCTATAAGAGTTTGTCAATACTTGACCATCTTTCTCTACAAGTGTCTTTTTTACCGCATCTTTAATATTACCATTCGCATCGGTGTTGTTTTCGGCATCAAAGATATACAATCCATCTCCGTTATCAGGATTAACACCCCACCATTGACGTAACCAGAACTCATAGATTGAATGTCCCTCCATCAATTTCTTAGAGTCTTTGATGATACCATCTTTCCGGTTGGCATCAGGCAGACGAGTCACCTTATTATTGATGAATGTAGCGTTTGCGCCGACTGATAATTTCCAATCTTTTGATTTTAATACTTGGTAGTTTAAGTCGATTTCCACCCCTTGGTTACGAACTTTACCAATGTTTTGTACGATCTTTTCGACACCACTGGATAACGGTTGGCTAACATTGAATAACAAGTCTCTGGAGGCCTTACGGAAGAACTCGACCGTACCATTCAAGCGACCGAACAATCCGAATTCTAAAGCGACATCGGTAGAAACCTGTGTCTCCCATTTCAAATTATTGTTTGCCATAGTCGGGAAGTAGAGACCTGCTTCCAAACCGTTGTTGATACCCAAATTATACAAGGTTTGATAAGGATAGTAATCCTGTTGTGTGTCATCATCTGTATAATAGATGGCATCGTTTCCGGTTTCACCGTAGGATGCCCTCAGTTTCAAATTGTCCACCCAAGTCAAGTTTTCCATGAAATCTTCTTGGCTGATACGCCAAGATGCTCCGAATGACCAGAAGTTACCCCAACGGTTATCCTTGCTAAAGCGAGAGGAACCGTCACGACGATACGAGGCTGTTACATAATATTTATCATCGAAATCATAGTTCAAACGAGCGAAGTATCCTTCTTTCTTATATTCGCGTGTATAAGAATCCATTGAGCTTATGCTTACGAAGTTACTGTACTCATACGTTCCGGAAACGATCTCATTAGTCTTCATACCGTAGTTATATTGTAAACGGTAGCTATAGTTCTCATGGCCTAACAAAGCTTCGATGTTATGCTTACCAAAAGTCTTTGTGTAATTAATCAACTGGTTGAATGTCTGTGTCAAGAAGTTTCTATTTCGGATGTTCAAACGTCCCGGTCCTGCGGTTCCGTCACCTACCTCTGGGTTCTCATATACTCTACGGCGTTCATCCTTATTGTCAAATGCGTAGTTCACTGTTAAATTCAATCCTTCGATCGGAGTGATCGTTACATAAGTACGGGCACTAGAGTTTGTGGTAGACATCAAGCGATCGTTCCACAGGGCCTCAGCGATACCGTCGCGTCCATTGCTGGAGATACGGGCTCCTTCATAATCGTAGGTATATAAAGCCGGATCAGTAACTACGTTTCCTTCTTTATCCAAATAAGCCCCTGTCTCAATATCATGCTTATGTACCGGATAGATCGGTGCCATAGAACGAATGAAACGAGATAAGTTACCATAACCAGCGGAGTTGCTAGAAGTAGAAGTAGAATAATTGGAGTTTGTACGACTTAAACCTAAATTCAATCCACTCTTGAACCATTTCACCGGATAGATATTATAGTTCAAGCGTGCGTTGTAACGCTCAAAGTCTGTCTTAATCATATATCCCTTATCATTCAGATAGCCTATGGAAGCATATGTGTCGCTCTTTTCTGTTTTTGTATTGTAGCTTACATTATATTCTTGGCGATGTCCGGTACGGTAAGCGGCATCTTCCCAATCAAGGTCCTCACCCCATTTTAAAGCCGAGGCTGATGGATTCAATAAACCGTCTGTGCCCACGATTGCGTCATTGGCGATTCCTACGAAAGGATTATATTTTAATTTGTTGATAATATCTTTAGAAGCATTAGCGGCAGCGTCGGTAGCACTTTGTCCGAGTGACATATTTGCGTTTCTCAACATTTGCCATTGCAAAGGATAATAATCGTATACACCTACTTTTGCGTAATCGTTATAAGCTCTGCTAGACCAACCTTGTGAGATACTCAAGGTAACACCTGCGCCACTGCTGCTAGAACCTTTCTTAGTCGTGATCAAAACCACACCGTTACCTGCGCTAGATCCATACAAAGATGTAGAAGCGGCATCTTTTAAAATTGTCATTGATTCGATATCAGATGGGCTGATAGAAGAGATATCACCACTGAAGATGGCACCATCCACTACATATAAAGGAGCATTATCCGCGTTTACTGAACCAAAACCACGGATCGTTACCTTGGCAGCTTCTCCCGGTTGTCCGATAGAGGAAGTCATTTGTACTCCGGAAGTGTTTCCTTCCAATGCGGAGAGGGCGTTACTCAATGGACGTTTGTCCATCAAAGCGGCACCCACCGTGGATGCGGAACCTGTAAAAGAACTTTTCTTTGCGGTACCATAAGCTACGACAACAACTTCATCTATAGCTTGAGAATCTGAAGAAAGAACAATTCTCATGTTTTGCTGAGCTGTAGTTTCTTGAGTCCGTAAACCTACATAAGAAATAATTAGCTTAGCATCTTTCTGAGTTTCTAACTCAAATTTACCATCTAAATCGGTAATGGTTCCAATAGTGGTTCCTTTTACTACGATGGATGCACCTATAACAGGCTCCCCATCATCTTCATTAATCACTACACCGGTCACCTTCATTTGCTGGGCGACCATACACTGCACTCCCAGAAAGAATGAGAGTAGTACAAGCGTTAATTTGTACTTCATAGAATGAATTTGTTTGTTAATTAGACACACATTATTTTTTCAAGAGACCATAGTTTGCACAGAACTACAGTTAAAATACTTATCAAAAAAATGTACACACCAAGACTCCTGAAAATCACAGCCGCAAATATACTAATTTTTATTATAAAAAAGCAAACTGTTATAAAACATTCTAAAACTAATATAATATTGATTGATATTGTCAAATTCAATTTAGTTGTACTGGGGATCTTGTTGCATTATGATAGCTGGCAGGAGGGTTTTTGGTCTTAGCTATCTATCTGTTAATTATGCTGTTAAACATAGTTCTGTGCAGACTAAATGCCTTAATGGATGCTGAAAGGGAAGATGTCCATAAAGGATATCTTCCCTTAAACTTTGTGTGTATAATAAAAAAATGAAGTATTAATTAACGTTTATAAACGGATAGGGTTACCATTATAGAAATCTAGAATCTTCGTACGGAAGATAAAATCATATTTGGCCTGTGCCTGTTCCGCTAGACTTTGCGCGTATTTTGTTTTAGCCTCATTAAATTCAAAGACAGTGCTTTTACCTGCGTTGTAACGCTCTTGGGCATAATTGAACGCTTCCTTGCTCGCCGTGACGGATTTGTCGGAAGCCGTATATTTCTCTTGGGAAGCCGTTGCGTTGTAGTACGCTTGCTGGATTTCCTTGTATAACGTTTTCTTTGTATTTTCCATCAGCAATTCCCGGTTGATAATGTTGATCCTTGCGGTACGAACGCTATTGCGTACTTGGAAGCGGTTGAAAAGTGGAATGCTCAATGAGAATCCGACGATCTTTTGCCCATTCTGCTTAAACTGCTCGCTAAAGGAACGAGTATCGGCAAATTCACCTCCGGAAGTAGAATGATAATATCCATTGCTGTAACTAGCCCCGAAATTTAACTTGGGGTAATAGCCCGCTTGCGCGACACGCAACATTTTCTTTTGGCTCTCTAGCAAATACTGTTGTTCCTTGATCTGAGGCTTGAACGTAACCGCATGATCGTAAATGTTTTCCGGAGGTAGGATGCTACTCATATTATCAGCCACCGCATCTTCAATTACAGGAGTCTGTATATCGAAACTCCGATCGCTTCGCTCTAGTTCCAGACTTTGCGCCAGATCCAGTAAAGCGAGGTTCACATTGTTTTGCGACTCGGTAAGCGTGACCTCATCTTTCGCTAATTGGGCCTTGATATCATACAGTTGGGAAAGTGGCACCTTTCCGGCGTTCACCATGGCCTCTGTTTTATTCACCTGCTCCTTGTCTAGTTCCACTTGTAGTTGCGCTATTTTCAGTAACTCTTTATTATAAAGTACTTGCAGGTAGTAGGAAGCTATATTGATGGATAGGTCTTCTCTCGCCTTATTCAAGTTCTCGATAGACGCTTTTAGATCAAGTTTGCGGGCGGCGATATCGTTCGGTATTTTTAACCCGTCAAATAAAGGCATGTCCAGATTGATCCCCAATGTGGAATTGGCGGCGTTCTGGTCCACGATCACCCCGGATTTAGACGTGGAGCGTCCGAACTGGAAGCTCTGTCCAAGACTGCCGTTTAGGGCCGGGAGCCAACTGTATTTGCTGGTATGTAAGTCTACCTTTCGGCTTTCCTGTTCCTGCTCCTTTTGCTTTAAGTCGATATTATGCTCGATGGCATATTGGATGCACTCCTCCAGACTCCATTGCTTCACCGCATCCTGAGCGAAAACATAGTTTCCGGACAGGAGGGAAACGATTGCCAGTATATATAAGTTTCTTCTCATCATACAATCTTTCTTTTATTTCTTATTCGGGTCAATAGCTGCGCCCCGGACTTTATCGGTCGCGGCCAGTCCTTCTTGAACCTCGATCTTGATACCGTCGGACAGACCTACCTTTACCGGATGTTTCTCGAAGACTTGCTCCGGTTGCTCTTGTTTAACTAACTGAACGAATGCGGAATCCCCTTGGAACTCGACCGTGCTTTCCGGGATCGTAAGAACGTCTTCCGCACGTTTTAGCACGATCTCGGCGTTGGCGCTATATCCCGCACGGATGAAAGCATCTTCGGGGATCGTCACGGCTGCCTTGATCTCAAATTGAATGGCTCCGTTTTTCTCAACACCTTTGGGTGATACATATTCTAGCAAGGCCTCGAACGAACGGCTTTCCATGGCTCCGATCGTAAGCTTGATAGGCATTCCCTCGTGAATGCGCCCGATCTCGGTCTCGTCTACGTTTCCCTTGAAGATCATGTCATTCATGTTGGCGACTGTGGCGATTGTCGTACCGTCGTTGAAGTTGTTCGCTTGGATAACGGAGTTACCTACTTTCACCGGGATATCCAGTATCATACCGGTGATGGTACTACGGATCTGCGTGGTACTGGCTACATTGGAGTTCTTGGCGATACCGTCACGAATAATTTCCAGTGCGCTTTGCGCGTTCGCTTTCTCCTCGACCGCCTTTAAGTAGTTGGCCTTCGAGAGATCGAAATCCTCTTGGGCGATAACACCTTGCTTGAACAGCAGTTCATCTCTCTTATAGGTTTCCTCCACCTGTTTAAGAGATATATCCGCTATGTTTACGCGAGATTCGGCGCTATTTAGCTGTACCATCTCCGGTATGACCTTGATCGTGGCGATAATCTCCCCTGCCTGTACCATCTGTCCCGCTTCTTTCCTTAGCTCGGAGATGATACCGGATATCTGCGGCTTGATCTCTACCTCGTAGCGAGGTTCCACGCTTCCGGTGGCCACCGTCTTGGTCTCTACCGTATCCCTTTTGGGGGTTACGACCTCATAAACGGTTATTACCGGTTGCGCCTTCTTCCATAAGAAATAGAATGTGCCTATTACCGCCGCACCTACGATCGTTAATAAGATAATACGTAGGATTTTCTTTACGATGCGATTCTTCATGATTATATAGTTTTATTTTAATTATCGATTCGTTATTATTCATCTCGGATGGCATCTATCGCTTTGATCTGCATGGCTCTCCATGCGGGAATCAGTCCGGCCATAAAACCGCTTATCAGTAGTACCACCGCGGCGGCTACCGCTGTTTGGATGTTTACGCCGGGATTCAGCAGGGTCGGATCGTTCGTTGGATTGGCGGACAATATCTTATCCAACAAATCCAAGAGGAAGACTCCGGCGCTTAATCCCAGTAAGCCCGCCAAGGCAGTCAGCACCAAGCTCTCGCTCATGACTTGCGAGATGATGTCGAAAGGCTTGGCTCCCAAAGCCCTTCGTACGCCTATCTCCCTCGTGCGCTCTTTTACCGTTACCATCATGATATTGCTGATACCAATAATACCCGATAGCAAGGTACCCATGCCGACCAGCCAGACCAAGATGTCGATACCTGTAAACAGTAGATTGAATGTCTTGAATTGTGCGGCGATATTGACTACGCCTATCGCCTGAGGATCGGTCGGTGCGATCTGATTTTGCGTCTTCATGATATTCTTGACCTGCTCGATCGTCGTCTCAATCGGATATCCCGGTTTCACGCTCAGTGCGAGGAAATGCAGGATATCGCCTTGGTTCAAGGTCTGCTGCATGGTATTGAACGGAATGAAGACGGTTTCTTCTCCCCGGCCGCCCAGATTCAGGCCCGATGCCCTTTGGTTGACCACTCCTACTACTTGGTAGTAAAGCCCGTTCACCCGGATATATTTGCCGCAAGGGTCCTCGTTGTGGAATAATACCTCATTGATCTTCGTGCCGATCAAGCAAACCTTGCGCTTTTCCCGCATATCGATCTCATTCAATAAACGGCCATAGTATAGGTCTTGCGTATCGATATTGAAGTAAGCCGGATATATACCTTTCACGTTGAACGTTCCGGTCATTATCCCGTAAACGATATTCTTTTCCGAGCGGCTGCCCCAAAGGATGGGGGAGATATCCTGTACGCTAGGTACGTCTCGTATGATGGCGTCTATGTCCCGGTTCCTCATGTTCCAGTTTCGCCCCTTGTTGAATCCTTGGTAGGGTTCGCTGGTGCGATCGGCGTAGAAGAATAGCGAATTCGTCGCGAATCCGTTGACGCTCTTGAACATGGCGTTCTTGAATCCCGATCCGGTACCCAGCAACAATACCAGCATAAGGATTCCCCAGAACACGCCGAAGCAAGTCATCAAGCTACGTGTCTTGTTGCGGGTGATGGTTACCCATATTTCTGTCCATCTGTCTATGTCAAACATATCTTTTCGGTTTATTCTGTTCTCATGGCTTCAATAGCGGATACATTCACGGCTTTGCGAGCGGGGAAATAGCCCGCCAGCACCCCGGCTACGACCAGCACCCCGGTAGCGGCCAGCGATATCCCTAGGCTGACGGTCGGGTGCCGGAATAAGGTAAGATCCTCGCCGGGATTTCCTCCGGATGAAGCGTTGTTCATCCCGCTCATCGTCATGCCATAGTCGATTAGCTCCGTCAACCCGATTCCCATCAGCATCCCGATGTAACCGAATATGGCGGTGATCATGATGGACTCTACGATGACAAGCTTCAATATCGAGGCCGGTTTCGCCCCGATCGCCTTCCGGATGCCGAACTCCCGGGTCCGTTCGCGTACGGTGATCAACATGATGTTGCTAACCCCCACGATACCAGCCATCAAGGTGCCGATACCTACGATCCAGATGAAGAGCAAGATACCGTCTGTCATCGTATTGAACATACGGATCTCATTGCCGGTCATCCACATACCGATGGCATTCTTGTCTGTCGGGTCGAATATGTGCTTACGGGCCATATACGACCGGAACCTGTTCTCGAAATCCTTGCACTCTTCTTCGGTGGAGACCCCGTTTACCGTAAAGTAAATGGAGCCGAACCCGAAGCCTTTATTATAAAGTTGTTGCGCTACGGTAAACGGTATATATGCGGGCGCGTTGTTACTCTTGTCGTCATCATCATAGATACCAACAACTTGATACATCATATTGCCGCATTTCACGTATTTACCCAGCGGGTCCTCGTTACGGAATAGCACTTCCGCCATACGGGGGCTTAGTATGATTACCTTGCGTGTAGCGTTCATATCCATCTTATTGATGAAGCGCCCGTTCTGGCTCGCTACATTAATATATATAATGGAATTGTAATCCTCGGATACGCCCCGCAGGTCGCCCACGATGTATTCTTCCCCATACGAGATGGTATCTGTTTGCGAAATGGTAGCCGAGCAGTATTCTATTTCCGGGAATGCCATCTTGATGCCGCTGAGATCCGCTTCCTTGAACTCGATCCTGCGGTTCGTGGGGTTACCTTTATAAGGCATGGTGGTATAGCGCCCCCAAACCTCCACGGTATTGGCGGAAAACCTCCGGAAGTTGAATATGATGCCGTTTCTCAACCCATTTCCCGCTCCCAGCAGGGTAATCAGCATAAAGATCCCCCATGATACGGCGAAACCGGTCAAGAAGGTACGGAGCTTGTTTTTCTTTATCGTGCTCCATATTTCCCTAAAATTGTCAAAATCAAACATGCGATTCTTCGTTTACGGTGTATTCAATCAATCCGTCTTTTACCCGGATAATCCGGTCGGTAGCTTCCGCCACGGATGGCTCGTGGGTAACGATCACCATGGTCATACCTTCTTGGTTTACGCTACGGAGGAGTTCCATCACTTCCACGGTCGTGGTACTATCCAATGCCCCGGTAGGCTCGTCGGCCAATATAATCTGCGGCTTGGCGATCAAGGCACGTGCGATGGCCACACGTTGCTTCTGTCCGCCGGACATCTCGTTCGGCATATGATCCGCCCAATCCTTCAATCCCACCATGTCGAGATATTCCAGTGCCATGGCGTTTCTCTTCTTCCGGCTTACGCCTTGGTAATAGAGTGGGAGAGCTACGTTCTCCACTGCGTTCTTAAACGAGATTAAGTTAAATGATTGGAAGATGAAGCCGATCATACGGTTCCTCAGCTCGGCGGCACGGCTTTCGCTTAGATTCTGAATCAACTGTCCGTTTAATAGATAGGTGCCCGTGTCGTACGTATCCAATATCCCCAAGATATTCAATAGGGTTGACTTCCCGGAACCGGACGCTCCCATGATAGATACCATCTCTCCCTTCTCTATATCTAGGTCGATACCTTTCAAAACGTGCAGTGGGGCTCCGTTAAAGTACGTTTTGTTTATTCCTTTCAGTTGAATCATCATATTATGTAGTTACTTTATATATTAGACGTACAGTTTGCTAAATAAGTTACACTGTTGGTGAACACTTTTATCATCTGGTTACAAATATATGTTTTACTAAGATACCTTGTATCGCAAGGTACTACTAATTATGTAATATTAACAAAGAGGTCTTGATTATAAGTAGATCCTTGTTCCTTTCCTCTGTATATTGTAGGCCAAACAAGCGGCTGTCTTACCCAATTCATAAAGATACATTCATCATGCACCAACTGATGCATGATCTTCTAACGGCTGGTGCATGATCATCTACCAACTGGTGCATGATCGTCCACCAGCCGTTGGACGATGAAGCTAACCTTATCTTTGCCCTAATAGATAAAGGGAAAAGCTTTAGGCTATACAGGCATAAACCCTTAACTTTGCGGCGAAATTCAAATAGCAGAAAGATTTATGGTAACAATTGGTACGCCCAAATCGGCTACGGCAACTAAAGTCGTGCTTTGTGGCTCGGGCGAATTGGGGAAAGAGTTTGTAATAGAGTTGCAGCGTTATGGCGTGGAGGTAATCGCCTTGGATAAGTATCCGGACGCTCCGGCCATGCAGGTGGCGCATCGTTCCTATGTGGTCTCCATGCTGGATGGCGATGCCTTGCGGGAGATCATCGAGAAAGAGAAACCGGATTATATCGTGCCGGAGGTGGAAGCGATCGCTACCCGTACCTTGATGGAACTAGAGGAAGAGGGATACCATGTGATTCCTACCGCCCGTGCCACTTGGCTGACGATGAACCGTGAGGGAATCCGCCGCTTGGCGGCCGAGGAGCTGGGCTTGCCTACCTCGCCGTATCGTTTCGCCGAGACCGAGGAGGAATTCAAAGAAGCGGTGAAGGTAATCGGTATGCCTTGCGTGGTGAAGCCGATCATGAGCTCGAGCGGACACGGACAGAGCGTGGTTCGTGAGGAAAAGGATATCGATCGTGCTTGGCAGTACGCCCAAGAAGGAGGACGTGCTGGAGCGGGTAAGGTGATCGTGGAAGGTTTCGTGGATTTCGACTATGAGATTACCCAGCTGACGGTTCGGCATATCGGAGGAACGTCTTTCTTGGAACCCGTAGGACATGTTCAGGTGGACGGTGATTACCGGGAGTCTTGGCAACCGCAAGCCATGAGCCTTGCCGCTAAAGCGAAAGCCCGTGAGATCGCCGGTAAGATCACCGAGGCTTTAGGCGGACGTGGTATTTTCGGCGTGGAATTATTCATTAAAGGAGATGATGTCATATTCAGCGAGGTTTCCCCCCGTCCGCACGATACCGGAATGGTGACGATGATTACACAGGATTTGTCTCAATTCGCTTTGCACGCCCGTGCGGTGCTTGGCTTGCCGATCCCTAATATCGTGTTTCATGGAGCGGGAGCTTCCCGTGCCGTTGTAGTGGAAGGGGACAGTGACCGGTTGTCTTTGGGGAATCTGGATAAGGTTTTGGAACAACCCGATACGCAGATGCGTTTCTTTGGAAAACCGGAAGTTCATGGACATCGCCGTATGGCCGTCTTGCTGGCTCGTGGTTTGGATGTGACGGAGGCTAGGGAGAAGACCGGAGTGATGATGGAGCGGTTAAATGTTAAATTGTGATGCTTCCTAGGATAAATGAACGTTTTGGTGTGTGTTGTGAATAAAATGTGAATATTTACAGACCTATTTTTCTATCAAAATAGTTTATTTTTGTCTCAAGTTTTTAAAGAGACATTTGATAATCTATAAACGCAGATTACATATGTTTGTTTCACTAAAGAGTGAAATCTGATTGCCGAAAGTTTGTACTTATTTTATGAATACAACAAATGGAAATATGGGCGTTGATTTGAAACGCTCTATTTCTATTCTCGGTGAAGATAAAAGAGTGAGCAAACAGATCAATAGCTAAGGGTGGGTAGATTTAACCAAACAGACATCCTTATCTCCTTTCGCCCACCCTAGCTATTGTTCTTATTTTACTTGGATTCCTTTTGTATTTCTCATGGTTTCCATCACGGCATGCGTATCTACTTGGGCCTTTTCTTGTATAAACTCCGGGAGGTTGTAAGTCCACAACAGGTCTTTATAATATTTTACGGGATTTTTTTGCGGCAGGAGGAATGGTTTATGGGCCGTACCTTTATCATCGATATAGGTAAAGAACGGGCGTGTGTATAATCCATCCAACCTGCGACTGCTAAATACCAGCCAACGATTGTTGTGGCTCCATGAATGGTAGCTTTCTCCTTCGGCGCTGTTCGCCTCGCTCAGCGGGTACGTCTTTCCGTCGGATAGGCGGATCATATATAATTCAGCGTCTTTATGCCAAACCCCGAAACCGCCATATTCCTGTAGGGTAAAAGCCAGATATTTACCATCCGGTGAGATTCTAGGGAAGGATACGCTTTTGTGATTGGCCCGGCCATTGTATAAAGTATCTACTTGCTGGCCTAGGGTGCGGGTTTCCGGGTCAAAGTCGACACGGCATAGGCTGTAGGTCATTTGTCTGAAATTCTTAGAAATAGAATCTACGGCGGCGGTCGAACTGAAATAGAGGCTCTTCCCGTCGGGAGAGAACGCAGGGAATATTTGCCATGCGTCTTTGGAATTTAACGCTTCGCAAGAGAATACCTCGTTCTTCTTCACGTCGTAGATCACGATATCGGAATTATGATCCAATACTTCCAGCGTATTGGGATTATTGATGAAGAAGTTTTGGTAGGTATCGCATACGGTGGCCGCCAGATAGTTACCATTCGGATGCCAATACATGTAGACAAAGTTTGAGACGGTCTCGGGAGTCTTGGTATTTAGCTTGGTGATTTTCTTTCCATCAATCAGTACGGAACCAGCGTGTTTGCCTCGCATATGGAAAATCATTTTATCCGGGTTCCCGGAGGAAAACGTATGGCAGTTTACGCAGTTATAGTCGGTTAGGCTATTCTCATAAATCACGCTTTGGTCATAATTCTCCAAGTTTCGTTGATAGATACCCATCCTGTTCCACATATCATTGCTCAAGGCTAATAACCGATAGGCTATATATTTATCAATGGAATCATTTGCGATGTCCATATGAAAAGGCGTATAGGCGTTCCATTCGCCCTGTATGCGTTTAGCAATGGTCAATTCTATTTGGTTTCCGGCATTCTCTTTCAATAAGGCTTTCCATCTCTTTTGTGGGATCTCAAAGAGCCCCTCATCACTATAGACTTGGAGTTGAGTCTTTTCCCCTTTAATGATAAGGCAGTGCTCACTGCTATCGGCGATAGAGAAATTGAGCGGGGCGATGTTCACAGGGATGGTCACATCCTTGTAATCCGGATAAATGGTTATTTCCTTGTTTAAGCTCTTGGCGATCTGTATGTCGTTTTTGGAGCATGAAACCATCAAGGCGATGAGAAAAAGGAAAAGATATCGGTTTGTATTTGTATAAGTCTGTCTTTCCATATGTGTTTTATTTAGAGAGTATCAAATAGTACCAGAAAGTAGGTTGATAGTCGGCTATTCCAGTCGCTAGATTTTGTCGGGCATGCCTTAGTCCCAATACACGTTGCTTGAATATCGAGAACTCGGACAGGACTTTATCGGTTACCCCATACTTGCGGCAATATTCCGGATCATGCTCCGCATAAGAGATCACGGCTTGTTGCAAGGGTTCGGGTAATATAGGGAGTACTTCCGTCCCACTGAATCTTTCAACAAACGTTTTTATAGCGGGCAGGTCTTTCGATAATAATAACGTACCGATCGTATAATCCAATGCGGCTTTATTCTGGGGATTCTCTTCCAATATAATCATCAGGTTATCAAACAATCCGATTATATTGGCGAAAAGGTCTTTGTCGCTGGATAGGCTTTTTCTTTTTGTACCTAATTCCGGGTCGCTCTCCACCGCTTGGTCATTATATAAGAACTTTCGTTGCGAGGAGGCCCATTCGTGATAGGCCCATGTCTTTTCCAATAAGGATATAAACTTCTCGGCTGCGGGATACTGTCCGTATATCAAATGGGATTTTATTAATAATTTGGTCATGACGGGACTGCCGTATGTAATTCCTACCGAGGTACCAAAAGCGAAATTGTATGCCAAGGACGTGATTCCTACATGGTAGTATATCTGGCTGAACAGGAAACTTTCCTCTATATGCGCTTGGTATTTTGAGACCAAAGATTGTATTCCGCTTTGCGGATATTTGAATAAATCAGTCTGCATGACACCCTTGTGGGATAAGGCAAGGTTTAAGCAATTCAGGTGTAAGTAGTTATTATAGTTTAGATCGGCGGACGAGATTATGGCGTCCCATTGCTCGGTATCTATGTAATGAAACATTTGCATCAACGTATAGAAATCTTTATTCCTCTGTTGAAGAGCCGTTTGCGTATAATACATACCGGATAAGGCAAGTAATGCTACGGCTACTAAAGCTTTTAAATAGGTTTTTATGTGATCTAAGTAACGTGATAGGAAGAATAGAAGCATAACGAGTAGCGCTACTTGCCAAGAGAAGCCGTAGAATGGTTCCAGCTCAATGAAATACTCTACGTAATCTTTCATCCAAAATACATAGTCATAATCGGGTTTACTGCCTCCTAGGACACATAGGGAGCCTACGATAAGTAGCAGCAGCAACGGGATGAAGCTTGCGTACCAGCGTTCGCATTTTTGTAATACATCAAATAGTAAGATGCTAAGGGCGAATAATATAGCTACAGATCCCATCGTGTAAAACAATCCGGTCGCCAGCAAGCAACCAATTAAGGTACGGTACGTCCAATTAAATCTTCGTGCGCTGTAACTATATACGTTAAGCGCCAATGACCAAAACAACATGGCTATCAGTCCTTCATAATGATAGCTATCTTTCATTAGGTAAAGATATTGGAATAGGATGGGGAGAAAGGCCAAGGGCATAAGATATAATGCCGGATGTATCTTTCGTAAGGTCAGCCAGAATAACCAACCGGAGATTCCACCGATCAAGGCGGTCACCAGCGATCCGATAAGCGGGATCCTGAAAAACTGTATCAAGAATTGAGAGATAAAAGTCGCTAGCCCCCCTATCTGCTTAAGTATGCTGAATATATAGGTGGAATCGAATAGGAAAATCTGCTGCTGTTCCCGATAAAAAAAGAGAGGCTCTTGCATGGTCTGCAAATGAAACCATAAGACGCCGGTCAATAGAATGAATGGAAGCGGTGGTAATATCTTCTTATATAAAGTACTCATGTGATTTATTCTATTTACGATAAGTTACGTCAATTCCTTTATCCTCTTTGGCTAGCGTGCTAAGCGCCCGGATCTTGGAGGATACTTTTCCGGTAATAAACTCGGGTATATTATAAGATTTCATGAAACGGTGATAGTAGTCTGTGTCTTTCTGAGGCAAAAGGAAGGGCTTAGACGCATTTCCTTCTTCATCTATATAAGCAAAATAAGGACGTGTGTATAACCCGTCTATCCTTCGACTGCTGAAGACGATCCAGCGGCTGTTGCTACTCCATGAGTGATAGCTCTCCGTATCCGTGCTATTGGCGTTTTGCAAGGAATGAGAGATTCCGCTCGCTATATCCAGTAGATATAGATCTGCGTCTTTATGCCAGATCGAGAAGTTACCGTAGCCGGACAGCGTATATAACAAGAATTTCCCGTCTGGGGAAACACGGGGAAAAGAGGCGCTCTTCCCATCTTTTCCGGCATTGTATAAGGTATCTATACGGGAGCCGAAACTCCGGGTTACGGGATCGAACGCTATGGAGCAAAGGTTATATTTTACTTCTGAATATTCATGCGGCATGGAACGTGCCTCTGCCGAGCAGAAGTAAAGAGTCTTGCCATCGGGAGAGAATGTCGGGAAAGTCTCAAACGCTTTTGCTGTCCGAATGGAAGGCGTACTGATAATCTCATGCTTTTCCGTATCGTATACAACTACGTCGGATTGGCTGTCGAAGACCTCCACCCGGTTTTTGTCGTTGGCATGAAAGCTTTGGCTGGTCTGATTGACAGAGAAGGCTACGTATTTCCCCGATGGATGCCAAGAGGGATAGACCAAAGGCGAGATCGTCTGATCGGTCTTCGTATTTAATTTCTCGATCTTGTCTCCGTCGATCAGATAAGTGCCCGAATACTTATCCCTCATGTGGAACAGCATTTTATCGGGGTTTTGCATACAAAAAGAATGGCAATTCATACAGTTTTGACCGCTGTATTTGTTTTCCATGATAGGGCTTTGCTTATAATCTTCCAGATTCCGTTGGTAAATACCCATTTGATTCCAAAGCTCGTATCCGGGTTCGATCAAGCGATAAGCCAGATATGAATCCATGGGTTCCGGAGCGACGAATAGTGAGAATTCCGGATAGGCGAGCCATTCTTTGTCTTTTGCGTAGAGCTTTACTTGTATCGCTTTTCCTGTTGCCCTTTTCAGCAATTTTCTCCAATCGGATGCGGGAAGATAGAATTGTCCCCCTTTTTCCTTGACTTGTATCTTTTCTTCTCCGAATTTGAGTACGGCGAAAGCTTCCGTATGCGGATTTTGTATCTTGAAATTTAAGGGTGCGATATTATAAGGGATCGTCACATCCGCATAATCGGGAAATAATACAGGTTTCTCCGAGGTTTCTTTGCTTACCGGGATCGTATCCGAGCAGGATATTCCTAGTAGAATAAGAAATAAACAGGTGATATATAGAATATTTCTTTTCATGGTTGTTGATCATTTTAGAGTATAATAAGACCAATAAGTGTCTCCGAACGACTTCTTTATAAGTTGCGGAAGTTGTGGGTTGTTCCGGTTCTGCACGACTAAATTCCGATAACCTGCGAATTTGCGGATCACATTTCCGGATACGTTAAAACGCTTCCAGTAATCCACATCCTTCTCTGCTAATAGGATAACAGCCTCTTGGAAACTCACGGGGAGAGAGGGGAGTACCGGTGTTCCATAATACTTTTCTATCAGCCTTTGGAAAGCTTTCATGTCTTTAGACAGCAGATAGATAGCCCCGGTGAATTGGATCGGGAGCTGATTTTCCGGATCTTGTTCCGCACGGATAAGTAAATCATGTTCCAGTCCGTTGATACCGGATAAGTTACTTTCCTTCGGAAGAGCTTTTCGTTTAGGCCCTAATACCGGATCAGCTTCAATCGCTTTGTCGTTATATAAGAAGCCTCTATGCCGTTTGGCCCAATCATGATAGGCATATGTTTTTTCTAAGATACTGATATATTTCTCGGCGATAGGATACGTTCCGTAAATCAAGTTTGTTTGAACAAGCCGTTGCAGGTTCCGGGGATTACCGGCGCCAATTACGGTGACATACCCTTCAAAAGCCATCTCCTGCGATAATGCGATTTCCCCTAGCGTAAAATAGGCGTCGCTTAACAGGGTGGAGACCGTAAAGGTCTTGTTCCAAGAGGCGAGTAACCCTTGAGGACCGTGTTGATCAAAAGCGAACATCCGGTCTGCCAACTCCCCTTTTTCCGCAAGTGCCCTATTTAAGTAAGTTAAATATAAATAGTTTTTGATCGGCCCGTGACAATGCCGGATGATCTCGTCCCATTGTTCGGTACGGGCATAATAATCCAAGACTTTTAGAGGATAGGCTTTCTGGTCGTTATACCGTGGAATCGTTACCCAGCAAAGGAATAGGATTAGGATGAATTGAACGGTAAGCTCTATCCCTGTTTTTTTCTTTGATTGGTTTTTGCCTTTAGGATATACGAATGCCCCGATCAAGCTAAGCGGTAAACAGACCCATGCGAAATAGATGAGATTGGGAGCCGCCAGAATCGGGTGGTAAAAAGCGTCCGGTAAGAATGCGAAGCGATAACTGGTGATGGTAGTTGACCAGACACTTCCGATCCCGATAAACAGGTATTCAATTAAAACCGCTAAAAAATAGAACCCCTGTTTGGAACGGCTTATCGCTTCCTTGAGAACCACACTTAATGAGAACAGCCCGGCAATCGGTCCTCCTATCCAAAAAAGTAGTGGGGTGATTACCAATGCGGCGGATAGCCGGTAACAGGGATCTTTTATGCGCATCCATGCGTTCAGGCTAATCAAACAAAATAGGAATGCGATAGTGCCTTGTACTAAATAATTGAAGTCGTATTGAATCAATAATAAGAATAAAACCGGGAGTAAGTAAAGCAGGAAGAGCTCTTTATTTGGATTAATTTGCAGGATGATCTCCCTCATTGTTAAGCCGATAGACGTAAGTATAGCTGCGATAATGAAAGGCCCTGCATAAGGCGTAATAAAGAATTGTGTCAAGAATTCCCCGATAATCAAAGATAAACCTCCCGGACTGCTGATTTTATCCGCAAGATAATCTTCGGAAAACTGGAATAGTTGAAGCTGCTCGATATAGAAGAAATGAAACTTGCCGGTTATTTGCAAGAAACCCCCTAATAGGACAAACAGGATCAAACCGAGGAGTATTTGTTTATATCTCATGGCTAGAGTACACGTTTCATTTTGATTTAAAGTCAAACAAAGATACGATTTTTATCGGAAATACCAATCTACACAAAACGAAGTTAACTTAATTGGCACATGGAGTTAACTTCGTTGGCAAAGTATGTTAACTTCGTGAGCAAAGTAAGTTAACTAACTTTTGGGGATTAAAAAGCAGGCCGGACATATCACATGCCCGGCTGCCCTTTCTGACTATTAACCCACTTGTTTATTTCCAGTTTTCATTCTGAACTAAAAGACCATCCATCTTTAAGATTTCATTATGAGGGATAGGCATTGTTGCCCATTTTGCGTTGTATGTACTATTGGAATATTTACCTAAATGCTTAGCTTCGTATTTCACGAAATCATTTAATACCTCGGATGCGATACCCCAGCGAGCTAAGTCATACCAGCGATGACCTTCCATCGCTAACTCGATACGACGTTCCCAACGCAGTGCCTCCAGCGCTTTGTCTTTTGATGCGAATTGAGAAGGTGGATATAAACCTATACGATAGTTTGCGGCAGCATCTGTACTTTGCTTCCCGTTAATCTTGTCATCCAAAACATAAGTAGAACTAGCCTCGGTCATTGTTGCCGGATCTACTGCCTTTACATAGCTATTGGCGGCACGAGCACGTACTTGATTAATGTATTCACCTGCTTGTTGAGGCTGTCCTAACTCGATCAAGGTTTCAGCGTACCAAAGCAATACGTCTGCGTAACGGATCAAGTGGAAGTTTTTAGCAGTGGAGTTTGTTTGCGTCGTGTTAGATAAGCTTCCTTTATCGGCTTTTCTAGGGATATTCTTCTTGTTTAGGTATAAACCTCCGTTAGAAACATCACGTACCCAACCATCCAACGCATTTGGCACTGTCCAATCTAAGAATGGAGTCTCGAAACGACCGGTAGAAACATCCAAACGAGGGTCTGTATAGACGGTCAAATCAGTGTGAGGTAAATTGTTCTCGTCTAAAGTTGATAACGCAGGATCATTACGATAAGAATCATCCATTTTAGGTAATCCGTTTGCGTCAACAATATGAGCGTTGACCATATCATAAGAGGGTTGATAGAATCCCCAACCTCCAGTTCCTAACGCTCCGCTGAAGCCGATGTGCCAAGCTCCGTTGATATTGGCAGTTTGTTCTACGGTGCCGGAAACTGCAGCTTGGACATCGAATACAGATTCTCCTGTCCAGTCACTTTCCCCTGCTGTATAGAGTTCCTCGTATGTATCTGCCAAGCGGAACTTAGTGCCTTTGTTATCTTTTCCGTTTGCGATTACATCTTCCAAAATCGTTTTAACTTCAGTCCAATGATTAGACGTTCCATTTTTTCCGTTATATGGAGAGGATTGGTACATCTTTACTTTAGCCAACATAGCGCCAGCTGCCCATTTGTTTACGCGTCCTGCCTCGGTCCAAGTGTCGGGCAGATTGTCATAGGCAAACTGCAAGTCTTCTACTATCTTATCCCAGATATAGATATAATTCCCATTCTCATCCACATTAGAGACTTGTGGGTTCACGTTCTCTTTCATGGCTATGTCATCTACATAAGGAACAGCCGCTCCAAATAATTTTACGACCTCGAAATGGAAGAAACCGCGTATGAAGCGGGCTTGGGCGATTGTTTCCGTATAGAAGTCTTTACTTTGGCCTGCTATAGCCGAAAGCTCTTCTTTTGCTAAATCCGCTACCTTGATTACGTTGTTTGCGGTGAATACCCCATGGTAACTATGTGCCCATTTTGTTTCAAAATAAGCGTTGTCAGTTGTAAATGTATAAGTTTCCAAGCTGGTAAAGTCTGGTTGGTCTTGGAAAGTTGAACCTTTGTTTGCGTCACCTCCCATTACGTCACCATATACATAGTTGGTCAATGTCGAACGGAAGTATCCATCATTCGCATCTGTAGAGTTTAATCTAGCGTACATACCAGTTAGCAACTGAGTAATACCTTCTTGCGATACAAAATCCGGTTCCTGTTTATTTGTGACTGGCTTCACATCCAAGAAATCGGAGCAAGCAGTCATGCTTCCCATCGTGGCGGCAATGACTGCCGCATATATAAATAGATTTTTCATCTTGTTTCAATTTTTAGTTAGCAAATATTTGTTAGAATGTCACATTTACACCCATGATAAATTGGCGTGGCATACCATAAGAACCGAAATCGGTACCCATCGTACGGTCATTGGAACGACCGTCTGTATCTGTACGAACCTGTGGGTCTAGTCCGGAGTAACCAGTCAATGTGAATACGTTTGCTATTTGACCATAGATGCGGATCTTCTCAAACTTGATTTTATCTAAAATACTCTTTGGAAGTGTATAACCTAAAGTCAACGTTTGCATGCGTAAGAATGAACCATCTTCTATATAGCCGGAATTAGACTCATTTGCGGCGATTGTACTCTCACCATTAGCGGTTGCCCACATAGGATAGATACCATCAGGGTTGGTTACAGGATGCCATGAATTGTCGCGACGATCTTTAGAATAAGCGGACTGTAAGGAACCATAATGTGTATAATATTTATACATGGCGAATAGATCATTGCCTACGGAGAAGTACATATAAGTACTTAAGTCGAATCCTTTCCAGTTAACACCTAAGTTGATACCTCCTGTTAAATCCGGATGTGGGTTTCCAATGAATGTACGGTCACTAGCGTCGATCTTACCATCGTTGTTCACATCTTTTACTTTGAACTGACCTACATAATTGGCAGCGTTTAACGTAGAAGCATCAGATGTACCATATGGCAATACTGTTCCACCGGCATCATTCTTATAGTTACGGACTTCTTCTTCACTCTTATAGATACCATCTAGCTGATAACCGTGGAATTCACCGATTGCATGTCCTTTCATCAATACGTTCATGTTGGAAATACGAGTTCCGGTAAAGATTCCGGCATCAGTACCAATCTCATCCAGTCTATTCTTGTAATGCGACAAGTTTACGCCTACAGAGTAACCTACCTCACCGATTTTATCATTCCAAGTAATATTCAAATCAACACCTTTGTTCGTCATATCACCGATGTTTACTTTCGGCTTGTCAGCGGCACCGGCCAAAGCAGACCAGTTGGCATCGATCAACATATCAGAAGTTTTCTTGATGTAGTAGTCGAAGTTGGCGGTTAATCGTTGATTAAAAGCTGTAATATCGAAACCTGCATTAAACATCTTAGATGTTTCCCATTTTGCCTCGATATCACCAAGATTGGTTACGCCAAATCCTTGATATACCTCTGTGTCAGAACCATTGATGCTATAGAGATAACGGTTACCAGTACCATATTGGAATGCCCAGTTATATGAATCGATATTGGAGTTACCGGTTGTACCGTAACCGGCACGAATCTTCAAATCGTCTAACCAAGTACGTGATTTCTCCATGAATTTCTCGTCCGACATACGCCAACCTAAAGAGATAGAAGGGAATGTACCCCAGCGATTCTTTTCAGAAAAACGAGAGGATGCGTCGCGACGTACCGTAACTGTAGCCAAATATTTACCTTGGTAAGCATAGTCCGCACGAGCGAACATACCGAACATGGTGGATACAGCGTTCTGGTTTCCGCTATTTCTTAAGTCAGAGCTAGCACCGTTGTTGATTACCCAAGTGTTGGGATCATCTTCGAATGGATAGTTGATACGACCTGCCTGGATCCAACGTCCTAAACCCTCACGAAGTGCCTCTGTACCAATCACAGCATTGATCGTATGATCGTCATTGATTGTTTTGCTATAAGTAGCGGTGTTTGTCCATTGATAATCTAACCAATAGTTTGCTTGCTCGTAGAACTCGTTGTTGTTACGTCCTTCTTTATTGGTCATGATCGTACGTTTGTTCATCCAGAAGTCCCATGCGCCACCTAAACGTGCGCTGAACTGAGTACGGATCTTCAAATTCTCTCCAAGGCTTTCTAAAGGCATAATCTCTGCGTAGATAGCTGATTGGGCACGTAAGAAACGACGACGATTGTCCTTGCCATAATCAACGGACATTGGTGCGCTCTCAGCACGTCCTCCTTCGGCATTTTGTGAACCGGAATAATCACCGCCAACTGTGTAGATAGGTACCCAAGGTTGGATGGAGAAGGTCTTACCGAAGGTATTATCATCACCTTGACGACCGCGTTCTCCTGAGTTCTCGATTACGGCGATGTTGGTATTCTGACCGATATTGAACCACTTGTTCACGAAGAAGTTTGTATTCGCACGCAAGGAATAACGACGGAACCATGACTCCTTGATCGTACCTTCACGATTCATGTAGCCTAAGCCTACTGAATAAGTCGCTTTTTCACCACCTCCGGTGATAGAAATCTGGTGATCTTGCACCTTACCGGTTTGAACTACTTCGTCGTACCAATTCGTGCCGGCACGAGCTTCTTCCTCAGAGTAGCCGTCCTCAAGCATTTGGTAGTAAGCGGAACGAGACCAAGTGTTCTCACCATTGTCTTTGTAAGAAGCTTCCCAAGCTGCGATACTGCCGTATTGAGAGATGATCTGTTCTTTACTATAACCAGCAGGTTTGATAGCATAAGGCATTGTTAAATGACCTGTACCGTCTTTACCTATTGAACCGAACTGGGCGTGGTTTACTGTTTGGCCACCGCGGTAGTTGAATAAATTACGTTGCCCTTCTTCTTGGAATTCCATAGCTTCCCAAGCGTTCAACAGACCATAACCGTCATTGGCCATCTTGGCTACACCGAAGTAACCGTTATAAGATACTTGTACACGGTCGTTCTTTTTTCCTTGTTTAGTCGTGATAACGATAACACCATTTGCACCTTTCGCTCCATAAATAGCGGAAGCAGCAGCGTCTTTCAAGATCTGCATGGATTCAATATCATTCGCATTTACCGCATCGATATCTACTCCTTGTACACCATCGACAATGATCAACGGGTCTGAGCCGTTTACGGAACCCACACCACGTATACGAATCGTTGTCTCCCCTAATGGACCACCACCTGCTTGTACAAATACACCAGCAGCTTTTCCTTGCAAAGCCTCAGCGAAATTGGAAACAGGAGTCTCTTTTAACTCATCCGTAGCGACAACAGCCACAGATCCGGTAATATCCTTCTTCGCTTGTGTACTATAACCAGTAACGACGACTTCATCCAAAGCTTGTGAATCCTCGACCAGCGTGATCTTGATGTTTGTCTGATTACTCTTCAAAGTAACCTCTTGAGTTACGTATCCGATATAAGAGACTACTAAGATGGCGTTTGCGGGCACATTCTCTATAATGGCTCGTCCATCCATATCAGAAATATTTCCGATAGTAGTTCCTTTTACGACTACGTTGGCTCCAACGATAGGACCAGATTTATCCACGATGTGGCAGTTAATCTGTCGTCCATCTTGCTGGACACTCATAAATCCCGTACTAGGTGTAGGATACAGATGATCTGTTTCTGTTGCAAAGGCCGTTCCGGCTCCGTACAGAAGAAAAGAAGCTCCTAAGACTAATGGCTTCCATGATACAACATTTCTCATACAAATTTAGAATTTAAGGTATAATAAAATAAAAAACACAAACTTTTAACAAAATGAATTCACTACTCTCTCATACCTCTAAGGTATATTACATCTGTTTACATCTTAAAATAAGTAAACATCACTCTCTTCTTTTCAACTTCTTTTGTGTAGCTTCTTCATTATCATGGTTTTAATTATGAAAATCACTTCTTGTTTTTTTCATGATATTAAAAAAAACGACTAGTTGAAACGATCGTTT
>NZ_JH976504.1:301156-363644 GCF_000307475.1 Parabacteroides sp. D25 | reverse complement strand
AAACGATCGTTTCAACTAGTCGTTTTATGAAAAAACATTTAGACCATAAGTATTATAGATGAGTAATAGCTACAAGCTGTGATGTTGTGTCTATATGAAAAAATCAAATTGTTAAGTAGATTGTGTTTTTTGATTTATACCTTAAATTCTAATTTTATGAGTAATGTAGTATTTTGGAGACAGGTGTTTCTGGGAGCCTCTTTATTCCTTTGCGGCGGATATCCCATCATCGCTGCGGAAGTTGGCGATTTAACACCAAACGTAGGAACTCGTAGCCTACAACAAGATGGACGTAGAGTCATTTGTGCTATTTCAGACAAAGCCGGACCAATTGTAGGGGCAAATGTCCTTGTTAAAGGAACCACTATCGGAAATATCTCCGATATGGACGGACGTGTTATTTTAGAAGGTGTGCCTAGTAATGCGATTTTAGTTGTGTCTTACATTGGCTATGTCAGTCAAGAAATTCCTTTAAAAAGTAGTCAGACGAATGTGAGGATTCAATTGGTGGAAGATACTCAAGCTTTGGATGAAGTGGTAGTAGTTGGATATGGTACGCAATCGAAGAAGGACATTACCGGTTCTGTTGCTGTTGTTTCTACAGACGCTATCCACGAGACTCCGGTGGCGACTTTCGCCGAGGCTTTGCAAGGAAAAGCATCCGGTGTGTATATCTCTAATTCCGGAGGTCCCAGCGGTGAGACTACGATCCGTATTCGTGGTGTGGGTTCTCTTAATAGTTCAGACCCGTTGATTGTTGTGGATGGTGTATCCGGGGTGGATATCAGTTCCGTAAACCCGAATGATATTGAGTCTATGCAAGTGTTGAAGGATGCTTCAGCTACCGCTATTTATGGTGCACAAGGTGCGAATGGCGTAATTATCATTACGACGAAGCAGGGTACGCGTGCTGATCGTGTTCGTGTCTCTTATAATGGATATTTTGGTGTCGCTAAGATGGCTAACAGCGGTTATGATTTGTTGAACGGTTGGGAATCGATGGAATTCGAGGAATTAGGACAGCAGAATCTGTATAACTATCGTGGTTTGGCAACCTCTCATCCTCAATTCGGGCAAATCGCCGCTACGGGTGGTAAAGGTATTTCGATGCCTTATGCGATTAAGCCGGCCGGTTATAGCGAACAGCAGATTATTGATATGTATGGGAGCGTAGAGGCTTGGGAAAAGTCGTATGTAGACGATGGAAGCAGCTCTTGGGCCCGATCCGCATATTATCAGATGTTGGCCGACGGTTATTCCGATGCGGAGGCTCGTAAGGGTACCAATTGGTACGATGAGATTGTACAGACCGGAAAGATCCAAGATCACCAGATCTCTTTGGTGGGTGGTGGCGAGAAAGCTACTTATTCTGTCTCTTTGGGTTATACAAATCGAGAGGGTACGATCCAGAATTCTTATTTCAAACGTTACTCTTTACGTACGAATACGACCTATAATCCTAATAAGTATTTCACGATGGGCCAAAATACGAACCTTGCCGCTATGGAAACGGGAGGAGAGTCTGGTCGTCAAGGAGACGCGAACACGTTCGCTAAGACTTATACCATGAATTCGTGGGTACCTATATATAATGTAGGAGGTGATTATACGGGATCCGTGGCACCTAATGCGGGCCGTGATATTTCCGCCGTGCATCAGGTAGCTATGAATGAGAATGATTGGACACGCATGTTTCATGGACAGACTGCGGTTTTTGCCGAGCTTTCCAATCCTTGGATCGAAGGTCTGAAGCTTCGTTCTCAGTTTAGCGCTCGCTTGAATGGTATGTGGAGTTTGGAGATGACCGAACGTCAAAATATGGCGAACAAAGAGGCTTCTGCCAACAATACATTGACTGAGACGGGCAACTGGCGTTTGAACTGGCAGTGGACAAATACGGCTACTTATACCAAGAAGATTCATGAAGATCATAATATTACCGTTGTTTTGGGTACGGAGGCTATCAAACAAGGTGTCGGCCGTTATATGCAAGGAACCCGTATCGATTACATCTTCGAGAGCGATCCGAATACTTGGACGCTGGATAATGGTTCTTCTTCTAATATAGGTAACTCTAGCCGTTATCAAAGAAAAGTGACTATGTTCGGCCTTTTCGGACGTGCGGACTATTCTTATAAGGGTAAATATTTGGCGACATTCACGATTCGCCGCGACGCTTCTTCCAAGTTTGGTTCCAAGAACCGTTGGGGTAACTTCCCTTCCGCCTCCTTGGGATGGCGTATGTCTGACGAGAAATTTATGGAGCCTACCCGGAAATGGTTGGATGACTTTAAGCTGCGTGCCGGTTATGGTACGACCGGTAATTCGAATATTGGTTCTTACAACTATGCGTTCCAGTATGGTACGGGAAATTATTATATGTATCCTATCACGGGATCGGATTCAGAGACTTCTCCCGGTTATGTGCTCTCGAACTTGGGTGACTCGGACGCTAAATGGGAAACCACAAAAATGTTTAATATAGGTTTCGACCTTACGGCTTTGAGTAACCGATTGACCGCCGGATTTGACTTTTATGTAAAGAATACCTCAGACTTGCTTGTGCCTGCTAACTGGTCTGCGCTGGTTGGTAACGCATCAAAGCCTAGTATCAATATCGGTGATATGAAGAACAGAGGTATTGATTTGTCCATTGGATGGAGGGACAAAGTTGGCGAGTTCGGTTATAACATCACGGCTAACATCTCAAGATACAAGAATGAGGTTACCCGGTTGGGATCTTCTGATTTGTTCAATGATACTCGTTTGAGCAAGGTGAATATTACTACGGTGGGCCAACCTGTCGGAATGTTCTACGGGTATCAGATTGATGGTATTTATCAAAATGAGCAAGATGTTATTTCCTCGGGCGTTCTGCCTTATGGTGTGGCTACGGAAAACGATTTGGTCGCTTCCGCATGGGTAGGCCGATATAAGATGAAAGACGTGAACAACGATGGTAAGATCGATGCGGATGACCGTACGATTATCGGTAATCCTCATCCTGATTTGACCGGAGGTTTCAATATCTCTTTGACTTGGAGAGATTTTGATCTAAGTACTTACATGTATTACTCGATTGGAAATGATTTGTACAAACACTACGAGTACTATACGATGTTTGGAAACTTGCAGTCTAATTATTCGAAAGATCGTTTGGCGAAATCTTGGGATCCGGTGAATAATCCGAACGGTATTTATCCTTTGTGGACAACGACCTCGACCGAGGGCCCCGAGGCTGGTAACGAATCGAACTCCAATTATGTGCAAGATGGTTCTTATCTTCGGATGCAGACGTTGACTTTGGGGTATTCATTGCCTAAGAAGTTGCTGAAGAAGATCGGTTTCGAGAAGATACGTGTATACGGCCAGATCAGTAACGTGTTTACGATAACCGGTTATGATGGATTGGATCCGGAGGTTCGTTCGCATACTTCGTTCGAGAACGAATATGTATCAAGCGATATGAATAAAGGTATCGATTATGGATCTTATGGTATGCCTCGTCAGTTCTTGATGGGTGTGAATGTGACATTCTAACGTATGTGCTTTATAAACGATTAATTTGAATTCATTATGAAAAAAGTTCTTATATATTTTGCGATGGCGGTGGTTCTTGCGTTAGGCAGCACATCTTGTTCCGATTTCTTGGAGATCGAACCAGTAGGTGCGGTTAATGAAACCAATTTAACGGATCAGGAAGGTATTAATTATCTTCTTACCGGCATGTATTCAGCGTTAAATATTCCGGCGGCTACGACTAACTCTTATTTTGGGGCAAGCTTGACAAACTATACGTATGGTGATGTGATGGGCGGTGACGCTAATAAGGGGTCAACGGCTGCGGACCAATCGGACTTCACGTTGTTGGAGACTTTTAGCTTTACGACCGATAATTCCTATATCAAGCGTAAATGGGTGGCAGTATACGATGCGGTGGCTCGTGCTAATAATGTCATGCATTTGGCCGGTTTGATTAAAGATGAGCTTTCCGCTATACCGGGACAGGAGAAAGATTTTTATACCGAGGCCATAGCCCAAGCTCGTTTCATGCGTGGTTTTTATTTGTTTGAGGGTATCAAGAATTTTGGGGCGGCTATTCCTTATGTATCTTTGGAGGATTATGAGTCGTCCGTGAACCCACTGATATCGAATGTGGATGAGAGCGGTAACTATATTTATATTTGGGAACAGGTGGCTGAAGATTTGCAGTATGCTTATGATAATCTTCCCGGCGCATGGCCGGAAGAGCCCGGTCGTGCCAACAAATGGGCGGCTGGAGCGTTTTTGGCGAAACTGAGAATATTCCAGTCTTCTCCCTATAATGGAACGAATGGAACCTCCAACAAATGGACGGAGGCTAAATCGATTTTAGAAACGGTTATCGCTAATGGTACGGATAGCAAGGGCACGAAATATACCTTGACCCCGAGTTATGAGACGCTTTACACGGCGGGCGAGAGCGACTGGACGGGCGAGTCTGTGTTTGACGTCCAGATGGCAATCTCCGGTACGCAGTATTATACCAACGCGATCAATGGTAACTCTCATATCTCATTGTCTGGCAAGATTGGTTCCGGCTGGGGATTCTACCAGCCTTCTTATGACTTGGTGAATGCGCATATGGTGGATGAGAATGGATTGCCTTATCTCGATAAGTCGTATCAAAGCAAAACCTCGGTTACGACAATTGATGGCGATAATGTACCTCATACGGATTTGACGGTTTATACGGATCCTCGGGTTGATGTATCTGCGGGTCGTTTCAATGTGCCCTATATGGATTGGGATATACCAGTTACTATCGATGGCTGGATTCGTGATTTGGCGAATGGCGGTCCGTTCTTGAATAAGAAGAACCTGCCGAAAAAGGCGGATAAGGGAGGCTTGAGCTTGACTACAACCGGTGGCTCAACTGCCAAGAACTTCCACTTGATGCGTGTAGCTGAGCTTTACCTGCTTTATGCTGAGGCTTGTATAGAAACGGGTGATATCAATACTGCCAGAGAATATATCAACAAAGTTCGCGCACGTGCCGCACAAAGTTGTATCATGGCTGCCGACGCGAATAACAATATGGCTTTAACTTCTTCTCCATATGTATTGGAGGATAAGGTGAGCGGAAATACCATTGCTAATACGGCGGCTAATTATCGCATCGGCTTGTATCCTGCGAGTGGCTGGACAGTGGATAAGGCGATAAAAGCCTTGCGTTTCGAGCGTAGGATCGAGTTGGCGATGGAGGGGCATCATTGGTATGATCTTGTGCGCTGGAATGCGGCTTCTGAGGAGCTGGGTAATAAAGGTTCGGGCTTCTTGGCTTATGAAAAGAGATATTTGCTGAAGTACCAATCGGCTACGTATCCGGATAGATTAGTGACACTTCCGATCCCTAACGATGAAATTGTCACCATGGAAGGCGTATTAGTCCAGAATGAGAACTGGAAATAAATTGTAAGTTGATAATCATTGTGGGCCGGGCATGTGATATGTCCGGCCTTTTGTATATTTGTACCGTGAATTCAACAACCCGGTGAGGTTCGGTGTTCTTAAGATAAACAATAAATGAGGATCATTATGAGATTGGTGTATATTTATCATAGCGGATTCGCTTTGGAAGCGGATGGCTTTTCGATCTTGATCGATTATTTCAAGGATAGCGATCCGGACCCGGCCAAGGGATACGTGCGTAGCGAACTCTTGAAGCGTGCGGGCACATTATATATATTAGCGTCGCATTTTCATCCGGATCATTTTCATCCGGAAGTATTGAAATGGAAAGAGCAGAAGCCGGATATCAAATATATCTTTTCCAAGGATATATTGAAGCGTCGGAGGGCCAAGGCTGATGATGCTATTTATTTGAAGAAGGGGGATGCCTATCAAGATGAACTTCTGACCATCAAGGCATTTGGTTCCACGGATGTGGGGATCTCTTTCCTGATAGAGACAGAAGGCAGACGGATCTTCCATGCCGGCGACTTGAATAATTGGCATTGGAAAGACGAGTCCACCCCGCAAGAGGTAGCCGAGGCTGAGGGTAATTACTTGAAGGAACTGGATATAATAGCGAAAGAAACCTCTGTGATGGATCTCGTCATGTTCCCGGTCGATCCTCGTTTGGGTACCGATTTCATGAGGGGCGCCCAGCAATTTATCGATCGTATAAAAACAAGCGTATTTGTCCCGATGCACTTTTGGGAACGTCCGGCGGAGGTTATGGCTTTCGGCCCTTACGCCGAATCGAAAGGATGTCGTTATATCGTATTGTCTGTTCCGGGAGAAGGGACGGATATATAATATATTATTAATGTATAGGTTATTTTAAACGCATAAATTTATTAGGTATGGAAGTTAAAGGTAGATTTGACCATTTCAATATTAATGTATTGGATTTGGATAAGAGTATCGCTTTTTATAATAAAGCGTTGGGATTGAAAGAGCACCATCGTAAGGTAGCGGAAGACGGTTCGTTTATCTTGGTTTATCTAACGGATGAGCAAACCGGTTTCTTGATGGAGCTGACTTGGCTGCGTGACCGGAAAGAACCTTATGAGCTAGGCGACAATGAGAGCCATCTTTGTTTCCGGGTAGCCGGCGATTATGAGGAGGTACGTAAATACCACAAGGAAATGGGAGCGGTTTGCTTCGAGAATACCAAGATGGGATTGTATTTTATTAATGATCCGGATGACTATTGGATCGAGATATTACCGTTGCGATAATTCTCCATTATTATATAACAATGTTGCTTAACATAAGTTTTCGAAAAAAGAAGATAAAATGACAGGAATCTGTAAAATTTTCTTCAAATCGTATTGCAACTTGTGTTAAACCTCTTATATTTGCTACCTAGAAAGAGGAAAATCATTATTAATCCTAAATATAAAATCATGGAGAAGCCTTATGTAGTAGGTATCGATATAGGTGGTACCAACACTGTTTTTGGTGTAGTTGACGCAAGAGGAACAATCTTGTATAGTGGATCAATTAAGACTGGTAAATATGCAGACGTTAATGACTATGTAGCGGAATTAGCTAAAGGTCTGAAGTCTGTTATTGATCAGGCTGGTGGTCCGGATAAGATTAAAGGTGTGGGTGTAGGTGCTCCGAACGGAAACTTTTTCAACGGATGTATCGAATTCGCTCCGAACTTGCCTTGGAAAGGTAAGATTCCTTTGGCTCAATTGATCAGCGAACAGATCGATGGTATTCCTGTTGCTTTAACAAACGACGCCAACGCTGCCGCTATCGGTGAGATGACTTATGGAGCCGCTCGCGGTATGAAAGATTTTATCGTGATCACTTTGGGTACTGGCGTGGGTAGCGGTATCGTAATCGGTGGTAACTTGGTATACGGACATGACGGTTTTGCCGGTGAGTTGGGCCACGTTATCATGCGTCGTAACAACGGTCGTCAGTGTGGTTGCGGTCGCCAAGGATGTCTGGAGGCTTATGCTTCAGCTACCGGTGTGGCTCGTACGGCTCGTGAATATCTGGAAATCCGTAAGGACGAGAGTGTTCTTCGCGACTTGGATCCGGATGAAATCACTTCAAAAGACGTATACGACGCAGCTATGAAGAATGATAAGATCGCTCTTGAGATTTTCGAGGCTACCGGCTCTATGTTGGGAGAGGCTTTCGCTGATTTCGTAGCATTCTCTAGCCCGGAGGCTATCATTTTGTTTGGCGGTCTTACGAAAGCTGGCGATTTGATCATGAACCCGATTAAACGTTCAATGGAGAAAAATATGTTGAAGGTTTACGCAGGTAAGACTAAATTATTATTCTCTCAATTGAAAGAGAGCGACGCTGCCGTATTAGGAGCAAGTGCTTTGGGTTGGGAAGTAAGAGACCAAAGCGCTGGTTTGGAAGTCTAAATCCGGTTTTACGTATAACGAAAAGACATTTGCGAAATAAGGCAAGCCGCATCTATATTTAGGTGCGGCTTGTTGTTTTTAATTGAATTATAAATCATAAAGTATGAGACATCCGTTGTATCAATTTCAGTTTTGCCCGGTTTGCGGGGCAAAAGCTTTCGTGGAACATAACGAGAAAGCGAAAAAATGTATGGCGTGCGGTTTTGTTTATTATTTCAACCCGTCGTCGGCTGTCGCTTGTTTCATAAAGAACGCTAAGGGGGAGTTATTGCTGGTTCGCCGAGGAAAAGAGCCGGCTAAAGGTACATTGGATTTGCCCGGTGGCTTCGTCGATATGTTTGAGTCGGGGGAGGAGGCCGCTCGCCGGGAAGTAAGGGAGGAGACGGGGTTGCATATCCAGAATTGCCGTTATTTGTTTTCCTTGCCTAATTTATATATGTATTCCGGCTTTGAGGTGCATACGCTGGATATGTTTTATGAGTGCTTGGTAGATGATTTCAATAACGTGCATGCGGAAGATGATGCCGCCGAGATCGTGATCCTTCGCCCGGAGAATGTGAATCCGGAAGACTTCGGTTTAGACTCTATCCGAAAGGCGGTACCAGCCTATCTTAGAAAATAACAATTAGGAAAATTGTACGAAAATGAAAGATGATATATCTTATCGTTGCAACATGATACATCTTGTCGTTGTAAGATAATACATCTTCTCCCTATAAGGTGTATCATCTTCCATAGAGATAATTTTAGAACGTGTTGTCCTAAATATTAATAGAACTTGCCTTCTGTTTGGCGCATATTACTTATATTTGCGAATTAGAACGAATAGGCACTGAAGTAAGTGCTTGTATTAAAAAGCAAATGAGTGATGAAAAGAATACTTATTCCGCTGTGTCTGGTAGTAGGCAGCCACATGGCAAGCGGGCAGAGATCGTATCAATTTGATGCGCCGAACCGTTTGTTTGTCGAAGGCAAGGAGTTGTTTAGTTTGAAGAATTATTCAGGTTGCATCGATAAGCTGGAGGCGTATAAACAGCATTCCACGGATGCCGACTTGATTCAAGAAGCCGATTATATGTTGGTCTACTCCGCTTATGAGCAAGGCCGTCCCAATGCCGTTGAGTTATTGAAAGATTATCTGGATGTGTACCCGGCTTCCCGTCATGCGGACGAGGTGAACTTCTTGATCGGTTCCGCCCATTTCGGACAGGGAGAGTATCAGAAAGCTATCTTTTGGTTTAACGAATCGAACATTGATATGCTAAGTCCGGAACAACAGGAGGCTTATTGTTTCCGTCTGGCTTATTCCTTGTTGCAAATCGGGGATATGGAGAAGGCCCGTGGTTATTTCGCACGGATCGAGCAGATTGGAACGAAGTACCGGGAAGCGTCTACCTATTATGTCGCTTATATCGATTACGCAACCGGTAAATACAACAATGCCTTGGTGGAATTTACCCGCTTGAAGGACTTGCCTGATTATAAAGAGCGATCCTTGTACTATATCACGCAAATTTATTTTATCCAGAATAAATACGAGAAAGTGATCAGCGAAGGTAAGGAATTGCTAGCCTCTTATCCGGATAGCGAGAACAATAGCGAGGTTTACCGTATCATGGGTAACGCCTACTATCATCTGGGAAATGAGGATCAGGCGATTAATATGCTGAGTAAATATGTATCCTCGACGGATAGCCCGTTGAGGGGCGATTTATATATCTTGGGCGTATGTTATTACAATAAGGGTAATTACAGTAGCGCCGTGAACGCTTTGGGGCGGACCGTACGTGAGAACGATGCCCTTTCGCAGAACGCTTATCTGTATCTGGGGCAAAGTTATCTGAAATTAAAAGATAAGAATAACGCCCGTATGGCCTTCGAGGCTGCCGCGACTTCTTCTTTCGATAAGCAAGTGAAAGAGGCGGCTATGTATAATTACGCTTTATTGATCCACGAGACCGCTTTCACGGGCTTTGGCGAGTCGGTGACAATCTTCGAGGATTTCTTGAATGATTTTCCGAATTCCAAATATGCCGATAAGGTAAACGATTATCTGGTGGAGGTTTATTTGACTACCAAGAACTATCAAGCGGCTCTGAACTCTATCGATAAGATCAAGCATCCGAGCACGAAGATCTTGGAGGCGAAGCAAGATATCTTATTCCAGTTGGGAACGCAGGCGTTCACGAATATGGAATTGGATAAGGCGGTCGATCTTTTCAGCCGTGCGATCTCGTTGGGCGCTTATAATCTGGAATCTCGTAACGACGCTTATTTCTGGCGTGGGGAATCTTATTATCGCCAAGGTGAGTATAACAAGGCGATTTCCGATTATCGTACCTATTTGAATAATACCCGCCAACGTAATACGGATATGTATGCCTTGGCACATTATAACTTAGGTTACAGCTACTTCAAATTGAAAGAGTATGGCGAGGCGTTGAACCGTTTCCGTCAATACGTGAATTTGGAAAGCAATCAGCAGACTCCGGCTTATGCGGACGCTTATAATCGTATCGGCGATTGTTTATTCCACAACCGTCAGTTCGCTATGGCGGAAGAGAATTATACCCGTGCGGCGCAATTGCAACCGTCCGCCGGAGATTATTCGGTGTATCAGAAGGGCTTCTTGCTGGGATTGCAGAAAGATTATAAGGGAAAGATCAGCGTGATGGATCGCTTGATCCGTGAGTTCCCGGAATCACAATATGTGGATGATGCCTTGTTCGAGAAAGGACGTTCTTACGTGTTATTGGATAACAATCAAACGGCTGCGGCAAGCTTTGAGCAATTGATGCGTGATTTCCCGCAAAGCAGTCTGGCTCGTAAGGCCGGCGTACAGCTTGGTTTGATTTACTTCAACGACAATCAGCCGGAGAAAGCGGCCGACGCTTATAAGAGCGTGATTAGCAATTATCCGGGTAGCGAGGAGGCGAAAGTGGCCTTGCAAGATTTGAAGTCCGTATATATCGAGCTGAACGATATCAATTCGTTTGCCGCCTATGCGAATTCGTTAGGTGGAAATGTTCGTTTCGAGGTGAGTGAGCAAGACTCCTTGACCTATCTGGCGGCCGAGAAGTTATTTATGCGAGGCGATAATGAGGGCGCTCGTCGTAGCTTGACGAATTATTTGCAAACCTTCCCGCAGGGAGCGTTTAGCTCGAACGCTAATTTCTATTTGGCAAGTATCGCTTTTGCCAAGAAAGATCTGGAGGAGGCGAAACGTCTGTTCTCGTTGGTATTGGAGAGCGGTGATACGAAATTCAGGGAAGAGTCTTGGGCTCGTAAGGCTGAGATCGAGTATCTGGATAAGGATTACGCCGCCGCTATGGAAAGTTTCAAGCATCTACAGGCGGTAGCGGAGAATCCGGAGAATAAGGAGGCCGCTAAATTGGGCTTGATGCGTTGCGCCGAGTTGACCGGTCAGCCGCAAGAGGCTTTGCTTGCCGCCAACGATTTGCTGAAGGAACCGAAGCTATCTCCCGAGATTATGTCCGAGGCCCGTTATGTCCGTGCGAAGGCTTATATCAGCTTGAAGCAGGAGAACAAGGCGTTGGCCGACTTGAAGGAGATCAGCAAGGATACCCGTACGATACACGGGGCGGAGGCTAAATATCTATTGGCTCAATTGTATTATGATAATAAGGATGATAAGAATGCCGAGACTGTCTTGATGAACTTCATCGAGAACGGTACGCCTCACCAATATTGGTTGGCACGGGGCTTTATCTTGTTGGCTGATATTTATATCCGCCAAGGTGATGATTTCCAAGCTCGTCAATATCTGACCAGTTTGCAAAACAACTACAAGGGCGATGATGAGATCGCCGCGATGATCGAAGACAGATTGGGTAAACTAAAGAAATAAAAGAAAGCGATGAAGACTATATATAATGTAAAGGCGTTGTGTGTGGTAGCTTTGCTGGGTTCGGCTGCTGCTGCGAGTGCGCAAGAGGATGTTACGAAAGAAAAGAACCTGAACCGAGAGATGACGCTTGAACGGGAGTATGATCCTTCCGTGCAGGACGCTAGCAAGGTAAATACGCTTCCCGTGGTGAAAGAGCCGGAGGTTCGTAAGATCCCGATCGATTACTCGAATTATACGATCGCCGCCGATCCGCAGAAAGAGATTAGTTTGTTGCCTTCCGGAAATATCATGACGCAGATGGATTACAACAAGCGTCGGGGATATTTTAACTTTGGTATGGGTACGCGCATGAATATCAACGGAGACTTGGGCTATCATATCCTGAGTACTGAGAAGGATCAGCTGAATCTATGGTATTCGCATCGCTCCACGAACGGAAAGCCAAAGGATTATGATGTCAAGGCGAAAATCAATGACAACTTGGGAGGCATCAACTACAAGCACGCTTTCGAGAAGACGATATTCAGTATCGGAGCGAAGTACGGCTACTCCGCATTCAATTATTATGGGGCGGCATTGTCTGATCCTACATCCAGTTATGCCCCTTCGGAGGATTTGTTACAGAGAGATCGCGAAACCAACCAAGTGAACCAGACGATCGCTGCTACGATAGGTTTCGAGTCGAAGGAGGAGGCTGAGGTTGGCTATTTGTTGGACTTAGGTTATACTAATTTCTCGCATAAATATGGATTAAGTAGGGTGATGGACGGCCCTACGGAGCATACTCTAGAGGCAAAGTTTGATCTGAACGCTGGTTTCAATGGGAATATGCGAGTAGGCTTGGGCGGTTTGGTCGAATATTTCAATTACAGTTTGCCGGAGGTAGGAGGTTATGAATATGAGTTCAAGAACCATGTCGAGGCGATGTTGTCGCCTTATTATAAGGTAGAGGGTGATAATTGGAATTTAAAGCTGGGTGCGAACGTGATGCTGGCTACGGGCGACGAGACAAAATTCATGGCCTCTCCGAATGTAGCCGCCGATGTGGAGGTGGCCGACAAGACGGAGCTATACGTGAACGCTGGCGGCAAGATGTACTCCAACAGCATGTACGAGATGTCGCGTGTGAACCGCTACCTCTACCCGATGGCAGAACTATTGCCCTCGCGCAATTGGCTGGACGCTGTCTTGGGTATCCGGAGCGGCGTGGCACCGGGCTTTTGGTTTGATGTGTTCGCCGGATATAAGATAACGAGCGATGATGTGCTGTTTACTCAGTCTGATGTTTGGTCAGCGAATTATTTCGGCAGTTTCAGTGTTGCGGAGCCGGGTATCGACACGAAGCAACTTTTCGTGGGAGCCAACTTGAAGTATAGTTATCAACAATGGTTCGATATTGCTTTGAAAGGTGTATATAATAATTGGAAAGCGGAAACGGATGAAGGCGAGTTGCCTCATGCGTGGGGGAAGCCGGAAATGGAACTGAATGCGAACCTGACCGTCCGCCCGATTGAGAAATTATCTATCGCTTTGGATTATTATTTGGCTACCGGACGTTATGCGAATGTACGGACTTGGGGTGTCAATGGGAACACTGGTATGACGTACGATAAAATGAATGAGTTTAAGATGGATAACATCAACGAGCTAAACCTAACAGGTACCTATACCTTCAACGATACCTTTGGTGTTTATGCCAAGTTGACCAATATTCTTTGCCAGAAGTACGAACTGTATTACGGTTATCCGATGCAGAGTTTTAATGCGATGTTGGGCGTGAATATCAATTTCTGATATCCGGAGGACAGGAAGGATGGGCGACATAAATATCAAACAACTGGAAAGCCTTCGCTGGAGGATGCGGGTGATCGAGACGCTGACCGTGATCGGGACGGCGTGGATCGCCTTGGCGGTTTACCAGAAGAAGGAAGAACTGGTTTATTATTTGGTGGGAGCCGTAGTCCTTCTATTCCTGTTAAAGTATTATACGCAATTCCGTCTGCGAAAAAGACAGTTCGTCTCTAATCTCGTTGAACAGCGGACGATGGAATTGCGTTTCCAGCGGGATGCGATGCAAGCGGAGTCGGAGAAACTATCCCGTGCCCTTTCTGCCTTGGCGGACGCTCAAGACGAGTTGGTTCGTAAGGAACGTCTGGCATCGATCGGCCAATTAACGAAAGGTCTGGTAGACCGTATCTTGAATCCCTTGAATTATATCAATAACTTCGCTCATTTGTCTGCTGCATTAGCGAAAGATATCAAGCAGAATATCGATGAGGACGAAGAGACCGGTAAACACGATAATTATAATGATACGCAAGAACTGCTGGTTCTTTTGACTGGCAATCTGGATAAGATAGCCAAGCATGGTGATAACACGGTGCGGATCGTAAAAGCGATGGAAGAATTGCTGAAAGATCATTCGGCGAATCGAACCTGCGTGGATATTAATGATTTATGTAAGGTCAATCTGGATATCTTGCGAAAGAATTATGCGAAGGAGATCGAGAAGAATCAAGTAGATCTATCATTCTCCGGGCTTTCCGTACCGTTGACAATCGAGGTGAATATCGATCAGATGGGAAAAGCCTTGTTGCAGATATTGGATAATAGTATATATGCGGTCTTGAAAAAGCTCGGGGAACCGGGATATCAGCCTTCTGTCTCGTTGGTATTGCGTATTCAAGCGGATAAGTTGCAAGTGGTTATCCGTGATAATGGCGTCGGTATAGAAGAAACGATAAAGACGAAAGTCTTTTCTCCGTTCTTTACCACCAAACCGACCGCGGAAGCGGCAGGAACAGGTCTTTACTTGAGTCGGGAGGTCGTGTTGAACCATAAGGGTACGATCGCTATCGAGTCGGAGAAAGATAAATATACGGAAGTTACGATTACGTTGCCTATTTATAGTTAGGAAAGGAGGTTCATCATGATACAGGATTTACATACCGAGATCGATCGGTTAAAAAGGCGGATTAAACTTTGCGAGCGGGTTACGCTGGGTAGCTTGGTCGGTATTTGTGTATCTGTGAAGTTCGGTCATCAAGAATGGATCGGATTGCTTTTCTTGATTCTGTTTTGCCAGATCTCTAAGTTGGTTTTCAAGCGGAAACTCAAACAAAAAGAGTATTTGGTAAAAGAGGTAGAGGAGCGTACGCAGGAGATCCGTTCGGAGAAAGACGCGATCCAAGAGGAATCCGAGAAATTGGCGGCCGCTTTGAAAGCCTTGGGTGAGGCGCAGGACGAGCTGGTCCGTAAGGAACGGATGGCTACCGTAGGACAATTGACTCAAGGTTTGGTGGACCGCATTTTGAACCCTCTGAATTATATCAATAACTTTGCGAATTTGACATCGGGGCTGGCCAAGGATCTCCGGGAAAATCTGGATAGTCAGAAAGAGCATCTGAAACCGGATGTGTATGACGACTCGGTTGATTTGTTGAATATGATGACCAGTAATTTGGAGAAGATCTCCGAGCATGGTTTCAATACGGTCCGTATCGTTAAGGCGATGGAGGAATTGCTGAAAGACCGAAGAGGTAATCTTACGCTTACCAACATAAACGGATTATGCCGGATCGCCTTGGATAAATTGAAGAAAACGTATGAGCAGGATATTCAAGAGAAGAATATCCGGATTATTTTCGATAATTTGACGCTGTCTTTGATGATGGAGGTAAACGTGGAGCAGTTCAGTAAGGTTCTGGCCGGGATATTGAAAAATTCCATGTATGCCCTGTTGAAGAAATCGGAGACCGTGACTTTTAGTCCGGAGATATTCCTTGGATTGAAGGTCAATAAGGATATGCTGGAAATAACGATCCGGGATAACGGGTCCGGTATTGACGAGAATATAAAAGATAAGATATTCGCTCCTTTCTTCACGACAAAGACAACGGGGGAAGCGGCTGGCGTAGGGCTTTACCTATGCCGTGAGATCGTGCAAAACCATCGGGGAACCATCGAGGTGGAGAGTAAGAAAGGAGAATATACCCAGTTTCTAATTACGATCCCTGTATATCAACCGAAAACAATTACACCGCCTAAAGAGGAGGAATAGATATGGAAGACCAGAGTAAGGAAATAGAACGGCTACGTTTGCAAGTGAAGAACTTAGAGAAATTATCTTCTTTAGGTATGTTGAGTGCCGGGATCGCACATGAGATCCAGAATCCGCTCAACTTTGTCATCAATTTCAGTAAGCTGTCCTCTAAGTTAGTGGATGACTTGGAAGATATATTAGAAGAAGAGAAAGATGTCTTGCCTCCGGAATCTTGGGAGAAGCTGACCGCCTTGCATGAGGAGTTTAGCGAGATCGTTAACGATTTGCATGGTAACTTGAAGAAGATCGAGGAACATGGAAACCGGGCGACAAGTATCATCCGGGGTATCTTGCTTTATTCCAGAGGGAAGGATGACGAGTACATCCCTACGGATATCAAGAATCTGGTGAAGGAATATGTTTGGCTGGCTTATCATTCGATGCGAGCGAACTATAAAGGTTTCAATATTGCGATCCGGGAGCATTACGAGGAGGGACTTCCGATGCTGAAAGTGATCCCGCAGGATTTGAGCCGTGCGGTATTGAATGTCATGAATAACGCTTGCTATGCGGTCTATAGTAAATCCAAGCTCTCGCCGATCGGGTATGAGCCGGTTATATCCGTGGATCTACGGAAGGAGGGAGATTCTTTAAGATTAAGTATCGAGGATAATGGTATCGGTATGCCGGAGGATATCCGGGAGCAGATATTCTCCGCGTTTTTCACCACGAAACCGGTGGGAGAGGGAACTGGCTTGGGGCTATCTATCACTCGATCCATTATAGAGGAGAAGCATGACGGGAAGATAGAGGTGGAATCGAAAGAAGGTGAGTTTACCCGTTTCATATTCCTTATTCCATTAACGAAATAAACAGAAGAATTATGGCGATCAAGATATTAAGCGTAGACGACGAACAGGATCTGGAAGCGTTGCTAACCCAATATTTCCGTCGGAAGATCCGTAAGGGAGAGTATGAGTTCTCCTTTGCCCATAACGGTTTGGAGGCGTTGAGGATGATGTTGGACCATCCGGACTTTGATATCATATTGAGCGATATCAATATGCCGGAGATGGATGGCTTGACATTGCTGACGAAGATTAACGAGATGCGTAACCCGGCCTTGAAATGTATCATCGTATCGGCTTACGGGGATATGGAGAATATTCGTACCGCCATGAACCATGGTGCTTTCGACTTCGCTACCAAGCCGATCGATATGGAGGATCTGGAACGTACGATCGAGAAGGCGGTCGAGCAGATCTCTTTTATCAAGGAGGCCCAAAAGGAACATCATCAGCTAGAGGAGATACAATACGATTTGAACGTGGCACGTGAGATACAGCAATCGATCTTGCCGAAGCAGTTCCCTCCGTTCCCGCAATATAAGCAATTCGATCTCTATGCGACCATGAGCGCGGCGAAGGCCGTGGGGGGTGATTTCTATGATTTCTTCTTGGTGGACGATAATCATCTGGGCTTTACGATCGCCGACGTGTCGGATAAAGGGATTCCCGCCGCTATTTTCATGGCGATCAGCCGTACGGTGATCCGTGCTACGGCGCTTAGGCAGCTTTCCCCGGCGGTCTGCATGAAGGAATCGAATGATCTATTGTGCCGTGAGAGTGTCAACGGGATGTTTGTCACTACTTTTTACGCGATCTTGAATATCCATACGGGCGACGTGGTGTATTGCAATGGCGGGCACAACCGTCCGGTTTGGATTCGTAAGAACGATAAGGTATCTCTTTTGCCAATGACTGGTGGGATGGCCTTGGGAGTCGTGCCGGGATTAGCTTATAAAGAACAATCCTTGAAACTGGAAGCGGGAGACAGCTTGTTCCTCTATACGGATGGAATCAGTGAGGCGATGAACCTGCGGAACGAGCAATATGGAGATATCCGTTTGGTAGAGGCTTGTAGCTCCGTGAAGAACCAATCTCCCAAAGCCATGATCGAAGGTATATCCGAATCCGTCCAATCATTCGTGAACGGCGCTACGCAGAGCGATGATATTACGATGTTGGCGCTGACTTATAAAGGGCAGATTTTATGAGAACGAGGGTGTGACGGATTTAGAAGTGACTATTCGGAAATGTTACTGATTGTAACTACTAAATTTAAAAGAGAGCCGTGTCAAACTCTATTCTTGAGTAATGACACGGCTCTTTTTGTTCTGATCATCGGATGAGAGGCTGATTAGCATCATTCGGAAGGCTTCCAGTCCTTCATTTGTTCTATGATATAGGCTATTGCTTCCTCGTCTGAGTCGTAAACATGATATTCTAAGCTGACGTTTTTATCAGGTGATAGCTCTTCTTGATAATAGAACTCACTTTTTGGGAAGATTGTATCATCGTCAGCGATATCATCCGGATAAAGGATCGTTGCGTGTAATAGATTGTCTCCATCCGTTTTTAAATAAAAACGACCACCTAGCTGCTCATGTACCAATAGCTGATCGGGGGTGATTAATCCATTTCCTTGAGATTCATACATGTATTTATGTCCGACAAGTAATAGTATGTTCCCTAGTCCTTTCTCTCGTTGATAAGCGTTCCATTTCTGCCATAGAGTGTCTTTGCTACTTATCTGTATTGGAATATATAGCTTACTGTCATGGAACCAAATAGTTGAGGGCGAATCAGCAAGATAGGATTTCCCTTCTTGCATTATTTCTGTCGAGCCATCTTTCTTTGTAAATGTCTTGGATGTCTTTATTGAGAAGAATCGGTTTTCCATTGTTACTCGAAATTCTTCTCCACTCAGTTCATCGTCTTTATCGCATGTACAGAAAAAGACCAAGGAGAACATAGATAGCATGAGGTATTTAAATAGTGATGTATTCATAATTAAAAGGATTATTTTAACATATAACGTTCTGTGTCATAAGTGGTATTTGATACCCAATCGCTATAGGAGCTAGCCTCGAGCCATAAATAATCATACGAGCCATCGTATCCCCAGTTGATTCCTAATTGATGTGTCTCCCAACCATCCTCGTAATTAGCAATATACATGATAGTATCCTCTTTGTATATGTAAGGAGTCAATGTATAACTTGTCAGGACACGGGCCTGCTTTCCTTGAAGTTTAATTTGGGAAATATAATTTCTTAAATCTTTGACAATTGCAGGTTCATTTTCGTTTATGGATAAATTCCCGGATTTTGTTTGAGTAATATTTTGCGTACCGATCATGTCCAAATCTTCCGATAAGTTAGTACATGAAGATAAGCCTGCTAATAATGTGAAGGTTAATAATGTTTTTTTCATGATGATTTAATTTAAAAGATTAATCTTATAGCCTTTTACATAAATGGAGTTTATTCTTTCCTCTTGGCTGCCGCCTTCGCCGCGCCGACGCGCTGGTTGTAGAGGGCGGTGGTCTCGTCGATAAGGGCGTTCAGCTCGTTGACGAAGCGGGCGGTCTCGGCGGTGGGAGCCGCTACGCTCTGCACGAAGGCGATCGTGGTCATATCATCGTAAAGGTCGTCCATACGTAGGCGTACGACCGCGCTCGCCTCTTTGATGGAGGCTGCCCTGTTGCCGGTGCGCTGGGCGGTCAGTTTCGCGTATTCGTCGTTCGCCGCACGGAGGCTATCTAGTATCTCTTTCAGCCCCAATGTCTGTATCAGCGCCGGAACCCCCTCCTTGTCGAGATCTAGCAAAAGACCCTGTATCTGCGCCGTCTCTTGCTGGTTGGCCGATTTATAGATGCCGATATAGGGTTTGATAATATTGTAGACAGTCTGTGCCGCCGTGCGTTGCGCCTCGATGGGGCTTTTCCTCATTTGCGACACCGAGGTGGTGAGATAGACCACGAGGTCGTCGCGTTGTTTGTCCAAGTCTAGCAACTGGGCGGTCTCGTCGCTGATGTGGGATTGGTTCACGAGGTCGGTCATTAGGGGCAGCTCCTTCTCGAAGGCCGTCTTTTGCGCGTCGGTGATGCCTAGCGGGTTATTGTCCAGACTGATCTCGTCGGGGCTTTCGGAGTCACCACCTCCCCCTCCGGCAGCGAACGCCAGCCGGTAGAAGGCGTTCATGAAGTTTGTGTACTCTGCGTTGTTCAATTTAGTCAGGCCCGCGGGTTTGATTTTCGTGTATGTTCCCATTTTTTTTTATTTAAGGTTTAACTTATTGTTTGTCCTCAGTGGCTAAAGGTAGGAATTAATTTGGATACTATGCTTATTTGGTAAATAATAGTCGCCGCCGGAGTCGGAACGGTAGCGAAGTGGGGGGCGAGGGGCGCCATACGTTTCGCTTTGCTTTGGAGTCGTGCGGCGGGGGTCGCCGTGCGTTTCGCTTAGCTTTGGGGTTATGCGGCTAGGGTCGCCATGTGCTTCGATACCGTTCCGACTCCGGCGGCGGGGGCCGTTCATCATCTTCTTAATGGTTGTACATATCCTTATTATAAAAATCCAGCACCTTGATCGCCATATCGTAGGCCGCTTGTGCCGGGCTTTCCGGATTGATCTCTATCGCTTGCAGGTAGCTGTTGAGGGCTAGGCGTACGTTGCCTAGTTTATAATGAGCTTTTCCGAGGAGAAACCAAGCCTCGTCGGATCTCGGTTGCTCCGTGAGGTAAGCGTCCAAGAGCCGGATCGCTTCTTCTAGTTTATTCTCTGAAATAAGTCGCTTTATCTCTTCCATATTTTTGAATAGCTTTTTGATTTTGTCCCGCGAAGGTAAATAGAAACGCATGACTATATATATAATGTATAGGAAAAAACGCTTTTTTAGTGATCGATATACTGCGTACGTTAATTATTTGTGTAAGTTTGCACCCGATTTCTAACCAGCAAAAAATAGATATGCAAAAGAATTTGGTAATAGTGGAGTCACCCGCCAAGGCAAAAACCATCGAGAAGTTCCTCGGAAAGGACTATAAGGTTATGTCTAGCTATGGTCATATCCGCGACTTGAAAACGAAAGATTTCAGTATAGACCTCGAACACAATTATGCCCCGGAATACGTGATTCCCTCTGATAAGAAGAAACTCGTGACCGAATTGAAGAACGAAGCCAAGAAAGCCGAGCAGGTTTGGTTGGCTTCCGATGAGGACCGGGAGGGAGAGGCCATCTCTTGGCATTTATATGAGGTATTAGGATTGAAACCTGAGAATACGAAACGTATCGTTTTTCATGAAATTACCAAGAACGCTATATTACATGCGATCGAGACGCCGAGAGATATCAATATCGATTTGGTGAACGCGCAGCAAGCCCGTCGTATCTTAGACCGTATCGTGGGTTTCGAGCTATCCCCCATTCTTTGGCGTAAGGTGAAGCCGGCTTTATCCGCAGGGCGCGTGCAATCGGTTGCCGTACGTCTGATCGTAGAGCGGGAGCGAGAGATCAACGAGTTTGTCTCGGAGGCCGCCTACCGTGTGATCGCTAGCTTTATCTTGCCGGATGGTACGACAATCCTCAAGGCGGAGCTGAACCGTCGTTTGAAAGATAAGGAAGAGGTGGAGGCATTCCTTGAATCTTGCAAGGACGCTTCTTTCACGATCGATGATATCTCGAAAAAGCCGGTGCGTAAAACACCAGCCCCTCCTTTTACGACATCTACCTTGCAGCAGGAGGCCGCCCGTAAGTTGGGTTATTCGGTCTCGCAGACCATGATGATCGCCCAACGCCTGTATGAGTCCGGATTGATCACGTATATGCGTACTGACTCCGTGAACTTAAGTGATTTGGCTTTGGGGACGGCAAAAGAAGCTATCTTGGATACCTACGGTGAGAAATATTATAAATTCCGTCAATATCATACCAAGAGCAAGGGAGCGCAAGAAGCGCACGAGGCGATTCGTCCGACCTATATCAGCAATGATGAGATAAGCGGGACCGCTCAGGAAAAGAGATTATACGAATTGATCCGCAAACGTACGATCGCTTGCCAGATGGCGGACGCCGAGTTGGAGCGTACGACGATCTCCGTAGGCATCGGCGGCAAGAAAGAGAAGTTCGTGGCTACCGGTGAGGTCATTACTTTCGACGGTTTCCTTCAGGTGTACCGCGAGAGTTTTGATGACGAGAATGAGAAGGAACAGGAAAACGGCCTTCTTCCTCCGGTTACCTTGAACGAGGTATTGAGTATGAAGGATATAGTCGCTACCGAACGTTTCACGCAACGTCCTCCCCGCTATACGGAAGCAAGTTTGGTTCGCCGTTTGGAGGAATTGGGAATCGGTCGTCCTTCTACCTATGCGCCTACGATCCAGACGATTCAGAATCGAGAGTATGTCGTGAAAGGGGATAAGGAAGGAACGGAGCGTACTTATAATATCATAACCTTGGCTCAGCATACGATCAAGGAAGTCCAAAAGACGGAGATCGTAGGGGCGGACCGGAATAAGTTGATGCCAACCGATATCGGTACGGTCGTGAATGATTTCTTGATGGAGTATTTCCCAGGCGTTATGGATTATAACTTCACGGCGAGCGTGGAGAAGGAATTCGATGCCGTAGCGGAAGGCGAGATGGTATGGACGGATGCGATCGATAAATTCTATAAACTATTCCATCCGATCGTGGAAGAGGCAGCCTCTGTCCGTACGGAGCATAAAGTGGGTGAGCGTGAATTGGGTATCGATCCGAAGAGCGGCAAACCTGTTTTCGTGAAGATCGGTCGTTATGGCCCAGTCGTACAGATCGGGCAGGCGCACCCAGAGGATAAAGAGGCTCCTAAACCTCAGTTCGCAACCTTGATGAAGGGGCAGTCTATCGAGACGATTACTTTGGAAGAAGCCTTGAAATTGTTTGATCTACCCCGTACGATTGGTGAATATGAAGGTAAGGTCATGGTTGCCGCTGTCGGACGTTTTGGCCCGTTTATCCGTCATGACGGAAAGTTCGTATCCATACCGAAGGGCTTGAATCCTTTGTCGATAACAGCCGAGGAAGCTATCGAGTTGATCGAGGCAAAAAAACAAAAAGATGAGCAACGATTTATCAAGAAGTTCGATGAGGATCCGGAAATGGAGATCTTGAATGGTCGCTTCGGCCCTTATATCTCTTATAAGAAAAAGAATTACAGAATCCCTAAGACGATAGAGAAACCAGAGAACTTGACCTTGGAGGAATGCCAGAAGATAATCGCCGAGGCGGGAGAAAAACCTGCTGCGACGAAGAAACGTACGACACGGAAAAAGGCTTGATTATAGCTCTAAAAATTCATAGTTATGATTTACTAAACTCATAACTATGAATTTTTCAAAACATAACTATGATTTTTTAGACATCGATGCCCGTAAATTCTTTTAACGCATATCCGATCAAGAAGCTTAATGCGGCCACGCTAAAACTAAGTACTGCCATCTCGGTAAAACGCTTCCGGAAACTCTCGCTTCTCGCTATGGAATAATAATAGTTGAAAAGGGCGATGATACTCAACGCTATGATGAGCATAAGCCCTAAAGCCATTAATACGTTCGATATAAAGATAAATGGAGCGACCAAGGCGACTACCGTAAAGATATAAGCTATTCCCGTATAGATCGATGCCTTGACGGGATGTTTCCCGTTTTCATTTCCATTCTCGGACTTGGTAGATAGATATTCGGAGGAAGCCATGGATAATGCGGCGGCTATTCCAGTGATGCTTCCGGTCAAAGCTATTAATCTAGAGTCGCTCAAGGCAAGGGTAAAGCCAGCTAAAGCACCTGTAAATTCTACCAAAGCGTCATTTAGCCCCAGTACGACAGAACCCATATATTCCAACCGTTCCTCATTGATCAAGGCGATCAACCTCTGCTCATGCTCATCCTCGTCACGTGCGATTTGTTGCAAATCCGGATACTCATCATAAGAGGCGTAATCATTCTTGGCGCTTTCCTCGCTACCTTCCATTAGCTTAATGGCGAAAGTAATCCCCAAGATACGTGCCAACCAGTAGTATTTGGTGACACGTAATTTATTCGGGGAGATCTCTTGCCCCGTATACTTTTTCAGGATCGTATAATGTCCTTTCTCGTCATTCGCTATCTGTAGTAATACTTCCTTGTTGCTTGGATCTTTCTCGATAGCGGCGAGTTGCGTATAGAGAAGGCTCTCCGTGATTTCATTTTGTTGAAATCGAAGGAGAGCCTTTCTTGTTTTCTCGTTTATGTTCATCTTCTATCGTTACATTCTTTCCGGAACCTCGATGCCTAATAAATCCATACCGGATTTCACGATCTTAGCTACATTGGCGGATAAGACTAAACGGAAGTTCTTCAATTCCGGATTCTCTTCGCGAAGGATGGAGAAATCGTGATAGAATTGATTGTATTCCTTTACCAGATCATAAATATAGTTGGCGACACAGGCCGGGCTGTATAGCTTACCTGCCTCTTTCACGATCTCCGCATAATCGGCGATCATTTGGATCAGGTTCTCTTCTTTCTCGGAAATGGCGAAAGTAAGCGGTAACTGCTCCGGTAATACGATGCCCTGTTCCGCCGCTTTGCGCAATACGGAACGGATACGGGCGTAGGTATATTGGATGAATGGTCCCGTATTCCCATTGAAGTCGATAGACTCTTTCGGGTTGAACGTCATATTCTTGCGAGGGTCTACCTTTAATATGAAATATTTCAAGGAGCCAAGACCTACGATTCGGGCGATATTCTCAGCCTCTTCCGGAGTCATCTCGTCCAATTTCCCTAATTCTTGGGAAATCTCACGTGCGGTACTGATCATCTCGGCCATCAAATCATCGGCATCTACGACCGTTCCCTCACGGCTCTTCATCTTACCTTCCGGTAGCTCTACCATTCCGTAGGAGAAGTGGACCAATCCTTTGCCGAACTCGAAGCCTAACTTATCCAATAAGATCGATAATACTTGGAAGTGATAATTCTGCTCGTTCCCTACCACATAGATCATCTTATTGATCGGGTAATCGTCGAAGCGCAGCTTGGCGGTACCGATATCCTGCGTCATATAGACGGAAGTTCCATCCGCACGAAGCAATAATTTCTCATCCAGCCCGTCTTTCGTCAAATCAGCCCATACGGAGCCGTCTTCACGGCGATAGAAAATCCCTTTCTCTAGGCCTTCCATCACCTTACCTTTTCCTTCCAGATACGTTTGAGACTCGTAATAAATCTTATCGAAATCTACGCCCATCATCTTATAAGTCTCGTTGAACCCGGCGTATACCCAATTATTCATCATTTCCCAAAGCGCACGCACCTCTTGGTCTCCGGCTTCCCATTTACGAAGCATCTCACGGGCTTCCGCCATCAAGGTGGATTGAGCCTCGGCTTCTTCCTTGGTAAGGCCTTTCGCTTCTAACGCATGGGTCTCCTCTTTTAATTTGTTGCTGAATAATACGTAAAAGTCACCGATCAGATGGTCGCCCTTTTTTCCGGTAGACTCTGGGGTAGCTCCATTTCCCCATTTCTGCCAAGCCAACATGGATTTACAGATATGGATACCACGATCGTTTACGATATTCGTCTTTACGATCTGGTTACCGTTCGCTTTCATGATCTTCGATAAGCTGTATCCTAATAAGTTATTGCGGACATGGCCCAAGTGAAGCGGTTTATTTGTATTGGGAGAAGAATATTCGATCATAACCAAAGGCGACTGCTCGGTAACCGGAATGATACCGTAAGCGGGCTGCTCATTGATCGAGTTCAGTAAATCGATCCAGCAAGAGCAAGCGACCGTCAGGTTAAGGAATCCTTTGATTACATTGAATTCAGCTACCGCTGGCTCGTTTCTCAACAAGTACTCACCGATTTCCTGAGCGGTCTGCTCCGGAGATTTCTTCGACATGCGAAGGAATGGGAATACGACTAGGGTCAAGTGCCCCTTGAATTCTTTTTTCGTTTTTTGTAACTGCACTTGGCTAGCGGTGACATCCGCTCCGTACAGCTCTTTGATGCCGGCTATGATAGCTCCGGTAATCTGTTGTTCGATAACCATATTCGTCTAACTATAATTCGGATTTTATTTGCACGCGAAGGTACACAAAAAAAGGATACAATTTGCATCGTATCCTTCTTCTATAGAGAATAATGGTGTTTCTTATTTGATTAGCTCGTTCAATTCAGCACCAGCCTTGAACTTCACGGCCTTGCGAGCTGCGATTTCAATGGTTTCTTTAGTTTTCGGGTTAACACCTTTACGAGCGGCCTTCTCTGACACAGAGAATGAACCGAAGCCAAGTAGAGCGACTTTACCGCCTTCTTTTAATTCGTTAGAAACTGTGTCAACAAAAGCTTCTACTGCCTTTTTAGCATCCACTTTGCTGAGACCTGATTTTTCAGCGACTGCACTAATAAATTCTGATTTGTTCATGATGGTTTGACTGTTAATATATTAAACAAAACTATGATAACCGATAGACGGCTCCAAATGTAGTTTTATTTTGAAATATCACAAAAGAAAAACCTACTTTTTTTACCGATTTACATATGTTTTAGTATTATTATGGGCAAAAACGGCTAAAATATATTTACCTTTGCCGCTAAATTAACGTAGTATATGATGAATCAGACAAATTCGGGATTCTTGAATAGTATCCCGCCGGTAACGAAAAATCTTATCATTATAAACTTGCTATTTTGGGTAGCCAGCCTTGCACTGCCGAAAGTCGGCATCGATTTGGTGGATTTATTAGGGCTTCACTTCCCGGGTGCTACCGACTTCAAGGCTTATCAGATCGTTTCTTATATGTTCATGCACGATACCCATTCGTTCGCGCATGTGTTTTTTAATATGTTCGCCGTTTATATGTTCGGCCGGGTATTGGAGAACGTATGGGGCCCCAAACGTTTCTTGATTTTTTACTTCGTGACGGGTATAGGCGCCGGTTTGGTACAAGAGGTGGTATGGTTCTTTAATTTGCGGGATGTGATCTTCGCTAGCCAAGACATGATAAACTTGAATGGAGCCCAGATTATCAGCAAAAGCGAGTTCTTGAATTATTTCGTGACCATTGGCGCTTCGGGTGCCGTATTCGGAATCTTGTTGGCATTCGCGATGATCTTCCCGAATGTTCCTTTGTACTTGATGTTCATACCGATCCCGATTAAAGCCAAATATTTCGTAATATTTTATGGTCTTGCCGAACTATTTATGGGTGTGGCTAGTTTTGGTGGCGATACGGTAGCGCATTTCGCTCATTTGGGGGGTATGTTATTCGGTTATTTCCTAATTCGTTATTGGAAAAAGAAAGATGCAGACAATGGACGGTATTTTTACTAATTTGAAGCGTATGTTTCAGTCGGGTAATATCCTGTCGAAACTGATATATATAAATGTAGGCTTGTTTATCTTGATACGTTTGGCCAGCGTATTGTTTATGCTCTTTAATGTGCAAGGGGTACCTTTTTTGCAGTATTTGCAGTTACCGGCTTCTCCGGAACTTTTGCTCTTCCGTCCGTGGACGTTGTTTACTTATATGTTCACTCATTTTGACTTCTTGCATATCTTGTTCAATATGCTTTGGTTGTATTGGTTCGGGGGATTGTTCTTGAATTTCTTCAGTGAGCGGCAGTTGGGAGGCTTGTATATATTGGGAGGTCTTGCCGGTGCGGTATTGTTTGTCCTTGCTTATAATATTTTCCCTTATTTCCAGAACGTGGCTTCTTTTAGCTATTTGATGGGGGCTTCGGCATCTGTTATGGCGATCGTTTTCGCCGTGTCGTTTTACCGGAAGGATTTGGAGATTAATTTATTCTTGATCGGAAGGATCAAATTAATTTATTTGGCTATCTTTACGCTGGTGATCGATTTGTTGGCGATGACTTCTGATAATGCGGGAGGACATATCGCCCATATCGGCGGGGCTTTGTTTGGTATGTGGTTCGCTTCCCGTATTCGTAATGGAAAGGACTTGACCGCTCCGATGAATCGGTTGATCGACTGGTTCGTGAATTTGGGCAAACGGAAACCGAAGATGCGTGTGACTTATAAACGTAACGAAACGGATTATGAGTATAACGCACGCAAACATCAGGAGTCGGTGGATCTAGATACTATACTGGATAAATTGAAACGTTCCGGTTATGAGAGCCTTTCCGCTGAAGAGAAAAAGCGACTTTTCGACGCCAGTAAGAAATAACAGATACTTATGAAAACTCTACGGATTTTTCTTCAATTCTTATTTGTCGTAGCGAATGTGGTGGCTGTCGTGTTGTTGATAGTCTCGGCTTACTCGGATCGGGTGTCTCCTGAGACGAGTATGACGTTATCTTATCTGGGATTAGCCTTTCCAGTCTTATGTGTAGTCAATCTTTGCTTTATTATCTATTGGCTGTTCTTATGGGAATGGAAGTTCTTATTGATCGGCATATTCTCCTTCTTGTTATGTTGGGGTCCCGTGAAACGCTATTTTCCGTTTCACTCGCATAAGGATGTCCCTCGGGAAGAGGTACTGAAGGTGCTGACTTATAATGTGATGGCTTTTGGGTACAAGAATCATACGAAGATAGCTCCGAACAAGATTATCCAATATATCGCTAACTCGGACGCGGATATTGTTTGTTTGCAGGAATATGCCACGGCTAAATCAGAGAAGAGCCTTACTGCCTCTAAGATCTATGATGCGTTGAGCATGTATCCTTATCGTTCTGTATTTTATCAAAGCTCCACGAAATTCCAGAGTTTCGGCATCGCTGTGTTCTCCAAATATCCGCTGTCGAATTCCCGGATGGTGAAATACGATTCGGATTATAACGGCTCTTCCGTACATGAAGTGAACATCAAGGGAAAGAAGTTGACCTTGATTAATAACCATTTGGAATCGTTTAAACTGACGATGGAGGATCGGACCCGTTATTCATCCCTTATAAAGAGCTTTAGCTCGGATGGGTTGGACGATTTGAAAGGAGCGTTCGAGCAAAAGCTAGGACCTGCTTTCCGGATTCGGGCTAAGCAAGCGGAAGCGGTATCAAAAGAGATTAAGAACGCGAAAGGAGATTATGTCTTAGTATGCGGTGACTTTAATGATACGCCTATTTCTTATGCGCACCGTACGATCCAAGGGGATTTGACGGATGCCTTTGCCGAGTCTGGCCGGGGAATGGGCATTACCTATAATCAAAATTTCTTCTGGTTCCGTATCGATAATATCCTGCATTCCCCGAACATGACCTCTATGAATTGTTCCGTGGATAAGGTCGCTTATTCAGACCACTACCCGTTATGGTGTTATTTGAAACTTGAATAAAAGGGTTTCATCACTCGGATTCTGCGTTCTGCGCAGCGTCAAATACGTCGGCGAACAAGTTCTCGACAAAGAAGAAGGTAGCGTTACAGAATAGCTTAGGATCTTTGATCAGCGCTATCGTATTGCTATCCCCATTATTGGCGATTACATCTTCCGCTTTATAGGTCTTGTACTTTTTATCGTTTAGCGGATCATATTGATATACGATATCGCTCGCCTCGATCGTGTACCGGTTGTCGAAGCAGGTGATACGCATTTTATATTTAATGATAGTCTTGTCTGTATCATTCAACAATAATTCAACCTTAGAGCTTACGAAGATGGTCCCTTTGTTCTTGTTCGAGTTTACGTTGGATAAGAAGACATCTTTTCCATAAGATTTCTTAGCCCATGCGTTAATAGCGTTGAATATTTCTAGTTTAGAGGTATTCTCGATCTCTACATCATCGCTATAGCATACCTTCCCGTTTTTCATGGGGGCGCATTCGTCTACCTCGCCTTTATGCCCCTGCGCCATGACTAGCACAGGGAACATCATATATATTAATAATAGAATCTTTTTCATAAATGCAACTCTCTTTTTCGTTATTTGATCCATACATTCGTAATCTCGCCGATTAACATCGTTTGCTGTCCTTCGGAGGTCTCGCCTTGTTTACGGCACTCGATAATAATCCATGGCGCATCGGCAGATGTGCCGGGCTTGGAGAAGGATAATCGATATACATCGTTATTGCCAATCGCTTTATAAGCAGGACTATCTTTGGATATGGAGATTGTACTGATCGTTTTACCGAACATATTGCCTATGCCTTTCCATTCAACGTTTGCGTCGGTCGTATTTCCTTTTACGGCTTTGATTTGTAAAGCGTTGTCCGGTAACATTTGGAGGATCGTGCTAGGTATTTTGTCAGCTTGGAACGCTACGAAACCTTCCATCGGTGCCACAGCTCGTGTTTCCCGTTGCGGAGCGGATACTGGTTCTATCGGTGCGGTTGTCAGCAACTGTGCGCCTAATGTGTTGGTTGCGCTATCGAACGTCTTGTCCGCGAAGTCAATCGTGGCCTTACGGAACTTACCGCTGATACGGTTCAATTTCGTCTTGCTCTTATTCAAGGCATACTCGTCCGTGATCCATTCCTCGGCTAGGTATTTCTCCGGCTCGTTCTGGTAAGACACGTTATATTCATATCGGATGCCCGCAAGTTGCAGGGTACAAGCATGTTCCTTACATTCAATGATAATACGGTATTTCATCATCGCCCGATCGAGGGATAAGGCTGTGCTGGAGAATACTATATATTCTTCTCCGATAATGGCGATCTCGCCTTTTGCCTCATTTTGATAAGCTACTCTACTTTCCTTTGTGTTAAAATTTTCTTGTCCCCATTTTAATAGTTGTTGGTAGATTTGTGCCTTGCTTAAAGAGGGGGCATTAATCTCTCGGGTAAAAACGACTTTACCGTCTGCAACCGGAACGGCCCCTGCCAGATAGTGTTGATCCTCTTGTGCGAATAGCAGGGCGGGGATAAATAACAGAGCGAATAATAACTGTTTCATGGTATATTTTCCTTATTATTTTAGCCCCAAAGATATACATTTGCGTTTGAAATAAACTATGAGCGTGACAAATAATTATACTAATTGCTCTTTATCAAAGAAAAAAAGTCTATATTTGCACCCTGTGAAAAAACGAATATAAATAATGTAATAACATAAACCTAAGATTCAGATGCAAAACAAAGGATTTGTAAAGGTCTTCGCGGTGTTACTTACGCTTGTCTGTTTGTTCTATTTGTCGTTCTCGTTCGTGACGCAACATTACAACAGTAAAGCCGCTGAGTATGCGGGTGGAGATCCTGCGAAAGAGAGTGCTTATTTAGACTCACTATCTACTCAGAAGGTATGGTTAGGCTATACGCTTAAGCAATGCCGTGAAATGGAAATTAGTTTAGGTCTTGACTTAAAGGGCGGTATGAACGTTGTCCTTGAGTTGAACGTGGCGGATGTAATCCGTTCGTTGTCTAACAACAACCAAGACGAGAATTTCAACAAGGCGTTGGATTTAGCTTATGCGCATCAAGCGACTAGCCAAAAAGATTTCATCGACCTTTTCGCTGAGGAGTATAAGAAGTTGGATAGCGGCGCACGTCTTTCCGCTATTTTCAGTACATTCGAGTTAAAAGATAAAATCACGCCCCAGAGCTCAGACGCTCAGGTTGTTTCTGTTTTGAAACAAGAGTTGCAGAGTGCGATTGATAACTCATTCAACGTATTGCGTACTCGTATCGACCGTTTCGGTGTGGTTTCTCCGAACATCCAACGTTTGGAGACAGCGGGTCGTATCTTGGTTGAGTTGCCGGGTGTGAAAGAACCGGAACGTGTTCGTAAGTTGCTTCAAGGTAGCGCTAACTTGGAATTCTGGGAAACTTATAAGTTGCCGGAAATCTATCAACAATTGGTTGCCGCTGATAATGTATTGGCTACTATCCTAAGTAAGGAGGCTTCCGCTGATTCTGTTGCTACCGATAATGTTGAGAAAATCGCTGATGCCGCTGATGCGAATGTAAGTGAGGCCGATTCTTTGTTGGCTGAGCTCGGTCAAGATAAAAAAGATACGGAAGCTAATCAAAGCATGGAAGAGTTCGCTAAGCAACATCCATTATTTGCTTTATTGCAGATTAGCCAGTACAACGGTCAGTTGTCTCCGGGTTCGACGGTAGGTATCGCTCAAGCAAAAGATATGGAGAAGATCAGCGAATACCTGAACATGAAACAAGTGAAAGAGGTATTGCCTCGTAACTTGGCTTTAAAATGGGGTGTAAAGGCGATCGATGATAAAGAGCAGTTCTTTGAGTTATATGCCTTGAAGGTAACGAACCGTGACGGAAGTCCCGCTTTAGGTGGTGACGTAGTAACAGATGCTAACGCTGACTTTATGCAACAAGCCGGTCGTTCAGAGCAAATGGTTAACATGGTTATGAATGCCGAAGGCTCTAAGGCTTGGGCTCGTTTGACGAAAGAGAATATCGGTCGCCAGATCGCTATCGTTTTGGATGAGATGGTTTATTCCGCTCCGAACGTAAACGATGAGATCACGGGAGGTCGTTCACAAATCACCGGTCACTTTACACCGGAAGAGGCGAAGGACTTAGCGAACGTATTGAAATCGGGTAAGATGGCTGCTTCCGTACATATCGTTCAAGAAGACGTCGTTGGTCCGTCTTTGGGACAAGAGGCTATCAATGCCGGTGTGATTTCTTTCGTTTTGGCATTGGTGCTGTTGATGGTTTATATGTGCGCATTCTACGGATTGATTCCGGGATTGATCGCCGACGGTGCTTTGGTATTGAACATCTTCTTCACGATGGGTATCCTTGCTTCTTTCCAAGCCGTTCTTACCTTGCCGGGTATTGCCGGTATGGTGTTGACGCTGGGTATGGCAGTCGATGCTAACGTATTGATATATGAGCGTACGAAAGAGGAACTTCGTGCCGGTAAGTCTTTAGGAAAGGCTATCGCCGACGGTTACAGCAATGCGTTCTCCGCTATCTTCGACTCAAACTTGACATCTATCATTACCGGTATCGTATTGTTCTATTTCGGTACGGGTCCTATCCGTGGTTTCGCTACGACGATGATCATCGGTTTGTTCGCTTCATTCCTTACAGCCGTGTTCTTGACTCGTATCGTTTATGAGGCATTGTTAGCGAAAGATAAATTGAAGAACGTGACATTCACGACTTCTATTACGAAAGACTTGTTGACAAACCCGAAGATCAATTTCTTGGGTGCTCGCAAAGTCGGTTATTTAATTCCGGCGGCAATCATCGTTTTAGGTGCTATCTCTTTTATGACGATCGGCTTGAATAATGGTATCGATTTCACGGGTGGACGTAATTACGTGATCCGTTTCAATCAAGAGGTGAAGACTGACGATGTTCGTAATATGCTGGACGCTCAGTTAGACGGTTCTGTTAGTGTTATCCAGATCGGTACAGCTGATCAAGTACGTGTGTCTACCAACTATAAGATCAATGATAACGATCCTACGGTAGATCAAGAGATCGAGAATAAATTGTTTGAGGGCGTGAAATCCTTACTTCCGGAAGGAACTACATTAGATGAGTTCACGACTACTTTCATACAGAGTTCGCAGAAGGTGGGTCCTAGCATGGCAGACGATATCAAGAATAGCGCTATCTTAGCGGTAATCTTCGCCATGATCTGTATGGCCGCTTATATCCTGCTTCGTTTCCGTGATGTGTCATTCTCTGTGGGTGCGTTCGCCTCTGTTGCTACGACTACATTGTGTATCATTTCTTTCTATACCTTGTTATGGAAGGTTCTTCCGTTCTCAATGGAGGTAGACCAGACGTTTATCGCAGCTATCTTGACGATTATCGGTTACTCTATCAATGATACCGTGGTTGTATTCGACCGTATCCGCGAGACGATCGCTTTGTATCCGAAGCGTGATCGTTATCAAGTGATCAATGATGCGTTGAACTCTACCTTGTGTCGTACATTTAATACATCATTGACTACGTTGGTGGTTGTATTGTGTATCTTCATCTTGGGCGGTAGCACGATCCGAAGCTTTACGTTCGCTATCTTATTAGGTATCATTATCGGTACATACTCTACTTTGTTCGTCGCTACTCCGATCGCTTACGAGTTGCAGAAGAAGAAGATCAATAAGAAAGCTGCTGCTGAGAAAGCCGGAAAATAATATATTTCTTTAAGGATTTTATGAAGATCCTCTATCTTTCCTGTGTAAACGAGAGATAGAGGATTTTTTTATGTATTAATTCTTAAGGAGATAAAGTATGAATGAGAATGATTTTGTGGTGGGTGTACTTACGTATATCACCTGCCTGCGTGAGAAAAAGCGTTATTCCACGGCGAAGAGTTATCAAGATGCGTTGAGGTCGTTTAAATGTTTTTGTGGCCGGGAAGAGATTCCTTATGCGTATATTAATCGGGATACACTTTTGCGTTATCAATCTTGGCTGTTGGCCAAGGGATGTGCTCGTAACACGGTATCTACTTATATGCGCCGGATTCGTCACATCTATAATTTAGCGGTAGAGGTGGGTGAGGCTGCCTATATTCCTCATTTGTTTAAGCATGTGTTTACGGGGGTTGAGAGTAAACGTAAAAAGGCGTTGCCTTCGGAAAGCTTACGCTTGCTGATGACAAGCCCGGTGACAGATCCGCAACAGAAGAGGACCCAATCAGCCTTTTGCCTGATGTTTTTGTTTTGCGGGATGGCTTTCGTAGATTTGGCGCATTTGCGAAAGGAGGATATCAAGGAAGGGATCTTGTCTTATTATCGGCAGAAAAGCGGATCCCTTATACAGGTGGAGATCCCAGCGGAGGCACAAGGGCTGCTGAATGAGTTGGCAGCCGATACAACCGAGGATTCGCCCTATCTGTTTCCTTTTTTAGAGGGAATGAAGACCGGTGAGGATGCCTACAAGGAATATAATACCGTATTAGGAGGTTTTAACCGCAGATTGAAAATACTGTCGGAATCCATTGGCATTCATACTCGGGTTACCTCATACACGATTCGTCACTCTTTCGCCACGACCTTGAAGGAGCAAAACGTACCGATTGAGATGATCAGTGAACTGTTAGGGCATAAATCTATCAAGACTACGCAAATATACTTGAAGAGTTTCTCTTTAGAAAAACTCTCAACCGTAAACAAACTTTGTTTCGAGAGTGTGTATAATTATGCGCCGAAAGTAGGGTGAAGAAAAGTACGCTACTTGGCGAGTAGCCAAACTGACTGCTACTTGGCGAGTAGCGTTCATTTCATGCCGCAAATGTAGTAAAAAATAACATAACACAAGCAAACATTAGGCTTTGTTTGTGTTTCAACCTTAATTCTCTTTAAATCTTCGTTCTTATTTCTGATGTATAGACATGGCAATAGAAACGAAATGGCCTCGTTATTTCCGAAATCATCACGTTATCCGAAGTAAATTCCATATAACATCATGTAGAGATGGAGCGTGCTCCGTCTCCCACCGCCTGATAGTAACTAAAATACCATTGTAAGGGGATGAAACGGGACACGCTCCGTCTCTACAACTAAGGAATATCCTTTCACTCCTCTTGTTAAGGCTACTCGCCAAGTAGCATGAGTATTGAAGGGATGCAAATTTTCAGTAATTCCTTTTTTGTTTTCACATAAGTATTTATTTATCAGGGTATTACAAGAATATCTTGATAAGGCTCTGAATTATCTTCCTCAATGAATATCGTGACAAGTAATAGCTCTGATAGAGCTATGGTGCATATACGCAATCGCCGTAGTCAGGAGGCTGTACGCTGGTACGTACTGACGCTTCCTACCGCTGTTGGGGGACGTGATAATATCTATTCGTCAAAAGGATTAGATGCCGAGCTTTCCCGTCGTAAACGTTGTGGGGAACCCTTGTTCGAGTACTTTGCCCCCTCGTATGTCGAGGCTCGCAAGGTGGGAGGCAAGATGGTCAATACGAGGAAGCCTCTTTTATACAACTATGTGTTTATCCATGCTTCGGAGAATGAGATTTTCCGTTTGAAACGTATCATGCCCTTATATAATCTTCTTCCTCGGGTATCCGTGGGCGAACACTCTTATTTTCCTTACCTGTCAGATCATGAGATGGAGACCTTACGCTGGATGGCTGAATCTTATTCCAATGAGCTTCCGGTGTACGTACCGGATAGCGGTCGCTTGCTGAAAGGTGACCGTGTACGTATCACCTCGGGTTCTTTCATGGGGATGGAGGCTGAGGTGGTGGTGCAACCGGGTGGAGGTCATAAGGATGTCATGGTACGTATCCTTGACTGTATGTGGGTTCCTCTATTTGAGGTAAGGCAAGGCGAGTATGAGCTGATCGAGTTGAATACGAAAGGCAAGCATGTTTATACCCATTTGGATAACGATCGTTTATCGGAAGGTATGCACAAGGCGTTGGGGCGTTATTATCTCTCGGGCAAATTGGGAAAGGAAGACGAACTTTTGGTTCGTGAGGTGCTGAAGGGCTATGCTTCCCTTCGTGTGGAGACCGACGTGATGCGTTGCAAGGTTTACTCATTACTCCTTCCGGCCTATAAGCTGTTGGATCAGGAAGAGGAGTTTGAACGCTTGTATTCCACCCTACGCAATATGCTTCCATTGGTTAAGGCAGTGAATTCTCGTGCCTTGCTGCTCGTCACGCTTTACGGCTGCACGAATAGCAACCTGTATTACCGTATGGCGCATGAGCTGGTAGATCCCTGGCGGGATGACCCTTCGCCTAAGAGAAGCAAGGCCTTGTTGATACAGCGTTTACACGATTACGATATTTGGCTAAAACATTAAATAGTAGACTGTCATGAGAAAGGAAAGCGAAACTCCCTCCGGTATCCGTTTGATGCTATTGCTGAAAGGGCATTTGAGAGAGATCATGAATCGTGAGTGTGCGAATCAGACCTCGATCCATTTATATTGTACGGGATCTTATTGGGTCGCGTTCGAACGTTCCGCTTATCAATTGCGTCGTGCCTTTCCGGATAGTGAGATCACGCCGATGCGCCTGTACGCTTATCCTTTTCCGGTTGTCATGGTTTCCGTAACGGATCGTTCCCTTCGTTTGTATGAACGAAAACATATAGCTAAGCAGAACGGGGCGGATTACAAGTTATTGACTGTACCTGAACTCTCCGCTCCCGCCTACCAAGCGTGGCATACGAGGGAGGTGAAGGGACTCCCTGCGTTAAACTAATCGGAAAACTCGTTCACGACATTAAAACAGGGACAGGATTTCGACGGGTCCAAGTCTTGATGTCCCACGATTAGGGCTTTGGGGAATCGCTGATGCAATTCACGAAACAAACCCTGTAGGGCTTCTCGTTGGGCTTCCGTTCGGGTATCCATGGGAGTCTTTCCATCGTTGGCGAGTCCTCCGATATAGCAAACCCCGATACTGTACCGATTGTGGTTCTTACAGTGAGCGCCCACTTGTTCAAGGGGTCTACCGGTCTCGATCGTACCATCGGTCGGGATAACGAAGTGATATCCGCAGCCATTCCAGCCGAGAGAGCGATGCAGACGGTCGATGTCCATCATCCGTAAAGTGCTGCCCTGCCTATTGGCAGAGCAATGCACGATAATCAGCGTGATGGTTCTCATCCGATCCAACCGCTAGTGGCTCCACCGGCGGCACCGGTGATGACCAGTTCGACAATGCGGATGATGTAGAGCAAGACGCTCTTCCAATTTGTTTTTTTCATACTTGTAGTCTTTAAATAAATGAATAAAATAAGCTTCATGGTTAAGAGCCGTATTTCTCAATGGCAGGATTTAGATCTCATCGGGAGATTCTGAGTCTCCTTTCTTCAACGCAGCCAAGTCTACCGTGTCTTTATTCTCCTTTACCGCCTTCAGCGAGGCGGCTTGGATCGCACGGCTGGTTACTAGGTTGAATTCAGCCTTAGAACGTAGGTTCTCGAAGTCTATACCCGGATTGAATAGAATGTTCACTGCCTTGATATTATCGCTGGAGAAGTCCTTGAGTGTAGCGGCCGGCTCGCAGGTGATGGAGATGCTAAAGATTCCCAGTTCGCCGAATTGTACCTTGTAGCCGTTCAGCAATTGTTCCACTAGGCATGAGCAGGTGTCGCTTACCACGCCTTTTACCGTGCCGCGTGTGAAAACACCGTTGTGATCTGAGATGTGCTTCACGAAATCATCGAAACTCATCACTTTCGTCACTTGGTTCTTGGCGTACGCCTGTTCCTTTGCGGTCTCATCCAGTGGACTTTTCCACATGTAAGTTGAATAATTAATCATACTTCTTTTTTTAAAAAGATTAAACTTATTGTTGACAATGCGAAAGTACAACCCCCGGATAGCGAAATCAAATCCGCTGATAACCGTTGACAAACTGTTTACTTTTCATTGACAAACGATTCATATATACCTTATGTCTGATATAACGATTACCATACACGGCGGCAATAACCAGATACTCCCCAACGCTACGGAAGCCATCCAGAACTTCTATGTGGGGGAATATTGCGGGGAGACCTCCCAAGAAGAGGGGGACGGTAGATCCGGTCTCATGCCTGAAACGATCCGTTTTCGTGCCTATATAAATAAAGAAGAGGATCTGGAACGCTATCTTGCGCAGATCGTCGAGTGCCGGACGGTTACCGAGTTGGCCCAAGTCATTCTGGTCATGCAAGAGAACGAGCCGAAAATAACCCCCGAGGAGATGGTCAAAGAGCGTTTCATCCGCCTCTTTCTACCCATCACCCCCCGAATCACGAAGGGTAAAAGCGTCAGCAACATCCGTGCCCGTATTAACGATGCGTGGAGCAGCCGTCTCAGACACCGCTCAACTGGCCGTTTTTGAGAAGATATACTGCATATGCCCGAGGATATATACTGTGTTAGGCAATTGATATATACTTCACAGGGCAATTCATATATACCTCGTTTTCCAAGGGAAACGAAAAGTGATAACCTTACTGAAAAAATTACGATATGACAGAAAACTATGAGCGGGCGGAACAAGCACGTTTCGTCTTCCATATCTACGGTTGCAATGTGCAGATCGTGCCCAATGCAACCCATGCGATCCAAATCATCCACCATGGTGATGGTACGATCTTGCGGACGGAAAGCTGTATTACGCCCGCCGCTTCGGGACGCCACGAGTCACAGGCACCGCCGTTGGGAAAAGTTAGGGCATTGAATATAAAACAAACAAAATACAAATGATGGATTTTCATAAGGGCAGATGGCGATTGGCCTTAGGCCGTCTGGTGAATTTGCGGTATATCAACCGTTGGATCATTTTTAGTGCGGACCTTTTCGTCTCGCTTTCCGTATCGTTGCTGGGCGTACTAGGAATGTTCTCCATTCTGCATATACGTATTGGAGAGCCGGATGTGCTGAAAGTGGGCCTCTCCTCATTTGTGGCCAGTATCGTTTCGTTCTTGTTGTTCAAAGCATATCATGGGGTTATTCGCCATTCCACGCTGCGTGGCTTGTGGCGGATCGGTGGTGCTGCGATCGGCAAGTCGCTCTTGATGTTCCTGCTGCTTTGGCTATTGAAAGCCCGTTTCAGCCCTTCTATCTATTGGTTGGGTGGAATCATGGACAGTACGTTGACGATCGTGATGTTGGTCACGTTGCGTGTCTTCGTGATCAATGTCTATAACAGCGTCCTCCTGCAACTTGGTAAGAAACGCAAGCGGGTACTGGTCTTTGGCACGGAGGAGGAAAGCGTGATGATCGCCACATCGGCTAACCGTCAGGTATTCATGCAGAATTATAGCATCATGGGCTTCCTTTCCTTTGGTAATTCCAAGAAAAGCATCCGGATTGCGGAGTTGCCGGTCTACCAGATCGAGAACGTGGAGGATCTGTATCGCTTGATCCCTCGCAACAGTTTGGATGGCGTTCTCTTCCCCAATATAAAGGTTGCCCATCAGGAGCGTGACCGTTTGATCCGTTATTGCGAGCAGGCCTCTTTGAAGACATTGGTAGTCCCGGAGATGGAGGAGCTACGTGGAGGTGAGGCGAAACGTTCCGTCCGAGAGATCCGTATCGAGGATTTGTTGGGTCGTGAGGAGATCCATATTAATCTGGACGAAATCGGCAATCTGTTGGAAGGGAAGACCGTGCTTGTCACGGGAGCCGCCGGCAGTATCGGTAGCGAGATCTGTCGCCAGCTGGCTCATTTCCCGATTAAGAAGTTGGTTTGCTTCGACTCCGCTGAGACCCCGATGCATAATCTCCGTCTGGAATTGGAAGAGAAATACAAGGGACTAAACTTTGTCCCAGTAATCGGCGATGTCCGTAGCCCGGACCGTGTGGATTATGTGTTCCGCAACTGGCACCCCCAAGTGGTGTTCCATGCGGCGGCCTACAAGCATGTCCCCTTGATGGAAGAGAACCCCTGCGAGGCGATTCGAACAAACGTGTTCGGTACCCGTGTGATGGCAGATGCCGCTGTAAGTTATGGTGTGGAGAAGTTTGTGATGATCAGTACAGATAAGGCGGTGAACCCCACGAACATCATGGGCTGTAGCAAGCGCTTGGCTGAAATCTACGTACAGAGCTTGAGCCTTGCGATCGAGCGAGGAGAGGTGAAAGGCGAGACGCGTTTCATTACGACCCGTTTTGGAAACGTATTGGGTAGCAACGGTTCGGTTATCCCCCGTTTCCGGGAACAAATCGCTCAGGGAGGTCCAGTGACGGTCACCCATCCCGATATCATCCGTTACTTTATGACTATCCCGGAGGCTTGTCGCCTGGTGTTAGAGGCCGGTACAATGGGCAAGGGTGGTGAGATCTTTATTTTCGATATGGGTGAGCCGGTGAAGATAGCGGATTTGGCGAAGCGTATGATCGAGCTGTCCGGATTACAGGTAGACAAAGACATCGAGATCAAGTACACTGGTCTCCGCCCCGGCGAGAAACTATATGAGGAGCTATTGAACAACAAGGAGAATACGAAAGAGACTCCTCACGAGAAAATTCGGGTGGCGGCGGTTCGTGAGTATGACTATAAGGATGTGATAACACATATCCATGTATTAATCGAATTATCCCTTCGTGTCCAGATCCTCCCGATGGTGAGGGAGATGAAAGTATTCGTGCCTGAGTTCAAGAGCCAGAATTCTCGGTTTGAGGAGTTGGATTGAGGAGGGAATATTTCAAGGAGAAATGTTTGTGGTAAAAGGAATTGACTATATTTTCATACAATCAATTTGATATGCAAGCATCTATTTTGGATGAATAAACAAAAGAATATGGAAGTGACAGTATTTAATCCCGTGCAACAACATTTGTTGAAGTTTTTTGCTTTTGATGGCTCGGAGGAAAAGCTATTAGAGATGAAAGCGGTTTTGACGAAATATTTCTCGCAAAAATTGGACAAACGTTTGGATGAGTTATGGGATTCGAGAGGTCTCAATCAGGAGAAGCTTGACGAGCTGAGGACAATACACTTTCGTATAGATTTGAACGATGAGTAAAATCGTATTGGATACGAACAGTTTGATTCAAAGTCTTCTGAGTAGAAACCGATATCATTGAATATGGCAGTCGTTCTTAGATGACGCAAATGAATTATGTGCATCTGAAAGATCCTTAATGAAAATGAAGAAATATTAGAGCAACTGACGGGAAAAGAGATGACTAAACTAACCTTAGATGTTATTTTGAACAATCTATATATCAGCTTCCTTACTCCTTATTATAAGTTTAATTTGATAAAATCAGATCCGAATGACAATAAATTCTTGAATTATGCTGTTATCGCAAATGCAAAGTTTATTATGACGGAGGATCGTCATTTTGTCGCCGACACTGTCTGGAAGAACAAACAATCACAACTTAAGGCAATCAATACCATCTTGTCGTTATAGGATGACAATGTACCATGTCTTTGTTATTGCTGAATAGTTACATATAACCCCTTTATTGTGAAATAAAATTAAAAATATTTCATTTTAGGTTTTTGCAGGTTTAAAATGACTGTTTACGTTCGATATAAATTATATTATAAATGATTCAAATTACAGATAAAAGTAAATGCTGTGGCTGCAATGCTTGTGGTGATGTATGTACCCATAAGGCTATTACTTTCAAGACCGATATAGAGGGATTTTGGTACCCGGAAGTTGATAAAAATAAATGTACAGATTGTGGTCTTTGTGAAAAGGTCTGCCCCAATCTGCACTCTGAAGAGCTAAAGAAAAATGATTTTGAGATTCCTGTTTGCTATGCCGCCATACATAAGAATATCGAGGTACGTTTCGACAGCACTTCTGGTGGAGCGTTCACAGCCCTTGCCGAATACGTTTACAAGCAAGGCGGCTACGTGGGTGGTGCGGTCTATAATGAAGACTGGTCAGTGTCTCAGTTCCTTTCAGCAGATAAGACCGACTTGCCTCGTTTGCGCTCTAGCAAATATCTTCAGAGCCGTTTCGATGGATTTTATATCGCTGTTCGTGAAGCCTTGAAGACTGGCAAGCCCGTGCTTGTTTGTGGAGGTCCATGTCAGATGGCAGCCCTGCGCGGCTTCCTGCACAAAACTTATGACAACTTGATTTTGGTGGATTATATCTGTAGGGGTATAGCCTCGCCATTGCTTTTCCGGAAGTACATAGAATATCTGGAAAACAAGCATCATTCAAAGGTTGTCTATTTTAAAGCTAAAAACAAGGAGTTGGGATGGCGTAAGCATACTTTTAAAATTCTCTTTGAAAATAGAGATGTCGAATATCAAACGTTGGAGAACAATCCGTGGCGTATTCTGAATTATATCGTTCCTGAGGTATGTCGGCCGAGTTGTTTTGAATGCCCCTTCAAGGGTTTCCCTAGAGCTACAGACATTACCATTGGTGATTTATGGGCTGATAAAAAGTATATACCTAAAGAGCTTGACAATGATTTGGGAACGTCCGTAGTCTTTGTGCATAGCAAAAAAGGCGCTGACTTGATACAGAATATTAAAACTCTGAAAAAGCAGGACTTCCCTCTAGACAAGGCCATAGCAGGAAATCGCCTTTTAATGAAGCCTTTGTGCCATTCTAGTCACGACAGGGATGCGTTCTATGCTACCCTCAATGAATCACTGGATGCCTGCATCAAGAAGTACCTGCCCCATTTTGGGAAGAAGGGGTTTAGCGTCAAGGAAAAGCTTAAGAACGTAGCCCGTTTCTTATTTAGCGTAAAAAAAGCCTCAGGATGGAGTCTTGGTACATGGACAAAAAACTTTCGATATAACTTCTTTTGCGGACAAGTAAAAGGAAATGTTTTGGAAGGAAAATTCTTCATCATAAATAAGTACTGTACTATAGTCATGGGATCCAAAGCCCAGCTGATACTGAATGCGCCCTTCTATTTTGGAAGTAAGCGTGTCAAAGGATCTCGCCTGGACAGCAGGCTCTTGATTGAGAACGGAGGGAGGATGGAGATTAAATATGAACCTTATAGTGTTGCGTATGGTGCCGACATTGAGGTGTTCAGGAACGCTACTTTGGAAATAGGAGGTGGTTTAGGTGCGAATATTGGCTTGACGATCATATGCGCTGACCATATTTCTATCGGACGGTATACCGGATGTGGACGTAATGTCACTATCCGCGATAACAACGGGGAACACTTTATATCTATTCGCGGATATAAAACCTCTTCTCCCGTCACCATCAAAGAACATGTATGGTTAACGGAAAGCTGTACGGTGATGCCTGGGGCGGTAATCGAACCAGGTGCCATAATCTCTGCTCGTTCGGTGGTTTCCGGTCACATACCTGCTTTCAGTATAGTGAAAGGTGATCCTGCCGTGGTGGTGGAGAAAAATATTCTTTGGAAGGCTTAGATAAAAAATACTTGATATATGGAATTAAAAGATTTTATTGGCAAATTTGTTTCCCAATTCGAAGAGGAAGATCCTGCTATTTTTGAAGCTGATTTGGATTTTCATGAACTGGATAGTTGGTCATCGCTAACAAGTCTTAGTGTCGTAGCGATGGTCTATCAAGAATATGGTGTGGAGCTGGACACCCAAGACGTGCGTAATGCCGATACAATTGAAGATCTTTTCAATATCGTAAAAGAAAGAAAGGCATGAAAACAATCATACCAGATGTCTCTATCCGCAGTATTGCAAGCTGGCTACCGAGTAATAAGATTTCCTTATCTTCTTTCGCCGAGCAATATGGTGAAAAAGAAACAAGAGATGTTATCCGTACGACAGGAGTTGAATGGGTTTACAGAACCGATGCGAATCAGAAATCATCCGATTTATGCTTCAACGCTGCTGAATATCTAATCAGTAAGGATAACATCGACAGAGAGAGCATAGACGGCTTGGTTGTATTGACTGTGACTCGTGATTGGGCGCTCCCTGATACTTCTGTCTATCTCCAGCATAAATTAGGATTGAAGAATGAGACCGTTTGCTTGGATATTAATTATGGTTGTACCGGTTATATCTATGGTTTGATGCAAGCAGCCATGTGGATACATAGTGGATTATGTCAGAATGTTTTAGTTCTTGGAGGTGATATGCTGAAGAATTGTCTTGACCCTAAAGCTGTTGGTAGTATTGATGCGAGCGATATAGGTACTGCTTCACTGATTTCAAAAGGAACAACAGGCATGGCCTTCCATCTCTGTTCAGATGGTGCGAGATACGATCGGATCATGATGCCCCATGGTGGGTATATATACCAAGATGGAATGGGGGTTTTCTCATTTAGTATAGTAAACGGCCCTAAGAGCATCCGCACTGTGATGGATTTGATGCAATGGGAGGATTCTGATGTGGATATATATGCGTTGCATCAATCCAGTCAGTTGATTATTAAGAATGTTAGAATGGCATTGAAGTCAAGTCAAGAGAAATTTCCAGTGAACATGAAGGACTTTGGTAACTCAAGTAGCTCCACTATCCCCAATTTGTTATGTGATCTTTATGGATTGAACAAGGCAAACCGTCCGAGGCATGCCGTTTTTTGTTCCTATGGCGCTGGCCTTACGTGTGGAAGTGTTGCTCTGGATCTTTCCAAAACTCATTTCTATGAACCGCTGAATAAACAGTGACCGATCCATTACTCGTAAGAATCGAAAAATATTTATTAGATATGCAAAAATCTGTTATTGAATATCTCCAGTCTACTGTTAGTCGCTTTCCTGCGAAAATAGCTGTTAAAGATTCGGAAATGTCTATCACATTTGGTGATTTGTGGAGAAATGCGCAAAAGATTTCGGCTGCTCTCGTGAATACGAATATCGGGTTAAATAACCCAATTGGTGTTTACATTCCGAAAGGGGGCAAGATGATTGAGTCTTTTGCAGGTATTAATATGAGTGGAAACTTTTATGTGCCTCTTGATACAAAGTCTCCCGTTTCTCGTGTCAGCAGTATTATCAAGACTCTTGAATCTAAAGTGCTCATAACTGATCGTTCTCATATTGAAACCCTTAGGGATTTTACCCATGTACGGATTCTTGTGGCTGAAGATATAATTGAGGGTGATATAAATATAGAAAATGCTTTTTCACAGTTCACTCATCAGATTGATACTGATCCTGTTTACAGCATTTTTACCAGTGGTTCAACGGGAATTCCCAAGGGTGTGGTTGTCTCGCATCGTGGTGTAATTGACTATATCGATTGGGCGAAAGATACGTTTCACTTTATGAGTGATGCAGTAATTGGTAATCAAGCCCCTTTCTATTTTGACAACTCAACACTTGATATTTACCTTATGTATTCCACTGGTGCGACGCTTAATATTATTCCAGAAAGTAATTTCGCATTCCCAGCCAAGTTGGTTGACTATCTCAATGAGGAGAAAATTACGTTCGTGTTTTGGGTTCCTTTTGTGCTCATCAATGTAGCCAATCTCAATATTTTCGAAACAAAAAAGCCTATATACATGAAGGATGTGTTCTTTGCCGGTGAAGTAATGCCAAATAAGCACCTTAATTACTGGCGTAAGCACCTCCCCAACTGCCGTTATGCTAACCTTTATGGGCCTACGGAAATTACTGTTGACTGTACCTTCTATGAAGTGAAACGAGAGTTTTCTGATAGTGAACCTCTGCCTATAGGTTTCCCGTGTCGCAACAGTGACGTGTTGATTCTCGTTGATCGCAAACGTCGGGCGGCAAAGGGTGAACAAGGAGAACTCTGTGTACGAGGTTCTTCGCTAGCTCTTGGTTATTATAACAGTCCCCAAAAGACTGCTTCAGCCTTTATACAGAATCCTCTACATAATTATTATCCGGAGACAATCTATTGTACGGGTGATGTCGTTTATGAGAATGAGTATGGAGAAATTATGTATGTGGGTCGTGTAGATTCTCAAATTAAGCACAATGGTTATCGTATCGAACTCGGCGAGATAGAGACTGCAATTCTTGGTAGTCACATGGTGGATAGCTGTTGCGTCGTTTATGACTTTGCAAACAAGAAGATTGTGATGTTCTATCAGGCTACAGAGGAACTTGACATGGCAACTTTCCGCAAGGTTATCTCTACTAGCATTCCTCGTTATATGCAGCCCACTGTGTATCATCATATCAGAGAGTTACAGCGTAATACGAACGGTAAGATTGACCGCCTGTTCTATAATAACCAAGTCAATGGATAAGATAGATTCACTTGATAAGATTAATGGCTTTGTGAGCGATATTCGTTCTTTGCGTAAGGGCTATCTGTCCAATTTCTTCTTGGATAGGAAGAAGCACTCCATATGGATAGAGAAAGGAGAGTTGTTTTACGTTTCTTTCCCTGACGGTTATTTTCTGCTCCATTTAACCGATTCGGTCAACAACCTGTTTTTTCTTACCACTACCTTGCAACAACTGGTCGGGGGATTGAAGGCTGTTTTACCTATATTGTCTGAGCAACTGGTCGTTGACATAGTGGGTGATGGAAAGATTGCGAGTCTGAAAGATGTGTTTGTGGAGCAAGGCTTCAGCGTGTATGAACAGCTCTACCGTATGAGTCGCCTCGGAGCCTTGGAGTATAAAGTGAGCGATGTCCCCAATGTATGTCTCGCTGAAGAGGCTGATGCATGTGTGGTACAGGATATGCTCCATACCAACTTTGACCCCTTGTCTGAACAGCTGCCTTGTTACGAGGAAATACTGGACTTCATATCCCGAAAGGGTGTGCTCGTATATAAGGAAAAAGGAAAGGTTTACGGTTTTATCATCTTTGAACTGAACGGGCAGACCTTATATCTGCGTTATTGGTTTGTCTTGCCCGAATACCGGGATTTAAAGATTGGTTCCCGATTGTTCAATGAATTTATGCGAGCTGGCCACGCCACCAAGCGTCAACTCTTTTGGGTGATAGCTAGTAACGAAAATGCCATTAAACGTTACCGTCATTACGGCTTTGAAGTAGAGAGACTTTATGATTATGTATTAATTAGAAATAAATAAAGGTATATAATTGCCAAGATTAAAGGAGAAAAAGATTATGAGAGAGAAAATTATTTCGATTTTGAGTGAGTTACGCCCCGAGTTCGATTTCAGCGAGCCTGTAAACTTTATAGAGGAAGGTATGCTTGATTCCTTCGATATAGTGACGCTGGTCGATACTCTCGACACCGAATACGATATCGTCATTGATGGTATTGACATCATTCCCGAAAATTTTGACAGCCTAGATAGTATTGTGAGGCTGCTGCAGAAGAACGGGGTGAACGAATGATAATCGTGTGAATGCTATTTAAATAAAAGGGGCAGTCTGAAATGAGTCAGGAAGTATCTTCAACAAATAAGCGTATAGCAAAAAATACACTTTTTCTATATGTGCGTATGTTACTTGTCATGGGGGTAAGCATATTTACTTCCCGTGTGATACTTCAAACGCTTGGTGTAGAGGATTACGGTATTTATAATGCGGTAGGTGGAATTGTGGCCGTAATAGGAGTGCTTAACGGTGCCCTGTCTTCATCAACCAGTCGTTTTCTGGCTTACGAATTGGGAATGAAGGACGCAGAGATGCTGAAGAGAACTTTCTCGGTTTCATTGAATTTGCATATGGCTGTGGCTTTTATTGTCTTGCTGTTGGCTGAGACTATAGGCCTCTGGTTCTTTTACGAGAAAATGGTTATACCGGTGGAACGACTATCGGCTGCGTGGTGGGTCTATCAGTTTTCTATTGTTACGGTGATGGTTAACTTCACCCAAGTACCTTACAATGCTTCACTGATAGCCCATGAAAATATGTCTATTTATGCCTATGTAGGCTTATATGATGCGTTTTCGCGATTAGCTATCGCTTACCTCCTTTCCTTATCTCCCATGGATGACTTAGTGTTTTATGCTTTGTTGTTAATGCTGAATACTTTTTTGATTCAGTTTTTTTATAGGTTTTATACGTATCGGCGTTATCAGGAGTGCCGTTTCAGATGGATTACGGATAAGACTTTATATAAAAGGCAGCTGGCTTATTCAGGGTGGGAGATGTTTGGCGGATTGGCATCAATAAGCCAAGGGCAAGGTATTAATATCCTTCTCAACTTATTTTTCGGTCCCATGGTCAATGCGGCACGTGCGGTGGCTTATCAAATCCAAACGGCTGTCAACCATTTTGTGATTAATTTTCTTATGGCCACGAGGCCGCAGGTAATTAAAAGTTTTGCCGAACACAATTATGAGAGGATGTACTCGCTTACGTTTAAGTCCGCACGTTATTCGTTCTTCTTGATGTTGGCATTAATCTTGCCCATCTGTTTTGAGTTGAGGTTCATATTAAACTTATGGCTGGGCAAAGCCACTCCTCCTGATACGTATGTATTCACTTTGATCATACTTTTACTCAGTCTTGCCGAGGTTTTCCGTGCGTCCATGATTATGGCCTTTCACGCTATCGGCAAGATGAAGCTGGGGAATTCGCTCAATGGAACCATAATGATATTGTCCTTACCTATTAGTTATGCCATATTGAAAATGGGTGCTCCTGCCTATGCGGTGTTCATAGTTCTCGTCATCATTAATATAACTGTTATGATTGATGCTTATTTCATTGTCTATTCTTATGTACATTTCAACATACGTGAACTTTTAGTTGGCGCTGTTCTCCCATGTGTCTTAGTTGGTGCCTGTTCTGTAATTGTGCCTACGGCCATCGTATATTTGATGGAGGATGGATGGCAAAGGTTCATTATTCTATCCTTGCTTACAGAGGTCGTATTGATGATTCTTATCTTATACGTAGGAATAACACGTGCCGAAAGAAAAAAAATAGTCAGTTGGATTCAGACTAAGATGAGCAAGACTAAACAATGATCAGAGAATTTGTTAATACAGAAGATCTCATGAAACATTATATAAAGAACAAAATCAATACATTCATTAAGTCTTCTCATTGGTACAACGAGGTCCTTTTCAAAGACTGCGTGAAATTTTGGGAAATGAAAGAGGAGCCATTGGACGTTGTGAATCTAGGCAGCAGTTCCGGCGTATATGATTTCGATTACAGCGATATGAGATGTAAGGGAATGAACTGGGCTGTGGCGCCGCAGACGATGGTAGGCGACTTTTTGATACTCAAGCGGTACCGCAAGTTCCTAAAGGATAATGCTATTGTGTTTTATCCGCTTTGTCCGTTTACGTCGATCAGTGGAGCGGTGGATTACATAGAAGACCGTTGCTATAGTTTTTTGGACTATCGAACGATTCCCGGTGGACACTATATCCGGAATAGTAAAATAAAGGGCTATAAAAATAGCCCTATATCCATATACCCATTGGTGGAATTTATCCGTGACATAAGGACACGAGTCTTTTCGTCCAAAGACGTGATAATGAGAGATAGGCAACTGGAGCGTGATGCTGAGAATTGGATAAAGGGATGGACTGTTCAGTTTAATATCAATAACTTGAATGATAAATTCGTGGAGAGTCATAGAACGGTATATGATAGGACTATATCAATGTTAAAAGATATGATTGAGTATTGCAAAGAGGAGAAGTTAAGGCTGGTCCTGGTCATACCACCTATGCATAGATCTTTGTGCCGTAAATTTCCCGCTGCTGCCAAAGAACAACTGATAGACTCTTTCATTACAGAAGCCAACGGGGGGGAGACATGGTATTTCGACTGTATGGAAGAGCCTGGATTTTCGGATGACAAATCCTTGTTTCGCAACTGCTATTATCTTAACAAGAGAGGAGCCCTATTATTCACTAAATACATAATGGAAAAAATAGATAATAAGTAATTATGGGAATAAAGTCTTACATCGTGAATTTCTTGAAATCCCTTAAACACGGGGGAGTAAAATATGTCTCTGTTACATTTACCAATCCTGATGCCAGATATGCCAATAAGAAGGTATTTATTTCTGGCGGTAGCGAGGGATTGGGCAGAGCTATGGCTAAGGCGTACTTGGCAGAGGGTGCTGAGGTTATAGTGACTGGAAGAAGTAAAGAAAAACTGTCAAACTTCCAGCTTTCCGAAAGTAATGCCAAGCTTTATACGTTGGTATGGGACGCCTTGGATTTTGACTCTTATAAGCAGAAGTTCGATGAAGCCGTTTCTATGATGGGTAGAATCGACATATTCGTGAACAATGTAGGAGGTGGGATGTCTAAGTATGAACCGTGGAATGCATATACTGCGGAAGTACTGGACAGGACATATGATATCAATACGAAAAGTATGTTTTTGATGTGCCAAATGGAAGGGCTGTATATGATAGACAATAAAATCAAGGGGAATATACTCAACATTACCTCTATCGCCGGCTACCAAAGACTTTTCGACCCTTATGCCGTGGCCAAGTGGGGCGCTCATAGCTTGACTGGTGGAATCGCAAGAAAACTTATTGCTTATGATATCGTGGTGAATGGTATTGCGCCTGGCACATGCCTTACCTCCAATCCAGCGTTGCCTCATAATAGGAACTTTGAAGACAACGCTTATTTCCAAGGACAGCCGAGTAAACGTTTTACAATGCCTGAGGAAATAGCTAAAACCGCTCTCTTTCTCACTAGTGGCGAAGCAAGGCAAATTGTTGGCTATATAATCCCTGTAGATGGGGGTGTCTTGATTTGAACGTACTGATTGGCTATTGGATATCCGGTAAAGTATATTAATTGAAAGAATGTGTTTTTGAATGTTCATATTCGTTGTTATGTATGATTAAAATCCAAGAACAATGGTGAGAGACTATTCTATTGATTCGGTAAAAGGTGTATGCTTATTGCATATGTTCGTCCTGCATATTTTTATAATATATGGTTTTTTTGATGCAAAAGGTGCCGCATCCGAATTCTATTTTAATGCCCTAAGTTTTTTTATGTCCTCTTTTTATTTTTTTAGCGGCTTTTTCTTCAAAAGCCCTGAGAATGGAAATGAGATGAAGTATATTAGGAGTAAGGTTAAGAAGTTTATCATACCGCTGATAACATGGTCTGTCATTTCTTTGCCCTTTGTTTATTGTAAGGATTATTCATTAATAGATATTAACATGGAGGGGTAAAATGGTTTGAGCTTTTCACGTTCGTTCTTCCATTGGGATGTTTACGTTCAAATGATGCTTTGTGGTTTCTTTCGTCACTGTTTTTAGTGAATGTTAGTTGCTAAATTTGTGCCCAAGACGAAGATGAGACACTTTACTCATCTGTCAGCAAATGTTGTAAAGCCATTTAGTTTACCCAAGGCTAAATGTAAAGCTGTTTAGTTCACCTAACGGAAGTTGTATAGCATCTTAGTGAACCAACCTAAAGAGTGTAAAACGTATTAGTTAATCACATTCAAATCTGACAAGCATTTCTAGAGACAGTCAGTATGAAAGTCCCTCTACTTACTTGACCTGATAAGACTGAGAAAGAAGAACTTGTTTATCCTGTTTTAACTAAAATAAGAAAGAAGATAAAAATATGGATCATGAAAATAGGAATATTGACACAACCTCTTAGAGGTAATTATGGCGGAGTTTTACAGAATTGGGCCTTGCAGCATATCTTGATTCGGTTGGGGCATGAGCCGATTACTATTGACATCCTTCCTCGTCCTTCGATTGGAAGATTTATTCTTTCTACGATCAAATCCTTGCTTCTTTGGTTTATTCCTTCACGCAGGAGAAGATTTAAGAGATGGAGAGAGAGAAGGATGCCGCTATTTGAGGAATTTGTGAGTAAAAATATTATCAAGACTCCTACTTGTAGAAATTATTCGATGGAGATGATTAGAGAATATGGTTTAGAAGCATTGTTGGTAGGTAGTGATCAAACGTGGCGTCCGATATATAATGTGAATCGTTTGTCGGATATGTTTTTGCATTTTGCGGGGAATTTTTCGGGAAAAAGGGTTGCCTATGCTGCTTCTTTTGGCGTAGACTATTGGGAATATTCAGAAAAACAAACCTCCGTTTGTTCCTCTTTAGCTCAGCTTTTTGATGCCGTATCTGTGCGAGAGACAAGTGGAGTGGCTCTTTGCGAGAGATATTTGGGAATAGATGCTGTGGCAGTACTCGATCCCACGTTACTTGTTAGAAAGGAGACATATGCGGAGTTGTGTATGAAAGTTCCTGTTTTTAAGAAGAGATATCTTGCTGCTTATGTGCTAGATTCCGCAAAGGAAGTAGATCTGATAATCACAGAAGAGGCGAAAAAAAGAGGATTGCCTATCCTTCGTTATTCCGCTTATGGACAGGCCAAGCTGACAATAGAGGAATGGATCGCTATTTTTCGTGATGCTAGTTTTGTAATTACGGATTCATTTCATGGAACAGTATTCTCTATTATTTTCGAAAAACCTTTCCGTTGTGTTGTGAATGAGAGAAGAGGTGGTGTTCGTTTTGCTGATTTGTTAGAAAAATATCATTCTGGTAAGCTGGTGGAGTGGCGTGAAAAGAGTCTTGATTTTTTGCGAGAGGCGTTGAATGGTTGACGGTATGGATGTAACGGTAAATGAAAATATTCTTAAGGATAACCTGTCTTTTATAATTTGATATCGTGCTTTCAGTATTTATTTATACATTTATAATGTGTTTTCTGTTTTGCTGTGCTTCTATTGCATCTTATAGAGAGCATGTAACTATACATAAAAATCTGTTTTTTAGATGGGAGATAATCCTTATGCTCCTTTCTTTTGCTGTTGTATTTGGGATGCGATACGATGTCGGTGAAGATCATTTAGGTTATTTAGATGGATATATAAATCCATTTCTTCATAAGGAATATGAACCTTTGTTCGCATTAATTCGTGATACGCTTAGTAATGCAGGTGTACATCCAATCGTTTTTTTTGCGGTTTGTGCTTTCATTCAAGTGTTTTGTCTTTTCTATTTTATGAAAGACTGTAAATTCTTGTATCCTGCTTTGATTGTATCTCTTTTTATGGGTCAATTCTTTATTCATTGGATGAATGGTATTCGACAAGATATTGCAGGTTGTATATTCTTATGTGCTATTACTTGTGTTATAGATAAGAGGATTGTAGGATTCTTTACTCTTGTGTTGATTTCTGTTGGTTTTCATTATTCTGCTGTTATATTATTCCCATTTTATTTTCTATATCTGAAAAAAGATCACTATTTTAATAGTATTAATGTTCAATATTTATTGCTTTTTGTTGTGTCTTATGTTGCTATATATAATGTTGATTTGTTGACAAATATAAATGATACTATATTCTATTTAGCTACACTTTCTGGATATGAAATGTATACTGAAGATGTGCTTTATCGATTTGCGGATATTACGAAAACAGGTGTAAGTATGTATGTTTTTATTTTATTGGATCTGATTATTGTATCATATTGTAAAAAAATGAAATGCTATTATTATGGGAGGAAATTTAATATAATATATGATTTGTATTTTTTTGGAACTTTGGCTCAGATTGTTTTTGTTAATAATTTGGTTTTAGCTAGGCCGTTTCGTTATTTTAGAGGATTTAAACTTGTAGTTATAGCGTGTTTGATATTCTTCTTGTATAAGAAATCAAGACAGAGTATTAATGCCGCTGTTCTTTTTATGGTTGTTGTATTATTGCTAATATTATTTGCTGCTACAATTAAGAATGAACCCTTTCATTTTATGCCTGTATGAAAAAAAAATAGTATTGTTATTCCATGTTATAATTCGGAGAATTATATTTCTATATGTATAGATGGCTTAAAAAAACAATTGTTTGATGACGTTGAATTCATATTTGTAAATGATGGATCTACAGATCATACGTTAAATTATATAAAGAAATTTGAACGAGAAGATGATAGAGTTGTTGTTATAGATAAACCTAATGAAGGTGTATCTAAAGCAAGGAATGATGCCCTTGATGTTGCCCGTGGTGAATATGTGTATTTTTTGGATCCGGATGATTTTATTGATGCTTCTTGGTGCGAAGAGATGTATGTGCTAGCAAGTAAATATCATGCTGATATTTTGATTTTTAATTTTTACAATATAGTGAATGGAATCAAACATTTTTGTTTGACTAATATTCCTGTTGGGGTATATAATCTTGAAAATATTTTGATGTTTGTAGATTATCTTCCAATTACACCTAAGTTGTATAGGCGAGAAATAATTAAAAATGTTAGATTTAATACAAATATAAAAGTAGGTGAGGTCTTTGATTTTTTTATAGGAGTATTGCTTAATACGCATAGAATATATGTTACTGATAGATTTTATTATAATTATGTTCGACATATAGATTCTGCTACTAAAAATCTAAATATGAATGTGGATTTATCAATTGTTGATACATTATATAGTATAGATGAACGAGTCCGTAAATCCGAATGTAAAATAGTAACTAGCAAATGTTTTGTATATTCTGTTTGTAAGTTGCTTAATGGATTTGTTTTTAATAAGTATGTGAAAGTTGTAGCACTAGGTAAGGCTCGTGATTTAGTTGATTATGTATATACAGATTCTTTAGTGCGAAAGTATATAAAGGAAAGGGTACGGATGACTTCGTGGAGTAGTCCTGCTAAATATTATTTTATGTTATTGTATGTTTCTCCTAAACTATTGTATTTTATTTTGAGGAGTTGTTTGAGGTTGAAATTTATTAAGTGAGTTATAGATGATTTTGATCAAAGAATATTGATTTATAAGCTAAGCGTTATGAAAAATCTCATAATCATTGCCGCTGGAGGCATGGGACGTACTTTATATGACATGTCTCGTGAGAGTAGGGGGTATGGCGAGGAGTTTGTTGTGAAAGGATTTATAGATGACAACCTCTATGCTTTAGATGGTTTTACAAACTATCCTCCTATTTTAGATAGAATAAGTACTTATATTCCACAAAAAGATGATGTTTTTGTATGTTCTATAGGTGGGGCAATTCGCAAGAAATGTATGGAAGAGCTTATAAATAAGGGTGCTTTATTTATAAGTCTAATTCATCGCACGGCACGTATTGGAACAAATGTGAAATTAGGTGTAGGAAATATAGTTGGAGCGTACACCAGTATTGGGGCAGATGCAAAGATTGGTAGTTATAATTTGATACAATCTTATACGGTAATAGGACATGATGTACAGATGGGAGACTGGAACCGGGTTGATACCCATGTTACCTGTGTGGGAGGAACGGTAATAGGGAATGAAGCGGATATTTATACTTCTTCTGTCTTGAATCATGGAGTTGTAGTTGAAGATAGGGCACATGTGGGTGCATGTAGCTTTGTTATAAGGCGTGTAAAAGAAGGTACAACTGTAATGGGGAATCCGGCTAAGAAATTAATGTAAAAGCTAAATAAATAAGAATATGGAAATGACTGATTTTATCGAGAAATTGGCTGAACAATTTGATGATGTAGATGCTGGTTTATTGACTACTGAAACTAAGTTTCATGAGTTGGATGATTATACTTCCTTGGTGGCTCTGATGATTATCTCCATGATTGATGAAGAATATAATGTGACGGTTACGGGTGATGACATGAAGAAACAGGTAACCATTGGCGATTTGTATAATTTGGTATCTTCTCGTCTGTAATGTATAATCCTTTTTCTTTAGAAGGTAAGACGATACTTGTAACGGGTGCTTCTTCCGGCATCGGTAGGGCAACGGCTATAGAGTGCGCTAAATTGGGTGCAACTCTAATACTGACAGGCCGGAACGTACAAAATTTGCATGAAACGCTTCAAACTCTTGAAGGAGGAAAGGAACATCGGTTCATTGTCGCTGATTTGTCTAAGGAGGACGAATGTGGTGAATTGATTGCTTCTTTGCCTATGTTGGATGGCTTTGTCTGTAATGCCGGTATAGGAAAGATGATTCCTGTACAGTTCTATTCGTCTGAAGTATTGGAGGAAGTATTTGGAGTCAATGTATTTGCACCCATGCTTCTCATGAAATTATTGGTACGAAAAAGAAAGATGAAGAATCCATCTTCGGTAGTTTTTACGGCTTCTATTTCCGCTTATGGTAATGTGGCTCCTGCCAATGGAATTTATGGGGCTTCAAAGAGCGCTTTGAGTACTTATATGAAGTATGCGGCTTTAGAATTGGCCGGTAAGGGTATTCGTTGCAATGCTGTGCATCCCGGAAGGATTCAGACACCATTGATAGAAAATAAACTTTTGACAATGGAAGATGTAGCTAAAGATATCGACGTGTACCCGTTAAAACGCTATGGAAAGCCCGAAGAGGTGGCTCATGCTATTATCTATTTATTGTCGGATGCTTCATTATGGGTTACAGGTACCCATTTAGTGATTGATGGAGGACGTAGCTTGAAATAATAGAGATGGGAAGATTTTTAGAGAATAAAGTATGTATCATTACCGGTGCTGCACAGGGTATCGGAAAATCGATAGCAGAACGTTTTGTCGGTGATGGTGCTATTGTATATGCTTGTGACCTACAAGAAGGAAGTATGGATGTATGGGCGGAACAATGTGTGGCTGTACAAGGAATCGGTGTAATACCGTTGTATTTTGATGTGACGGATGCTGCAGCTGTCAAGTCTGCTTTTATGTCGATATTCAAACGAGAAGGTCGTATTGATGTACTGGTTAATAATGCCGGTGTGGTGTTTAATAAGAAAATCGGCATGATTGTTCGACCGGAAACAGAACAGATGTTCCGGGTAAATGTGATTGCAGTCATAGAAATGGTACAGTTGGTATCTCGTTTAATGGCTCGTAATGGTGGTGGATCGATTGTGAATATCGCATCTGTTACGGCAGTATTGGGGTCTCCCGGTCAGTCTGCCTACTCGGCTACCAAAGGGGCTATTATGTCGTTTACCAAATCAGCTGCTAAGGAATTAGCTCCTTTGGGAATTAGAGTCAATGCCGTAGCGCCGGGTATCGTGAAGACGGAACGATTCTCTGAATTGTATGAGGAGAGTGGTGAGAAGATTGATACACGTATTCAGAAAATAGCTTTGGGACGTTTGGGTACACCGGAAGATGTGGCGAACGCTTGTGCTTTTCTTGCCTCTGACAGGGCTTCCTATATTTCCGGTCAGATATTGGGCGTGGATGGTTGCGCTTCCATTTAGAATAAAATAATCAGATGATATTAGGTTTGAATGAGCGACCGCAGGATGCGGTTGCCGCAATAGATGCTTCGGGGGCTGTCTTGAGGTATGGGGAATTGTTATCCTTTTCAGAGAGGATCGGCTCTTTGCTTCCAGTACGTTCCTTATTGTTTCTGTTGACAGAAAACAATGTGGGGGGAATAGCGTGGGGCATGGGGTCTATTCATTCGGGTAATGTGCCTTTGATATTGAACGCTCATATCGAGGAGGGGCTTTATCATAATTTGTTTGAAATATACCGTCCCTCTTATGTGTGTCTTCCTACAAGAATGGCATCCGCATTGCGATATGAGATCGTGTGTGAGTGCTATGGCTATACATTGTTGCATACAGGTATGGAGCCTTGTACGCTACATGCCGACTTGTCTCACTTGTTACCTACTTCCGGCTCTACGGGAAGTCCTAAGTTGGTACGCCATAAGTATGAGAATATAGAGGCGGCAGCTTTGAATATATCGACTTTCTTTGGACTTACGTCTGATGACAGGCCCTTACTGGTGTTGCCTTTGTATTATACGATGGGATTGTCAGTCGTATTCAGTCATTTGTATGTGGGCTCTACTGTATTGATAACGAATCAGAGCATGACGGACAAGGCTTTTTGGAACTTTATGAAGGAACAACGGGCAACTAGTTTTACGGGAGTGCCTTACAGTTTTGAGATATTGAACTTAATGCGCTTTTTCCGGATGGATTTGCCGGATCTGACCTTACTTACTCAAGGTGGTGGTAAAATGTCTCGTCAGTTGAATTTGAAGTTTGCCGAATATTGTCGTGACAACGGGAAACGCTGGATCGCGACTTATGGACAATCGGAGGGGACTGCTCGTATGGCTTATTTACCTGCGGAATGGGCCATTGAGAAAGTCGGCAGTATAGGCCGGGCTGTACCTAATGCGGAGTTGTCGTTGATAGATAGTGAGGGAAATCGTATAGAGGGGGCCAATACCGAAGGTGAGATGTGTTATCGAGGTAAAAATGTGACGATGGGATATGCCCGTAGTCGGGAAGACCTGTCGCTGGGTGATGAACGCAATGGTTTTATGCGTACCGGTGATTTGGCTTATCGGGATGAGGATGGCTGTTACTACATAGTGGGGCGCATGGGACGTTTCTTGAAACTGTTCGGTATGCGCATCGGATTGGATGAGTGCGAGCAGATAATCAAAGGAAAATATCCGATAGAATGTGCTTGCGTAGGTACGGATGAGAAGATGACCGTTTACTTGACTGATGAGCGATATGCGATGGTGGTAAAAGAGGTGTTGGTAGAAAAAACCAAATTGGTGGCCTCGGCATTTGAGATAAAAGTGATTGATGAAATTCCCAAGAATGAGGCGGGAAAGATATTGTATAGTAAGTTAAATTCATAAAAGTAAATAGCTATGACAAATATAGAGAAGTATAATAATGCTTTTGTAGAAGTGTTTGGTGTGGAGATCGCGGTGTTGGATGATGGCTTTTCAAAAGACAGCGTGGATGCGTGGGATTCTGTTCATCAATTGAATATAATCGCTTTATTGGAAGAGTCTTTGGATATTATGTTTGACCCGGAAGATATCATGGAATTTACCTCATATGGTAAAGGACGTGAGATCTTGAAGAAGTACGATGTTGAGCTTTAACGGTTGGACTTATGGCAAGGTGGGAAATTAAGAATGTTGGCATGAAAGGAGTGGCTATGGCTGTTCCTAAGAATGTGGTAACAACTTCCGAATTAGGACTTCTTTCTCAAGAGGAAGCGGATGTGTTCGACAATACGGTTGGTATAAAACGTAGGCATATAGCCCCGGATACCATGTGCGCTTCGGATATGTGTCAGGCTGCCGCTGAAAAACTGCTTGTAGAGTTAGGGTGGGAGAAAGATAGTATCGATGTATTGTTGTTAGAGTCTGTTACAGGCGATTATCGTACTCCCCCGACCTCTTGTGTGCTACAGGATAGGCTTGGCTTGTCGGAAAATTGTTTCTGTATGGACATACCCATGGGATGCTGTGGTTGTATGTATGCCATAACGGTTGCCGGTAATCTGTTGACGGCGGGTAATGTGAAGCGTGCGTTACTACTTATAGGGGATACGGCCTTGCGAATGGGTTCCATGAAAGACAAAAGCCGTGTACCTTTATTTGGAGATTGTGGTACGGCGATCGCATTGGAATATGATGAGGCCGCTAACGATATTGTAGTAGACTTCCATACCTACGGAAAAGGATATGAGGCTCTGATGACCCCTCATGGTGGTTTTCGTCATCCGGCTACTCCTGCCTCTTTTGAATATGAGGATTTTGGTAATGGTATTGTGCGTGCGCCTATTCATACGTTGATAAATGGTATGAATGTTTTCTCATTTGCCATATCTCGTCCTCCTAAATCCGTTGAGGCTTTCTTAGCGGATTATAATATCAATCGTGAAACAGATATAGATTATTTCTTGATTCATCAGGCGAACAAGATGATCGTGGATCGTATCGTGAAGAAATTGAAGTTGCCCAAAGAGAAAGTGCCTTACAATTTGGAAGAGTTTGGGAACTTAGGAGGTGCTTCTATTCCTTCATTGATGGTAACAAGGATCGCAGATCAACTTAGGACTAAAGAAACGACACTATTAATGTCTTCGTTTGGACTGGGATTGAGTTGGGGGACGATGTGGGTGAAGACGAAACCTATGATTGTGTCAACGCTTGTAAGCATTTAAGATTAAGTTGATAGGTGATAATTTAATATTAAAGTTATATGGAAAAGAAAACATTTCGGCAAAGAGTTAGTAAGGTAGTTCGTGGTATATATACCAATTATTTGAAATATGTCAAAAAAGTTGATATAGGAAAAGGCGTCTCTATTTCTCAGAGGATAGATATGGACAAAGTAAATCCTAGGGGTATTCATATTGGAGATGAGACAAGGGTGTCGGTTGGGGTTATGTTATTGGCTCATGATTATTTTAGGGGTAAAAATAAAGTTGATACATATATAGGAAAGAGATGTGTCATTGGTGGAAGAGCAATAATTACTCCAGGCGTAACATTAGGGGATCATGTGTTTGTGGGAGCTGGTAGTGTAGTTACGAAAAGTTTTCCTAGTCATTGTCTTATTGCGGGAAATCCAGCTCGGATTATTAGGACAGGAATAGAGATAAGCGAGAAAAGCCAGATTGTTAATTTTGGAACTTTGGTGAAAAATAAGGAAAGTGAAAAAAAATAATCTGAGTATGTTTTTATATATAGTAGTATGATGTATAGATATATAAAAAGGATAATAGATTTTATTTTATCATTGTTTGGCATTGTAGCTTTGATTCCCATATATTTAGTTCTAATAGTAGTGATTCGGTTTAAATTAGGATCTCCAATTTTCTTTATACAAGAGCGTTCAACTTTGAATGGACGTTCTTTTAGTTTATTGAAATTTAGGACAATGACTAATAAAACTGATTCAGATGGGAATCTTTTGCCGGATGAACTGAGAAAAACTTCATTTGGCAGTTGGTTGCGAAATACCAGTTTAGATGAGTTACCAGAGTTATTAAATATTTTGAAAGGAGACATGACTATCATAGGGCCAAGACCAATGCCTTCTAAATACAATATATATTTTTCTGATTATGAGAAAAAAAGATTTAAAGTAAGGGGAGGTTTGTTACCTCCTGAAGTTTTAAAGGATAATCCTACTCCAACTTGGGATGAACAACTACAGTGGGAAGCGGAGTATGGTGAAGATTGCTCCTTCTTTATTGATTTAAAAATATTGTTTAGAACGTTTAGACTTTTAATCCATAGGAAAAATGATAATTATGGCGAATATGTAAGAAAGTCTTTATCTGAAGAAAGAACAGAAAAAAATAATGCTTATGAAAGTAGCAATACATCAGCCTGATTATATTCCATATTTGGGATTCTTTTACAAGATGTATAAATCTGATTTGTTTATATACTTGGATGATGCTCAGTTCTCGAATGAGGCTGCTCACAATTTTAATAAGATCAAGACCCCTCAAGGTGTCTTGCGTGTAAAGTTTCCCGTAGAAATGAAATTTGGTGATCCTATTAATCATGTGAGACCGAAAGATGAATTGAAATGGAAGGAAAAGCATCTTAAGACAATAGAGATGAATTATAAGAAAGCTCCTTTCTTTTCTGATATTTATCCATCTTTAAAAGAGGTATATCTAAATGATTATTCCAATGTGGCAGATTTGAATATAGCATTAAATACATTTATCTCCAATCAATTTGGTATTAAACCTAAAATATTTAGATCCTCTGAATTGCTTTCTCATGCTAAAAAAGAGGAGCGTGTAATTGATTTGTCATTGGAAGTTGGAGCTACTGCATATATTTCGGGCAATGGTGCTAGAGTGTATCAAGATGAATCCCATTTTAATGAAAGAGGATTAAAATTAGAATATATGGATTATTCTCCTATTGAGTATCCTCAGTTATGGGGAGATTTTATAGAGAATATGTCTGTTCTTGATTATATTTTTAATTGTGGATTTGATTTTGAGTATGTAGTTGATAAGGTTGATGCTATAAATGGAAATAGGTAGTTTTTTGGAATTAGACTTACGTGATACTGGTGAGTTGTTTAATGGCTCTGAAGTCTGTAGGTTAAATCTTAATAGAGCTGGTATTTATCATTGTTGTAGACTTCTAAATGTAAATAAAGTCCTTTTGCCTTATTATGAGTGCTTTACGGTTCGTAATTTTCTTCTTGGTAAAGGTTTTAAAGTTGATTATTATCATATAGATAAGGATTTTATGCCTCTTGATATTTCTCAAGATGATGATACCGCAATAGTGTTTGTGAATTATTTTGGCCTTATGTCTACAGAGCACATGTTATCATTGATTGAGGGGTATAAAAATGTTATCATCGACAATGCCCAATCTCTATTCGCAAAACCTATAAATGGAGTCTATAATGTCTATTCTCCCAGAAAGTTTGTAGGCGTTCCTGATGGCTGTTATGTAGTAGGCCCAGATGCTGTAAGGTTTAGTGATGAATATGATCAAGATTTATCTTCTGAGACAGCAGGTTTCTTATTACAAAGAATAGAAGTGGGTTGCAATTCTGCTTATCAATATAGACAATTAAATGAGAAGCGTATAGATATGTCTAACATTTCTAGAATGTCTATTCTTTCTCGTGCTATACTTAAAAATGCTCCTTATGATTATATTAAAAATAAAAGATTTGAGAATTTTAATTTAGCATCTGATTTATATTCTTCTATGAATAAAATCAATCCTCATATATATTTCGATGATAATTGTGTTCCATTTGTTTATCCATTAGTTGTAGAGAAATCTGATATGGTGGATCTTTTAAGTAAAGAGAAAATTTATACCGGACGTTGGTGGAATTATTTGCTTAAGGAAACTGATTCTACATCTTTTGAGTATTATCTATCCTCTTATATGATCCCTATACCGATTGATCAGCGTTATGGGAAGAATGAGATTGAATATGTTTATAATATTA
>NZ_JH976504.1:286272-301056 GCF_000307475.1 Parabacteroides sp. D25 | reverse complement strand
CAAGAAGGTCATAATGTGTATGTGCTGATTATGACAAATGCCAGTAAATCTGATCCAAATATTTTTTCCGAAAAAGGTATTCAGCGTGTTAGAACAGAGGCACTGGAGGCTCATCGTTTACTAGGTGTAAAACAGACCTTTTTCTTTGATTTTCCGGCTCCTGCATTAGATCAATATCCAGGTTATATCATGTCTCGTGAAGTTTCAAAATGTATATCCGAAAATCAAATAGATACAGTGTTTATTCCCCATAGAGGAGATATACATAAAGATCATCGGATGGTCTTTGACAGTGTATTAGTCGCTTGTCGTCCTGTTGGAGATTATACGGTTAAGCGAGTTTATACCTATGAAACGTTATCTGAAACTGAATGGGCTGCTCCTTATGCGGATGATGCTTTTATTCCCACGGTATTCATTCCTTGTAGTCAAGATGGAATGAAAATGAAATTGAGAGCGATGGAGTGTTATCAATCTCAACTAAGGCGGTTCCCTAGTTCTCGTTCTTTAGAGGCTTTGGAAGCTTTGGCGAAATATAGAGGTGCTACAATTAGCGTAGAAAGAGCTGAGGCTTTTATGCTGATCCGAAGTATTTTCTAAAATCACAATAATAATGAATAAACGAATTTATCTTTGCCTTGCTCACATGAGCGGCAAAGAACAAATGTATATCAAAGAAGCCTTTGATACGAACTGGGTCGTGCCTCTAGGTCCGAACGTGAATGGATTTGAGAAAGATTTGGAGGAATTCGTGGGTGAAGGTAAACATGTGGTGGCTCTGTCTGCCGGTACTGCTGCGGTGCATTTGGCGTTGCTTGCCTGTGGCGTGAAGCCGGGGGATGAGGTGCTGGTACAGAGCTTTACCTTCTGTGCTTCCTCGCATCCGATCACTTATTTGGGGGCTACGCCTGTGTTCGTGGACTCGGAGGTGGATACTTGGAATATGGATCCTGTGTTGTTGGAAGAGGCGATTCAAGATCGTATCGAGAAGACGGGAAAAACACCGAAAGCGATTGTCCCGGTGGCCTTATATGGGATGCCTTATAAGGTGGATGAGATTATGGCGGTCGCTGATCGGTATGGGATTCCGGTCATTGAGGATGCGGCGGAGGGTTTTGGCTCTCGTTATGATGGACGTATGTTGGGTACGTTTGGAAAATATGGGGTGCTGTCGTTCAATGGGAATAAGATGATTACGACCAGTGGTGGTGGTGCGTTGATTTGTCCGGACGGGGAGGCTAAGCGGGAGATCATGTTCTACGCTACGCAGGCTCGGGAGGCTTATCCGTATTACCAGCATGAGCGGATCGGGTATAATTATCGGATGTCGAATATTTGTGCGGGTATCGGGCGTGGTCAGATGACGGTGGCTGATGCTCATGTGGCTCATCATAAGCATACGTGTGATTTATATCGGGAGCTGTTGAAGGATGTGAGAGGGATTACCTTGCATGAGAATCCTTCCGGTCGTTTTGATAGTAATTATTGGTTGAATACGATTGTCTTGGATCCTTTATTGAGGGTGAAAGGGCAGGAGAATGCTTATCAAGCAATGGTACAAGGTGCTGTTGGTGGTGCGGGCGGTGTGACTCACGCAGCGGTTAACGCACATACGGATTGCGAGCCGAATGCCAATGTCGAGGCGATGCGTGTGGGACTTGACGCGATGGGTATAGAATCCCGTCCTTTGTGGAAACCGATGCATAAGCAACCTGTCTATAAAGATTGCCCGGCTTATGTGAATGGGGTGAGCGAATCTTTGTTTAAGGTTGGGTTGTGCCTGCCTTCCGGCCCGTATGTAACGGATCGGGATATTGAGTATATCGTTGGAGGTATAAGGGGCTTGATTGAGCGTTGATTTTAACAGTTTTCATGAGCTAAATTCGTTTCAATGCGTAGGCCTAAGTAAAGGCTAATCATAAAGATCTTATTTTTGTTACGAGGAGGGTGTGTCATTTTGATGCACCTTTTTTTGTGTTCTTTAGCTGAACTTTTCCTTCGCCCCAAAGTCTTACTCTATTAATTTAAATAGGTTTATGTATCTATTATGTCGCTAAACATATTTTTTAGGAGATTTTGGTACTGTTGTCCTGGCTTTTAATGGAAAAACTTGTGTTATAGGAAAAAATAAGTTATGTTTGTGATTGAATCGTGGATAGGAAAGATATGAATTCTATTTTGCAAGATCGGCTGGATATAATAAAGGAGCTATGCAAGCGCTACAAGGTACGGAGCTTGTATTCTTTTGGTTCTGTGAATACTTCGAGATTTACGGAGCACAGCGATATCGATCTCTTGATTGAGTTCGATCCGTCCATCTCCTTGGAGGAATATGCCGATAATTATTTTTCCTTACGAGCCCGATTGGTTGAGTTATTCAAGAGAAAGATCGACTTGGTGACCAATCGTTCCTTATCCAATCCCTATTTCATCGCAGATATCGAACAAGGCAAACAATTACTTTATGGGGCATCGTAGTATTCAGAAATATCTCTATGATATCCAGCAATCCATTTTATCCATTGAGGAATATTTGGGTGAGAAAAGGGATTTCATCGCTTACGAGCAAAACAAGTTGTTGCGTCGGGCAGTGGAGCGTGAACTGGAGATTATAGGAGAAGCAATGGCTCTGACCTTACATGAATTATGAATTTTTATATATAAAGCGGCCTTGCGTTCTTACGTGAGGCTGTTTTTTTATACCTACTGCATTAATAAATAGCGATGAACAAGCGAATTTACCTTGGCCTCGCTCACATGAGCGGATCGGGTATAATTACCGGATGTCGAATATTCGTGCGGGTGTCGGACGTGATCAGATGACGGGGTTTTTTTTATGCTTCTAAACATGGAATGATAATTGGCTGGGATTTGGATAATCGCTAACTTGTCGGCGCTGAATCCGTGAAATTCCTTGCAGATTGTAAGCACCTACTAAATCATTCACGTTATGGAAATACATCTTGATAACTATTTGCCGGAATATCCTTCCTTCGTTTCCGGTATTCGCCGTGCTCCCGATCGCGGCTATTCGCTTACGCCCGCTCAAACAGAAACGGCATTGATGAACGCGCTTCGTTACATCCCTGTTGAATTACATGAGAAGCTAGCTCCTGAGTTCATGGAGGAATTATTGACCCGGGGACGGATCTATGGTTATCGTTACCGTCCGCAGGGAGACTTGAAAGCGAAGCCTATCTCTGAATATAAAGGTAAATGTATCGAGGGAAAGGCCTTTCAAGTAATGATCGATAATAACCTTTGCTTTGATATCGCTTTGTACCCTTATGAGTTAGTTACGTATGGCGAGACTGGGCAGGTCTGCCAGAATTGGATGCAATATCGTTTGATTAAGAAGTATTTGGAGGAGCTGACCGAGGAGCAGACCTTGGTGATCGAATCCGGGCATCCTCTGGGATTGTTTCATTCCAAGCCGGATGCCCCACGGGTGATTATCACGAACTCCATGATGGTGGGAATGTTCGATAACCAAAAGGATTGGCATGTCGCCGCCCAGATGGGAGTCGCTAATTATGGACAGATGACGGCCGGAGGTTGGATGTATATCGGCCCGCAAGGTATCGTACACGGTACGTTTAATACATTGTTGAATGCCGGACGTAAGAAATTAGGGATTCCACAAGATAAGGATTTGCGAGGCTATCTGTTTGTATCTTCTGGTTTAGGAGGAATGAGTGGCGCTCAACCTAAAGCCGCCGTGATTGCCGGTGCTGCCAGTATAATCGCCGAGGTAGACGCTTCCCGTATCGAGACACGCCGATGCCAAGGATGGGTCCAGCATGTGACGGATGATATGGGGAAAGCTTTCTCCTTAGCCGACGAGGCGATTCGTAAGAAAGAACCGATCTCTATCGCTTTTCATGGCAATATCGTGGATTTATTGGAATATGCCGATAAACAGGGGCTTTCCATCGACCTTTTGAGTGATCAGACCTCGTGTCATGCGGTCTATGAAGGTGGCTATTGTCCGGTAGGCGTGACGTTTGAGGAACGTACGGAATTATTGGCTCATCACCGGGAAGACTTTTGTGCTTTGGTCGATAAAACGTTGAAGAGACATTTCGAGGTGATCAAGCGTCTGGTTGCCCGGGGTACCTATTTCTTTGACTATGGGAACTCTTTCATGAAAGCGATCTATGATGCTGGTGTACATGAGATTTCCCGTAACGGTGTGGACGAGAAAGATGGTTTTATATGGCCTTCTTATGTGGAAGATATCATGGGGCCGGAATTATTTGATTATGGGTACGGTCCTTTCCGCTGGGTATGTTTAAGCGGTAAGCCGGAAGATTTGATTCGCACGGATCATGCGGCTATGGCGTGTATCGATCCGACTCGAAGAGGGCAGGATATGGATAATTATAATTGGATACGTGACGCGGAGAAGAACCGTTTGGTGGTGGGTACGCAAGCCCGGATCTTATATCAAGACGCTGAGGGGCGCTTGAAGATCGCCCTTGAGTTTAACCGAATGGTACGTGATGGGGAGGTAGGCCCGATTATGTTGGGACGAGACCATCATGACGTGAGCGGTACGGATTCTCCATTCCGTGAGACCTCTAATATACGGGACGGAAGCAATGTGATGGCTGATATGGCGGTGCAGTGCTTTGCTGGAAATGCCGCCCGGGGTATGAGCTTGGTCGCTCTTCATAATGGTGGAGGGGTTGGTATCGGTAAGGCGATAAACGGAGGTTTTGGTATGGTTCTCGATGGTAGTGAGCGGGTGGACGAGATACTTCGTTCCGCTATGATATGGGACGTGATGGGGGGTGTCGCTCGTCGCTCATGGGCCCGTAACCCGAATGCGATGCGTACGAGCGCTACTTTCAATGAGAACCGTGGCGAACAGTATCATATTACCCTTCCGTATATCCCGGAGAGGGCGTTTATTCATGAAATCGTACAAACATCATTAAATAAAAAGGTATGAGTACTTGGAATAAGATTATGGAATGTGTCCCTAACTTCAGTGAAGGACGGGATCTGGAGAAGATAGATAAGATCGTAGCGCCTTTCCGGGCTAAGACGGGTGTTAAACTGTTGGACTATAGTAATGACGAGGATCACAATCGCTTGGTTGTTACCGTGGTAGGGGAGCCAGTAGCTTTAAAACAAGCCGTATTGGAGGCCATTGGAGTTGCCGTTGAGCTGATTGATTTAAACAAGCATAGCGGTCAACATCCTCGAATGGGGGCCGTAGATGTTGTTCCTTTTATACCAATTCGCGGATGTACGATGGAAGAGGCGATCGCCTTGTCTAAGGAAGTAGGGGAGGAAGTGGGCACTCGTTATGCCGTACCTGTCTTCTTATATGAGAAATCAGCTTCCGCCCCTTACCGGGAGAATCTGGCGGCGATCCGTAAAGGAGAGTTTGAGGGGATGGCTGAGAAAATCCATCAACCGGAGTGGAAACCTGATTTTGGTCCGGCCGAAAGACATCCGACAGCCGGTACGGTCGCCATAGGAGCCCGCATGCCTTTGGTCGCCTATAATGTGAACTTAGGAACGAATCAATTGCATATCGCTACGGATATAGCGAAGAAAATCCGTTTCATCGGCGGAGGTTTACGCTATTGTAAAGCGATGGGGGTTGAGTTGAAGGAACGTGGTATCGTACAGGTCTCTATTAATATGACCGATTATACCCGTACGGCCTTGTACCGGGCCTTCGAGTTAGTTCGTATCGAAGCTCGCAGATATGGTGTTTCGGTGGTGGGGAGCGAGATTATCGGCTTGGTTCCTATGGAGGCGTTGATCGATACGGCCTCTTACTATTTGGGATTGGAGGATTTCTCAATGAATCAGGTGCTGGAAGCCCGTATTATGGAATAGCGTATGGAGAATAGCAAGATATTAATCAGGAATGCTGCCCAGATCGTCACTTGCCATGGGGATAAGGCGCGACGGGGAGCGGAGATGTCTGATTTAGGCGTTATCGAGGATGGAGCCGTAGCGATGTCTGATGGGGTTATTACGCATGTAGGACCTACGGAGGAGGTACTTCGAAACATCCATGCGGAGGATTATTTGGAGATTCGGGCGGAGAACCAAGCGGTGTTACCCGGATTTGTAGATAGCCATACGCATTTTATCTTTGGCGGTTACCGGGAGGAGGAGTTCTCTTGGCGATTGCGAGGAGATAGTTATATGTCGATCATGGAGCGTGGTGGAGGTATCGTGAATACGATGAAAGCTACCCGTGAAAGTGATTTCGATACACTATGGGACAGAGGGGAAGAACGTTTGGATGAGTTATTCTCCATGGGTGTTACCACAGTGGAAGGGAAAAGTGGTTATGGTTTGGATTTGCAAACAGAATTAGTTCAGCTTCGTGTCATGTCGGACCTGAATGAGTCTCATCCGATGGATGTCGTATCGACCTTTTTGGGAGCTCATGCTGTTCCTCCTGAATTTGCCGGTCGTACGGACGATTATGTGGATTATATGATCGAGGAAGTTCTTCCTGCCATACGAGCCGAACATACGGTTACATTTTGTGATGTGTTTTGTGAGAAAGGCGTTTTCTCGTTAGAACAGAGTGAGCGCTTGCTTCGTGCCGCCCGTCATCATCGTTTTAAATTGAAGATGCATGCGGATGAGATCGTTCCTTTCGGAGGGGCGGAACTGGCGGCCTCCTTGAAGTGTGTAAGTGCTGATCATTTGTTACATATATCGGACACAGGCATCAAACGTCTGGCAAGAGCGGGTGTCGTAGCTACCTTACTTCCGCTGACTGCCTTTTCCTTGAATGAGCCGTATGCGCCTGCAAGGAAGATGATAGATGCCGGTTGCGCGGTGGCTTTAGCTTCCGATCTAAATCCGGGAAGTTGTTTCTCCGCCTCGATCCCGATGATGATAGCCTTGGCCTGTATCTATATGAAGATGACCCCTGAAGAAGCGGTAACGGCATTGACCATTAATGGAGCCGCAGCTGTGGGACGTGCCTCCGAGATTGGAAGTATCAGCGTGGGAAAACGTGCGGACGTGATCTTGCTGAAATACCCGTCTTATAAGTTCCTACCTTATCATGTGGGAATGAATCTCGTGGATACCGTAATTAAGGACGGGGAACTTTATATGATGTAAGATAAGAATTGTTGAATCATTTAAATCAAAATACTATGTTAGCAGACTTGACAATTAAAGATTTTTTGGCGGAAACGGCGGGTAGTGCTCCCGTTCCCGGTGGTGGAAGTATATCTGCCTTGAATGGTGCTATAGCGGCAGCTTTGACAGAGATGGTGGCCCATCTGACTGTTGGCAAAAAGAAATATGCGGAAGTGGAAGGACAAATGAAGACGATCGCTACCGAGGCGGCTATGATCCGTGAACGTCTTACTGAATATATCGATAAGGACAGCGAGGCTTATGATCGTGTATTCTCCGCTTTTAAGTTGCCGAAAGAAACGCCTGACGAACAGGTGATCCGTACGAATGCGATACAGAGCGCAACGAAGGAGGCGGCTATTGTTCCGATGAGGGTGGCGGAGGAGATCGGTTCCGTAATGGAGACGATTATCTATGTGGCTCACAAAGGTAATCAGAATGCCGTCACGGATGCTTGCGTGGCGATGATGGCTGCCCGTACTTGTGTATTGGGGGCTTTATTGAATGTCCGAATTAACTTAACGTCCATCCAAGACGAGGTGTTCGTCGGAATGATGCGGAAGAAAGCGGATGAACTGGAGGCGAACGCTATCCGTGTAGAGCAAAAGTTATTGGATTGGGTGAAGACTAAATTATAGCATATGAGCAATGTCTATTATGTGGGTTCCGAGCCTCTCTCTTTTGAGGGAATCGAACGGATACTTACTCAAAATATGAAGTTGGAGCTTTCACTCGAGGTGAAGGAGCGCATCCAGCGTTGCCGGGATTACTTGGATCATAAAATCGAGCAGCAAGAGGGGCCTTTGTATGGGATTACTACCGGTTTCGGTTCTTTATGCAATAAGAATATCTCTCCGGACGAATTGAGCACCTTGCAAGAGAACTTGGTGAAAAGTCATGCCTGTAGCGTAGGGGATGAGGTAAGTCCGGTGATCGTCCGTTTGATGATGTTATTGAAAGCGCATGCCCTTTCGTTGGGGCATAGTGGCGTACAGGTGATCACCGTACAACGTATTCTGGACTTTTTCAATAATGACGTGCTTCCGATCGTGTATGATCGTGGCTCTTTAGGCGCTTCCGGTGATTTGGCGCCTCTGGCGAATTTGTTCCTGCCTCTGATCGGCGTGGGTGACGTTTATTATAAGGGCCGCAAACGGGAAGCGATCAGCGTATTGGACGAGTTCGCTTGGAAGCCTGTGAAGCTGAAAAGCAAGGAGGGGTTAGCTTTATTGAACGGTACGCAATTTATGAGCGCCAATGGCGTATTCGCCTTGATGCGTGCGTTTAGCCTGTCCAAGAAAGCGGATCTGATCGCCGCTTTATCCTTGGAGGCTTTCGATGGGCGTATCGATCCTTTCATGGATTGTATCCAGCAGATGCGTCCGCATCCCGGACAAATCGAGACCGGGGCCGCTTTTCGACGGTTATTGGAGGGAAGTGAGTTAATCGCCCGGAAAAAGGAACATGTTCAGGACCCGTATTCATTCCGTTGTATCCCTCAAGTGCATGGGGCTACGAAAGACGCTATCAATTATGTGGCGAATGTCCTGCTTACCGAAGTAAATTCCGTGACGGATAACCCGACGATCTTCCCGGAGGAGGATAAGACTATTTCCGGCGGTAATTTCCACGGTCAGCCCTTGGCGATTTCTTATGATTTCTTGGCGATTGCCTTGGCTGAGTTAGGAAATATATCGGAACGTCGTGTCGCTCAATTGATCATGGGTTTGCGGGGATTGCCTGAGTTCTTGGTCGCTAATCCCGGCCTAAACTCCGGTTTCATGATCCCTCAATATGCGGCCGCTAGTATGGTAAGCCAGAATAAGATGTATTGCTATGCGGCGAGCAGCGATTCTATCGTGTCCAGTAATGGGCAAGAGGATCATGTGAGTATGGGGGCGAATGCGGCGACGAAGTTGTTTAAGATCATGGACAACTTGGATCATATCTTGGCGATCGAGTTGATGAACGCCGCACAAGGAATCGAGTTCCGTCGTCCGGCTAGGACTTCCCCGGTATTAGAGAAGTTCTTGAAGGATTACCGGAAAGAGGTGCCATTTATCGATGAGGATATTATTATGTACACGGAAATACATCGTACGGTGGCGTTTATCCGTAGGAAAGACTTTGTATATTAATGAATATCGTTAATAGAGGTTAGAAATCCAGCTGAATCTCCTATTCGGCTGGATTATTTTGTATTTTCGCCGTCAATCTAAACACAATCGATCTACTTTATGCAAAATGTAACAAATCCTACCGTGAAAACACACGTAGTTTGGCTGGATGTCGTACGCTTGATAGCCATGTTTACTGTTGTTTGCTGTCATTGTACAGACCCGTTTAATTTCTATCCCGGAGATTCTCCGATTATTGGGGATATTAAGTTTTGGGGAGCTGCCTATGGGGCTTTTCTTCGTCCTTGTGTACCTCTGTTCGTTATGATTACGGGAGCCTTGTTGCTACCGGTCCGGGAAGAGACTTCTATTTTCTATAAGAAAAGGATATTGCGTGTATTCTGGCCTTTCTTGATTTGGTCTGTTATTTATAATTTATTTCCTTGGTTTACGGGACTGCTTGGTTTGAGGCCGGAACTTATTCTTGATTTCTTCCCTTATTCGGGAGAAGAGGTGACTCGTCAATCGTTGAGTGTGTCTTTAGGCTATATCGCCCAGATACCGTTCAATTTCTCATTGTTGGATGTACATATGTGGTATATCTATTTACTGATAGGTTTATATCTTTATTTGCCGATCTTCTCCGCTTGGGTCGAGAAAGTTTCGGATAAGGCGAAATTATGGTTTCTGGCAGGTTGGGGAGTGACTTTGTTTATTCCTTATTACCGGGAATTCGTATCTCCTTACATTTGGGGTGGATGCTCATGGAATGAATTCAGTATGCTTTATTATTTCGCCGGGTTTAACGGTTACTTGCTATTGGGGCATTATCTGCGGAATCATGATTGGTCGTTAGGAAAGATCGTTGGGATAGGCATTCCTATGTTTGTCGTAGGCTATGCCATTACTTTCTTCGGTTTCCGCTATACGACCGCTTTGCCTGCTTACACGGAGGAACAGTTGGAGTTATTCTTCTATTATTGTTCTCCCAATGTGGTGATGATGACGATTCCTATCTTCTTACTGGCGAAGAAGGTAAATGTTAAGTCGGATACGATTAAGCGAATGCTGGCGAACTTAACCATATGCGGTTTCGGTATCTATATGGTACATTATTTCTTTACGGGACCCAGCGTGCTGTTGGCGAGAGCCTTGAATATCCCTTTGGGTTTACAGATTCCTGCCGCTTCTGTGGTAGCATTCGCCGTATCTTGGTTGATCGTATTGGGTATCAGGAAGATTTGCGGTAAGAAAGCCAAGTATATTGTGGGCTGAATTTATACGTACGTTTGCGTAGGCTGATACGTATATAGGCGTAGGCCCATGCGAGCGTACGTGTAGGACGATACGTATATACGTGCGAGACCACACGTATATACGTATAAATCATCTTTATTTCTTGGTTACAATCACTCGCTCTGTCGGAGCCAGATGCTCGTTGCGATAGTCTATCTGCTTGACTACATTCTCGGCCAATTCTTGGAATGCCTTACCTGTGATCGAGTCCGGGTTCAACGCTACCGGCTTACCTTGATCTCCTCCTTCGCAGATACTTTGTACGATAGGAATCTGTCCCAGTAACGGCACGTTCAGTTCCTCAGCTAGGCGTTTACAACCTTCCTTTCCGAATATATAATATTTGTTTTCCGGTAATTCCGCTGGGGTAAACCAAGCCATATTCTCGATCAATCCTAAAACAGGGACATTAACCTTATCCCCAGTGAACATGCTGATACCCTTACGAGCGTCCGCTAAAGCAACCTCTTGCGGCGTACTTACTACCACGGCTCCGGTTATCGCTAGTGTTTGCACCATTGTCAAATGGATATCACTCGTTCCGGGAGGTAAATCGATTAAGAAATAATCAAGCTCACCCCAGTTGGCGTCGCCGATCAATTGCTTCAATGCGTTGCTAGCCATTGCTCCACGCCATAGGACCGCGTCGTTTTTATTTACGAAGAAGCCGATGGATAACATCTTGACACCATAATTTTCGGCCGGCTTGATCAGTTCCCTGCCCTCTACCTCTTCCATATAAGGGCGAGCCTCTTCTAGGTTGAACATCTTGGGTTGGGACGGCCCGAATATATCGGCATCCAGCAATCCTACCTTATATCCTTGTAAAGCCAATGCGACAGCTAGATTAGCGGCAACGGTGCTTTTACCAACTCCTCCTTTACCGGAAGATACGGCGATAATATTTTTTACTTGCGGTAATAATTTATCCGGTTCCGGGCGAGCTAACTGACGGGCTTTTACCGTGATGTTTCCCTTGATATTCACCTCCGGGCTTACATAGGTTAAGATAGCTGTCTCCGCGGCTTTTACTACGGAGCGGATAAACGGATCATTCGGCTTCTCGAATAATAACGAGAAGGTGACATTCATACCATCGATACGAATGTTGTCTTCTACGAGGCCCATGGAAACGATGTCCTTTCCGGTACCCGGGTAACGAACGTTCTTCAACGCCTCAATAATCAGATTCGGATAGATTGTCATATCTGTTGATTTTTTTAAGTCATTCTTTTATTTACCAGAAGCCAAAGCGCTTCGTTTACTGCGATTAAAGCTACGATAAGGATCTAACTCTATTTCTACGTCAGGTTCCACCAATCGCTCTCTTTCCTCACAAACAAATTTGATGTATTTGATGTTTAAGCCACGATCCAGCCATTGTTGCTCGTAATAGGTCTTGATGGATAAGATCTCATCCGCCAGATTGGAATGATATAGGTCGTCTGTACTGAACAATACGGGATAATGGTTCGTTTTTACCATCTCGCACGTATAGGTATACATGAAGTTACTGTCCGTTTTTAAATGGATAATACCATCTCCGGAAAGGATTTCCCGATACATTTTCATAAAACGGGTTCCAGTCAGACGCTTGTTGACCTTTTTCATTTGAGGGTCTGGAAATGTGATCCAGATCTCGGCTACTTCGCCCGGAGCGAAGAAATAGGAAATCAATTCGATACTCGTACGTAGGAAAGCCACGTTCTTCATCCCGGTTTCCAGCGATTCTTTCGCACCGGTCCACATACGTGCTCCCTTGATATCGACACCAATAAAATTCTTATTTGGGAAAAGCTTTCCCAAACCTACGGTATATTCCCCTTTTCCACATCCCAATTCCAAGACAATAGGATGGTCGTTCTTGAAAAAACGTTCATGCCACTGTCCTTTCATATCAAACCCTTTTTCTTGTAGGGCGGCGAAAGGGTATTGGAATACGTGCGGATAGCCCGCCATATCGTCAAACTTAGCTAATTTATTCTTTCCCATGTCGCGAAGATAATACTTAAAAAAATGCTTTTTACGTTTTTTCTACTGTTTTAGATAGGGGTTTTTATGCGTTGGCGAGTCTTTTGAACATATAGGCTGTCAGAAGTTTTATTTGAAAGTGGAGTTGTAACGAATAAAAAAGGATATGTTGAGAGTATTTTTTAGACGCCCGATATTTAAGAATCCGAGGTTTGTCGGATTTGTTTGGTTTGCGACGGCCCTTGTCGCTTGCTTATTGAAATTACCTGTGGGAAGGACTTATAATAACTTTATGATTTATAGGGCTTCCTTTTTCCATGCGTTAGAGTTGAAAAACCTTTATGCGTATTATCCGGATGAATACCACGACCGGTTTTTATACGGGATCCCTTTTACGGCTATAATAGCGCCTTTCTCCCTCTTCTCTCCTTATATCGGGATGTTGCTATGGTGTCTCGCGAATAGCTTGCTGCTTTATATGGCTATCCGTAAACTCGGATTGGCGGATTGGAAACAGGCGTTTGTTATTTGGGTATGCTTGAATGAGTTATTTACGTGTGTTCTTATGCAGCAATTTAACATAGCCATAGCCGGCATGATTTTATTCTCGTTTATTTTTATTGAGCGGAAACAGGAGTTTTGGGCGGCGCTAATGATTGTCTTGGGTACGATGACTAAGATTTATGGCATTGTCGGTCTTGCTTTCCTGCTATTCTCAAAACGCCGGATCGCTTTTTTGAAAGGACTTATTTTCTGGGGCATAGTCTTGTATGTTCTCCCGATGTTATATACGTCTCCTCAATATGTGGCAAGTCAATACGTGAAATGGTATGAGGTACTTCTCGATAAGAATGTAGAGAATTTATTTACTCCTTATACAAATATCTCTTTGTTGGGGATGGTTCGTAAGATTTCGGGAGTCAATACGTATAATGATCTCTGGTTGGTTATCCCCGGGCTACTTTTATTTATTGCTCCTTATTTTAGGATAAATCAATATGATAACCGGCGGTTTCGTATGCATTTTCTTTGCTCTACTCTTTTGTTTATGGTTCTTTTTAGCTCCGGAACAGAGAATAGCGGATATTTGGGAGCCATGATAGCCGTCTGCCTTTGGTATATAGGTACGCCTACCCGTAAGACTACTCCTGTCTTGAATACGGTACTATTCGTTTTCTGTTTTATTCTTACATCTCTTTCCCCTACAGATATATTTCCCAGTTATATCCGGAAAACGTATGTTATTCCTTATGCGTTGAAAGCACTTCCTTGTGTGTTGATCTGGTTTAAGATCGTATGGGAGCAATTGACATTGGATTTTTCAGAGCCGCTTCATCGGCCGAAGACTCTCCCGGGTAAAGAGGAGGCGATCGACCTTATCTTGCCTTGTTATAACCCACAAGAAGGCTGGGAACGTTTGATGATCGAGAAACATGCGGAATTGGTAAAGATGCTTAAAGGTCGCTCACTTCGTTTTATCGTCGTGAATGACGCTTCGAAAAGAGGATTCACGAAGGATGCGGTGGAACGTCTTCTGGAGGCTCTCCCTGATACGATGATCGTAAGTTATGATACGAATAAGGGAAAAGGAGCCGCTGTTAGGGCTGGCTTGTCTCATTCCACCTCATCCATTACTTTATATACGGATTATGATTTTCCGTATGAGGCGGATTCTATCTGCCGGATGGTAGAATGGTTGGAATCGGGATATGATGTCGTTATCGCCGTGCGGAATCATACTTATTATACCCATTTAAGTACTCGAAGAAAGATTATGAGTTATGCTTCCCGTATATTGAATTTTACGCTTCTAGGATTAACGCATACGGATGCTCAAGGAGGTTTGAAAGGTTTTAACCAGCGGGGAAAATCGTTTTTGGCCTCAACTCAGGTGAATCGCTTTTTATTTGATACGGAGTTTATTTATAAGGCTTCGCAGGAGTCGGATGTACTTATTAAAGACATGCCCGCTGATTTGCGGGATAACGTTCATCTTCCCAATATGCGTCGTGGAGTCCTTGCGGAAGAATTAAAGAACTTATTTTTAATCGCTTGGAGAGGGTAGGAGGATTACAGGGTTGTTAATAACCCTGTTGAAAACCCTGTGAATAACGGAAAAAGAACAAAAGAAAAAAGAGATACCTATTAATAGGTATCTCTCTTTTTGCTCTTCCTCTTGGACTTGAACCAAGGACCCTCTGATTAACAGTCAGATGCTCTAACCAACTGAGCTAAGGAAGAATCAGTTTTTAACTTTTTAATCTCTATA
>NZ_JH976504.1:81057-286172 GCF_000307475.1 Parabacteroides sp. D25 | reverse complement strand
TTTTCAGTCTTTCCCGATGTCTTTTCGCTCTTCCTCTTGGACTTGAACCAAGGACCCTCTGATTAACAGTCAGATGCTCTAACCAACTGAGCTAAGGAAGAATTTTTCGCTCTTTCAAAGGTTATTCCGTAACCCCTTTCTGAAATTGCACTGCAAAAGTACGGGGTATTTTCGAAATATGCAATATCTTTGCGAAAAAAATTACGAAAAAATGAATACAATAGGTTTAGGAAACGCTTTGGTTGACGTTTTATTGAGGCTTGAAAATGATGATATCCTATCGGAAATCGGGATACAGAAAGGAGCTATGGATATGATTAACAGGGAACAAATGATCGCTATCCGTACAACTTTAGCTGGCTTGCCACGTACGCAAACCCCGGGAGGATCTGTCTGCAACACGATGCGTTCGATGTCTTCTTTAGGGGCGAATTCCGGTTTTATCGGTAAGATCGGGGATGATTCGATCGGCGGATTTTATGAGGATGCGTTGGAAAAAGCGGGTGTCACTTCCTATTTTATCAAGACGGATGGACTTACAGGTAGCTGTACGGTGATGATTTCTCCGGATGGGGAACGTACGATGGGGACTTTCCTTGGCCCAGCCCCGACAATAACCCCGGATGAGATCACCGAGGAGATGCTAAGTAAATATCAATGTATTTATATAGAAGGTTACTTGCTCGTAAACGAGCCGTTGGTTCGTTCTACGATGGAGAAGGCTAAAAAGTTGGGCTTGAAAGTAGCGCTGGATTTGTCGAACTTCAATATCGTGAATGCTTTTAAAGGAATGCTGGAGGATATCATTCCTAAATATGTGGATATTTTGTTCTCTAATGAGAGTGAGGCTGAGGCTTTTACCGGGCAAAAGGCTGCTGAGGCCGTACATACCTTGTCTGAATTGGTAGAGGTCTCATTGGTCACTTTGGGAAAGGAAGGTGCCTTGATCGGTAGTCATGGTCAATTTTATTCTGTCCCGGCTGAGGGGGGCAAGCCTGTTGATACGACTGGCGCCGGTGATAACTTCGCCGCCGGATTCTTATACGGTCAATCCATAGGAGCGTCTTTGGTACAATCCGCACGCATCGGATCGATGTTGGCGGGCTATGTGATCGACGTGGTTGGCCCGGAGATTCCGTATGATAAATGGGAACAAATAAAGTTAAAAGTAAAAGGGATATTGGCTTAGGCGGCGTATTATTCCTTACATTTATGCCGTTAATTAACTAAATATTGTATGTGCAGATTGGTTCAACGAAGAGGAATTATAGGTTTATTTTGCTTGCTGTTCGTCGCAAGTAGCGTAGTGCCGGGATGGGCGCAAAAAGATAACCGCTTTGAGGTGAGTAAGAACCTAGACATTTTCAATTCTTTATTGAAAGAAGTAGAGATGTTCTACGTGGATTCAGTGGATGTGGATAAAACCGTTCAGCGGGGAATCGAGGCAATGTTGGCTGGTTTAGATCCTTATACGGAATACTATCCTGAGCAAAAAACGGAGGAATTGAGTCTGATGACGACCGGCGAATACGGAGGTATCGGTTCCTTGATCCGTCAGCGTAACAACGAGGGAGGCGTGATGATTGCCGAGCCTACCGAGGGAATGCCGGCCGATTTAGCGGGTCTGAAGCCGGGCGATCTGATCTTGGCGATCGATACGATCGATGTTTCCAAGGCGACAAACTCCCGGGTCAGCGAGTTATTGAAAGGTGTTCCGAATACGAAGATGGTTTTGACGATCCAACGTCCGGGCGAGAAGAAACCCCGGAAGTTCGAGATTACCCGTAAGCAGATCACGACACCTCAAGTTACTTACTACGGGGTTAAGAATGACAGTATCGGTTATATTTATCTAAAGGCATTTACTATCAAGAGTGCTCAAGAGGTGAAAGAGGCATTCTTGGATTTAAAGAAAAATCATAATATTAAGTCTTTGGTACTGGATTTGCGCGGTAACGGCGGCGGCGTGCTGGAAGGTGCTGTACAAATCGTAGGTATGTTCGTACCGAAAGGCAGCGAGGTGCTTTCAACGAAAGGAAAGATCAAGCAATGGGATCGTACGTACCGAACCTCTACGGAGCCTTTGGATACGGTAATGCCGTTGGCTATATTGATCAATGGAGGTACGGCTTCCGCCGCTGAGATCGTATCGGGATCTTTGCAGGATATGGATCGTGCCGTGTTGGTGGGACAACGTTCGTTTGGTAAGGGGTTGGTGCAAGCTCCTCGTGACCTGCCTTATAATGGGAAAGTGAAAATCACGATGAGTAAATACTATATCCCGAGTGGCCGTTGCATCCAGCAAATCGATTATTCGCACCGGAAAGAGGATGGTAGCGTGGCTGCTATTCCGGATAGCTTGACTTCCGTATTCTATACGTCCAAGAAGCGTCCGGTTCGTGATGGGGGTGGTGTACGTCCGGAGTTTGAGGTGAAGGAGCCGAAAGTGCCTACCATGATGTATTATTTGGCGGCGGATACGGTCTTGTTCGACTTCGTTACGGATTGGGCACAAAAGCATAAGACGATCGCTCCCATCGAGGAATTTACGGTTTCCGATGAGGATTTCGAAGCTTTGAAGCAATACGCCAAGTCCAAGAATTTCACGTATGACCGCCAAAGCGAGAAAGTATTGAAGAACTTGAAAGAAGTGGCTGAGTTCGAGGGGTATCTGGAGGAGGATTCTACTGCGTTCAAGGAATTAGAGGCTAAGCTGACTCCGAATCTGGAAAAAGATTTCGATCGTTTCAAGGATGAGGTGAAACGAGTAATGGCTGCCGAGATCGTAAAACGTTATTATTACCAACGAGGAGAGTTGCAAGAAAGCTTGAAAGATGATCTTGTATTGGAGAAAGCGTTGGAGGTATTGGGCGATCCGGATTTATACAGGCGTACATTGAGCGTGCCGGTTGAGTTGGAAGCGGCCACTAAGGGTACCGAATAGGCGGGTTTCTGCCGATGCCCATTCAAAGGAGCTTACGATGCCCATTGTCAGCTCCCTTGAATGGGCATCGTGCTTTTCCCTCTTTCGCCAGTCTGTTTGGGGGCTTTGAAGCGGATATGCAATACGACCAATTCCGAGACGGTTCCCACCCGATAAGGAGGTCCTGCTATACCAATGCCGGAAGATACATAGAATTGCGTAGGTCCTTTCTTATAATATCCGTACGGGCATTCATACACAAGTTTCATCAGCAGGGGATAAGGCCATAACTGTCCGTTATGCGTATGTCCGTGCAGTCCCAAATCCACCCCATTCATATTCATCTCGGCGAACGACCAAGGTTGATGATCCAAAACGATAATCGGTTTGCCGGTATCCACCCCTTCCATTAACGAATGAAGCGATTTTCGTTTCTTATGGATGAAATCATCCCTCCCTATCAAATAAAAAGTTGAGTCCGGTTGGACCACCGAGTCTATTAGTAGCGTACCTCCGGTCTTTTGCAGCCAACGATATTTGGCGTTCCGGTTTGCCCGGTATTCATGATTCCCGTAAACGATATATACGCCCAACGGAGCTTTTAATTGTTTTAAATCATCCTCGATGTGGGCGTTTTCCGCGAATCGGGATTCATAATCCATGATATCCCCCGCTAATACCACCATATCCGGATGCTGTGCGTTGCTGAGTGCCACATATTTTTGTACCAAGTCCTTCCCGATAACCTCTCCGATATGTAAGTCGCTCATCATGACAATAGTCAGGCTATCCCGATCCCCTGCGGCTTTGGGCAACGTGATATATACGTTCTTAACAATCGGATTCATTACCGTATGGTATGCGTGAATCATTAAACCGGTAACACCGAATACGATAAGAAAAAACAGGGTTAGCTTGGTTTGTTGCCAATGCCCTTTCATCCATTTGGGGAACCATGGCTTGATACGTTGGGAGAGCCTGATCAACTCAAGTACCAAGAGAGATAAAGTGATATAAATGGACGCTATATACCAAGTGTTACAGATGTATTGGATCGTGATTATCACGTTATCAGGTAGTTCATTCCTGAAAATAAATCCGAAAAAATAAAGCGATAGTTCGAGTACGAAAAACAAGATAAAAGGAATCCGGCAACTTTTCTTAGGAGGAAGCGCTTGATATCCTCTCCAGAAAATATACGGATTTAGTAATAGCTGCGCTACGATCGATTGAATAAATACTTTCATCTTTACTCTTTGAATGTAATATTGAACACCACCATTTCGCTGTCCGTCCCGATACGGAAAGGCGGTCCCCACAAAGATAAGCCGGATGAGACATAAACCGTACTATTTCCGATTTTTTTAATCCCGTAACTTAATTCGAACAGATGATCCACGATCCAGTTCATCGGCCATACTTGTCCTCGATGTGTATGTCCGCTAAATTGTAAGTCTACGCCAGCCTCTTCCGTTTTCTCTAAATCGTAGGGTTGATGGTCTAGTAAGATAACAGGTTTGCTTTTATCAAGGTTCGCGGTAAGCTGACCTAAAGTTTTCCGTCCTTTGTTATGCCGGTCGTCCCGTCCTATGAGTTGGATCTGATTGGGCAAGATAGCCACGGAATCCCTTAAAAGTACGATGGGCGTCTGCGCTATGAATTTCTCGCTCTCCTCTATGCCACTGATATACTCATGGTTACCCGGTACCATATAAACGCCTAATGGAGCGTATATCTTGGACAGTTCCTCTTCCATATGCTCGTATCGCAGAGGTGCGACACTGTTGTCTATCAAGTCTCCACCGATAAGAACGATGTCCGGGCGTTGGGCGTTTATCATATCCACATATCCGGCAAGCATCGTCTTGTTGGTAGCGTATCCTAAGTGTATGTCGCTAATGGCTACGACCTTCAGCGACTGTCCATCGGTATCGGCCGGTTTGTTGATAACCATGTTGATAACTCGTGTATCAGGATGTTGGTAATTATAGTTTCCATATCCTAATAAGCTGAGTGTTAAGAATAAGGATAAATAGAATGAGTATTTGAAACGTAGGTGGAAAAGTCGTAAGATATCAAATACCAACAGAGCTAATACCATGTATAAAGTGAACACGAGCCATCCTGTTCCTACTTGGGAAACTGTTTGAGCGAAAGAAGCCGGCATATCTAGGTTCCTGAATAGAAAACTACTGAAGAATGATAAAGCTCCTCCCCAAAAAACAATGGATAACAATACTTTAACTCCGGTAGACTGGCTTTTCAAAGCCTGTTTTCCCTTTAGATAAATATAAATATTCCCTGCAAGATACAGGATTGGAAGTATGATAAAGAACGTCCACATCTCAATTAATTTTCTGCGAAGATAATGAAAACTCTTTAGGTAGCAAACGCTGCACGCTACGTCCCTATAGGATCGATATAAATTCCAAACAATAAGTTTGGTAATGAAAAGAATTATATAATATACTGATTATTAGTATGTTAAAACAGGATGATCTTTTACTCAAAACATGTACGTGTTTTAGGGAAAAGTCGTAGGTGTTTTTCAAAAAAGTCGTACGTGTTTTTCCCGAATCATGCGATAGGGAACAAGGGCGTATCTAGAAATCTACAATAAGCCCCCCTTAATTACGATGAGGAGAGTTGGTCTTTTTTTGATAATATATATCCAACTCCTTTTACGGCATCTATTGAAAGTGTGGTATCTTTTTCCAATAATTTGCGCAAACGCGAGATGCTGTTGTTTAGGCTATCATGAACTTCTTGCCCATCCCATATTTCATGAAAAAGCTTTTCTCTGCTTACTGGCTGATTTAATTGCTCGGATAACAGATAGAATAACTTGAAATCTTTAGGACTTAATGTTTTTGACTGTTCTTGTTTATAGAATAATTTATGAGTGGAGAGTTCCAGTTGGTAATCTCCAATAGATATACTATTTGATATCGGACTGCCCTTTTTACAAAACCTTTGGATTAGGAAATCTATTTCTTGTATATCATACGGTTTTTTGGTGTAATGATTAGCTCCGGCTTCATAGCAGCGTGTTATTTCCTCCCCTTCGTTGTGGGAAGAGGCTATCAGTACAGGCAATGAAGGATGCTTTGAACGAATAAAAGGCAAATAATCCAATGCGTTTTGATTGCCAACTTCCAGATCGAGAAGCAGGATATTAGGGCAGTCTTTTTCTATCATGTCTTGAATACCGCTTAACGTGTTGGCGTAGCAAACCTCGTATCCTTTACTTTGCAAGGCCAATACGATGATTAATCCAAGGTTTGGGTCATCTTCAATAAAGATCACTTTCTGTTTATCTTCCATATAGTGTTATGAGTTTTCGGCTGGTAAGTTAATGAAAAATGTTGAACCGACACCCTCCTCACTCTGAAAAGTTAGGGAGCCGCCCATTTCTTTAGCCATTAGCATTACGCTACTCAAACCTAATCCATATCCCGGTTGCGCTGGCTTGTCGGCTTGTTTCACCCGGAAGAATTGTTGTCCGAGTTTCTTCTGGGCTTTCTTGGGGATTCCCCAACCGGTGTCTTTTATGGCTATTCGGTAATGGTTGTTTTTCATAGTCAACGTTACGGTGATTCGTACATCGTCATCCGAATATTTCAATGCGTTCTCTAGCAAATTCCGGAGGCAACGTTCCAGACGAACGGTATCAGCTTCGATCATGTCGGGGAAATCCTCGCTTTTCTCAAGCTTGAACAAGGGGATCTTGTTAGGATAGAGCCTTGCTATCGCTTGGTAGGTTTGCTCAATAAATGATTTAATATCTATAGGCGACTTTCGTGCGCTCTCTTTTCCATCCGCTGTTTTCAATAGTGACAGCATGGACTCGATGATCTCTATCAACTGTTTTATCTGAGTTTTTCCGGTATTTAATATATTCACTTTCATCGGTTCATTCTCTAGGCTAGCGATAAGATCCATAGAGGCATACGCCGTGTTCAGCGGGGATTTCAAGTCGTGGATAGCGCTATGTACGGCTATTTCACGGTCTCGGAGTTGGGCGTGGGCTTTACGTATTGTTCTTAATAAATAATATAGGCAACTCGCCGAGGTAAGGATGATTAGACAAGATACGATAAAAGCCAAGAGCTTTCGTTGGACAATGTCAGAAAGAGGTAATTTAACGAAAGCCTGTACATATTGTAATCCCTGCGTTCCTATCGGGAGCTTTTCTGTTTGGAACTTATAAAATGAAAGGTTGAATTTTTTTCCTACCGTATTTACGGTTTGCCGGGTAGAGTCTGATATTTCTATATAAGATATTGCTTGTAAATTGTGATCAGTTAATGTTTTATTGAATAGGCTGTCTAATACATTTGGTTTTAAGGGTCTATTTGCATTACGTAGACCGTCTTGCATACGTTGCGCTAATAGGTCGGCATAGTTATCTTTTAGATTCCGATTTTTTATTTGTGGCCAGATTATGGTATCCCCTTTTAGCTTGGCTCGTTCCTCTGGTGTCATATCACTAGCTCTTCTTATGATTCTTTTGGGGTTGTTGGGGTCTTTCGGTTTGTTGCTAACCATTCGCTTGGACATTTCTTGCTTGATAGCCTCTTCGAATAGCTCTTCAAGGACTTCTTGCGTTTTATATTTTTCAGCGTTATATATATTGTATAGCCAATATCCTTGGGAGAGTATTAAGACTAGCAACATAATGGCCGCAATATATAAGGAGTGTTTCATGATAGATTCGTTATTTTGGATGTGAAGATAGTGAATAATCTTAAAAAAGATGCGTTTTTCTCGTTTTGTTAGCTTTTTGTTAGATGAAAATTAGGTGTTTGTTAGATAGAGTACGAAATTTTACTTATATTTTTGTAACAGACTAAAAAAGCATATAGACATGGAAATTGGTGATTTGTTGTCGAAGGAAGAACTTTCCGCTATAAAAGGTGGTGAATGGCATTATGATGAAGAGACTGACGAATGGTATTGGATTGAGGATGGACGGAAGGTTCTGTGTCCACAAGAAAATCCTAGACAGTCATAAGTAAAATAGTAAATGAAACGGTCATAGATTATGACCTATTATAAACTATAAATTTTAGATATTATGAATGATTTAATGAATTTGCCTAGCCTTATTTTAGAGAGGCTAGAGGAAAATGAACTTATTTTAGTTCGTGGAGGAGAGGATCCAGATGATAAGGCTCCGAATAATGGGGATGGAAGTTGTTCTGGTACTAACAATGGCTCAGGTAAGTGTGGAGGAGTCAATAATTCTTCAGGGAGGTGTGGCTAATTGATAGTTTTTTTAGTTTGATGCTTTCCCTGTAACAGGGAGAAGGCATCAGCTATTTCTATCGAGAAATTAATGAAAAATGAAATGAAGAAGATATATTATCAGGTTGTAGAGAACGTTTTGCCGCAGGTTTATTTACTTTATAATTCATTTAATAATAAATTTATATTATTAAATAATGTGAGATATGAAAAATATAAAAAAGAAAATATTTTAAAATTAGAGCAATCTGATCCTGTATTATATAAATCTTTGGTGGATAATCAATATATTGTTCCTGATGATTTTGATGAAAGAGAGATTGTCTTGTTTCGGAAAAAAAGGATGCAATTTGATGCCTCTATGTATCAAGTCATGGTGAATACAACATTGGATTGCAATTTAAACTGTTGGTACTGTTACGAGAATAGAATAGCGGGAAGTTTCTTGAAGAGTGAAGTAATAGAAGCTATAAAAAAGAATATAGAACAAGAATATATTAAAACATCTTATAGGATATTAAAATTATCATTCTTTGGGGGAGAACCTTTTTTGTATTTCAGAGGGATAAAAGAAATTCTGGATTTTGCGAGAAACTTTTGCCAAGTTAATCAATTGGATCTAATTGCTGAATTTACAACAAATGCGATTTTGATAACAGAATCTATTATAGATTATTTAAAAAACTTTGAATGCCAATTCCAAATTACTTTGGATGGTGATAGAATACATCATAATCAAATAAAGAAAGATAAGGATAACCCGAATCAGGATACTTATGAGAAGACATTGAGAACTATTCGGCTTATTAATGATAAAATTCCCAATAGGTGGCTTGCGGTAAGAATAAACTTTGATAATAAGACATTAGAGAAAATAGATGAAATCATTGGTGATTTGGATTTTCTAGATCGTAAGTATTGTTTTGTCATTTTGAAAAAAGTGTGGCAACTAGAAAAAGATAAAGTTAATGTGCCGTTATTACATGCTTCGGTTCAAAAGTTTTTAGATAAGAAATTTTTATTGGATTATTATATTATGCCAAAAGGAGATGTTTGCTTTGCTGAACGGCATAGAGAAGTTTTGTTTAATTATGATGGTAAAGTTTTTAAGTGTTCTACGATTTCTTCTTTTGATGATCAAAATGCGTTAGGAGAATTTGATTTACAATCAGGACAGGTACATTGGAATGAGACAAAACTTTCTTATTGGTTAAAGGAGATATTGCCTCAAAATTGTATAGATTGTAAATTACTGCCTGCCTGTTTGGGACCATGTAATAAACAAATAATGTTGCATCCGGGGGAAAATATATGTACATTTGACGCAATCAATATGACTTTGAAAGAATATCTGATGTATCTTTTCAAATGTCAATTATTAAAAGAAGAATTATACGCATAATACCATGAGAACTATCGCTTTCTGGCTTCTGTTCATCTCACAAGGCCTCTTCACATTGTCTGCCCAGTCTTACACCTTCTCAGGAATAATTACAAACGAGAAGCGGAAGATGATGGATGGGGTACAGGTGATATTGAGTGTGGAAGACTCGTTATCGGCCATGGCTTTAACTGATGAAAAAGGTCATTTTCGTATAGATGGATTGAAGGAGGGAGCGTATGAGCTACGTTTGTTTTTCTTGGGGTATAATGCGCAGGAGCAAATATTGCGAGTGGAAAACAGGGATGTTAGAAAAGACTTCTTGCTGACACCTGAGAAAACGGTCGTATTGGACGAAGTAATGGTGACGGGTAATCGGAATGATCAAGTGAATCGGACCGCTACGGGAGAGATCTTTTATCTGTCAGAGAAGGCTAAAAATATGAAAGACCCTTTCCGGGCCCTGCAAGAGATCCCACGCTTGTACTCGGATGTGGCTAACCGGAAGGTGCAGTTGGAGGATGGGGCGCAACCCTTGATATTGATAAACGGGAATCGTTATAACTCGGGAATCGCCACTCTTGATCCGAGAGAGATAGAATCCGTGGAGATAATCGATGTGGTGAAAGCCCGTTACTTAAAGGATGGTTACCAAAAGATATTGAATATAAAATTGAAAAAGAAGACACAACCTTTTATCTTCTTGGAAGGAGCCACGCGGCATGATGTCCCTTTCCGTAAGGGGCTTGGGGTAGGGTATTTTGAGGTTGGAAACTCTCGATACGCACTTTATGGAAGAGCTTCAGTGGACTATTTGTATGATGATCGCTCGGAACAGGAGCAACGGCAGCTAAATACGGGGTATAGTAAATGGACGAAGGGAGAGGAACGTTTGGATGGTACTAGCTATTTAGGTGAGTTGCAATTCCGTTGGATGTGTACAGACAAGGATTATATCGTAGCTCATATGTATGGTAATAAAAAAATCAATAAGAAGAAAGGTTGGGGTGATGGACTTTTAACGGATGGAATACCCCAAGAATTCGATTATTCTTCTTTTAATAAGGATCAATCGTATATTTTTACGGCTAGCTTGTTCCATAAGCATACGTTTGCGAAAAACCATATATTGGAAACGACCCTTGCTTTCAATAAGAATCATAACGAGAATGACGGAAATCGCTCGGAGTCATATCTGGATTGGTCTTATCTGAATACATATTTATATAAGAACGACCGGAATTCCGGTCGTTTTGATGTGGATTATAATGTGGATTTTGCAAATGGAGGTAGCTTGAATGTAGGGAATCAGACTCGTTTTACGAGTGATCGTATACGTCAAGTGAGTATAGGAATGCCTACTTTCCGGCACGAGAAATGGGAAGAGTATTTGTATGCGGACTATAGCCAGTCTATAAAGCGTTTTTCTTATATGCTTTCTGCTGGGCTGGAAGGAATTTGGCTGAAAGCGGGTGAGGCCTCTAATCATTACTTCAAGCCTCGCATTTCTTTAAGCGGTAATTATGATTTTAGCGATCATCTATCTACGAGATTGGGATACACGCTTACCAATACGGCTCCTACCGAGAGCGAATTGAATCCTTATAATATGTCTACGGATTCTTTAGTGAAGACACAAGGAAATCCTTATCTGCTTCCGAGCCAAAATCATAAATTGAACCTATCCTTGACATTTAACACGAAAGGATTTTATTTGACACCGAGCGTCTCTTATCGGATCAGTACGGACTTGGTGGAATCGTATGGATTCAGCGAAGAGGATATTTATATCAGTAGCTATAGGAATAGCGGGAAGTATAAGAATTTACGCATAGGGGGAAGTCTGTCTTATCGGATAGGCAATTTAGGGCGTATAGGTGTCAATGCGTATCATGTCGTGGATTATTATGAGAATGAAGATCCAAGGAAAGGGTTTAGTACCTATTTGTATTTCAATGCGAATTATAAGAAGTGGTATTTGGGTGCTGATATATTATATAACAATTATACCTATACGCCAATCTCTCGTGTGAAGTATCATAGCCCTTCTTTTTCGATGGTACAGGTCTCTTATAATTTTACGGACTATTTCTATATTTCCGTGGCGATGGAGAATTGTTTGGTTACTTATCGTACCTCGATGGAATTACGTAGTGGTAGCTATGAGAACTACAGCGATCAACGAAAAATCAGTGCCTCTTTTCGGCCTTGGATCTTGCTTCGTTATACATTCCGTAAAAACAAGTCGAAAGCAATGAAAGAACGGAAAAATGTGTATAGTATAGAGGAAGGTATTAAATTATGAGCTTCCCCCATATCAAGCAACCCGACTCCATGGAATGCGGCGCCACCTGCCTCCGCATGATCGCCAAGTTCCATGGCAAGGAGTATTCCGCCGAGACGATGCAAAACCTTTGCGTCGTAACCCGGGAAGGAGTCTCCATGCTGGGTATCGCTGATGCCGCCGAGTATATAGGATTTCGTACGATATGTGGACGAATGACCTTGGGGAAGATGGTGGAGCAACGCCCCTTCCCTTGTATCCTCCATTGGAACCAAGATCATTTTGTCGTATTATATGACGTTAAAAAGAAACAGGATGGGAAATCTGTTTTTTATATAGCCGATCCCGGTAAGAATTTGTTGCGTATCGATGAGGAAGAGTTTCGTAATGCGTGGATCAGTACCCGTTCGAGAGGGGAGGAGAAAGGCATATTAATGGCCTTGCAGCCGACCCCCGCTTTTTATAAGCGGAAAGATGAACGCCATACGGGAAGAGATCCCTTTCATTTCCTTTGGGGGTATATGAAACCTTATAAACGTTTCTTTATCCAGTTGTTGCTGGGGCTTGCGCTGGGAAGCGTATTGCAATTAATCTTTCCGTTTCTTACCCAAGCGATCGTGGATAAAGGTATCGCTACTAAGAATCTGAATCTGATCTATCTGATCTTGGCGGGACAATTGATGCTGGTCTTGAGCCGTGCCTCGGTGGACTTTATCCGTCGCTGGATATTACTGCATATAAGTGCGAGGGTGAATATATCATTGTTATCCGATTTCTTGATCAAACTGATGCGATTACCCATGTCGTTTTTCGATACGAAGATGACGGGCGATCTCTTGCAACGCATCCATGATCATGAGCGTGTGGAACGTTTCTTGACGGCGCAGACATTGACGGTGCTTTTCTCCGCTTTCAGCTTTGTGGTGTTCGGTGGGGTATTACTTTATTATAATCGATTGATATTCTTTATTTTCGTACTAGGTAGCGCTTTATATGCCGTATGGGTGACATTCTTCCTTAAAAAACGCCGTTTGCTGGACTATACTTATTTTGAGCAACGGGCCCGTAATCAATCGAAAACCATGCAGTTATTGAATGGTATGCAAGAGATCAAGCTCCAGCATTGTGAGCGCCGCCGCCGTTGGGAATGGGAGGATATACAAGCGGACTTGTTCCGGACGAACATCGAATCGATGCGGCTGCAACAGAGTCAGGAGGCCGGCAGTATCTTGATTAATGAGGTAAAGAATATCGTGATTACGGTGATTGCCGCTACGGCTGTGATCGGGGGTAGCCTGTCGTTGGGTATGATGTTGGCTATACAGTATATTATCGGGCAGTTGAACGCTCCGGTGGAACAGTTCGTGCAGTTTCTTTATAGTTGGCAAGACGTGAAGATTAGTCTGGAACGGATGAGCGAGATCCATGATCGGAAAGAAGAGGAGACGCCGGAACGTATGATAACCGGTTTTAACGGAAGCGATAGGGACATTGAGATTCGTAACGTGACGTTTCAATATGAGGGCATCCATTCGCCGAAAGTCTTGGAGCGGATAAACCTTAAAATACCTCGAGGCAAGATTACGGCGATCGTAGGAACGAGTGGTAGCGGGAAAACAACCTTGATCAAGTTATTATTGGGCTACTATAATCCGGTAGAAGGTGATATCCGGGTGGGTGGAAATGATTTGCGATCTTTCAGCCTTTTATGGTGGCGTGACCAATGTGGTGCGGTGATGCAAGACGGTTATCTGTTCTCTGAATCGATCGCACGCAATATTGCCGTGGATGACGGTGAGATTGATAAATCTCGCTTATTATTGGCAGCTCGTATCGCCAATATAGAGGAATTTATCGAGCGCTTACCCTTAAAATATAATACGGTGATAGGTCCGGATGGTCAAGGCGTAAGCCAAGGCCAGCGTCAACGGATCTTGATCGCCCGGGCGGTTTATAAGGACCCTTCTTATCTCTTTTTCGATGAGGCGACGAATTCGTTGGATGCCAACAATGAACGTGCCATAGTGGAGAATCTGACGGACTTTTACCGGGGTAAGACGGTAATAATCGTCGCCCATCGATTAAGTACCGTACGCAATGCCGATCAAATAGTCGTTCTTGATAAAGGCCGTATCGTAGAGGTAGGCACCCACGACGTGCTGATCGATCGCAAAGGCGCTTATTATAATTTAGTGAAGAATCAATTAGAGTTGGGGAATTAAAGATATGTCGACATACAATGAGATGAAGAAAAAAGCAGAATCGGATCAAAACCGTATCGAGTTGCGTAGCGAGAAAGTCCGCAACATGATTGGCGAGATGCCTTCCTTCCTGATTCGTTGGGGGAATACGATCTTGGTGGTTATATTCGTGCTGCTGGCTTTGATTGCTTGGTTTGCATTTTTCAAGAAATGAATGTAGGAATATCTTCTGTTTTTCTTATCTTCGTATTCTAAAGTTTACATATATGGCACAAGATATACGTTGGTTACAGCGATTTTCTAATTATTGTAAGGCTTTGGCTAAATTGGGTCAAGCGGTGGACATTGTATCTTGGCGGTTGGAATTAGCGGACGAGATTGATGAACTTTTGCAAGAAGGATTAATCCAGCGTTTTGAATATACCCGTGAATTAGTCTGGAAGGTGATGAAAGATTATGCGGAATATCAAGGTTATACGGATATTCGAGGTTCACGTGATGCTATACGTAAGGCTTTACAAATAGGGCTTATAGAAGATAAACGATGGATGGAGACAATTGAGGATCGTAATTTGACTTCTCATAATTATGATGACGATGTGGCTTCTGAAATTTATGAGAATATCGTACTGGTTTATTATCCACTATTTTGCCGGTTTGAAGAGAGGATGTTATGTATATCGGAAAATGAGACTAGATGAAGCTGTAAATGAAATATGGATTGAGTGACATAGAATTGAATAAGTTGCGTGAGTTTTACGCTCGATACGAGGATATTGAGGAAGTAATACTTTACGGTTCGCGAGCTAAGGGAAACCATAAACCTTTTTCGGACGTGGATATATCTTTGGTGGGGGCAAACTTGACACGTAGTCGGTTAAATCAGATTGCGTTTGCGATTGATGATTTATTATTACCTTATCAGTTTGATCTCTCTATTTTTCATAAATTGACGAATATGGAATTGGTTGATCATATTCGGAGAGTCGGAATATCTATTTTTTGTAAAGATTGTTCTCAGCCTCCTGCGTGAGCGGTCTTGTAAGCCCACAAGATGATTCTCGGGGGCTTACGTGAGTGCTGACGTTATTTTGCGTATCCTACCGGATGATTGATCATCGGGATTTGGGAGTCGGATAGCTTCAACACTTTTTTCAAAGCATCAGCCTCCATGCTGCCGCGGGGAACCGTTACCAAGCCACATCCGGAGCAGAACAAGGCGATATTCTGAGAGACCAGCCCGGCATCTAAGGCTCCAAAGCGCTCACGTAATTGTGGTGTACCTACATTGCCGAATTTGGAAACATCAGAAACCATCAATAGACAAGCGGGAGCTGAGTTCACGGAGGTTTGCTTTCCTCCAATCAGTGGACGGTGATCGCCTTCCGCTACCGGGTTCAGTTGATGGGCTTTCGGATCATACAGATAAGCGCCCTCTTCCATCAATACGTAGACATCCACATCTTGCTTATTCAAGGCAGAAGCGGCGGTACGTTTCCCATCCTCCCGGTTGATACCGATAGCGGCCCACATCAAATCGGAAAGATCTTGTAGGCTGAGTTTCTTGTTGGCAAACTCGCGCTCGGAGTGACGGTCTGCCAAGGCTTTCATTACCGAAGCGCCCCGGGTCTTGTCGGGAGCATTCAACTTAATGGCTTTTAAACTCTGGGCTTGCAGACTCGTCAAACCCAACATCAAAGTGGCTAATACACAAAAGATAGTTCTCATGACATTGTATTTTAAAGAATTACGAATGCAAAAATAACAATATATTCGTTTTCTCAAAGATTCCTAGGATTATTGTGCAACCTGTTTTACTTGATGTCCGTCTATTATGAAAAAATACTCTTTTTTCAGACTTCTTTAGAAGAAAAAGGAAATATGAACATTATTAATGACTTTATTTGTACGATGAAATCGTAAATAGTGTAATTTGCAGTAAAATGTATTATTTTTATAGTGATAGATGAACGTATGAAAGAGAAATTGTTTGCCTTATTTTGGGTACTGTTCTTTGCGCTTCCTCTGTATGCGCAAGCGGACAAGACAGGTTCCTATTCAATTAAGGGACAGGTGTTAGACTCGCTGAGTAACGAGTCCGTACCCTATGCGACGTTGAGAATTGCTTTAGCGAAGACCCCCGATAAGCCGGTCAAGCTTTTAGCGTGTGATGTGGATGGTAAGTTTCAGGCACCATTGAGTAGCGCCGGTAAATACATCATCTCTATGCAATCGATAGGAAAAGCTCCTGCCGAGAAAACATTTACGATCTCGGATAAACAGAGGAACTTGGATTTGGGTAAGTTGTATATGCAGGAGGATAACCAGCGGCTGGGGGAAGTGACGGTTACGGCACAGAAACCTTTGGTGAAGGCTGAGATCGATAAACTTACCTATAGCTTGGAAGATGATCCGGAGGCACAGACAAACAATACATTGGAAATGCTGCGCAAGGTACCGATGGTAACCGTGGACGGAGATGACCAAATCCAATTGAAAGGCTCCACGAACTTTAAGATCTACATGAATGGCAAGCCTTCTAACCTGTTGAGTAACAATCCAGCTGAGGTATTGAAGAGTATGCCGGCCAATTCCGTGAAAAACATAGAGGTGATCACAGACCCGGGCGCTAAATATGACGCTGAGGGTATCGGTGGTATTATTAATATCATTACGACGAAAAACGCTCTACAAGGATATACTGGTACGGTTCGTGTGAACGGTAGTTCGTTGGGGCGTGTAGGCGGTGGCGGCTATATATCCCTTAAAGCAGGTAAGTTCGGGTTGACAGCGAATTATAATTACAATTATAATAGGGAGCCTTGGAATGAGTCTACCTCGATACGTGAGGATTTGGAAAATGACGAGCAACATTTCTTGACGCAAAATGGACGTAGGAAGAATAACGGACCCTTCCAGTTTGGTTCGCTGGAAGGTAGTTATGAGATCGACTCCTTGAACTTGCTGACCGTAGGGGCGAACTTATTCCATGGTAAGATGACGAACCGTTCGGAATACACGGTGAATATGCAGGATATCAATCGTAATCCGGTATACGATTATAATCGTAATTCGGACGCTACGGAAACGTTTGGTTCTACGGACGTGAGCGTGGATTACCAACACTCTACCCATAAAAAAGATGAGTTGCTGACGATCTCCTACCGTTTCAGCCATTCTCCCAATGATAACAAGGATTATACGGAATTAAAGAATGTCGTGAATTACAATCCTTGGCTCGGCTATCCGCAAAATAATATCAACAAGGCTTCTACGAACGAGCACACCGGGCAGGTGGATTATACGACCCCTACGTGGAAGGATCAGACCTTGGAGGTTGGCGCAAAATATATATTCCGCCAGAGCCGGAGTAATACGGATCGTACCGCTTTCAACGATTCGTTGAATATATGGGAGGACATAACTTCTAAAGATAGCCATTTCCGTCATACCCAACATATCTATTCCGCTTATCTGGGCTATTCGATGAAGTTTGATAAGTTTGGCGTGAAGGCGGGGGTACGTGCGGAAGGAACCGCTTTGGACGTGAAATATGAGATGGCTCCCGATATGAACTTTGATACCCATTATTTCGACGTGGTGCCAAACGCTACGGTCTCTTATCAATTGAGTATGGCGCAACAGCTTCGCTTGGGATATAATATGCGTATCCAGCGTCCGGGTATCTGGTATTTGAATCCTTATGTAAACAATGCGGACCCACAGAACATATCCTTCGGTAACCCGAATCTGGACTCGGAGAAAAGTAATAATATAAACTTGAACTATAGTATGTTCGCCCAGAAATTCAGCATTAACGCGAGCGCTACTTATACGTTCGTCAATAATTCGATCGAGCAATATACCTTTATCGATCCGGAGAATCCGGGTGTTTTCCAAACCACCTACGGTAATATCGGAAAGAAACAATCTACCGGCTTATTCGTATACGCAAATTGGAATCCGGTTCCTTTGTTCCGTATCTATATGAATGGTGGAATGGATTATACGGATTTGAAGAGCGAAAAGAATGATATGGCGAATAGTGGATTCAGCGGTCGTATATTCGCCGGTACGCAGTTTAATTTCCCGTTGGATTTCCGTGTGAACATACAGGGAGGATATTTCTCTCCTTGGATCCAGTTACAGGGGAAAGGCTCTCCATTCTATTTCACGGGAATCTCCGTGAACAAGGATTTCTTGAAGAAAAAGCTATCTGTCCAGTTGTCTTTCCAAAACCCCTTCTGGAAGCGAATGAAGATGGAAAATACTACTTCCGATGATACCTTCTTCCGTCGTGAGATCAATTACCGTACGATGAGAATGTTAATGGTTAGTGTATCTTATCGTTTTGGCACCTTGAAAGATGCCATCAAGAAAGTAAAAAGAGGTATCAGCAACGATGATATGAAGAGCGGCGGTTCCGGCGGCGGCGAGCAACAGATGTAAGAAATATAGCTTTGAACATGGAGCACACGCTCCGTGTGTTCCGTGTTCAATATAATAATTAAACCTTTTCTTTTGCCATCTTCTATATACTTTCTATCTTTACGATCCGAAAAACAGTTGGAGAATGAAGAATAGACTATTTGTTAACAATAATACTATTATACTATTCCTTTTTATTATAGGAAGTATCCTATTCATAGAGTTGAATTTTCGGTATTGGTATCGTTTTCTGGAGCAGTATATGATGTTTCAGACTACCGGTAGTTATTTCCAAGACCGATTGGCCGAACCGGGTGGATTGAATGAATATGTGACTGAGTTCTTATCGCTCGCGTTTATCCATCCTTATGGAGCTTCGGTAGTGATCGCTTTATTATTAGGACTGATCTCCGGCTGTTTTTTCCTTTACTTAAAAGCTTGTGGGGTGCGTGCCTCTATGTTGGCGGCTATTCTTCCCTCTTTTTTAATTTGGATCTATCCGCTGGAGTCAATCGCCTTGTTGACGATGCTCGCTTTCGTGCAGGTTCTTGCGTATTTGTATACTTCAATCAAGATTGATTGGCTTCGTTATCTCTTTGGCTTCTTGTTTTTGGGGGGCTCTTATTTTTTTGCGGCACCCGCTAATTTATTATTGGCCTTATTGATCGCGGTTTATGAGTGTTGTGCTAAAGAGGATAAGGCTCGTTTTGGAGTAGCCATTATCGCTATCGCTTGGGGAGGTTTGCTACCGTTGATCGCCATGCGTACGGCTTATATTCTTCCGATGCGGGAAGCGTTCTTCAGCAAACATCTATGCCATCCCGAATATCCGATACCTAATTCTTTAGGATATATCGGGCTTTCATATCCTTTGATCGTTTTAATTCTTTATTATGTAAGGAACCGGGTTTTTATCCGTAAGGAATCTTGGAAGCGAATCGTTTCTTACGCTTTCCTTCTGATAGCGATGACTTATGGGATTCTCTATAAGAAAGACCCGATGGAGCAGGCCTATCGGTACGATTACTATGCACGGCAGGGAGAATGGCAAGAGATAGTCTCACATGCTCGTGCGCATTCGGTCCGGGATATGGATGCCCTGATTTATTTGAATCTGGCTTTATCACATACGGGACGATTTTCTGGCGATTTGATGCGTTTCCCTCAGATCGGGGTGGAGGGCTTTATCCCGCACGATCCGAAAAGCCGGATGGGATTGATCGAGGCGAGCGAGGTTGCTTGGCAAGTAGGGCAGGTAAACGCAGCGCAACGTTTCGCCTTTGTGGGTGTATTAAGCTCGCAACGTTGCATGCAGCCTCGTTTGATGAAGCGTTTGGTGGAGACTTATCTGGTAACCGGCGAATACCGTGCCGCCGAGAAATATATTAAGATTCTTGAATCGACTCCCCACTACAGGGATTGGGCAAAAGCGCAGCGCCCGTTGCTCGACTCCGTGGTTTGTGCCTCTACCGATTGGATAAAGGCGAAGCGGGCGGTACTTCCGGTAACGGATAATCCCTTAGACTTGACCTTGACATTTCCCAATGCGCTGGCTTTCTTGATCGACGATCATGCCGATAATCGTCCGGCTTTTGAGTATGGAATGGGATACTTGTTGGTTTATAAAGACTTGATGACATTTATGCATTATATGGAATTGATGAAAGAGCGAGGCGAGTCATTTCCCGTTCTCTATCAGGAGGCTATATGCCTGTTTTTCGCTGCCGTGCAGAAAGACCCGGAGGCGTTCAAAAGCTATCCGATCAGTTCGGAGGTACAAAACCGCTTTCTGCAATTTATGAAAGTGGCTCGAGGCATGCCTCCTGCCGCCTTGAAAGCGCAGTTTGGCGATACCTATTATTATTACGCTCAATTTACCCCGACTCCTAAACGACAATAATTATGATGGATAATACGAGGAAACGAAAGATCGTCCGAAACTTTGTGATCGGATATTTACTATTGCAAGTTCTGGTTATTGTACTATACTTGGGTTTTTGGGCGGTACATCCGGGTGGCTTTGTTGTTGCCGAGAACGAACGCATGTCTCCCCCGCCGATGTTCCCGGATTACCAAGGGGTTACTATACCTTATAATATAGCCCCATTGAATTTCCGTATTGACGTGCCCGCTGAAAAATGCTATGCGAAGATCGAGGGTAGCGAGCAGGGGGTGTTTGAGTATTACGGAACGAATACGATCTGTTTTAAGTCCAAGGATTGGGAACGGCTTACCCGTGCGAATAAAGGTAAAGCCTTTTTTGTAACGATCACGACGAAAGAGGGAGACGAATGGACTAAATGGGCACCATTCTCTGTCTATATCAGTGATCAAGCGATCGACTCTCATTTAGTATACCGTTTGATAGAGCCGGGATACGAGAAATGGCATATTGTGGGTATTTATCAGCGGAATTTGGAGTCGTTTGACGAACAGCCGATTATCCGTAACGATATGACTGGCTATAATTGTATGAACTGCCATTCTTTTTGTATGGGAGACCCGGGGCAGATGATGTTCCATATGCGTGCGGCGAATGGGGGAACTTATATTGTCCAAGACAAGAAAATCAGTAAATTGAATACGAAAACGAATGGGACGATCAGTAATATGACGTATCCTTTCTGGCATCCTTCCGGGCGCTATATCACCACATCGGTAAATGATATCAAACAGTTTTTCCATTCCGTGAAAGAGAAAAAGATGGAAGTGTTCGACTTGGAGTCCGATGTGGTGGTGTATGACGTGAAAAACAAAGAAATCCTTTCGAAAGCCTCATTGATCACAAAAGATGCATTCGAGACTTTCCCTGCGTTCTCTCCGGATGGTAAATGGCTTTATTTCTGTACGGCCCCGGCCCAGAAGATGCCGGAGAATTATGATAAGGTACGTTATAATCTCTGTCGTGTTGCGTTTGATCCGGATCGTGGCGAGATCAGCTTCCCGATCGATACGTTGGTACATGCGGATAGCTTGAGCTATACATTTCCCCGTATCTCTCCCGATGGACGTTTCCTGATGTACACGGAAACCGCTTATGGGCAGTTCCCTATTTGGCACCCGGATGCGGAGATCCGGATGATGGATTTGGAGAATCGGACAGCGATGGATATGTCTGCGTTGAATAGCCCGGATACAGATAGCTATCATTCTTGGAGTAGTAATAGTGATTGGGTCGTATTTAGTAGCCGCCGGGATAACGGTTTATATACTTTACCTTATATTTGTCATATAGGGAAAGACGGTAAGCCTTCGAAACCGTTCTTATTGCCTCAAGAAGATCCGGATAAGTATGACTATCAGTTGTATTCCTACAATATTCCGGAATTGACGAAAGGTGCCGTAGAGGTCTGCCCCTATGAGATCCAGCAAGTAGCCGAGAAAAATAAACCGGAGCAGGTTCGGTTTAAATGACCGGATCTATTTATATTCGCGTATAAATAAGAGATAAGATGACAAAAGATATTATAGCCGAATCTGTACAAAACGATTTACGGTATTTGCAATTGTTGGCACGGAGTTTCCCGACGATCGCGGATGCCAGCACGGAGATCATTAATCTGGAGGCGATCTTGAACCTACCGAAGGGTACGGAGCACTTCTTGAGTGATTTGCATGGCGAGGATCAAGCCTTTAGCCATGTGCTGAGAAACGCTTCCGGTGCCGTAAAGCGCAAGGTGAACGAGATTTTCAGTAATACGCTCCGGGAATCCGAGAAGAAGGAGCTTTGTTCCTTGATTTATTATCCGGAGGATAAGCTGGAACTGATCAAGAGCCAAGAGCAAGATCTGGAAGATTGGTATCAAGTTACCTTGAATCAATTGGTACGTGTTTGCCGGAACGTGTCATCCAAATACACCCGTTCGAAAGTACGTAAGGCTTTACCCAAGGAGTTCTCCTATATTATTCAGGAGTTATTGCACGAGTCTTCCGTAGAGCCGAATAAATCCGCTTATGTGGATCAGATTATTTGTACGATCATCTCCACGGGACGTGCGGACGATTTCATTATCGCTATGTGTAACTTGATCCAACGGTTGACAATCGACCTGTTACATATCATCGGCGATATTTACGATCGGGGTCCGGGCGCTCATCTGATCATGGATATCCTTTGCGATTACCATAATTTCGATGTTCAATGGGGTAATCATGATATCTTGTGGATGGGAGCCGCTTCCGGTAATTTGGTAAGTATCGCCAACGTGATTCGTATGTGTTTACGCTTTGGTAATATGGCTACCTTAGAAGATGGATATGGTATCAATCTTTTGCCGTTGGCCACTTTCGCGATGGAGGCGTATGGGGATGATCCTTGCGCGTTATTCATGCCGAAAACAAAGTTCGCCGATAATGCAATGGATGAGAAGACCACCCGTTTGATCGCCCAGATGCACAAGGCGATCACCATCATCCAGTTCAAGCTGGAGGGTGAGATCATCCGCCGTCGTCCGGAGTTTGAGATGGATGACCGGATGTTGTTGCACCATATCGATCTGAAGCGGGGAGTGGTTCATATCGATGGAAAGGATTATACGCTTAAAGATACTAACTGGCCTACTTTAGACCCGAAAGATCCGTATCGTCTTTCTATTGAGGAAGAGGATTTGATCCGAAAGATATTGCATTCTTTTGAGAGCAGCGAGAAGATGAAAAAGCATATGCGTTGTTTCTTCCGGCATGGGGGAATGTATCAGGTTTGTAATTCCAATTTACTGTTTCATGCCTCTATCCCGATGAATCCGGATGGTACATTTAAGTCAGTACGTATCTTGGGGCAGGATTATAAGGGCCGTGCTTTGTTGGACCGTGTAGACCAACTGATCCGTACGGCTTATTTCAAGACCGGGGAACAGGAAGAAGTGGAATATGCGCATGATTATATCTGGTATCTTTGGGGCGGCAAGGACTCCCCGTTATTCGATAAAAGCAAGATGGCTACTTTCGAGCGTGCCTTTATCGAAGAGGCCGAGACTCATAAGGAGGAAAAAGGCGCTTATTATACGTTACGAGAGCAAGAGGAAATTTGTGATAAGATATTGGATGAGTTTGGGGTGACCGGTATGCATCGGCATATCATCAACGGACATGTCCCTGTCCGTTCCAATCAAGGTGAGAATCCCATTAAGGCGAATGGCAAGATGTTGGTAATCGATGGCGGTTTCTCCCGTCCGTATCATTTGGAAACCGGTATCGCGGGCTATACATTAGTATATCACTCCCGTGGTTTCCAGCTTGTGCAACACGAACCCTTCGAATCCCGGGCGAAAGCGATCGAGGAAGGCTTGGATATCAAATCCACCACGATCGTGGTAGAATTAAGCTCCCATCGCCAGATGGTGAAAGATACGGATAAGGGTGCGGATCTTCAAAGCCAGATCAAGGACTTGGAGAAACTTCTTTACGCCTATCGGAATGGGTTGATAAAGGAGAAGGAGAGGATGGAGAGATAGATTTTAGCGTAGTCCGTCCAGAACTATAGACAAGGATAAAGGGAGATTGACAAATTGACATTTTGTATTTTAAAGTCCCGAAGAATCGATTTTTCCGGGCTTATGGGCGTAAGGCTTCCGAAATTGAATGAAAATAATGGCAACACCTTGTCTTGTAGATGTATATCGTTTCCCTCCCTTTTCTTCCAGCGAAAAAGAGAGCCTCTATTTCTTGCTTAACAAGTAAAAGGAGGCTTTTTTATTCGGAAGTGATTGGTTTTTCATTCGGAAGTGATGCGAATCACAGTCGGAAGTATGCTACAACACTACCGTAAGTACCTTATAATACTACTGTAAGTATCTTACAACAGGGTTGTAATCGAGGGAAAAGTACTCTTTTTCTACCTTAAAACCACTAAAGAAACGATTTTCTCCTTATTTATGTTTGTAGATGAGCCTGTCGGGGAAAAGGATGTGTCACTATAAGTGGCTTATCGAAATGAAAACGTCACTCTTTAGGTTTATCCGTTGACATTTATTTTGATCTACCGAAAGACCTCCTGTTTGATTTTCCTTACTTTTTTTACATAATCATAGTTTATTTTAAAAAATTAAGTTACATTTGCCATGGAAATTCTCAATTGTATTTGTGAATTAAATGATCGTTAACCTAAAAATTAAGTAATTATGCAACGAAAGAAAATCTTTGATTCTTTCAAACACTGGAATGTAGCCATACTTTCCGTGTTAATGTCTTTTTGCATGACAGCCGCTTTTGCCCAGTCAGGCGCTGTTAAAGGAAAAGTTCTGGACGAACTAGGTGAGCCTATTATCGGGGCGAATATCGTGGAAAAAGGTACTACCAACGGTACCATCACTGATATTGACGGTAACTACACCCTTAGTGTGAATGACCTGAAAAAAGCAATTCTCCAAGTGTCTTTTATCGGTTACAACTCGGTAGAGGAAGCTGTGAAAGGGCGCTCTGCCGTAGATGTTAAGCTTGGTGCCTCTGTCGTGAATCTGGGAGAGGTTGTAGCTATCGGTTATGGTACGCAGACTCGTAGGGAGATTACCGGTTCCGTAGCGAACATTTCCGAGGAAAATTTTAATAAAGGAGTGAATCGTGACGCGTCCGACTTGCTGCAAGGTAAGGTAGCGGGTCTGACTATTACGTCTGGTTCCGGTGATGTAACTCGTAGTTCCCAGATTCAATTACGTGGTACTTCTACCTTGCAGAACGACCAAGGCCCGATGATCGTGATCGATGGTGTTCCGGGTGGTGATATGTCTACTGTATCACCTTCGGATATTGAGTCAATCTCTGTATTGAAAGATGCTTCTTCTGCCGCTATTTACGGTTCTCGTGCCGCTGGTGGTGTAATCTTGATCACAACGAAGAGAGGTTCCGGTTCCAGAACCCAGATCAATTATGATGGTTATCTTACCGCCTCTACCATTGCGAACAAGCCCGACATGTTGAACGCTTCTGAGTGGCGTGCCGCTAATAAGGCGTTGGGTAAAGATATCTCTACTTATGATAAGTACAACTCGGACACGGATTGGTTCGATGAGATGACTCGTGTAGGTGTTTCTCAACAACACGCTCTTTCTTTGTCGGGTGGTTCTTCTAAGAGTAATTATCGTGCTTCTTATACTTTCTTGGATCGTAACGGTGTGGCTCGCGATAACTACATGACTCGTCATAGCTTCCGTTTCCAGTTCCAGCAACGTGCTATCAACGACCGTTTACGTATTGGATTAACGGGTGCCGCAACGCTGACGGATATGCAGATGCCGTTTTCTGATGACTATATCTTGGCTTACAATATGCTTCCGGTTTATCCGGTTTATAATGCGGACGGCTCTTATTTCACGGATGCCAACCACAATTATGATCAAGGTAACCCGGTTCAGAACCAAGATCAGAACTATAAGAAAGCAGCTAATAACTACTTCTATGGACAAGGTGATGTACAGTTCTCTATTTTGGATGGACTGACAACCAAGGTGAACCTGTATAAGAGCCGTTTCTCATCTGACTATAGCGAATGGCAAGATCCTCGGAACTCTCGTGGACAGGGTGATACGGGTAAGGCAATCCGTCGTAATAGACTATGGGATCGTAACTTGTTAGAGTGGACCGCTAATTATACGAAAGCTTTTGGCTCGGCAGAGGAGCATAAGGTCGATGCTATCGTTGGTTATTCTTGGGAAAATAACTTGTACGCCGACCAGAAATCGGAGGCTACGAATTTCGCCGTAGGATCGATGGGCGCTGATAATATCCAATCCGGAAACTTGCTGAAGATCGGTAATGTTACTTCCAGCCGGAATGAATATAAACTGATCTCTTTGTTCGCTCGTGCGCATTATAGCTTTAAAGAGCGGTATATGATTACGGCTACGGTTCGCCGAGATGGTTCTTCCAAATTCGGTGCTAACCATAAGTGGGGTACTTTCCCTTCAGTTTCCGCTGCTTGGGGTATCAGCCAAGAGTCTTTCATGAAAGATACGAAGTGGATCAATGATTTGAAATTACGTGCAGGTTACGGAATTACCGGTAACCAAGATGGTTTGAGACCTTATAAGTCATTGGATTTGTATTCAGCTTCTGGTACTTATTATAACAACGGATCTTGGCCGACAGCTTTCCGTCCTTCACAGAACGCGAACCCGAACTTGAAATGGGAGCAGACTGCTATGTTAAATATCGGTTTGGACTTCACCTTGTTCAATAGTCGTTTGAGCGGTACGATCGAATGGTACGACAAGCGTACGAAAGATATGCTTTACAACTATGAGGTTTCTACTCCTACTTACGTATACAATCAGATTCAAGCGAATGTAGGTGATATGAAGAATACAGGTGTTGAGATCTTATTGAACTTAGACGTGATCCGTAATAAGGACTTTACGTGGACAACCTCTCTCAATCTTGCTCATAACAAGAATGAGATCACAAAACTGTCTAATGAATTGTTCTCTACGGGACGTGTTTACGTGGGTGATCCTTGGATTCGCGGTGCTTCAGGTGTGACTTCACACGTAGTTGAGGAAGGTCGCCCGGTCGGACAGTTCTTCATGCTGAAATGTAATGGCCTTGATGAGAATGGTAAATTTATCATTGAGGATATAAATGGTGACGGACAGATCACGGATGATGACCGTACGTATGTTGGTGACGCTCAACCTGATTTGACATATGGTTGGAATAACACATTCAACTGGAAAAACTGGGACGCAAGTTTCTTCTTCCGTGGAACAATTGGCAATAAGGTATTGAACAACCCATTGGCAGCTTACGGTAATAATACATATATCGATGGAACGAATGTAATGGATAACGATAATCTGTTGACATTAAGTGAAAACTCTCGTGTATGTTCTTATTATGTAGAAAACGCTTCATTCTTGCGATTGGATAACTTATCGATTGGTTATACATTCAATACGAAGAAAATCGATTGGTTGGATAAGGCTCGCTTATATGTAGCCGGTCAGAATCTATTCGTGATTACAGGTTATAAAGGATTGGATCCAGAAGTTGAGAATTTCCGTGGTGAGGCTAGCGATGACAACGCAGGTTTGTCTCCGGGTATTGAACCTCGTAACTACATGCCGAAGGCACGTTCATTTACATTTGGTGTTAACTTAACATTCTAATTAAAAAGATAAGCTTATTATGAAACGGAAAACTATATTATCATTTATAACTGGATTGTTTTTATTAGGAGGACTTTCTTCCTGTATGGACTTGGATGAAACAGTATATGACAAGTTGCCCGCTGATGATTTTGGCCAGTCAACGGCCGAGTTGAATGCTTTGATCGGTAACTCACATAATACGATGAAGAAGTTTTGGACAGAGTATATGCATTTGTCCGAATGCTCCGGTTCTATGGCTGTGACTCCGACTCGTCGAGGTGGTGACTGGTATGATGGTGGTCAATACCGGGAAATCTATATGCATACATGGACCTCTCAGACCTCAAGAGTTAAAAGCGCATGGAAAGCGGCCACAGAAGCGATTGGTACTTGTAACGAGGCTATCCGTAAATTGCAGAACTCAGAGATCCTTACCGAAGAGGAGAAGGCTCAAGACGTGGCAGACTTGCGTGGTGTCCGTGCTTTCTGGATCTATGTGATGATGGATTATTGGGGAAATATTCCTTTGCTGACGGAGTTCCACCCTACGGATAAAGTATTCCCGGGGAATTCTTCCCGTCAGGAAGTATTTGATTGGTTGATTCAGGAAGTAGAGGAAATCAAGGATATCTGTCCTCCGGCTACAACTGAGAATTATGGTTCATTTACGCAGGGTGCCGCTTATTCATTGTTGGCAAAACTGTATCTGAACGCTGAGGCTTGGGGGGTTACGTTCTCCGGTAACGCTTATCAGAAAGTTATCGATAACTGTGATAAGGTGATGGCTATGGGATATATCTTAGAGCCTAATTGGAAAGACAACTTCTCCGTGACAAATGAGAATTCAAAGGAGGCTATCTTGGCCGCTACGTTCTCTAGCAGTGATACGGGTAATGATGGAAACGTGAAGAATGAGTTGCACAATAATACGTTGCATTATAAAGATTATCTGTTTTTGGGTATTACCGCTAGTGGTACTTGGAATGGTATTTGCGCTCAACCGGAGTATGTACGTTTGTTCGATGAGGAAGACGCTCGCTTGGACGGTACGTTCTTGACTGGCTTGATGATAGACAAATCAACAGGCAAGCCGATTATGACCGATCATAACAACGAATTGAATCATACGATCGATGTGAACATGATTCCGGGCATGGAATATGATGGAACCAATTGGAGTGCCGTGGAACAGCATGATGGAGCTCGTTGCTTCAAGTGGGAGTTCGCTTCGGATTTGACAAGTTCTATGGGAAATGATTTCCATATTTTCCGTTTGGCGGATATCTATTTAATGAAAGCTGAAGCTTTGTTACGCGGAGGGGGAAGTGTTAGTGAAGCTACCGCTTTGGTGAATACGATTCGTGAGAGAGGATATGGCAATAGCGACCATAATTATGCGACTGTAACTTTGAAGGAAGTACAATTGGAACGTCGTTTGGAATTAGCGTGGGAGGTTTATTCCCGTCAGGATGATATCCGTTTCGGATGTTTCACTACAGGAATGTGGCCGCAATCTAATTGTGAGCGTAAAGCTGATGACTACTTGAAGTTGTTACCTGTATCGCAGGATGCTTGGCAGGTGAATCCGAACTTAAAACAGAATCCGGGTTATGCGGCATTCTCAAAATAAAAGAATCGGATAACTAAGAATAATTTAGGCCATCTCTTACTGTAAGGGATGGCCTTTTTATTGATTTACCATTCACTGTATAACTCCGCTTTTTTGTATACCTTTGCGCCATGAACAAACAAGCGCTACTTTTTTATCCGTTATTAGGGGTGGTTCTTTTGGGGCTTTTTGTTGGGGGGCTGGCGTATGGGGCCGTACCGATTCCTTTGGATCACGTGATGGATATTTTGCTGGGGAAGGGATCTGATAAGATCGCATGGCAGAATATTGTGTTGCAATCTCGTTTGCCTCAGGCTATAACCGCATTATTGGCGGGGGCTTCCTTGGCTACCAGCGGGTTGCTATTACAGACATTGTTCCGGAATCCGTTGGCGGGACCTTCCATATTGGGCATTAGTGATGGCGCTAATCTTGGAGTAGCCGCTATCATGCTCTATTTCGGTGGTACGTTGGGGCAGTTCACGGATTGGCCGATCAGCGGATATATGGCGGTAATCCTCGCGGCCTTTGTGGGGGCTTGCGTGATACTGGGACTGATTATCTATTTTTCGGCAAAAGTGAAGAATAATGTCATGCTTCTGATTATCGGAATCATGATTGGCTATCTAGCTTCTTCGGTTATTTCTATCTTGAATTATTATTCATCTACAGACCGGGTACATGCGTTCGTGATGTGGGGGCTTGGTAATTTTTCCGGTGTATCCTTGGAACAATTACCATTCTTTGGAACTTGTGCGTTAATCGGGCTGTTATTAGCAATCTTGCTGATCAAGCCTTTGAATGCCTTATTATTGGGAGAAATGTATGCTGCTAATTTAGGTATCCAGATCAAACGAACACGGATCGTGATTCTTTTGTGTACGGGAATATTAACGGCTACAACTACTGCTTTTTGCGGCCCCATTTCCTTTGTCGGATTAGCAGTTCCACATATCGCCCGGTTGATGTTAGGCTCTTCCAATCATAAGATGTTGGTGCCAGTTACAATGCTGACAGGTTCCTGCGTTGCTCTTCTATGTAATATGCTGATGGTGGTACCGGGCAGTAATACGATCCTGCCATTGAATGCCGTTACCCCTATGCTTGGGGCGCCTGTTATTATTTACGTAATCGTGAACCGGAAAAATATTCAATATTTTAATTAGTGGCTATGGAACGGATCCCTGTGATAAAGACAAGTGATTTAAGTATTGGGTATATATTGAAAGGCGGACAGAAAAAGCGCGTGCATGATGCGTTGGATCTGAATCTATATCCGGGTGAAGTGACCTGTCTTCTCGGATTAAATGGAGCGGGAAAGTCTACCTTATTGAGGACATTATGTGGTTTTCAACCTCCTCTGGGAGGAGAAATCGAGCTAATGGGGAAGCCGCTGAATTCTTATTCACAAGGTAATTTCTCACGGTTGGTGGGAGTTGTCTTGACAGAGAAGACAAATGCCGGTGGAATAACGGTTTACGAGTTGGTCTCTTTAGGAAGACATCCCTATACCGGCTTTTTCGGACAATTAAGGCAGGAAGATCGCAGGATTATCGAGGAATCGCTTGCTGCCGCCGGTATCGCTCATAAGGCTTATAATTATGTGTCGGAACTTAGTGATGGCGAGCGTCAGAAAGCCATGATCGCCAAAGCGCTGGCACAGCAATGCCCCATCATATTGTTGGATGAGCCGACGGCCTTTTTAGATGTGACAAGTCGGATAGAGACTATGGTCTTGTTACATACTTTAGCGGTAGAGCAACAAAAAGCGATTCTGCTATCGACGCATGATCTTGATTTGGCGATCCAGCTGGGGGATTGCCTGTGGCTGCAAGAGAAAAAACGTCCGATGGCTTGCGGAACGCCGGAAGACCTGATTATGGGAGGAGCGTTTGAGACGTTCTTCAGTAAGGAAGGAATCGTGTTTGATCCGAATACCGGGAAATTGAATACGGTAGCTCCAACAAAGCTTATTGGGGTTGCGGGGGATTTTATGACTTCTTATTGGGTTGGGAATGCCTTGATCCGGAATGGCTTTAAGCCCTCGTCGGTTAGCGAGGATTATATAAGTGTTTATTGTAATGCTCCGGATAGCCTGCGTATTCAGTTCCCTGCGGAAGAGGGCACGAGAATCGTAGGAAGTGTGGCGGAGATGATCTCAATCATAATTCATAAATCATAAGTTATATATGTCAAATGAGATTACATGGCGGCTGGAAAATGAGAATATAGGCCGTTTGTTGGTACATTATGCGATTCCCGCCGTTATCGGGACCATGGTTAATGCTCTTTATAATATCGTAGATCGTATATTTATCGGACAAGGAGTGGGTGCGCTAGCTATCTCCGGATTGACTTTGACTTTCCCGATACTACTCTTTATGCAGGCATTTGGAATGTTGATCGGTGCGGGAGCCGCTACAAGGGTCTCCATTCATCTAGGCCGTAAGGCGAATGATCTGGCAGATAACGTATTAGGAAACGCTTTCACTTTGACATTCATTATCGGAGCCTTGACGATTATCCCCAGTATGATTTTCTTGGATGATTTGTTAATGTGGTTCGGAGGAAGTGAGCAGACGATACCTTATGCGAAAGACTATTTATATATCGCTATCCCGGGTAATTTGCTGGCTACATTAAGCTTTAGCTTTAATGCCGTGATGCGTGCTTCTGGATATCCGAAAAAGGCGATGTTCACGATGATGATCGGTGCCGTATTGAACGTGATCCTAGACCCGATCTTTATCTTCTGGCTGGATATGGGGATACAGGGTGCCGCTATCGCTACGGTGATCTCCATGGCCGCCGGTGCCGCTTTCGTGATGAGTCATTTTATCAGCAAGGATAGTATTGTACGTTTCCATACGAAATATTTCCGGTTGAAAGGTCCCATTATTTGGAATATATTTACGATCGGCATGTCTCCATTTTCCATGCAGCTGGCGGGCAGTGTGGTTGTGGTGATCATGAACCATGCGTTGAAAGAGAATGGAGGCGATTTGGCGATTGGTGCCAGCGGTATTATTTCCAGTATCGCCATGCTGCTGGTTATGTTGATTATCGGTATCGCCCAAGGGATGCAACCGATTGTCGGGTTTAATCATGGCGCTGGGCATCATGACCGGGTATTGGCTACCTTGCGGTTGTCTATTATAGTATCGACCTTGATTACAGGGGTAGGATGTATCGTCAGTTTATTATTCCCTAGACTGATCGTTAGCGTATTCTCGACGGATGCCGAATTGGTGTCGATTACGGACAATGGATTACGTCTGACGATGCTGGTCTTTTTCGTTGTCGGTTCCCAGATTACGATCAGCCAGTTTTTTCAAAGTATCGGTGTCGCATGGAAAGCGATGTTTCTGAGTCTAAGTCGGCAGGTTTTATTCCTGATACCGGCTATCCTGCTATTTCCTCCGATCTGGGGATTGGATGGCGTTTGGCTAGCGCAACCTTTCTCCGATTTCATTGCGGCGGTAACCGCATGGGGCTTTTTATGGTATCATGTTAAAAACGTGAAAAATAAGGGTTAAAGATGAACTTATGTCGATGTTAATTGTATTTTTATTGTATGTATAAAAGTACTTTTATAGACAAACCTTTAAAAATGAGTTAATATGAAGAAGATTGTATTATTGCTCGCCGTTTTATTATTTGGTGCAGGGTCGATGATGGCACAGCAGGACAAGTCAGCGGAGAAAGCTGCGAAGCAGGCTGAGAAAGAAGCAAAGAAAGCAGAGAAGGCAGCGAAGAAAGCTGCGGAGGAAGCCGAGGCTAACGCATTGTTTGAACAAGCGGTGCAAGCTTTGAAGAATAAGGATTTCGTATTGGAAGCGGATCGTATAGAGTTTAAGCGCGGTAGTTTTGTTTATGTTACTCCGAACACGAACTTCGTTTCGGTGAAGGGTGAGAAGGCTACCATTCAGTTAGCGTTTAATACTCCGGCGGCCGGTCCTAACGGAATAGGAGGTATAACGGTTGATGGAACAACTTCCGGTGTACAGATGAAGACTGACAAAAAAGGAAACGTTATGTACGAGATGAATGTGCAGGGTGTAGCGGTATCCGCTAGGGTTACGTTCCGTATGGCGAAAGGTACGAATAAATGTACTGCCACGGTATCACCTAACTTTAATAGCAACCGTATATCCTTTACGGGAAATCTCTATCCTTCGAGCGAGTCGAATGTGTTCAAGGGACGTTCTATTTAATGTAGATACAAAGAATCGTGAAGGCGGACTTTCTTTCGGGAAGCCCGCCTTTCTGTTTATAAGAAGGATGAGATTGGACTATTTCCAAGCATCATTTTGTACCAGATAAGCTTGGCCGTTCTCATCGTTTCCTGCGGTCTGGATCTCTGTCTCGGGAATCGGGAACATCGTCTTAGAAGCGGTTGGAGCGGATACACCATAGAATTTAGTTAGGTATTGCTTCTCATAATTTATATATGCCGTCAATTCCTTGTTCATATAATCACCTCCCCAACGAACCAGATCGAAAAATCGTTGTCCTTCCATCGCAAGTTCCAGCTTACGTTCCATATGAATCGCCTTGATACAAGTTTCCTTGTTGCTGAATGCGGCGTGACTGGATGGATAAGGTTTCACCAAATAATTGGCGGCAGGCGTTCCGTCTTCCAAATAAATGATATTGTCCGGTTTGGCTGCACGTTCACGGATATCGTTTACTTGCTGCATGGCGGCACTTAATTCTCCGTCGTTCGCTAGGCATTCCGCATATAACAATTTACAATCACGTAGGCATAGATATTGTAAATTCATGGCAGAACCGGGAGCCCAGCCGGATGAATAGGTGGAGCCAGCTAATCCGGCATCCTGTTCCGCTTTGCTATAGACATGCTTTTTGGGTAGGAATACCCCACCGCTGCTTACATTTCGTACCCAATCATTAGCGGGCAATCCCCAATCTTTATAAGGAATCTCCATACGTCCTACGGCGAAATCTAGACGAGGGTCTACGGCGATCGTCTTATCATTCTTAGAGATGTAATCATAATCGGTAACACGTTCTGTCACGGATTTTTTATTTCTGTACTCTCCCTCAAGATAAGGAAGCCCATTTTCGTCTACTTGGAATGAGTTTACCAATTCGTAAGAGGGTTGATAAAATCCGCAACATCCACCGGGGCCTGTGTTATGAGGATAATTCAGTAAAAATCCGTAATTCCCGTTATTATTGGCTCCGACAGAGAATTGTACCTCAAAGATAGACTCTTTCCCATTTTCGGTAGTTGCGTTAAAATTTGCGTCCAGATCATCTTGTAAGGCCAATCTCTCTCCTTTAGGACTTAATCCGTTTGCGATAATATCGGCCAAGATGGGTTTGGCGGCTGCCATATCACCTTGCTGCATCAGTATTTTAGCCTTTAACGCTTTTGCCGCTGTTTTCGTAGGACGTGCCACTTCGGTCTGTTTTTCGGGCAATCCTTCAATGGCCGCTTCTACGTCTGCTAAAATATTAGGATAGATATCCGTACCGTTATGAACTTTCGGATCGTTTTCTTCAGCGGCGATCGTCTCATCGATATAGGGCATGCCGGTCGGTCCGAAAATCTTTACCCCTTCGAACATGAATAGGGCACGTAAGAATTTCAGCTCCGCAGTCCGGTTGGCCTTGGTCGTCTCGTCCATATCTGCCGCTTCTTTCATCACATTGAGCGCTAAGTTGCAACGTTGTGCTCCATAATACGCGTCTTTCCACTTATTCAGTAAATAATCGTTTGTGGCGGTGACAGCATACGTCTCTACGGAGTTCAATACGGATTGGTCATTGGATTCGGAGCCTTTATTGGCGTCACCTCCGTATACACCGCCGAATACCCAGTTGAACATATTGTCATATCCGGTCGGCCGGGTCAAACCGGCATAAGCGTTGACCACCAATAACTCAACCCCTTCAGCATTTGTTAATGCTTCTTGGTCAATACTGCCTTGAGGAGCTTTATATAGAAAATCCTCACCGCAAGAACTCAAGGTAAATAAAGCAACTGCGCTTACTATTAATATTTTATGTCTCATAATAGTCGTTTTTATAGTAAATGGATTTAGAAAGTAAAATTCACGCCCAATAAGAATCGCATAGTTGTAGGCCAGCCTCCCATATCGACTCCTCTTTTTAAGTCTACACGTCCGGCTCCGTCGGTGTCAGAATCGCTTTGCCGTAAATAGGCGTTGGTAAACTCTGGGTCCAAGCCTGTATATCCGGTGATCGTAAGGATATTCTCGGCTTGTAAATACAGGCGAAGATTCTGGATACCAGCCTTCTTGAGTAATTCCTTAGGCAAGGAATATCCCAATACGAGATTTTTCAGGCGTAAGAAGGAGGCGTCTTCTACGTAATAAGAGCTAGAATAAGCTCCGGAATAGTTATCTTCCGTATTCAGCATAGGAAGGATAGCATTACTGTTATCGCCATTCAATGTCCATGATTGATCTCTGAGGCGTGAGGATTTATTACCGTTGAAAGTCCAGAAATCGGTAAAATATTTTGTGTTATTATATAAGTCATTGCCGATAGAGAAGTTCCAGAACATAGTAAAGTCCCAGTTTTTCCATGTTAACGTGGCGTTGAGGCCTCCGGTTAAGTCCGGATGAGGAGAGCCGATAAAGGTCCGGTCGCTATCATCCAATTTGCCGTCTCCGTTCAAGTCCTCGAAACGGAAGCGGCCGACATAAGCGGCAGCGTCTGCCTCTGTGATATCACTTTGTCCAAATGGCTTGGTTGCCATAACATCGGCTACGGACTCATAAAAACCATTTTGCTTCAACCCCCAGAATTCAGACACGGCATGTCCTTTTGTCGTACGGGTTACGTATCCTTCGATACGCGTACCGCTAGCCCATAGAGAATAATCGTCAGCTTCCGCGAGTTTCAAGACCTCATTTTTATAATGGGATAAATTCAAGGATAGATCCCATGCCCAGTCTCCTTTTCGGTCACGGTAATTAAACATGAAGTCGAAACCAGTGTTCTTTATATCTCCGAAGTTGATATAAGGGCTTCCGGATTCTCCGGCCATCGAGGTGTAGGCCGCTTGTATCAACATATTGGATGTCTTCTTCGTATACCATTCGAATGAACCGCTGAATTTACCATTCAGGAAGGTCGCGTCCAGACCCAAGTTGACCATCTTGGTCATTTCCCATTTCGTATCAGTGTTACCGTAGGTACTGAGGCGGAATCCGGTTGTCTCGCTATTGTTCGCTCCGGTCATGTCGTAATTCGTATAGGAGGTGCTGGTCGTGAACAAATTAGCGAAATTAGTCGCGACAGGAATCTCTGAGTTACCCGTGACGCCGTAACCGGCTCGTATCTTTAAGTCGTCCAGCCAATCTCGGCTTGGTTCCATAAATGCCTCCTCTGACATACGCCAACCGGCGGAGATAGAAGGAAAGACTCCGTAACGATTACTTTCCGAGAAACGGGAAACACCGTCCCGGCGGATAATACCAGTTAATAGATACTTATCCTTATATCCATAGTCTGCACGGGCAAACATACCAAATAGCGCGAATTCTCCATTGTAAGTGGAAGAGTTGGTACGTTGGCTATTGTTCTCGCCCATATCCAAGGTGTATGTATTGGTATTGTCTTCGAATAAATAGTTATATCTACGTGCGTTGAGGGATCTGCCTAAACCATCCCGAATAGCCTCTGTTCCCAATAAGATGTTCAAGGAATGGATCTCATTGAATGTCCGGCTGAAAGATAGCGTATTGGTCCAAACCCAACGATAATTGAAGTAATTACTTTCGTAGAAATTATTTTGGCCACCGGACTCGGAGAACTCCGGGTTGTTCTTGGTCATCGAGTAAGAATAATCATTACGATAATCGATACCGAAGTTTGTTTTAAAAGTCAGCCCGGTCCATAGGTCTGCTTCTCCATACACGTTGCCAAATACACGTTGGGTAGTGGCATAATTATCCTTATTTCTTTCACGAATAGCTACAGGATTCTGGAAATTGCCGGTCCCGGCGAATAAGGAGCCTGCATAATTGCCCGCATAGTCATAAACCGGTACATAAGGAGAGGCCCGATAAGTCCATGAGTAGATGTTGGACTCTGTACCTGAGAAGCTAAGTCCGTTGTTTTTGCTAAAACTATAAGTTAGGTTCTCTCCGAATCGCAACCATGGGCGGACGTTATACGATGAATTAGCACGTGCTTGATAGCGTGTGAAATAAGATTCGATAGCGGTACCTTGCTGGTCGAAATAGTTCATGCTCATGGTGTATTGCCCTTTATCGGTACCTCCAGACAAGGACAACTGGTGATTTTGCATCCAACCGAGTTGGCTGATTTCATCCCACCAGTTCGTATCGCCTACGGGCGCATAGACTACGTTGTTCGCTTGATCGTAATCGCTAGGATCGATGGAGGTGCTACCACCGGCGCCGGTTACGGTCATGTAATTGGGTAGATGATTAACCCAAGAGTCGGAAGTGCTTCCGAATTGCTGGTGGTAAGGTAATTCTCCATTGGCGCTGGCTCCTGTTAAGTCCAGATTGTTTTTCGAGGCTTGCCATTCGACATCAATACGGTCATAAGCGTTTAAGACGTCATAGCGTTTACCTGTTTTAGAGAAACCGTAATATCCGTCATAGGTTAATCTCGGCTGTCCCGTTTTTGTCCCTTTCTTGGTCGTGATCAAAATGACGCCATTCGCTGCTTGCGCTCCGTAGATCGCTGCGGAGGAGGCGTCTTTCAATACTTGCATACTCTCGATGTCATTGGGATTGATAGAGCTTAGGTCTTGGTCACGAGTGGATACACCATCGATAACATACAAAGGTCCGTTGTCATTGATGGAATTAATACCTCGGATGCGTACCATCGTGGCTGAACCGGGAGCACCAGAGGTACCGATGTTTACGCCCGCCGCTTTACCTTGCAACTGTTGTGTGGCGGAAGAACCGGAAGACGCCAATAGCTCTTCAGTATCGATAACCGCTACGGAACCTGTGATGTCCTTTTTCTGTTGGGTACCGTAACCGACAACGACTACCTCGTCTAGATTTTGGGTGTCTTCCTTTAAGGTAATGTTCATGACGTTCCCGCTTGCAGGTGTTTGTTGAGTTACGTACCCGATGTAAGAGATGACCAGAATGGCATCCGGCTCTACTTCTAATACGTATTTACCATCCAGATCGGTGATCGTTCCGTTCGTGGTACCCTTTACGACTACGTTAACACCTAATAGGGGCTCTCCTTTAGCGTCGGTGATCGTACCCGTTATTTTCCGGGATTGTTGCGTAACGGAGGTTTCCGCTTTTAATACGGAACTTTGCGGTATGATAGCACCGCCTGCCAACATAAAGCATAAAGCTAGTCCCAGCCTGCTTCTAAAGATCGCATGTCTGTGTTTCATAATAAAATAGGTTAATAAAGTATAGTAAACTAGGTTCAATATTAAAGTTTGTTTAGAGTCTGAGCAATAAAAGTCAGTGAATGGGCGGATTTATTCTGTGAAATCGTGTTTTTTATCGGTGAACAACTTTTGATAGAATCCGATTGTTTTCTGATGGGGATAAATGAGAAAGGGCACCCGAAAGTGCCCTTTTCCTTAATGTTTACCTATTCTGCCGGTCTGTATGATGAACCGGATTGTTATGGCTTTCACAAGTTCTAACGGTGTAAATGTAAATCAAGGGAAAAACTTAGGAAAATATAATCTGTGAACGAGCGGATTTATTCAACGAACAGGGTTTTTTGTTCGGTAAACTTTCCGTAAGTTCGCGAAATAAAAATTTAACATCTTATAATCATGCAACTATCCATAGATCAAAAAGACATCGATAAATTTCTGATGATAGGCGATAAAGTATTGATTAAGCCTAAGAATCCACAGAGCCAGACTAAGACCGGATTGTATCTGCCTCCCTCGGTTCAACAAGGGGAGAAGATACAAGCGGGTTATATCATAAAGACGGGGCCCGGATATCCGTTGCCTTCTCAATCTGAGGAGCATGAGGTCTGGGAGAAAAAGAAAGGGGAGGAGGTGCAATACTTGCCGCTTCAAGCCCGTGAAGGTGATTTGGCTGTCTATTTGCAGAATGCCGCTTACGAGATCAATTTTAATGACGAGAAGTTCTTGATTGTTCCTCATTCCGCTATTTTGATGTTAGTGCGTGATGAAGGTTTGTTTGAATAAAGCCTTTTGTTAAGGAAAATAGGGCTATATTCACTTTTTTATCTTATTTTTGCCAGCAAAACAAGACAAACTATCAACAGTAGCGATTATAATGAATAAGATTGTAAGTAAAGAACATTTCTCAGCCAACGTGGTGAAGCTGGAAGTCGAGGCTCCTTTGATCGCCCGCTCCCGCAAGGCCGGTCACTTCGTGATCGTGAAGGTTGGCGAAAAAGGCGAACGTATACCTCTTACCATTGCCGGGGCGGATACCGAGAAAGGTACCATCACCTTGGTGATCCAAGCGGTAGGCGGCTCATCCCGTAAAATCTGTGAATTGAACGAGGGTGACTATATCACGGATGTGGTGGGTCCGTTAGGGCAGGCTACCCATATCGAGAAGGTTGGAACGGTTGTTTGTGCCGGTGGTGGCGTAGGTGTCGCTCCGTTGTTGCCGATCGTGGAGGCTTTCCATAAGGCAGGAAATCGTGTGATCGTCGTATTGGCGGCCCGTACCAAGGACTTGGTGATCCTTGAGGAGCAGATGCGCCAAAACTCGGATGAGGTAATTATCATGACCGATGACGGATCATATGGTATGAAAGGCTTGGTGACGAATGGCGTGGAGAGCGTGATCAACCGGGAGAGGGTGGATTTATGCGTTACGATCGGTCCGGCTATTATGATGAAATTCGTTTCCGCTCTTACAAAGAAATACGAGATTCCTACCGTAGCTTCCTTGAATACGATCATGGTGGACGGAACGGGTATGTGTGGTGCTTGCCGTATTACGGTAGGCGGGAAGACCAAGTTCGTTTGTGTGGACGGACCGGAGTTCGATGCTCATCAAGTGGATTTTGATGAGATGATCATGCGCCTCGGCGCTTATAAGGATATAGAGAAGAAATAACGAAACCACGTAATTGAATCATGACAACAGAAGAATTAATCGCTGCTCGTCGTGCCGAACCTTGGCGGGAGGCGCTTCGCAAAAGCAAGAAAAATAAAGAACGTGCGGATATCCCCCGTGTGAAGATGAACGAGTTGGACCCGGAATACCGGAGTCGTACCCGTTTGGAGGAAGTTAACTTAGGCTTGACAAAAGAACAGGCTATGCAAGAGGCCGAGCGCTGTCTGGATTGTCCGAATCCTACTTGTATGCAGGGATGTCCGGTAAATATCAATATACCTACTTTTATCAAGAATATCGAGCGTGGGGAATTCTTGGAGGCCGCTAAGACCTTGAAAGAGACAAGTGCCCTGCCCGCTGTTTGCGGTCGTGTCTGTCCGCAGGAGAAACAATGTGAGAGCAAGTGTATCCATTTGAAAATGGGTAAGGAAGCGGTTGCCATTGGCTACTTGGAACGTTTCGCCGCTGATTACGAACGTGAGAGCGGTAATATCTCGGTTCCGGAGATTGCGGAGAAGAACGGTATCAAGATTGCCGTGGTAGGTTCCGGTCCTGCCGGATTGTCTTTTGCCGGAGATATGGCGAAGCGTGGATATGATGTGACTGTGTTCGAGGCATTGCATGAGATCGGTGGTGTATTGAAATATGGTATCCCGGAGTTCCGCCTACCGAATAAGATCGTGGACGTGGAGATTGATGGCCTTCGTAAGATGGGCGTACGGTTTGAGAAAGATTGTATCGTGGGTAAGACGATTAGTTATGATGATTTGCATGCGGATGGCTTTAAGGGCGTGTTCGTGGCAAGTGGCGCCGGTCTGCCTAATTTTATGAACATTCCGGGTGAGAACTTTGTGGGCGTGATGTCGTCCAACGAGTATTTGACCCGTGTAAACTTGATGGATGCGGCGAATCCGGAAAGTGATACGCCGGTGCTACAAGGGAAGAAGGTGGCCGTGATCGGAGGTGGCAATACCGCTATGGACTCTGTCCGTACCGCTCGCCGTCTGGGCGCTGAGCGTGCTATGATTGTCTACCGTCGTAGCGAGGAGGAGATGCCTGCCCGTCTGGAAGAGGTGAAACATGCGAAGGAAGAAGGTGTGGAGTTCTTGACGCTTCATAATCCGATTGAATATATAGGAGATGAAAGAGGTCGTGTTAAGCAGATGCGCTTGCAGAAGATGGAGCTAGGTGAGGCGGATGCCTCTGGTCGCCGTCGTCCGGTACCTATCGAGGGAGCTATCGAAACAATCGATGTGGATGAGGTGATCGTTAGCGTCGGTGTATCTCCGAATCCATTAATACCCCGTGCCTTTGGAGGCTTGGAGGTGAGCAAGAAGGGTACGATCGTAGTGGAGGAAGACAGTATGCGCTCCGCTTTAGGCGATGTGTATGCCGGTGGTGACATCGTTCGTGGTGGAGCTACCGTGATTCTGGCGATGGGAGACGGTCGTAAGGCTGCCGCCGCTATGGATGCGGACTTAAGAGGATAAGTATAATATCTATTAGTTCTATAAGGAAAGACGGGTTGTTTGGACGATCCGTCTTTTTTCTTTTATCGTGATACGGAGATTTATGTTTATTATCTATAAGACTAATTCTTGAAATAATCTCTCAAATGTCTGTTCTAGATCGTTGGAAAAACCGGGATGTGGACGCGAGGTTTGGATAGAGGCACTTCTTATGGCGGTAAGCCAACGAAAGCGCTCCGGAATATCTAGGCTGGCTATAGGACCTCCATCCTTTGCGCCGGAACATATCTTATCGAAAACGTGGAGATTCGTACACAAAGATTCCTTATCTATATCTGATGTGAACAGACGAAGTTTCTCCTCGTTTACATGATAGCGAGCCTTGATGAATTTAGGCCGTTTACAGAACATGATAAGGCCTACATTGATAAACTCCTCCCGTTCGATTTTCGGTACGATACGGATTACGGCATATTCATATAAGTGTTTGTCTTGCATGTCGAGCTTCATTTATAAACGTGTCAGAATGGGCGATTCGGTCAATTAAGAACCGGATATATACATCACGTATCTCTTGAGGCGTACCGGGACTATCGTTCCAATGCAACCAATCGTCGGGTACTAGACCTACGATCTCACGAATTTTCTCTTCCGTTAAGATACGTTTGAAATCCTTGTTTACTTCCTCCAGCAGCGTCGCTTGTGGCAATAATACATGATCCTTGATATGGATGAAAGGGCCGATCGCATGTTTTTGCCAATTTACCCATGAGAAATGGAAAAATAAGGAAGCTCCATGATCGATGAGCCAAAGTTCTTTATTCCATATCAACATATTCGTATTCCGGACCGTGCGGTCTATATTTGTCAAAAGAGCATCGAGCCATACGACTTGTGAGGCGAGTTTGGGATCTACACGATTGACTACCGGATCGAAAGTCAAGGCTCCCGATAAAAAATGTAATCCCAGATTGAGCCCTTGACTTGCTTGTAGTAAGTCTTGTATCTCCTCGTCACCTTCCGACCGCCCGAAAGCCTCGTCAAGATTCAGGAAGACCAATTCCGGTACATGGAAACCCAAGCAACGAGCGATCTCACCTCCGATCAACTCGGCTATCAAGGCTTTTGCCCCATGTCCGGCTCCCCGGAACTTAACGACATATTTAAACTCATCGTCCGCCTCCGCTAAAGCAGGCAATGATCCGCCTTCCCGCAGAGGCATGATATATCGGGTAACATTCGCAGTACGTAATTCCATAACCCTCACTTTAATTGAAGATAAAGATACGATTATATTTTAGAAATAAAAAGCCCCGCTATTCTTTCGAACAGCGAGGCCTTTTGGAAGCGAGCGGAAGACGGGACTCGAACCCGCGACCCTAACCTTGGCAAGGTTATGCTCTACCAACTGAGCTACTTCCGCAATTAAATTAGATCGTACTCGAAGCGGGACTTGAACCCGCACAGCCGCAATGGCCAAAGGATTTTAAGTCCTTCGTGTCTACCGATTCCACCATTCGAGCATCCACTCTTCTCTAAGAGTTGAGCGGAAGACGGGACTCGAACCCGCGACCCTAACCTTGGCAAGGTTATGCTCTACCAACTGAGCTACTTCCGCATTGTTTGTTTCTCTTTTGCGAGTGCAAAGGTAGTACAAATATTTATACTACCAAACATTTCCGGTGAAAAATTTAATTATGGATGTAAATTTTATTACCGTTTGTATCGACGACATATTGTTTGAGGGCTTGTTTCTCCTCAGCGCAAGGTCCTTCCACCGGATTGCCGATACCGTTTAAAAGTTCAAATTTACTACCGCATTTCGGACAAATGGCGTATACGGCAGATTCGTCCACATCTACGATGACATTAGCGGATGCCTCATGAGGACAAGCGGCATCGAATGCGAAGAATGCTCCAGTTCCGTTACTGGACAATCCATGATAGACCAATACGCCTCCAAAACCTGTTTGCTCGCCAGCTTGGTCTACATCTTTAGAGGTGTAGATCTTATAAGCCTGTATTGCATTCAACGCTTTATCTTGATAAGTCAGATCTAGTTCCAGATAGACCGCACGATAGGGAATGCGAGTCTCTATCGTGTCTGCGCAAGATAATAGCGTAAACAAGATCAAAAGTGGAAATATCCGTCTTATCTTATCCATGGATCAATTTCTTTTCAGCCTCGTTCATCCGTTCGAAAGAGAAAGAACCTATCACGCTACGCATCATGGCGGCGATTGGTTCATTACATAGATTACCGATACTACCTTCGTGCGTATGGTTGACGCTTTTCGAAGGAACGAATTTATCGGCCTCGATATCCAAACCTACTTGCTTATAAGCGTCGCGGAAAGGCATTCCGGCCAAGACACGGCGGTTCACTTCTTCCACGCTAAACAATAGAGAATATTTATCATCGTCCAATATATGCTCGTTCACTTTCACCTCACGCATCATATGAGTTACCATGCGTAAGCAATCCTTCAGCTCGTCGAAAGCCGGGAGGAAGACTTCTTTGATGATCTGGAGATCCCGGAAGTAACCGGAAGGAAGATTATTGCTGATCAAGATGATTTGCTGAGGCAAGCCTTGAAGCTTATTGCATTTGGCACGTGTCAACTCAAATACATCCGGATTCTTCTTATGCGGCATGATACTGGAGCCGGTCGTGAACTGATCCGGCAGTTTAATGAAGCCAAAGTTCTGGCTATTGAACATACAAGCGTCGAACGCCAACTTGGAGAGCGTAGCGGCGATACCCGCCATAGCGAAAGCTACGGTGCGTTCCATCTTGCCACGTCCCATCTGGGCGTATACCACATTGTAGTCCAGCGAGTCGAAACCTAATAAATCCGTAGTCATCTGGCGGTTTAGCGGGAAGGATGAACCATATCCGGCGGCGGAACCCAGCGGGTTGCGGTTGCAAATACGGTATGCGGCTTGCATAAGTTGCAAATCATCTACCAAGCTCTCCGCATAAGCGCCGAACCAAAGTCCGAACGAAGAGGGCATGGCTACCTGCAAATGCGTATATCCGGGAAGCAGTACATCCTTGTACCGGTTACTCTGGGAGATCAAAACGTCGAACAAGCCGGAAACCAACTCAACCAATTCCTGTATTTGCGAACGGGTGAAAAGCTTCAGATCCAATAAGACCTGATCATTACGGGAACGCCCGCTATGGATCTTCTTGCCCATATCGCCCAAACGACGTGTAAGCATGAGTTCCACTTGCGAGTGCACATCCTCGATGCCTTCCTCGATGATGAATTCTCCACGATCCGCTACGGCGTATATATTCCGTAATTCTGCTAATAAGACGTTTAGTTCCTCTTTAGTCAACAAACCGATACTTTCCAGCATCGTGATATGCGCCATAGAGCCTAATACGTCATATTTAGCGAGGTAAAGATCCATCTCACGGTCCTTACCTACCGTGAATATATCTACTTCATGATCTACCTGTACATTTTTTTCCCAAAGTTTCTGAGCCATAATGAAAAAGGAATTAATAAGGCAAGGAGGCGATAACGGTCGAGATTTTATCCACAGCCTCTTGCAAAGGTTTCGATACCATTGGTTTCAAGAACGGATTCAGATCGGCACGAACCGTGATTTTTAACCGTGTGTCGTCCTCGGCCACCTGTTTCAATTGTATCCATAAGAAAAGGGGAACAGGAGAGTTGGTCGTCGTGAACTTGATTAATTTATTCGGCTCTCTTTCTACGATCTGGAAGGTAATCTTACCAACGGGATCGACAGCGAAACTACAGGTATCGCTGTCGAACTCAAAATTTTTTATTTTATCTTGCGGGATGCGATCCTTGATACGTTCCAAGTTGGAAAGATCGGACAACATCGTGAAGATACGTTCATCATTGTGTGGGATCTGTTTGACCTCACTCACAAATTCTTCAGTCATTGAGTGTCTTTTTGTTTATTACTTATTTCGGGTCCCAGTTAGCCGGATCTTTACGCCATTCCTGAAGAACCGCGATCTCAGACTCATCGATGTAATGCGTACGGACAGCTTCTTCCAAGACAGCGTCGTAGTTACTCAATGTAGTCAATGTTACTTTAGCGTCCTTGAAAGCGGCTTCCGCTACAGGGAATCCATAGGTAAAGATAGCTACCATACCCGCGACATCGCAACCAAAGTTACGTACGGCCTGTACGGCTTTCAAGCTACTACCTCCGGTAGATACCAAATCCTCGATGATCACTACTTTAGAACCCGGTTTCAATTCTCCTTCGATAAGGTTTTCCAATCCATGATCTTTTGGCGTAGAGCGGATGTATACGAATGGCAATCCTAATAAATCGGCTACTAAAGCACCTTGAGCGATCGCGCCTGTAGCAACACCGGCAATGGCATCTACGTTCTCGAATTTTTCACTAATCACACGAGCCAACTCCAATTTAATGAAGCTACGAACGACCGGATAAGAAAGAGTCTTTCGGTTGTCATTGTAGATCGGAGATTTCCAGCCGGATGCCCAAGTAAACGGATTGGCCGGTTGCAACTTTACGGCTTTAATCTTTAATAATTTTTCTGCTACTAAACTTTCCAGTGTTTTCATACAATCCTATATTTATATCAGTCTGCAAAAATAGATAAACTGAATGACATTACCTTGAATATCGTACGTTAATTTTTTATTAATATTTATGCGACAGACAGGGCTAAAATGCTGATGCGTATGCCCGGAATCCCTGATAAAGCCTTTGCGCAAGCGGAAATCGTGGCTCCGGTTGTGATCACGTCGTCTATGAGCAGGATATGTTTGTTTTTTAAGCTTTCCGGATGAATGACATTAAAAATAGAACATACATTTAACCAACGATCGTAAATGGCCTTACGAGTTTGGGTACTTGTGTGGGTGGTGCGGGCTAGACTTTGCGTATCGATGGGGATATCCCATATGGAACGGATGCCGGAGGCGATCCATTCGGACTGGTTGTAACCTCTTTGCCGTTTTTTGCGGGGATGCAGGGGAACGGGGATAAGGAGGTCTACGGTACATATCGGGCTGTGATCCGCTTGGAGCTCTCTCGCTATCTGCCGTCCGAGTAGATAGCCCAACTCTTTATTATCATGGTATTTGAGCGAGTGGATCAGGCTTTGTACTTTTCCGCCTTTCTCGTATCGTAGATAAGCGGTGGCATATTCGATCCGGTTCTTTCCGATAAAAAGTTGCTCGACGGGGTTGTTCGCCTGTTGATGATATCCCGTGTGCGGCAGGTCGCATAGGCATTTCAGGCAAATTTGTTCTTCTCCCTCGACGAGTGGTCGTTTACATATTTTACATAAGTTTGGGAAAAACAGGTTGAGCAGATTATTCCATGTCGTCGGCATAATCCTCGCAGTCTGTTCCTTTGAATAATTGGCTTAGGCAATCCAACGTGATCCGGCTTTCGAAACCTCGTCCGGCGGCGAAACGGAGTAACTTGTTGAATAGGTCCCGCTCGTCTTTTCCTTTTGTCGATTTCTTTTTGCTTTTTAGTAAATCGAGTAAGATGGAGCGGTATTCTCCCTCGTCAATGGCGGCGAGCGATTCTTCCCGGATCGGGGAGGGGATGTTTTTCTTATAAAGCTCGTAGCCTATCTTTACCCGTCCCCATTTATTGAATCGTAGCTTATCGTTCACGAAGAAACGGGTGTAACGGGATTCGTCGATAAACCGCTCTTTCAGCAAGCGAGCGATGATACGCTCGGAGGCGTCGGGGGGAAGTCCGGCGGCATCGATCTTTTTCTGTACGTCTTGTATGCAGCGTTCGGCGGCGGAGCAATAGGCGGCTGCCCGGTGCAACATCTCGGGTTCGGTTATCTCTTTCATATTTTTGCTTTTACGATCCGGTCTTTTCCGTATAAATCTTGTATTAATTCGACTTCGGTGTAATTCTCTTGACGTAGCATCGCTACGGTCTCTTTTCCGCAAAGGGCGTTGATCTCGAAATAGAGATGCCCGCCTTCCGCCAAATGCCTTTGTCCGAAGCGGGCGATGGCCCGGTAGAAGAGAAGCGGATCGTCGTCGGGAACGAACAAGGCTAGATGAGGCTCGTTCTCCAGAACGTTCGCTTCCATGGTCGCTTTCTCTCTATACATTATATAAGGGGGATTACTGACGATGCAGTTTAAGCTTCCTATAAGAGACGCTTCGGTTTCCTCCGTATGGGATTTTAGTTTCACGTACGTGAAAATTTTGTTTCTCGTACATGAAAATCTAGTTTCACGTACGTGAAAATTTTGTTTCTCTTGCATGAAACTGGAATAACCTTCGGAAAGGATATCCAATTCATGGAAGGATACGGAAACTTGATTCATACGGGCGTTCTCCTCGGCCACGGCGAGCGCTTCGGGTGATATATCCACCGCCGCTACCTCTGCCTCCGGAAGATGTTTCGCCAAGGAAATAGCGATACAGCCGCTTCCCGTGCCGATATCTAATATACGAGGGGCTTGGCCTTGGTAGTCCGTGATGATCCGCTCGACCAACTCGGCGGTTTCCGGGCGGGGAATCAATACGTCCGGCGTCACCTTAAACTCCATCCCGTAAAAATCCGCTATGCCTAATAAGTATTGTATGGGCTTGTATAAACGCAGTCCTTCTACAATCTCCTTGATTTTAAATTTCTCCGTATCAGATAATTCTTTACCTTTGCCTAACAGGAGTTGATGGGTAGAAAGACCGCAAACACGTTCCATGATGAGCCGGACGAGCGCTTGGGCTTCGCCGGGAGGATAAATATCTTTGAGGGAATTTCGGATGTAAGCGACGGTCTCAGTCATATCTTTCTCTTGTTTTATCGCGAAAGTAGTGTAAAAACCGTTTATATGCAAAGATTATGGTAGAGGTTGAAGAGAAATACATGGCTCGTTGCATCGAGTTGGCTAAAGGAGGGAGGGGAAATGTCAGTCCGAATCCGATGGTTGGTGCGGTGGTTGTGCATAAGGGCCGTATTATCGGTGAGGGATTTCACAGGAAATGTGGGGAGGCGCATGCCGAGGTGAATGCTATCGCTTCCGTGAAAGACGAGTCTTTGTTGAAAGACAGTACGATTTATGTGAGTCTGGAGCCTTGCTCTCATTATGGGAAGACGCCTCCTTGCGCCGAGTTGATTATCCGGAAAGGGATTCCACGGGTGGTGGTCGGTTGCTTGGATCCTTTTCCCGAGGTGTCGGGGCGAGGTGTGCGGATGTTGCGTGAGGCCGGTGTCGAGGTAGTCACAGGCGTGATGGAGGAAGAAGCCCGTGCGTTGAACAAGGCGTTTATGACGCTACAAACGAAAGGCCGTCCTTATATTATCTTGAAATGGGCGCAGAGTGAGGATGGGTTTATCGACCGTTTACGTATGGACGTGTTGGAGCCGGTCACGGTTTTGTCTTCTCCGGAGACTTCCCGCTTGGTGCATAAACTTCGCTCGGAGGTGGCGGCTATCATGGTCGGTACACGGACTGCTTTATTGGACAATCCTTCATTGAACGTGCGCCATTGGTCCGGTAATTCTCCGGTTAGGGTTGTATTGGATCGCCGGCTCGTTATTCCCGATTCTTATCGGTTACTGGATGGTTCCTTGCGTACATTAATATTTACGGAGAAGGAAGTGGAAAACCGAGAGGACGTGGAGTATATCCGGATAGATTTCGAGGGTCCGGTGATCCGGCAAGTGTTAGATCATCTTGCTGTCCGGAAGTTGGATTCCTTATTGGTGGAAGGTGGGACTCAGCTGATTAATTCTTTCGTGGAAGCGGATGTGTGGGACGAGGCGAGGGTGGAAACAGCTCCGGTTCGCCTGTATCAAGGGGTGCATGCGCCGATGCTTGAAAAGGGGGTTGTTAGGCGTGTCTCTCGAGGTTCTGTTATGAGCATTAAAAATCATAACTATGAAATTTTAAATCATAACGATGAGTTCGAAAAATCATAACTATGAATTTTAAGGCTCATATAATCAACTAAAATATTATAAATATTAGCAGGTATTAGGGTGAAAGCAAAAAATGTTTCTACTTTTGTGCCTTTATATGCGACAAACTTATGTTTTTGATGAAAAATAAATTAGTACTATTTATAACAGGTTGTTTTGCGTTAGTGCTGTCTTCTTGTTTGAAGTCAGATGAAATCGTTGGTGTAGAAGCTATTAAGAATTGCCAGATACATACTTTTTCATTAAGTCATGATTCTGTGTCGGGGTTGGATACTGTGAAGTTTACGATAGACCAGCTAACGGGACGGATTTTTAATATAGACTCTTTACCTTTTGGTACGAAGATCGAGAAAGTGGTTTGTAAGATTGGGTTCGCTAATTCTTCAGTGATAGGTGGCGTGGAGGCTAGTCCCGAGGCTTATCCCGATTCCACTTATTATTTAAGTAGTTTGTCGGATTCCATCGATTTCTCCGCTCCGGTAAAGTTCGTGGTTCATGCGTATGACCAAGTCACGACAAAAGTCTATATGGCGCAAGTGAATATCCATCAAGTGGTTCCGGACTCTATGGTTTGGAGTATGTACGCGAATCCTATGATTGGCATTACCGTGAAGGATCAGAAGGTGGTAACCTACGATTATAATGGATCGGAGAATTACTTTATGTATGTGAAACCCGCCGAGTCCGGTAAACCTTACCAATTATATTACGCTCCGGTAAGCGCGCCTAAGGGCTGGCAGCCATTATCCTTGACCGGTCTGCCTTCCGATGGGCTTTTGATCTCCCAGATTACTGAGTATAACAAAGCTTTATATGTGCCGGCTACAAATGGCACTTTATATAGATCCGAGGATGGCTTGACTTGGAGCGCTGTAGAGAACGCCCCTTCCGTGAAATACGTTTTGGGTAGCGTGAAGCAGGGCACGAAACAGCCTTCCGCCTTGGCTACGATCGTGGATCAGGAAGGAAAGCTAGCGTTCTATGCGATGAACGAATCCATGGAGTGGATCGCCGGAGATGCGGTGCCTAGCGGATTCCCTGTTACCGGATTTAGCAATCTCCAATATGCCGCAATGTATCATGAGTACTTGATGACCGCCAGCGGACGTACCGTGGACAACCAAGTGGTTAATACGACTTGGGCTACCATGGATGGTATCTCTTGGGCGTTGATGGCTTCTGGTGACGCAAACTTCACGAAGCGTGAGGGAGCGATGATCACGAATTATGACGATAAGTTTTTCTTGATCGGAGGTATCGACGCTTCGAACAAGGCATTGAAAGATATGTATCAATCGATAGATTATGGTATTTCTTGGTCGTTGATCGACTCGATGGTGGTGTTACCGACCGACTATGCGGCGAGAGGCTTTTCCTCAATTATTGTGGATAAAGAGAATTTCGTGAACATTTTCGGAGGAAAGACCAGCACTGGTTCCAATGACTTGAACCAACTTTGGAGAGGCCGTATCAATCGTTTGATCCCGAAGGAATAGAAAAGTTCGATAGGAGATGTATAATTTTATGAGGCTTTTAGCGTTAGAAAAAGAAGTGTGGTATATATAACAGCAAGGCTTATGACTTCAACTTTTTTTCAGCGGCTTCTCATAATCATCCTATTAGCGGGTACGGTCCCTACGCTTTGGGCGCAGGAATATAAGTACGAGATCGGTGGTATGGCTGGTGGCGCCTTTTATATGGGCGACGCCAACAAGAATACGATATTTAAAGGAATGAATCCGGCGGTGGGAGCCGTGTTCCGGTATAACATCAACTTTCGTTGGGCCTTGAAAGCCAACTTGATGTGGGGACAGGTTTCCGGTAAGACCGAAGGTATGGAGAACGTTTTTCCGAATAATGCCCAAACCTCTTTCAACCGTAGTATCATGGAGTTGGGGGGACAGGCGGAGTTCAACTTTTTCCCGTATAGCGATAAGTTCGACTATGCGGGGGCGAAGCGTTTCTCTCCTTATGTCTTGGTGGGCATTGGGCTGACGGTGGCTCCGGGTGGCGGGAAGACTTTCGCCAGCCCGAATATTCCTTTAGGCGTGGGCATGAAATATAAGATCAAGAACCGCCTTAATTTAGGGTGCGAGTTCTCGTTTCGTAAGTTATTTGGCGATGGCCTAGAGGGAAAGGACATGTTGGACGATCCGTATGGTGTTAAGAGTAGCGCTCTTAAGAATAAAGATTGGTACTCTTTCTTGTTGTTGTCTGTTACATGGGATTTCGGCCCGAGGTGCCGTACTTGTAACAATGCGAAAAATATAAGTGAATATTAGTAAGATAAAAAATGTCGTTGATTGAGAAAATAGACAAGAATCGCTTGCCACGGCACGTGGCAATTATTATGGACGGGAACGGACGTTGGGCCAAGGCGAAGGGGAAAGACCGTAGCTTCGGGCATCAGGAAGGCGTTGTTTCGGTCCGTAAGATTATGGATGCGGTCACTCAACTCGGATTGAAATATCTGACGTTGTACACTTTCTCTACCGAGAACTGGAATCGTCCGGAAGAAGAGGTCCAAGCGCTGATGAGCTTGCTGGTCTCCGCCATTCACCGGGAGACTCCGGACATGATGAAGAAAAACGTCCGCCTTACCGCCATAGGCGACCTCTCCCGCTTGCGTGAGGATGCATATAATACATTGCAAGAATGTATCGATATGACTTCGGCGAACACGGGAACCACACTTGTTCTGGCGCTTAGTTATTCTTCCCGGTGGGAGATCACCAGAGCGGCTAGGCAACTCGCCCAAGAGGTCTTGGAACAGAAAATAAACCCCAATGATATAACCGAGGCCATGGTCTCGGACCACTTGACGACCAAGAATATCCCCGATCCCGATCTTTTGATACGGACCGGAGGAGAGAAACGCATCAGTAACTTCTTGCTATGGCAGTTGTCATATGCTGAATTCTTCTTTACGGATGTGTTTTGGCCGGATTTCAGAGAAGAAGAGTTGTATGAGGCTATATTGTATTACCAGCAACGTGAGCGTCGTTTCGGTAAGACAAGTGAGCAATTAATCTTATAAACAATAGCTGTTATATGTACAAAAGAATAGTGCTGTTTTTTATTTGCTTGGGTTTCGCTTGCGGTGCGTTTGCCCAAGAAATAGACACTACCCAAGTTGAGGCGCCGGCAGAAGTGCCGGTCATTTCGTACTCGTTGGCCGCGAAGAAATACAAGATCGCGGATATAAAGATTACGGGTATCAAGAATTATGATGATTTTGTGTTGATCGGCTTCTCGGGCTTGTCGGTAGGCGATGAGATTACCGTACCGGGAGAGGAGATCACTACAGCAGTGAAGCGTTTTTGGAAACATGGCTTGTTTTCGGATGTGAAGATCTTGGCGACGAAGATCGAGGGCGACCAGATTTGGCTGGAGATCCAGCTGAAGCAACGTCCGCGTATCTCGCAAGTCAATTACCACGGGATCAAGAAAGGCGAGCGTGAGGACTTGGAGGCGAAGCTGGGCTTGAAGAAAGGTTTCCAGGTGACGCCGAACGTCATGGACCGTGCCAAGATCGTGATCCAGAAGTTCTTCGATGGCAAAGGCTTTAAGAACGTGGATGTCGAGATCGAGCAAAAGGACGATCCCGCGAATGAAGGCGAGGTGATCGTGGATATCAATATCGATAAGAATGAAAAGACCAAGATCCATCGTATCTATTTTGAGGGTAACGAAAAACTGACCGCCCGGGAGTTGAAGAAGGCGATGAAGAAGACGAACGAGAAGTTCAGCTTGCCGAACGACTGGAAAACCAGTATCATGGAGATGTTCAGCACGAAGAAGTTCACGACTGAGGAATATGAGAACGATAAGAAAAATATAATCGCTAAATATAACGAGCATGGTTATCGCGACGCCGTATTGTTGTCCGATAGCGTAGCGAACTTTAACGAGAAGAAGGTAGATATCTTCTTGAAAGTGGATGAAGGTGAGAAATACTATTTGAAAGATATTCGCTTCGTGGGTAATACGCAATATTCTACGGACTATTTGATGGCCGTGCTGGGTATGAAACCGGGCGAGGTGTATAATCAAAAGAAATTGAACGAACGTTTGAGTACGGATGAGGATGCCGTTTCGAATGTCTATTTTAATAACGGTTATTTGTTCTTCAACGCCGATCCGGTAGAGGTGGATGTAGCGAATGACTCTATCTCGTTAGAGATCCGTATCCAAGAGGGTCCGCAAGCGACGATCAACCGTATTATCATTAATGGTAATGACCGTCTGTATGAGGATATCGTTCGCCGTGAGTTGCGTACGAAGCCGGGTATGTTGTTCAGCCGCGAGGATTTGATGCGTTCCGTTCGTGAGTTGGCCCAGATGGGACACTTCGACCCGGAAAACATGAATCCGGTGCCGCTGCCTGATCCTGAGAATGGAACCGTGGATATCGAGTATAACTTGGTTTCCAAGGCGAATGACCAGATCGAGTTCTCCGCAGGTTGGGGACAGACGGGTGTGATCGGTAAGTTAAGTTTGAAGTTTACGAACTTCTCTATGAAGAACTTCTTAAACCCGAAAACCTATAAGGGCATCATCCCGCAAGGTGAGGGACAGACATTGACCTTGAGCGGCCAGACGAATGGGCGTTACTACCAGGCTTACAGCATCTCCTTCATGGATCCTTGGTTCGGCGGTAAACGACCGAATACATTGTCTGTCAGCGCTTATTTCTCAAAGCAAACCGATATCAGTAGCAATTACTTGACCAATTCCGGTTATGGTTATGGCTATCCGGGCTATGGCTATGGTTATCCCGGTTATTATGGGGGCGGTTATGGCTATGGTAGCAACTATTACGGCAACTATGGTTACAATAATAGTTATGAGTATGCTTACGACCCGGATAAGTCTATCATGATGTTCGGTTTAGCGGCCGGTTATGGTAAACGTTTGAATTGGCCGGACGACTACTTCCAGTTCATGGCGACGTTGAACTATCAGTTGTATATGATGCATGATTGGGACTATTTCTTGGTTAATAACGGAAATTGCCATAATATCAACTTGGAGTTGATGTTGCAACGTAACTCTATCGATAACCCGTTGTATACTCGTAAGGGTTCACAATTCATGTTGTCTGTAGCTGCTACGCCTCCTTACTCTTTATTCGATGGTAAGGATTATGCGTCGATGTCAAGCTCAGACCCGGATAAGTATAAATTCATCGAGTATCATAAATGGAAGTTCAAAGCGAAGATCTTCTCTCCGTTGGCTCCGTTGACCGTGAAACGTACGCCGGTATTGATGACCCGTGTTGAGTATGGCTTCTTAGGTACTTATAATAAAAATAAGAAGTCTCCGTTCGAGACCTTCTATATGGGTGGTGACGGTATGAGTGGTTACTCCAGTACCTATGCTCAGGAAACGATCGGTTTGAGAGGTTATGAGAATGGTAGTATCGCCGGTAATGGTGGTTACAACTCTTATGGATACGCTTATTCTCGTTTGGCTATGGAGTTGAGATATCCGTTCTTGCTGGAGCCTTCCTCTACGATCTACGGATTGGTATTTGTGGAGGCTGGTAACGCTTGGACTGATTTGAAGAATTTTAATCCGTTTAACTTGAAACGCTCCGCCGGTGTCGGTGTCCGTATATTCTTGCCGATGATCGGTTTGATGGGACTCGACTGGGCTTATGGTTTCGACGAGCCGAATTATGGATCTAATGGTAAACGTAGCGGTAGTAACCTGCACTTTATCATCGGACAGGAATTCTAAAATATAGATCGGGTATAGCTTCGTATGTAGAGACGGGGCGTGTTCCGTATGTAGAGACGGGGCACGCCCCGTCTCTACATTTAAATAAATACTTTTAACGAATATTGGTAGGCTGTAAGTAAACCCTCTGTTATATTTGCAGTCATAAAGTAGAACTATAAATAAAGAGAGTATGAAAAAGATTATCACATTGAGCTGTCTGATGTTGCTTTGTTCTTTTGCCGGCATGGCACAGAAGTTCGCTTTAATCGACATGGAATATATATTGAAGAATATTCCGGCTTACGAAATGACCAATGAGCAGTTGAGCCAAGTTTCCAAGAAATGGCAAAATGAGGTGGAAGCGATTCAGCAAGAAGCTCAGAATATGTATAAGAATTATCAGAGCGATCTGGTATTCCTCTCTGCCGAGATGAAAACGAAACGTGAGGAAGAGATCGTGAAGAAAGAGCAAGAGGCGCAAGATCTGAAGCGTAAATATTTCGGTCCTGAGGGTGAGTTATATAAGAAACGCGAGAGTTTGATGAAACCGATTCAAGACGAGGTGTATAATGCGGTGAAAGAAATCTCGGAAGACAAGGGATATCAAATTGTTTGGGATCGAGCTTCAGCTATGAGCATTATTTTCGCTTCTCCGAAGATCGATATCAGTAATGAAGTGCTGATTAAGTTAGGATATTCAAAATAAATGCTTACATTTGTGCGCTTTATGCATGAAAAGTGTGAAAGCTTGATTAATAACAAAGTAATTATATAGTAAAAATGAAGAAACTTATTGTTTTATTGTTGATGATTCTCCCGTTGGGAGCTATCGCTCAGGAAGTTAAAATTGCGTTTGTAAAAACTCAAGAGGTGTTTATGGCTATGCCGGAGGTATCTGGTATGGAAAAACAAATGGCAGACTTGAATGAGAAATATAGAGTTGAATTGAAGCAAATGCAAGATGAATACCAAAAGAAATATTCAGACTTCGTAGCGCAGCAAGATTCATTGACAGAAAATATCAAGTTGAGAAGAATGCAAGAGATTCAAGATATCCAAGAACGTATGGATAACTTCGTTCAGGTAGCTCAGCAAGACGTACAAAAGAAACAACAGGAATTGTTGCAACCGATCCAACAGAAGTTGCACGAGGCTATCCAGAAGGTAGGCGAGGAGAAGGGATATACGTATATCATCGATCCGGCAGCTTTGCTTTATACGGGTACTAACGCGGTAGACGCAACTCCGTTTGTTCGTACGAAACTCGGTTTGTAATTAGCGAGAAAATTTATTCTATAGAATAAAAGAGGGGGTGTTTTCCGAAAGGATTGCACCCTTTGTACTTTATAAAAGAAAGGTTCTGATATGTTTCCACAAGCTCCCGGTCCGATCGGTCTTTTTGATTCGGGTTATGGCGGACTGACGATTTTCGATAAGATCCATCAGTTGATGCCCGGTTATGATTACGTTTATCTGGGCGATAACGCACGTTCTCCTTATGGAACCCGTTCGTTCGAGGTCGTTTATCAATTTACCCGTCAGGCGGTATCGCGTCTGTTTGAGTCGGGTTGCCAATTGGTGATCTTGGCTTGTAATACGGCATCCGCGAAAGCGCTTCGTACGATCCAACAAAAAGACTTGCCTACATGGGATCCCAATCGTCGTGTATTGGGAGTCATCCGTCCTACAGTTGAGTTAGTGGATACGATCAGCCGTACTAAACATATCGGTATCGTAGGTACGAGCGGTACGATTACGTCCAATTCTTATACGATAGAGATCGGCAGGATGTACCCACATATCCAAGTGACAGGCGAGGCTTGCCCCATGTGGGTTCCTTTGGTGGAGAATAATGAGTTTAATTCTCCGGGAGCGGATTATTTCGTGAAAAAGCATATCGACCATATATTATCCGTAGATCCGCAAATCGATACGCTTATCTTGGGATGTACTCACTATCCCCTTTTGATGGATAAGATCCGTGCTTTTCTTCCTTCCGGCATCACTCTATTCTCGCAAGGCGAGCATGTAGCGGAGAGTTTGCGAGATTATTTAGGGCGTCACCCGGAAATGGATCGTAAACTCACGAAGGGAGGAAGTTGCCGTTTTCTTACCACGGAGTCGGCAGAGAAGTTTTCTGAGGCGGCCTCTATCTTCATGAATACTCCGGTTTCGGTTTCCCAGATCGAGCTATAACGCCCCTAGGCCCTATGAGGGAGATGTATATGAACGCTATTTATACTTCCCTCCTTCTTTATGAATACTTGAAAGATATCGGATGAATTCATTTGAATATCTAGTATAATTCTACAGATCACGCCGTGAACTCTACAGACCAAGGCTTGATCTATACAAACCAAGGCGTGGTCTGTACGTACCATACCGTGATTTATGAAATAGAATAAGGAGCGAGAATGTATAGGTATAGAAAGAAATAGGTATAATACCTTATCCTAGCCTAAATTCTTGCCGGATGTCTGTCTTCTACAGAAAAGTCAGACGTTCCCTTATTGTATGCTCTTTCCGAAAGGTGCCAAGGCTAAAGCTGCCATCTTAAAATGTTGCATGCCGAAAGGGATGCCGATGATCGTGATACATAGCAAAAGGCCGAATCCCAGATGCGTAAGGCAAATCCAAAAGCCTCCGACGAATATCCAGATCACATTCATGATAAGTGACAGGCATCCTCCGGAATTCCCCTCGTCTACGACACGGCTGCCAAAAGGCCATAAAGCCAGTATCGCTAATTTTAAGGTCTGGAGGCCAAAAGGTATACCAATGATCGTTATCATTAGTATTAGGCTGGATATCAGATATTCTACACTTGTTATAATCCCTCCGAAGAGTAACCATATTATATTCCCCAAGAATTTCATACGCTAGTTATTTAAATGGTTGATACTATCTTTCTCATATATAACAGATGCTTTGCTAACTGTGGCTACATGAAAGCTATCTATTTCCGCCAAGATTTGCCGCTTAACGAAAGCGAAACTATCCCTATAGGCCGGTTTCACCGGTTCAGAAGGGGGAGCTTCCATTTTTAGCGGATCGATAGGTTGCCCGTTTTTGTGGACACGGAAGTCTAGATGCGGTCCGGTAGAGAGTCCGGTGGAGCCTACATAAGCGATTTCTTGGCCTTGTTGCACATGGCTGCCTACTTGGATTCCTTTGGCGAAGCGGCTTAAGTGCATATAAGTCGTGGTGTATACGGAGTTATGTTTCACTTTCAGGAAATTGCCCCCGCCGTTTTGATATCCCTTGGCGATAACCGTACCAGCTCCGATGCTGCGTACCGGTGTACCGGTCGGTGCTGCGTAATCAACCCCATGATGCGCCCGGTATCGTTTGAGGATCGGGTGGAAACGGGCGTTCGTAAAACGGGATGTGATCCGGAAAAAGTCTAATGGCGCTTTCAAGAACGCTTTGCGAAGGCTGTTCCCTTCCTCATCAAAGTATTCGAAGATACTGTCTTGGGTGAAAGGAATCGCTACAAACTCTTTGCCTTGATGCGTAAAGATCGCCCCCTCAATAGAGGCGATGCTCAAGGCGGTGGTATCGTCGATGTAAGCCTCATTGTATAGAACCTTGAAGGAGTCTCCATCCTTGATATCGAAGAAATCGATTTGCCAAGCGTACACGTCCGATATCTTGATCGCCAGATACGGATCACCTCCGTTGGCCTTGATCACGTTCCATAGGGAAGAGTTTAATACTCCTTCCGTATATTTTTTCTTGAGGGTGATCGGCTTATTAAATTCATAGGCGTTGATCGTATCGCCGGTCAAGTCGATTACGGCATAATCGGTCAGCGACTTGGCGAAGGCGATATATCGGATCGTCTCCAAGGAATCTACCGTGGAAAATGTGTAATAATGCATGCCGGCTCGCAGTTTCGTCGGATCGAGGACATGGGTGGATGCCCTGCTGATACTGTCTGCTTTCAAGGCCGTGAAGCCCAGCCCGGAGAAGATGGAGGCGGGATTATCCCCGTTTTTCATCAAATACTCTTTTACGTCCAAGGAATCGATACAGATGCCGTATTGATACAGATGCTGTGAGCTATCCACCCACTGCGTATCCATGTCTGCGTCTTCCGTGGGCTGTTGGGGCTGTTTGCAGGAGAAACAACTCATCAACATGACTAATACGATACATATAGGTAGTTTCTTGTCCATTTGTCTTCGTTTGTTCATCAAAAATTATTCAACCGGATACAAACTTACGGAAAATAATAGAAATAGCGAAACCTATTTAGCGTAAAGCTTTGTACCTTCGCGGACTCGTAAAAAAGGTGTTTAGGTAGAAAGCAGATCAATGGACATGTATAGACTATTCCGTGCCCCGAGAGGGCTGAGAGGCAAATTATTTAAATTAACAGGGCCTATCTTTCTGGAAACCTTGCTGATGTTGACTTTAGGCGTGGTGGATACGCTTATGCTGAGCCATCATTCCGATAATGCGGTGGCGGCGGTAGGTGTGGTGAATCAATTGCTGAACATGGTATTCCTGCTGTTCAATATTACCACGACCGGAACTTCCGTCATGTGCGCCCTCTATTTCGGGGCGAAAGATAATAAGAGTTTTATTCAGGTATTAGGGACGTCTTTGCTGTTTAACGCGGGAATCGGTTGCTTGATCAGCTTGATGCTTTTCTTGTTCGGTAGGGAGATGCTGGTCCTGATGGATATCCGTCCGGATCTGATGCCGGACGCTGAGACTTATATGCACATTGTCGGAGGGTTCGGCTTCTTCCAAGCGGTTAGTTTCACGATATCGGCGGTGCTCCGTGCGGCGAACAAGCCGAATTACGCGATGCAGGTGACCTTGTTGATCAATGTATTGAATGTGTTTGGAAATTATGCGTTGATATTTGGCCATTTCGGTTTCCCTGCCCTCGGTGTACAAGGAGCGGCTATCTCTACCTCTGTTTGCCGGGGAGTGGCGATGACACTTTTGTTTATCATGCTGTTCAAGCGGTTGGTGCCTCGTATCCCTTTGGCTTATTTCCGTCCGTTCCCGTTTCAGAAGTTGAGAGACGTGTTGAAGATCGGTTTGCCTTCGGCGGCGGAACAAATCTCGTATGATGCCTCGCAGGTGACGATCGTTTACTTCATCAATATGTTGGGTAATGAGTACTTGACAGCGCGTGTTTATGTGATGAATATCGTGATAATCGGCTATATCTTCTCTTTGTCGATCGCGCAAGCTACTTCTATTTGTACCGGCAATTTGGTGGGCGCGAGAAAGAAGCAAGCCGCTTATTTATTGAGTTGGTATGCTTGGAGGAGGTCGTTGCTGATTACGCTGGTCGCTAGTACCGGGGTTTATCTGCTGGGACGTCCTTTATTGGGGATATTTACTGAGAATCAAGCAATCATAACGATCGCGATGGGAGCCTTGCTGGTAGATGTACTCTTGGAGCAAGGGCGGGCCACGGTACTGCTGTTCTTATTCTGCTTGCGTTCGGTAGGCGACGTCGTGGTCCCGGTAATTATCGAGTTATTCTGTATGTGGTTCTTTGCCGTGTTCTGCGGGTATATGTTCGGTATCGTGTTCGGATTAGGCTTAGCGGGGATGTGGTTCGCTTTTGCTTTGGACGAGTGTTCCAGGGGAGCGGTACTCTGTTTGCGATGGCGAACGCAGAAGTGGAAAAAGAGGATGTTAATCAAGAACCCTGTTAATATAAGCTAAAACAGGGTGCTCTTGGGAACATTTTGCCTTCTATTTGCGTCTTACTAATTACAATAGATATTTTATAAAAGATTATGATGAAGATGAAAAAGGTATTGTTTTATGCGTTTTTGCTTCCCGCTTTCGTTGGGATGATGTTTTCTTGTTCAGACGTCAAGACAGATGTGAAGAAGTTGGAAGGTAAATGGAATGTGGTAGAAGTGAAAGGTGAGAAAGTCTTGGAAGAAGGCCTGCCGCAGATGGACTTCAATATGGCTGAGAAGAAATTACATGGAAATACAGGCTGTAATTTATTCAATACGACGATCACGTTAGATCCGGAAGATGTATCTTCTATTACGATCGCTCCGGGCGCTACGACTATGATGGCTTGTCCGAATATGGATTTGGAGACGAGCGTGCTTCAATCGATGGATCAGGTTCGTTCCGTGAAGGCCGGAAAAGATGAGAATGAGATGTTGTTGGTAGACCAAGATGGTAATGTATTATTAGTATTGGAGAGAAATTAATGCGAAAAGGTCTTTTTTATATTTGCCTGCTTTTGGTAGGCGTCGGTTTGTTCGCCGGTTGTAAGTCCAAGAAAGCGGTGGTAGCTTCTTTCTCGGATCTGGATGGTGAATGGGGTGTCGTGGAGATGAACGGTAAGACGTTGAATCCCGAGGAGACTCATCAGGTTTTGGTGTTCGACGTGGCTCGTCAAGGGCTTTCAGGAAATGCCGGTTGCAATCGGTTGATGGGGAAGATCGAATATAATGATGCTTATAGAAATATCATTAAGTTCCCACAGGTAGCGACTACCCGAATGGCTTGCCCGGATATGAGCGGCGAGCGTGAGTTGCTGGAAGCGCTTAATAAGGTGGTGCGCTTTGAGGCACAGGGTGAGGCGGCTCCTGTTACGGAAATCGCTTTGTTCGGGACCAATAATGATAAGTTGTTGGTGATCAAAAAGCAAAAATAAAATCACCCAGTTGTAGAGACGGGGCACGCCCCGTCTCTACAACTGGGTATTAATATTTGAAACTATAACGGAATCCTGCCTTAAACCAAATACCCGGTTGGGGGATATTTCCCAGATCATAATAAGTGGAATTGAGCAGATTATTTAACTCCGCATATAGATTTAACCGCTGATATTCCCAATTTACTTTCATATCTACTAAGCAATAAGGAGCGTAAGGTTCCTCATAAGCCGGCTTAAGATTCTCGTATTTAGTATAACTACCTGCCCGGTCTTGCCAACGGACATACCAAGTGGCCGAAAAACCTTTCCAGATAGAATGGCTTAATTGAGCCGTGAACTTGTGCTTCAGATAATCTAACGCATAATTCGATATATACCCCTCACTATCCTTGTCTTGATGGATAAACGCATATCCCAGTTCTATTTTCCGGATAAAGAACCGTTCGTTGCCCAGTTCCCTCGGTAATAAACTCAGGTTAGTCTCGAAACCAAGGTTATCGACTTTTGTCAGATTTTGGCTTTCCCAGATATCTTCCGGTTTCTCTTTCACCCAATCGATCATGTTCTTGCCTTTTCGGTAAAAGCCGGCTATATGAGCCCGGAGGAAGTAAGTGTTGTATTTCAGTCCGACCTCGAATGCCTCGCTTTCCTCCGGTTTTAGGTCCGGATTTCCTTTATTCGTCTTACCCTCATAATAAAGATCGGTGAAAGTCGGCATACGCAATGCCCGGTTCCAGCTCCCATACAGACGGAAATTGTCCCCGATACGGTAACTGGCATCTATTCCCGGATAGAAATGAATCCCTTCGTTTAAGGCCGAATTATAGTTTGCCAAGACCCCGACTGACAACGTGAAGCGGCGTAATAATACGTTATGCTCAAGAAAGTAGCTGATGTTACTTCGGTTATCGCTTTTTAGATATTGCCCCTCTTTCTCGAAAGGAACATCCTGCGGTTCCTTCATCGGCTTGCCTAATACGTTACTCTTTACTCCCTCGTTTCGGAATTCCACGCCCATACTGGTTCTTCCTAGTTTCCACTGTGTCATGGCGTTGAGGTTGGCTCCAAATACTTCCGTCTCATGGTAATTATGCCCGGTATACCAATCGGCGGGATCACTACGGAACAACTCGTACCGGTCGAAATGTCGGGTCCAGTATACCTTGGGGGTGAACTTGATTTTGCCATGTATTTCTCCTCCGGCGGAGAGGAAGAAGCGGCGAGTCTTGTCGTATTGATTGGGATAGGAAGCGGAGTAGAAGCTATTCGCTCCATAACCTTTGTCGTTGTATCCGGCTTGGAATTGGAAATCGGCCTCCTCGCTTTTAAGTTCCGATTGCCAAAAAAGATTTAATTGTTTGAAGTCTGTATTGTCTATATACCCTCCGGACGAGGTATACCCTGCGGAAAGGCGCTGTCCGAAATGAGTGGTCGCGTGATTGATGGCAGCTTCCAGTTTCCATAGCTTATGCATTCCGGCGTAATTGTCGGTCGAGATCCTGTTCTCTTTTCCTGTTTTCGTGATGATATTGATCGCTCCGGCGAAAGCGCTGGCCCCGAATATACGGGAAGAAGGGCCGGATACCACCTCGATGCGCTCTATGTCCGAGAGATTCACCGGGAGGTCAAAACTATAATGGCCGGTTTGTGGGTTGGAGAGGTTGACCCCGTTTAAGAGAACCGCTATTTGGTCGAACGTCCCTCCCCGGATGGAGATATCGGCTTGGGTGCCTCCTTCTCCTCGTTGCCGGACGTCTATTCCCGCGGCATATTCTAAAAGATCTTGGATACTGGTGACAGGTGCCGCCGCGATATCACGGGCGGGAATGACTGTCACGATCTTGGTCGCTTGATTCCGTGCGATAGGCGCACGGGAGGCGGTAACTTCTACCTCTTCCAGCTCTACGGAAGCTTCCTCGCCGGTCCGGTTAGGCTCGATTGTCTTTTGAGCTTGCGCCGTGTCGGGCAGGGCGAATAGTAACGTGCTTGCTGTCACGACTCCAATGTTAATGACTTTGTGCATACTCCGGAACGCGGCGTAACGTTTCCGGTCGAATCGGCGGAAACGTACGGCGACTTGGGTATGCGATTCCCAATAATTCATTCGTTCTTATTTTTTATTTTGAGTAGGATAGTCCGGATAAAGTAAATACTTTTTACGCATGGCCTTGTATTGATCCAGCTCGGGTTTCCAACTTTCCCGGATCTCTTTCTCGGATAAGCCCCTTACGATCTGGTAGCGGAGCTGCTTCGTGCCTGCCAATAAATCGAACCAGTTCGGACGGGAGAAGAAAAAGGCTTGATCCTTTCCCGCTTTATTGTAGAAGTCGAGGAAGAATCGCAAGGTTAATCCTCCTTCGAACGGATATTCCCGCAGATCGATGCCGTAACATACTTTATCCTTTTGCAAGGGATTGGTATCGAATCCGGGCAAGGAGGTCGGGGTAAAAGTGAAATCCCCGTATTTAGGGTCCGAGAAACCTAGTACTTGAAACGGATAATAGGTTCCTCTTCCCACGCTAACGTTCGTAGCCTCAAAAAAGCAAAGCGACGGATACAGGCGGATAGACTGGTCATTCGGGAGGTTCGGAGAGGGTTTGACCGGTAACCAATAGGGATCTCCGTGTTTCCAATTCTCCATCTTTACGATCTTTAACCGGCAGGTATCGGGCACACTTTTCAGCCAGCCTTCCTTATTGATCATCCATGCCAATTCCCCTACGGTCAAGCCGTGCAAGATCGGGAGCGGATCGACACCGACGAAAGACTCGAATCCTTTCTGGCGGATCGGTCCGTCTACGAAGTCATTCGGGTTCGGGCGGTCCAACACGATAAACTCTTTGTTGTTTTCGGCGCAGGCTTCCATCACGTAATGCATCGTACTGATATAGGTGTAGAAACGGGCACCTACATCTTGTATATCGAAAACAATCACGTCGAGGTCGCCCAGTTGCTCGGCGGACGGTTTCTTGTTTTTCCCATAGATAGAGATGATGGGGACACCTGTTTTCAAGTCCCGGCTATCTTTTATCTCCTCTCCGGCATCACCGGTTCCCCGGAATCCATGTTCCGGAGCGAACACCTTCTTAACGTCTATGCCTTCCGCTACTAGCGCATCTAATAAATGAATCTGCCGCTTTTCCAAAATGGAAGTCTGGTTGACCACTAATCCGACCCGCTTATCCTTAAGCAAACGGGTGACGACATCCATCCGCTCGGCACCTAGCTTTAACGGGGCGTTTTGTGAATAGACCGTTGGCGTCAGGCTAAAAAGTATGACTAGAAATATAAAGATCTGTTTCATTACATATATAATAACTGTATACTAACCGCAAAAGTACGAAATGTTTTTCACAGAAAGTTTATACTTTTGAGGCGAATAACAGACAATACTAAGAATCTATGAATGTAAAAACACTTTTTTATGCGGTAGCCTTCTTGAGTTTATCATGGGTGCCTTTTACCTATGCGCAAGATGTCCTACCGGAATATACGCAAGCACGCCGTTTCGCCCCGTCGAATGCGGAACAGCTACTTTTCTCTTATACCCTTACCCCCAATTATTTTAATAATAGTGACAAGTTCTGGTATGAGTATAAGACGAGTGAGGGGACAAACTGGTATCTGGTGGACCCCAATTCGAGAAATAAACGATTATTATTCGATCGGGATGAGTTGGCGGCACAGATAAGCGAGATCGTGAGAGAGCCTTTTACCGGACAACAACTTCCTATCGAAGATTTACGCTTAAAGGAAGATGATCGCACGTTTACTTTCTCGATAAAGGGTACGAACGGGAACTATTTTTTCTCGTATGATTATCCGTCCTCCCGGTTGACTCGGATTACGAAAGACGAGATTCCTGCTAAAATCCGTTGGGCGAATATATCGCCGGATAAAAAGCGGGTCGTCTTCGCGAAAGATTTGAACCTGTATGTCATGAGTTATGAGGATTATGAGAAGGCCGTGAAGGACCCGGAGGATAAGACGATATCCGAGATCGCCTTGACTACGGATGGCGAAAAAGATTTTGGCTTTGGTATGCCCCGGACCTTCTTGAATACCGATACTTTATGTGACCATAAGCGGAAATATGTAATGGGGAACTGGTCTCCCGATGGTCGTTATTTCGCCGCAACTTTGTCGGATCAACGTGCAGTGCAAGATTTATGGGTGATTAACTCGATCGCCAAACCTCGTCCTACACTTGAGACCTATAAATATCAGATGCCGGGAGAGGCGGGTTCTCCAATCGTTCATTTATATCTCTTTGATTTGGAAAATACCGGGAAGCGGAAAGAAATCCGGGTGGATTGTTTTAAAGATCAAACAATCAATCTAGCCTCCAAGCCGGATAAGGAGCGTACGGGACTCACTCGGAACTCGATCTGGTTGGGAGATAACCAGACCTTCTATTTGACCCGTGTCAGCCGGGATATGAAACGGGTGGATATCTGTTCGTATACGATCGGGGAGGATTCGGTAAAAGCGATCATTGAGGAACGTCTAAATACCTCTATGGAAACCCGCCCGCTAGCGATGACCGATAATGGTAAGGAATTGATCCATTGGAGCGAACGGGATGGTTGGGCGCATCTGTATCTATATGACGCGCAAGGAAATTTGAAAAACCGTATCACCAAAGGACCTTGGCATGTGGACGCCATCGTAGACGTGGACAGTAGGAATCGTGTCGTTTACTTCAAAGCGAATGCCCGGGAAAAGGGAGATACGACTCCTTATTACGAGCATTTGTACCGGGTGAATCTGGATGGTTCGGGCTTAAAGCTGATTACTCCGGGCGATTATTTCCACCTGGTCTCTATGGATAAATCCATGCGATATATCGTGGATAACTATTCTCGTGTCAATACGATCCCGGCTACGGCATTGTATGATAACCAAGGTAACCGATTGATGACCTTGGAGGAGAGTGACTTCTCCCAATTATTCATGGCAGGTTATAAATTCCCTGGGCCTTTTTCGGTAAAGGCGGCCGACGGGGTGACCGATTTGTATGGTGTCATGTATAAGCCTTTTGATTTTGATTCCACGAAAGTATATCCGGTCATTAACTATGTATACCCCGGACCGCAACAGGAGGGAACTTTCTTTCGCTACATCCCGATGAATCCTCGTACGGATCGTTTGGCGCAAGCCGGATTTGTCGTGGTGTGCATGGGACACAGGGGAGGGCATCCCAGTCGCTCCAAGTGGTATCATAATTATGGATATGGAAATTTGCGTGATTATCCGATGGCGGATCATAAAGTGGCTATCGAGCAGTTGTGCGCTCGTTATAAATTCATGGATATCAACCGGGTCGGCATACACGGACACTCCGGTGGCGGTTTCATGTCTACAGCGGCTATGCTGCTTTATCCGGATTTCTTTAAGGTAGCGGTATCTTGTGCCGGCAATCATGACAATAACATTTATAACCGGTGGTGGGGAGAGAAACATCATGGGGTAAAGGAGATCACGGATGATATGGGAAATATCTCGTTCGATATTCGCATCCCGACCAATCAGGAATTGGCGAGGAACTTGAGAGGCCATCTGTTATTAATCCATGGCGATATCGATAATAATGTGCATCCGGCGAATACCATTGTTGTCGTGGACGAGTTGATCAAGGCGGGCAAGCGCTTTGATATGTTGATCGTACCGGGAAAACGTCATCATTTTGATGACTATAATGAGTATTATTACTGGCGGATGGTCGATTACTTCTCTGAGTATTTGAGAGGCGAACGGGAAACAGGTGCGGATATAAAAGATTTGAAGCTGGGCAATTGGTTTCAGGGGTATCAGTGATGAGAAGTAGTACTGACTTTGCCAAGTAATACATACTAACATCGCCAACGTAGTATATATTACTTGGCCAATGCGGTATATCTTCCGCGAACTCATCCATATGTGAGAGAGATTGTTTATTTTTGTCTCGCAAAAAAATAAATAGGATGAAACCTCTTGATATAATAAAGAAATATTATCCGGAAAGTTCGGATGCCTACCGGATTTTGGTGACTCATAGCCGCAGCGTGGCGGATAAGGCATTGGCATTGGCCCGTTTGCATCCGGAGATGAATCTGGATCTGACTTTTATTGAGGAAGCGGCAATGTTGCATGACATAGGGATCTTTTTGTGTAACGCTCCGGATATCGATTGCCATGGGGAGGCCGATTATATCTGTCATGGCTATCTGGGAGCCGATTTAATGCGGAAAGAGGGGTATCCTCGCCACGCCTTAGTTTGCGAGAGGCATACGGGGACGGGGCTTTCGCTTGCCATGATCGAGGAACGGAACCTGCCTGTTCCACATCGTGATATGCGTCCTGTGTCATTGGAAGAACAATTGATCTGTTTCGCTGATAAATTCTTTAGCAAGACTAAATTGACGAAAGAGAAACCGGCTGATAAGATAAAACAGAGCTTATCCAAGTATGGAAATGAGACAGTTGAGCAGTTTGAACACTGGTGTAAACTCTTTTTAGGGGAATAAAAGCATAAGGGCTCGTTTATTTATTATACATTTGCACGCTGTAACACACTGCAAAGAACGAAGTAATGTTTTTGATATATAGAGTCCTAATCATTCTATTCGTTTTCCTCTTGGGAGGCTTGGGCGTGCAAGCGCAGGAGATTGTCGCTCCTGCCGATAGCTTGGCGCAGGCTGATTCTCTCTTGGTGGCTCCTACGGATAGTACTACGTTAGCGGAAGATTCGATTCCTAAGAAGCAGACCGGGCTGGATGCTCCGGTCAGTTATCAAGCGACCGATTCTATCGTGATGACAGCTGGCAACTGGGCATATCTTTACGGGGAAGGCGATGTCAAATACCAGAATATCGAGCTGCAATCCGAATTGATTGAGATGAATATGGATAGTAGCATCGTGTTCGCTAAGTTTGGACTCGACTCTATCGGGCAGGAGTTTGGCTATCCGTTGTTTAAGGAGGGCGACCAGCAATATGAGTCGAAGACGATGCGGTATAATTTCGGTACCAAGAAAGGATATATCACGGACGTGATTACCCAGCAGGGCGAAGGGTATGTTACCGCCGGGCGAACGAAAAAGATGGAAGGGGATATCTTAAACATGGTGGGTGGTAAGTACACGACTTGCGATGAGCATGAGCATCCTCACTTTTACATCCAGATGACGAAAGCGAAGGTGCGCCCGAAAAAGAATATCGTAACGGGTCCGGTCTATCTGGTCTTGGAGGACGTGCCGTTGTATCCGATCGGGTTACCTTTCTGTTTCTTCCCGTTCTCGAGTACATATTCATCCGGTATTATTATGCCGACTTTCGGAGACGAGTCTACCAGAGGTTTCTTCTTGCGTGACGGTGGATATTATTTCGCCTTGAGCGATTATATGGACTTGGCTTTGTTGGGAGAGATTTATACCAAGGGATCTTGGGGATTGTCGGCCCGTTCGGCTTATCGGAAACGCTATAAATTCTCGGGCAGTTTTAATGCTTCTTATTTGGTGACGAAATTGGGCGATAAGGGATTACCCGACTATAATTTGTCTAAGGACTTCAAGGTAAACTGGACGCATACGCAAGACCCTAAGGCGAATCCTTATCTGTCTTTCTCGGCGAGCGTAAACTTCTCGACCTCTTCGTATGACCGTAATAATCAGAACAGTTTATACCCGAACGCAAACGGGTATGCCGACGTGAACCAGAATACGAAGAGTTCATCCATTAACGTAACGAAACGTTTCCCGAATAACCCGTTCACGATCTCCGGTACGATGAGTATAAACCAGACGACCCGTGATTCTTCTATCGCCGTAACCTTGCCTAGCATGACGGTTACGATGAGCCGTATCTTCCCTTTCAAGCGGAAGCATCCGGTCGGGAAGGAGCGTTGGTACGAGAAGATCTCCATGAGTTATTCCGGTACGTTCAGTAATAGTATCACGACAAAGGAAAACTTATTATTCAAATCGAATTTGATCAAAGATTGGCAGAATGCTATGCAGCACTCGATTCCGGTAAGCGCTACATTCTCCGTGCTCAAGTACTTGAATATTTCTCCCTCTTTCAATTATAAGGAACGTTGGTACACCAGCAAGATCGAACAGGAATATGATACGCAGAAACAGGCTTTGGTAGCCCGCGACACTACGTATGGTTTTTATCGTATTTACGATTTTAACGCTTCTATCTCTGCGTCTACTACCTTGTATGGTTTTTATAAGCCGTTACCATTCTTGGGTAATAAGGTTGAGATGATCCGTCACCGCTTCGAGCCGTCTATTACGGTAAGCGCCCAGCCGGACTTCGCTTCTTCTCGTTTTGGTTTTTATGAGACTTATGTATATCAAGATGCGAATGGTGAGGATCGTGAATATACGTATTCTCCGTTTGCTCATAATATGTATGGCGTTCCGGGAACGGGAAAACAAGGAAATATCAGTTTTGACGTAAATAACAATATCGAGATGAAGGTGCGTTCGGATAAGGACTCTACTGGATTCAAGAAAGTTAGTCTGATCGATAAGCTGTCGTTAGGCATGAGTTATAATATGGCGGCGGATTCATTTAAGTGGAGCGACTTGAGTGTCGGTTTACGTTTGAAATTATCCAAGAGTTATACGTTGAACTTGAATGGTCAGTTCGATACCTATACGTACGATGAGAATGGGCGGCGTGTCGATATTCCCCGTTGGAAAGCAGGAAAGGGTATTGGTCGTTTGAGAGGGACTAGTACCAGTTTTTCCTATACATTTAACAATGATACGTTTAAGAAGTTGTTTGGAGGAGGTGATAGTTCATCGGATAAATCCGGGAATCAATCGGCTTCTACGGATCCGAACGCAGATCCGGATGGCTTGAACCCGGATGGAGAAGGAGAGGGCGAGAATAAGGAAAGTGGTGGCCGTCTGTTGGGCAAAAAGAAAGAGACCGGTGAGACAGATGCCGATGGCTATTTAATTTCCAAGATTCCTTGGAGCCTCTCGTTTAGTTATGGTTTGAGTTTGCGGTATGGTGATTTTAATCGTTCTAAACTGGAGTATGATTACGCCTTGACTCACTCTTTGAGCTTTAACGGAAATATCCAGCCGACAAAGAACTGGCGTTTTAACTTTAACGCTACTTATGATTTTGACGCTAAGAAGATCTCTTATATGACTTGTAACGTAACTCGTAACTTGCACTGCTGGCAAATGACGGCTAGTTTCGTTCCGGTCGGTCCTTATAAATCCTATACATTCAGTATCGCTGTAAGCTCTGCTTTATTGAAAGATTTGAAGTATGATAAGAGAAGTAATTATAGGGATGGACAGCAGTGGTATTAAGAACCGAAAATTGAGAATTGAAAATTATTGGATTGTATAGCTAATTTTCAATTCTCAATGATCTTACCATTCGATGGGAGTTTGCCCAGTTGCGATTAAATAATCATTGGCTTTGCTGAAATGCTTGTTTCCGAAGAATCCCCGGTAAGCGGAAAGTGGGGACGGATGGGCTGATTTAAGAACCAGGTTACGGGATGAATCGATGAAAGCACCTTTCTTTTGTGCGTAGGAACCCCATAATATGTAAACGATATGGCTTCTTTCAGCCGCCAGACGATGAATAACAGCATCGGTAAAGGTCTCCCAACCTCTATTTTGATGGGAACCGGCTTGATGCGCTCGTACTGTGAGCGTGGCGTTTAGCAGTAATACGCCTTGATCTGCCCAACGAATCAAGTTGCCGGTTGTTGGAACCGGATGCCCTAAATCATCTTGTATTTCTTTGAATATATTGATGAGGGAAGGGGGGAAAGGTACCCCATCCTGCACGGAGAAACAAAGTCCGTGCGCCTGTCCCGGCTCGTGATAAGGATCTTGGCCGAGGATAACGACCTTCACTTTATCGAACGGGCAGTGCTCAAAAGCGTTGAACATATAAGGACCGGGAGGATAAACAGTACCTTGGCGGTATTCTTGTTTAACGAAATCGGTCAATTGCTTGAAATAATCTTTTTCAAACTCGTCGGCTAACCGTTTTTTCCAGCTTTCTTCAATCTTTACGTCCATAATATAATAGTTGGCTGTTAACTAAATAAGCATCATTCCAGCCGCACGTGCTTCCTTGCGCATCTCCTCCGGCCAGATACTTGCCTGTATCTCTCCGATATGGGCCTTACGAAGATAGAACATACACAACCGGCTTTGTCCGATACCACCGCCGATACTTTGCGGAAGTTCACCGCTCAAGAGGCGTTTGTGGAAATAGAGTTCTTTTTTCTCCCCGGCTTTGCAAATATCCAACTGGCGTAGCAAGGCTTCCTTATTGACGCGGATACCCATAGAGGATAGTTCCATAGAACGGTTTAGTACATCATCCCAAACCAATAAATCCCCGTTCAATCCGGTTTGTCCGTTCTCGGCGATCGTAGACCAATCATCGTAGTCCGGAGCACGTCCGTCATGCTTCTCTCCATTGCTTAGCGAGCATCCGATACCGATAATGAATACGGCCCCGTATTCCTTGGTAATAGCGTCTTCCCGCTCTTTCGGTGTAAAGGTAGGATATTTTTGTAACAAATCCTCTGAATGGATGAAATGAATCTGTTGGGGGAGCGTCGGGCGGATTTGAGGAAACATCTCGTAAACTAAATATTCGGTACGGACCATAGCGGCATATATGCGACGGACGATTTCCTTGAGGAAATCGATCTTACGTTCGCTTTCGCTCATTACACGTTCCCAGTCCCATTGATCCACGTATAAAGAGTGTAAATTACCTAGCTCCTCGTCTGAGCGGATGGCGTTCATGTCGGTGTAAATACCGTAACCTTCTTCAATGTGGTAATCGGCGAGTGTCAGTCGTTTCCATTTGGCGAGTGAATGTACGATCTCTGCTTTAGAGTCGTTTAAATCCTTGATAGGAAAAGTGACGGCTCGCTCGGTCCCGTTAAGATCATCATTGATACCCATGCCCTTAAGTACGAATAAAGGTGCGGTTACGCGTCTTAGGCGCAGCTCGGATGAGAGGTTTTGCTGGAAAAAGTCCTTGATCTTCTTGATTCCCATTTCAGTCTGGGATAAGTTAAGTAAGGCTTTATACCCTGCGGGTTTAATAAGATAGCTCATATACTTGTTGTACTTTGTGTTTGTGAAATATGTGCGGCAAAGATAATGATTAATGGCAAAATAACAAGAATGTGATCGCTTTTATTTGCAAAATGGCAGAATAAGCAGAATACTTATATGCAAAATATCAAAAATAAAATATTTCTCTCCTGTATTTGCTAAACTAAGATATTATATGTACTTTTGCGCAGTCTTTGGCTCGGTAGCTTAGTTGAATAGAGCGTCAGATTCCGGTTCTGAAGGTCGTGGGTTTGAGTCCCACCCGGGTCACAAGAAATCCTTGGTAATCATTAGATTTCCAAGGATTTTTTGTTTATGTGATTTTAAGGAAAACTATAACCGCATGTGTAAAATAGGATATTCTTTACCTTCTCCGTCCAAATCAGACCTTTTGTATGTGCTAAAGCCTATATGTTTATAAAAACCGACAGCTTGATTATTTTGCTCATTCACATCGACTTTTGTTACTTGCAAATTATCTATGGCATAAGTGATTAATTTTTTTCCTATTCCTATACCTCGATAATTATTGTCAATGAATAACATTTCAAGATTTCCTTTTGCGATTCCCATAAATCCTACTAAGATTCCCTCTTGTTCAAATCCGAATAGAGTGACATGTTGAAAATATACTGGAAGTTGTTCCTTATAGTATAGAAAATCTTCCTCTTTAAGAAAATCATGTGTATTTAATACTGCACTTTCCCAGATTTCCATCAAACGTGGATGATCTGTAACTTTAATTTTTCTAATCATAATTGTAATTACTATTTAAAGCTACAAAGTTCGGAACTTTTACATTTAAAGCACTGAATCTAAGTTAAAAAATACGTTTACGGATTCTGCTTAGTGCTTGTGGTGTGATACCCAAATAAGAAGCTATATCTTTTAGCGGTATATAGTTTAGTGTAATGCCATATTCTTCAATCATCTGTAGATAATACTGTTCAGGGGAATATTTAATCAAGTCGATATTTCTTTTCAAGAGTTTATTCAGCAATATAGCATTCAAATCTTCAAATACAGTTTTTACCTTAGGTATAGCGGTGTATAGTTCATTTTCTTGTTTCTTGTCTATTCGGTAAATAACGCTATCTACAATTGTTTGCACATTAAACGCAGACTTTGTTTGTAATGTAAAAGATATGTTCGACATTGAGAACGTACCCTCTTTACAAAACCAAAAGATTTGTTCTTCTCCTTTATGATTTAATAGCCAACAACGTAATATTCCATCAAAAACGAAATAACTATACCTCTCTATTTCTCCTTCCTTGACCAAAAATGTACCTTTACTAATCAATATTCGTTCAAAATATTGGTCAAATAACTTAGATTCCTTCAAATTGAAAGTACTGGTGCTATAATTAAATCCTTTAAGTAGTTTTTCTAAAAGCATAGTCTAAATGTAATAATTCGTAATATACTTACTCATTTGATATATTCACTGTTACTCCTGTTCTCCTTAATTTAATTTCTCATATTCAGTGAAATATATTTTCGACTACAAACTTACGAAAAAACCGAAAGTTTTTATGTACGTTTATGATGGAGTTATTTAAGTAATGAAAGAACACGGAAAACAAAGGTAATTAGCATGTTGTTAAATTGTTATTCTTTTGAAGATGTATTATTTCAAGTCGTTGTATTATAATAAGGTAAATAGTGTTATGATAGTAGTGGCAAACGTTTTGCAAGGCGAAAGATAAGCCGCTTGTCAATTCCCGGAGCTTTTGCTGAACTAACCTTACTTCGTTTTTGTTTTATTACCAGAAAGATGAATTGATAAGATAAAAAATAGGGGAATTATGTCAGCATTTTACAAATTTCTTTTTCCAATGAAGCCGGATGGTACAGCTATATCGTTACTGTTGTTGGCGCTTCGTTTGTTATTTGGAGGTCTATTGCTTTCGCATGGGATACAGAAGTGGACGAATTTTGAGAGCATGTCCGCCGCATTTCCGGACCCACTGGGAGTTGGACATTCGGTTTCTCTAGGCTTGGCCATTTTTGGGGAGCTTTTTTGTTCGATTGGCTTTATTCTCGGTGCGCTCTATCGGTTGGCAATGATCCCGATGATTTTTACCATGGGAGTGGCTTTCTTCGTGATTCACGGGAATGATCCGTTTTCTTTGAAAGAGTTGGCGTTCGTTTACTTGGTCGTTTTTATCTTGATGTATATAGCAGGACCTGGTAAGTTCTCGTTAGATCGTCTGATCGCTGTCCTCTTGTCGCAGAAGAGATAGGGAATTGTAGGGAAGTTAACTTGCTTTGGAAAAGTTTCTGGAACCTCGGGTAAACTCTCTGGTTCCTAAATAAAAAAAGACTGTCTGGAAACCAAACAATCTTTTCTATTGTGGGCGTTGACGGATTCGAACCGCCGACCCTCTGCTTGTAAGGCAGATGCTCTGAACCAGCTGAGCTAAACGCCCGAAAATCTTTCGGTGAAATAATAAATTTAAAGGTGGGCGTTGACGGATTCGAACCGCCGACCCTCTGCTTGTAAGGCAGATGCTCTGAACCAGCTGAGCTAAACGCCCTTTAAACTTATTTTTTCGTTCGCTTTATCTCTCTAAAGCGCTGCAAAGATACGGCTTTTTTTATTACCACCAAACTTTTTGACGAAAAAATGTGGATGAATATGAATTTTGTTTGGATGTGGCTACGTAAGTGTCTGATGGTCCTAAAAACGGGGCATTTAGTTAAAAATAACGATTGCTTACCTTATTATTCAATGGAAAAGACTTAACTTTGCGACTCTATATTAATAATGTATATGGTATTATCGACACTGACTGCTATTTCGCCCGTGGATGGGCGATACAGGAATAAGGCTGAGAATCTGGCGGCTTATTTTTCAGAATACGCACTTATCAAGTATAGGGTGCGAGTTGAGATCGAGTATTTTATTACTCTATCTGAGTTTCTTCCGCAATTAAGCGAGTTAAATGCGGCGGAAGTAAAAAAGGGGCTCCGGAAAATTTATCAGGAGTTTACGGAGGAGGACGCTTTACGAGTGAAGGAGATCGAGAGCGTGACAAACCACGATGTGAAAGCGGTGGAGTACTTTATTAAGGAAAAAACAAATCATTTCCTTGCGGAGAAATACCACGAGTTTATTCATTTTGGATTGACTTCTCAGGATATTAATAACACATCTGTGCCTTTATCGATCAAGGACGCTTTGCAAGAGGTGTATTATCCGGGTTTGGAAGAGGTGATCGGCGCCTTGAAAAAATACGCCGAGGAATGGATGGATATCCCGATGTTGGCTAAGACACATGGGCAACCGGCATCTCCGACTCGTTTGGGTAAGGAGGTGATGGTCTTTGTTTACCGTTTGGAGCAACAGTTGGCATTGTTAAAGGCCGTTCCTATCTCCGCTAAATTCGGTGGGGCTACAGGAAACTTCAATGCGCATCATGTAGCGTATCCGGAATATGATTGGAGGGCATTCGGTAACAAGTTCGTTAGTGAGGTGTTAGGCTTGAAGCGTGAGGAGTGGACTACCCAGATCTCTAATTATGATAATCTGGCAGCGATCTTCGATGGCTTGAAGCGTATCAATACGATCTTGATCGACTTGAATCGTGACTTCTGGCAATATATCTCCATGGAGTATTTCAAGCAAAAGATCAAGGCGGGTGAGATCGGTTCGTCTGCTATGCCACATAAGGTGAACCCGATTGATTTCGAGAACGCTGAGGGTAATCTAGGGATCGCTAACGCTATTTTAGAGCATTTGGCTACGAAATTGCCGGTATCTCGTTTACAAAGAGACTTGACGGATTCTACCGTGTTGAGAAACGTAGGCGTGCCTTTGGCACATATAGAAATTGCCTTCAAGAGCTTAACAAAAGGCTTGGGTAAATTGTTATTGAACGAGAACGCCCTAAGTAGGGATTTGAATAATTGCTGGGCTGTGGTAGCCGAGGGTATCCAGACGGTCTTACGCCGTGAGGGTTATCCGAAGCCTTACGAGGCATTAAAAGCTTTGACACGTACGAACCAGACTGTTACGGAGCAATCTATCAAGGAGTTTATCGAAACCTTGAATGTTAGCGACCGGATTAAAGATGAATTAAGGGCTATAACGCCTCATAATTATACAGGAATTTAGTGATAATACAGGTAGCCGTGAGGCTACCAAGTTTTTAACCATTGTTTAATTTATAACAAATGAGTACAGAAGAAAGAGATGAATCTCAACTGCGTCCAAAAAAAGTGATACCAAGTATCAGACGGGAAAACACAGACCAAGAAGGTGAAAGAAGACCTTACAATCAGGGTTATAATAAACCTGAGGGTAGCTATGAACGTAGACCGTATCGGTCTTATGGAGAAAATAACCGTCCTTCATACGGGGATCGTCCGAGCCGTCCGCGTTCTTACGATAATAACCGTGAAGGCGGGTATGGCAACAACCGTGAGGGGGGCTATGGTAATAGTCGTCCATCTTATGGCAACAATCGCGATGGTGGGTATGGAAATAATCGCCCGTCTTATGGCAACAACCGTGAAGGTGGCTACAACAGCGGCCGCTCGTCTTATGGAAATAACCGCCCGTCATATGGGAATGGAGGAGGGCAATACAATCGTCCGTCTCGTCCTAATTATGATGGACCGGCAAAGGCTTATTCCGCTAGTCCTTCCGGAGAGGGAATGTCTGCGGATGGTATGAAGAAAAGAAGACCTAGAGTAGGTGATACCCGGGTTGATTACAATGATTCACGTTCAAGCGGCGGGGACGGTTACGCACCCAGACGTTCGTATGGTAACGATAACTCTTATGGCGGTAATCGTCAAGGGGGTGGTGGATATGGAAATAATCGCCGTCCTTCTTACAATAATAATCGCCGTTCCGGTGGAGGAGGTGGTTTCCAAAGACAGCAGGGTTACAACATGCGTCCGAAACAGATCAAGTATAAGGAAGTCTTGGCGGATCCGAACGAACCGATTCGTTTGAACAAATTCTTATCTAACGCTGGTGTTTGCTCTCGTCGTGAGGCGGATGAGTTTATCCAGAAAGGGGCTGTTAAGGTAAACGATGTCGTGGTAACGGAATTGGGTACTAAGATTACTCGTCAAGATGTTGTTACATTTAACGAGAAGCCGGTTCAGATTGAGAGCAAGGTGTATATCGTATTGAACAAGCCGAAGAATTGCGTAACGACTTCTGATGATCCTCAAGAACGCTTGACAGTAATGGATTTGGTGAAGAACGCTTGCCAAGAACGTATTTATCCGGTAGGCCGCTTGGACCGCAATACGACAGGTGTCTTGTTATTGACGAACGATGGTGATTTAGCTTCTAAATTGACTCACCCATCTTTCAAGAAGAAGAAGATCTACCATGTGTGGTTGGATAAGAACGTGGCTATCGAGGATATGGAGAAAATCGCCAACGGCCTTGAGCTTGAGGATGGGGAGATCCATGCGGACGCTATCAGCTATGCTAGCGAGGACGATAAGAGCCAAGTGGGTATCGAGATCCATTCCGGCCGTAACCGTATCGTGCGCCGTATTTTCGAATCGTTGGGATATCATGTGACGAAATTGGATCGTGTTTATTTCGCCGGTTTGACTAAGAAGAACTTAGGCCGCGGTAAATGGCGTTACTTAAATGAAAGGGAAGTGAACGCTCTTAGGATGGGAGCTTTCGAATAAAAAAAAACGATACAGATGGAAACAATTAAACGAACAAAAATTGTAGACGTGCTGAAAAGCGAAGCTTTCGGTACTACCGTGAACGTGAAAGGATGGGTTCGCACCCGCCGTGGTAGCAAACAGGTGAATTTTATCGCCTTGAATGACGGTTCTACAATTAATAATGTTCAGATCGTTGTGGATGTAGATAAATTGGGTGATGAGTTCTTGAAACCGATTACCACGGGAGCTAGTATCAGCGTAAACGGTATCTTGACACAATCCCAAGGCAAGGGGCAAAGCGTGGAGATACAGGCTACTGAGATTGAGATCTTCGGTACGGCTGATCCAGCTACTTATCCGTTGCAGAAAAAGGGACACTCCATGGAGTTTTTGCGTGAGATCGCTCATTTGCGTCCTCGTACGAATACATTTGGAGCGGTATTCCGTATTCGTCACAATATGGCTTACGCTATCCATAAGTTTTTCCATGATAGAGGCTTTTTCTATTTCCATACGCCGATCATCACGGCTTCCGACTGTGAGGGTGCCGGACAGATGTTCCAAGTTACTACCAAGAATTTGTACGACTTGAAAAAGGATGAGAATGGCTCTATCATTTATGAGGACGATTTCTTCGGCAAGCAGGCTAGCTTGACGGTTTCCGGACAGTTGGAGGGTGAGTTGGCAGCTACAGCCTTGGGACAGATTTATACGTTTGGCCCTACGTTCCGCGCTGAGAACTCAAATACGCCTCGTCATTTGGCGGAATTCTGGATGATTGAGCCGGAAGTCGCTTTTAATGATATCACGGACAATATGGAGTTGGCCGAGGAGTTCATTAAATATTGCGTACAATGGGCGTTGGATAACTGTATGGAGGATATCAAGTTCTTGAACGATATGTTCGATAAGGAATTGATCTCTCGTCTGGAAGGGGTCTTGAAAGACTCATTCGTTCGCTTGCCGTACACTGAAGGAATCAAGATATTGGAAGAGGCTGTCGCTAAAGGACATAAATTTGAGTTCCCTGTTTATTGGGGTGTAGACTTGGCTTCTGAGCATGAACGTTTCTTGGTGGAGGATCACTTCAAACGTCCGGTAATTTTAACGGATTACCCGAAAGAGATCAAGGCTTTCTATATGAAGCAAAACGAGGATGGAAAGACGGTGCGTGCCATGGACGTATTGTTCCCGAAGATCGGAGAGATCATCGGCGGTTCCGAGCGTGAGGCCGACTATGATAAGCTAATGACTCGTATTGATGAGTTGGGCATCCCGATGAAGGATATGTGGTGGTACTTAGATACTCGCCGTTTTGGTACGGTGCCTCACTCTGGTTTCGGTTTGGGCTTTGAGCGTCTTTTGCTGTTTGTTACAGGCATGGCAAATATACGTGACGTGATACCTTTCCCGCGTACACCGAATAATGCTGAGTTCTAATAGCGCTTAGTGATCATGATAAAAAGGGCCCGTAACCGGTTTCAACCGAATTACGGACCCTTTTCTTATATTAGCTTCCTTTATTAATCGTCGTCCAGATCAATAGGAATTTGTCTTTTGAATGCCTCCTTAAAGGATATGAGCGATTCGGTGCGAGCCAAGCCCAATGGTTGAAGCTTGTTGTGGATGATGCTTAGCAAATGCTGGTTGTTCTTTGCGTATATTTTTATAAACAGGTCGTATTGCCCCGTTGTATAATGGCATTCCACGACTTCCGGTATCTGCAACAGCGCTTCTGTAACGCTTGGAAATTGTCCGGGAGACTTTAGGAATAACCCCATATATGCGCAAGTTTCATACCCAACTTTTGTGTTATCCACGATGAATTCTGAGCCTTTGATAACCCCTAAATTAGTCAGCTTTTGTATGCGTTGATGAATAGCCGCTCCGGATACGTTACATTCCCTCGCTACTTCCAAAAATGGCATACGCGCATTGCCGATGATTAGTTTAAGTATCTTCTCGTCCAGTTCATCTAGTTGATGATGTGCCATATATTCAGTATATTTGTATTACTGTTAGATTATATCTTTCATATTTAATACAAATATAATGATAATCTTATAATCACCTAAAGATTATGTTAGATTATTTTGATTTTGTAAGCATTCTTTATTCAATTATTAAGTATTTTTTTTATGAGCGAAGATCATGTAATAATTAGTAAGCCTGTCCGGGAGATAGCCGATCCTTTATTGGATCTAGTAGAGAAAACATATACTAGTTCTTTCCCCGAGGAAGAGCGTCGTGATTTCTTTTTGGTACGTAAGCTTTTGGAGGAAGATAGCCGTTTCGAGATGTATGCCTTGCTACGGGATGGTATTTATGTGGGTTTCATTACGGGATGGCAATTTGAGGGCTTTGTTTATGCGGAGCATTTCGCGATCGACGAGTCCGCTCGTAACGGAGGAATCGGAGCGAAAGCAATGACAAGTTTTTTAGCTCTCCACGAAGATCCGGTTGTCTTAGAGGTAGAGATGCCGACAGAGGAGATGAGTAAACGTAGAATCGGTTTTTATGAACGTCTGGGGTTTGTCTTGGATCACCATGTATATTTCCAACCTCCATATCGTAGAGGAGAGGCGTTATTAGAAATGCGTTTGATGACTCATGGGGAACTTGATCTGGAGCGATCTTTTAAGCGAGTTAAGACCATTATTCACCAAAATGTCTATGGAGTGAAATAAAAAAGGCGGGATTCTATTTCCCGCCTTTTTTAGATATTCTATTTGTAGATCATTATTCGTCGACACGTTGAGCGGCAGAATAACTAATCTTTAATGCGTATGCTTCACGAAGAGCCTGCTTGATGTCTGTAATCGTTCCCATCTTGGTCTCTTTATCAGCCTTGATAGAAACCGTCATAAACGGCTGGTCCTCTTCCTTCATACTGGACTTTTCCTGTGCGATATAATCCTGAATTTCCGAAGTTTCCGCAAAAGCGTCATTTAATTGGATACGAGTTTCAGAACCCATCTTCGCTCTCAAATCTCTAGTCGGCTTACCGACATAGATAAATGTTACCAAAGATTTCTTCTCCAATTTTTGAAGCTCTGTAGCTTGTGGAGCATGGAACTCTACTTTCAATGTTACCTCACGCATAGATGTTACCATCATGATGAAGAACAAGAAAGCGAACACCAAGTCAGGTAATGATGATGTATTCAATTCGGGCATTTCACGACCGCCCGCTTTACTAAACTTTCCCATTACTTTTTACCTCCATAATTTTTAGGTTCAGCTTCTGATATCTTTTGCGGATAAATCTGCTGTACAGCTTTTTGTTGTTCTTCGTCCAAATCAGCGAAATTCTTACCGAATTTTTCCTTAGAAACCTTATTTCTCAATTCGTTATAAGCAGCCGCAATTTCATTCTGCACATCGATATAAGCTTGGTATTCAGTACCACGGTCATTCTGTAAAGAAATTACGTGGTTCTTCGTTACCATCATCTTTCCGAAGAATGGAACATCAGCCTCTACACGCTCAGGCTTATGTTCGTCATTATAAGGATTATCAATGAACTCTTTGATTCTTTCTTTCAATTGCTTGATATCGACAAATTGATCACCGCAGAGAATCTGGTTATTACTGTTGATCAATACAACCAACAAGTTTCTCTTTTTGATGTCAACATCGGTATCGTTCTTCTGATCTTTAGGTACAGGGGGCGGCAAACGTCTTGCCAAACCTTTATCTGTATCCATTGATGTAGTAATAAGGAAGAAGATAAGCAACATGAAAGCGATATCGGCCGAAGAAGAACCATTGATACCCGGTGTCTTTCTTTTCTTACCCATTTCTTTCTTGTTTTATCAGTTCGTTATTACTATTATTTACCCATGATTCTCTTTACAGAACCCCAAACTACACATGCTACGATCAGAACCAAAAGTACGATTGTAGACATGATCCACATATCTGTGATCTTTAACCAACCCGGAGTGTTGTAAACTTGAGAGTCTGCGTTCAAACCTGTTAAAGGAGTTGCGTCACCCATCGTGTAAGTGATGAACAAAACGGCAACGAAGCAAACCAATACAACCAAAGACATAATCGCTGATTTAGCGTTTGTCTTCAACAACGTCAAAAATTGCCAAACGGCAAACAACATTGTACTGATGATTGTCACGAAGAACAATACTGAAGTCCAGTTAATCAATAACCCGGTATAGATGGGCTCTTTCATTTCAGCGGCAGGGTCAACGACTCCACCCGCATAAAACATACCCAGAACAATAATACTGATAATAGAACTTATCAGTAAAGTCCAACTGGATATTTTTCTTATTTTAGTAACTGCCATAATTCGTTATTATTTTTTGAATTTGACGTTGTATTTGATAACCAAGTCAAGCAAAGAGATAGAAGCATCTTCCATTTGATTCAAGATAGCCTCCAATTTGCTTAACAAATAGTTATAGAATACCTGAAGGATCAAAGCAACGATCAAACCACCTACAGTAGTAATCAAGGCCACTTTCATACCACCTGCTACAACCGTCGGGCTGATATCACCAACTTGCTCGATTTTATCGAACGCCATGATCATACCTACTACAGTACCCAAGAATCCTAAAGACGGAGCCATTGCGATAAACAATGTGATCCAAGACATATTCTTTTCCAAAAGACCTCCTTGAACACCACCATAAGAAACGATAGATTTTTCTACAACGTCGATACCTTGGTCAATTCTCATCAATCCTTGGTAAGCGATAGAAGCGATAGGGCCTCTTGTGTCACGAGCGATAGCTTTAGCGCCTTCAACATCACCTTTGTCTAAAGCATCTTCGATACCCTTCAACAATTTGCTGGAATTCGTTTCAGCTAAGTTCAAGTAGATAATTCTCTCTAAGCAGAAAGCCAAACCGAAAATCAAAGCGATAGCAACCAAACTCATGAAGTCGGCACCACCTTCGATAAACTTTGTTTTTAATGCTTGATACATACCTCCTTCAACAGCTGTAGCTGCGTCTGCAGCGTCCTGCGCGAATGCTACGGTAGAAGTTCCAAGGGCACATAAACCCAAGAATGCTTTTGCAAATAACTTTTTCATTGTGTGTTTAATTTTTAAGATTAATAATTCTCTTATTTGTTTTTATTTTATTGTTAATTAATTCATGGTATTCTCCACCGCGGAGAGAGCGGGATTCGAACCCGCGAAACCCTTTAGGGGTTTACACGCTTTCCAGGCGTGCCTCTTCAACCACTCGAGCATCTCTCCAATTATTCGCCTAGCTTCTTCTAAAACGACCGCAAAATACGAAAAAATTCCCATATGCAATCTTTTCAGTGCACAAATCTATAGTTTTTGCTTGACATATACACAATATCCACGAAATAAATTTTGACTTCATTCGAAAAAAAGTGTCTATATGGGTTTATTTACGCTTTTAAACAATTCTAATGTGTTTTTTCGAGTAGCGTTTACGGTTTCCTCTAGCGTGAGGCCGAATGTTTCCGCCACTTTCTCGGCCGTCTTCCATATGTAAGTAGGCTCATTCCGTCTACCTCTGTAGGGGACTGGTGAAAGATAGGGTGCATCTGTTTCCAAGAGTATCTTTTTAAGATCCGTTTGCCGAATGACTTCGGACAGTTTTGAATTTTTAAAGGTAACAACTCCGTTTATCCCGATCTTGAAGGTGGGCAGTTTCTTTATTTCTTCCAGCTCTTCCGTTGTGCCGGTAAAACTATGAAATACGCCCTTAAGTCTTTCCGCTCCGACTTTATGTATGCATTCCAGAACTTCCGGATATGCGTCGCGGGTATGGATGGCTACGGGCAGGTTCAGATCGATGCTCCAACGCAATTGTTCCTCGAAAACGATTTGTTGCTCCTTTAAATAAGTCTTATCCCAATATAGATCGATCCCGATTTCACCGATACCGCAATAAGTACGTTTAGATAGATAGGATTCCGTTTGTTTTAGGATATCGATATAATTGCTATCCACACTGGTCGGATGCAATCCCATCATGGGGAAAGCGAACTCTGGGTATCGATCGCATAAATCGTGCATTCTGTCAATCGTCGTCAGGTCTACGTTTGGCAGAAGCAGGGTGTCGATACCTGAGTCTTTTGCTTTTTGAGCCAGTTCGTCTTGCTCCGGATCGAAATCCTCCAGATATAAATGGCAATGTGTGTCTATTAACCTCATGGATTAGGATTGTCTATGCATTAAATGATCACAAACCTCTTTTAGGATCGTTAATTTTTCGGGGGCGACTTGTAAAGCTTTTAAGTTCTCTACGGATGCGTCGTAATAGGCTTGGATTTTATTTTCTGTTAATTGTTTTAGCTGCAATTCGTTGTAGATAGAGGTGAATGCCTGTATCTTTTGAGCCGGGTCGAATTCTTTTTTATCCATCCAGCTACGGAGAGCTTCCGCTTGTTCTTTATTGGCCAGTCTGAGAGCGTTGATCAATAAGAATGTTTTCTTGTTGCAAAGGATATCGCCGCCAATGTTTTTCCCGAAAGTGGCGGTGTCACCATATACATCTAGTAAATCATCTTGCAGTTGAAACGCTAGACCTATATTGATACCAAACGCATATAAGTTGCCTGCGTCTTCCTGTGAGGCACCTCCGAGTAGGGCACCCGTCTTAAGGGAGCAGGCCAGTAGTACGGCTGTCTTTAGCCGGATCATCTCGATGTATTCTTCCTCGCTCACATCCATGCGAGACTCGAATTCCATGTCGAATTGTTGGCCGCCACATATTTCCGCCGCGGTTTGCGTAAATAAATCCAACACTTGTTTAAGGTGGCCGTGTTCCGTTGATCCGATTAATTGATAAGCCGCTATTAGCATCGCATCTCCGGAAAGAATCGCCGTATTGGCATTCCATACCTTGTGTACGGTAGGTTTGTTCCTTCTTTTATCAGCTTCATCCATCAGGTCGTCGTGCAGCAAGGTGAAGTTATGGAAAACTTCCAGACCTAAAGCGGGCTTGATCGCATTCTCTATACTATTATTATATATATTACATGCCATCAACGTTAACGCCGGACGTATTCTTTTTCCTCCGAGGGACAAGATGTACTCTATCGGCTCGTATAAGCTCTTGGGAGGATTGGTGAATTGTAGTTGAGAGATCTCGCTTTCTATTCTTTGAAGTATATTCTCGAATGCTAACATAGCTGTATCAATTAATGGAGTTATGAAATAAAAAAAGGCTGCGAAAATAAAGCAGCCTTTTTGATATGTTTAATGTTATACTATTGCAATCTGAACGTGATAGGCACAGTATACTTAACACGTACTGGTTTACCTCTCTGCTTACCCGGAGTCCATTTAGGCATGGTACCGATCACACGAAGAGCCTCTTTATCCAATGAGGGGTCTACACCACGTAATACCTCAGCGTCTACTACTGATCCGTCTCGGTTAACCACGAATGCGCAGATTACACGACCTTGGATACCGTTTTCCTGTGCGATTACCGGATACTTGATTGATTTAGCGATAAACTTCAGCAACTCTGCGTCTCCACCCGGGAACTTCGGCATTTCCTCTACAACCGTAAAGATCTGCTGAGCGGATTCTTCTTCTTCCTCTACTACTGCAGGCGGTGTATAAACGGCTGTTTGAGCCTCTTGCTGATTATCCTCTGATGATAAGATATCTTGCTGTTCCAATTCAACGTCGTCTTCAACAACGTTCAAAACCTCGGTTACAACTGGTGCTGGAGGTGGTGGAGGTGGAGGAGGCGTATTCTCCGGTCTCGTGATTTCCACTTCTTCCTCGGCGATGATGTCTGCTACACCCTCGCTAGCCTGAACGACCATTACATCGCGGGTGCTCCATTCGAAGCCCACGAACAAGACAGCTAAGCCCACTACGAATCCCATCAGGATACTTAGAGACTTACCTCTCTCAAGGTCCGCTTTCGGTGATTTTTTAATTTCCATACGTTTATAATAATTTATAAGTGTTTTTCACTTCTGCAAAAATACAAATTATTTCATATATCAAACAAAAATGAGAGCGATAATATACCTTTTTGGCATTTTTCCCGTTTCTGTTAATGTGAAATCCGTATTTCTGAGATTTGCGGGTGTAAAGTAAAAACATTTTTCCGAATTAATGTATCTTTGAACGATTTTTTGCATGAAAATATGAGAAATAAACTATTTATACTGATTTTATTCGTTGTTACACTGTCTGTCTCAGCGCAAAACGGGAGTGAGGCGTATACTTTCTTACGTTTTCCGACCTCGACCCGGGCTAACGCCTTGGGTGGGCATACCGTGGCGTTGGTAGAAAGAGACCCTTCGCTTATCTTCCATAATCCGGCCTTGCTAGGTGCGGAGATGGATGGGATGATCAACTTGAATTATATGAATTACATCTCGGATATCAACGTAGGAAGTGCCTTGTTCACGAAAGCGCATGGCGAGAAAGGGGCTTGGGGCGTAGGCGCTACGTTTATAAGCTATGGCGATATCAAGGAGGTGTTACCGGATAACGTCGTGACCGGAGCGAGCCTGTCGGCGAAAGATATCAGCGTGAACGGTTTTTACTCCCGTGACTTGAATGAGCGTTGGCGGGGTGGATTATCGTTGAAGTTCTTGTATTCGGGGCTGGCTGATTATACCTCTATCGGTTTATGCGTGGATGCGGGATTGAGTTATTATAATTCGGATAAGGGCTTTTCCTTTGGTTTCGCCTTGAAGAATATCGGCGCGCAACTGAAAGCTTACGAGGATGAGCGACAAAAGATGCCTTGGGATATCCAGATGGGTATCACGCAGAAAATGGCGCATGCCCCGATTCGTTTTTCTTTGACGGCCCAATACTTGAACCGTTGGAAGTTCGATTATATCGATAATACGGATAAAGAGTATGACGGGGATTCTTTCGTTAAGACGTTGGCGAAGCATTTTATCATCGGCGTGGATTTTATCCCGTCCGAGAACTTTTGGGTGGGCGTAGGATTCAATCCGAAGGTCAATATGGATATGAAGTTGAAAGGCGGGGGAAGTTTCTCCGGCTTCTCGGCGGGCGCAGGTGTAAGGATCAAGATGTTTGACGTGGGCTTCTCGCTGGCGAAATATCATCCGTCCGCCATGTCGATGATGATTAGCGTATCTACGACCTTGGCCGATTTTAAGAAGGTGACAGAATAAACCTATACATTAATATATATATATATATATATATGAAGAAAATAGTTATCGCTATAGACGGCCACTCTTCCAGTGGCAAAAGCACCATGGCTAAAGATCTTGCCAAGGAGATTGGATATACGTATATCGATACGGGTGCCATGTATCGGGCCGTGACTTTGTATTGCATCCAGCATGGATTTTTTGAGGGAGAGAAGATTAAGGAGGAAGAGCTGAAGGCTTCTATCCATGATATCGATATTTCATTTCGTTTGAACGCGGAGACCGGCCGGCCGGATACCTATTTGAACGGTGTGAATGTAGAGAAAGAGATCCGTGGTATGGAAGTGGCGGATAAAGTGAGTCCGGTAGCCACTCTAGGCTTTGTGCGCCGTGCGTTGGTCGCTAAGCAACAAGAGATGGGAAAGGCGAAAGGCATCGTGATGGATGGCCGTGATATCGGTACGGTCGTATTCCCGGATGCGGAGTTGAAGCTTTTCGTGACGGCCTCGCCGGAGGTACGTGCCAAGCGCCGGGTGGATGAGCTGGAGGCGAAAGGGATCCCCGCTTCTTACGAGGAAGTGCTGGAGAATGTGAAGAAGCGGGATTATATAGATTCAACCCGGGAGGAAAGTCCTTTGAGACAAGCTGATGATGCCTTGGTATTGGATAATTCCCATATGACCTTGGAAGAGCAAAAGGCTTGGTTGCTGGAACAATATCATAAAGCGATCGGTTCATAAACGAGTGCTTGGAGTTTCCTATAAAGAAAACTTTTGTCTCTTCGAATGAAAACTATAGTTTCGTTACTAGGAAACAAAAGTTTCACTATGGGAAAACTCTAGTTTTGTTATGAAGAAACTTTAGTTTCTTGTGATTGAAAATTAAGAAAACTGTAAGTGCTTGTTTGTTAATGATATTATAGATATGATAGAAGTCGAGATAGATAAAGATTCCGGATTCTGTTTTGGGGTTGTCACCGCCATAGAGAGCGCTGAGCGGGAGCTGGGAAATACGGATACGCTGTATTGCCTAGGCGATATCGTTCATAACAGTTTGGAGGTGGAGCGGTTGGAGCATATGGGGCTGCATACGATCGACCATGAGGGACTTTCAAGGTTGAGAGACCGGAAGGTGTTGCTCCGGGCGCATGGCGAGCCACCTTCTACCTATGCTTTAGCGAAGCGAAACAATATCACGATTATAGACGCTACTTGCCCGGTTGTCTTGCGTTTGCAGCGCAAGATCCATAAATGTTATCAAGAGACCCGGGCGAATAACACCCAGTTGGTTATCTATGGGAAGAAAGGCCATGCGGAGGTGAATGGCTTGGTGGGGCAGACGGAGGGCACGGCGATTGTCATCGAGAAAATAGAAGACCTCGATCGTCTGGACTTTACCCGTGCGATCAGCCTGTTTTCCCAAACCACGAAGTCCTTGGATGGATTCAAGGCGGTAGTGGCGGAGATCAAGCAGCGGATGGCGGAAGGGGTGGAGTTTAATTATTACGATACGATTTGCCGTCAGGTGGCGAATCGTCTTCCGAATATAAAAGCGTTCGCCTCCAGCCACGATTGGGTCTATTTTGTGGCTGGTCGTAAAAGTTCCAACGGGAAGATGCTGTTCGAGGAGTGCCGGAAAGCGAACCCGAATACGCTCTTTATTTCCGAGGTATCAGAGATTACCGAGCCTTTGCCCGAGGGCGTGCGCCGGGTCGGGGTTTGCGGCGCTACATCCACTCCCAAGTGGTTGATGGAGGAAGTAGCGGTCCGGATCAAGGAATTGAACGCTTCGGAATGATATTTTGATTAAGATTACGTGAACTTTCCGGGAGAAAGACAGAAGGATAACTAAATATTTACTACTTTTGCCGGAGAACATTAAAATCAATGACGCTATGTCTACAGTAAAGTGTGTTGGTATTTTAACGTCCGGAGGTGATGCCCCGGGAATGAACGCCGCTATTCGTGCGGTAACACGTTCCGCTATTTATAACGGAATGAGAGTGAAAGGTATTTACCGTGGTTACAAAGGGTTGATCCTGGATGAGATTGAAGAGTTTAAGACACAAAATGTCAGTAATATAATTCAGCGCGGCGGAACAATCCTTAAGACCGCCCGTTGCGTGGAGTTCAAGACTCCCGAGGGACGAAAACAGGCCTATGATAAGTTGCAAGAGCATGGGATCGATGCCTTGATCGCTATCGGTGGTGACGGAACGTTGACGGGAGCGCGTATTTTCGCTCAGGAGTTTAATTTCCCGATCGTAGGATTGCCGGGTACGATTGATAATGACTTGTATGGCACGGATACGACGATCGGCTATGATACAGCCTTGAACACGATCATGGAATGCGTGGATAAGATCCGTGATACGGCTACCTCGCATGATCGTCTGTTCTTTGTGGAGGTTATGGGGCGCGACGCCGGTTTCTTGGCGTTGAACGGAGCGATCGCTTCTGGTGCCGAAGCCGCTATTATCCCGGAAATCTCCTTGGAGAAAGATCAATTGGCTGAGATGATCGAGAATGGATTCCGTAAGTCCAAGAACAGTAGTATCGTATTGGTTGCCGAGAGTGAGGTAACCGGTGGCGCTATGGGGGTCGCTGAGCGTGTGAAGAAGGAATATCCGCAGTTCGACGTGCGTGTCTCTATCTTAGGTCACTTGCAGCGCGGTGGTTCTCCTACGGCACAAGATCGGATCTTGGCGACGCGCATGGGCGTGGCTGCGATCGACGCCTTGTTGGATGATCAGCGTAACGTGATGATGGGTATCCAGAACGACCAGATCGTCTATGTACCGTTCTCTAAAGCGATCAAGAATGATAAGCCTATTAACCGGGATTTGTTGAACACGCTCCGTGTTTCTTCAATCTAAATAAGGCATATGTTTATACGAATAGGAACCCGGATGTAGCGATTGCGTACATCCGGGTTTTTATTTGAAGAACCTGATATCATGAAGAAGTATAGCGGCGTGGCCTTGCATGTAATCGTATTTGTCTTTCTGTTTATCTTCTTGAGGATATTCAGTGAGTACCATTTTTACTGTGTCGAGCAGAACCAGTTATTCCAGTTGACTCCCATTTTTATTATCGATAAGTTAATGCAACCGGGAGGTTTAGCGATGGTTCTCTCCGGTTGTTTGGTGCAGTTCTTCATTCTCCCGAATGTGGGAGCTATGATAACGGCGGCCCTGCTGACAAGCCTAGGGGCCTTGTTCTGGGCGATCTTGAAGCGGATCGATCCGCGAAGCCATGGTATTTTATGGGCTTGGCTTCCCGTCCTATCCTTGTTGTTTGTGCAATGGGATTTTAATTACAGGTTTCAAGGAACGGTCGCCTTCGGTATGATGCTGCTTGCTTTATATCTCGTTTTAGGGATAAGGAATTTCATACCTCGTTTGATAGCAAGTCTGTTTGCCTCCCTGTTACTCTTTGGGTTGGCCGGGCCGGTCTCTTTGTTGTTTGCCTTATCCATGGTCGGATATGAGGCCATGAGCCGGACGCCCCGTTGGTATTATTCCGCGATTTTACCGATGATCGTGTTGATCTTGGGTGGATTATGTGTGCGTTACTCGGTGATCGGAGAATACCGCTTTGTCTTTTTACCGGATAGTTATTATTATTTCCGTTTGGTGCCGGATAAGGTAATTTATTTCTCATGGATCGCTTTCTATGCGGCGTTGGTTGTAACCTGCCTCTGTAAAAACAAGGAATCATGGGCTGGTAAAAAGCGTCTAGCGTTGGGAATCTCCCAATTCATTATCTTAGGGCTTATCTTCTGGAAAGGCTTCGATCTATATGGCGAACAGAAATCATACCGTTTGAAGATGATGGACTATTTTACTCGGACAGAGCAATGGGACCGGATCTTGGTATCATGCAAGGAGCCGACCACTAATCAACTCTATTTATGTTACCAAAATATGGCTTTGGCCCGGAAAGGTATTCTGGCGGATGAGGCGTTTAAGTACACGCAGCACGGGCCTCGTGGATTAATGGTGGCATGGAATAAATCGACCACCATATCCGCCTTGTTGAGTGATGTTTATTTTACGATGGGAAATGTCGCCGCGGCTCAAGAGATGGCATTCGAGAGTAATATCGGCGCTTTATGTGATGGAAATCCCCGCATGACGCAACGTTTGGTGCAAACGAACTTGATTTATGGAGCCTATCCGGTCGCGGAGAAATATATCGCTGTCTTAGAGAATACTTTCTATTATAAGGATTGGGCCAAAGCGCAGCGGAAATTCCTGTATAATGATGAGGCGGTCGAGACAGATCCTCTATTGGGGAATATGCGCAGGAACCTGCTAGCTGAGAATCATCTGATCCAGATGGATGGATTCGACACGGACTTGATTCGCTTGGCGGAGCAGAATCCTTCCAATAAAGCCGCTTTCCACTATGCCGGCGTGTTCTATCTTTTAGCAAAAGATGTGACGCGCTTTAAGACGTTGGTGGAAACCTATTACGGAACGGATTTACTCCCTTCTTTACCGGTCTCTTTTCAAGAGGCGGTCATCATCCTATCGGAGAAAGATCCGGATTACTGGAAACGTTTCGGTGTCTCGGAATCTATCGTAGGGCGATTCACCGATTATAAGAGGCAAGTGCTCGCTGGGCGGAATAATAGTAATGCGCTGCCCGGTTTGATGTATCGCTCTTATGGCGATACCTATTGGTATTATTATATGTTTAAATAGGAGATGAGAAAAATGTATATAATAAGATGTATATGTCTGTGGATGATTCTGGGCTTGATGGCTTGTTCCGGTCCGGTACGTATACAGAAGAATCTGGAAGTCAAGCCGGAGATCTTTCCGGATTATGTGGATGTGACAATCCCGCCGAATATAGCTCCCTTGAATTTTAAGCTGAAAGATGCTTGCGTTGAGGCCCGTGCCATTCTCGAATGTGGCCCGGAGAAATTAGAGATCAAGACCGGGAAAGACGCTTGTTTCGTGATCCCGGCCTCCGGTTGGAAAAGGCTGTTGCGTGCCGCTTCCGGGAATCATCTGAATGTAACCGTACAAGCCTTCGTGAATGATGAATGGATCGCGTATGCCCCCTTCATCATCAAGGTGGCGAAGGAGCCGGTCGATGGTTGGTTGGCTTATCGTTTAATCGAACCGGGCTATGAGTTGTGGAACCGTATGGGTATCTATCAACGTAACTTGGAAAATTATACGGAGAACGCGATCATCGAAAATAAGATGAGCGGCAATAACTGTATGAACTGCCATTCTTTCTGTATGCAGAATCCGGAGAAAATGCTTTTCCATATGCGTGAGACCTATTCTTGTACCTTATTGATCGATGGAGATAAAGTGGAGAAGCTGAATACGAAGACCGATCAGACCCTTTCTCCACTGGTCTATCCTTCTTGGCATCCTTCCGGAAAATATGTCGCTTTCTCTGTGAATAAAACCAAGCAAGCGTTTCATATGAACGATAGGAATCGGGTGGAGGTATTCGACTCGGCCTCGGATGTGGTCGTCTATGATACGCAAAAGCATGAGATCGTGACTTCTCCGCTGCTGTCTTCAGAGGGAGCGTTCGAGACTTTCCCTACATTTTCCCCGGATGGAAATACGCTCTATTTCTGTTCGGCTAAAGCCCGTACGATGCCCAAGGAATACGATCAAGTGAGATACGATCTATGCTCAGTCTCGTTCGATCCCGCTACACGCCGTTTCGGGACGGTAGTCGATACTTTATATAAGGCATCGGAGATCGATAAAAGCGTTTCTTTTCCCCGGGTTTCCCCGGATGGAAAGTATTTGCTCTATACCTTGTCCGGTTATGGGAATTTCTCTATTTGGCATAAGGATGCCGATTTGTACATGATTGATTTATCGACTCTGCGAAGTTATCCATTGGAGGCGGCGAATAGCGACGATGTGGAAAGCTATCATTCATGGAGTAGCGATAGTCGTTGGATCGTGTTTAGCAGCCGTCGGATGGATGGTTTGTATACAAGGCTGTTCATCGCTTATATCGATGAGAAAGGACAGGCTTGCAAACCTTTCCTGTTACCCCAGAAGGATACGGATTTTTATTTTCGCTTTATGAAATCCTACAATATACCTGAATTCATCACAGGAGAGGTAAAGAGACAAGGGCGTGCGTTGGCCGTGAAAGCGAAAGAAGACAAAGGAGTCGATGTAAGGTTCAAGTAAAAAAGAGTGTAGCATGATCAGATCGTGCGACACTCTTATGCTTTTATACCTATTTCGTAGCGATATTATCCAAGAACAGATCGATCATCCGTTTGGCTGCCACGAAAGAGCTGATCTCGTTGTTCAAGACTTGCTTCTCCGTTTGTTCCAGCATGCCTTCTACCGCCGGGTTATGATAGAACTTATCCCGCAACGTGTCGTTGATGCTTTCGTACATCCAGTATTTAGCTTGCTCGTTACGTTTGTAATCGAAGTAGCCGTTCTTTTTGGTGAACTCCATGTACTCTCCGATCATATCCCATATTTCTTTGATACCTAGGTTGTAATAGCCGGAATAAGTCAATACTTTCGGGAACCAGCCCGATTCCGAAGGTGGGAAAAGATGTAAGGCGTTCCGGAATTGAGCGGCGGCGAGATTCGCCTTTTCGATATTGTCTCCATCCGCCTTATTGATAATAATACCGTCCGCCATTTCCATGATACCTCGTTTGATACCCTGCAACTCATCTCCGGTACCGGCCAATTGAATCAACAGGAAGAAGTCCACCATCGAATGTACGGCCGTCTCGCTTTGTCCGACACCCACGGTCTCTACGAATACGGTATCGAAACCGGCGGCCTCGCATAATACGATCGTCTCACGGGTCTTACGGGCGACCCCCCCTAAGGAGCCTGCGGATGGTGAAGGACGGATAAAGGCGTTTTTCTCTCTCGACAAGGCCTCCATACGAGTCTTATCTCCTAGGATACTACCTTTCGAGCGTTCGCTACTCGGGTCGATCGCTAGTACGGCAAGCTTACGCCCTTGGTTGATCAAGTGCATACCGAAAGAGTCGATAGAGGTACTCTTTCCCGCTCCGGGAACACCCGTAATACCGATACGAACCGATTTCCCGGCGAAAGGCAAACATTTCTCGATAATCTCCTGCGCCACCTGTTGGTGCTCATGCTTGGAGCTTTCCACCAAGGTAACTGCTTGACTGAGTATCGTGATATTCCCTTTTAAGATACCTTCCACGAATTCGGAAGGCGTATATACCTTGCGTTGGACACGCTTTTTTATATAAGGATTTACGGTAGGGACATCCGCAATGCCCTTATTCACTTTCAATCCCTTGTACTGATCATCGTTTTCTGGATGTTCCATATCAATCTATTATTTGTATGCCGTCACCTTGATCAAGCGGATAGGCCCGTTCGGGTCGTTGCATACGACATTAATAAGTGCTTCAAGTTTTGTCTTTATCTCTTTCGGTCGCAAGGTTACTTTGAAAGTAGCGGTCGCTCCCGGTTTAAGTTCTTTCTTGCCGCCGGACAAATCGACACGCTCATCATCACAAGTGACGCTGTAGATCGTGAGCGGAGTCTTTCCGGCATTCGTAATCTCAAACGTACCCGATACCTTACCACCGATCAACGGAACGATACTTTTCTTGTTCGGTAGCTTGCCGAATTCCAGTAAAGTGCCGGATAATTCCGCTATCGGGGCTTGGGCTTTATCCGCAGCGGATAGTTTGCTGAAATTATCGGTCACGTTGGCGGAGATCTGGATCTCTCCGGATACTTCCTTCTTTCCGGCGCTCTGTATCATGATCGGCAAAAGCGTAGAGACTCGTCCTTTCCGCTTCAGGACCTTGGCATCCATAAGGATCGTAATGGCACCGACCTCGTCCGGTTGAAGGGTAGCCGGGTTCACCTGTACGTTAAGGTAGTGAGGTACTTTACCCAGATGAATCGTAGCCGAGGTCTTTCCCTCGTTCTTAATGTTGATCTTCTCGCCCAACGTTTCCTCCGGACGGATACTGCTGAATAGAACAGTCTTCGTATGCAGCTTCAGATCACCGATAGAATAAGGATACGTAAAGACCGGCTGCGAAGGTTTCGGGGTGACATTTCCCTTAATGGCTAGGCTGTAACTCCCTTTCTTCCCATTGCTGAATATCGATACGGTTTTATAAAACGGGCCGGGGCGTCCTTTCGGATTATACGTTATCTTAACTTCACCGGTCTTACCGGGAGCGATCGGCGACTTAGTCCATTCCGGCCGTGTACAACCGCATGACGCGGTAACACGGGTGATGACCAAAGGGGCGTCTCCCGTATTCTTTATCGTGAAAGTATGACTGGCGAATCCATCGGCCTCGGCTATTGTCCCGAAATTATAAGTCAACTCGTCCGACAAGATTTGGGCGCCTTGTTGTGCCCAAGCTGTCGTTATAGATATAATTGCTGTAAGAGCAAGGATCAACCTTTTTATATTCAGCATTCCAATTGGGGGTTTTTTACGTATTTCTTATTCAACCTCTCCCCGGATGTTCATGATGAAGCTTCCGGTTTTTCCGTTACTGTATACGGAAATGGTCTTCGTGAAAGGACCCGGACGTCCTGCCGGATCGAAAGTAACCTTGATCTGGGCTTTCTTACCCGGAGCTACCGGTTCTTTCGGCCATTCCGGGGTCGTACATCCGCAAGACGCGATTACACGTGTAATGACCAGAGGCATATCGCCCGTATTGGATACTTCAAACGTATGGGATACTTTTCCGTCTGCTTCCTTGATGGTACCGAAGTCGAAACTGGTTGTTTCCGCGGAAATAACTGCTTTCTTCTGAGCCGAAGCCATTCCTGTCGCTAACAGGATCGCCATGAAAATAAAAACTATTTGTTTCATCTTATCGTTTAGTTTTAATTCGAATTACAAAGATAGTCATTTCAATTGAAAGTTGAGAATTGAAAACTGAAAATTAGAGGAAGATAACGCTTCTTGCGATGCCTATTCTTACCTTCTTACGGTGCCCATTCTAACCTCCTTATACTGGGCATTGTAAGGAGGTTAGAACGGGCATTGTAAGAAAAGGCTTGTTTAGGGCATGATCCGCAAGCTTTCTCCGGCGGTGTGCGACACGAATTCCGGGGCGTACATACATTGAATCGTACTGATACCTCCGGCGTATTCGCCGCTACGGGATACGTAGACCGGATATTCCAAGACGAACGTACCTTCCGGCAGACGATTGATGAAGAAATTCTCGGATACGTCTTTCGGGGATCTGTAATACCAGATACCGTCTCTTGATTCCGGGCCGGAAAGTTGATCGGCCGGTTCGAAGCAGCCCGCACGTAGATCTTTCAAGAATACGTAATTCATTTCACGGTCTGTCCGGATCGTTAGCCGAACGATTACCTTGTCTCCGATGCGGAGCGGTTGCTCCGGTGTTACGGGACGGATTTGGCGGTTGGTACCGTTATTGGTCTCGACGAATAATTTCTTCTCGACACTCAACACCCCTTTTTGTCCTTTTACCTTGTCGATCTCTTGGAAGTATTGCTCGAAAACAGCTCCCCATGCCGGCGTGTTTCCTTCCTTGCGGATCGAGAGCACGGGGTTGGCGGAATTATTTGCCGGCTCGTTCGGAAGTATCGTTTTGAGGTAACCGGTGGCGATTTCCCCTTCCGCGGTACTATAGATCTTGCCGTCCCATGTCGCTACACAAGTGTTTTGCGTGTTCAGCCAATCGCTACCCGTGAGTAGCAAGGCGTAAATGGCGTTTACCGTGGCGGGTACGGATTCCCAGTTTTGTGTACGTTTCTGGTTTAGCAACCATTGTTTCATCCGGTTTGTATTCTGGGTATCCGGCGCGATCTCGTTAAAGACGGACATTAATAAGCAATGCGTGTCGATCGGTGAGGTGAAATAATCACTCCCCCTGCGGTTGTTTGCCCAATACATACCTTTCTCCTCGGAGATCGTAGCGGTCTTCTTTAGTCCTGTCAGGATCGCTGTCGCCACCTCCTTTTTACCGTTTCGATGCATTAACAAGGCGATTTCGCCCTTACTGATTAAGGAATATTGATTCCAGTGCTTCTCCGCTTGGTTCGTATAGAAACGGATCGCTTCCCGGGCGTCTCCCAGTTCCGGGATATCCCGGTAGGAACTGCGGACGAATAAGAACTCTACCTGCTCCGGCGAGGGCCATGCGTTTTGCCATTTCTTATCGTATTTCAGCAAGTTCTCATAATCCGTTTGCATACTTTTGTCCAAGAACTTGAGGGCCTTCATTTGCATCTCTTTCTCCGCTTGCCCATATTGGATCGCGTTTAGCTGTACAAGCTGTGACATACCTTTCAGGATAGAAAGAGTGATCGCACGGCTTGCGGGGAAACCTTTGAACCAGCTCCATCCACCCTCTTCGTTCTGTTGTTGGATCAGTTGTTGCAAGGCCGCTTCCCGTAATCCGTCCGCACGGTTTAGGTCGAACAATAAAGACAAGCGTTGTTTTTGCTCTGTCTCGTTATCGGCGGCTAGTACCCAGGGCGTCTCCTCCAAGAGTATGTTCTTCAGCTCTTGGTTCTTTTCCAAGTTTGAATAGAGAGTAGAGGCATTCCCTCCTTGAGCGGTCCATTGGTTGATCACTTTCTGGATGCGGGGATGGGCTTGGGCGATATAGGAAGCCAACGTATTGCTGTAATAAGCGGCAAACCAAGATAAGATATTATCATTGTTCGGCTGTGTGATCGTCGGTAATGCCTGTACCGCGTACCAAATCGGATTCCCGGTCATCTCCAGCGTGAGACGGAATGGTGTCGCTCCCTCCGAGTTCCCGGAGATACGGATTTGTTTCTCTCCTTCCTTGAGCAAATAGAACGGGGTACTTTCCGTGATGAGCAATTGATTGGAAAGAACAGGTACGATCTGCTGCTCCCCGTCGCTTCCCTTTTCAGAGTCGGCTAGGATACGTACGCCCAGTAGGTTGATCTGTTTGGGGACCGGGATCATCCAGCTTACAGTAGCGATGCTATCCGGTTGCAACTCAAACGGACGTTGTGACTTGCTCAAGCAGATAATCGGTTGGTCTGTAGCGGGATCGAATAGTTCGATGCGTACACGGCCGGATACCGCTTCCTCGGAATTGTTGATGACTTGCGTGCTGATGCTGACCTCATCCCCTTGGCGGACGAAACGAGGCAGATTCGGTAGAACCATCAAGGGTTTGCTGCTAATGACCTCTTTCGTAAGCAGACCGTATTTTAGGTCTTGGGTGTTGGCCAATAGCTGTAGTTTCCAAGTCGTATTACTTTCCGGCAGGGTGAAATTTACGAATACGTCTCCTTCCTCGTTCGTTTGTAAGGTCGGGTAGAAGAAGGCGGTTTCCGCGAAGTTCTGCCGGATTTGCTCCGGACTTACCGGCTGGCTGCTCTCTTTGGCGAAAGGATCGGATAGGTTGAACACGGGTTCCCCTTCCGTAGATTCCACGCTAGACTCTTCTAACACGGCGCTGTCTTCCATGATGTTCATGGATTCCGTCACTACTGGGGCTGCCGCGGATTTCAGCATGATACCACCCGTGGCGAAAGCCCGGTTGCTGGAGCCGTATCCTCGTATGACAATCTCATTGAATAGACCGAACCAATTTAAACGGTCATACTGATATTGAGGTACTTTTATATACTTGGCCTCTGTCTGGTCATATTGATAACTACGCTGGAATCCGGCTCCGGTTGAGAAACGGGGAGCTTGTAGCAGGATCGTTCGCTGCGGGGAGAAATACCAATTGAATGGTATGATTTTATCTAGCGAGGCATCATACATGCTGGTCAGTACCTCGGCGGATACGATCGTGGAGTCCGCGTCGGTGATACGGAATTTCCAGCTCTCTTTACTTCCCGGAAGTAAACGATCCCGGAAGGTTATCGGCTTGATGGTCAACTGCCGGTTGGGTAGCTGAAGCTCTACGGGTACTTGGGTAATATATAGTTCACCTTCTTTTACGAACGTAAAGGATACGATGATTCCCTCTCCATATTCCGGCTTGAACGGGATCTTAAACCGATGGTTCGCGTCACTTAGCTTAATCAACTCATGATGGATGCGGTTATTTCCGGCAAACCATTCATAGAGTACGTAGGCGTCCTTGTCGGAGGTGCCGAATACGATTTCCGCTTCCTCCCCGGGTAAACAAGTTGTCTTCTCTTTCAGCAGCCAAGTATGGGTAAATACGGGAGGACGCTTGTCGTTCTTTCCGTATAGGATGAAATCGGACTGGTTCTTACTCTGCCGTCCTTGGCTATCTTTGGCTTCTACTAAAATACGGTAACGCCCGGAGGGCAATGGGTTGAAAATAGCCGGACTGATTTCTTTGCCACTGGTAAAGCTACCGGAAGCTACTTGCTTGCCTTCTTGATAGCTCTCTCCGCTATTCTTATCGGATCGGTTTGCGATCAGTTCTACGATCTTGAAAGTACCGGAGGTGGAAACCATCTCCCCATTGATTGTCCGGGCTTCGACTACGGCTTTTACCGAGTCTTTCTCGATTTGTGGCGGTAGGTTGGTGAATAAGACGATACTGGATTCTCCTACCGAGAAGGTGTAATTCGCCTCTTGGGTCTCTCCCTTGCTATCGGTTACGGTAGCCGATACCTCGTAGGTCTGGTATGCGGAAGCGTATGGATTCGGATCTTCCTCTTTTTGGGGACGGAAAGATACGTGGAATGTCCCATCGCCGGAAAGAGTGGCGCTACCTTCCGCTACCTGTGTCGGAGCGCTCGGACGGAAATACTTCCACAACAGGAAGGGCCTGCGTGTAATACGCCAAGTGACATCGCCGCTGGGCAGTGACACGCCGGAAAATGTAGCCGCCTTGCCTTGTATGGTAACGGAATCGCCGAAAGCGATATCGCCCTTGATCGGGAGGAAGTACGCTTGGAAAGTCGGGCGTTTGTATTCCTCTACATGAATATATACGCTCATCTGTCCGGTACTTAACCGGAAGACGCCGCTTAGGGTCTGTTTGGGGATGGAGAACTCGCCGTTAAAAGAACCGAAGTCATTAGTCGTGAATTTCTTCTGGGCTAGCTCTTTCCCGTTAGCGTCATACAAAGTCACCGTAAAAGTCTGTCCGGCCACGGCATGCGGGTCGTTCGAGTCTTTTACGTAGGCGAGACCTTTGAAGAAAATGGTTTGTCCCGGACGGTAAAGTCCACGGTCCGTAAAGATCGAGACTTCTACCGGGTTCTTTTCCGGTCTGCGGCCGGAACCCATCGGGTAGATATTTGTCAGCATAGCGTTGGTATCTCCCGGTCTGCTGGCTTGGAACGCCAATACTTGACTGTTCGCCGGAAGCGTGGCCAATCCTTCCCGGTCTGTTTTGACGGTACCCAGTTCTTGCAAGTTACGACGCTGACCGCCGTAATAGGTAACGATCGCTCCGTCAACCGGCTTCCCGCTAAGATAGTCGGTAACCATGACCTCTTGTTTATTACCGGAAAGATTACGATAGATTGCGGCCAATCGGGTTACGCTAACCGTATTGATCGTCTTTAGCTGTTGTCCGGGTACGGTTACGACACATTCATACAATCCCGGTTGATCCATAGATATATGTAAGGTCGTATCTTGCTGCGAATAGGTGTTGGGCAGTAGCAAAGAGAATGTCTTCTCGTTTACGAGTTGTCCCAAGGTGCTGCCACTTGATTTTTTTGCGGATGTATGGGCTGCCGCTTGTAAAGGTGTTTTCGAGCTTCGATAGATTTGTACGATGACTTTCTGTACATTCTTATATTCCAGCTTGATCCCCAGTTGCTGTCCCGGATAAACCGTATTGTTTGTAGATGCGGATAAAGTAGGTTGTTCCAATTGTGCCAAGCGATTCTTTAAGATAGCCGTGCGAGGGTAACCGGAATATCGTTTGATACCCTCCTCGCATAGTTTCACCTCTTCCGCTTTGATAGAATCCCATTGGGTAGAGACGTAACGAAACATACTGCCGCTAACCAAATCCAATTTGGCGATTAAGATCTCGGCGGCATAGTTTTGAGAAGCTAAGTTCCTGTAAAGCTCATCCAATGCGTTCATGTAAGCCTCAAAAGACTCTTTATCCCTTTTATCCCCGTAAAGGAATCGTAGGTAATCCAATTCCGTAAGGAGGACCGATTTCATATTCGGCTCCTTATTTTGAAAGGCGATCAAGTCTTTATAGATCTGTACGGTCGGTTGGATGTCCAGTGCCCGGAAGGCAAGGAACTCATAGAGGGTCGGACGCAGGGTTTGCGAGTCCTTTCCGATCTCCAGAATATCCTTGAACTTGCTGACAGGCGTATTTTGCAATAAGGCCGTAGGTCGCAATGATAAATCGATCTCTTCCTTGATCTTATCCGTGAATAAGTTGGAAGTCCATACCCGGATATCCTCCGGGATATAACCGCTTAATTGGGTTCTTTGGTTGATGGTCCACTGGTTCCGTTGGTAGTAATTCTGATACATCTCCGCCAGCATGGAATGTAATACCGCCACGGAAGCCGAGTCGGCGCAACTGTTGGTGTAATTCTCCACCTCCTTGATCAGTTCCGGGAACTGATCATCGTTTACCTCCATCTGTTCTTTCATTTTAAGGATAAGATTCTTGATCACCATAGGGGTATTCTTATCGTTTATAGCTTGCGTGATAACAGAACTTTTTTGTTGAGGCTGGGCGGCCCGGCTATACATAATAACCGCCGAGATGCCGCAAAGTATCAGGGCAGATAAAATAATTGCTCTTATCTTCATATCTTTTGGGTTTTATAAGTTTAACAATAAACCTTTCCTATATAGATACAAAGAAAGAGCAAAAAGTTGTAAAACGTACGTTAATGTTTATTTTTTACGCACGTAGGTGATGTAAGTGTAGGGGTAAGGGTTCTTCTCGTCTGCGGGATACTCCTCACGCTCAGTCTCTTCCCAAAGGTCCCAGTTTACGACGGGGAAGAACGAGGTCGCGTCGGGAAACTCATGATGGATGCGGGTAATATACATTTTGTCGGCTATTCTCAAGGCCTGTCTGTAGACCAACGCACCGCCAATGATGAATATCTCGTCCTCTTTCTCACATAAATCCAGAGCGGCCCCCATAGACTCGCAAGCGAAACAATTCACGAAACCAGCCTCGGGCATAGTCGTCAATACGACATTCTTCCGATTGGGCAGTGGCGCTACAGGGAGAGACTCGAATGTCTTACGTCCCATGATTACCGCATGTCCCGTGGTTAATTCCTTGAAACGCTTCATGTCTGAAGGCATGTGACATAATAATTGCTGATTCTTTCCGATCGCGCTTTTATCTGCGATTGCTGCGATGATAGAAATTGTACTCATAGACTTATTGATTTTAATATAAGTGTTATAATTAGTAACAAAGGTACTTACTTTTGTTTGTATAACAAAATTGGGCAGGTTCGTTAACTGTTCTGTGATAGATTATCGATGTATGCCTTTATCTTAGGAGCGGGATCTTCCCAATGCTGGGGTTTCATGATTTTTCCGTCTTTAGGGTTATATATGGGTTTTCCGTCTTCTCCTAATTTTTCCATGTTTGCTTTTTGTATGATATCAAACAACTCATCCGGTTTGATCCCCATTTCAACTAAAGTGCCTAGAGCGAAATAGATGAGATCTATCATGGCATCCGCTTGTTCGTAGATATCAGGAGCGACCAGAAATTCGGCTATTTCCTCCATAAGCCATTTTGCCCTATCTTTCGCACGTTCCTTGGGGATAAAAGCAGGACGATCAGAACTAGGGTGCCCGAATTTATCGTGGAATAATTTTACCTTTTCCCATTCTTTATTCATCGTATGTAAATTAAAGAGTTTATAATATATCATTGAGCGTTTGGATGAGATTTGGCTCTATGGCCTTGATCCTTTTCCAGTCCCATTCTTCGTTGATTTTGTAATATTCCGCGATTTTCATTCTAAAGAATTGAGACACATATCTTTCTTGTGTTTTGGAGATATCAGTAGCGTATATGGAGCCATCTGCGTTCATCGCCATTAGATATTGCGGAGTATTCCTAAGACTCTGATAGCATTCTGTAAATGTATGGAACCGAGATATATTCTCTTCTTCGAGTAAGAAAGAGGTTAAATCAAGAGAAGTAGGTACTGGTATTATGTGGATATGAGCATGGTATACGCTACACGTGCTATATTTAAAGGAACCTCCTCCATGTTCAAAACATACAACATGCCCGTACGATGCTAATTTTTCTTTGAGTCCATTCAGTAAATCTTCCAATTCACTTAATTCCTCATCGGTGAGTTTGGACATACTTTCGATATGCCTTTTTGAAATGACAAGCAGGTAGTGCTTGAGAAAATGCCCAATTGTGGGCATCACGACAAAATGCTCACAATCTTTCATGATCCTAGATGGGATCTTGGCATTCATATATAATTTCCCAAAAAGGCTATCTTCGGGATCATGAATTTCCGTGCAGAACTCACAAGAAGTCCTTTTGTTCAGCATCTTATTCCTTGTTTTCTTTCAACATCTTGTTCCATTCTTTTATTTTCTCTTGATGGCATTCCGATTTATCACAATTCTTTAATTCCAATAAACCTTCGGAATCCTCGCCTTTGGCGCCACACCAATCCAAATAGCTTTGGTCTTCTTCTTGTTGGTACGATGAGGAGAGAGCTTTAGTAAGATCTTTGACTAACGCGGTCTTTGTCCGTTTGACAAATTCATCCTCGCTAATATCAGAGTCATTAGATTTTCCTTTTGCCCAATAGAACAGTCGTCTGGCCTCTTCGTCCGGACGGTCGAAAAGTATCCTGTGATCGAATCGTCCTTTTCTTCTGACGGCTGAGTCTATATTATGTAAGTAATTTGTTCCCAATACGAAAATGATGTTTTGCTTATCATGTAAATCTTGCAGTTTGGGAAGCATGCTGGCCGTGAGGAAATTGAGGATCGTCCTACTCGATGTTGTCTCTCCGGACTCGGATCGGTTTCTGAATAATTCATCGCATTCATCGAAGAATACGACAGCATGATGCAGATTGTATAGATCGTTAAAGATTTCTCTGCTGGTACTTTCTATGAAATCGAGCCCCTTCTTTATGAAATGGCTTGGTGATAATTCGACCAGTGGCCAGCCCAAGGCCTTAGCCATTTGCTTCACGATATAGGTTTTCCCGCTGCCCGGGGGACCACATATAATGAAGGAGATATTGTCTTTTTGGGGAGAAAGAAGCAAACAGCCTTTTTCCTTATTTCCTATAATCGGTCGGATAATCCCATCGATTGTTTCTTTAGGTTTTAAGATGTGATCCGGTTCGATGATTTCATCATTCCAGCGTTTGATCTCTTTTATTGTATTTTGTTCGTCATAGACATAGTTTGTCACGCCTAGCCTTTTTAATGCTTTTATGCGTGCGTACGCTTTTTCAGCAAGCCAATATTTATACAAAAAACGGCATGTATAAGCCGTGATCCATGTTTCCGTATAGCCTTTGAGCTTGATTCGGTCGCTGCTCCAGCCATATACGCACGGATTGTCAAGCTTCTCGAACGTGGCGGTTATATAGTTGAATAATTTTCTGAAAGAAGGGATAATAATATCTAAGACTTGCTCTACGTTGTCATTGCAATCGACTAAGAATTTATAGTCAATGATGGCCTCGGCCAGTTGTGACGCGATTTGGATGCTAGCTTGTTGAATAACATCTCCGGAATCATCGAACGATATCGTAGCTCCCGTGGGCCAGCAGCCATCGTTATGTTGTAATTTGACAATCGCCTCAAGGCATGAGATGCAAAAGGGGGAGGTCTTAAAACCGGGATCTCTTGTTATTTTACAGCAAAGTGCGATTACCAATGAGATGGGGTCGAAGGATAATTCTTTTACGTTATAGCGAGCCATGTGGTAATTGATATGGCTATCTATCAAAGTGTCCACGGATGGTATTTTTATGATTCCGTTGGCATCCCCATATATGGTTTCGATGTATTTCTGGCAATTGAGTAAGCTGAGCAGGAACCAAGGTGACCTACCTGCCTCCGGGTAATAGTATTCATCGTTGGCGTTATTGGATAGGATGTCCGTTTTGGCAGTTTCTATATCAATGGCTTCTTTTGCCGCATTTATGATGTCTTCGCCAATCGTATGTTTATACTTCTGGAGATAAACCATCACCTTTAATATTTGTTCCAGCAAGATGATGGAGCGGCTACCATTGTTGGTTGAGTATTGATCTTTTTTCGCAAATATATCGGGGGTAAATATATGGGTCAGTTCAAGGGTCATTTCTTTTAGCCCGAATGCTTCCGCCTTATAAGTCTCCGCGCTTTCCAACAAGGCGGAGTAGGCTTGGAAGGTAGCGGTATAGAAGATACCTTCTTTTTGTTCCGGTATTATTTGTTTGGAAGAGCGGACGAACCCCGTACCTTCATCCGTTCTTTTGTGGCTGACCAGTGAGTCGACTGCTCGCTTCAACCAGTCTAGGGCGTTGTTTATATACAAATTATCCGTTTCCATATCCTACAGCTTTCTATCTTTTTTATTTTCCGCATCTTCCCTTGACAAGTCGTAGAAGTTCTTATCCACGAATTTCATGCAATCATCGACAAAATCATGTTTTGCTTTATTAATGATTAAATCGTGCATATCGATACAAACCTTACGGTAAGAATAATGACCTTGCTTTTGCGATCTTAATTCGATGAAGTGGGTCGCTTCCCTTAGATTCATACATATCTCATACCGTACCCGGTATGCGAAAGGAATGACGTATTGGGCGACTTCTTCTCCGAACGCGTCGTTTATTTTCTCATAGATACCTTCGGATTTGATCAAGGCATTCTCATAAAGCTTCTTCAATCGAGGCAAGTCTTCTAGCTCAATAGGGATTATGTACCCGTTGCGAGGTGATAACTTTTGCCATTCTAAAGTCAGCATCCTGTGTCGTTGCAGGTCTCTGAATGCTCCGTAATCCGATAGAACCTCGAATTTATAGGATATTGTCTCCAAGGCTCTTCCCGGTTTATGTCTCCTGTTCTGCCGGTTGCCACAATACTTTTTCAGGATGTCCCGTTTTTCTTCTTCAGTGAATGTCTCGATTCTCTTCTGTATATCCTTTTCTGATTCAAATGTATATTCGAATAATATGGACTGTATTATTTTATCCAGACCGTCTTTATCCCATGCGATCAGATTGACCTCATTCTGTGTGTGTCTGATTGGAAGCGCAACGGTTTCTTTTTTTAATAGACTTTTCACTACGCCATTCATATCCGAATGAATATCTTTGATATATTGACTCCAAAGTTTACCTCTGTTCTCTAGATCGACTCTGGTTAAAAAGGCGGGTATTATCTTCCTTAGTTCGTGCAATATCATATCGGCATATTGTATGACCTCGGCATTATCGCTTGCGTACATTTTAACCAACATGTATTCAAAGGCTTGTCCATTCGCGTACACCCCAAGGTTAGACCTTGTGGACGCGGGTAATAAACCTCTGACGATGTCACATGCTTTTGCCCTGATAATCGCTTCCCAAGCCCTGTCTGTCTGTTTTTCTCCTTGCGGGTATTTCTTCTTTAATATTGGGGTAAGTTCTTCGAGGATCTCTGTATATGTGTCAAATAGAAAGTCCATATATTCCTTATACAGGCTTTCTAATGGAGAACCGGCTATCTCAGGGGGGATAACATAGTGATATTGTCCGTTTATCTTTTTATTATAGTACACATATCGTGTACTCTGCTCTAAATAGGAAGCTATACGTCCTTTTTCTATGATTTTTGTCAAGATATTGGATACTTGCTCGCAAGCTATGTGCGCACCACCCAGTTGGGCGACAGAGTCATCGCCAAAGTCCAAGATCATTTTGTCATACAGGGAAGAGGCTCTTTCCATACCGGCAACAGGCATACTATCTGTCGTAAGTTTCGTTGAATGGGTATAGAACTCATCTAAAAATAACCTTCTTAATGATTTATTAGATCGACTATATCTAGCGAAAAGCGCTCCTTTTACGACATCGGGTAAATTAATAAGGCCAAAAACAGGCTTATCCGTATTGGTGAAATATTTGTTTAATATCTCAAGCTCTTGATCAGTGAATGATTCTTGTATGAAATAAAGTTGTTTGCTCATAGAAAATTATAATGTGTTTAATATGATGACACTTGGCCTCTCTTTGTTTTTGGCAAGCGTTGATACTTTCGCCGTGATAGAGACCGGTTGCAAAGGTATTAAAAAATTCCATGATGCCATTTGTAAAGTACGAGTCTTCTACCGGTTTCTTCGGGTCTCCTTGGCGGTTTCTTCGGGAGGTATTAGGGGATTTGTATGAAGATCTAGCTTATTTATCAGCTGTTGGACGATCATCTACCAACTGTTGCATGATCGTCCAACGGCTGTTGCATGATCATCTACCAATTGATGGATGGTTAAGATATCAAGAGGAATGGTGTAGTGCTTCGAGTAGAAATCGGTAAGGATTCCCGAGAAAATGCGTAAGGATATTGGACCTCATGTGGATAGAATGCGTATCTTTGCCCGAAGAATAACATTTATTAATTTTAAAGGAAAGAGATGAAAAAACTTTGTTTTGCGGTCATGGCAATGTGTATGTTATTGTCATGCGGAGGTAAGAATGAGAAGGGGGCGGCTACGGAAGAGGCTACTCTCTCCGGTTTGATGAAGTCGGACTTCGTGTCTGAGGTAGATGGTAAGCCGACTGCTTTGTATGTGTTGAAGAATAAGAAAGGGGCTGAGGCTTGCGTGACGAATTGGGGCGGACGCTTGGTGGCCGTGATGGTGCCCGATAAGAGCGGCAAGATGACGGACGTGGTGCTGGGTTACGATAATATCGCGCAATACGTGGCGAACCCGGACATGAATTATGGCGCCTTGATCGGACGTTATGGCAACCGTATCGCGAATGGTAAGTTTACGTTGGACGGAACGGAGTATCAACTTCCGCAGAATAATAACGGGCATTGCTTGCATGGAGGTCCGAAAGGATATCACGCGGTAGTTTGGGACGCGAAACAGATCGATGACCAAACCTTGGAGTTGACTTATCTATCGAAAGACGGTGAGGCAGGTTTCCCCGGTAATCTGGATATCAAGGTGATCTATAAGCTGACGGATGATAACGCCGTTGATATTAAGTACGAGGCTACGACGGATAAACCTACTGTCGTGAATTTGACAAACCATAGTTATTTCAACCTTTCCGGTGTTCCCGGCTCGCAAATCATGGATCATACGATCATGATCGACGCGGATACATATAATCCGGTGGACGAGACTTTGATCCCGACCGGTATCGAACCCGTGGAAGGCACGCCGATGGATCTTCGCAAACCGGTAGTGGTAGGCGCTGATATCGACAATCCGTTTACGCAATTGGTTTACGGTGGTGGTTACGATCATAACTGGATATTGAACGCCGCCGGCGATATCAATAAGGTAGCCGCTAAAGTTGTATCTCCGACAAGCGGTATCGTTATGGAAGTTTACACCAACGAGCCGGGTCTTCAATTCTATGCCGGTAACTCAATGACGAAAGCGGGTGATAAAGGCAAGTTAGGTGTGGTTTACCCGCATCGTGGCGCTCTATGTCTGGAGACTCAACATTACCCGGATAGCCCGAATCAGCCGGCATTCCCGAGCGTAGTGCTTCGTCCGGGCGAGAAATATACGAGTGAGTGTATTTATAAGTTCTCGGTAGAGTAAATAAGGAAGAAAGTTCCGGATTTGGAAATATCCACATAATGGTGAGGCGTATATACATAAATAGGATGTATATGCGCCTCTCTTTTTTACTCACGGAAGCATCTTGTTTATAGTGGAAGAATTTATCGCTAGAGAGTATACGCTATCTTTTCCCAATAGATTTTAAAAGAGAAAAATAAATCCATATGATGTATGAGAAAAAGCGTTATATTTGTATCGATAAAGTAAACTCTTGTGGAAATTCAAGGGTTTATGAATCAAAGTGTGATTACGATAAGCGTTTAAGATATTATCTTTGGAACTGAAAATCGCCAAGTTTCAAGTCGGACAGAGATAATAGGCAACTAAACGCTCACGCTTGTTATATATACTGCCTAATAGTATACGTAATAAGGCGTGGGCTGTTGTTTATTATTTGTCCGATGGGTGTTTGGCGATGCCTCAGTTTCGAATAGTAGATTAACAGTTCCCACGCTTCTTTTTTGTAGCATATAGAAATACCGAACAAGGTGAACGGTCCGGTTTGAGGGAAACGTATATGGAGGTAATTAAAAAGCAACGTTTGGCTGTCTGTCGTATATTATTGGATGTAGTGGAAGGTGCGTGTGAGGTCCGTGATCCGGATCTGATCATGCGGACTCGTCATTATCCGGCACTTCAAAGGGAGATGTGTTTTGCGGATCGGGATTGGGAAGAAGCGAGAGATTTGAGTGTACTTGCCTGCTTGGTACTATCCAAGGAATTGCATTATAAGGTTAAGATGATGATCGGTTTGGTAGCTCATGACTTGTATTCAAGGGAGTCCTCGGTCTCTTATCAGCAACGCCTGTCCTTCGATGTGCTGATGAGTGCGATCGATTGGCCAGTCTCTTTTAAGGAGATCACGCTCTTTGCTCCCTCAAAATAAGTTATAGTTTGTACGTAAGACCTTGAATTCCGTTCTGCGGTTGATCTGGTCGGCGATCTCTTGCTGTTCCGGCGGCAGGGCAAGGATGAATTCCTCGGTAAGCACATCGCCTTCTTTCAAGAAATCGAATTGTTTAGCCATCTTCTTGTTGATCGTCTTGGGAACGCTTTCTCCATATCCTTTCGCTTCCAGACGAGCCGCCTCGATACCTCCCGCTATTAGGTAATCCACGACCGATTGCGCACGGCGTTGAGCCAAACGCTCGTTATACTGGTCCGTACCTTTCCGGTCCGTGTGGGCACCCAGTTCGATCGTTACGTTCGGGTTATCGTTCAGCATCTTGATCATCTCGTCCAAAGCTTTCTTGGATTCCGGACGAAGGGTCGCTTTATCGAAATCGTAGAAAATGTTATCGATAACAACCGGCTTGCTGATCGGAGAGAGAAAGAAATCCACGATATACGTCTCGTTTTTCTCCTCGGGGCCGGTATGCAACTCGTAATTCTGGTTGAGGTAACCACGGGCGCTGGCCATCATGACATAACGGATGTCCCGTTCCAACTCGACACGATAGGTTCCGTCTTTCTTGACCGGGACTTTCACGTTCAGTCCGTCTTTTCCGACGATGCGTACGGTAGCGTCCTCGATCGGATATTCATCGACATCGTTTACGATTCCTTCGATGAAGATGGTGATCGTAGGCCGTTCAAAGGAATATATATGGTCATAGCCCCGTGCGTCGTTGCGGTTGGAGCAGAAGAAGCCCCGTTCCTCTTTTCCGGCGAAGGTGATACCGAAATCGTCTGCCATAGAGTTGATGGGAGCGCCTAGGTTCTCGACATTCCACTTCCCTGTACTGTCTTGCGTGGCCTTGAACAGATCGAGACCGCCCATTCCCGGATGTCCGTTGGACGCGAAATAAAGGGTGACGGAATCCCGGACATACGGGAACATCTCGTCTCCCGGGGTGTTGATCTCTTCTCCTAGGTTCTCCATCGGGCCGAAATCGTTTCCCGCTACCCGGGCACGGAAAATATCCTTGCCACCGAAACCGCCCACGGCGTCGGATACGAAATACAAGTATTTGCCGTCCGGCGAGATGGAAGGATGGCCGAGGGCGGTAACCGAGTCTTTTACGATCGTCGCACGGGTTCCTTTTCCCCATTTGGCGCTGCTTCGGGTAGATATGTAAATCTCGGCGGTACGAGGGCCTTCCGGATCTTGGGCGCAATAGGTATAATACATCGTGTTTCCATCGGGGGAGAAAGAGGGGGTTCCTTCGTCGTATTCCGTATTCACCTCGTCTTCAAGCTCTACGGGAGCTAGCCAAGCCCCTTTCTCGTCTTGCTTGACAAGGAAGAGGTTATTGTTATTTTGCCCGGTGATGGCGCTAACTTTTGCGTCTTTGTCTTTCGAGCGGGAAGAAGCGAAGTATAGTTGGTCGTATTTATCTCCGGCCAGCATCGGACTGAATTCTCCCCGGCGGGAATTGAATTTATCCATGCGTCTTACCTCGTAGCGGGTAGGGTTCTTTTTCCATCCGGGAGCTAACTCGCATCCTTGTATGCCGTTGATGGCTAATAAATTGCTAGGATCGTTCTCCATATAGATATCGTAGTTCTTGATCGCTTCCGGATAACGTCCGGTCTTCTGTAACATCTGTCCCATGCGTAGGTAGACGGTACTATCGGGGTAATCATAGCGGATGGCGTTCATATAGGCACTAGTCGCTTTCGCCGTATTGTTGATCAACCGGTTACATTCGGCCATACGGTAAGCGATATAGCCGCGCAAATCCCTTTTCTTCGGGGATGTTTTCGTGTAAACTTTACGATAAATGGCGGCTGCCTCATAGTATTCCCCGATACGCTGCTTCTCCTCGGCATCGCTCAACTTCGCCGATTTGCAGGAATACAAGGAAGATACGATAAGCAAAAATAAAACATATATAGTAAAATGTGCTTTCATTCAATCTGGAATATATTCGTGCAAATATAACGAATTGTATGGGATCTTATTGTATGTCTGTTACAATAACAAGGAACTATCCCCATAACTCAGAAACCTGAAATCGTGCTCTAAGGCATACTCATAGATGGATTTCCAGTTTCCTTTTACGAAAGCGGAGATCAGCAAGAGCAAGGTGCTTTTGGGCTGGTGGAAGTTGGTGACGATTCCTTTTACGATCTTGAACTCATAGCCCGGGGCGATGATGATTTGTGTAGCCGTTACCAGCGTATCCGCATCATGCTTATCCAGATAATCGAGGATGTTTTGAAGGGAACGCTCCGCTGTCAGCCGGTTGTTATTCATGTCGTAAGGCATCCATTGTTTTACGACGAGATCTTCGGAAGTCGCTTCGGGGTTATTATCTAGGATCACGCCCATGTAATAGAGACTTTCCAAGGTCCGTACGGAAGTCGTTCCTACGGCGATGATATTTCCAAGGTTACTTTTGATACGTTCGATGGAACTGCGGCGGACGGAGATAAATTCCGTGTGCATCTCGTGCCCTTCGATCGTGTCGCTTTTTACCGGTTTAAAGGTACCCGCTCCGACATGCAAGGTGACTTCTTCCCGCCCGATGCCCCGAGCATCTATATCGGCAAGTACTTCCGAAGTGAAATGAAGTCCGGCGGTCGGTGCGGCGACGGAGCCTTTTATCTTAGAATAAACCGTTTGATAGGTCTGTAGGTCGCTCTTCTCTGTTTCTCTGTGTAAATAAGGAGGAATCGGCAAGACCCCGGCGGCATCCAAGATATCGGCGAATGTATAAGTCTCGTTATCCCATGTGAATTCGATCAAATGTGTGTCACCATGAGACTTTTTCTTATCCGCTGTCAGCACGACCGGTTGATCCTTAATGAAGATCGTTTTGGATAAAGTGCCTTCTTTCCATTTCTTAAGGTTGCCAACCAAGCAAGTCCAGCTACAGCGTCGGGTCTCTTGAAAAATCAAGGCGTAATCATGAGGCTCGATGGGCTCTAAGCAGAAAATCTCGATGCGTGCGCCGGTCTCTTTCTGGAAAAGTAGGCGGGCTTGTATGACCCGGGTATTATTGAATACCATCAAGCTGTTTTGGGGAAGATAATCCGTGATATGCTTAAAGATACTTTCGCTTATTTCCCCGTTACGGTAGAGTAAAAGTTTGGACTCATCCCTTTTAGGCAATGGAAACTTCGCGATTCGTTCGTCCGGTAACGAATAGTTATAATCTTCGATACGTATTTCTTGTGTCTTCATTACTTCTTCTGTCCTGTTAAAAAAACATCCGTTTGTACGGATTCCGAGTGCAAAAGTAGTAAATAGGTTTCGGATTCGCGGATTATTCCCTAATTTTGTGCGCATAATATAATAAGGTATAGAATATGAGTATTCAAATAGGTGATAAAGTTCGCTTCCTGAATAGTGTGGGAGGTGGAGTCGTACGTGGATTCCGTGGAAAGGACCAAGTGTTGGTTGAGGATGAGGATGGGTTTGAGGTTCCTGCCTTGATCAAGGAATGTGTCGTGGTTGGGGGCAATGATATGCAAGTGCATAGCTCGAATCGCCCGAAAGTACAGGCTCCGGTAGAGACTCCTTCCCCAAAGAAGCCTGAACCCAAAGAGGAAAAGGTCGAGGAGACACCGGAGGGAGAGCGTCTGAATGTGTATCTGGCTTATCTCCCGGTCGATCCGAAGGCGTTTCAGCAATGTGGCTATGAGACGTATTTCGTGAATGATAGCAATTACTATTTGTTCTTCAATTATATGAACCGAACGAATAATAGCTGGACAAGTCGTTATAACGGGATTATTGAGCCGAATACGAAAATATTCCTAGAGGAGTTCGGTAAGCCGGAGTTGAATGATCTGGAAAGGATCTGCGTGCAACTGATCGCTTTCAAGAAGGATAAACCCTATTCGTTGAAAAACGCCGTATCTGTAGAGTTGCGCTTGGATACGGTTAAGTTCTACAAGCTTCACTGCTTTATGGAGAATGATTTCTTTGAGGAGGATGCCTTGATTTATCCGATTATCCGCAATGACTTGCCCGAGAGAGAACTATTGGTCTCTGCGGCGGAGTTGAAGGAAGCTATGCAGCAAAAGGTTCGTGAGGAACGTAGGGTTCCCCGGCAAATCGTGAAAAAGAAGCCGACGAATAGCGCTATCCTTGAGATCGATTTGCATATAACCGAATTGTTGGATAATACGAATGGATTGAGCAATGCGGATATGCTGACGTACCAGTTGGGAAAATTCCGTGAGGTGATGGATCAGTACGCTCTTAATAACGGACAGAAGATTGTCTTTATCCATGGAAAAGGCGATGGTGTACTGCGTAAGGCGATCGAGAAGGATTTGAAGACCCATTATAAGCAACATTATTTTCAAGACGCTTCTTTCCGCGAATATGGCTTTGGTGCGACGATGGTAACGATTAAGGCTGATACCTCGAAACATGGCCATTGAGATAGAACGGAAATTCTTGGTCTCCGGTGATTTCTTACCGGAGGCTGTTAGCTCCACCCGTATCGTGCAGGGATATATTTGCTCACAGCCCGGACGTACGGTTCGTATTCGTATCCGGGGAGAGGAGGGATTCCTAACGATCAAAGGCGCTTCGGATGAGAAAGGCTTGAGCCGTTATGAGTTCGAACAAAAGATTCCTCTGGTGGATGCCGAGCGGTTGTTGGAACTTTGCGAGCCGGGTGCGATCGACAAGGTTCGTTATCTGGTTCCCAGAGGTAGCCATACGTGGGAAGTCGATGTTTTCCACGGAGCGAATGAAGGGTTGATCCTTGCGGAGATCGAGTTATCGTCAGAGGACGAGCCTTTTGAGAAACCGGCTTGGCTGGGTAAGGAGGTAAGTGGAGATCGCCGTTATTATAATTCAATGTTGACAAAACATCCTTTTAATAGTTCAAATGCATGAAGAAACTCTTTTTATCTGTAGCGGCCGCTATATTGGCGTTTCCGGTCTTGGCCGATGAGGGCATGTGGCTGCTCCCTTTATTGAAGCAACAAAAGTTTGCGGAGATGCAGGCCCTTGGTCTGCGATTAAGCGATCAGGAAGTGTATAGCGCTGAGGCTCCTTCTCTGAAAGATGCCGTGGTTCGTTTTGGCGGTGGTTGTACGGGCGAGATGATCTCTCCGGACGGGTTGGTGCTGACGAATCATCATTGTGGTTATAGTAGCATCCAACGGCATAGTACCTTGGAACATGATTATCTGACGGACGGCTTTTGGGCGATGTCTCGTGATAAGGAGCTTCCGAATCCGGGATTGACGGTTACTTTTATCGATAAGATCGATGACGTGACGGATTATGTGAGGACGGAACTGAAAAAGATCACGGATCCGAACAGCATGGAATTCTTGTCCGCTAAGTACTTGAATGGCCTCGCTAAAGCGAAAGTAGGTGAGAAGTTCTTACAGGATAACCCCGGTACGGAAGTCGAGATCAAGGCTTTTTATGGAGGTAATAAGTACTATATGTTTACCAAGAAGGTCTATTCGGATGTCCGTTTAGTCGGTGCTCCCCCTTCCTCTATCGGTAAGTTCGGGGCGGATACGGATAACTGGATGTGGCCTCGCCATACCGGAGACTTCTCTCTTTTCCGTGTGTATGCTGATGCGAACGGAAATCCGGTGCCTTATTCGGAAACCAATGTCCCGCTTCGTCCGAAACGCTGGCTGAAGCTTTCTATAAAAGGTGTGGAGGAGAACGATTATGCTATGATCATGGGGTTCCCCGGTCGTACCAATAAATACTATACCTCATGGGAGGTAGCCGAGCGTCGGGATATAGATAATGCGGTACGTATCAATATCCGTAATCTCCGTCAAGAGGCGATGCTGGAAGAAATGTTGAAAGATCCGCAAGTCCGGATTCAATACGCTAGTAAGTATGCGGGGTCTACGAACGCTTATAAGAATGCGATCGGTAGTAACTGGGCGATCAACAAACGTAATTTTGAGCAGATGAAAAACGATGAGCAGGATCGTTTGATCGCTTGGTCGAAGAAGATGTGTGAGCCTGCTTATCCGGAAGCGCTTCTGACATTGGAGCAGATCGTTAATGATCGTAAGGATTTGCGTTTCCGTAGTTGGATGTTGGATGAGGCATTGAGCCGTGGCATCGAGTTCTCCAAAGTTCCGACCGATATCGGGACTGTTTGTGAGGCTTTGGAGGGGAAAGATCGTTCCGAGCAGCAAAAACAGGTCACTCAATTGGAGAGGGCTTTCCACCGTTTCGCTGATAAGGATTATGCGCCGATGGTTGATAAGAAGATAGCGAAAGTCATGTTAAAGGAATATAGGCGTTTGGTCGCTCCGAAGTCGCAGCCCGCTTATTTCTCCGTAATCGATAGCAAGTTTAAGGGGGATGTGGATAAATTCGTTGATTATCTGTTTGATAAATCGATCTATGGTAGCGAGAAGAACTTCAATGCGTTCAAGGAGCATCCGTCTGTCAAAACTTTGAGAGAAGATCCGATGATTCTGTTTGCGCAATCCGTAAAGGATGAGAAAAGGGCGTTAGATAAGGCCTTGGCTGATTTTGATGCCGGATATGCGATCGCCCATCGTGCGTATGTGAAAGGACTTTTAGCGATGTATGGAGACTTAGCTAGTTTTCCGGATGCGAACTCTACGCTTCGTCTGACTTATGGGCAGGTGAAAGGTTACAGTCCTCGTGATTGCGATTATTATGGTCATCAAACCACTTTAGACGGCGTCATGGAGAAGGAGGATTCTACGAATTGGGAATTTGTGGTTTCTGCTCGTTTGAAGGAATTATATCAAGCAGGAGACTTTGGCCCTTATAAGATGCCTAACGGTAAAATGCCGGTTGCCTTCTGTGCTACGACCCATACAACCGGAGGGAACTCCGGTAGTCCGGTATTGAATGGACAAGGAGAGTTAATCGGTATCAATTTCGACCGTAACTGGGAAGGAGTAGGAGGGGATATCCAATATCTGCCCGATTATCAACGCAGTATTATCGTAGATATCCGTTATGTCCTATTCGTAATCGATAAATATGCCGGAGCCGGTTATTTATTGAACGAGATGGAATTCTCAAGATAGAGAAGTAAGTTAACTTACTTCTCTATAAATACAAAAAAAGGAGACGTATCTTTTAAAGATACGTCTCCTCTTTTTGTATATTTATATCTATAACTTAATAAATCTTGTCAAGATCAACAGCTTTGACTCTGAAGATATGACCGTTACGAGAGAATACCAACTCTCCGTCTTCCTTCTTCTTCTGATTCACCAAACGCTGAAAAGCTATATTTGCACCTTTTACTATATTCTCTTCGAATTCTCTAACTTCTTGCTCATTCATGATGTTCAAGTTTTGTAAAAATATCTAGATTATACACTTCCCTTTTATCATTCTTGAATCCCTTGGCGATCACTTCCATGGGAGACATCGAATTATCAGTTATCATCCAATAGTCACTAATAGGAAGGTATAGCTCAAATAAATTGTGGATACCGGCCTCATACCGACGCCGTATCGTTGCTTCCGGAATATTGTGACCTCCGGCGGCTACCCTCATTTTCACACGTTCCACGGCTAGATCCGGCGTATTCAGCCAGAAGTAAAGCAATGTAACATAATAACCTTCCCTTTGTGCTTCCCGTATCAGGTTTGCGACTGAACGGGTGGCCAGCGTAGTTTCCATTGCGAAAGTCTCACCAGCACCGATGAGTTCCTTTATCCGCTTATACATAATACGACTAGCTTCAACGGCGACGGCTATACTGTCTGCATTAAAAGGGGAAAGTCCCTTGGCTATCTCGTCTGAGTTAACAAACTCCCTACATTTTAGCATTTCTGGTAAAATAGTGAAGGAAGCTGTTGTTTTTCCTGCTCCGTTGCAACCTGATATTATATACAAATATGGCACTGTTTGCTGTTTTTGATGCTGCAAATATATGTAATAGTTTTTTAATATGCGTCGTTTTATTTCTCAAAAATCGTGAAAATGTGCAGGAAATGTACTTTTAACTAACAGGTTTGTTGGGGAAAGTGGTGGTTTTGTTAATTTTTATACCCAAAGTAGATCACTCATGATTCCGTCGGAAACGAAGATTCCTGACTTGGATAAAATCAATTTGTCACCGGTTTGTAATAAGAGACCTTGGTTGATATGGGGTTGAGCTTGCTTTTGACAATAAGAAAGGAGCTTCCTGCCAAATTTTGTCTGGATATCAGCGAAAGAGACTCCCCACATGGTTCGAAGGCCGGTGATGATGAAGTCGTTGTACCGGGTGCATAGGTCTAAATCCTCGGATTCTATTGTCGGATGCCCATTTTCTATACCTTCTATATATATAGGTAGAGAAGATGGATTCCATTCCCGGTCTATTCCGTTATAAGAATGGGCGGAAGGACCGAGCCCCAGATATTTCTTTCCGGTCCAGTAGGAGCTATTGTGCTTGGAGAAGAATCCGGGACGGGCGAAATTGGAGATCTCGTAATGCAAATAGCCTGCTTCTGCCAACCGGTCTATTAATGTGGAAAAGAACGAGACGCTTAACTCCTCGTCTACGGGAGTTACTTTTCCCGCTTCCATTAATTTGTAAAGTGCGGTACCTTCTTCGTAAATGAGGTGGTAAGCGGAAAGATGGGGAACATCCAGCCGGATCGCTTGTCGCAAATTCTCTTCCCATGCTTGCTTCGTTTGGTTAGGAAGTCCGTAGATCAAATCGATACTGATATTTGTAATCCCATATTCCTTGCATAGTTCTACTGCTTTAATCGCTTGTTCCCGGTCATGGCGACGATTCAGAAAACGCAAATCTTCCGGATGAAAACTCTGTACACCCATGCTGACCCGGTTAAAAGGATAATTACGGAGAAGCGATACATATTCTCGTTTCATGTCATCCGGATTCGCCTCTAAGGTAATCTCCGCTTGCTCGGCTACATCAAAAAGACGATAGATGGCTTCGAATATCTTACCGAAATCCTTCTCGTCTAATTGAGAGGGAGTGCCTCCCCCGAAGTAAATGGTTTCTAATGCTTCGTTTCCTATATATCCCTTCCGCAATTCCATCTCTTTTATAAGTGCGTTTATATACGGCTCTTTATACTTCATCTCCGTATTGGAAAAAAAGTCACAGTATAAACACCGCTTGGCGCAAAAAGGAACGTGGATGTATAAGCCTGCCATCTGTATGGACACAATTATATCTTTACACAAAGATATGATTTTAATTCCAAAAAACCTTGCTGCTGCACAACATAGTTCTCAAACACCGGGCGATAATTGCTTTTTTCCTTTACAATCTCTAATTTGCGCCCTCGTGAAAGTGATTCACGCCAAATAAACGTATTGTTAAACTCAAATAAATCCTGATATCATGAAAGTATACCAAACAAATGAAATTAAGAACATCTCTATCTTGGGAAGTTCGGGCTCTGGGAAAACCACTCTCGCTGAAGCTATGCTTTACGAGGGTGGAGTTATAAAACGTCGCGGCTCCGTTGAGGCAGGAAATACGGTGTCCGATTATTTCCCGGTTGAGAAAGAGTATGGATACTCAGTGTTCTCAACCGTTTTCAGTGTAGAATGGCAGGATCGGAAGCTGAATTTCATCGATTGTCCGGGTTCGGATGATTTCGTGGGAGGAGCTGTTTCCGCTCTGAATGTCACGGATACGGCACTGATGGTATTGAATGCCCAGTACGGTGTTGAGGTTGGAACCGTTAACCAGTTCCGGTATACTGAACAATTTCATAAACCGGTGATTTTCGTTGTCAATCAGCTTGATAATGATAAAGCCGACTATGAGGGAACTATCGCCCAGTTGAAAGACCGTTGGGGCAGTAAGATCGTTCCTATCCAATATCCGATTAGCTGCGGCTCTTCTTTCAATGCCGTGGTGGATGTATTAAAAATGAAGATGTATCGTTGGAAACCGGAAGGTGGAGTTCCTGATGTATTGGAAATCCCCGCCGAGGAAATGGATAAGGCGATGGAGTTGCATCAAGCCTTGGTGGAAGCCGCCGCTGAGAACGACGATATGTTGATGGAGAAATTCTTTGAGGAAGGTGCCTTGAGCGAGGATGATATGCGTGCCGGTATCCGTGCGGGCTTGGTTACTCGCGGTATGTTCCCGGTATTCTGCGTATGTGCCGGTCGTGATATGTGTGTTCGTCGTACGTTGGAGTTCTTGGGTAACGTGGTTCCTTGTACAGACAAGATGCCTCGTCTGATTACTACGGAAGGCGTAGAGGTGACTCCGGACTCGAATGGTCCTACTAGCTTGTTCTTCTTCAAGACTACCGTGGAACCTCATATTGGTCAGGTTTCCTATTTTAAAGTGATATCAGGAAAAGTAAAAGAAGGTGACGATTTGATGAATGCCGATCGTGGTTCCAAGGAGCGTATCGCACAGTTATTTGCGGTAGCCGGACAAACTCGTACCCCGGTTACGGAAATGGTGGCGGGTGATATTGGAGCGACCGTTAAGTTAAAGGATGTTCGCCGTGGTAATACATTGAACGGAAAGGGTTGTGATTATCGTTTCGACTTCATTAAATATCCGGATCCGAAATATCGTCGTGCTATCAAGCCGGTGAATGAGGCTGACGCCGAGAAGATGATGGAAATCTTGATACGTATGCGTGAGGAAGACCCGACATGGGTAATCGAGCAGTCCAAGGAATTGAAGCAGACAATCGTTTCCGGTCAAGGTGAGTTCCATCTTCGTACATTGAAATGGAGAATCGAGAATAATGATAAATTGCCGATCGAATATCTGGAGCCGAAGATCCCGTATCGTGAGACGATTACGAAAGCGGCTCGTGCGGATTACCGTCATAAGAAACAATCCGGTGGCGCAGGCCAGTTCGGTGAAGTTCACTTGATTATCGAGCCTTATTATGAAGGTATGCCTGCTCCGGATACCTACCGTTTCGGCGGACAGGAGTATAAGATGAATGTTCGTGATACTCAAATAATTGATTTGGATTGGGGTGGTAAAGTCGTGTTCGTAAACTGTATCGTTGGTGGTGCTATCGACGCTCGTTTCTTGCCAGCTATTTTGAAAGGTATCATGGCTCGTATGGAGCAAGGGCCGTTGACGGGTTCGTATGCTCGCGATGTGCGTATTTGCGTATACGATGGTAAGATGCACCCGGTAGACAGTAATGAAATCTCTTTCATGCTTGCCGGACGCAATGCGTTCAGTACCGCTTTCAAGGAGGCTGGCCCTAAGATCTTGGAGCCTATTTACGATGTCGAGGTTTCCGTTCCTGCCGATTATCTGGGAGATGTGATGAGTGACTTGCAAGGACGCCGCGCCTTGATTATGGGTATGAATAGCGAGAAGGGATTTGAGAAACTATTGGCGAAAGTTCCTTTGAAAGAGATGTCTAACTATTCTACTTCACTAAGCTCCATTACGGGCGGACGTGCTTCCTTTACGATGAAGTTCGCTAGTTACGAGTTAGTTCCTGCCGATGTACAAGAGAAGTTGTTAAAGGCTTACGAGGCTACTCAATCAGAAGAATAGGTAAAGTAAAATGTCATCATAATTTTTTAATATTTAAAGTTAAACGAGAAAAGGCCGGCTTTGTGAAGAGCTGGCCTTTTTGTTATGTCTTTTTCATTAGGTTGTCGTGAACTTGTAATACCGAAAGTGTTCTTTTGTATCATCTTAAACAAGAAAAAGATGATATTAAGAAAGTACTATCCGACTATTGTCCTCTCTGATATCCATTTGGGATCGGAACATTCCCGGACGGAGGAGGTCACCCGTTTTCTCAAGCACGTAGATTGCGATCGATTGATTTTGAATGGTGATATCATCGATGGCTGGCAATTGAAGAAATCCGGTAAACGCTGGAAACAAAAGCATACCGATTTCTTTAAGGTATTGATGAAGATGATGGAGAAAAGGGGTACGGAGATTATCTATGTAGTGGGGAACCATGATGATTTTCTCGACAGCTTGGCTCCTTTTAAGTTCTCCAATATATCGATCGTAAAGGATTATTTGCTGAAGACGAGACAAGGAAAACGCTATTTCGTGACACATGGCGATATTTTCGATACGGTTACGACCCATATGCGTTGGCTTGCCATGCTTGGGGATGTGGGGTATACTTTTTTATTGTGGTTGAATAAGGTTTACAATCATCGTAGAGAGCGGCAAGGAAAACCTTATTTCTCTTTATCCCAAGAGGTGAAACACCGGGTGAAAAGTGCGGTCTCTTATATCTCGGAGTTTGAGAAAGAGCTGGTACGCTTAGCGGAGGCCAAGCATTTGGATGGGATTATTTGCGGCCATATTCATCAAGCGGCGAGCGTATGGTATGGTAATGTGCATTATCTAAATTCCGGCGATTGGGTGGAAAGCATGACCGCTCTCGTGGAGGATGAACAAGGAGAGTGGGATATTGTTACATATAATAATGTACAACTATATGCGGATGCCGTATGAAAATTCTGTTTATCATACAAGGTGAGGGACGTGGGCACTTGACCCAAGCGTTATCCTTACGCCAGAAATTGATGGCCGAAGGACATGAGATCGTTGGTGTGTTGGTAGGAAAAAGCCCGGCCCGCCGTTTGCCGGATTTCTTCTTGAATAAGATACAATCGCCGGTATATCCGTTTGAGAGTCCGAATTTTTTACCGACGGCTAAGAATAAACAAGTGAGTTTGATGCGTAGCGTATTATATAATGTATTGCGTCTGCATAAATACATGGGAAGTATCCGTTATATCGACCGGATGATTCGGCAGACGGATGCGGATGTTGTCGTGAATTTCTACGAGCTATTGACGGGGCTGACTTACTTGATTCTCCGTCCGAAAGCAACGATGGTATGTATCGCCCATCAATATCTATTCTTGCATCCGGACTTCGTTTTCCCGAAGCAGAGCACATTGTCGTTGGCGTCGCTACGATTTTTTACGAGATTAACGGCGATAGGCTCCGTCAAAAAATTAGCCTTGTCTTTCCGGAAGATGCGTGAGGCGCCGTTGGGAGGAATAGTCGTGGTTCCTCCTTTATTAAGGCAAGAAGTCTTGGATGCGGTTCCCTCGAACGGCAGTTATTTGCATGGTTATTTGTTGAATAGCGGGTTTAGTGAGGAGATCCGTTCTTGGCATTCCCGTCATCCTTCGGTTCCGATGCATTTCTTTTGGGATAAGAAAGATCAGCGAGCCGAGGTGAAAATAGACGATTGCCTTTCTTTCCATCAGCTGGATGATACGTTGTTTCTACGTTATATGTCGGGGGCGAAGGCTTATGCTACGACCGCCGGGTTCGAATCCGTATGTGAGGCGATGTATCTGAATAAACCTGTATTGATGGTTCCTACACATATTGAGCAAGCTTGCAATGCTTACGATGCCTCTTTGTCTGGCGCAGGCGTTGTCGCTGATTGTTTTGATCTGGACGTGTTATTATCCATTTCGGAAAGTCATGTGGAGAATCCGGTCTTCCGGCATTGGGTGAAACAGGCGGATTGGCTTATTCTTCGTGAGTTCCGTGAGGATTTGTTGCGTGAGGAACATCCGGTAACGAGCCTAGGGAGGATTACGACAAATTGGGTGGCGCGTCTGGGGAGATTCCTGCCTATCTAGGAACTTATAGCAGTACCGTGCTGTAGATGCAGGTGTGCCATGCTGATGGCACAGGCGTGCCACACTGATGGCACAAGCGTGCCACGCTGATGGCACAAGCGTTTCATCAGCATGGCACAGATGTCTTATTTATTCAGCGCTTGCTCAATATCGGCGATGATATCATCGGCGTTCTCGATACCTACAGAGAAGCGGATTAAGTCCGGAGCCACGCCAGCCTCTATCAATTGCTCATCGCTCAACTGGCGGTGCGTATGACTGGCCGGGTGAAGCACGCAAGTACGGGCATCCGCTACGTGAGTTACGATAGCGGCGAGTTTCAAGCTATCCATAAACTTGATCGCCACCTCACGTCCACCTTTCAATCCGAAGGATAATACACCGCAAGAGCCATTCGGTAGATACTTCTTGGCGAGTTCATGGTACGGATTGCCTTCCAATTCCGGATAATGAACCCAAGCTACCTTATCACATTTCTGTAGCCACTGCGCTACCGCCAAGGCGTTTTTGCAATGCTGCGGTACACGAAGATGCAAGGTCTCCAATCCCAGATTCAATAGGAATGCGTTTTGCGGGGATTGGATCGCTCCAAGGTCACGCATCAGTTGGCTAGTCGCTTTCGTGATGAACGCTAATTTCCCGAATGCCTTGGTATAGGTCAATCCGTGGTAAGAAGGGTCCGGTTGGCAAAGTCCCGGGAACTTCTCGGCATGCGCTTCCCAATCGAAATTGCCGCTGTCCACGATACAACCGCCTACGCTCGTGGCATGGCCGTCCATATATTTGGTCGTGGAGTGCGTGACGATGTCCGCTCCCCATTCGAACGGACGGCAATTGATCGGCGTGGCGAACGTATTATCGACGATCAAGGGTACGCCATGATTATGGGCGATGCGGGCGAACTTCTCCACGTCCAATACCATAACGCCCGGATTGGAGATCATCTCGCCGAACATCGCCTTCGTATTCGGGCGGAACGCCTTGGAGATCTCTTCCTCGCTCGCGTCTTGATCTACGAACGTGCATTCGATTCCCAGCTTCTTCAAGGTAACGGCCAGTAGATTATAAGTACCTCCATAAATGCTGGTAGCGCTTACGATATGATCGCCAGCCTCGCAAATATTGAAGAAAGCGAAAAAGCTAGCGGCCTGTCCGGATGAGGTCAGCATGGCGGCCACGCCACCTTCCAACGCTGCGATCTTGGCGGCTACAGCCTCGTTTGTCGGGTTTTGAAGGCGGGTATAGAAATAGCCGCTTTCCTCCAAATCGAACAATTTAGCCATCTGCTCGCTCGTCTCATACTTGAATGTCGTGCTTTGATAGATCGGGAGGACACGGGGTTCTCCTTTCTTGGGTTGCCAACCGGCCTGTACGCACAGGGTTTCCGGTTTGAATTTGTTATCCATATAGGTTGTTTTTTTAATTGAATGTCATTTTAATCGCGAATGTACGGAAAATCGGTAAGAATTGTTCCGCTTACAAGATCTTCTTCTGTAAGATACTGAACCAGATGAAAGCGACGATACCTTTTAGCATGCTGGAAAGGCTGATCGCCCACCAAACACCCGTAATACCCAGTCCCGCTGCCGCCAGCCCGATGGCCAAAGGTATGCGTAAGGTGTTACACGAGATGCTGATGATCGCCGGTGGAACTGTTCGGCCGGTACCGTAGAACATGCCTTGCGTGGTAATTTCCAACATCATGAGGATCATCGAATAGCCATCGATCCGGAGGAATATGCCGCCAGCCTCGTAAGCGGCTTGCTCCGGCACGATCAGTGAGAAGACCTCGCTACCGTAAAAGACGAATAGCAAGGTACAGAGCACGCCGATGATCGAAGTCATTTTAAGCGTCGTATGATAAGCGGTCAGGATACGTTCTTTCTTGTGTGCGGCGTAGTTCTGGGCGGTGAAAGCGGAGAGGGCCGTACTGAAGCCTTGTGAGGTGTTCCATGCGATCGCCTCCATTTGTCCGCCTGCCGTAAGCGTCATCAAACCGATATGCCCTCCGTAGGTGGAAGCTGTACGAGCCATAAAAAGATTGATGATCGCGAAGAATGTATTTAATAACGCTACCGGCAGGCCCAATTGGAAGATCCGCTTGGTGTAGCGTTCTTTTAAACGGACAAAGAAAGGGAATCCCCCGAACAATTTATTGCGGCATTTTAGCTGATAGACGAATAGTCCGCAAACCACCGCTTGGGAGATCCACGTAGCCCAAGCCGCGCCCGCCGTGCCCAAATGGAAGCCGAGTATAAATAAAGGATCTAGCACCATATTCAGTAAAAGACCTGTTCCGCTGATATAAAATGGAATCTTACTCAATCCCGCCGCATTATGAATCCCGGTAAACGCCGCCGAGAGGAAGATAAATGGGAATGCGGAAGCGACGATTCTTAAATATTCCACGGCGTTCAACGCGATCGGTTCCTCCAGTTTGTAGAAGCCGATAATCGGATGAGCGAGGACGAATAGCAAGAATCCCCAACAAAGCGAGAGGATCAAGGCGATCGTTAGGTTATGGGAAGCGAATCCTCGGGCATCTTCCACGTTTTGCGCCCCGATACTTTGCCCGACACTCACCTCCGAGCCTACTTTATTCAAGTAAGAGATCGAGTTCGTCATCCAAGTAAGGATACCAACGGCGCCGATAGCGGCTACGGCCTCGCTTCCCAATCGGCCTACCCAAGCCATGTCGGTGATGCTATAGGCCATTTGGATAAATGAGGTACCCATGATCGGCATCGCCAGATTGAATAGTTGCCGGGAGATGACCCCTTCGGTCAGATTTTTTGTTCCTTGCATGATCGTTTGTTTAAATGTGCGCGAAAGTAGAAATAATTTTGCTACCTTTAGCGACGTTAATCTTAAAGAATAGTATGATGATAACGAGACGGAATTTTTTGAAAGCGGGTGCCGCTGTGGCTGCGCTGAGTGTAGTACCGAACGGCTTTGCCTCTATCTTGGCTAAGAAAGAGAAAGCGATAGGTGTACAGTTGTATAGTGTCCGGGACGACTTGAAGACGGATTTTGACGGTACGATGAAGGCTTTGGTGGATATCGGTTATAAACGGATGGAAGCCGCCGGTTACCGGGATGGCAAATTCTACGGGAAATCCCCGGCCGAGATGAAGAAATATCTGGCGGATCTGGGTGCCCGTATGGTAGGTTCCCATACCGGAAGCGGTTTGCTGGCGGAGGGTGATACCAAGGGATGGGACTTCTGGAAAAAGAATGCCGCCGATACGGCAGAGGTAGGCTGTAAATGGATTGTTCAGGCGGGTTATCCCTCCAAAGATATCAAGAGCCTTTCGGACGTGAAGCGTTTAGCGGATCAATTTAATAAATGTGGTGAGATCGCGAAGGCGAACGGGTTGCGTTTCGCTTTCCATAACCATGTGGATGAATTCCATGAGCTGGAAGGGAAGATCCCGTTCGACGTGATGATCGAGAATACGGACAAAGGGCTGGTTACTTTCCAGATCGATACGGCTCAATTAGTGTATGGCGGTTTTAAATGTCATGATTACGTGAACCGTTATCCCGGTCGTTTCGCCAACTGGCACTTGAAAGACGCGAACGCGGATGGAAAGGGCAGCACAGAGATGGGCGCCGGAATCGTAGACTTCAAATCCTTATTCGCTGTGGCGGAGAAAGCCGGATTAGAGGATTACTTCATTGAGCAAGAGCGTTATAATATGACACCGTTGCAAGCGATGAAACATGATTATGACTTCTTGATGAATGCTTCTTATGTGAAGTGGTAAACGGGAGTATAGGCGTAGCCTTATGCCTGTATCGGTGTAAGGCTGCGCCTATATCAGTGTGAGGCTATGCCGATACTGGCGCAAGGCAACGCCAGTATTGGTGTTTTTTATCGGATAAACAGGAGTTCCCTATACTTCGGCAACGGCCACATCTGGTTGTCCACCATCAGTTCCAGATCATCGATATGGTCACGGATCTCATCCAAATAAGGGGCTACCGAGTCGTGGTAAGCGATCGCCTTTTCCCGCATATCGGTCAAGCGGTTCGCTTTCTTGCGGGCCTCTACCATCTCATCCACTTTCTTGGTCACGGCACAGATATGCCCGGCTATCTTACGAACCAAGCGACGGGGCTCTTCCGACATATCGCGGAATTCCGGGTCATCGCCGAATGTCTCTTTCAACTTCGCTATATTATCCAGCAATACGCTCTGGTAGCGAACGGCTACCGGGATGATATGGTTCAAGGATAAATCCCCTAATACCCGAGCCTCGATCTGTACCTTTTTGATATAGACTTCCCATTTTACCTCATTACGCGCTTCCAATTCTTTCTGGGTAAGTACGCCGGTAGACGTGAACATCTCGATCGACTCCGGTTTAAGATAAGCGTCATATTGCAAGGGAACACTATTTTGGCAATCCAGACCTCGCTTGGCGGCTTCCTCTTTCCATTCGTCCGAATAACCGTTTCCATCGAAGCGGATCGGCTTAGATTCCTTGATATAGGCTTTCAGCACCTTGAAGATCGCTACTTCCTTGCTTTTTCCTTCCGCTTGCAAAGCCTCTACGTCCTTCTTGAATTGTTGCAATTGATAGGCTACGGCGGAGTTCAACGCTAACATGGCTGATCCGCAGTTCACGGAAGAACCCGGGGCACGGAACTCAAAACGGTTTCCGGTGAAAGCGAAAGGAGAGGTACGGTTACGATCCGTATTGTCCAACAGCAGTTCGGGGATCTGCCCGAAGCCAAGATGCAAACCCTTTTTATCGTCTACCTCGATAGCGTCCTCGATAGAGCTATTCTCAAACTTATCCAAGATCTCGCTGATTTGCGTTCCGAGGAAAGTGGAGATGATAGCGGGAGGTGCCTCGTTCGCACCTAGGCGGTGTGCGTTCGTGGCGGAAGCGATACTCGCTTTTAATAAAGCGTTGTATTTATAAACGGCCATGATAGTGTTCACCACGAAGGTGATGAAGCGTAGGTTGTCCTCACGGTCTTTACCCGGAGAGAATAAGTTTACCCCCTTGTCTGTTCCCATAGACCAGTTACAGTGTTTACCGGAACCGTTTACCCCGTTAAATGGCTTCTCGTGCAATAATACACGGAAATTATGACGGCGGGAGACACGTTTCATGACCGACATCAATAATTGGTTATGGTCGTTGGCTAGGTTACATTCCTCGTAAATAGGAGCTAGCTCGAACTGGTTGGGGGCTACCTCGTTATGGCGGGTCTTTACCGGGATACCTAGTTTATAGCATTCGGTTTCCAAGTCTTTCATGAATTCTTGTACACGAGAGGGGATAGCGCCAAAATAATGGTCGTCTAATTGTTGGTTCTTCGCGCTCTCATGTCCGAGCAAGGTACGCTCGGTGAGTGAGAGGTCCGGACGGGCGGAATACAAGTCCTCGTCAACAAGGAAATATTCCTGTTCCCAACCTAGGTAAGTAATTATCTTATTGACATCCTCATCGAAATATCTATATACGTCCTTGGCGGCTTCTCCCAATACTTCGATAGAGCGGATCAGCGGGGTCTTATAATCCAGTGCTTCACCGGTATAAGCGATAAATACGGTTGGGATACAAAGTGTGTCATCTACGATAAAAGCGGGAGAGGAGGGGTCCCAAGCGGAGTAGCCGCGGGCCTCGAAGGTATTACGAAGTCCACCGTTCGGGAAACTGGAAGCGTCCGGTTCTTGCTGGACAAGCAATTTGCCGCTGAACTCCTCGATCATGCCACCGTTACCATCGTGTTCCACGAAAGCGTCGTGCTTCTCGGCGGTGCCATCGGTAAGCGGTTGAAACCAGTGGGTGTAATGAGTGACTCCTTTTTCCAGTGCCCACATACGCATGCCGGCTGCCACATGATTGGCGATTTCCCGGTCGATAGGTGTGCCATTGTCAATGGCGTGGGTCAAGGCTTTGTACGTTTCCTTGGAGAGATATTTCTGCATTGCCTTCCGGTTGAAGACATTCTCGCCATAGTACTCAGATACTTTGTGTTCGGGAGTAACGGCTTCCACGGCCTTTCGGTTGGATGCCTTCTCCACAGCATTAAAGCGTGAGATTGACATTGTTGAATTGTTTTATGTTTTTACGACGCAAAAATACAAAACAGTTGACAATTGACAGTCAATGATTGACAATTATTTAGTTTTCTCTATTAAATTGTCGATTTACTTCTCTAACTGTCAAATGCCAACTACTAACGGTCAACTATTAAAACAAACTCCAAGCCACCGTCAATCCCGCCATCACGATCGCTACCATGCTCATCAACTTGATAAGGATATTCAAACTCGGGCCGGAAGTGTCTTTGAACGGATCGCCAACCGTATCGCCGACAACGGTTGCCTTATGCGCCTCGCTACCCTTGCCGCCGTGGTTTCCTTCCTCGATGAATTTCTTTGCGTTATCCCATGCTCCTCCGGCGTTCGCCATGAATACGGCTAATACGAAGCCCGTGCTTAATCCACCGATCAATAGTCCGACAACGCCTGTCACACCAAATATGAGTCCCGTTAAGATGGGGGCGATAATAGCTAAAACGGAGGGAAGTACCATTTCGTGTTGCGCTCCCTTCGTCGAGATCTCAACGCAACGGGCATAATCCGGTTGTGCCTCTCCAGTCAGAATACCCTTGATTTCCTTGAACTGACGGCGAACTTCCTCCACCATGTGCCCGGCCGCACGTCCTACAGCGTTCATCGTAAGGCCACAGAACATGAATGCCATCATGGAACCTAGGAACATTCCGGCTAAAACCTTAGGATTCATTAAGGTAACATCATAATATACCATAAAGTCCGAGAATGAGGCTTTAGATATTTCGATACTCCTGCCATCGGTAAAGTTCAGGACAGTCTCTCCTAAACGGAGCAAACCGATCTTGATCTCTTCTACATAAGAGGCCAACAGAGCCAAGCCGGTTAACGCAGCGGAACCGATAGCGAAACCTTTACCTGTAGCGGCAGTCGTATTTCCTAATGAATCCAATGCGTCTGTACGCTTGCGGACTTCTTTCCCTAGGTTACACATCTCGGCGTTGCCTCCGGCATTATCCGCTATGGGACCGTAAGCGTCTGTAGCCAACGTAATACCTAAGGTCGATAGCATACCTACGGCAGCTATACCGATTCCGTATAATCCCATGCCCACGTTCGTGAAGTCGAATCCGGAGGCGAACAAGAAGGAACAAATAATACCGACCACGACGGCAAGTACCGGGATGGCCGTAGAGAGCATCCCTAGTCCGAGACCGGAGATAATAACCGTTGCCGGGCCTGTCAGCCCCGATTCGGAAACCAGCCGGGTCGGCTTATAGGACTGGGAGGTATAATACTCCGTCGCTTGCCCGATCACGATTCCGACTAGCAGACCTACGATCACGGAACAACCGATCCAGAACCAATTCTCCATGCCTAATACATAAAGAATCCCGAACGTGGAGATAGCGATCAATACGGAACTCAAGTTCGTTCCTATGGCTAAGGCTTTCAGTAGTTGCTTGATCGTCGCGTTCTCATTCGTACGGACGGCGAAAATACCAATAATAGATAAAATGATACCGACAGCGGCGATAAGCATTGGGGCGACAACCGCCTTATATTGTAATTCTACGCTTCCGGAAGAAACGAATGCGGCGGCTCCCAATGCGGCGGTCGCTAGGATGGAACCGCAATAAGATTCATATAGGTCGGCTCCCATACCGGCGACGTCACCTACATTGTCGCCTACGTTATCGGCGATTGTCGCCGGGTTACGAGGATCGTCCTCCGGGATCCCAGCCTCAACTTTACCTACTAAATCCGCTCCGACATCGGCGGCTTTCGTATAGATTCCTCCTCCCACACGTGCGAACAAGGCTTGCGTGGAGGCACCCATTCCGAATGTAAGCATGGTTGTCGTGATAATGGTGAGTTTATGGGTCGGGTCCAAAGCCTCGTCTGGGATGAAAGCATTTAACAGGATATACCAGAATGAGATATCCAGCAATCCAAGCCCAACGACTACTAAGCCCATGACCGCCCCGCTTCGGAAAGCCACTTGTAAACCTTTATTCAAGGAAGTGCGGGCTGCGTTCGCTGTACGGGCCGAGGCATAAGTCGCTGTTTTCATGCCTAAGAAACCCGCTAATCCTGAAAAGAAACCTCCTGTCAGGAAGGCGATCGGAACCCATTCGTTTTGAACATGGAAGCCATAGGCCATAATAGAGAATAAGATTACTAGGACAACGAAAACCGAGGCGACTACTTTGTATTGCTGTTTCAGATACGACATCGCCCCTTCACGTACAAAGGAGGCGATCTTTTTCATCAACTCAGTTCCTTCACTCTCTTTCATCATTTGCCTGAAGAAGAACCAGGCGAATGCTAGCGCTAGGACAGACGCTAACGGGATAATCCAGAAGATACTCGTAATCATAACATGGTAGATTTAATGTTATACTTAAGAAAACAATGTGACAACACCTTTGCTTTCCGTGTAAATGTAGCAAAAATAAAAGAGGATGGAAACTTTTTCCCTAATAATAATGTTTCTAATTAAAAAAAACAGCATATTTGTTACCAGATTAAGAGACAAGAAATAAATGGCAGAAGAGACAAACCATAAACCCTATAGGTTGGGCTTGGCGCTTAGCGGAGGCGGAGCGAAAGGTTTTGCGCATATCGGCGTATTTCGAATGATGGAAGAATGTGCGCTAAGACCGGATATTATAGTCGGTACCAGCGCGGGAGCTTTAATGGGCGCTTTGTTTGCCGATGGTTATTCGGCGGCGGAGATCCAAGAGCTTTTTACCGGACGTGAGTTCTCGGAATTCGCCCAGTTGCAGATTCCTAAGGCGGGTTTGTTCGATAGTAAGCGCTTTCGTTATTTCTTGAGGCGACACTTGCGGACCAAGAACATCGAGGACTTGCAAATTCCTCTGGTGGTTGTCGCGACTGATTTGGATAATGGCGAAAGCCATGAATTTAGGAGTGGTCCTATTGTTGAGGCGGTGACAGCTTCTTGTAGTATCCCGATTATTTTCAGTCCTGTAGTCATCAATGGCGTTCATTATGTGGATGGAGGATTATTTCACAACTTTCCGGTCTCCATCATCCGTGAGGAATGTGAGCGTATTATTGGGGTGAACGTAAGCCCGTTGATCCCGCAAAAATATAAGCAGACCATATTCCATATCGCCGAGCGCTCTTATCATTATATGTTCCGGGCAAATACGCTGGAGGATCGAGAGATGTGTGATGTCTTAATAGAAGCGGAGGAGTTTGGCTTATATAAGACATTCGATCTTGAGAATGTAGACGTGATTTGTAATATTGGCTATTCCGCCGCTGCCCGTTGCTTTGAGAAAGTGTTGGATGAGAATAAATATGAAACCTTGGTGAAAGCGATCGCGGCAAGAAAGAAAGGCCTGATGCCGTGACAAATCGTCTGTCTGGACAAAGCGCTTTCCCACAAAAACTTTATATATAGATGAACGCAATGGAACAAAAAAACAAGATGGTAATTTATCAGGTATTCCCGCGTTGGTTTGGGAATCTGCGACCATCTCCTGTAATGAATGGTAGTTTAGCCGAGAATGGAGTGGGTAAGTTTTCGGCTTTTACTCCTTTGGCTTTATCCAAAATCAAAGAACTAGGTGTTACTCATGTATGGTATACAGGGGTGATAGAGCACGCTACAAAAACCGATTACACCATGTTTGGCATCCGGAAAGACCATTCTGCCGTAGTAAAAGGTAAGGCCGGATCTCCATATGCTATAAAAGATTACTATGATATAGATCCGGATTTGGCGGATAATATCCAGAACCGTATGAGTGAGTTCGAGGATTTGGTGAAACGTACGCATGAGGCTGGGATGAAGGTTATTATCGATTTTGTACCCAACCATGTAGCACGTCAATATTTCTCGGACGCACGGGAACCTTTCGTGGAGGACTTAGGTCAAACGGATAATGTGTCCAAGGCTTTTGATGTGAATAATAACTTTTATTATCTTCCGGGGCAAACCTTGACGCTTCGTTTTGATCCGCAGCGTGAGGAGGATTTTGCCTATAGTGAGTTTCCGGCGAAGGTGACCGGTAACAATCATTTCGATGCCTATCCAAGCCAGAACGATTGGTATGAGACGGTGAAGCTGAACTACGGCGTGGATTATATGCACGGTGGTGCTTGCCATTTCAATACCATTCCCAATACGTGGGAGAAAATGTTGGAGATCTTGTTGTTCTGGGCTGATAAGGGAGTGGATGGTTTTCGTTGTGATATGGCGGAGATGGTCCCGGTCGAGTTTTGGAACTGGGTGATTCCTCAGGTGAAGAAGGTGCGTGATGTGATCTTTATAGCGGAGGTGTATAATCCGGATGAGTATAGGAATTATATTTATACGGGACACTTTGATTATTTGTATGACAAGGTTGGTCTTTATGATACGGTTCGTGCGGTGATGTGCGGACAGGCTCCGGCTAGTAATATATCGCATTGTTGGCAATCGTTGGAGGGTATCCAGAAAAATATGTTGAATTTCTTGGAGAATCACGATGAACAGCGTGTCGCTTCTGATTTCTTTGCGGGGGATGCTCGTCCGGGTATTCCGGGCATGATTGTCTCCGCAGCCATGAATACGAATCCGGTTATGATCTATAGCGGTCAGGAACTTGGCGAAAGAGGAATGGACGCTGAAGGTTTCAGTGGACGTGATGGCCGTACGACCATCTTCGATTATTGGAGCGTCGAGAGTTTGCGGAACTGGAATAATAATGGACTCTTTGATGGGGCTAAATTAACGCCGGCAGAACGCTCGTTGCGTGAGATGTACGCTAAGTTATTGAATGTGGTACGATCCGAGCCGGTTATTGTCGAGGGAGCGTTTTATGATTTGATGTACGCGAACTCCGGTAATCCTTATTTCAATCCGAACCGTCAGTATGCGTTCTTGCGCAAATGGAAGAACGAGGTACTTCTGGTGGTCGTGAATTTCGACCGTGCCGACCAATGTGTATGGGTAAATATCCCGGTCGAGGCATTCAAGGCTCTTGATTTTGAGGATAACAAACCGGCTGAATTGACCGACTTGTTAACCGGGGAAACGACTATCAGTACGCTAACAGACGCTTATCCTTATCAAGTGAAACTCCCGGCTTATTCCGGTAAGATGCTAAAGTTCTCTTTTCTCCATAAATAAGAGCTTTCTTGAAAAGTTTAGGTGTGCTGTATAGATAATTCGTTGGTGGAGTTAGGTGGTTGATACGGGACATCTAGCTTCATCGGGCAAGTAACTTAAGTGAAATGGCAAAGTAACTTAACATACTTGCCCAATGAAGCTAGGTGACTTTTTCCTTTGATTTAAATGAAAAGAAGGGAAGCCGTATAATAAATGCCAGCCGCTAAAAGCCCACTTCCCGGGATCGTAAGAACCCATGCAGCCATCAAGCTTTGAGTTACTCCCCAACGAACGGCTGAGAAACGTTTGGTCGCACCAACTCCGATAATAGCCCCTGTAATCGTATGCGTGGTACTCCGCTATCAGAGATGGGGCGTGGGTTATAGATGGTAATACGTTTGGCGGAACTGTTTATTCCATCAATAACATCATCTTTTCCGTGCTTTTAGTTTTGCCCGTACTACCTCTATTACGGCAGGAAGTATGGATATGAATATAATTGCTATGATCAATAGCTTGAGGTTCTGCTGTACGAAAGGAAGATCTCCGAAAAAGTATCCTGCATAGCAGAAAAGCAGTACCCAGAAAGCGCCGCCTATCAGGTTGTAGATCATGAAATAGTAATAGTGCATTTTACCCATTCCGGCTACAAAGGGAGCGAAAGTACGGACAATCGGTACGAATCGGGCGATGATTATGGTTTTGCCTCCATATTTTTTGTAGAACTCATGCGTTTTGTCCAAATGGCTTTTCTTGAATATCTTGGAGTTGGGATTGTTAAATAGTTTACGACCAAAAAAATGACCTATCATATAATTACAGGAGTCTCCCAATACTGCCGCCGCGAATAATATCAAGGCTAAAAGATTTATCTCTAAAGGCATACCGGGTAACGCTGTTATCGCTCCGGCGACGAACAAGAGGGAATCCCCGGGCAAGAATGGGGTGGCTACCAATCCCGTTTCACAAAAAATGATTAGGAATAATATCGCGTAGGCCCAAGTATGATATTCTTGTACGATCTCGATCATATGCTGATCGATATGTAAGATGAAGTCTAATAAAAATTCCATTTTAGATTGATTATTAATTGATAAGAACTATCCTATATGACCCAATAAGAAAACAAAATAGATGTTTATTCTATTCCCTTTGAGAAATCTAGAAAATAAGAATAGTGAGAATGCAGACATTAAAGTGCTATCTTCTACTTTTTTGATGGAAATAAGGGGGAAAGAGAGTTTAAATGAGAATACGTCTTAGAGTATAGATATAGTACCCATAGGAGAACTTAAGGGGATTTATACAAAATGAAATGAATGTTTGTCTTTCTTTAGGATATTGAGTTTTTATAAACCGTACGATCCTTTCCGCGGATGAGGATAGGTTTGTCCTTGAGTTTTTTGATGTGGAGATGTTGCGGAATAGTGAAGCCCTGATATAGCCATCTTCCATCTTATAGCTTTGTTTTCCGTTGTATAGCTCTTTTTCGTATCGTTCGATATCTGCTTGGGGGATATTGTATTCCGTCTTGTCTTCATTCGGAGAGTACATGGTGTAAATATCGTTGTATTTCTGTTGGTTCTCGGGAGTTGATGAAGAACCCGAAGTCAGAAATACACTTACCAATACGAAGAAATAGAGTAAATACTTCATCATTGCGGTTGCAAATATAGAAAGTTTTCCAAATATAAAGAGGTTATTGTAAATAAGTTTTGTACTTTTGCGGCACAATTTAAATCTATTCACTTTAAGATAAATATTCGGAATAATGAGTGCACAAACTCCTTTCTTGGTGTTTTCGGGAACGAACTCCCGGTATCTTGCAGAGAAAATTTGCAACAGTTTAGGTTGTCCTCTGGGACAGATGAATATCCAGCACTTTGCCGATGGTGAGTTCTCTGTTTCTTATGAAGAGTCTATCCGCGGTAGAGATGTATTCTTAGTACAATCTACATTCCCTAATTCAGACAATCTGATGGAGTTGCTTCTGATGATTGACGCGGCTAAACGTGCTTCCGCACATTCAATCATCGCTGTAGTCCCTTACTTCGGTTGGGCTCGTCAGGATAGAAAGGATAAGCCTCGTGTTTCTATTGGCGCTAAGTTGATCGCTGATATGTTGAGTACGGCAGGTATCAATCGTTTGATTACGATGGACCTTCATGCGGATCAGATCCAAGGATTCTTTAATGTTCCGGTGGATCACTTATATGCTTCTTCCGTATTCTTGGATTATATCAAGACGTCTTTGCCTTTGGATAACTTGTGTATCGCGACTCCGGATGTTGGTGGTACGAAACGTGCCAGCAGCTATTCTAAGTATTTAGGCTTGCCGATGGTCATTTGCCACAAATCTCGTTTGCGTGCCAATGAGGTGGCCGAGATGCGTATTATCGGTGATGTGACGGGCTTGGATGTCCTTTTGGTTGATGACATGGTGGATACGGCCGGAACAATTACGAAAGCCGCGAACTTGATGTTGGAGAATGGCGCTAAGTCTGTTCGTGCTATCGCCAGCCACGCTGTGATGTCTGATCCGGCTTCTACTCGTGTAGATCAGTCCGCTTTAGCGGAAATGATCTTTACGGATTCTATTCCTTACGCTAAGAAATGCGAGAAAGTAAAGGTATTATCTGTCGCTGACATGTTCGCTGAGGCGATCCGTCGTGTATGTAGTGGAGAGTCTATCAGCTCTTTGTATGCTATTTAATAGAATAAGATAGAAAAATAAAAACGGTCGCTTCCTTTTGAGGCGACCGTTTTTTATTTAGAATAAATCTGAATATGCGTTACTTGGTCTCATCAATAATCATGCCGCTGCCCAGACATAAGTGATGGTCTTTGTCGTAGATTACACTGTATTGGCCGGGAGCGATACCTTGAATCTTTTCGTCGGATTCTACACGATATAGATCTCCGATACGACGGATGTAGCCATGCGTAAATTCCGGGGTATGACGGATCTTGAAAGTGATTTCTTTCTCACCCTCAAATTCTCCCCATGGATCTTCCGTGATGAAATCGAAACCTTGCATATTAATCACCTTGCCATATTGCGTTTCCGGGTCGTAGCCGTTGGAGACATAAATGATATTTCGCTTAATGTCTTTTTGGATAACGAACCAAGGGCCGCCACTTAATCCCAATCCCTTACGTTGGCCGATCGTATGGAACCAATATCCATTGTGTTTACCCAAGACCTTACCCGTCTCTAGTTCCACGATTTTTCCCGGGCGTTTCCCTAAATAACGCTCTATAAAGTCGTTGTAGTTAATCTTGCCTAAGAAGCAAATGCCTTGGCTATCTTTACGCTTGGCGCTCGGCAATTTCTGGGCCTCGGCGATGGCACGTACCTCACTTTTCATTAAATGCCCGATCGGAAACATGAGTTTCTGTATCTGTAGGCGGGTGATTTGCCCTAAGAAATCAGTCTGATCTTTTACCGGGTCCTTGGCGGTAGAAAGCCATATCTTGCCGTCTATCTCCGTGGTCGTGGCATAATGACCGGTAGCGATCTTATCGAAATCCTTGCCCCATTTTTCCTCGAAACAACCGAACTTGATATATTTATTACACATCATATCCGGGTTAGGGGTAAGACCGCGTTTGACAGATTCGATCGTATAGCTTACCACCCGATCCCAATACTCGTCGTGTAGGGAGACGATCTCGAACCGGCATCCATACTTGCGGGCGATATATGAGGTGATCTCGATATCCTCTTCCGCCGGGCAATCGATATAGCCATCCTTGTCTTCCATACCGATACGGATATAGAAGATGGTCGGATCGTATCCTGCCTCTTTGAGTTGATGCACTACGACAGAGCTGTCTACTCCTCCTGAAACTAATGCCGCTATTTCCATTCTCTTTTTTGTCTTTGCTTTTGAACTTACAAAAGTAGAGAAAAAATCTCAAACCTTTGATATTGACTGTATATTCTCTATCTTTGCGGTTGGCCCTTATTGGAATGCGGGCCTTCAAACTATGTACTTTAGATGTAATATATTATAGGAAAAGCAAATCGTAGTAAGTATGAAAAAAATAATGTTATCGCTTATGACAGCTATGGTTATGACGGCTTGTACAGGCCAACAGTCGGATACGGCATCTCAAAATTCCGATAAGGAGTTCAATTATGTAGTGGATCAGTTCGCTGATCTGGAGATTCTTCGCTATAAAGTTCCGGGTTTTGAGTCCCTGTCCTTGCAACAAAAGCAACTATTATATCATCTTTCCGAAGCGGCCTTGATGGGACGTGATATATTCTTCGATCAGAATGGACGCTATAATCTGGCGATCCGCAGGACACTGGAGGCTATTTATACGAATTATAAGGGAGATCGGGAGGACCCTCAATTCAAGGCTTTGGAAACCTATTTGAAACGGGTGTGGTTCTCCAGTGGTATCCATCATCATTATGCGTTGGACAAGTTTGCCCCGGGGTTTTCTCCTGAGTTCTTGATGGATTGTATTCACCAAATCGACGCTAAGAAGTTACCTCTTCGTGAGAATCAAAACGTGGATCAGTTCATGATCGAGATCGCTCCGGTAATCTTTGATCCGGGCGTTATGCCAAAGCGTAGCGTACAAAGCGGTGACGGTGATCTGATCAAAGCTTCTTCTAATAATTATTACGGGGGAGGCATCAGTCAAAAAGAGGTAGAGGACTTCTATGCGCAAATGAAAATGGGAAAGGATACCATTTCCCCGATTTCTTACGGGTTGAATAGCCGTTTGGTAAAAGAGAACGGTACGGTCGTTGAAAAGGTTTGGAAAGTAGGAGGGCTTTATTCCGCCGCGATAGAAAAAATCGTAGATCAATTGCGACAAGCCTTGCCTTTCGCCGAGAATGATACGCAGAAAGCGATCATCGGGAAATTGATCGAATATTATCAAACGGGCGATTTGAAGACTTTCGATGCTTATTCGATCCTTTGGGTAGAGGATACAGCTTCGGAGGTGGATTTTGTGAATGGCTTTATCGAGACTTATGGGGATCCGTTAGGAATGAAAGCAAGCTGGGAGTCTACCGTGAATTTTACGAATAAGGAGGCGACTAAGCGTACAAAAATCATCAGTGATAATGCGCAATGGTTTGAGGATCATTCTCCGGTAGATAAGCGTTTCAAGAAAGAGAAGGTGAAAGGAGTTAGCGCTAAGGTAATCACGGTATCTATGTTGGGAGGTGATTGCTATCCGGCTACCCCGATCGGTATCAATTTGCCAAATGCGGATTGGATTCGTAGGGATCATGGCTCGAAGTCTGTTACGATAGAGAATATCACGGAGGCTTATGATAAGGCGTCTCAAGGAAATGGCTTTAGCGAAGAGTTTGTTTGGAGTGACGTGGAGCGGAACGGTATGAGGCAGTACGGTTTCTTAACGGATAATCTACATACGGATTTACATGAGTGTCTGGGACATGGTTCCGGTAAATTGCTGGAAAATACGGACCCGGATGCGCTGAAAGCCTATAGCTCTACACTGGAGGAAACCCGTGCGGATTTGTTTGGCCTGTATTATTTGGCAGATCCAAAGCTGGTGGAACTGGGATTGCTTCCGGACGGCGAGGCTTATAAATCGGAATACTATAAATATATAATGAATGGCTTGATGACCCAGTTGGTTCGCATCGAGCTAGGCAAGAATGTAGAAGAGGCGCATATGCGTAACCGTCAGTTGATCGCTAAGTGGGCTTACGAGAAAGGGAAGGAAGCGAATGTGATCGAACTGAAAAAACGGGATGGCAAGACCTATGTGGTTGTGAATGACTATCCGAGGTTACGTGAGTTGTTTGGGACATTGCTTGCTGAGATTCAACGTATCAAGAGTGAGGGTGACTATGCGGCCGGAAAGAATCTTGTTGAAGGATACGGCGTGAAAGTAGATCCGGAGCTGCATGCGGAGGTCTTGGAGCGCTATGCTAAGTTAAACTTGGCTCCCTATAAAGGTTTTGTCAATCCTGTGATGAAAGAGGTAAAGAACTCTAACGGTGAGGTTACTGATATTGTCTTGGACTACACGGAAGGTTATACAGATCAGATGCTTCGTTATGGCCGTGATTATTCTTTCTTGCCGACTTATAATAATTAATAGATGGAAAGTTTACAAGACGAGATAAGGGAGATCCGTAAGGAACTTCGTTTGGCGATGAACGGGGTGATTTCTACGAGTATGCGTGAGAAAGGTATCGTATATAAGTTAAATTTCGGGGTTCCGTACCCCGAAATAAAGGGAATCGCCCGTAAGCATAAACCGAATGGAGAGCTAGCGGCGGCTTTATGGAAAGAAGACATCCGTGAGTTTAAGATATTGGCGACCTTTCTCCAACCCGCCGAGACGTTGCCTTTGGATGAGGCGAAACGTTGGGTCAAGGAGATTCCTTATTTAGAGATCGCGGAGCATTGTTGCCGGAACTTGTTCGTTCATCTGCCTTATATGGAGGACTTCACGTCTGATCTGGTTGCTGATAAGAAAAATGAGTTCGCTCGCACGGTCGCCTTTCTTACTTGGGCCGAGAATTTCAAGCGAGGTGGCAGCTTATCTTCTGTGGTTTTAGGATCTTTCTTGGCAGAAACCTTAAGTAGTCTAGCGGAGACTAAGGATTTTAAATCTACGCTGAAAGAGAAACAAGCGTCTATTCAAGCCATGAAGTTTTATGGGCGTCAATCCGAGGGGAATGCGGAAAGGATCCTAGACGGTTTCAAGGAATTTCAGGAGGCTGCGGGAAACACGCCGGAATTACAAGAAATCTATAATGAATTAAAATTCGAGTTTGAATATTATCGGTAAGGCTTTGCGTTTAAAATAAATGCGCTAACTTTGTCGTTTGTGCGGTCTTTAGGAGATGGAAGCGAAAGTTTATACGGAAATACGTGCGTTGTTTACCGAATATCTAACGGAGAAGAAACTGCGGAAAACCGAGGAGAGATATGCTATATTCAAGGAGATATGTGCTTTTCCCGGTCATTTTGATGTGTGTATGCTTTCGGATCGGTTGGAGCAAGACAACTTCCATGTCAGTAAGGCAACACTCTATAATACGTTGGATGTACTGGTTGATGCCGGTTTGGTGGTGCGTCATCAAATAACCGTCCAGTCGGTGCAATATGAGTTGAGGATTTATGCTGATACGCATTTGCATTTGGTTTGTACGAGATGCGGGACCATGCGGGAGCTGCGAAATAGTGCGTTGAAAGCGGATATGAGAAACTTGAAAGTCTCTCGTTTTACGCCGGAGTATTATTGTTTGTACATTTATGGCCTGTGCAGTAAATGCAAGTTTAAGCAGCAAAGGTCAGTTAAATAAGAATATTAATAGCCTATAATAAATATAGAAAAGATGAAAGTAGACGTTTTGTTAGGATTGCAATGGGGCGACGAGGGCAAAGGCAAGGTTGTCGATGTGCTGACTCCGAATTACGATGTGGTAACTCGTTTTCAAGGAGGCCCTAATGCCGGACATACATTGGAGTTTAACGGGGAAAAGTATGTGTTACGTTCGATTCCTTCCGGTATTTTCCAAGGTGGAAAAATAAACGTAATCGGTAACGGTGTCGTTCTGGACCCGTTATTGTTCAAGCAGGAAGCGGAATCATTGGCAGCGAGTGGTCACGATATCACCAAGCAGCTTTATATCTCTAAGAAAGCTCACCTAATTTTACCTACTCACCGGATCTTGGATGCCGCTTACGAGGCCGCAAAAGGTTCCGGAAAGATCGGTACGACTGGAAAGGGTATCGGCCCGACTTATACGGATAAGATTAGCCGTAACGGTGTTCGTGTGGGCGATTTATTGCATAACTTCGAAGAGAAATATGCGGCCGCTAAAGCAAAACATGAAGCGATCTTGCGTTCATTGAACTATGAATATGATATAACCGAGATGGAGGCTCAATGGATGGAGGCCTTGAACTATCTCAAACAATTCAAATTGATTGATAGCGAGCATGTCATCAATAACTATTTGAAGGAAGGTAAGTCGGTCTTGGCGGAAGGCGCTCAAGGTACGATGCTGGATATAGACTTCGGTTCTTATCCATTCGTGACTTCCTCTAACACGATCTGTGCCGGATGTTGTACGGGACTGGGTGTTTCTCCCCGGAATATCGGTGAGGTATATGGAATCTTCAAGGCTTATTGTACACGTGTAGGTAGCGGTCCGTTCCCGACCGAGTTGTTTGATGAGGTGGGAGATAAGATCGGTCAATTAGGCCATGAGTTCGGTGCGGTTACGGGACGTAAACGTCGTTGTGGCTGGATTGATTTGGTAGCCTTGAAATATGCCGTGATGATCAACGGTGTAAGCCAATTGATCATGATGAAGAGTGATGTGTTGGATACCTTCGATACGATCAAGGCTTGCGTGGCTTATAAGATGAATGGTGTCGAGACTAATGAGTTCCCGTATGAGATCGATGATACGATCGAACCTGTATACGTGGAATTACCGGGTTGGAAGACGGACATGACGAAGATGCAGAGCGAGGATGAGTTCCCGGAGGAGTTCAACGCTTACCTTTCTTTCTTGGAGGAAGAACTGGGTGTGCCTGTGAAGATCGTTTCCGTAGGACCGGATCGTGAACAGACGATTGTCAGATATACAGAAGAATAAACTCGTTATAAATCGTACAAAATGGCAGAAGACCACATTCCTCAAGGGGTGTCTCCTGCCATTTTTGTCTTTGGCAAACTTTTTGTCGTTGTTTTATAAAACTAAATAAGATAGAAATTTATGAGTATGTATTGGATTATATTTATTGGATTTGCGCTATTGAGTTGGCTGGTGTCATCCCGCCTTCAGGGCAAGTTTGAGAAGTATTCGAAAATCCCTATGCCGAATGGCATGACAGGAAAAGATGTCGCTGAGAAGATGTTGCATGACAATGGTATCTATGATGTAAAGGTGATTTCTACACCCGGACATCTGACGGACCATTACAATCCCGCTAACCAGACGGTGAACTTGAGTGAGTCGGTTTATTATAGCAATAGTATCGCCGCCGCTGCGGTTGCCGCCCATGAGTGCGGTCACGCTGTGCAGCATGCTACCGCTTACGCTCCGTTGAGAATGCGTTCGGCCTTGGTTCCGGTTGTTAGTTTCGCCTCTAATATCATGACATGGGTGTTGTTGGGTGGTATGTTATTATTGCATACGTTTCCTCAGTTATTGTTATTCGGTATAATCTTGTTCGCTACGACTACGCTATTTAGCTTTATCACGCTTCCGGTCGAGATCAATGCCAGCCAACGTGCTTTAGCGTGGTTGAGCAATGCCGGTATAACAAATGCTTATACGCATGATAAGGCAGAGGATGCTTTACGTTCCGCTGCTTATACGTACGTGGTCGCCGCGTTAGGTTCGCTTGCTACATTATTATATTATATAATGATATTCTTGGGGGGAAGAAGCCGGGATTGATAAGCCTCGGAAGAGGCTTTCCATGGATGCCCATTGTAAGGATGTTTGAATGCCCATTGTAAGATGCTTATAACTGCGATTGTAAGCTCCTTACAGTGGGCATTGTTATTTTCTTATTTATTTCGAGCAAAAACATTACCTTTGCGGACAGAATAATCATTTAAAACATAAGATCATGCAAAAACCTTCCATACCCAAAGGTACCCGGGACTTTTCGCCGGAGGAAATGGCGAAACGTAATTATATATTCAACACGATCCGTGAAGTATTTCACTTGTATGGCTTCCAGCAAATAGAGACTCCTGCCATGGAAAACCTTTCTACATTGATGGGTAAATATGGCGAGGAAGGGGATAAGCTCCTTTTCAAGATATTGAATTCCGGAGATTGTTTCGCGGGCATCTCAGATGAGGAGTTAATGGAAAAGAACCCGTTGAGATTTGCTGCTAAGGCTTGTGAGAAAGGCTTGCGTTATGATTTGACCGTTCCGTTCGCTCGTTACGTGGTACAACATCGTAATGAGATCAGTTTTCCGTTCAAACGTTACCAGATCCAACCGGTTTGGCGTGCCGATCGTCCGCAAAAGGGACGTTACCGGGAGTTCTACCAATGTGATGGCGACGTTGTGGGTTCTGATTCCTTGATCAATGAGGTGGAACTGATCCAGATTATGGACGAGGTGTTCCATCGTTTTGGCATTCGTGTGTGTATCAAGATGAACAATCGTAAGATCCTTTCCGGTATTGCCGAAATCATAGGCGAGGCGGATAAGATCGTAGACATTACGGTAGCTATCGACAAGCTGGATAAGATTGGCTTGGACAACGTGAATGAAGAGCTTCGTTCCAAGGGTTTACCCGAGGAGGCGATCGAGCGTTTGCAGCCGATCATTATGCTGCAGGGTTCAAATCAAGAAAAGATCGCTACCTTGAAAGAGGTATTATCTGCGTCTGAGACTGGTTTGAAAGGTGTAGCCGAATTGGATTTTATTTTGGAGCGCATCTCTCATACGTCAATCCGTGCGGAATTAGAGCTTGATCTGACATTAGCTCGCGGCTTAAACTATTATACAGGTGCGATTTTCGAGGTGAAAGCCTTGGACGTACAGATCGGTAGTATCACGGGTGGTGGTCGCTATGACAACCTGACAGGGGTATTTGGCATGGAAGGCGTATCTGGTGTCGGTTTCTCTTTCGGCGCTGATCGTATCTTTGATGTATTGAACCAATTGGATTTATATCCGGAAGGATCTTTGAAGACTACACAGCTTCTATTCGTGAACTTCGGACAGAAAGAGGAGATTCATTTATTGCCGCTGATCGCTAAGGTTCGTAAGGCGGGGATTCGTACAGAGCTATATCCTGAGTCTACTAAGATGAAAAAGCAAATGGGATATGCGGACGCTAAGAAAATCCCGTTCGTTGCGATAGTCGGAGAGAATGAGATGGCCGAGAATAAAATCAACTTAAAGAATATGCTCACGGGTGAGCAAACCCTTGTGACTATCGAGGAGCTGATAGAACGCTTTTAGAGAATAGTGGATTATGGAACACGGACTACACGGATGACACGGTATTAGTATTTATCCGTGTGTTCCGTGTCATCCGTGTAGTCCGTGTTTAAATGGTTCTAAACTTATAAATTAATGAAACGACCATGAAAATACCTGTTTTTATACTCTCAATATCTTTATACCTTTCTTCCTGCTCTTTCACCCCCCGGGCCGAGTGGGTAACGACAACCGAGAATACCCCTTGGGCTGAGCAACCCGATCTGATCTCCGCCCTTGCGGATACGATACCTAATATTGATATAACAATTCTAACAGAAAAGCATCAACAACAAATTGATGGTTTCGGAGCCTGTTTTAATGAATTAGGTTGGCTTTCCTTGAGTAAGCTGGAGCCAAGTGTACGTGAGGAAATCATGGAAGAGCTTTTCTTCCCCGGAGTCGGAGCCAACTTCACGATTTGCCGGATGCCTGTAGGAGCAAATGATTTCTCCCGTGATTGGTATTCGTATGACGAGGTAGACGGTGATTTCACGATGGAACATTTTACCATCGCCAATGACCAACAAACGTTGATCCCTTTTATCAAGAACGCCCAAAAGTATCAGCCAGACTTACGCTTGTGGGCTTCCCCGTGGTGCCCTCCTGCTTGGATGAAATATAACAAACACTATGCCTCTGCCTATACGGGTGAGAATTATGACGAGAAGTATCGAAATGGCTTGCCGGCCGATAAGGTCGGCCATGAAGGTACGGATATGTTTATCCAAGACTCTCTTTACCTGAAAGCCTATGCCCTCTATTTCTCTAAATTTATCGAGGCCTATAAGAAACACGGAATTCCAATCTTTGCCATAATGCCCCAGAACGAGTTCAACTCTGCGCAAATATTCCCGAGTTGTTGTTGGACATCGGCTTCTTTGGCTAATTTTATCGGTAATTATCTCGGGCCGGCCATGCAGGTTCAAGGAGTGGATATTATGTTCGGCACGATGGAACGTGCGAATGAGTCGCTTGTTGATACGGTATTGACAGATCCCGCTAGTGGTAAATATGTAAAAGGTGTCGGTTTCCAATGGGCGGGTAAGGGAGCTATCGCCGGAATCCACAAACGTTATCCCGGGTTGAAGCTTTACCAAACCGAGCAAGAATGTGGAGATGGCAAGAACGATTGGAAGGGTGCCATGTATTCTTGGGGGTTGATGCGACATTTTCTGGATAATGGCGTTTCTGCCTATATGTATTGGAATATATCTTTGGAAAATGGAGGGATCAGTCGTTGGGGATGGGCGCAAAACTCATTGGTTGTCGTAGATCCGCAAACCAAGAGCTATCGATATACTCCGGAATACTACGTGATGAAACATGTCAGCCATTATGTCCAGCCCGGTGCATATAAATTAGAAACGGAAGGAGCCTATACGAATCTGCTGGCATTCCGTAACCCGGATAACAGTATCGCCTTGATTATCGCCAATGAGACCAGTGATGATCGTTCCCTTTCCATCCGCATAGGCGATCGAGTCTATACTCCGATCGTAAAAGCATATTCCATGAATACGCTGCTGGTCGATTGATAATCCTTTTGAGAGATGCAAAAAGACAAGTTGTCAGTTATCTCTTCGGATATTTGTCTATTTCGTCCGAAATATTGTCAGTCGAACTCGGGTGAATACGTTTGGCACACTATTCGCATAGACTTAGGCGTGAACACAAAGTTCATAAACTAAAAACGTAATATTATTAACATTTAAAATACCAAGAAAATGAACATTAGACCATTAGCAGACCGCGTGCTGATTAAGCCGGCCGTTGCGGAAGAGAAAACATTAGGTGGAATTATTATTCCTGACTCAGCAAAGGAAAAGCCTTTAAAGGGTGAGATTGTAGCCGTAGGTAACGGAACGAAAGACGAGGAGATGGTTGTAAAGGTTGGTGATAACGTATTGTATGGTAAGTATGCAGGTACGGAAATCGAACTAGACGGTGAGAAATACTTGATCATGCGCCAAGCAGACGTTTTAGCTATTATCTAATTCATTTTTATAAACAACAATATTAAAAAGAGATACAATCATGGCAAAAGAGATTAAATACGATATGGATGCCCGCGACCTTTTGAAGAAAGGTGTGGATGAGTTGGCTAATGCTGTTAAGGTAACATTAGGCCCGAAAGGTCGTAACGTAATTATCGAGAAGAAATTCGGAGCTCCTCACATCACGAAAGATGGTGTAACGGTTGCTAAAGAAGTTGAGTTGACTTGCCCGTTCGAGAACATGGGTGCTCAATTAGTTAAGGAAGTGGCTTCCAAGACAAACGATAACGCCGGTGACGGTACGACTACAGCTACGGTTTTGGCTCAGTCTATCATTGGTGTCGGTTTAAAGAACGTTACTGCCGGAGCGAACCCGATGGATTTGAAACGTGGTATCGACAAGGCTGTCGCTAAGGTTGTAGAGAGCATCGCTAACCAAGCTGAGGCTGTAGGTGATAAGTTCGAGAAGATCGAGCATGTAGCGAAGATCTCCGCAAATGGTGACGAGGCTATCGGTAAGTTGATCGCGGAGGCTATGCAACGTGTGAAGACTGAAGGTGTTATCACGGTTGAGGAAGCTAAAGGTACTGAAACTACAGTTGACGTAGTTGAGGGTATGCAGTTCGACCGCGGTTATATCTCTCCGTACTTCGTAACGGATACAGAGAAGATGGAGTGCCAGATGGAGAATCCGTATATCTTGATTTATGACAAGAAGATCTCCGTATTAAAAGACCTTCTTCCTATCCTTGAGCCGACCGTACAGAGCGGACGTCCTCTTTTGATCATCGCTGAGGATATCGACAGCGAGGCTTTGGCTACATTGGTAGTGAATCGTCTGCGTGGTTCCTTGAAGATCTGCGCTGTTAAGGCTCCGGGCTTCGGCGACCGTCGTAAGGCTATGTTGGAAGATATCGCTGTATTGACAGGCGGTACGGTTATCTCTGAGGAGAAAGGTTTGAAATTGGAAGGTGCTACAATGGATATGCTAGGTACCGCTGAGAAGATCACGGTAGACAAAGATACCACTACCATTGTAAATGGTGCTGGTGACAAGGAGGCTATCCAAGCTCGTATCGGCCAGATCAAGATCCAGATGGAGAATACGACATCTGATTATGATAAAGAGAAATTGCAAGAGCGTTTGGCTAAGATGGCCGGCGGTGTAGCTGTTCTTTACGTAGGTGCTCCTTCTGAGGTTGAGATGAAAGAGAAGAAAGACCGTGTGGATGACGCATTACACGCAACTCGTGCCGCTATCGAAGAAGGTACGGTGCCCGGTGGTGGTGTTGCCTATATCCGTGCTATCGATGCATTGGAAGGTATGAAGGGCGACAACGAGGACGAGACTACAGGTATCGAGATCGTTAAGCGCGCTATCGAGGAGCCGCTTCGCCAGATCGTAGCTAACGCTGGTAAGGAAGGTGCCGTTATCGTTCAGAAAGTGAAGGAAGGCAAGGGCGACTTCGGTTACAACGCTCGTAAGGACTGTTTCGAGAATTTGTGCGAGGCTGGTGTAATCGACCCAGCTAAGGTAACTCGCGTAGCATTGGAGAACGCTGCTTCTATCGCAGGTATGTTCTTGACTACTGAGTGCGTGATCGCTGAGAAAAAAGAAGAGACTCCTGCTATGCCTCCGATGAATCCGGGTATGGGCGGCGGAATGGGTGGTATGATGTAATCGACTCCCGTGATTAATGATATGGGCGGCCGTTCCGGAAGGGACGGTCGCTTTTTTTATTTTCATTTGCTTGCTAATTGGAAAAAACGATTACCTTTGTATGCGCAATACCGATAGGTTGCGCTTCAGAATGATTAAAAAAAGCCCAGGTGGCGGAATTGGTAGACGCGCTCGTTTCAGGTGCGAGTGGTTTTGCGATCGTGCAGGTTCGAGTCCTGTTCTGGGCACTTCCCAAAATAGAAAAAATGCAATCCTATACAGAAGACGAAATTGTAGTACAGCTCCGGGACCCGGCCCGACAACGTGAGGCCTTTGCCAAGGTCGTAAGCTTGTATGGCGAGAAGTTGTATTGGCATATACGAAAGATGGTACTGGATCATGAGGATGCGAACGACTTACTCCAAAATACATTTTTGAAAGCTTGGACGAACATCGAGCTTTTTCGCGGTGAGGCCAAATTATCTACATGGCTTTATAAGATCGCGATCAACGAGTGCATTACTTTCCTAAATAAACAGCGAAATATGAATAACGTATCTATCGACGATGCGGATACCTTTTTGCTGGAACGTTTGAAAGGGGATGAATACTTCGATGGTGACGAGATACAGGTAAGATTGCAAAACGCTATTCTTACCTTGCCGGAGAAACAACGCTTGGTTTTCAATATGAAGTATAACGAGGAGATGAAGTACGAGGAGATGTCCGAGATACTAGGTACCTCTGTCGGGGCTTTGAAGGCCTCGTATCATCATGCGGTGAAAAAAATCGAGGAGTTTTTAACAAAAGAGGTTTAAACCTTTTGCCCGAATCGCTGTCAAAGCAATATAAAAAGAGAAAAAGTATGAAAAAAGAAGAAAACAACCTAGATCGCTTGAAAGGAACTAATCCTTTCACTGTACCGGAAGGGTATATGGAAGGGCTTACGGAGCGGATCATGAGTCAGCTCCCCGAGAAGCAGGAGGAGAGGGCGAAACGGATTTCCTTGATGGATCGTGTTCGTCCGTGGTTGTACATGGCTGCGGTATTCGCTGGTCTTGGTTTGTTTTTCAAGGCTATCGTGGGAATAAACGGTTCCGATGGTAGTACTGCGTCTGATTCTTTACTGGTCCGGACGGAAGTCCCGACAACGGCTTTAGACGCTATTGAAGCGGAAGAAGATGAGGAGTATTTGGAGTATTTGGAAGCTCAGTACGCCAATTATCTCTTAGATGAGGAACTTTCCTATTCTGAATAAAGTTTAAAATAGTAATTTTATCGAAGATTTTTGTAATAATACTTGTATGAATAAAATATTTTTCATTACATTTGTAGCGATTTCGGTTCTACTCTCTTTCAATGCTACGGCACAAGAGAAGAAAGAGCAAAGACATTTTGATAGAGAGGCATTCGAAGCAAGGCGGAATGCTTTTATTACGGCTGAAGTTGGCCTTACACCTGAGGAAGCTGCACAATTTATTCCTTTATGCAATGAGTTGCGACAGAAAAAATTTGAGGTAGGTCGTGAATGTCGTAAGTTATCAAAAGAAATTCGACATAAGGAGAATCCGACAGATGCTGATTATAACAAAGTGATAGACGAATGTCTGGATGTTGAGATAAAAGAGGCACAGTTGGAAAAAGAGTATTTTGAGAGATTCAAGAAGATACTTTCTCCCGAAAAGGTCTATAAGTACCGAAATGCGGAATATAAGTTTGTCCGGAATTTCATGAAGAGTGGTCGGGACAATAAAAAGGAAGAAAAACAGAAAAAGTAAAATATTATCATTATTTGTTTTTTTTGTTTAGATTTAGTTTTGGCGTTTAAGTTAAGGGAGGGGTGGCGACGTGATGTCGGTTCCCCTTTTGTTTTGCCCTTATCCTTGCTTTATAAGCCTTTGGCCTTGGCTTCATTCCACAGTTGATCCATTTCCTCCAATGTCATATCTTTCAAGGAACGACCTTCTTGGATCGTGTGCTCCTCTAGATAATTAAAACGGCGGATAAACTTCTGGTTCGTGCGTTCCAATGCGTTGTCCGGATTTATTTTGTATAGGCGGGCAGCGTTGATCAAGCTAAAGAAGAGATCTCCGAACTCAGCTTCCATCTTATCTGCGTCCATCCTGTCTATCTCGGTTTTCAACTCATTAAATTCCTCCTGTACCTTATCCCATACTTGATCACGTTGTTCCCAGTCGAAACCTACGTTACGGGCCTTATCTTGGATACGATGCGCTTTTACTACGGATGGGAGGGAAGCGGGAACACCCTCCAGTACGGTTTTGTTACCCCCCTTTTCTTTCAACTTAAGCTGCTCCCAGCTTTGCTCTACCTTTTGAGCGGTATCGGCGGAGGTATCTCCGAATACGTGTGGATGGCGGTAAATCAGTTTCTGGCAAAGGCTGTCGCAGACATCCTTGATATCGAAAGCTTCTTTTTCCTCGCCGATCTTGGAGTAAAAGACGATGTGCAATAACAGGTCTCCTAATTCTTTTTTTATGTTTGTGTTATCCTCACGCATCAAGGCCTCGCATAGTTCATAGGTTTCCTCGATCGTATTCGTGCGGAGGCTCTCGTTTGTCTGTTTACGATCCCAAGGGCATTTTACCCGTAATTCATCCAGAATGTCGAGTAATTGCCCGAAGGCTTCCATCTTCTCTTCTCTAGTTGCCATATTATTTACTTATTCTATAATGATTGTAAAAGAAAGAGGGCAGGGTAGAACCCGGCCCTCTGTTTGTTTTATTGTTGTTCTTTCTTGAATTCTTTCAATCCGTTTTGAAGGAACTGGATGTATTTGGAAACATCCTCATTGAATGCGTATGAAGGTCCGAGCGGCTGTCCCTCGTCATTCAATAAGATGTAGAATGGCTGGGCATTAGAACCGAACTTGCTTCGTTGCAAATAACTCCATTTATCACCGATCGTCTTCAGCTTACGAGTCTTTCCGTTCTCTTGGATCTCGATGGGTTGCGGGAGTTTCGTCTTATCGTCTACCATGAGAGTGATTAGCACGTAATCATTTTCTAGCATTTGCTTCACCTTAGGATCCGTCCAAACGGAAGCCTCCATCTTACGGCAGTTTACGCAACCGAAACCGGAGAAGTCGATCATGACGGGTTTATTTACCTTCTTGGCATAAGCCATACCGGATTCATAATCGTCGAACGCGGCGTGTACCTCGTTTTTGTATAGATTGAAATCTTGTGTATACAACGGAGGAGCGAACGCGCTGATCGCCTTTAACGGAGCGCCCCAAAGTCCCGGAACCATGTAAATGGCGAAAGCGAAAGAGATAATCGCCATGAACAGACGAGGAACAGATACATATTTTACTTCGCTATCGTGGCTAAACTTGATCTTGCCTAATAGATAAACACCCAATAAGCTGAAGATCACGATCCAAAGCACGATAAAAGCCTCACGGTCTAGTAAACGCCAGCCATACGCTAAATCCGCTACGGAAAGGAACTTCAAAGCCAATGCCAACTCCAAGAAGCCCAATACGACCTTCACGGAATTCAACCATCCGCCGGATTTCGGCATACTTTGCAGCATATTCGGGAAGATGGCGAAGACACTGAACGGGATGGATAACGCCAAGGCGAAACCAAACATACCGATAGCCGGTCCTACCGCCGTACCCATAGAAGCAGCCTGTACCAACAAGGTTCCGATAATCGGGCCCGTACAAGAGAAAGATACCAATACCAACGTAAACGACATAAAGAAAATACTCAATACGCCGGTCGTCGAATCGGCCTTGCTATCCAATTTGCTAGTCCATGACGCAGGTAATACCAGCTCGAAGGCTCCGAAGAAGGAGACTGCGAATACTACCAACAGCAAGAAGAACAGGATATTAAAGATCGCGTTCGTTGATAAATCATTCAATGCGCTCGCTCCGAAGATACCGGTGATCAACAAGCCCATCACCAAATAGATTACGATAATAGATAACCCATAGGTGATAGCGTCGCGAATCGCTTTCTTACGATCTTTCGTACGTTTCAGGAAGAAGCTAACCGTCATAGGGATCATCGGCCAAACGCAAGGAGTCAATAAGGCGATCAAACCTCCCAAGAAACCCGCGAAGAAGATGAATAACCAAGAGGTATCCGCCGCCGATACCGTAGCGTCGCCGAACGATTTCAATTGGTCGATCACCGGAGACCAAAGATTCGGGCTATCGGTTAAGCTGTCGGACGCTTTAGGAGATGTCGTAGCCGGTGTCTTTTTAGCGGCAGGGTCCGGAGTGTTCAACTCGCTGGCCTCTTCCGCTACGACTTGCGTATCCGGCTGTATGGCCGTGGCGTCCTCTTTATCCACCTCTGTAGTCGAGCTATTAGCTGCCAGAGCTGGATCTACATGGATACTTTTCTTATCGAAAGAGAAAGGTATTTGATCTGGGGGAAGGCAAGTCTCGTCATTACAAGCCATAAATTCCACCTCGCCCTCTACCTTGAATTTAGCGGGATCGGTAACTTTTAGTTTTTGGATGAACGATACCGTACCCGGATACCAACGAAGATTCATGGCAAATTGCTCGTCGTAAACCGTGGTCGGCTTTACAGAAGGAACCGGTTGACCAATCAGTTCAGCTCCATTCAATGTCTCGAATGTGAAAGATGTAGAAACAGGACCTCCTTCCGGCAGGTTCATGTCATACAGGTGCCAACCTTTGTCCGCCGTGGCGGTAAAGACGATCTCTTTCTCGGGTGCGCCGCCCTTGTCGTCTAGTTTAATTTTCCACTTGACAGGCGTAAGTATTTGTGCCTGCGCTACCAGCGCTATTAGCGCCAGCATGATCGAACTGATGAGCTTCTTCATTTTTTGTCCTTTATTGATAGATTACTTTGCTGTCGATGTGAATTTCTCCGGGATCCGTGTCTCGAAGCGCATCTCCTCGCCTGTTACCGGGTGGATGAAACAGAGCCTGCGGGCATGGAGCATCAAGCGTCCGGCGGGATTTGTCTCCGCCCCGTATTTAGAGTCTCCGGCTATCGGATGGCCGATGGATTGCATCTGCGCACGGATTTGGTTCTTGCGTCCCGTCTCCAGATCGAGTTCCACGAGCGAATAACGATTGTTCGTTTGCAGGAGTCGGTAGCGTGTGATCGCTTCCTTCCCGTCACCATCTTGTGTCACGTACACTTGCATATGCTTGTTCTCCACGAGGTTGGATACGATCAAATCCGTGTCTTTCTCCGGCCGTCCCTCTATCACGGCCACGTAGGTCCGTTGCGTGATAGCCTCGCTCCAGTTGGACTGTAGTTGCTCTTTTACCTTCTGGTTCTTGGCGAACATCATGATACCCGATGTGTCTCGGTCCAGACGGTGCAAGACGAATATCTTGTTGCGAGGGTCGCATTCTTTCAAGTAATCGCTCAGGATACGGTAGGCCGTACGCTCTTTGATACGATCGGTAGATACGGATAGCAAACCTTCCCGCTTGTTGATCACGATGAGGTCATCATCTTCCCAAACAATTCTAAGTAACGGATTGTTGAATTCCACCTTCCCTCTTCCATAGTTGATCCCGACCGTATCGTTAGGGTTCAGCGGGGCATCGAACTGCCGGGTGACTTTCCCGTTTACCGAGATCTGTCCCCTGCTCAATAATCCTTTCACGGATGAACGGCTTTGCTCTTTTAATAACTCGAACAGGAAAGGTAGCAAAGTGTTACTTTCACCCACCGTTACCTGTCGTTCTTTAGAGGGTTTACGTCGATTATCCCCTCCTTTATACTCAGATCGCTTTCTCATATCTATTTTTTATAGTACGCGAAGATACAGGCATTTACGCGAAACTGCAATAGCGTGGAATAGAAAAACCGTTATAAATAGTTTGCTTGTTATAGGAATAAACCTTCAAATCCCCGGATGTAAAAGTAATTGCCATTCACTCTATTTTCAAAATAGCGGCGTGGTCTTTATAAATCACGTCGTGATCTGTATAAACCACGACTTGGTCTGTACAAACCATGTCGTGGTTTATAGAATAGTGGCGTATCCGAGAGAGAATGCCTATTGTCTCGGCCGACTATATTTCCCGATGCTCAGCGTTTTTTGTCTATATTTTTTGTACTTTCGCGGATCGAGAAATGTGTAAAGACTAATTAGTTATAAAAATATGGAAATCGCTAGTAAGTACAATCCCGCTGAAGTAGAGGGGAAGTGGTATCAGTATTGGTTGGATAACGGCTTCTTTAAGTCAAAGCCAGACGGTCGTGAGCCGTATACGATTGTAATCCCGCCCCCTAACGTCACCGGCGTATTGCACATGGGACATATGCTTAACAATACGATCCAAGATATCTTGGTTCGCCGTGCCCGTATGATGGGTAAGAACGCTTGTTGGGTACCGGGTACGGACCATGCTTCGATCGCTACGGAGGCGAAAGTGGTGAATCGTTTGGCCGGGCAAGGAATCAAGAAGACCGATCTGACTCGCGACGAGTTCTTGCGTCACGCTTGGGAATGGAAAGAAGAGCATGGCGGCATTATCTTGAAGCAACTTCGTAAATTGGGGGCTTCCTGCGATTGGGATCGTACGGCGTTCACGATGGACGAGAAACGTTCGGAAAGCGTCATCAAGGTTTTTGTCGATCTATATAAGAAGGGCTTGATCTACCGGGGCGTGCGTATGGTGAATTGGGACCCTAAGGCGTTGACGGCCCTGTCCGATGAGGAGGTTATCTATAAGGAAGAGCATAGTAAGTTGTACTATCTTCGCTATAAGATCGTAGGCGAGGAGGGATACGCCATTGTCGCCACTACCCGTCCGGAGACGATTATGGGAGATACGGCGATGTGTATCAACCCGAACGACCCGAAGAACCAACATCTGAGAGGAAAGAAAGTGATCGTTCCGCTGGTAGGCCGTGAGATTCCGGTGATCGAGGATGATTACGTGGATATAGAGTTCGGTACGGGCTGTTTGAAAGTGACCCCCGCGCACGATGTAAACGACTATATGTTGGGCGAGAAATATAATTTGCCTTCTATCGATATATTTAACGATAACGGTACGTTGAGCGAGGCTGCCGGCCTGTATGTGGGCATGGATCGTTTCGATGTCCGCAAGCAGATCGAGGAAGACTTGCGTAACGCCGGTCTTTTGGAGAAGGTAGAGGCTTACGAGAACAAGGTGGGTTTCTCGGAGCGTACGAACGTGCCTATCGAACCGAAATTGTCTATGCAATGGTTCTTGAAGATGGAACATCTAGCCCAGATCGCCTTGGAGCCGGTCATGAAGGACGATATCAAGTTCTATCCGCCGAAGTTCAAGAACACCTACCGCCATTGGATGGAGAATATCAAGGACTGGTGTATCAGCCGTCAGCTTTGGTGGGGACACCGTATCCCGGCTTACTTCTTGCCGGAAGGTGGTTACGTGGTAGCCGAGACGGAAGAGAAAGCTTTGGAACTGGCGAAAGAGAAATGTGGTAACCCGAATCTGACCATGTCTGATTTGCGTCAGGACGAGGACGTATTGGATACTTGGTTCTCCTCTTGGTTGTGGCCGATCTCCCTGTTCGACGGTATCAATAACCCGGATAACGAGGAAATCAATTATTACTATCCGACCAGTGATTTGGTAACCGGACCGGATATCATCTTCTTCTGGGTAGCCCGTATGATTATGGCCGGCTATGAGTACAGAGGGAAAATGCCGTTCAAGAGCGTCTACTTTACGGGTATCGTTCGCGATAAGCTGGGACGTAAGATGTCCAAATCTTTAGGAAACTCTCCCGATCCGTTGCAATTGATCGAGCAATACGGTGCGGACGGCGTGCGTATGGGCTTGATGCTCGCGGCTCCTGCCGGAAATGATATTCCTTTCGATGATGCTTTGTGTGAGCAAGGACGTAACTTCAATAATAAGATATGGAATGCTTTCCGCTTGGTGAAGGGCTGGACGGTAGACGATACGATCGCTCAGCCGGAGGCTTCCGCTATCGCCGTGAAATGGTTCAAGATGCAGCTGGATAAGACGATTGCCGAGGTAGACGACTCTTTCAGTAAATATCGTCTGAGCGAAGCGATGATGGCTGTCTATAAATTGTTCTGGGATGAGTTCTCCTCATGGTATCTGGAGATGGTAAAACCGGGGTATCAGCAGCCGATCGACAAGGCTACTTATGAGGCTACGTTAGGTTTCTTCGATGCCTTGCTTCGTTTGCTTCATCCTTTCATGCCGTTTATTACCGAGGAATTATGGCAAGCCCTTGAGCCTCGTAAGGAAGGTGAGAGCTTGATGGTTGCCCAAATGCCGGAAGTAGCTGTTGCGGATAGCGCTTATTTGGATGCTTTCGAGATCGTGAAAGAGATCGTTGGTGGTGTCCGTACCATTCGTTTGCAAAAGAATATACCGAATAAGGATGCGCTGGAATTGCAGATCGTGGGTGAGCACAATGAGGCGTTCAACGCCGTAATCGCTAAGATGTGCAATCTCTCTTCCATCTCCAAGGTAGAGGAGAAAGCGGCCGGTGCTGTATCGTTCTTGGTCCGTACGACTGAATATGCCGTACCTTTAGGCAATCTGATCAATGTGGAGGAAGAGTTGGCTAAGCTTCAAGAAGAATTGAAATACCAAAAAGGTTTCTTGGCTTCTGTCATGAAGAAATTAGGCAATGAGAACTTCGTGAGCAAAGCCCCGGCGAAAGTAATCGAGATGGAGAAGAAAAAGCAAGCCGATGCCGAATCGAAGATTAAGTCTATCGAGGAAAGTATCGCTGCCTTGACAAAATAAATAGAACGGCCGTTTCTTTGAAATAAGAGCCTATATCAATCTTTTTTTGGTTGATATAGGCTTTTTGTTGTATAAGTTGAAAATGTGATATTAAACTTGTTTATGTTGATGTCTTGGCATTTAAATTTTTATTAACTTGCCGGGCATTGAATAATGGATAGTCGTGCTAACTTTTCAAGGTATATATGAAGAGATTGTTTTTTATTGGTTGTTGGACGTTGATTCTAACTTTGCTTATTCCGGATAGGGCGAAAGGTGACACGTTTGTCGATAGCTTACGAAGAGAAATCAAGGTTTTGCCGGATAGTAGTAAACTAATACGCTTGAACGAATTACTTTATGCCAATACGCATAACAAAGTATATAAAGTATATGCGGATTTGCTATTAGAAGAGGCACAGAGGCAACGTAACGATTATTACAAAGGAAATGCCTTACTATTCTTGATGCGTTATTACTATATGCAAGATCCGGATAGCTTGCGAATATATTTGAAAATAGCGGAACCCCTTTTCATCGCGACAAACCGGATCGAGGAATTATGTAGGGCGAAAGGATGGAATATCTATTCTTTAGCGAATGAGGGGATGCAGGGATTGGTAATCCGGGAGGTGGATAGCTTGAGGAATCTTGCGACCTGTTTTAATTATCCGGATGGGGTGGATATGGCAAACCAAGCTTTAGCGAATTTCTATTTTAATATAGGATTGGATGAGGAGGGTATTCAATTAAGCCGGGAGATCTTATCTCGCATGGAAGAACGTAATGCCTCTAGGATGCGTTGGTATTACGTGTTACGGCTGTTGCTTACGAAGGATTTGCGATTGGAGTATTTGAATAAATTGGATTCTTGCATACAAGAGTGCGAGAAAGAGGGCATTACTCAATTGGATGCGGAACATACTGTCGCTTTTTTAAAAGATCGCTATCATTATTACTCGGCCCAGTATTACGTGGCGGAAAAAGAGCCTTCCTTGGTTTATCAGCACTTGAGGATGATGGAGGATATCGAAAAGAAGAATAATATGAATGCCGAGCAAATCCTGCCTCAATTCCTTTGGATGAATTATTACGCTTTAGCGGGGAAATATGAGAAGGCCATTGATTTGGCGAACAAATTGGAACTAATGCTCTTGGATAAGAAACGCTTTAGTGATTGGGTCTCAGTGGAGGATTTTAAGGCGGATCTCTATTATAAGCTTGGAAGAGGGATGGAAGCGGCTAGGGCTTACAGAGATTCTAAAGAAGTGCACGACTCGATTATGCGGGTAAAATATTACGAGGATTTAGCGAAGTTGAAAACCCAACGAGAGGTGGAAAAACTAGAGATACAAAGTAAGAAACTGGAGCTAGAGGCGGAAAAGTCGCGTGTCCGTATCTTGATGCTTCGAGGAGGATTTGTCTTGGTGTTGTTACTATGTGCGGGCTTGGGTATAGTCGCCTATGCCCGTCATCGTGCGGGGATACGATTAAAGATCGCAAAAGAGAAAGCGGAGGAGGCGGATCACCTGAAATCTGCGTTCTTGGCAAACATGAATCATGAGATCAGGACGCCATTGAACGCCATCGTCGGATTCTCGCAGGTGATCGCCGATGAGGAAGATGCGGAAACTCGTCATGAACTCTCCAATATTATACAAAGTAATAATGAATTGTTGCAACGCTTGATAGAAGACGTATTGGATATATCGAAAATCGAGTCGAATACGTTGACTTTCGTTTTGGCGAATCATGAAATGAAGGCTTTAATGAAAGATATCTATAGTATCATTTTATTACGTATGCCCGAAAATGTAGAACTTCGATTGGATGATTGCCAACCTTTTACGCTTTATACCGATCGGAGTAGATTAACGCAAGTCCTCACTAATTTATTGACGAATGCTATCAAGCACACGAAAAAAGGTTATATTTGCTTCGGGTATGACGTGACGGAGCAGGAAATCCGCTTTTATGTGACGGATACAGGCGAGGGAATCCCGGACGACCAATTGGAACGGGTTTTCGATCGTTTTGTCAAGTTGACGCAATGGACCAATGGAGTCGGCTTGGGATTGGCTATCTCCAAGGCTTTGGTCACAAAGCTCGGCGGTCGTATAGAAGTGACTTCCCAGCAAGGGGTAGGCTCTACCTTTAGCGTTATTTTCCCAAGATAAACAGTATACATTATATATAATATTGTAATAGACCATGAAACACTCAAGACGTACATTTTTTAAACAAGGATTGGCGGGTGCCCTTTTATTAGGTACCTCCACGATCGCCCGGGCCGCTTTGCCGGACCCTGTAAAGCCAAAAGCCCCGAAGGCCGTAAACCCGTTCCATCTGGGAATGGCGGGATATACTTTCGTTAATTTTGATTTAGATACGACGTTGAAGACGTTGGAACGATTAGATATCCATTATCTTTGCATCAAGGATTTCCATTTGCCGTTGAATAGTACGGATGAGCAGATTAGGGCTTTTCATGATAAATGCGCTGCCCATAAAGTGACGGGATATGCCGTAGGTCCTATTTATATGAAGAGTGAGGAAGAGATAGATCGTGCGTTTGATTATGCGAAGCGGGTAGGAGTGAAGTTAATCGTCGGTGTCCCGAATTACGAGCTTTTACCCTATGTGGATAAAAAAGTGAAGGAGTATGATTTTCATTACGCTATCCACTTGCACGGTCCTGATATTAAGACGTATCCCGATGCTACGGACGTTTGGGAGCATACGAAGGATTTAGACCCCCGTATCGGTATGTGTCTGGATGTCGGGCATGACTTGCGAAACGGCTGTGATCCTGTCGCCGACTTGAAGAAATACCATACCCGGGTATTCGATATGCACATCAAGGACGTGACGGATTCTTCGAAGGCGGGAGTCGGGATCGAGATCGGTCGTGGAAAGATCGACTTCCCTGCGCTGATCCGTATGATGCGGGAAGTTAATTACACGGGAATGTGTAGCTTGGAATACGAGAAAGACATGAAAGACCCCTTCTTGGGGATCGCGGAGTCTATCGGCTATTTCAAGGCTGTGAGTGATTTGACATAATGTGGGGGCGTAAATCGCCCCCTTTTAAATAGATGAAGATGAGAAGCATTCTTTTTATAGGCATAGCGGGTTTGTTGTCCGCTTGTAGCACGATTAATTATGTAGGTATCGAGACGTATAATCCTGCGGAGGTGACGTTTCCTGAGAATGTCGCCAAGGTACTTATCGTAAACAATGCCGTCCCCCAACCGGAGGATGCGGGTTACGAATACACCTTGCAGGGAGAAAAGCAGGATACTTGCAAAGCGAAAGCGGATAGTGCGCTGTTTGACGCTTGCCGTACTTTAGGGGAGGCTATCGTGGAGGCTTCTTATTTTAACGACGTATTGCTTTACCATGATGGGGTTCGAAAGGATAATCAGGCGTTTCTGGATACGAAACTTACCCAAGGGCAAGTAGCGTCGCTATGCGATGAGACCGGTGCCGATGCGGTTATCTCCATCGACCGCTTGCTGTTCGATATGAAGAAAAGCGTAGGTACCTTGGGCGAAGGGTATGTAATGGGAATGATCGACGTGCAGATGGCTGGCGTGATACGCAGTTACGTTCCCGATCGTGAGGCTCCACTGGCGACGGTACATATGAAAGATAGTATTTATTGGGCGGAAAGTGCGGATTATATGCCGATCTTGGATAAGGTATTGCCCTCTCCGGAGAATGCTTTGCGTGGGGCCGGTAAATATTTCGGGGCGAAGGTCTACGCTAATTTTGTTCCTCATTGGGAGAAGGAGACTCGTTGGTACTTTACCGGAATGGGTTCACGTTGGAAAGAGGCTTCCGCTTATGCGGCTAATGAGAAATGGGATATGGCGGAAGATCGTTGGTCCGGGCTTTACCGGGGTACGGAAAACTGGAAAAGCCGGGCGAAGGCGGCCTCTAATCTGGCCCTATGCCATGAGATGAGAGGAGCTTTAAAAGAAGCCTATGAGTGGGCTCATAAATCATACGATTTATTCAAGCGTAATAATGGTGATAATGATAAGAGTACCAAATTATTGGAACTCTATGTACAGGCGTTGGCCGAACGAATTCGTTCCGATAAGAAACTAAATGTGCAATTTGGTGAGGATTAACGGCGTTATTCGGTGAATTATTATTACTTTTGACGCATATTCGAATAAAGGAGAATTAATATATGAACGCAAATATGGCAAAGGTTCAATCCCTCATCGAGAACGCTTTTACGTCGGCTGTTGAAAAGCTGGCCAAGGATGAGTCCGGTAATTTTATAAGCGACTTATATGTGCAGGCTGATGCGGAAAGCGGGGAACTGCAAATTTATGATGATGAGGAGCATTTGATCGAAAAGATCGTTATCTTCGATTGGGTGAACTCGAACGAGGAGGAGAACGCATTCAATAAGCGGGTTGCCGCTTCGGTGAAGGCGGTTCTTACGATCTTGTCTACCAAGAATATTTTTGACGTCCCCCGATTCATGAAGCCTCTTTCTGTTAGCTTGACCGATGAGGATTTTGTTGTAATAGAGGAACTTCTCTTCATCGATGATGATATGCTTCGTCTGGACGATCCTCTATTAAAAGATTTAGATGCAGATTTAGATGATTTTTTAGCGAATCTTCTTGCAGATGTCAAATAAACCCTGTATCTTTGCGCCCGAAATAAAGAAACAAATGTTGCCGAAATAGCTCAGCTGGTAGAGCAACGCATTCGTAATGCGTAGGTCGCCGGTTCAAGTCCGGCTTTCGGCTCACAAAATTAGGCAGTTATCTTTTTAGGTAACTGCCTAATTTTGTTTGATAAGGCTGCGGTTCTAGCGAGGTTTGGGAGGTAAGGTTAAACTGGGTGTTAAACCGGAAATGCAATGAACGCAACAGCGTTATTATTTGCGTCAAATTTGCGTCACCAAATGCAACAAAACGCCAAAACAAAACGATTTTTATCAATAAAAAAAGCGGCTACTTGTTTTGTAACCGCTTAATTTATTATTGGTGGAGCATATCGGACTCGAACCGATCACCTACAGACTGCCAGTCTGTCGCTCTAGCCAGATGAGCTAATGCCCCGTCTTGTTAATTCATGTGCAAATATAAGGCTTTTCTTGATATATGCGCTATCTTTGTATAAGAAATTTCAAGAGAAAGGAAAGAAGATGATAATTTATAATACGACTTTTCATATCCATAAGGATATCGTGGATGAATGTCTGGAATATTTGAAGAATAGTTATATACCGAAAGCCTCCGAGAGCGGTATCCTTTATAGTCCTTATTTGAGACGGATCTTGGATTCGCGGAATGAGGAAGGTGAAAGTTTTTCCGTACAGTTTCATACGAGGGATATCGATTCGTTGAATGAGTGGGTGCGTAAGGAAGGCGGAGCCTTGCAGCAAGATTTGATAGGACGTTATAAAGAGAAAATCGCAGGATTCTCTACCCTGTTGGAAGATATAGAGCTACCTAAATGATCAAGGACCGTATTATATTAGGCATAGACCCCGGTACGATCGTGATGGGATACGGAATCTTGAAGATCGAGGGGAATAAACCGAAGCTGGAAGCTATGGGAATCCTGCAATTGAATAAATATGAGGATCATTATCTCCGTCTGCGTAAGATATTCGAACGGGTCTTGGCCTTGATCGATCAATACCATCCGGATGAGTTGGCTATCGAGGCGCCTTTCTTCGGGAAGAACGTACAGAGTATGTTGAAACTCGGAAGGGCGCAAGGGGTAGCGATGGCTGCGGCCTTGGAGCGGGATATCCCGATCTTCGAGTACGCCCCTCTAAAAATCAAGCTCTCGATCACGGGGAATGGAAATGCGGCGAAAGAACAAGTGGCCGGCATGCTACAACGCTATCTGAAGATACCGGATGAGTCCATGCTTCCGCAATTGGACGCTACGGATGGGTTGGCGGCGGCTGTTTGTCATTATTTCCAAACCAATAATCCGATCTCGGAAAAGAAGTATACGGGATGGAAGGATTTTATCGCTAAGAACCCCGGGAAAGTCCGCTGATATGAGCTTAAAAAACATAGTTATGAAATTCTCAAACCATAACTAAGGTTCAAAGAATTCATAACTATGTTTTTATTTAGCCTAAACTGACCTTATTCTTATACGATACCTTGTGCCATCATAGCTTTCGCTACTTTCATGAAGCCTGCGATATTCGCGCCTTTTACATAATTGATATATTCGCCATCTTTACCGTGAGCTACGCATTGTTCGTGGATTGCGCTCATGATCTGATGTAATTTAGCGTCTACCTCGGCGGCAGTCCATGAGATATGCATAGCGTTCTGAGTCATCTCTAATCCGGAAGTAGCTACACCTCCGGCGTTGACAGCCTTACCCGGAGCGAATAATTGCTTATGCTCGATGAACAAGTCTACAGCCTCAGCCGTACAACCCATGTTAGAAACCTCAGCTACGCACAAAGTCTTGTTCTCGATCAACTTACGAGCGTCAGCCTCGTTCAACTCATTTTGGGTAGCGCATGGCAACGCTATATCTACTTTTTGTTCCCAAGGTTTCTTGCCGGGATAGAAGGTAGAGCCCGGGAATTCGTCTGCGTAAGGAGCTACGATATCATTTCCGGAATTACGCAATTCCAACATATAGTCGATCTTCTCGCCGGAGATACCCGCCGGATCATAGATATATCCGTCAGGACCGGAGATAGTAACCACTTTAGCGCCCAACTCGGTTGCCTTTGTAGCGGCACCCCAAGCCACGTTGCCGAAACCAGAGATGGCGACCGTCTTGTCCTTGATATCGATTCCGTGAGTCTCCAACATCTGATGAACGAAGTAAAGAGCGCCGAAGCCGGTAGCTTCCGGACGAAGGATAGAACCTCCGAACTCCATGCCCTTACCCGTGAACGTACCTGTGTTCTCGCGAGCCAATTTCTTGTACATACCGTACATATAACCAACCTCACGGCCACCTACGCCTATATCGCCAGCCGGAACATCCCTGTCCGGACCAAGATTACGCCATAATTCAAGAATAAACGCTTGGCAGAAACGCATGATCTCGGCATCGCTCTTTCCTCTCGGAGCGAAATCGGAACCACCTTTGCCACCACCCATCGGAAGGGTTGTCAAAGCGTTTTTAAATGTTTGCTCGAATCCTAAGAATTTCAAGATAGACAAGTTAACGGACGGGTGGAAACGGATACCTCCCTTGTACGGGCCGATTGCGTTGTTGAACTGAACACGGTATCCCAAGTTAACTTGTATCTCACCTTTATCATCTACCCAAGGCACACGGAAAGTGAAAATACGTTCCGGCTCAACTAGGCGTTCAATGATTTTCGCTTTCTCAAATTCCGGATGTTGGTTGTACACTTCCTCAATTGATAAAAGCACTTCTTTTACTGCTTGCAAATACTCCTTTTCTCCCGGATGTTTTGCCTCTAGCGCTGATAAAATAACTTCAGTCTTCATAGCATTTATATTCTTTAAAAGGATAACATTCTGTTGGCAAATGTAGGTAATTCTTTGGAATGACCAAGAGTTTCGCTTACTTTTTATCAGTGAAAACCTAAAAATCTTCAGTTAGAGTCAGAATGCGTACTTTCATGTTTCAATAGTTATTATTTTTCCTTACATTTGACTCGAATAATTCTATCAGAATCTATTATGAGCGGTATACCGAACTTAAAAGACTTGGTGTTCAGAGACACCCCGTTTGCCAATCTAATGAATAAGCGTATATATAATGTATTGCTTATCGCTACGAAATATGATTCCTTCATGCTGGAAGATGACGGGCGTGTAGATGAGCAGATATTTAACGAATATACTTCCTTAAGCCTCCGTTACCCACCCCGGTTTACGCAGGTGACTACCGAGGAAGAGGCTTTGAATGAGTTGAAGAACCGGAACTTCGAATTGATCATTTGCATGCCGAATATGGATAACCGGGATATATTCGCTGCGGCGAGCGAGATAAAGGTGCATTATCCGAATATTCCGATCGTTGTATTGACTCCTTTCTCGAAAGAGGTGTCTAAGCGGATCGCCAACGAGGATCTGAGTGCTATCGATTATGTGTTCAGCTGGTTGGGTAACTCGGAGTTGTTACTGGCGATTATCAAGTTGATCGAGGATAAGATGAACGCTCCGGACGATACGGCCAGCGTGGGGGTACAGATCATCTTGTTGGTGGAGGATTCCATTCGTTTCTATTCGTCCGCTTTGCCTCATTTATATAAGTTTGTGCTGGAGCAGAGCCAGATGTTCGCGAAGGAGGCGTTGAACGATCACCAGCGTACGTTGCGTATGCGGGGCCGTCCGAAGATCAAATTGGCCCGGAATTACGAGGAGGCGGTACGTATCTTTGATCAGTATCGGGATAATATGTTGGGTATTATCTCGGACATGAGTTTTATGCACAATGGCGTGAAAGATCCGTATGCCGGTTATAAGTTCGGACAGTATGTACGGAAAACGGGTTTGATCATTCCTTTCGTGTTGGAGTCTTCGGAGGCCAGCAACCATATATATGCGAAGGAACTGAACGCCTCGTTTATCGATAAGAATTCCAAGAGTTATCCGCAGGATTTGAAAAAGAAGATCATGCAGCGTTTCGGTTTCGGCGATTTCGTGATCCTGAATCCGCATACGAAAGAGGAGATCATGCGCATCAAGGATTTGAAAGACCTTCAAAAGAAAGTCTTCCAGATTCCCGACGATTCGTTGGTTTACCATCTCTCCCGGAATCATTTCTCCCGTTTCTTTTATTCCCGTGCCATGTTTCCGCCCGCCGAGGTTTTGAAGCATGTGGACGTGAGTGACTATAAGGATATGGATGAGGCCCGGAAATTGATTTTCGACTTGATCGTGCAATATCGCCGGATGAAGAACACGGGTGTCGTGGCGGTTTATCAGAAGGATCGTTTTGATGAGTATAGTAATTTTGCCCGTATTGGTGACGGTTCGCTGGGAGGTAAGGGTAGAGGTCTTGCCTTTATCGGTGCGATGGTGAAGCGATACCCTAAGCTGGAGAGTGATAATTTTGCCGTGAATATCCCGAAGACGGTCGTGATCTGTACCGACATCTTCGACGAGTTCATGGAGACGAACGAGTTGTATCCGGTAGCGCTGGGCGATGCGGACGACGAGACGATCCTCCGGTATTTCTTGCGGGCCAGCTTGCCCTCCCGTTTAATCGAGGACTTGATGGCTTTCTTCGATGTGGTGAAAAGCCCGATCGCCGTGCGTTCCTCCAGCCTGCTGGAAGATTCGCATTATCAACCTTTCGCCGGGATCTATTCTACGTATATGGTACCTAAGATCGAGGAGAAATACGATATGCTCCGTACGGTGAGCGACGCTATCAAGGCGGTGTATGCCTCTGTCTTTTATAAGGACAGTAAGGCGTATATGACGGCTACCTCGAACTTGATCGATCAGGAGAAGATGGCTATCGTCTTGCAAGAAGTGGTGGGCTCCCGTTATAATGATCATTTCTATCCGACGATGTCGGGCGTGGCCCGTTCCTTGAATTTCTATCCGATCGGTAACGAGAAGGCGGAAGATGGGATCGCGAATATCGCCTTGGGATTGGGTAAGTATATCGTCGACGGCGGGCAAACCTTGCGTTTCTCTCCCCGACATCCCCATAGTATCTTGCAGATGAGTACGATGGATTTCGCTCTTAGGGAAACGCAGACTCGTTTCTATGCCTTGGATTTGAAGAATATGGCGGAGGCTTTCTCGGTGGATGATGCCTTTAACTTGGTGAAGCTGGGTTTGAAGGACGCTGACGCTGAAGGTTCCTTGAAATATATTGTCTCTACATACGATCCGTACGATCAGATTATCCGTGACGGTTATTATCCGGGCGGTCGTAAGATCCTTTCTTTCGTGAATATCCTACAGCATGACGTATTCCCGCTGGCGGATACGTTGGATCAGATCTTACGGATCGGGCAGCAGGAAATGGGTCGTCCGGTCGAGATTGAGTTCGCTGTCAACATGGACCCGTCGGATCATACAAGGGCGACTTTCTATCTGTTGCAAATCCGTCCGATCGTAGATAATAAAGAGATTATGGACGAGGATCTGAGCTTGGTGAAGAACGAGGAAACCATCCTTTCTTCTACCAGTGTTTTGGGGCATGGCATCGTTGGCGACGTACAGGATATTATCTATGTGAAGACGGGCGCTTTTAATTCATCCAATAATCAGTTGATCGCTTATGAGATCGAGAAGATGAACCGTTCGTTTACCGATCAGGAGAAAGGATACGTATTAGTCGGCCCCGGTCGATGGGGGAGCAGCGACTCTTGGTTGGGTATTCCGGTGAAATGGCCGCATATCAGTAACGCACGGGTGATTGTGGAATGCGGATTGGAGAACTATCGGGTAGACCCGAGTCAAGGTACCCATTTCTTCCAGAACCTGACTTCGTTCGGAGTGGGCTATTTTACGGTTAATCCATTTAAGGGAGATGGTTGGTTCGATGAGGCGTTCTTGAATGCGCAACCCGCCGTAGAGGAGACGGAATATCTTCGTCATGTACATTTTGATGCTCCGATTACGATTAAGATGGATGGGAAGAAAAGTCTTGGCGTGGTATTGAAACCATAAAAAGATAGCGTTTCAAGAGAAGATAGTTGTTTGTGGATTTGCGAGACGAGCCGGTAAGACGGGTCTCGCGAATCCATTTTTTATTTCAAGTGGAAAGTGGCAAGAACCGCTTTGTGGTCGGTAGGCCAGATTCCAAGGGGAGTCATGATCGGGTCGGAGGTCTCTTCCGTCTCTCTTTGCCCACGGAGGATGTCACCTTTCGGACCGATGATACATACATCTGTAAGCGTTAATCCCTCGAATGGAGCGTAATGGATGAAATCGATGCGATCTCTATCGTCCGCTTTCGGCGACCAAACCAATTTCTCTAAAGCGATATCCTTACAGTCCGCCGGGCAGGTAAGTCCCGGATGAGTTACAGGGTTCGGGAAGATCTCACGGTACGTATCTTTGAAGCCGTCTTTCTCCAGCATGACGGATACGTGCCAAGGAACAACCAATCCTTGGTGGTCTCTCATATCTTTGGTCGCCTCGGTCCAGTCCAGATGGGAAGGCTCGTTAAAGTCCCCTCCGAGGATAACGATCCGTCCGGCTTCCCGATCCTTTTTCGCCTCTTTTAGGAAGCAAGCGATAGCGTCGTCACGGACAGATTGCTCGTTCAACCATAGGAGTGTGTCCAGATTGGTGACAGGAGGTTCCTCGTCCCATGTATTTCCGTCGTATCCACGGGCATCGTAATAAGCGCAATTACGATAATCCAGATGGGCGGTGTAAAGAGCTACCTCGGCATCGCCGATGTGGGTAATGGCCTTGTACATACTACCCCTGTCATCGTTCAAGGGATAGACGGTCGTGCTATCCGTGATCGGGTAGCGGCTTAACAGACCGGAATCCTCGGTGTAGAAAGAATAGTACGTTTGTCCTCTTTGCTGCAACGCTTCCACGATCTGGTCGCAAAAACGGGTCTGATGATAATTACGTACCTCGCTTAACGTAACGAAATCGGCGTTACTTCTTACGATCTCGTCAGCGATAGCGTCAAAGCCTCCTTTTACGACAGCGCCTTCCTGCCAGATGTTGAATTGAAGAACCCTGAAAGTCTTCTCTTGCTGGCAAGAGCTGAGGCCCAGCGCGATCAACAAGAGTAAGTAGATAAAACTAGTTTTTTTCATGTGTGAAATATTTTGTTAGATGTTTTGTCGTAGCCATTCCTCGGCGGCGGCCAAGGTTTCCGGCTTGCCGATATCCAATAGTTTTAGGTTATCCGCCATATAAGCCCTGATATCGGTTTTGGCGCAAATAGCCAGATAGAAGTTAATGATAGAGAACTTTCCGGTCCATTCTTCCATCAGCTCCAATATCTTGGGCGAGAGTACGTGGATTCCGCTAAAGGCGTACTCGTTGTGTTGATCCGGGTCAAAATAGGGATAGTAAGATTTTACCTCGCCGGTCTCATGATTACGCCAACCACACAGTCTATTCTCCTTATTAAATAATAGATAACGTGAGGTATTGCGCTGGCTGACGAGTAAGGTAGCCAACGGGTTCGTTTGTACATGGGTATCGTATAGTTTCTTGAGATCCACGTTCGATAAGATATCGACATTATGTATCAAGAAAGGCTCGTTCCCGCATAAAAGAGAAGTGGCCTTCTTGATTCCTCCTCCCGTATCCAGCAGATAATCGCTCTCGTCCGAGATTTCGATCCGGACACCGAAGTTGTTGTTCGCCTCCAGAAAATCCACGATCTGGTTGCCTAAATGGTGGATATTGATCACGATCTGGTCGAAACCGGAGGATTTCAGTTTCAGTATGACGTGTTCTAGCATCGGTTTGCCCCCGATAGGTATAAGCGCTTTTGGCGTGTGATCGGTTAACGGCTTCAGTCTGGAACCAGTACCGGCCGCGAAAATCATAGCTTTCATAATGTAGGGTTAAAGAGTTGTTCTATATTTTGTTCTCTATGTACTAAATGTACTTTTACTCCGAACTTGGTGTTAAGATGTTCCGCCAGATGCTGTGCGGAATAGACCGAACGGTGCTGTCCTCCCGTACATCCGAAACAAATCATCAAATTGGTGAATCCACGATCCATATATCGTTTTACCGAGGCGTCTACGATATGGTAGACATGCTCGAGGAAGTTCGTGATCTCCCCGTCATCCTCCAAGAACTGGATCACTGGCTCATCCAAACCGGTGAAATGATTGTAACGCTCGTATTTACCGGGGTTGTTTATAGCACGGCAATCGAATACGAATCCACCTCCGTTCCCGCTAGGGTCGTTCGGGATTCCTTTTTTATAGGCGAAGCTCATGACCTTTACTTCCAGCATATGTTTCTGGATATCATCCGTGAATTGTTTCAACCCGGTAAGCTCACGAAGGACGGAGCATAAATAGGGATATTCCGGATAGTCATTCTTCAATAACTGCCGCAGGTTCTCGATCGCGAACGGGACGCTTTGGATGAAATGAGGCTTTTTCTCGAAATACCCCCGGAAACCATAAGCCCCCAATACCTGCAAGGTCCTAAACAGGACGAAATGGCGCAGCTGGCTATGGAAGTAAGCTTCGTCTACCGGGATATATTTACGTAGGGCCGTGATATAATCCGATAGTAATTCATTCCTCAGATCCTCCGGATATTTCGCTTTCGCCTGCCAAAGGAAGGAAGCCACGTCGTAATAAACCGGGCCTTTTCGTCCACCTTGAAAATCAATAAACCAAGGCTCTCCATCCTTTACCATAACATTGCGTGACTGGAAATCACGGTACAGGAACGTGGCGGAGGAACTGCGTAACAATACGTCGCTCATCTTCAAGAAATCATCTTCCAGACGATTTTCCTGAAACTCCATCCCGGTAGCCTTTAAGAAACAGTACTTGAAATAATTCAAGTCCCAAAGGATAGACCGTTGGTTGAACTCGGCTTGCGGATGGCAATACGAGAAATCGAAACCGTCGGACCCCAAGAACTGGATGTCGGGGAGTTTGGTGATCGTCTTGTGTAATAAACGGCGTTCCTCCTCGTCGAATACACTGCTTTTACGGCCTTTCTCGATGGCGTTGAAAAGAAGCGTATCTCCTAAATCTTCTTGGATATAAAATGAATGGTCGTCCGAGCTGGCATATACTTGCGGTACGGGTAAGCCCTTCTCCCGGAAATGTTTTGCCATATAGATAAAAGCCTCGTTCTCCTCAGTAGAAGTGCCACTAACTCCAATCAACGTCTCAGGACCTTTTATCCTGAAATACCGGCGGTTAGAGCCGGATGACGGTAACTCTGTTATTTCCTCTGCCGGTGATCCGGTATATGATTGGTATAGCTTCCTAAGTTCTTCTGTTATCATACTTATCGATTTACGGCACTAAGATACCGCTTTTTAATTGAAAATTAAGAATTGAAAATTGAAAATTGGGACTTCGTCGGAAATAAGAAAGGGGAATAGCCTCTCAAAGCCTATCCCCCTCGCTTATATGATCATCAATCTCTCCTCTCTAACTAATTTTCAATTCTCAATTTTCAATTACCTAGAGTATTCCTTGTGCCATCATAGCCTTAGCTACCTTCATGAAGCCGGCTACGTTGGCGCCTTTCACGTAGTTTACGTAACCATCCTCTTGCTTTCCGTATTTTACGCATTGCTCGTGGATGTTTTCCATGATGCTCTGAAGTTTCTGGTCTACTTCCTCGCTGCTCCAGCTTAACTTCTGTGCGTTCTGAGTCATCTCAAGACCGGAAACGGATACACCACCTGCGTTAGCGGCCTTACCCGGAGCGTAAAGGATCTTGGCCTCAAGGAATGCGTCGATAGCTTCTGGCGTAGAAGGCATGTTAGCGCCTTCGGATACGGCGAAGCAACCGTTGGCCAATAAAGTCTTGGCATCGTCGCCGTTCAACTCATTCTGGGTTGCGCTCGGCATAGCGATGTCGCATTTCTCTCCCCAAGGACGAGCGCCTTGTACATATTTGCATCCGTATTGCTCCGCGTATTCACGGATACGGCCACGATACAAGTTCTTCAACTCCATGATATAATCCAGTTTCTCACGGTCGATACCATCCGGATCATAGATATAACCGTCGGAATCAGACATCGTGACAACTTTCGCTCCAAGACTGATTAATTTCTCTACCGTATATTGAGCCACGTTTCCGGAACCTGATACACAAACTACCTTGTCCTTGATATCAATGTTGCGGGTTTTCAGCATCTGCAACAAGAAATATACGTTTCCGTAACCTGTAGCTTCCGGACGGATCAAGGAACCTCCGAACTCGATACCCTTACCCGTGAATGTACCCGTATTCTCACGAGCCAATTTCTTGTACATTCCATACATATAAGCGACCTCACGTCCGCCTACACCGATATCGCCGGCGGGAACATCCGTGTCCGGACCGATATGGCGCCATAACTCAAGGATGAAGGCTTGGCAGAAACGCATGATCTCAGCGTTTGACTTTCCTCTCGGGCTAAAGTCGGAACCTCCTTTACCACCACCCATCGGCAATGTAGTCAGTGAATTTTTAAACGTTTGCTCAAAAGCCAAGAACTTAAGGATCGATTGGTTTACGGAAGCGTGGAAACGGATACCGCCTTTGTACGGGCCGATAGCGTTGTTGTGCTGGATACGGTAACCCATGTTCGTCTGGATTTGTCCCTTATCGTCCATCCAAGTTACACGGAAAGAGAAAATGCGATCGGGGATACAAAGGCGCTCGATCAAGTTGCTTTTCTCAAATTCCGGATGCTCGTTGTAAGCTTCCTCGATAGTCCCTAAAACCTCTGATACTGCTTGATGATATTCCGGTTCGTTCGGAAATCTTCTTTTCAAGTTGTCTAAAACTTCACTTGCCTTCATGACTGAATTTTATATTTAGAATGTTATACCATTTTGTTATCCGTACGCCGTTTGTTTAACGACGTGGCAAAGGTAAGCTAATTTTTGACACTAGCAAATAATTGAAAGAGAAAATGCATAAAAAATATCATTTAGATATATTAAGTTTGAAAAAACGACGAAATGTTATTCGTCTCTATGCTTGAAATTCTTATAGATCGGAACGAACACAATGATAGCGGAGGCTACAAGGGCAAATATGACGTCGAAATTGATCGTTTCGCTGTATACAAGCAGCATGTAGCATAAGACACCCCATAGTAAGGTGATACATACGGCTTGACTATTTGTTATCTTTCTGCGTGCCATTGATTACATTTGTTTAGTTTGATGAAATAAGCGATCCGAAGTAAATCACCAAAGCCAAAAAGACAGCTATGATGACGAATAGGATCATGATTTGTTTCTCTAAGGGATATTTTCGTAGAAAAGGGATATGACGTGCGAATCCGGCGACTTGTTCTACCGGTTCCGCTTGCTCGTCTTCCCGGGGCAGGTCGTAACCGCCTTCCTCCATGATCTTCATGGCTCGGGGAACGTCGCTTTCCAGAATCTCCACCCGTGCGCCGCCTACGTCTACGTAACCGGCCATGATCTGGCTGCTTAACTCATTGCGGAGATAACATTCTATCCCTTCCGACCTCAACAGGGCCATCAGCGGTTGGGCATCCGCCGGATAGGTGAACCGGGCTATTTCTACGATCTTGTCCATAGTATTTGTTTTTCTGCAAATGTAAGTAGACAATCACGAATTAACCGTGTTTTTTATTGTAATTTACTTTTTTTATACGTGAAAATATGAAACAGTATGATTTAGCGGAGGGTATGCGGATGTATATAGCCCGATTGAGAGAGCAAGGACGTTATTCGTCCGCCAAGAGTTATCAAGATGCCTTGAATTCATTCCTGCGTTTTTGTGGGCAGGAGGTGATTCCTTATACCCGTATCGACCGGGAAATGCTTTTGAGGTATCAAGACTATTTGCGGGACCGGGAATGCTCGTGGAATACGGTGTCTACCTATATGCGTAGGATTCGCCGTGTGTATGGGTTGGCAATGGAGAATGGGGAGGCTCCTTTTTCCCGTTATTTGTTCAAGGGGATTTTCATGGGAGTGAAAAGCAAACAGAAGAAGGCGTTGCCTACGGAATCCTTGCGTTTGTTGATGACCGCTCCGTTGGATGATTCGGGGCTGCGGAAAACACAGCGGGCATTGTGTTTGATGTTCTTGTTTTGCGGTATGGCATTTGTCGATTTCGCTCATTTGAAAAAGAGTGATATCCGGAGTGGTGTCTTGAGGTATAACCGCCAGAAGACGGGTACGCCGATGTTGGTCGAGATACAGCCTGTGGCCAAGGAGTTGTTGGCTGCGTTAATGACCGACACGCTTCGGGACTCTCCTTATCTATTCACTTTCTTGAGTGGGACGAAAACGGGTGAAGAGGCCTTCCGGGAATATACCTCTGCCTTGGCTGATTTCAACAGTTCCTTGAAGGAACTGGCAAATGCCTGTGGTGTGACGGAAATGGTTACCTCGTACTCAATCCGTCACTCTTTCGCCACGACCTTGAAGGAACAGGGTGTACCGATCGAGATGATCAGCGAATTGCTGGGACACCAATCGATCAAGACCACGCAAATCTATTTGAAAAGCTTCTCGTTGGATAGGATGTCTGCGGTGAACAAGGCTTGCTTCGAGAGTATATATAATGAGGTATCAAAGGTGGGGTAGGCGATAGGCTACTTGGGAAGTAGCGTAATCTTCCACGCCGCAAATTTAATAAAAAACACCGAATAACAAACAATTTTTAGGCTTTGTGTAGGCTTTGTTTGTTTTCCGAATTTGTCTTTCCTCTATTTTTCGTTTCTATGCGTGGTGTACGGACACGACAATGGAGACGAAACGACCTCATATTCCCTACATCATCACGTCACCCAAAAATCGTACGAACTATCGTGTAGAGACGGGGCGTGCCCCGTCTCATCCCCTCAAATAGGTATTTTAAATTACTACCTGACGGTGGGAGACGGAGCACACTCCGTCTCTACAGCAGGGTAATAATGATTTTCTCACTTTTTACGCTACTTCCCAAGTAGCCACTCTTTCACGTCCCGATAGAAGAGATATTGACATGGTTTATATTGCTTTTAAATTTTCGGGAATAGAAAAGAATTTTTGATTTAAGTGTTAGATTATCAGTGTGTTAATATGATGCTCTGATATGGCATTGAATTACCTATGGGTCATGATCTTCCTCCTTTACCATTGCGTGATGTCCACGCCGTAAGATGGTATGTGTTATCTCTTCCCGCTTGTCATAAAGGCCCTGCTAAGGGTTTGAAGAAGGAGTTGGATCGCAGAGTGCGTTTGGGTGAGCCTACGTTCGATTTCTTCGCCCCCTCTTTCGTGGAGATGCGCCGCCGTGAAGGGCATTTGGTGGAGACTCACCGTCCGTTGCTCTACAATTATGTGTTTATCCGCTCTTCTGTATATGAGATCTTCCGTTTGAAACGAGATTTTCCCTTGTATAATTTCCTGCCTAGCGTGGATGGCCGTGGCTCATATCCTTTTGTTTCCGATCGTGAGATGGAAAACTTGCGTTGGGTGGCCCGTTCTTACTCGGATGAGCTTCCGGTGTATGTGCCGGAAGCGGGTTATTTGCGTAAAGGTGACCGGATACGCATCACGGATGGTCGTTTCAAAGGTGTTGAGGCAAGTGTAGTAATACAGCCCGGTGTTGGCGAGCGGGAGGTAATGGTATGCGTGGACAACTGGATGTGGGTTCCCCTGTTGCGTGTTCAGCCGGGCGAATATGAGGTGATCAGCTTGGCCGAGGAAGGCAAGCATGTATATACCCGTTTGGACAATTCCCGGATACAAAATGGTCTTCATGAGGCACTAGGGCGTCATTGGGGAAGTTGTGGCGTTACGGCTGCCGATCGTGAGCTGGCGGCCGAGACCTTGCGTACCTATGGGGAGTTGCAGTTGGATTCGGCCGTGATGCGTTGCAAGCTCTATTCCCTCTTGTTGCCTGCCTATACGATATTAGGGGACGAGGAGCGGCAAAAGTCGTTGATCGGAACGATCGTCTCGTTCTTATCCTTGATCCGTGCGGAGCAGTCGTTGGCATTATTACTACTTACGCTTTATGGCTGTACGGATAGCAGTATCTATTATTATCGTGCGCACGAGTTGATCGATCCGTGGAGCCGGGAATCCTCCCCGAAGAAGAGTAAATTATCTTTGATCCGTCGGTTGGCTGATTACGACCGGTGGCTGAAACATAATGAATAATTCAAAATTCATAATTTACAATTCATAATTCAAAAAGAAATGTCTTCCCTTCCCTCCGGTATTCGCTTGGTCGCATTGCTAAACGAACACCTGAACGAGATCATGGAGCGTGAGCGCATGAACCATACCTCGATCCACTTATATTGTACAGGACCTTATTGGGTGGCTTTCGAGCGTTCGGCCTACCAGCTGCATCGTGCGTTCCCGGATAGCGAGACCACACCGCTGCGCCTGTTCGCCTACCCGTTCCCAATCGTGATGGTCTCCGTTACGGATCGCTCGCTGCGTTCCTACGCCCGTAAACATATCTTGCGGTGGGACGAGACGGATTACGTGGTACTAACTGCTCCCGAATCCTCTTCGACCGACTACCGAAGATGGCATGCCGGTGAGGTGGAGGGCTTGCCCCAGCTGACATGAACCAAAAATTTTATTCATGATGAACCTTTTTTCTAAACTCTCAACGTGGTATTTCTCAAGGAAAGCGTTGCCGTATTGGAGCATTATCCTGTTGGATTGCTTGGTGATCCTGTTTTCAGGCTTGCTGGTATATGCCTTGAATAACGGGATCTTCGCCACGATGGGCATCTTTTGGCACCTGTCGCTCACGTGGGGTGTTTGCCTAGTGCCTTATCTGGTGGGCTTTAGGCTGTTCCGTACGTATTCGGGCATCATTCGTTACTCTTCCTTCGTGGATTTGCAACGGGTGGGCTTCGCCGTGCTGTTCGGTGTGGTTTGCGTGGTGACCTTCCAAGAGTTTACGGATTTTTCGCCTTACTTGGTGTATATCCGTAAACGAGACCTTGTGCTATCCTCCCTGCTGGCGATGAGCTTGATGTGGGCGATGCGTGTGTTCGTGAAGTATTTCTACGTGACGACCTTTCGCCAGTCGAAGGCTGAGCGTGCCTTTATCTTCGGCGTGAAGCAGGGCGGTATCAGTTTGGCGAAGAGCATCCAGAACCAAGATCCCGCACAGTACGTGCTGGCAGGCTTCGTCTCGGAGGCCGGGAACATGCAGAATCGTATATTGATGGGAGTGCGTGTGTACCCTTTCGATGAGGAGCTGATCGATGCGATGCGCCGGGAGCGGGCGACGATCCTTTTCGTCTCCCCCTTGAAGAGCGACTCCATCCGGGAACAGCCGGATATGGTGGCCCGTTTGGCGGAGGCGGGGATCAAGATCTACGTGACCCCGGCGGCGCAAGAATGGGATGGCAGGAGCGATTTGATGCATACACAACTCCGGAAGGTTGAGATCGAGGATCTGCTTCCCCGGGAAAAGATAGAGATAGACATGGAGGCGGTGGGCCGCTTGCTTCGTGGTCAACGCATCCTGATAACGGGAGCCGCCGGCAGCATTGGTGGCGAGATGGTGCGCCAGATCGCCTCATTCGCTCCGGATCGTTTGATCTTGGTAGATCAAGCGGAGACTCCCTTGCACGACATCCGCTTGATGATGGCGAGGGATTGGCGGGATATCAACGCCTATACCTTGGTGGCGGACATCGCTAACAAGTCTCGCATGGAGGAGATCTTCTCGGAGCATCGCCCCGCCTATGTATTCCATGCGGCGGCCTATAAGCACGTTCCGATGATGGAGGATAATCCTTGCGAGAGTGTGGGTAACAACGTGGACGGTACCCGTGTGATCGCCGACTTGGCCGTGAAGTATGGCACGAGGAAGTTCGTGATGATCTCCACGGACAAGGCGGTGAATCCTACGAATGTGATGGGTTGCTCGAAGCGCATCTGCGAGATTTACGTGCAGAGCCTCGACAAGGCGATCAAGGAGGGCCATGTGGAAGGCGTGACGCAGTTCGTTACGACCCGCTTCGGCAACGTGCTGGGTTCTAACGGCTCCGTGATCCCGTTGTTCCGTGAACAGATTGCCAAGGGCGGTCCCGTGACAGTGACGCATCCGGATATCATCCGTTTCTTCATGCTGATCCCGGAGGCCTGCCGGTTGGTATTGGAGGCGGGTACGATGGGTAATGGTGGGGAGATCTTCGTCTTCGACATGGGCAAGCCCGTGCGTATCATCGACTTGGCGAAACGTATGATTCAGCTTTCGGGCGCCAAGAACGTAGAGGTCCGGTTTACGGGTCTTCGTGCCGGCGAGAAGCTGTACGAGGAGGTACTGAACGACGAGGAGATCACGCTGCCTACCTTCCATCCGAAGATCAAGATCGCCAAGGTACGGGAGTACGATTATGATACGGTTTGCCAAGATATAGATGAACTCGTCGGCCTAGGCCGCTCGAGGGACGATATGGCCATCGTGGGCAAGATGAAGGCGATCGTCCCCGAGTTCAAAAGCCGGCACTCCAAGTACGAGGCGTTGGATAAATAGGGAACCGGATATTGATGTGTGGGATAGAAAATAACTAAGTTGTCAAAAATACTGACTTTTAAAAGGAGATATACTGACTAGCTCTGAGAAGATATACTGACTTGCCTTGAGGAGATATACTGATTAGGACAAGTCAGTATATCTTCTTCGAAAAGCGAACTTTTGTGTTGCTTTGAGTATTATGGTGCGATAAGCCAAAATAGAGGACTGAAAATTGATCATTTAGGGAAATAGCGTTATATTTGTCTTGACGAACCAATAAACAGAGACGAAGATGGAAGGGCGACGATTATATCCGATAGGAATACAGACATTCTCTAAATTGAGAGAGGGGAATTATGTGTATGTAGATAAGACGGAATTGGTCTATCGAATGACACATGGTGCGTCTGGTTATATATTCTTGAGCCGTCCCCGTCGTTTCGGAAAGTCGTTGCTTACTTCTACGCTCCATAGTTATTTCGAGGGGCGAAAGGATTTGTTTGAGGGTTTGGCTATCAAGTGTCTGGAGAAGGAGTGGACAAGCTATCCGGTGCTTCATTTCGACATGAGCACGGCAAAGCATATGGACAAGGAGCGGCTTCTGAGTGAGCTGGAGAGGAAATTGTATGGTTACGAGCAGATATACGGACGTGATGAGAGCGCTATTTATACGAACCAACGTCTGGAAAGTCTCATCAAACGTGCCTACGCCCAGACCGGTCAAAAGGTGGTTGTTTTGATTGACGAGTACGACGCTCCCTTACTGGACGTGGTGCATGAGGAGAAGGAGCTGCCGAAGCTTTGCGACGTGATGCGTAACTTCTATAGTCCGCTGAAAGCCTGCGATCCTTATTTGCGTTTCGTATTCTTGACAGGTATCACGAAGTTCTCTCAATTGAGCATCTTCAGCGAGTTGAACAATATCAAGAATATCAGCATGCTCCCGGAGTACGCCTCGCTCTGTGGCATCACGGAGGAGGAAATGCGTGAGCAGATGGGCGAGGATATCGGTCGTTTGGCCGACAACCTCGGCGTTTCTCCGGAGGGTGCCTTGGGTGCCTTGAAATCGAATTATGACGGTTACCATTTCACGTGGCCCTCGCCCGATATATACAACCCGTTCAGCTTGTTGAACGCCTTGGCCGACAGTAAACTAAATTCCTATTGGTTCGGTAGCGGTACGCCCACCTATTTGATCGAGATGCTGAACAAGTATCACGTGAAACCCCAGCAAATAGGCGCACGCAAGGTTTTGGCAGAGTCGTTTGACGCACCCACGGAACGGATGGTCGATATTACGCCATTGCTCTATCAGAGCGGTTACATCACGATAAAGGATTATTCCTCGCTCACGAATTTGTACACGCTCGACATCCCAAACAAGGAGGTACGTATGGGATTGATGAAGAGTTTATTGCCCAATTATTTGCATCAATACACAGCGGATGGACTTACTACAGTAGCCCTTCTTTTCGAGGCGATCGCTGGAGAGCGGATGGACGATGCCCTGCGTCTGTTGCAGACCTTCCTGTCCACCATCCCCCAATGTGACAATACGGATTACGAGGGCCATTACCAGTCCTTGCTTTACACGATCTTCAGCCTGCTAGGAATGTATGTGGACGTGGAAGTCCGTACCCCGAAAGGCCGTGTGGATATGGTGATGCGCACACCGACAACACTCTATGTCGTGGAATTGAAGTTAAACAAGACCGCGGATATAGCCCTTGAGCAAATCAATTTGCGCAATTACCCGGAGCGCTTCGCTCTTTGTGGGTTGCCGATCGTAAAGGTTGGGATTAATTTTGATAGTGAGCGGCATACGTTGGGGGATTGGGTTATCGAGGGTTCTATGTCTTGTTGAGAGTTACAGGTTACTCTAGTCTGATAAAGATGTTTTATCTTCGTGCGGAAGATGTATCATCTTGTTAATGTAAGGTGTATCATCTTATCGTTGTAAGATGTATTATCTTTCAGAGGTATCAGGCTTACGGAAACGAAGAGACTCCTAATCGAATTGCGTACCTTGTTGGACAGTGGACAGTCAAAGAATTCAGAATTTAGAAGTCAGTATTATACAGAAGCCCTTAATTATCTGAATTGATTTAGGAAAGAGATATTTACTTTCTTGGATGATGGGGAACTACCGATAGATAGCAACCTTGTTGTGCGAACCATTCGGAAGCTTACTACTCAACGAAACAATTCACTTCATTACGGTAGTGATGCCGGTGCTGAAATGGCTGCTACTTATCACAGTGTGATTGGAAAGGTTAAATTACATGGCAGCTCAGCTAGGGATTTCATTGGATTGAGGATGTGTCAAAACTAAAATGACCTCTCCGAAAAATTACAGATTGTCCTTACAAGACCTAAAAGAGGCGTATCAAGCTCTGTTTTGAGTAATGGTACGACTCTTCTTTTTGTCTTTAAGGATGTTCAAGTTTCAAATCAAAAGCTCATCTGGGCTAAAATTGAGTTTTGACATATCCTCTAAAATTTTAATACAACCCGGTTTAGGGCACAGTAAAATGCCCTTAGAAAAGAGATAGAGAAAAATAGAATTTTTATCTTGTGAAAAGAAAGAATAATCTCTGCTTTGAGGTAAGTAGAGGAATCTATTTTGTTATTGCAAGAGTGGGAAAAAGATTTCAGAACGTTTTACACAACATGCTGAATAGTTACGACACAAGAACTGTTGTGTTTAAAAACAAATAATTTATAAATTAATCCGATATTTCGGTACCTTCTCAAACTCCAGTGAACACTGGGGCTAAGGGGTATGGCTATAGGGGGTAGATGCTTGCGCTAAATCGCTATTACCAGTACTAGTAAAGGCGGTTTACCTGATAAGGGAACAGAGACTTCCCCGGTAAGGGAACAGTAGATTCCCAACCGGAAGGAGTTATCTGTTCCATGCCTTGGGACAGTGCTCTCCCACTGCTTGGGACAAAAGATACGCTTGTCGAAGATATGGCAAAGACAGATTCGCGAACATCCAAGAGCATAAAAAACAGTTCGGTAGCGTTGGTGTTTTATTTCATCAACTTGATCCTCCAGTTCTTTTCCCGAAAGCTCTTCTTGGATTACTTGGGGGCGGAGGTGCTGGGGCTGAATACCACGGCTACTAATTTGCTGCAATTCTTGAACCTCGCAGAGCTGGGGGTGGGATCGGCTATCTCTTGTACCCTTTATAAACCGCTTGCCGAGAAAGATGCGAACGCAATTAATGAGATCGTATCCTTGCAAGGATGGCTCTATCGGCGTATCGCATGGATCGTAATAGCCGGGAGTGTAGTCCTGATGGCCTTTTTCCCTTGGATCTTCGCCAAGATGCCATTGCCGTTATGGTATGCGTATGCCTCTTTCGGGGCGTTGTTGGTTAGCGCACTATTGAGCTATTTTGTTAATTATAAGCAGATTGTGCTATCTGCGGATCAGCAGGAGTATAAGATACAGTATAGTTACAAAGCCTCAATGTTGGCGAAACTGCTTTGCCAAATATTGGCGATCCGGTATTTATCTAATGGGTATGTTTGGTGGCTGGTATTGGAAGTGGTGTTCGCTGTGGTGGCTTCGGTGGCTTTGAATCGGGTGATCGCCCGGACTTATCCTTGTTTAAAGACTGATTTGTATGTAGGTAAAGAGTTGGCTAGGAAATATCCGGATGTGCTCACGAAGGTCAAGCAGTTGTTTTTTCATAAGATTGCGGGATTTGCGTTGACGCAGAGTAGTCCCATTATTATATATGCCTATACGACATTAACGATAGTTGCTTTGTACGGCAATTATATGTTGATTGTAATGGGTGTTCAAACTTTGATGACGGCTCTGTTTAACAGTGTGAATGCCGGGGTTGGAAATTTGATAGCTGAAGGGGATAAGCGAAAGATCATGAGTGTATTTGCGGAACTGTTTTCTATAAGATTCTTGTTCTCGTGTATCATGTGCTTCGGGGTTCTTTTGGTTACTCCATCATTTGTCTCCTTTTGGATAGGCAAGGAATATGTTATGGATTCCTTGAGCTTGTTGTTGATGACGGCTATTCTGTTTATAAATTTAAGCCGAACAACGGTCGATACTTATATTAATGCTTATGGCTTATTTAGCGATATTTGGGCTCCGGTGATAGAAGCGTCTGTTAATGTTGGTCTATCTATCATCTTGGGGTATTCCTTTGGATTGCATGGTGTGTTATCCGGGGTTCTGATCAGCTTATTTCTAGTCGTTTTTTGTTGGAAACCTTACTATTTATTTCGCAAGGGCTTGGATGAGCCATTGAGAATATACGTGTTTATGTATGCGAAGCATTTGGTGGTAACATTGCTTTGTGGAGTGATTGTTTTCCTTGGAATGAGATATTCAATGGAGAAAGAAAATACGACATTTTTTGCTGGATTATTAACCACTCTTGTATTCTCTGTTTTAGATACTTTAGCCTTGCTTTTTGTTGCTCAGGGAATGAGAAACCTGATGATGCGATTTGTCCGGATGTGTCATTTAACAATTATAGATGGTTGATATAATCCTCATTGTTAGATGAAAGTTCTACGTGAGGTGCTGAATATTGTATTATGGATGTATTTAAAGGAAGATGAAATATATTCTACTTGTTTTTATTAGAATTTGAATATATGAAAAAAATAAAGGGGTTAATTGTTTTGTTTTTTATCTTAATATTTCTTCAGTTTATTCTGTGGGTACAATCTCCAAGTGAGGTGATAGTGTCTTTTTTGAAATATTATTCATGCTCTATATATCTTTTTTGTATAGTCTTGTTGCTTGTCGTTAAGGATGTTGATTCTCTTTTATATACGTTTTATGTTTTAGCGTTTGGCGTTTTTATTATGTCTCGTGTATTTTTAGATGCGCTAGGATTTGAAGATGCTTATTTTTATGTCTCGACGTGGGCTAATGATTGGTCTTATTTCTCATTGTCAATTCAATTTGAGATGTTGAATTCAATTATATTTTATCTTCTTTTTTCATTTGTTGGTTTTTTGTCTTCTTGTCTCTTTGTTGATAGATATAATTATAAAACGTGCGTGAAAAATGATTCGTTGATATTTGAAATACGTCGATTGGGTTTCTTCTTGTTTATATCATTTTGTGTACCATATTTGCTGTATTTATATCAAGCTGTAAAATTTGTTGTTGAAAATGGTTATTTGGCGGTGTATTTAAATGAATCATCAACAACTGTTGATAATCCTATTTTGAGAATTAGTGATGATCTTTGTGTGGCTGGAATATACTTGTATTTAAGTACATTTCCCATAGGGAAAAAATATATATTAGTGAGTTGTTTTTACATTTTTACATTGTTGATACTGTTAGGTACTGGTGGTCGATCTGCAACATTTACGCAAGTATTGGCATTTCTTGTCTATTTAGGTATTAGAGGTATTAGAGTGAATTGGAGATGGATGTTACGTTTTGTGTTGATCGGATTTTCTTTAATATATGTAGCTCAACTCGTTAATGATTTTAGGGATAGTGGTTTTAAAGATTTAGATCAAAAAAAGGATGATGTTGTTTTCACGCAATTGATTCAATCTTTTTTTTGGCAACAAGGCACTTCTATTCAAACGATAGGCCGTACGATACAATATGTGGATGAAGTTGCTAATGGATGGCTTTATTTTGTTGGGCCAATAACAAATAGTTTTAGAGAAAATAGGTTGATGGAGTATTTGGGATTAGGAATACCTAATGGACAAACTTTAGGTACGGTACGGGAAGGGTATTCTTGGGCAGACTGGTTGTCGTATAAAGTATCTCCTAGATATTATTTAAACGGACATGGTATGGGAAGTAGTGCGATTGCGGAATCTTATCTTTTAGGGAATATGTTCGGAGTTATGATCGTTGGTTATATGTGTACATTTATAATTATGCGATTTGCCGGTAGATGTAAGAAAAAATATTCATATATGTATATATTGTTTTATGTGCTTCCTGTATTTTTTATGTCTCCAAGAGCGGAGCCTTTAAGTGTTATAACAGCTTTATATAGACCTTTTTGTGTTTTGTTTTGTGTTCAATTGATTTATTGGTTTAAAAGAAAATATAAGCTTAATTGTTTGTTTATTCCTTTCTGATTTTCACATTGTTTCTAGGAGGAATTTTTTTCTGGTGTTATGTTTTATCTGTTCGTAAATGATGAAAAGAAAGTATTCAATAATTGTTCCGGTTTATAATGTTGAGAAATATATCAATGAGTGCTTGAGCTCGTTGATAAATCAAACATATAAAAATATCGAGATTGTAGTGATAAATGATGGCTCTAGTGATAACTCTTTATCTTTAATTGAAGAGTATAGTAGGATTGATGATAGAATTCGTGTTATAGATCAAAAAAATATGGGCTTAGGATATACTCGTAATGTTGGTATTGATAATGCAGTAGGAGATTATATTCTGTTTGTTGATTCGGATGATTATATATCTTTGAATACTTGTGAAGAAATAGAGGCGGTTTTATCGTATAATAATGAGGTTGATATAATTGTATTAGGAAGATATCGCTTTGCTGATGAGGTTTATATGCAAGACCCTATAAGTAAGGGGAAAACTTGTTTTGAAACAGGTGAATCTTATTTGCTACATTGTGTGAAAAATGAGTGTTTTACAGCTTCTTCTTGTAATAAGGTCTTTAATAGATCATTTTTGGAGAAAAATGAATTAAGATTTGATACAGGTGTTTTATATGAGGATCTATTATTTGTGTTTAAGGCTTTGATTTGTTCGTCTTCTTTGATCGTGATGGATTCTCCTTACTATTATTATAGATGGAATAGAAAAGATAGTATAATTAATACGATAAAAGAGAAGGATAAAGATGTACTGTATACTGTGAATATGATGGAAAAATTCTTGGTGCAAAAAAATAAAATTTATTTGAAAGAAAATGCTTTGTATAAAGAACTTATTTTTACTTGGGTTGGTAATGCTTTGTTATTTAAATATCCTCAAAAAAAGCCTTTTTCAATTAGAGCTAATCGTATTGTTAAAGAGGTTTTAAATGATATGAATTTTAAGAAATATGTTCAATATTTTTTGGTTAATAGGAGTGTAAAAAAGAAGTGGAAATTAGTCGCTTTTTGCGCCTTATATGCTTATCCAATATTTGTTATTGGTATTTATTTATATTTTAATATATATAAACGTAGATCATGAGAAATATAGCTGTGGTTTTGGCCGGTGGCTTCGGTCAACGTTTAGGTGATGCGACGCCTAAACAGTTCTTGAAGTTGGCAGGGAAAAAAGTGATTGAACATACGATAGATGTTTTCCAAAATCATCCGTTAATAGATGAGATCGTTGTGGTTTCTAATCCTAATTATGTGCAGGAGGTAGAGAATATCTTGGTGAAGAATGAATATTCCAAGATGAAGAAAATCCTCAAGGGAGGAAAGGAACGTTACCATTCAAGTTTAGCGGCGATTAATGCTTATGAGGAAGAGGTGAATATGATCTTCCATGATGCGGTTCGCCCATTGGTCAATGATCGTATTATTACTGATTGCATCAATGCGTTGAAAACGTATAATGCGGTGGATGTTGCGATCAAGACGACTGATACAATCATTCAAGTGGATGTGGAAGACCATATTACAGGAATACCAGCTCGTGAGTATTTGCGTAATGGGCAGACTCCGCAAGCTTTTAAACGTTCTACGATAAAGCGGGCTTATGAATTAGCATTGAAAGATCTTGATTTTCAAACGACAGATGATTGTGGAGTTGTTTACAGATATCTTCCGGAAGAATTCGTGTATGTAGTCAAGGGTGAACAGTTTAATATGAAATTGACTTACAAAGAAGATCTGTTTTTATTGGATAAGTTGTTTCAGCTAAAATCAATCGCTCAACAGAATGAAACGGTAACTCCTAAGACTATAGCCGCTTTGCCTTCATCGGTTATTGTTGTTTTTGGCGGAAGCTATGGGATTGGGCTTGATATTATCCATATTTGTCGCCAGTACGGGGCGCATATCTATTCTTTCAGCCGTTCAGAGAATGGAGTGGATGTCTCCGATTCGGCTCTAGTGGCTGATGCTTTGAGAACTGTCATGGATAAGGAAGGGCGTATAGATGCGGTTGTCAATACGGCTGGAGTCTTGAATCGGGAGCCATTGGCTACAATGACATATGAGGAGATTTGTAAAAGTATTCATGTGAATTATCTTGGAGCTGTTATTGTAGCAAGGGAATCTTATCCATATTTAAAAATGAGTAAAGGGGCGCTGCTGCTGTTTACTTCCAGTTCTTATACGAGGGGGCGTCAATTATATAGCTTGTATTCATCTTCTAAAGCCGCTATCGTGAATTTTGTACAAGCGTTGAGTGAAGAGTGGCAGGATAGTGGTATTCGTATCAATTGTATTAATCCGGAACGGACTAAGACCCCTATGCGGGAGAGAAATTTTGGCATAGAACCGGAGGATACCTTGTTGAAATCAAGTGTTGTTGCGTCTGTGTCGGTGAATACTATATTTTCTTCCCTGACCGGAGAAGTGGTGGATGTTAAAAAAAGACCGTAAAGATGAAATCTGATAGTGAATTGATGAATGAGTTAGCTCATAAAACGAATTATTTACATGAGATGACATCTTCGGAGTCTTCTGCCATGAAGCGAGCTTTGTTGGATATATACAGGGATGTAGCGAAATTATGTGAAAAAGAAGGCTTGACATTAATGCTTAGTGGTGGAAGTTGTTTGGGGGCTATCCGACATAAGGGTTTTATTCCTTGGGATGATGATTTAGACGTAATGATGAGGCGTGATGATTATGAAAAATTGATTCGATTGTGTAAGGAGGGGAGATTGGGGAATAAATATGAGTTTGACTATCCTAATAGAGACACTGATGCAAAAACTGTGTTCTTGAAGATATATAGAAAGAACTCCTTTAATATAGAGCTTTTTAATGAGAATTCACCCTTCCCCAAAGGATTATATATTGATGTGTTTGCTTTAGATTCAGTGCCTAAGTATAAAATCGCACAAGCTATAAAAGGTTTTATCGCCAATGTAATCCAGTTTGTATCCATCATGGTTTTATATGCGCAATATCCAAGCGAGTCTTTGTCAGAATTTGTATCTCTAGATTCATCGTTAAAGAGAAGATTCCAAATTAAGAAAATGCTGGGATCTATCTTTGGTATTATTCCACATGCGAAATGGGTTTATTGGTTTGATCGTTTTGTGGCTTCTTCAAAGAGAGGGAATCCTCTAGGTATTCCTACTGGTAGAAAATATTATAACGGAGAAATATTTGATGCTTCTGTATATTTTCCTCCAAAAGAGGCTTTATTTGAAGGAGAAATCGTTTATATACCTGCTGACTATGATCGGTATTTGACCAATCTTTATCATGATTATATGCAATTGCCTCCAGTGGAAAAAAGAGAGAGGCATTTTATTGTAAAGTTTCAATTGCCTAATGATTAAATTGTGAGCAAATTATTTGTGTCATGGATTCTCGTAAACGTATTCTTGTAATTAGTTCTAAACGTCCATTTCCAGTTCAAGACGGAGCTTCTATTCGTACATCTCAAATGATTCGGATGTTGTCACAAATATTTGAAGTTGATTTGGTATATACTTGTAATCCTTATAAAACATTTGCGGATCTAACCGAATTGCGTTGTTTTTGTCGACAAATAAGTGAATTCTTAGAGCCCAAGTGGAAATGTGTATTACGCGCATTATTGGGCTTTTTTAAATCTAGACCATTACAATGTAGTTATTTTTATTCTCCGAGGATGATGAGTTATATACAGGAACATTTATCTTTGTATGATTATGTTTTTTGTAATAATATTAGAACCGTTCCGTACGTTGATGGAAGTAAGTGTAATAAGATAATTGATTATGTTGATGCTATTTCAATGAACTATATTGGAGCTTCTTTAAAAGCGAATTGGATATGGAGGCTGGTTTATAAATTCGAGGCAAATCGATTAATTAGTTATGAGAATAAAGTTTTAAAATCTTTTAATAAATTTATTATTATATCCGATGTCGATCGTCAGTTTATTTTGAGGCATGCAGATCTAGAAATTTCAAATAAACATATTGAGGTAATCGGTAATAGTGTTGATTTTGACGATCAACTTATTATTCCTAATGATTCTCGAAATATTGTTTTTGTAGGATCTATGTTTTATGAACCAAATATAGTTGCTGTAACGACTTTTGTTCGATATGTGCTACCTCTTATTTTGCTTTTGGATTCATCCGTTCGTTTTTATATTGTAGGCTCTCGACCATCTGCCTCTGTTTGTCGACTTGCATCTGAGCATGTTATTATTACGGGGTTTGTCGATGATCCTAAGTTTTATTTGAAGAAAGCTTCTGTTGTGGTTGTTCCGATGTATTCTGGAGCTGGAGTACAAAATAAAATTATTGAAGCGATGTCAATCGGTTGCTGTGTTGTGACAACTGAAATTGGAGCAGAAGGACTGGAGGGGATTGTTGATGGAGAACATATCTTTATCCGAACTGATTTTCAAAAAATGGCTGATACTATTATAAAATTAATGGATGATCGTTCTCTAAGAGAAAAAATAGGTAAGCAAGCGAAAAAATATATTGCAGATAATCTAATATTTGATCATATTTATGATAAATTCAAAAAAGTTTTTTACGATTTTGATTGAATGATTAATAATAATTATAAACTTGTATGAGGTTATGAGTATAAAAAAAATTCCTTTTTCTCCTCCTGATATAACTGAAAGTGAAGTTTATTTAGTATCAGAGGCTCTTCGTTCCGGTTGGATCACTACGGGGCCTAAGACAAAAGAATTTGAGAGATTAATTGCCATGTGCTGCCAAACGGATCAAGCTGTATGCTTGAATTCGGCTACGGCTTGTATGGAGTTGATATTGCGTGTTTTGGGCGTTGGGCCAGGAGACGAGGTGATTACTTCCGCTTATACGTATACCGCTACCGCAAGTGTAACTTGTCATGTGGGGGCAAAGGTTGTCATGGTAGATACCGCTCCTGATTCGTTTGAGATGGATTATGATAAGTTGGCAGATGCGATCACGGAGAAGACAAAGGTGGTTCTGCCTGTTGATCTTGCCGGTGTGGTTTGTGATTATGATAAGATATTCGCTGCCGTAGAGAGCAAGAAACATTTGTTTTCGCCAGTGAATGATATCCAGAAGGCATACGGTCGGGTTATCGTACTTGCGGATGCCGCCCATGCTTTTGGTGCCAAATGGCATGGAAAGATGTGTGGTGAGATCGCTGATTTTACTTCGTTTTCCTTCCATGCCGTGAAAAATCTTACGACAGCAGAGGGAGGTGCGTTGACTTGGAGAAATCATGATGGGGTTGACAACGAGTCTCTTTATAAACAGTTTCAATTGCTTTCCCTTCATGGGCAGAACAAGGACGCACTAGCTAAGACGAGGTTGGGAGCATGGGAGTATGATATTGTCGCTCCGTATTATAAGTGTAATATGACGGATGTAATGGCGGGTATTGGTCTTGCGCAGTTGAAGCGTTATCCGGAAATGCTGTATCGTCGTCGTCAGATTATTGAGAGGTATAATGAAGGACTGAGGGGGTGCGATGTGCAGGTCTTGGATCATTTTGGTGATGACCATTCTTCGAGTGGGCATTTGTATCTAGTACGTTTGCTTGGTGAGGATGTGGAATATCGAAATGCTGTGATAGAGCGGATGGCTGAACGTGGAATCGCTTGTAACGTACATTATAAGCCTTTACCAATGATGACGGCCTATAAAAATTTAGGTTTTGATATCGTAGATTATCCGAATGCTTACAACCAATACCATAACGAGATTACTCTTCCTTTGCATACCAGTCTTACGAATGAGGACGTAGAGTATGTGATTTCTAATTTTGTTGATATTATTACCCAATAAAATAATCAATCGATTTGAAACGTTTTTTTGATGTTGTAGCCAGCGGGATAGGTCTTATCTTGCTAAGTCCTTTGTTTGTTATTCTGGCAATTTGGATTAAGTGTGATTCTACCGGACCTGTTTTTTATAGGCAAATTCGTGTAGGACGTAACAATCGAGATTTTCAGTTGCTTAAATTTCGAAGTATGCGTGTAGGTTCTGATAAGAAGGGACTTATTACCGTAGGAGGGCGTGATCCACGGATTACACGGTCTGGTTATTATATCCGTAAGTATAAATTGGATGAGTTTCCTCAATTGATCAATGTACTTAAAGGGGATATGAGTTTGGTAGGTCCTCGGCCCGAGGTGCGTAAGTATGTCGATATGTATACGACTGAACAAAGGCGTGTGTTGGCTGTCAGGCCGGGTATTACAGATTACGCATCTATAGTGTATATGGATGAAAATAGGTTACTTGGACAGTCTTCAAATCCCGACAAAACTTATGTTGAGGATATTATGCCGGCGAAAATTGAACTCAATATGAGATATATTAACCATCCTACATTGTTTGAGTACTTTAAGCTGATATTTCTTACGATTTTTAAAATAGCTAGATAAAAAAGATCGATTTTGTTTTTATGTGAAATGTTATCGGGAGAGTTGGTGTAATAGCCGGCTCTCCCGATTTCGTTATATTGTGGCTCCATAGGTTTATGTTGAAAAGAATTGAATGCTTGCGTTTTATTCTTTGATAAAAATTCCGTATGTTTGCGGTCTAGAATAAACAATAGGTTTAACTAAAAATAATTAGCTATGGGAAAGTTCGTGAATCCGTTTACGGATATTGGTTTTAAGATTATTTTCGGTCAGCCAGCTAGCAAGCCGTTCTTGATCACGTTATTGAACGAGTTGTTGGCTGGTGAGCATCGGATTGAGGATCTGATGTTTCTCGACAAGGAGGATCATGCAGAGCATGTACGTGACAAGGGGATCATTTACGACCTCTATTGCCGTACCTCCACGGGAGAATATATCATCGTGGAGATGCAGAACCGCAAGCATCTGAATTTCGTGGACCGAACATTATATTATATGTGTCGTGCGGTGAGCCGTCAGATTGAGGCCCCGCTAGCGGTGGAAGTACACTCACCGGATGACGGGGAGGAAGGGCTGGAGGTGCGGGAACCTTCGATGTCGTATGGCGCAATCTATAAGCTACATACGGTGTATGGTGTTTTTTTCATGAATTTCAAGGAGCCGGATTTACCGGATCGTTTCCGTGTGGATTCTGGAATTCTGGATCTAGAAAGTCATGAGACGCTGAACCCTCATTTCCGGCAGATCTATTTGCAGTTCCCTTATTTTACGAAGGAACTGGATGAGTGCGAAACTTTATTAGAAAGACTTTTTTATGCGTTAAAGAATATGGAACATTGGATTCGAATGCCGGATGCCTTGAAAGAACAGGTGTTCGCTCATCTATCTCGTTTGGCCGCCGTGGCGAATCTCTCTCCGGAGAATCGTCTCGCCTATGACCGTGCCGTGGATCGCTACAATGTCAACCGTCTTGCGGAAGAGACTTTCTTGCAGGAAGTAGAGGAAGCAAAAGAGAAAGCGATAGCGGAAGCAAAGGCGAATGGGATGAAGGAAGGCCTGGAGGAAGGCTTGAGGGAAGGTCTGGAGAAAGGTCGCCTATCAGAGAAATATGCTATCGCCAAGAATTTAAAAGAGTCGGGGGTATCTAAATCTTTGATTGCCCAGAGCACCGGTTTACCGGAAGAGAAGATCGAAGGATTATAGTTTTTGAAGTAAGTTACCGAATATAGGAAAGTCGGAATAAAGTAATCGGGAGAGTTGGTGTAAGAACCGGCTCTCCCGTTTTTTATTTCTATTGAACGCTTGCGCTTAAAAGGCGATCGCCACCTCCGCACCGATCTGGAAAGGCTTACCTAGTTGGATAAACGGATTCCCGAATGACTCGAAATAAAATGCAGAGTAATGGGTGTTCGTTATATTACGGCTCCATAGGTTTACGTTGACGATACCTTTGCGTACGCCTACCTTTGCGTTCACCGTTCCGTAGAATTTCTGGTAGATGTCGTTTCGCTCGGTCCAGAAGATCTTTCCGACACTGCTGAATTGGGCGGAGGCGGAGAATTGGTCTATCCATGCGTTACGGAACAGGCGGGTGTATTGCAGTCCTACGTTGAAGGTATGACGTGGGGTATATGGGATGAAGTTGTTCTTGAAATCCTCTTTCCCATTGTTGTAATCCCGGAACGTAGCATGGGTGAAACCGTAATTAACGTCGGCGGTTAGCCCATCGATGATACGGGCACGCAAGGAGGCCTCTATACCGTAGCTTTTGGCTTTCCCGGCGTTGGTGAGGATACGGCCGTTGCCGCTGTTCACGAATTTGGTCAACTGCACGTCTTGAATGTCCATATAGAAACCTGTCAATTCTGCGCTTAGGCGTTGGAATAGTAACTCGCTACGGATACCGATCTCGTAGTTCCAGCTTTTCTCTGGTTTGTAGGAGGCTACTTCCTCGATGGGGGTGGGTTCTTTGACCTCGATCGGCATCATGTCCTTGAAAGCGTTCATCATATCGTATTGCATCTGGCTTTGCATCACGTCTGCCGACATTTGTACGTTGTAGCCCCCGGTCTTATAACCTTTCGCTACCGATACATAGGTGAACGTGTTTGGCGAGCATTCGTACTTTAAAGATATTTTCGGAAGTACTTGCCAGAAGTCTTGGGAGACACTGGCGTCCATCACGGTGGTTGGGATCGGGAAAAGTTTCTCGATGTCGATAACCGGTCCGTTTTCTACGAAGCCGAACCCCATTCTCATCTTAGCCTCAGAATTGTAATCCATCTTTTGCTTCTCGTAATCCAAGCGGATACCGGCGGTAATTGACAGGCCTTCCGTGAACAGATTGTTATAAGTGGATTGGTGATACAAAGCAAGGCCATAAGAAGGGGTGTCGAAAGAACCCGGAATATAAAGATGATCGTCCAGTATTTTTAGATAGGGCATCTTAGGGTGATCTTTCTTCAATTGATCGAATACGGGCTGGAGAACGGTCTTAATTCCGTCTTCCTTGAAATCGACCGGACCGTCCGTATGTAGATCATCGTAGAAACCGTAGAGTCCGAAGGACCATTGGTAATTATTCCTCGTGTTGCTCTTGATCGCCAATTCCTCGCTGAAAGCGTTTTGCTTTTGCTTTTGGTTGAGGGTAAAGATCGAGAGAGGGGAGAAGTCTTGATCCATCTTCATGTCATCCTTGAAATATTGATGACCGGTGATGCTGCTCAGTATCACGTGCTCATTCCGGTATTCGAGGGACAGGTTATTGGCGATGACCGTCCGTTTATAAGAGCTGGGATCGTTGATATTGATAGGATTTACATACTTGTGATCGGTATTTCCGGTTCCGATGAACATGCCATATGGAAACGCTCCTTGATCCGTATAATCTACGGAAAGGGAGTAGGAGGCACGGAAGTTCGGATTGAAGCGACCTTCCAACTTGAAGCGACCGCCAACGTTGTCTTCCTTATCGATCTTTTTCCCATCGTAGGCATTGGTGTAGAAGCCGTCGCTATGGTCATAGTAAGCGGCGGCGGTAAATCCGATGGTCTCGCTCAACTTAGCATAATGGGAGGCCTTGACTTTATATTGCCCGTAGCTTCCGGCCGATAGGGAGAGTTTCTTTCCTTGGTAATCGAACGGGGAGATGGTATAGATATTTACGATGCCCCCCATGGCGTTACGACCATACAAGGTTCCTTGCGGCCCTCGTAATACCTCGATGCGCTGGATATCGGTCAGCTCGAAATCGAAGGTGCTTTTATCCAGATAAGGCACGTTGTCTACATATAAGCCTACGGATTGTCCGCTACTTCTGGCTCCGATACCGCGGATATAGATGGCCGAGGTTAGTTTTGCCCCATAATCCGGCATGTATAGGTTCGGGACGAAAGAACTTATATCCTTTAATGCGTCGATCTGCCTGCCGGAGATCATTTGCGGGGAAAGGATCGATACGGAACCGGGTAACGTGCGGAGGTTATTTGTCTCCTTCGTGGATGAGGTCACGATTACCTCACCCATGTTATAGGTTTTTATCGTGTCGTTCTCGTTAGCCTTGATATTCTCGGCGTATACATTTTGCAGCCCCAACGCACCTAGGGCGATGATACCTAAGTAGTGTCTCTTCATCGAATTTCTTTTGTTAGTATATTTTTTCAATCGCGAAGAAACGGTAAAGAAACAGGATGGTCAATCACTAGATGTAGTGATTTTGAAAGCTGGTTTGTTGGCTTCGCTATAGTTCGATATCGTCACCTGAGATGATCCCGTTCATGATGGCGTAGAAGGTGAGGCCGGAAACGGTCTTGATGCCCAGCTTGGCGGTGATGTTCTTACGATGGGTGAGGACGGTGTTCAAGCTGATGTTCAGCTTATCGGCGATCTCTTTATTCGTGATGCCTTTTACGATCAGTTGAAGTACGTCTACCTCACGGCTGGATAGGTCCTTGTTGTTTTCGGTAGTGGTGTTGCCGGAGCTGTCGCTCGTAAATAATTGTTGCAATTGCTCGATAATGGTCTCTTGGGAGGAACGTAACGTGATACGGTTCATAGACGAGAGCGCCCCGTGTTCTTCGGTGCTGTCGATGAGGATGGCGGTCTTGTTCCTTCTCGGGAGGAAGAAATCTGCGTTGAGCACAAGGATATCTGAATCGGTGAAATAGTAATCGTAGGTGTCGCTTCCTGTGGAGGAAAGCATCTCGAAATTTGGAAAATAGCAAACCTCTACCGGGGGGAAGTAGTCGGTCAGCAAGCTTTGCAGCCCAATACTTCTTAGGGTATCAGACAGTATGATCGCTATTTGTTTGTTTCGATGCATTTCAGATCGTTAGATACATAATTTTTCCATGGCCGAGACCATGGGGGTAAGGATTCGATACCGGATCCGGTTGTGTTGTTTGATATCTTTCTCCAGACTACAGATGGAGAAGAGGACGGCATAACATAAATTCTCGTCGTAATCTCCCGAAAGATGCTTGACCATGATACTTTTTAAGTCGGCTAAAAGGGCCTCGATGGTATCTTCCGTACGTTGCTCGGAGGTGATTTGCAATCCATCGATCGTTCCCGCCGGTTCTTTTCCCAGCTTTTTACTTAACGACATGCAGTAGGGGAACCATATCTTATCATCTTTCTCAATGCGGGCGATGAGTTCTTCCTTGAACGAGGAGAAGAAGCGTCCTATCAATCCAAGAGTAGGATTACCGGGCGTACTCATCGAGATAAAGGAACCTAGATGGCGTTCTATATTGGGAAGCTGATAACGTAAATAGTATTGGTTCGTCTTTGTCAGGTAATCAATGATTTGCGATGTATGGAAGGTTTGTAACTTCTTCTCCGGAAAATACTCCTCGTTGAGGAAGGTATTGATCACTGTCAGTAAAAAGTCCATATCCAGCGAATGTTCTTCACAGAGCGTCTTCACCGATTTGTCGCCAAGCCCGAGACGAATCCCAAACCGGTTGATTACGGGAATGAGTGAGGGGTGTTCTTCCACCACCTCACTCAATTGCATATTTGGATATACTAAAGGCATCTTATCAAGCTTGTTCCCATTGTTCACGTAATAACTTGACGGCGGCGGGGACTACCACGTTACGGTCTCCCTGACATCCGCACTCGAAACTTACGTAGTTGTTATAACCAATCATTTTCAGTCCCTTGAAGCCATTGATATAGTTATCGGCATCTCCATCCTCACCCGGCATGCTGCGACGTTTGCGGCTGGCCACGTGTACGTGTTGGAGATACTCTCCACCGGAGATAAAGGCTCCCATATCAGAGGTCTCTTCCCATGTCATATGCCAGAAGTCGCCCATGCAACGTACACCCGGATTATTGATATCCCGGCATAAAGAGGCGGCGTCGGCTACTTGACGTAGATAAAAACACTCTTTTCGGTTCAAAGGTTCAAAGATGACGCTAGTCCCATGCTGGGCGGCGAAAGTTCCCATCTCGTTGAATTGCTCGCAAAGGAAATCCCGTGTCTCCATCGTATGAGGCAAGGCGGGGACTTGACCATTAAAGGCAGGAACGATAATCACGCCCGTAGAACCTAATTCACCGGCTGCGGCGATGATCTCTTTCATCGTGTCCATGCATTCCTTGCGGATGGCTGGATCGGTAGAAAGAATAAAGCCTTTGAAGCCGGCGCAAATGGCACTCACTTTGATATTACGTCCGTTTAAGGCCTGCTTGATCTCGTTTACCCGGCCGGCTAATCCTCCGCCACCCGGCTCAAAACCTACAACGCCCAACTTCTCCATAAAATCAAGTTTCTCGTTCAAACTTTCACCCGGGGCGATTCCCTCTTGGAAAGAAAGCTTTAATTCAAGGTCCTTGCCGGGCTTGTCGCTCCCTTTTTCTCCTTTGGCAGTGTTTGCCGACTTGGAAGAGCAGGAGGCCAAGGCCGTACTTCCTACCGCTAAAGCAGCGCCGGATAAGGAGGTTCTTAAAAAGTTTCTTCTATTTAATGTCATAAACAGTCTGGATTATTTCTTGTCGATTGGTTTACCCGGAACAGGAACGACGAAGCCGCTCATATCCATCTTTCCTAAGTTCAAATCTTTCGGAGTGTAATCCAATGCTGAGGCAGTCATGGCATCCCAAGTGGTCTCGGCACCCGTGTAAGCGGACTCACGACCCATGATTGCGGCCATATTGGAGATAGCAGTCTCAGAAGCTTGCTCGATTTGTTTACCACCACGGATGCAGTTGATCCAGTTTACATGCTCTAATGTATACGGGTCAGTTTGCTTGAAGTTCGCTTTTTCGGCCTCACTATCATATTTCCAGATAACGTTTCCTGCCAAATCCTTGATCTCCATCGTGTCACTGCTCCATGATCCCTTGGTTCCTTGGATGAATTCGCTTACATTATTTGCACAACCATCTATCTGGCGGCACATACTATGCATATGGATACCATTTTCCATTGTGAAATCAACGCTGAAGTTATCATATTGGTCGCCAGTGATACGACGGTGGCGAGAACCGAAACCTACAGCCTTGACTGGTTTCAATCCGCTGAACCAAGTGAATACATCTATATTATGTACGTGTTGCTCTACGATATGGTCGCCGGAAAGCCATTTCCAGTTTACCCAGTCTTTGATCATATATTCGCAATCGTTCCATCCCGGTTGACGATCCCGATACCAAAGCATATTCTGATTCCAGTAAACCGTACCGCCCGTGATCTCACCGATCAATCCTTCCATGATCTTCTTGTAAGACTCGACATAACTGCGTTGGTGATGGCGTTGAGTACCGGTTACGACACATAAGTTCTTTGCCGCAGCTTGTTTTGCGGTAGCCATAATGGTACGGTAACCAACCGGATCAACACAGATAGGTTTCTCTAAGAAGGAATGTTTGCCCTTTTCTGTGGCGTATTGGAAATGAACTGGACGGAATACGGGAGGAGTGGCGACGATCACTACATCTACACCGCTATCAATCACTTGTTTGTATGCATCCAAGCCGACGAAACGTTTATCAGCCGGTACATCAATTCCTTTCTCATCTTTTAATTTCTTTGCCAAATCATCGACACGTTCTTGGAACGTATCGCCTAAAGCCACGATCGTAACGCCGTTCGCAGCGTTCAAGAAGTTAAAAGCGGCTCCGGAACCACGTCCGCCACAACCGATTACACCAGCTTTTAGTTCTTTTCCATCAGTCGCCAGATCTGGTAGTTCGGGCACGTAATAAGTACCGGGTTCTTTCAAAGGCTTTATTGCGTTCGCACTTTCACCTCCACCACAAGAAGTTAATACACCAACTGTACTACCTGTTCCAATTGCTCCAAGCGCACCCGCTAGGGCTGAACTTTTCAGAAATGATCTTCTGCTAATGCTGTTCTCTTTTTTCATGATATTATTTTTTAGACACTATTTATTAGGTTCACATACAACACGGAAACCGATTCCTCTGATATCGGAGTACCACCAGATACTCTTCGGTTGTTGCGGATCGGTTTTTAACCAAGCTTCATGTTTGGTATAATCACGGGAAGCGCAGCGAAGATCTGCCGCATCGGAGGTGTAATTACCGCCTCTCACTACCCACTCAGTACCTTCGGTAACCAATGGATCTGTGGCGCTACTTCCGCTTTTAGCGTAAGCTTCAGGATCATACTTGTCGGCACAATATTCCATTACATTACCCAACATATTCTTTAAACCAAAGGGATTGGCTTTTACTAAATCCGGTTCTTGCGTCTTGTTTTTGCTGTTCTTGCTATAAATCACATAAGAACCTATACTATCAGTCTTTGCGTCGAAAAATTTACGCCAGAAGCCTTGATCGGAGAAATCTTTTGGATTGCCCGTAAAGAAATAAGGCGTTTCCGTGCCGCCACGTGCCGCATATTCCCATTCCGCCTCGGTCGGTAAACGATAAGTCTTTCCTGTTTTCTTGGATAACCATTGGCAGAAAGTCTCGGCCGCATAATGAGTCATTGTAATAGCCGGGCGATCTCCACCACCCCAGCCTTGATCCGGAAAACCGAACGGAGGTGTAGGACCGGAGATGGCATCGACATTCGGATTACTGTTATTTGCGTATACGGTCTCTGGAGGGGTACGGCCCTCACTCATCGTATTCCCATAGAAAGCCCAGTATTGATCCCAAGTCACCTCGACCTCAGCCATGAAAAACGGACTGACAGTTACGTTGTGTACAGGCGACTCATCTGCTTTATGAAATGCCTCTTTTTCCTCACTACCCATTTTGAATGAACCTCCGGGGATAGCAATCATCTTGAATGAGACCATTGTTCCGGGAATTTGTTCTACATAGTCGGTGAAAGAGGTAACTGTAGTTGGTTCCTTAAAAAACAAACTGGTATCCGAAGATGCCCCGGATGTATTTTGTCCTGGTATACCAACCATCTTGGAGTGATTGTAGTTCGGATTGTAATGTCCTGCATCCAAATGGCAACTAATACATTGTAGATCTAGCTTTTTCTCATTCTCATCATAATATAAATGTGCCGTTACACCATCATCGGTAATTCCTTCGGGGAATAAGTTCTGATGGCACTCCTTACAAGATTCATTGGGGATATATTTAACGGCGTGTTCCAACTCGGACTTAGTTTCCCAATTGAAATCCGCGCTGTCTTTAGTCAAGTATGACCAAACATCTTTCATACCCAATTTAGCCTTTGCGCTATAATGTTTCCAAGTATTTGTTTGGGGTGGGAGGTGACAAGCTACGCAATGTGTCTTAACGCCACTTCCATTATTTACATGCTTGGAAAGTTTCCAACTGTTTTCTACGTGAGGATGCACGTGGCACATCATACAAGATTCATCTGTCGAGAAATATACAGATGTTTTATAAAGGGCGATCATAATCCCAGCTCCCAAAAATAATCCGAGGCACAGGATAAACGCCTTACTTTTGAAAAAATACTTTTTCCTCTCAGACGAGTATCGATTTGAAAATTTGTTAGTTGTCATCTGTTTCTATGGTATACGATTTACACTAAGTCTCAATTAGATTTAAAATCGGCAATAAAAGTAGTATATTCCTTTATATATTGAAAGAAAAAATAGTCTCTTTAACGAAAAATGTTGTCTTATTTACGCTTTTTTATCGCAATGGGAAGAGAAGGAGAATAATAAAAAAGCGGCAACACATATTCATAGTGTTGCCGCTCATGCACGGAAGGAGAGGCTCGAACTCCCGACACCTGGTTTTGGAGACCAGTGCTCTACCGACTGAGCTACTTCCGTATTGCGGGTGCAAAAGTAGTTTAATAATTTGAATATGCAAGTAAAATATGAGAAAAAATAGTCTGCTTTTTAAAAAGGCATTTAGATTATATTTAGTATGTTTGCCAAATCAAAGAAAAAGGAGTGGGAGTTTTTGTGCGAGATATCAAAGGGTTGCTTGAATCTGTGTCGGTAGATAACAGGGGAGCTTTCGAACGTTTTTATAATTTATATTATGATCAGGTTTTTCGCTTCGCTTATTATTGTTTAGGCGAGAAGGAGGCATGCCGTGAAGTTGTGACAGATGTTTTTTTCTCGGTCTGGCAATCCCGGAAACGATTAAAGGATATTGATAATATAGATACCTATTTATATATTTCCGTACGTAACGAGTCTTTTCGTTTTCAAGCAAGGAATAAAGACTTGAATAGGGTTTCTTTAAATGAGTTGTTGCCATTAATGGAAGAGGAAGATGAGGGTTCTCCGGAGGAGCATTTGGAGTTAAAAGAGATGAGAGAGATGCTTGATAAAGCGATTGACGAACTTCCTGAGAAATGCCGTCTTGTGTTTTTGATGTCTCGTGAGGAGGGATTGAAAACGAAGGAGATCGCGGAAATATTATCGGTTCAAGAGAGTACGGTTCGTGTACAGATGAAGATCGCTATAGAAAAATTGGTAGCCCGGTTGAAGCCGAGCTTTCCAAATATTTCATTCTCTTTATTGCTGATGTTTATTTTTAATGTGATTTATAGATCTGCTTAAGCTTTCTATATGGGGATATTCCCTGTTAGAAGGAAAGATGATAGTTCTTTTATATCAGTAACGATTTTGTTTGCTCCGGCATTCGCTAGTTCTTCTTCATCCCCGTAGCCGTAAAGGACTCCTATTGAATCTATGTTATTCGCTTTGGCCCCTTCTATATCATATTTACGATCACCGATCATGACTACGTCAGACCGTGTTTTATATCGGTGCTGTCTAATACATATTGTATTACATCCGCTTTTTCGGAACGGCTTCCGTCGAATGTGCTTCCTCCAACAAATGTAAAATAAGATTCTAAGTGGAAATATTCTAGAATTTGTTGAGCGAAGGGCTGCGGTTTTGAGGTGGCTAAGTAGATTTTCATTTCGTTTTCGGTAAGCAAACGGAGTAATTCATCAGTACCTTGATACAGGGTATTCTCGAAAATACCTTGTTTTGAAAAATATTCCCGGTATTTAGCAATGGCTACATCTGCTTGCTCATCTGTAAACTGATAGAAGTCCTTAAAGGATGTTTTTAATGGTGGCCCGATGAAAGGGCATAAAGATCGTAAATCTTCTACTTCTATATTGAAATAGGAGAGGGCGTACTTTACAGAACTGGTAATACCAATCATAGGATCGGTTAATGTACCGTCCAGATCGAACAATATATGTTGATACCTTTTGTTATTCATTAGATATTAATAGGATTGAAAAAAGAAAGGCAAGATCTCTTTCAAGATTCTTGCCTTTTTGATGAGTCGGGATGAGAAGACTCGAACTTCCGACCTCCACGTCCCGAACGTGGCGCGCTAGCCAACTGTGCTACATCCCGTTTTTTTGTATCGTTGTCTCGATTACGGGTGCAAAGGTACACATTGTTTTTGAACCTGCAAGAGAAAAGTGGATTTTTTTGCAGGAAAAATAGATAATTTACTGTCCTGTGAATTTTTCTTTCAAAACATTTGCTGGATTAAAAATAATACCTACCTTTGCACCCGTAATCGAAACAACGATATACAAAACGACATGATGGTGCCATAGCTCAGTTGGTAGAGCAAAGGACTGAAAATCCTTGTGTCCCCGGTTCGATTCCTGGTGGCACCACCAAAAAGCTTTTCAATTTTAGAAAACCCTTGAATTAGAGATAGTTCAAGGGTTCTTTTTTTACCCTCGCTACGCATTTCATTACATATTTGTGAAGTTGGATTTTGCCAGTTCAGTGGCTTTTTTTAAGGCTTTTGAAAAAGCCATAAATATGTATCATACTTCATTGTTTTTCAACTGTTTGACAATTTCAATCTCCGGTGTGAAAAAGTAATTTTGCACACATGACCGGATGGAGTTGAAAATGTGAAATAAATTTAAAAATTCGGTATTTCCCATCGGGATAAAAAAAGGAATCGAACCCGGGATACAAAAGGCAATTCGAACCTGATAAAAATGGGATTTTTATGGCTATTCCACAAGTCCCTCAAAAAAGCCACCGAATTTAACATTTCGTTTCACGTCCTCATGCCATCCGGTTTTGACGAAACAATTGGATGTAACACCTCTAAAAAAACAAAAGTGATGAAACAAGGAACAATGAACATTCTTTTTTTCGTGCTCAAAACGAAATTGTTGAAAAACGGTGAGGCCCCCGTACTGATGCGGATAACCATCAACGGGAGCTACGACGATGCCCGTATCCAAAGAAGCGTGCCTCTGAACTTATGGAATGCGGCCAAAGGATGCAGCAAGGGCAGGGACAGGGCATCCATCGCATTGAATACCTATATTGCGGAGTTACACGCACGTGCCCTCGAGAAACACAAGGAACTGGTATTGGAACAGGCCCTGATTACCCCGAAACTGATCCTGAAACGTGTTTTCGGGAAAGACACCGAAATGCGTACATTGCTCGGTACCATGCAGGATGGCATCAAGGAAATGGAAACACTGACAGGCATAGACTACTCTCCCGTTACGATCAACCGGTACAAGAACGTGGTGAAGAAATTGCAGCGGCTTATCCCCTCTTATTACGGCAAGGAGGATATCACCTTCCATGAGCTGACACCGGAGTTCATCCGCGCGTTTGACATTTACCTGAAAACGGAGGGGGGACTGTGCCGTAACACGATAGTCCGCTACATGAAATGTTTCAAGAAATTCACCAACATGGCATTGGCAAAGGAATGGATGCGTAAGAATCCCTTTTACGGTTACAAGATGGAACAGGACGAGACCGATCCGGTATTCCTGACCTACGACGAGTTGCAGGCCGTCATGAAAAAGAAATTCACCATCCCACGGCTCGAGCTGGTCAGGGACATATTTGTCTTCGCGTGCTTCACCGGTCTGGCGTTCTCCGATGTCGCCACTCTGAGTGGTGAAAACCTGGTACAGGACAATCTCGGTGACTGGTGGATAAGGAAGGGAAGGGTCAAGTTGGAACACCGCAGAAAAGCGTCTTCCATCAGCAACATCCCGCTGCTGCCCGTTCCACTGGCCATATTGGAGAAATACAGGGAACATCCGATCTGCGTAAAGAAAGGATGCTGCCTGCCTGTCATGTGCAACCAGAAAATGAACAGCTACCTCAAGGAAATCGCCGATTTCTGCGGCATAAAGAAAAATCTGACCACGCATGTGGCCAGGCACACTTTCGGGACCACCGTCACGCTCGCCAACAATGTACCCTTGCAGGACGTGTCCGTCATGCTCGGACATGCCTCCACACGCATGACGCAGCATTATGCGCGGGTCATGAACAGCAGCCTGAAAGAGGCGATGAACAATGTGAAGGAACGTCTGGAATGGTAAACCTAATTTCCGCAAGCGAATGAAATCAGAGATTGCCATGCATTTTTTAGTGAGTTTATTATCTTTACATTGTGTTTTAGTGAAACGAAGGTGCCAAAGGTCCACTCTTTTGCATAACTTCCCCTTACCCCATGAAGCGACTTGAGGCAATACGCATTACCCACCAT
>NZ_JH976504.1:76390-80957 GCF_000307475.1 Parabacteroides sp. D25 | reverse complement strand
GTTTTGTAGAAGTTCCTTATCAATGCAGTCATCAGCAGGTATACTGCATTTTCTGCCATGAATGACTTTGGCAAATGTTTCCATCCAAACCCGTTGTTCATGTCATCGAGGATTCTTTCCTTCCCACCGCGCAGGTTATAGAACTCTACGACATCCCTTATATCGGATTCGAAATCATTGGTAAGGATACACCGGTAGGTATATTCTCCTTCCCATAGCTCCCGTATGTCATCTGCTCTTCTTTGTCTTTGGATGACAAGACGGTATGGTTTCCCCTTCCATTTTTCTACGACAATCGAGTTCAACTCAAACCTGATCCCGTTGATTTCCTCAGCTTTCCATCCCCTGAGAGCGAACATGTCTTCATAAAAAGCGGAGCATCTGTTGGCTCTGATATAGAAGTACTTGCAATGGGCCTTGACGGTATCTACAATCTCTTCGGAGCACGACCCACAATCCATACGGGCTCTATTTATATGAATGCCGTTCCATTCCAGCCTGGTGAAGATTCTTTCCAATGTACACTGCTGACAGAACCGGACATTCGTGTTGCCATCCCGATTTTCAATGCCGACAATATGGTCACCTATAACGGCCACTCCCGGGCTGTATCCTGTGAACTTCTTGTATGTACGTTTGGCATCATACTTCTCCGTTTCAATGAACTGGTGGTCAAAATCCAGATCGTAACCCTGCTCCTGACATAATTCTCCGGTAGCAATGAGAGACTTGACCAACAATTCGTTCATTGTGTCAGCTGTATTGAAGTCATATGATTTACCTGAGTCTGGAGATGAATACGTTATGTTGTCTGTAGTCAGTTCTTTTATGGCGCGAAGAATCGTGTCTGCGCTGCAGGTTTTAAGTTTGGGATGCAGGGAAAGATGGGGCATGAGATGAGTGGATATGTCTTCAATGCACGAGCCGCCACAGAAGAATACGCACATGAGAGAACGGATGATTTCACTGTATTGGTAACCATAGGTTCTGCTACGCAGTCCTAATGTGGAGTCGATTACGTCCGATAAAAGAGCATCAAATTGCTCCATGATTGAAAATATTCCGCCAAAAGGTGTGATTGAATCGAATTTTATTTGTACTTTAGCCATGTCTGCTGAAGATTGGTTTGATTTTTACGCAACACGAAGTTAAGTAAATCTTCGAACATGACAAAGCACTGAGTAATATATTACTACTCACTGCTTTAAATTATTCTTATACAAAAGTGTTGCGGAAATTAGGTTTATGTTGATAATAATCACTTTCTGATGCAGGAATTCCTACGGCTAATGCCACTTTATCCCAATTACATGAACCTATCCTGCCTGAAAACGGCTGCAAAAGTAACGATTTTCCACGAGCATCCAGCCAACAGTCTGTCACAAAAATAAGGGTGGATAGAAAGTGGATAGCATTAGAGTAGTCAGGCGGACAAAAGATATCCTAAACTATTTTCAACACACGTAATCAGCAATCAATCTTTATTCAGATCGTATAAAAAGAAGGATATAGAAAAAGATGGGCTGCAAATTTATAAAGAAGGTAAGCTCATTGCAGATGTATCCGTTCCTACGAATTTTAGAGTAATGGGATATATGGCACCCTATTATTATTCGTATATCATACCCAATATGGACGAGGAAGACAATTCATTAATGCTATATCGTTTTAGACTATAAGTGAAAGTCACAAAATAGGCTGAAAGCTCAGTGGTCTTCCTCGCCCATTTTGTCTCTTTTAACCCAATTCGGTCGTTAGAACGAATAAAAATAGTCAGTCGCTTTACTTTTCTCGTTCTAATGACTGATTGAGGTTTATCCGCTAAAAGCCCTACTTAGGCCACATATCTACTATAAATTCTTTATTCCAGGCATCTTTCTCCGCTAAAACATATTCCGTTTCCCACTTGCCTAACGAATATCCCACTATATGCAATTCGGCTCCTGTCTTACCGGCCAGCTTAAACTTGCCGCTGGTGTTGACCTTGAACTGATAGTCGGAACCCGTTACTACACTTGCAGACAGATCTGTTGAAACAGAAGGACCTACTTTAACGAAAGGACCTCCGCAATAGGCTATATTGACTTCCGTCTTGAAATATACACCCAGGCTTGCAGCCACTTCACCAGAGTAAGTGATGTTGGTTCGATCTACATAGCAGTTAAACGAATGGTTGTATTCTTTATAAAAGACCCAGCCTCTGTCTCTTGCATAGGAAGGACCCAGCTTAAAGGAAGAATCAAAAGTCATGGGCAGAGTTATGCCTATCGTGCCTTTTGCATGTGCATTACAGTCCATAGTTAAAGTGGGTATAACCATGACCGAAATGTGAATGGGACCTGCTATCGGGAATACAACTACAATAGGAGGATAATAGACTAATGGGACTTCACCGCCGCTTGATTTATCCTTCACATCCCATTCAACGAACAGAGGACCATCCAGTTTGTACTCACCTGTGAAGTAGCAATCAAAGTTACGTAATTTGAACCAGGAAATGTTGATGCCGATTTCAAGGTCTAATGCTGTGTGGGTCTGTACATCCTTCAGTCCAATGCGTAAGCCTTTTTCTTCGTATGAATAATTGGTTATTCCATCCTTGTTGAAAATATGCCATGTAGCTTCTTGGGCCAGCAGCTCTTCGGCTGTTGCATACTTTTTGCCATTGTCTTCTGTACCGCTGAAGATAACCACGCTGGGATGATAAACGCCGTCTTTGGAATAACGGTTCTTCAAGCCTTTCTCGCCGTAGTTAACATACAATTCCGTGCTCAGCTTGAAGTCGCCATGCTCTATCAGGTCTGCCAATGTACCTTGGGTTGTCGTCAGAATAGCATCCTTTCCGTTTGCCGATACATTTGATACCTTCCGAATGAAAGGTGGCGTGTCAATGCTGCGCCATATAGACAACACATCGTTCTTGTTTACCTTTGTCTTTATCTTATCCAGGTATGCCTGGCTCACACGAATCTGTGTTGTGTCAGCATTTAAGATCTCCACATCGTTCGGATTGATAAAATCAAAATAGTTGAGAGCTTGGGCATTTTCTGCAAGCTCAATTTCGCCTTTCTCAATAGGCGGATCGGGAGAAACATTGTTATCGTCATCGTTGTCACAAGATATTACCGTAAGTGATACGAAGAACAAGGCAAGAAAAGCAAACTTGCCCGATTTGAAAAAAGACCAATACTGCTTCATAAATGTGGATTATTTTACGCCTTCCAGGTTTCTTGGAAGAACCTGATAATACATGGAAGCGTGAAACCGGAACACCGCATTTTGAGTGGAGTCACAACAAAACAAGCATAACGCTTCCTCAATTGTTGATATACCTAATTTCCGCAACACTTTTGTACAAGAATAATTTAAAGCACTGAGTAGTAATGTATTACCCAGTGCTTTGTCATGTCAGAAGATTCACTTAACTTCGTGTTGCAATAAAAATCAAACCAATCTTCAGCAGACATGGCTAAAGTACAAATAAAATTCGATTCAATCACACCTTTTGGCGGAATATTTTCAATCATGGAGCAATTTGATGCTCTTTTATCGGACGTAATCGACTCCACATTAGGACTGCGTAGCAGAACCTATGGTTACCAATACAGTGAAATCATCCGTTCTCTCATGTGCGTATTCTTCTGTGGCGGCTCGTGCATTGAAGACATATCCACTCATCTCATGCCCCATCTTTCCCTGCATCCCAAACTTAAAACCTGCAGCGCAGACACGATTCTTCGCGCCATAAAAGAACTGACTACAGACAACATAACGTATTCATCTCCAGACTCAGGTAAATCATATGACTTCAATACAGCTGACACAATGACCGAATTGTTGGTCAAGTCTCTCATTGCTACCGGAGAATTATGTCAGGAGCAGGGTTACGATCTGGATTTTGACCACCAGTTCATTGAAACGGAGAAGTATGATGCCAAACGTACATACAAGAAGTTCACAGGATACAGCCCGGGAGTGGCCGTTATAGGTGACCATATTGTCGGCATTGAAAATCGGGATGGCAACACGAATGTCCGGTTCTGCCAGCAGTGTACATTGGAAAGAATCTTCACCAGGCTGGAATGTAACGGCATTCATATAAATAGAGCTCGTATGGATTGTGGGTCGTGCTCCGAAGAGATTGTAGATACCGTCAAGGCCCATTGCAAGTACTTCTATATCAGAGCCAACAGATGCTCCGCTTTTTACGATGACATGTTCGCCCTCAGGGGATGGAAGGCTGAGGAGATCAACGGAATCAGGTTCGAGCTGAATTCGATTGTCGTAGAAAAGTGGAAGGGGAAACCATACCGTCTTGTCATCCAAAGACAAAGAAGAACAGATGACATACGGGAGCTATGGGAAGGAGAATATACCTACCGGTGTATCCTTACCAATGATTTCGAATCCGACATAAGGGATGTCGTAGAGTTCTATAACCTGTGCGGTGGGAAGGAAAGAATCCTCGATGACATGAACAACGGGTTTGGATGGAAACATTTGCCAAAGTCATTCATGGCAGAAAATGCAGTATACCTGCTGATGACTGCATTGATAAGGAACTTCT
>NZ_JH976504.1:0-76290 GCF_000307475.1 Parabacteroides sp. D25 | reverse complement strand
AACGGGTTTGGATGGAAACATTTGCCAAAGTCATTCATGGCAGAAAATGCAGTATACCTGCTGATGACTGCATTGATAAGGAACTTCTACAAAACAATCATCCGAAAATTAAACGTTAAGGATTTTGGCCTATCCATATCGAGTCGTATTAAGACTTTCGTTTTCAAATCATTGCTGTCCGCTAAAGTTTAGTGTAGTACGATTCGCCTACCCGCAGTGTCACTTGATAGGCATTGCGGGTGTTTGTTTTGTCTGGTAAGCCCCTCTATCCAAAGAGCAGGAGTTCCTTGGGTGGCGATTCTGCCTCGGCTACCAGTTTTGACCAGTCTTTGTCGGGTTCTTCGAGGAAGGTGTAGAGGTTGACGTAATACATTAACATGATTCTGACCATTGTTGCCAATCCCGAGAAGCTCCAGCTGCGTTTGATGCGTTTCTTCAGCACCATCAGTAGAAGGTTGGCGATGAGGGTTATCCATATCTGGATTTTGATGGCATTGGCGCTTTCGCCGTAAAAGTACCGAAGGGGGAAGTTCTGCTTTATCTGCTTGAACAACAGCTCTATCTCCCAGCGTTTCCGGTAGATTGCCACAATATCCTCGGCGCTCATCTCCATGTCGTTTGTGAGGAGGGATATGAGCTTGGCCCCTCTTTTCTTTTGGTCGACGTAGGTGACTATGCGTGCATGGTGCTTTATATCGTCGCCATCTTTGACCTTCTTCGTGAATGTCACATGGCGTTCCCGAAGTGCCATCAACCCACTTTCTGTCATGTATATCGTATCAGCAGAAACCTCATAGACAAGATTCTTCTTCATCTTGGTGACATATATGACACCTGCCCGGCTCAGCTCCTCGAACTTGGCGTAATCGATGTAGGCCCTGTCCAGGGCAACGATGTCTCCGCTTGTGTAATTTGACGGCTTGAGCATGAAACTGTCATTAGTGGCGGCAGATGTGAACCTGATATCTGAAGAAACTCCCTCGTTTGCATGGATATTGGTGTGGACCTTTATGCCGCCTTTCTTCTTCCCCGTCTTCGGATGGCGTCCGACTCCCGTGAAGATAAGGTTGGAGAACAGGCTGATTGTCGTCGAATCGATAATCTGCAGCCGGTTTATCCAACTGGAAGATGGATTGTTTCGGCTGTCCGATGAAAGTTCGTTGCGGTATGTCTTGTACAGGTCGCGATAGATTGCCTCAAAGATTCCCTCTGACCTGCGTGCATTTGCGTCAGACAGAGTACTGCGCCGGGGCATCATGCTTATCCCAAGATGGGCAAGCTTTCTCGCTTCAGGGAACATCGAGTCCGTGATTTCCCGCAGCGAATCGAACCGTTTGATCACGGCATACAACATTATCAGCAGATGCTGCCAAGCGTCAAAGTGTTTGACATACCGTTCGCCGCCCTTTTCTTGACTGATTTGGAGAATTTTTGACTTGTCCAGCAAATTTATCAGCTGACCATATGCCGGCTGTCCGTTGAAATGACTACCTTTGTTCATCGTTATTGATTTATTTTTTAGCAGAAACAAAGGTAACGAAAAAGGCTGGACCTCCGAGAGGGGATTCAGCCTTGTATTTTTGATTCGGTCAAACTTTTACCGGACACCAATATTTTCAAATACATCTCGATTGCCGCAAAGTGGATTAGGACTTCAAGGACGTACGTGCTAAAATGACTGCATTGATAAGGAACTTCTACAAAACGATCATCCGAAAATTAAACGTTAAGGATTTTGGCCTATCCATATCGAGTCGTATTAAGACTTTCGTTTTCAAATACATCTCGGTTGCCGCAAAGTGGATTAGGACTTCAAGGACGTACGTGCTAAACATCTATACCGAGAATCCAGCGTATAAAATAGCCTTTCAACAGGATTTTGGCTAATCCTTATTCTAATGGTGGGTAATGCGTATTGCCTCAAGTCGCTTCATGGGGTAAGGGGAAGTTATGCAAAAGAGTGGACCTTTGGCACCTTCGTTTCACTAAAACACAATGTAAAGATAATAAACTCACTAAAAAATGCATGGCAATCTCTGATTTCATTCGCTTGCGGAAATTAGGGTAAATATGCAACCGGCCCGTCATTGAAGGTATCTGAAAAGGATACCTTCTTTTTGTTATACTGTCTGTTATCCATTTTCTCTGGAAAACATCTTTGATCTTCATAATCATCCTACGCTGGCGAAATAATTCATCATGGACACTACATATCCAAGTAACGGTATCAGTACACCGATTACATATACCATAGCGTACCCCAAAAGGACGAGAGGTAATATTTTACGGTAAAGACCGGCGATAACAAGAAATATAAACAAAAAACAAGAACCATAAACTCCTATTTGAAAACCGGGCATCAATTCATAAACGGGTACGGGCTCGGGGTTAAGCATGGCTCCGGCCACAATGGAATAAAGACTTGCCAACAATATAAATAATGTATACAGGCAGCTCTTAAAAATCCCGGGATCGTTTCTTTTACAATAGAGAATTGTTTGGATATCACTCCTAAGAAACTCAATACCCAGCAAGAGAGCTACCATGACACCCGTATCAAAAGCAGAGAATATATTCATTTCAATCAATCACCTTTGACGCGAAGACATGTATTTATTCCGGAATGCCACGCCTTCGCTTGTTTTACGATATGATATTGATATCCGATAGTTTGGAAAATATTTGAAAAACCTTCGTTGTATGCTTTTAAATTTGCTCATTACACTTATTACATGTTGTATCCGACAAATTGAAAATCCCAGCCATTCTTTCAATTTCTTACCTGCAAATATAGCCCTTTGCCGGGTTGATTGCGCAAGGCGGCCCCTTTCAGGGGCTGGTTGGCTAAAAGAAAATCATCCTCGCTTCGCTGCGGTATTTTCTTTTGCCAAGCCTTGCGCAAAAAGGCAATCCAAGGGCCGGAGGCCTATAAAATCGGGAAAACATATCCCGATGGGATTATTCATTCTTAAAAATTTAAAGACATGAAACTACAACTTATCGAAAACATCTGCAAGCGAGTGGTCTCACTGGTCCTGCTTACGGGAATATGCCTGCTCTACAGCAAGGGAATCATTCCCGTGTACCTGATCGTCCTGTTCCTTTTATCGGGAACAATCATAGGATTCCTCTTCAGGGCATTCCTCCTTGTGATAAAAGTCATCCTTATCCTGTCCGTCATGGGCATGCTTGCATAACTCCTAAAATACAAAAAACATGAGAACCGCGACATCCACCCCCTCAGCCCCGGTCATGCCGGTCGCATGGCCCGTCACAAAGCGCATAAAACCTGTCAAAAAACGGTTCCCCTGCATATTGGACGAACCGAAAACAATAGGCCACTACCTGGAGCCATTAAAGGACATCGCGTCCAATCCCGACAGGCAGAGACTCCTGAAAGAGTTTTTCCAAGAAACTTATGTATAACTTACAAATATTTTACCATTATGTTTTTTCAAACGATCAACCGAATGATTACGGCAGGCACAGACCTGAGTATCAACATCAGACAAGTGAATGACAAACTGACCGTGGCCGTCATGCCCCGGCGTGCGGGACTGAAAGACGAGGCCGGGGAACAAATCGTCCCGCTGGTATTGAACGGTACCCCGGAAGAGCTGGACATGGAATTCCTGGGAGCGATCACCGCGCCCGTACAGAAGGCGCAGGGCATCCTTACCAACCTGGAAACATTCGAGAAACAAGCGGAACAGGCCGTATCACAAAGCAAGGCGGCCAAGTCCGTAGCTGAGAAGGAATCAAAAGAGGTACGCGAGAAACGGGAGAAGATGGAAAAGCTGCTTAAAAAGGCGGAGGACGCCACAGGCGGCAAACGCTATTCCGAGGCGTTGACCTGGCTCAGACAGGCAAAACGGCTGGCCATGCCGGACAAGCAGAAGGAGATTGACGTGAAGATAGCGGAGGTACAGAAAAAAGCGTCCGAGGGCAGTCTCTTCGGAGCGGAACCGGTAATGCCGGAACCACAGCCCGCGCAGGTTATCCAACCGGTGGCGCCGCAACCGGTACCCGGTCATGCCCCCCGATATCAGGGAGGGGAACAGATACGGATGTTCGCACCCGAACAACCGTCCCGCCAATCTCCCCACCAGATTCCGCGGTCGGTACAAGGCACGCGACCACAACAGGTTCCACACGGACAGGCGGCTTCACGACCAGGAGCGGATGGTACACCGGCCGGCTGTCAGCAGCCCGTGAACCGACCGCAGACCATACAATTCCACCAGCCGGTACAGATGCCGCAATCACAGGTATACGACGGTCAATGGCTGCAACCCGTCCCTTCGCAACCGCAAACGGCTTCCACGCAAACCGTTCCCGATAACAAAGGGGAAAGCGAATACGGGGCACGAGCGCAGGACATGGGACAGTACGGCTTCGACAAGGACGACGAGCATGACAGGGAGCTCCTGCGTGAGGACCCTTACGCGGAATATCTCGACTTCCCGGAGGAATACCGCATGAAAGACGAGGCACAAATGGAAATGATATGTTGTTAAACCCTATAAAAATACAATTATGGCACTAGAAATTAAAGGATTGCAGAGAGTTTTCAAAATCAGGAAAGGCTCGTCGGAAATAGAGCTGGCCGATCCGGACAACAGCCTGTCCCCGAACGAGGTGATGGATTTCTATTCCATGACCTATCCGGAACTGACCACGGCGAGCGTACACGGTCCGGAATGCGAGGATGACAGCGTGGTCTACCGGTTCAAGACGACCATCGGAACAAAAGGGTAGATATATGGCAAAGAGAATTTCCATCAAAAAAAAGGAGGATACATGCAAAACGCTATCAGAATCACAAATGGCGGGACTGGCCGTATTGATCATCAGGGCCGCCGACCTCTCGTACATCGGACGGGGTACGATGGGCCGGGAAAAAAGAAGACTGCCGCCACCGGGGAGCGTAACGCTTTTTTGACAGGCAGATTCCTCCCCATCGCGGCGGACTATCTGGTGGAGGACGAAACGGGAGGGGCATGCGTCAACCTGACCACGTCCGAAAACTTTGACTATCTATACCGGTCCGCCCTGCGATATGCCGATCTCATGAATGTCAGGCTCCCTTTCCGCGCGAGGAAAGGGAGCGGTCCCCGCATCAACATCACCGCCTTATACAAGGCCCTGGACGAGACCTTGCCGGAACATGTCAATCTGGAGGAAAGGGCCGGGAGGCTCCATTTCTGCCTGTACAGGTTCCATGACTGGCCGGACCATACCCTGTTCTGGCTACCCGTCGATTTCACGGAGAACCTTCCTGTACCGTTACGGCGTATCGTCCGGGAATTCATACGGCAGTTCGTACGTTACCACGGGTTGAACGCCGTCACGGAAACATGGTATTATGAGCTGGCGGTGGAGGAACTGGATGACTGGAAGAACCGCGATCCCGAGGCTTCCCCTCAGACAATCCGTAAATACAAACGCCTGGCGGAATCCTACCAATCCGGGAAAATCGCAAAAACACTTAAACGAATGGAAGGGAAACCGTTCTGTACCGATCTGGAAGAAAAGGTCCGGAAATACCGGGCGGCAGTGAAGGAGGAACGGGAGCTTTTGGAACTGATACGGGAAGGGATGGGACTGATTACCCCAGGAAATCCGTGCATCATGCAATACGGTTACGATTGGGCGTATGAAAGATCACCGGATTTCCCCCCGATCGACCTGGACTGTCAGATCATGCTGGCATATTCCAACAATGACACCCTTACGGAGAACATGGAATGCTATTTCAACTCGGACTACCGGGAGACGTATGCCATCACCCCGATCACAAGCATGTACCTGACACCTGAGACGGACAGACTGTTCCGGATGGACGACTATCCGGAGAGACTGTCCGGATGGATGGAACGATTCACGCAATGCATAAACTGGCATTTTAAAGTGCCCGTTTCCCAATAAATAAAGAAACGAAAACAAAAAAAATACAGGATATGAACGAACTTACCAAGCAACTGCAAGAGATAATGGTGCCCAAAGCGGCGCTGATCGCCTATGAGTACCAGGAAGGTCACTACGCAAGCGGAAGTCACTACCTGGAAATACGCCCTATCAACAAAAAGGGAAGAATGGAAGCCGGCATTCCGGTTACATATGAATTCATGGACTCCCTGGTGGAATCCTATTCGGACGGGAACCGGCGTATCCCGCACGGGTGGCTGCCACCCAACATGCTGTGGTGCGATACCCGCAGGGGGCATGAAAGCTATGTGTGGTATAATCCGCCGGGAAAACGGCGGATGTTTTTCAAGAACGACCTGAACATCGGGGATGGAATGTTCCACGTGCCGGGAGTCATTTATATCATTAAAAATGAAAGGATGGACATCTTCGCCTACAAGGGGAAAAAACCGGACGGGAGGACACCGCTCTATCTGGCCCCTTTTTTCAACGTGACCGGTGGAAACGTATGCCTGGGAAACTCCACACTGGAGAAACCGGAGAGCCTGGATTTTCACACCCTGTTGGAATATTGGGAGAAACGTTTCTGGCTCAGTGAATTTTCCCATCTTGGAGGAGGGAAGAACCCGACAAGAAACAATCTGGTCCTGGTTACTGAGCGGATGCGTGAACAGCCGTTCGACAACGACGAACTCCAACCGATCAACAAACGATTGAAAGACATCCTGCCATGAGAAAGATCCATTTCACAGACAAGTACCTGCTCAGTCCCTATCACCCCGTAACCGTCCTGGTAGCCGGGGCGGGTGGAACCGGCTCGCAGGTAATAACCAACCTGGCACGCATGAGCGTGGCATTACAGGCTCTGGGACATCCGGGGCTGCACCTGACGGCTTTCGACCCCGACACTGTCACGGAAGCAAACATCGGCCGCCAACTGTTCAGCGAGACGGAACTGGGGTTGAACAAGGCGACGGCGCTTGTCACCCGCGTCAACCGTTTTTTCGGTTACGCGTGGGAGGCCAGGGAATGCCGCTATCCGATCATAACCAAAGAAGGGGATAAAAGCGTCCCGCTGGCGAACATCATCATCACCTGTACGGACAACACCCGTTCCCGGCTCGATCTGTGGCGGTTCCTGAAGAAATACAGGGAATATAAAAATAACGATGAGAAAGCGCCGATATACTGGATGGATTTCGGGAACGCCCAAACCACCGGGCAAGTCCTGGTAGGCAATATCCGGAGCAAAATAAGCCAGCCCGCATCCAGCGAATACCTTCCCATGCCCAGGATGAATGTCATCACCGAGGAGGTCAGCTACTCCACCATCCGGGAGGAGGACTCAGGCCCGAGTTGCTCACTCACGGAGGCGTTGCGCAAGCAGGATCTGTTCATCAACTCCATGCTGGCACAAATCGGTTGCGACATCCTCTGGCGCATGTTCAGAGAAGGGAGGACATTCTACCGGGGGGCCTATCTCAACCTTGACACGCTACGGGTAAATCCCATTCCGGTATAAACGGACGTGGATTTATTCCCGGTCATTCCTGCCGTACGGCCCGACCTTTCATCCGTACGGCACTCGCCACTCCCTTTTCCGTCATGACCAGCTCGTACCGTTCCAACCTTTCATAGAGCTTGCCCAATGTCTTGCATCCGTATCTCTTGACCTTGAATTTGGGCATCATTTTCTTCAACGAGCCGCCTATCAGGGAAAGGGAGACCTCCTCCTTGCCGTCAGCCGCCTGCTGGAAAGCCTTGTCAAAAAACTCCATATCCCTTCGGATAAAAAAATCCGGAGTGTTCTCCAAGGTCTTGTTTTCCTTACGGTCGGCATACAGGAATACGGAACAGGAACGTATCAGCGATACGGGAGTCTTGCCCTCCCCATATCCCAGTACCTTCAATCCCGCCTCCCGTATCCGTTGCGCCAACGGGTTGTAGTCACCGTCACTGGCGACCAGACAGAAACAGTCCACCCGGCCGTCACGGAGAATGTCCATGGCGTCTATGACCAACGCGATATCCGTAGTGTTCTTTCCTGAAGCATAGGAGGAGGCCTGCACCAACCTGAACCCATATTCCCGGGCGGTCTCCTTCCATCCGGAAAGAGCTTTCCTCGTCCAGTCACCGTATATCCGTCTGATAACGGCATCCCCATAACGGGAAACAAAGCCCATGATATCCTCCATCCTCTCAAAGGACACGTTGTCACCGTCAATCAGAACCGCAATGAGATATTTTGAATTGGTATTTGTCTTCATAACAACCGTTTATAAGACAAAGTTAGCATAACTTCCGCATATCCACATTGCCCCGTTCAGTTTTTCTTTCCCCGTTTCTGCAAAAAATCCTGTATATCCGAACTCCTGTAGAAATTCTTGCCGTTCTCATCCGTCTGGTAATAACGGATCAGTCCTTTTTCCCGGTAGCGGGCCACGGTCCGAAGCGACACGTTGAGCAGCCTGGCTATGTCATAGTTGTCCAGAAGCTCGTCACCGTTCAAGAACTCCTTCACACGGCCCATCCTATCCAGTTTCTTCTCTATGCGGTCAAATCCTTCCACTATGGTCATTATCATTTTCTCGAGCACTTCATTATCTATATACATCATGGCATGTATCTCCTGTATTTTTTAAAGGTTACTACTGAAATACCCCCGGTGCGCACTGTAAGAGTATATACCATTTTATTATGAAAAATGTATGCCATACCTCCTTTATGTCTTTTAAGCAGAATTATAACACATTGATAATTAGATATAAATTGTATTTTTCTTCCTTTTCGAATGTAACAGGTGTAAACAGGTAAAGTGTAAAACTGTAAAATACGGATTGTAAACTTTACATATTACCGGCTATCCGCTACCGCCATGCCTTATCTTTCCGGGGAACAGGCTAAAAATATCATAAACCAATGTATATCTGACATCTGATGACATCTGATGACATTTGCGGACACCTTTTTGGATATGAGTCTCCCTCTCCATACTTTCGTATCAAATCGAAAAAAGGAAAGACTTATGGAATTTGTGTGTATCGAGGCCAAGACATTCATGGAAATGAACGAGGCCCTGGAAGCCATCGCCAGAAGAGTACATGAGACATGCGGAGGAAGCACGCGGGGCATGGATGAGTGGATCGACAACCAGGAGGCATGTACGCTTATGGATGTCTCGCCAAGAAAAATGTTACAACTCCGGAGAAGCGGGTCCATCCCCTACAGTTACATAGACCGTAAAGTATATTACAAACGGCAGGATATCATCCGCTTTATGGAGGCGGAAATTCATCGTGTGACACCTCTAAATCGAATGATATGATCCAATCCATGCTGACCAAGGAAAGCCCGGAAATCATACGCTTTTTCCGGAATATTGAGAGCCTGTCCGAAATACTGGACACACAGGCGGAAAAGATGCGGCCGGTTCTGAACGGCGAACGTTATATGACCGACAGCGAGCTGGCCGAACACCTGAAACTGACACGGAGAACACTGGCCGAGTACAGGATAACAGGTAAACTGCCTTATTACAAAGTGGGAGGCAAATTATTGTACAAGGAAAAGGACATCCTCGTGCTGTTGGAAAGAAACAGGATGGAGGCTTTTGATTATAGATGATCCTGTCTGTGGCCACTAGTGTCGTATTCCTATTTCTTACCCGCAAAGGGCACCTTTTGCCCCCGGCTGCGCAAGGCGGTCCTTTGGACCGGTTGACAGAAAAAATAATCCTCACTTCGAGAGGGCACTGAAAAATAAGAACTTTTTCAGTGCCCTTTCGATTGAGTCCTAAAAAATGAGTTCGCCAAATCCGAGAATAGGGATTTGGCGAGCTTTTTGTTTTTATACACCCATGACTTCCAAAGTTCTTCATATGTGTATCTCATATCCATGAAAGTGCCATTTATCCAAAGAACTTCGTAATGGCAAATAACGGAATATTCTCCATCCATTCCTGATCTTGATACCCCATCATGGAGATGCGCAATCCTTTCAACTGATAATCGGGATGGTTTTTAATATATTCCGACATGGAACGCGCACGTACATTCTCTTCGGCTTTCACTTCCACCGGTATCACGCGATGCTCCGTCTGTACCACAAAGTCAATCTCCGCAGGTGTTTTGTCACTGCTCCAATAATAGGGCGAAAAGCCTTGGGCCACTAATTGCTGCAAGACAAACTGTTCGGTAAAAGCGCCCTTGAACTCCTTGAATACATTATCTCCTACCAGCATTTGGCTGGCGGGTGCCTCGGTCATACAACCTAAAAGACCGCAATCAAGCAGGAATAATTTGAAGGCACCCAGATCTTCATAAAATTTGACAGGCATCTGCAGTTCTTTTATCCGGCTGACTTTATGTACCAGACCTGCATCCATCAGCCACTGAATGGCGAGTTCATATTCCGTAGCTCTGGCTCCTTTCTTCAACACATTATAGATGAATTTCTTGTTCTCCTTGGCCAACTGCGAAGGCAAGGATTGCAGCACTTGTCCGATACGTATACTTTCAGTAGCTGTCGTATGCTTGGAGATGTCCCGCCGATAAGCATCCAGGATTTCAGTCTGTTTGTCACGTACTTCCTGCAAGTTTTGATGCTGAAAGAAACAATCCACCACTTCAGGCATGCCACCTACATAATAGTATTGGCGAAGCAAATCAACATATTTTAAACTGAGAATCTTTAAAATTTCCCAATCGGGCTGATGCAACAAATCGCACAAATCAGTTTCACCGGCAGCCATCAGAAATTCTTCAAAATCCATCGGATATAGATGCATTACATTTACCTTACCCACCGGAAAGGACTGACCTTTCCCCAAAGTAATTCCCAACAAGGAGCCAGCCGCCATCACATGATATTCAGGCGCATTTTCCTGAAAATATTTCAAGCTATGCAATCCCCGTTCCACTTCCTGCAACTCATCGAATACAATCAACGTTTTTCCTGCTTCAATCTTTGTTCCTGTGATAGCCTGAAGTGTCAGCAAAATACGGGGGATGCTATAGTCGGCTGCAAATAACTCCTTGGCCAGTGGCTCGACATCACAGTTTATGTAGGCTACATTCTCAAACTCTGTCTGACCAAAATGTTTCATCACCCAAGTTTTACCAACCTGACGAGCACCCAACAGTATCAAAGGTTTTCTCGCAGGATTATCTTTCCAAAGTTTCAACTGTTGTATAATCTTCCGTTTCATCGATTCCTTTAAAATAAGAATTATTCACTTGTCTCTTGCAAAGATACATTTTTTCGAGGATGAAAACCGATATATACAACACTTTTTCGATGATAACTTGAGAATAATATCACATTTTTTAGAGGATACAATCTTCCAGATAAAAAAATAAACTATAAATATATAACCTATGCTTGTTGTAAAAACAAGAATCTTTGCGAATTCATTAAAAAACATGGTGCCAATTGTGACAAATTCACAAACAGGTAGTCTTATCAAGAATAGAACGAGAAATTGAAGAGAATTATCCAAACGAAATAGTTCCAAATGAAAAGAGTCGAATAACTAGTAATTTCTGCGATAGTCTGACGGCAGTTCTCAAGACGTTGAACATACTATTTTTGTATCGTTTCGGACAATCTTTCATGTTTCAACTTGCTGCTTGTATGAACAGTGCTCCCTATGACAAATGTCAGTCGGGGTATTGGCAATCGGGCTGTATAGCGGATAAATACGTATCAACCATGCAACTGGCAGATAAAGTTAAACCACTGTAAGTGTGTCATATTGCGTTAGCCAAAAAGGTTTATGAGTTGCAAGCAGTGAATGAACACACAGATATAGAAACATCATTCTTTGGCTTGTCGAACGCCCCCTATATAACAATACTTTATGCAGGCTACCTCTAATCTATTAAAAATTGTCCGAATTATGATTTTGTCATTTAATTTGCTATATTTGCAAAACAATTACAAATTTAAGGGATGAAATGATACTTGAAATTCGTTTGAGCAACTTCTTCTCAATTAAAGATGAGGTGGTACTGGATATGCAGGCAGCAAGCATACAGACAAAAAAGGCAAAGGAGCTTGAAGAAAATACATTTGTATGCGGTGATGAGCGGTTGCTTAAAACTGTTGCCATTTATGGTGCAAATGCGTCAGGAAAGAGCAGCCTTATCAAGGCTATTCGCGCTTGTGTGGGAATGATATTCTCATCTCATAATTACAATGAGAATACGATATTTGCCTTTACTCCGTTCAAATTCGGAGGCATTGGCAAGCCAAGTACATTCTTCATTCGCTTCCTCCTTGAAGGTATCGAATATGAATATTCTTTTGAACTCAATAAAGTTGAGATACTGAAAGAGGCACTTTACTATTATCCGAATGGCCGTCGTTCACTGGTATTTTCCCGTGATGAAACAAAGGGACCCGACAAAAAGAATATCTATGAATTCCGCTCGGTGATTCGCCGCCCTATGGATGTTGCTGCCAATACATCCAAAAAAACGCTTTTCGTGTCACGCGCCAGTCAGATGGATCGAGATACAGCAAAAGATGTTTTTCGATATTTCAATGAGCGTTTTATTCTGAATTATTTCGGATATAATTCGTTCTCTGTCGAGCGCTTGTTGAATGAGAACAAAGAACAGTTCCTTAATGTGCTGCGAATTGCTGATAGCGACATTGTCAAAATCGACAGCAGGCACGAGAATAAAGTATTTTCGACAGCAGTGATTGACCCTGCAGACAATCAAATATTGTCGGTAGAAGATATTCAGAAACCACAGTTGGTCATTACGACCTATCACAGAAATAACCCGGATGTTCCTTTCAACTTTTTTGCAGAAGAGTCTGATGGAACACAGCGTTTATTCAATATGATGCTGACAATCCTGGATATCGTCAAGAATAATAAAATCTTGTTGATAGATGAAATCGAAACGCAGCTGCATATAAAACTGGTAGAATATATTATCGGTTTGTTCAATAAAAGCGAATCGGCGCAGTTGATATATACTACACACAATACATACCTGCTTAATACCAACAAGTTGCGTAAGGATCAGATATATTTTGTCAACAAACGGGATGACGGGTCCTCGGATTTGTATTCGCTGTTTGATTACAAAGATTTCCGTGACGGGCTGGATGCTGAAAAGGCATATCTGCAAGGTCGTTTTGATGCCATCCCGTATATTGACGAACAGACGGATAATTTTCTAAAATAGAAACTGATATGGGACGACAAATAAGAAAATCCAAAGGCAAAACAATGAAGCCGAACTTCTTTGTTTTCTGTGAAGGGGAGTCTGAGGTTGCTTATATCAGCCACCTCCGTTCACAATACCGTGCGCCTATTCAAATTATCCCAAGAAAGAGCGATTCGAACATATCCGTTCGGTATATAGAGAATTGTAAACGGGAATATGTTGTAACCAAAAATGATAAAACATTCCTAATGTTTGACCTAGATGTGGACGGAATGCTGGAACACCTGCTAAGTATTCCAGATGCGATATTGATGGTGTCGAATCCATGTATTGAGTTGTGGTATTTGCTGCACTTTGAGAAGTGTCATGCCGAACTAACGCAAAACGTCTGCATCAAGAAACTGAAAAGACATCTTGAACACTACACAAAGGGAACTTTGGCATTAAATGAGAAACAGCAACTGTCTGAAAAAACATCAGAAGCAACGGCAAGAGCCAAGATGCTGGATACATATAATAATCCATCAACTACCATCTATAAAATGATAGAACTGCTGGAAAGTTTGTAATTTGAAGATTATGGAGAATAGGGAAATAACATTAGCTGATATCTTTCTTGACATCTTGTCAGAATCACAAGATAAAGGTGCAAAACTAATGGCAGAGCGAATAAAAGCAGCTATTAAATCGCCAGAGATATTGGAGCTGGTAAATATATGTGTTATAAATGCATTGGGATATAAATCAAAAATTAGCAGCAAAACCGTAGATAATGCAATTGATAGTATTGTCAGTTTTGTACACTCTGAAATTGATAGTAGTAATTTATCGGATAATGATAAAGAGAAAGAAAAGAATTCATACAAACACTTTGCAAAAAGTCTCGGTAAAATATTAAAAGAGAATTTACAGGTGGCGCAACAGCTAATATAAAAGAAGTAATTATGGACATCTATAATTGGGGATAATATTATTCAAGCAGTGGAATATTGGTAAGTAATCGGAGGACAGATTCGTATTCGTTGAGGCAAATCCATGCGCAAGACATCATATATCAGAATTATAGCACCATTAATAGGCAATACATGTAATGCATTGGAATGAGATTATCAGAACCCTCATGGCCAGTCCGAAGTCATACCACAGTTCCTTATGAAGGTCTACCTTGAAAGAGGCCTTCTTTTCCGCCCTAAAAGGTGATTTGTACCACACGCTGTTTCTACGCTGTATTACCGGTTCATATCCGAATCCGGCTAAAAAATCAACAAGTCTGATGTTCTTTGCTTCCTGTATGTTCATAACATCTCATTTTCATGGATTTGGGCAAAGAACCGCTTTTTCTTTGAAACATGAAAAGCAATGGCATCAGATGTCATCAGAAATCATCAGATGGCACAGGGCTTCTTCTATAGATATGAAAAACGGATACTGGTAGTATTATACGGTGTTTTTGCGAATTAACCGTAGAATATTACCTGTTATTCGGAAAATAATCGTATTTTTGTAGTGTGAAAAGAACTTCTAAGGTGGATTATATGAATGATATAGTTAATAAAGTTGCGTCTCTCGGAGGGACTATATCCACAACGGATATATCTCACCTGTCGGAATATAAACAGGTGTTGCGAGCTAAAGAACGTGGCGATTTGATAAGATTGCGTCATGGGGTATATGCTGCTCCCGAGGCATTGCTAAACACGATGATAGATGTGGAGAGGATAATACCGAATGGTGTTGTATGCCTATACAATGCCTGGACATATCATCAACTGTCTACGACAGTCCCGCCTGCTTTTTGCATAGCCATTGCCAATAAAAGGAAAGTAGTGCTTCCACACGCCCTGCCTATAGAACTTTATTATTGGAAAAAAGAGAACTTGGAGTTTGGGATTATGGATGCGGATATATCGGGATATAAAGTTCATATTACTGATATGGAACGAAGTGTTTGTGATGCGGTGAAGTATCGGAACAAGATCGGTCTGGACGTTTGCGCGGAAGTAATACGTACTTATCTGAAAAAGCCGAACCGTAATCTCGCCCGTTTGCAGGATTACGCCAAGCGCCTAAGAGTGTTTAACACGTTGAAAAACTACCTCGAAATCGCAATAGAATAAGATAATGGGAAGGAAAAACTATGGAAAGTCTGTAAAGACACGCTTGCTCAACCTCATGAATGAGACAGGCTATAAATACATGGTATCTTCTGGCAAGATACTTCAACGAGAGACTGCTTTACAGGGCTTCTGTAAGCCGGTACAAGGACAAATTCTTGTTGAAAGGCGGTTCTTTGCTTTATGCCATGAATGGACTTGAGGCTCGTCCTACGGTTGATGTGGGTTTATGGCGGACAGGATCAGTCGTGGCAGGGATTTCCTGGCTCGTGTATTCCAAGAAATCCTGGGTATCGTATGCCATGAAGATGGGGTATCTTTTGACGCAGGAAGTATCAAAATAGAACCGATTACAGTCGAAAAGAAATATTTTGGTACAAGATTCTATTTTACTGTCCATATGGATACCATAGCTTATAATATGTCTGTAGATATTGGCTTTGGCGATGTCGTCATTCCACATCCAACAACTATAGACTTTCCTCTGCTTTTACCGGATATCCCTTCTGTGAATATACAGGCATATTCTTTAGAAACCGTTATTGCCGAGAAGTTCCATACGATGATAGATCGTGATGTCCTCAACAGTCGCATGAAAGATTTCTTTGACTGTTATCAGCTCCTGACGAAGAGAAATTTGAATGACGACGCTTTGTATGACGCTATCGAAGCGACGTTCGACAATCGAAGACTTGCATACAACCCCGATTTGCAACTGTTTACGGATAGTTTTGCTACAGACGGGGCACGCATAAGCCGTTGGAAGGCTTTTCTTAGAAAAATTCAATGGAAAGAGGCACTTGATTTCGATACTGTGATGAAGGCAATAAGAGACAGGCTACAGCCTATGGCTGAAAGATATTGGATAAAACTCTCAAAATAGAATTGAGTAAGATTAAGACAGGCTCTTAGCCATCTTTTAGGAACATTATCAGGTTTGAGCAAAAAATATTTCATAAAAATCCCTATTGACATTTGCGGAAATCGAACTTTTTATCTACCTTTACGTTGTCAAAGAGATGATGATTGTAAAGACAATTACGAAAAGCGATGAATTTAGTGTAGTGCTAATTCAATGGCTTTCATAAAAGATAAAGTAGTAAATGTGCAGTCAATCAGGGATTTAGAATAAACCGAAATAAAAGGTTCGATTCCTGGTGGCACCACTTTTTAAGAAGGCAAAACGATGTAAATCCCTAAATTTCAAAGAAGTTTAGGGATTTTTCATTTTCAAGAATAGGTAAAATAAGTGGGACTAAAGCAAACTATACATCCTTATTCGGGAGATAGTTTTAGAAAGCCTAAAATGTTACACAGCACAAGTGCTACTTCGTTTTTTTACAGCACATTGATCTATTTTACATAACCGGGTTCTCGGTTCGATTTCCTAACTTTGTATCATTAAAAATTGAGCCGTATGGAAAGAGAAATATTCAGCGTGTTGTTCTTCATCAAGCGTAGTAAACCGTTAAAAACGGGAAAGTACCTTTGCGTGTGAAATTCTATCAGATTTACCAAGACTTGGAATTGGAGGAAAAGATTGTCTCCGCACGTGCCATAGTAAACCGCTATCAGGAAAAGGACGAAACTTTCAAAACATTATACAATGTGTTCAAGGAGTATAACGACAACTTGGAAACTCCAATGAAACAGATCCCCAATATCCAACTTAAATTGACCCCCGATTTATTTTTCCTAAAATACAAAAAAATATCACATAATCAGTTTATTAGTTTTCGATTTGTGCTGGGTTTATAATTTTTATTTACTGCCAATATAATCATTCATTTCTTCCCGCAAATTTTGCGTATGGACTCTCCGTGCAGCTCAATTCTTGCGGCTTGGTGAGTTATTCTGTCCATGACTACGCCGGCTATTGTCTTCTTGCCGATGACATCATACCTGTTTTTGACCGGCAATTGTGATGTAATCAGTGTTGATTTCTTACCATATCGGTCTTTGATGATGTCCATCAGATGCATTCTGCTTCCGTTGTCCAACGGCTGCAAGCCGAAATCATCCTGTATAAGCATATCCGTCCTTTCTATCTTTTTCAGCTCCTACAGGATGCTACCTTTTACCTTGGTGGCCTTCAACTGCCCTAAAAGTCTGGAAGTATTGGCATACAGCACTTTCAATCCTTTCTGGCAGACTCTGTATCCCAAGGCTGTGGTAATGTAGCTCTTTCCTGTACCGGAGCTTCCCATGACAAACAAGTCGCACGCCTCCTTGACAAATCTTGTTCATGCTGATTGATTTATTGGGAATACTATCTGTTTTGTCTATTTAATAGATTAATGTAGAATTATGAACTGATTCTGTAACTCTTTTAATGTTTTTTGGGGTGGGGCAATTTAAATTGGATTTTGGGGGACTCTTTAGATAGGATAATGGGGGGACAGTTTATACCAGATTTTCCACCTGTCAATACACAGAAGAATTTTCATTGTTTATTACCGAAAAATAGAAGCAGTCTCTACAAAAAAAGACTGCTTCTGCTTCATTTCTAAAACAAATCAAAAAACAAATATGCTCAACTATTAATCTTAATTTTCTTTTAAGAAACGGATGATAACACAGGTTTGTCTGATACGGAAAACAAGTGCTCACTAAGCGCCTTCAAAGCATGCACTTTATCTTCCGCTTTCATCACCAACGATACATTACTACTACTTCCGCCGTATGAAATCATCCGTACGGGAATATCTTTCAATGCATTGATGATGCGTGCCTCAAAACCGACATTTTGCCATTCCAGGTCACCAACAACACAAACAATCACCATATTCTTTTCGACTGTAATCGTTGCGTATTTCCGTAATACACCCACAATCTCGTCTATATGCTTGTCATCATCAATCGTTACGGAAACCCCGATATCGGAAGTGGTCACCATGTCCACCGGCGTATTGTAATTATAGAACGTATCAAACACGATGCTCAGAAAATGAGGTGTCGGTATCATATGGAGCGACTTGATCTTGACATACGTGATGTTGTCTTTGGCGGCAACAGCTTTGATCGCACCCTTTTCCGCCGTGTTCGAGATCAATGTACCCGACGCACTTGGCTGCAATGCGTTCAAGAGACGTACCGGTATGTTCTTTTCCTTGGCAGGCAGGATGCAAGTCGGATGTAGTATCTTGGCACCGAAATGTGCCAACTTAGCGGCTTCGTCGAAGTTCAACTGCCTAACAGGAGCGGTGTCATTGACAAACCGTGGATCGTTGTTGTGCATCCCATCAATATCCGTCCATATCTGTATCTCTTCTGCTTGGATAGCCGCCCCAATTAGAGAGGCGGTGTAATCGCTTCCTCCTCTTTCCAAGTTGTCAATGCTGCCGTAAGCATTCCGGCAGATGAAACCTTGCGTAATATATATTTCTGCCTCTTTGTTTTGCTCCAAAAGTGTATTTAGGTGTTTAGCGATATATTCCATGTCCGGTTCATTGTCCATTGTAATCCGCATGAAGTTCAACGCAGGCAATAAAACTACCTTCACTCCTTGTTCTTCCAGATAGCAGGTCATCAGAAAGGTTGATATTAGCTCACCCTGCGCCAAGATTTCCTTTTCATCGAACATGCTGAAAGGCATATTAGAGAAAGACCAGACATGTTGAGACCGTTCGAGCATGTATTGCATGGCTTTTTCCTTGTAGACATCGCTCCGGTATAATTCTTCTATATGATTGACATAAGCCTGCTCCAAGGAAGAAAGGACCGCATTGGCTTTTTCCGGATCTTTCTTATGGAAGCACTCAGATATCTCCACTAAAGAGTTTGTTGTCCCTGCCATGGCAGAGAGTACTACTATTTTCTGTTCCTGATCGCAAATGATTGATGCGACATTCTTGATCCGCTGGGCAGAACCGACTGAAGTACCACCAAATTTTAATACTTTCATTAGACTATCTGATTTTTGATTTTACTTTTTATACATTGAATCTGATCACGAACGTGCTACCTTTACCGACTTCGCTTTCGATACGGATCGTACCACCATGAGCTTCCACAAAGTCCTTGCTGATGGCAAGTCCCAAACCGCTACCTTGTACTTTTGTTCCCGGCACACGGAAATAGTGGTCGAAAATACTTTCGTGGTAACGCGAGTCAATGCCCTTTCCGAAGTCCTTGACATAGATCTCGACGGCTTTGTCGATCTGTCGTGCACCGATGATAATCCGTCCGTTCTCCGACGAATAACGGATGGCGTTCGATAACAGGTTGGTCACAACCCAAGCAATCTTCTCGCTGTCGACAAACAATTTGGCAATCTTTTCGGGATACTCCACTTCGATCTGACAGTTAAAACGCTCGGCCTGTACCCGGTTCGCCTTGATGGCATAGTCGATCAGTTCGATCGGTTTGGTAATCTTCGGATTCAGGTAGAGCTTACCGCTTTCTACCTGTGACATCTTCAACAATTCGCCAGTGATCTCCAGCAAACGGTCACTATTTTCCTTTATGTTCTTGGAAAGGCTCTCCTGTTCTGTATTCAGTTTTCCGATCCGATTGTCTTCCAGCAATCTCAGACTCATCATTATAGCTGATATCGGTGTCTTCAGTTCATGGGAGATCGTCGAAATAAAGGTTGTCTTTGCAATATCTTTTTCTTTAAATTCGGTCACGTTCTTCAACAGGATCACATCCCCGACATACTTACTCTCCAGTCCAGTCTGCCTGTTAACGTTGATCGGGATGTATTTTACTTGAAAATAGCTTTCCTTGTTGTCTGCGTAGATTTTCAACGGATCCTTATTGTCATCGGGATGTACCAACTGGCGGATCAAACGGCGCAGCAGATCATTTTTTAACGCCACTTCGGGAGCCGGTTTGTCGATAATGTTTTCCCGTGTCAAATTCAAAACAGTCAAAGCCTCGTCATTGACAAACAAAATCTTCCGTTCCTTACTCAAGCCTATGATAGGTTCTGCAATGCTGTTGATAATTGTTTCTATATATTTTTTCCCTTGCAGGATATCTTCCAGCGAACTGTTCCTGTATTCGGCCAAGCGCTCGGCCATCTCGTTGAACAACGTGGCTATTTCCTTAAACTCCGGTTCATTGCCCAAATTGAGCCGTTTGCTGTAATTGGCATTGGTGATTTCCTTGATGCCATCCGTCAATTTCTGGATCTGTACGCTGACCGAGCGTGGCAGGCGAGCCAGAAAGAGGAAGGCGATCACGATACAAGCAATTCCTACCGTCCAGATCCAAAAGAGAGACCTTTCCGCCGTATGGACAGCCACTTCATTCTTTTCATAAATGGCAGACATATTGACTGCCATAATGGTATAAATCGTCTGGCGTATCTGCCGAATCGATTCATCATCCATGTCATCCAACGCCTTTTCACAGTTCGAACTTAATCGGTTGGTTAGTACGTCTTCATCCTTCTCTGTCAGATTTTTTTTCTGAGCTTCCAACCCGGCCTCAAACTCTTTTCGAGCATTCGGATTTTCCCGAATGGCATCCAGTGACTCGAGCATCTGACGGGAATAAAGGAGTGAATTATAATTATCCGCTAGGATATTCTGCGTGTCATCCGATACATTATGAATGTTTTTTATAGCCAATCCACCTAATAAAGTGATCAGGACAAATAAAAGTCCTATCCCATAAGTCAACTTTGTTTTTATATTCATATTCATGGAAGGATTTTTATGCTAATATTATTAAATCAATGCCTAATTGAGCCAACTCTTCTAACATGTTCCGATAGTGGACCATCGCAAGGATAGCGGAAGGATATTTTAAAGCTGGTCGTCCGATACATAGCGTACTGATTTGCTTTTCTTTACAAGCCTGTACGATCGCATCCGTTATATGTGGGGATTGCACTTGAATGATTTCTCCTCCAAGTTCCGTTGCCAACTTGAAATGGTTAAGCAAATGCCTTTGACTTGCCAACGGAATCCTGTCGGAACTTTCTCTTGGGGTTTGTACATACAGTACAAAAAACTTGGAATTATATCGGGTTGCCAACCGTGCGACTTTCCGTATGATCTTACGGGGAGTTTTCTCATTACTGCTGATGCAGGCCATAAACCTTTCGTGGCGTACGCCGAGATTCTCTGGAATGGTATTCTCCACTTTTTTTTCTACCCGCAAAGCTACCTCTTTCAATGCCAACTCCCTAAGCTGAAGAATATGTTCAGCCTTAAAGAAATTATTTAATGCTGTTTGTATCTTATCGGGTTTGTATATTTTTCCGGCTTTTAACCGAGCCAGCAGTTCGTCAGCAGTAAGGTCTATGTTGACCACTTCATCAGCCTGCTCCAGTACGATATCAGGAATACGTTCCTTGACCTCAATGCCAACCACGTCCTGCACCATCTCGTTAAGTCCTTCTATATGCTGAATATTGACCGCCGTGATCACACTGATACCGGCATCCAGTATATCCATGACATCCTGCCAACGCTTTTCGTTCTTACTGCCTTCGACATTGGTATGAGCCAATTCGTCAACGATGACAACTTCAGGATGGATACTGAGAATCGACTGCAAGTCCATCTCTTCGATCTCTTTTCCTTTATAAAATATCTTGCGGCGGGGGATGATAGGCAATCCTTCCACCAATGCCTCCGTCTCGACTCGCCCATGTGTTTCTATATAACCGATCTTGACATCGATACCGCTTTCCAGTAATTGGTGGGCATCTGATAGCATCCGATACGATTTACCTACACCGGCAATCATGCCGATGTAGATTTTAAAATTGCCACGACGAGACTTTTTCAACAAATCTAAAAAATGTTGTACACTTTGTTCTCGGTCCATGCGTATTATTATATCAAGGTCTTAAAGAAATTCCCAAGACAAGATGGGCATCCTCCATGCGAGGGTTCCAAATTGCCTGTGTAAAAATAGGTAATGAGAAAGAATCCGTGATTTTGATATCTTTCGTTGCTTTCAATGCAACATTCGTTACTGCAAATCCACTATTTACATCACCTCCATACGTAGTTATTCCCGCATCATACGGAAGAACACCACAAGTTGCATTCAGATCGACGCCCTTCACTGTGAATGGAAAATTCAACTCCACATAAGAAGAATAGTTTTGGTTTCCATTTTCATCTTTGTCTTGACCGGCAAACATGAAATTCCAGGCGATAGACAAAGGTAACTTCTCAATAGGCAAAGTGTAAGCCAAACCTGCTTCAAAATGGTGATCTGTTTCATGGCTTTTGAAGTTAAAATAACGGCAAGAGCCTTGCCCTGCCCACCATAAGCTAGCGACAGATAATGTAGGACCAGCTGATCCGAATGTATACGCTGCCGTTAAATCTATCTCTTTAGCCGCAGGCATAGATGTAGAGTTTGCTCCCTGAAAATCGGTAGATCCCCAGGCTGTCAAAGAGAAATTACCTACCCCCAGTGATAGTGTCGGCTGGAAGCTAGCACCAGTCTGGTAGAAACCACGCCAAATATAGGAACTTACCAAATCTCCCTGCACAGAAAAACTTACTTTACCATCCTCTTCCTGTGCATTAGCCAACGTAGAAGATGCCATTGAGAATACAATTGCCAAGGCTGCTACTTTTTTTACGAATGATTTCATAACCTAAATCTAATTGACTTATTAAAATTTGTTATTTGTTATTTGATGCTTGATCAAGCGCAACATTTAATTTCAATACATTTACTTTCTCCATTCCGAACATACCCAATAACGGTTTCTCAACATGAGAATTGACGATACCCATGACCTTTTCTTCCGACCATCCACGAGCGTCCGCTACACGTTTGGCCTGTACATAAGCCGCTTTCGGTGAGATATGGGGATCCAAACCGGAACTGCTGGCTGTGATGATTTCAGCCGGAACTTTTTCACGGGTTAGGTAAGGATGATGAACCAAGAATGTATCAATACGTTCTTCCAACAAAGCTAAATGTTCTTCATTGGAAGGTCCCTTGTTACTACCTGCCGAACTGGATGCATCGTAACCATCACCAGCATGGGAAGGACGTCCCCAGAAATAAATATCTTGCGTGAAATTCTGACCAACGTTGGCGGCCCCCACTACTTTTCCATTCAATGTAACCAGTTCAGCATTACCTTTATTCGGTCCTGCCACTTGGGCAAACAACCACAAAACGAAGATGTAGAAAACACTGAAGAACAAACAAAATGCAATTGTCAGTCTTAATGATTTAAAAAGATTTGATATCATAATGAATTATTGTTTTATTTTCTTAACCTTCCTCCTATCTTCATACAGAGGGAGGAAGGTTTTTAATATTGATTTTACTTTTACATGAATAAACTTACAATCATATCTATCAACTTGATACCAATGAACGGGGCAATTACACCGCCCAAACCGTAGATCAGCAAGTTGCGACGAAGCAATGCGGAAGCACCGATCGGTTTATAAGCCACACCACGTAATGCCAGAGGGATCAGAATCGGGATGATGATCGCATTAAAGATGATCGCACTTAGGATCGCTGATTCCGGACTGTGCAGGTGCATGATGTTCATCGGGGCCAATGCCGGGATCGTAACCATGAACAGAGCTGGTACGATAGCGAAATACTTGGCCACGTCGTTAGCGATACTGAAAGTAGTCAGCGTACCGCGAGTCATCAGCAACTGTTTACCGATTTCGACAATCTCGATCAGTTTCGTTGGGTCGTTGTCCAAATCAACCATATTACCAGCTTCCTTGGCAGCCTGCGTACCACTGTTCATTGCGACACCAACGTTTGCCTGAGCCAAGGCCGGGGCATCGTTCGTACCGTCCCCCATCATGGCGACCAGCTTACCGTTTTCCTGTTCCTTACGGATATAGTTCATCTTGTCTTCCGGTTTGGCTTCGGCGATATAATCGTCTACACCGGCTTTTTCAGCGATATATTTTGCGGTCAACGGATTATCACCGGTTACCATTACCGTCTTCACACCCATCTTACGCAAACGTTCAAAACGTTCTTGGATACCCGGTTTGATGATATCCTGTAACTCGATCACACCAATGATGAAATCATCCTGTGAAACAACCAGCGGAGTACCGCCGTTACTCGTGATCTTCTGAACCAAATCGGCCACCTCTTTCGGATATTTGTTGCCGGCAGCCTCACTCATCTTACGAATAGCATCAAAAGCTCCTTTACGGATGCGAGTACCGTTTGCCAAATCCACTCCTGAACATTTAGTTTCTGCCGTAAACTTGATCATCTTTGATCCGGATGTATTCAGATCATGTACACGTACACCTTTTTCACGTCCCAATTCCACGATTGACTTACCTTCGGGTGTATCGTCTGAAAGAGAGGACAGTAGACAAGCTTGTACAAAAGAGTGTTCGTCAATGCCGGATACCGGATAGAACTGGGTTGCTTTACGGTTACCGATCGTGATCGTACCGGTCTTGTCGAGCAGCAAAGTATCAATGTCACCGGCTGTTTCAACCGCCTTACCGGATTTGGTGATCACATTAGCAGACAACGCACGATCCATACCGGCAATACCGATGGCAGATAACAAACCACCGATCGTAGTCGGGATCAAACAAACGAACAAAGAGATAAAGGCCGCGATCGTAATCGTCGTGTTGGAATAATCAGCAAACGGTTTCAAGGTACCGCAAACAACAACGAATACCAATGTAAAACCTGCCAGCAAGATTGTCAAGGCGATTTCGTTCGGAGTTTTCTGGCGAGAAGCGCCTTCCACCAAGGCGATCATCTTATCCAAGAAACTTTCACCCGGTTCGGTCGTCACTTTCACCTTGATCTGGTCGGACAATACTTTCGTACCGCCTGTTACAGAACTCTTGTCTCCACCCGCTTCACGGATCACCGGAGCAGATTCACCTGTGATGGCGCTTTCATCGATAGAAGCCAGACCTTCGATAATTTCACCATCGGAAGGAATCGTGTCGCCGGCTTCACAAATAAAGATGTCGCCTTTCTTCAACTGAGAAGAACTGACCGTTTCAATCTTGTTACCGACACACAATTTGGCAGGAGTTTCTTCCCGGGTCTTACGCAAACTGTCGGCCTGTGCCTTGCCTCGTGCCTCTGCAATCGCCTCTGCGAAGTTGGCGAAAAGCAACGTGGCGAACAATATAATAAACACTAAGATATTGTAACCGAAAGATCCTTGTGTCGTATCACCGGTGGTAGCCGCCCAAATCGTAACAAACAACATGACGAATGTCACCACCTCCACGATAAACATGATCGGGTTACGGAACATCATCCGCGGATTCAACTTAATGAATGATTGCTTCAAACTTTCTATAACGAGCTTCTTTGGAAATAAAGAAGCAGTTTTGTTATTTCTCATCTTCTTAATCTGTCAATTAGTAAATACTAAAATATTCGGCGATCGGGCCTAATGTTTGTGCCGGGAAGAATGACAAGGCAGCAACGATGACGATTACGAAGAATGTCATCACACCGAATGTAACCGTATCAGTCTTTAATGTACCCGCACTCTCCGGAGTGTACTTCTTGTTTGCCAAAAGACCTGCAATAGCTACCTGTCCGACAATTGGCAAATAACGTGAAATGATCAGTGCCAAACCGCAAGTGTAGTTCCAGAAATAGGTATTGTCGCCTAATCCTTCAAAACCGGAACCGTTGTTAGCAGAAGAAGAAGTATATTCATATAACATTTCACTGAAACCATGGAAACCAGGGTTGTTCAACCAGCCACCCTCGCTCTCTACGAATTCAGGGGCATATACCCATACGTAGGAAGAGATAGCCGTAAAGATCAAAATCACGAATGGGTGAGCCAACGAAACGATCGTTGCAATCTTCATTTCTCGGGCTTCTACCTTTTTACCTAAGAATTCCGGCGTACGTCCGACCATCAAACCGCTGATGAATACGGCTATAATCAAGAATGCATAGTAGTTCATGAAACCTACGCCGACACCACCAAACCATGTATTGATCTGCATGTTCAACATCTCCACCATACCAGAAAGAGGCATTGTACTGTCGTGCATACCGTTAACGGAACCATTAGAGGTGACGGTCGTAGTCACAGACCACAAAGCGGTTGCGCCCGGACCCAGACGGGTTTCCTTACCTTCCATAGCACCGCAAGACTGGTCAATACCCATCTCGTCGATTTTCGGGTTACCTGCCATCTCATAGTGAACGTTACAGAATACCCCCAAAAGATAAGCAAACAGCATCACACCATAGATCACATAACCTAACTTTTTACGTTTCAGATAAAATCCCAAAGCAAATACCAATGCCATCGGAATGATCAGAATAGACCAACATTCTACAATATTGGTCAGGTAAGTCGGGTTTTCCAATGGGTGAGAAGAGTTTACTCCGAAGTAACCACCACCATTCGTACCTAACTGTTTAATCGGAACGATTGCAGCTGTAGGACCTTGTGAAACAGTTTGTTCAGCTCCTTCCAATGTCGGGATTGTCATTTTGGAGTCAAAGCCCATCGGCGTACCTTGTATGATCAGGATGAAACCCACGATCAGAGACATCGGGAAAAGGATACGTGTACAGCTGATCACTAAATAGTGCCAGAAGTTGCCGATTGTTTTAGTTGTTTTGGCGGCCATCGACTTCATAATTCCAGCCATGGCAGCCATACCTGTTGCAGCAGTGATGAACTGGAACAACATGATGACGAACAACTGTGTAAAATAAGTCAAACCGCTTTCTCCGCTATAGTGCTGCAAGTTACAGTTAACCATGAAACTAATACACGTGTTGAACGCCAAATCTGGACTTTGTCCGCTGTTCCCATCAGGATTCAAAGGAAGATATCCTTGCGATACCAACAGGATCATACCCCAGAAGAACCAAAATACGTTTATAATAAGCAGAGATTTCAAGAATGCCTTCCAATCCATCTCTTCATTGGGGTTGATACCCGCCAGCTTGTAAATAAATCTTTCAATTGGAGCCATGAAACGCATGCAGTCGTTTCCCTCCTTATACACCTTGGCGATATGCTTTCCCAGCGGGTAACTGATAACCAGCAGCAGCAATATCTGCAATGCTACACCTAAAATTTCTGTATTCATCTTTTCACTTAAAAAAACTAATTACCATTAAAACTTTTCGGGCTTAATTAGGACATACATCAAATACCCGAAGATCAATAAGCAAAGTATAAACAGTGCTAAAAACATAATTTAATTCTCCTTTCTTACATTAAATTTTCTCAAACCAGTCCACACACTTGAAGAAAAACCAATAGCATGCTACACCGGTAGCACACAAGAACAAAAATGATAACGTATCTTCCATACTTGTCTTTTTTAATTGTTAATACTATTTATTTGTTTTCCACCCTACTATATGCCAAAGCTGTGCCAAAAAATCGAGTTCTTGCACAATGCATTGTTTATCAGCTATATAATCAAAAAATAATATTATTATGTAATATGCTCAATCCTTTTCAAAAGGAAAAAGATATTTTCATTTTGAAAAGGTATATAAAAAAGGCAAGCTGCCTGTTTTAGGTAACCTACCGGGTATGCAAGAACAAAGTGTTCCACATTATAGTCCATAGGCTTCCATCTTCCTATAAAGTGTGGTTAAGCCTATCCCAAGAAGACGAGCTGCTTCGGGTTTGTATCCGTTGGTATGTTGGAGAACTTTCTGAATGAGGTGTTTTTCAACGCTGATTAGGTCCAATTCAATATTATTCCCGTATTTTCAGATAATTAACATTTCCTTTCCATGGACATCGTTTTATGGCTGCCATATATTTTTTATGATCACTTTAAATCTCACCAAAATCTTTAGATATCTGCCCTGCACAGACAGGCTTCCAACAATCGAAATTTCTTTTTTTAGCTAAAATCGTGTTATTGATTATAGGCAATTCGCAACTTTCGCTGATATATAAAATAGCATGTCCCTGAGCTGTTGTTTTCAATTGTTTTCTTAATGTGTTCCAAGCTTCTGTATCAGAAATAAAATATTGCGATGCGGTAGACTCCGTTTCATACACCAGTTTGTATTCATTCAGCACCAATTCATTTTCCTGATTTGTCTTCTTTTGAGGATAGCATAAATAGGCAATTCCTGTCAAAAGGATGATTCCTGTAAAAGTATTCAGCAGATATTTAAAATAATAATCATTTTCGAAGAAATAGAATTCATTGATGCTACCACATATACATACGCTAGCCACTAACAGTAATATTACCGTTATCCGTTGCTTCAAAAAGTTCATCCGCATATTCTTTTTCATTTGTATCCTAATTTTTGAAATCAAATCCTTTAAATAAGCCGTGAATAAATTATATCCACGGCTCAAAAAGAAAAAAACAATTCAAATCTTTACATAATGAATGGAGAAAAAGATTTTGGTACACATAAAACAACTTTAATTGCAATAATATATAATATGAAACTTATATCCTTCTATGGGCAACCAAATACTTCTTGCAAGGCCACCATTTTTCAATCCTGTTTTTCAAAATGAAAAAATATCCAAAAACACCAATCCAGCTTGTTACTAGTAACAGAACGATAATCTTGTTTTTGATCCTTTGAGGAACATCTTTTTTTATTAAATTGCTGATTGCCCATACAGAGGCAAGCGAGCCTAACTGATAAATAAAAAATACCATTTTGTTTCTTTGTTGTTCTACATTGTTTCTTATAGCAGACAACCGAAGATGAATATTAATGATACTTTCTTCGGAAATCTAAACTGATAAAGATAATGCCAAAATCAGACCAATTTAAGAACAATAAACATAAATCGCTATATATCAATCGATTAAAAATACCAATTCTAAATTGAAAGTAAAAAAAACCAACTAAAATGAAAAACACTTTTTCATTTTGGTAATATTACTTAGGCTTCCCTATTTGCAAACATCTGTTTATCAATAACAAATACAAATTGGTATGGATTTTGCTTTGTGTTGTATATAATATTTCAAATATGAGATTATTTATCATTTCGAATAGGTTGCCTGTAAAAGTTACACGTTCCTCCGATGGAAAATTTGTTTTTTCACGGAGCGAAGGAGGGCTGGCTACAGGTTTGAAGTCATTGGACGTTGATTGTGAAAAACATTGGATCGGTTGGCCTGGCGTCTGCGTAGAACAAAAGACGGAAAAAGATGACATTTGCAGTCAATTGGAAAAAAATAATTATCATCCGGTATTCTTATCCGACAGGCAGTATGAAAATTACTACGAAGGATATAGCAACAGTACCCTATGGCCCCTCTGTCATTACTTTTTTGCTTATACGTTATATAAAAAGAACTTTTGGGAATCATATAGGGAAGTCAATGCTGTTTTTTGTGAAGAGATATCGCGGATAGTTGAACCTAATGATTGGGTTTGGGTACAGGACTATCAGTTAATGCTGTTGCCGGGCATGCTCCGTGAGAAGTTTCCCAACCTTCATATCGGGTATTTCCACCATATTCCGTTTCCTTCACATGAACTTTTCCGGATTCTGCCCGAAAGGGTCGAGATCCTGAACAGACTTTTGGGAGCCGACTTTGTCGCTTTTCACATTCACGATTATATGCGTCATTTCATCAGTGCGACGGAACGCGTCCTTCATAAGAATTTCAATCTGGATGAAGTTCAAATGAATGATCGTGTAACCCGTGTGGATGCATTACCGATGGGGATAAACTATGATCTTTATCACAATGTGATAGCTGATGACAAAGTCCACCACGCAGTAGAGAAAACACGACTTCTATTTGGAGATCATAAGTTAATCATATCGGTAGACCGACTGGATTACAGCAAAGGAATATTGCACCGTCTTTACGGATTCGCCTCTTTTTTGAAAAATCATCCGGAATATCACGGGAAAGTGACATTGGCGATGGTTATCGTCCCCTCTCGCGACCATGTAGGCAGTTATGCCGAATTGAAAACCAAAATAGACGAGGAGATCGGTTCTATCAATGGAACTTACTCTACCATGAATTGGACTCCGGTATGTTATTTTTATCACGGTTTCTCTTTTGAGGAATTGGTAGCGATGTATTATGTTGCCGATATAGCCTTGGTAACCCCTTTGCGCGATGGTATGAATCTTGTGGCAAAAGAGTATGTCGCTACCAAACAAGATAATCCGGGGGTACTCATTTTAAGTGAAATGGCCGGTGCTTCGGTTGAATTGTCTGATGCTTTATTGATTAATCCAAACGACACGGACCAGATCGAACAAGCCATTTGCCGTGCATTGAAAATGCCATTGGAGGAACAAAGAGAAAGGCTTCAGCGAATGCAAGCCATCCTTTCGGTTCAAACCGTAAACAAATGGGCTGCGGATTTCATGAGAGAATGGCGGCAGACCGCAGAGAAAAACAAACGATTACAAAAGAAAAAGATCTCCGCACAAGACCAGAACGAAATCAAAACATTATATGACCAAGCGAAAAAGCGCTTGATTTTGCTGGATTACGACGGAACATTAACTGCATTCAAAAATCATCCGGAAGATGCAGTTCCAACACCTGCATTACGAGACCTGTTACAGCGTTTTTGTTCCGACTCTCGGAATCATGTAACCATTAATAGCGGGCGGGACCACTATACATTGGAGAAATGGCTGGGAGATCTTCCTCTGTCTTTTGCCGCCGAGCATGGTGCATTTTACAAGGAAAAAGGCGCATGGCATAAAAACATAGGCAATCGAGAGTGGGATTCGGAGCTATTGTTTATTCTAAATTTGTTTGTAAGCAAAACCCCGTACTCTCATCTTGAGACAAAAGAAGCTGCTCTTGCCTGGCATTATAGAGAATCGGACGCCTGGCTGGGAGAGCTGAGAGCGCAACAGCTAACAAAGGCTATAATGCCTGTTTGCCTGAAAAAGGGATTACAAATCATGCAGGGCAACAAAGTCGTGGAAATAAAATCTCCAGAATGCACAAAAGGTTCGGAAGTAGATCGCCTATTATTGGCTTCCCGCTATGATTTTATACTAGCAATGGGAGATGACACGACGGATGAGGATATGTTTCGGGCTCTTCCAGTATCCGCCATAACAGTTAAAGTTGGAATTGTATCTGAAAAAGCCAAATACAATCTGTCCTCGCAGGAAGAAGTATTGCCTTTTTTGGAAGAACTGTCGGGTGAAGGTGTTAGTTACGGAACGACTTCCAAAAGCATAAAAGGTCAACTGAAAGCCACCGTTGATTTTTTTAAAGGATTGTGGACAAATAAAAAATAATTTTTATGGACAAGTTAAATTACGGAGTAATAGGAAATTGCTGCACTGCGGCTTTGATTTCGGATAAAGGCAGTATAGATTGGTTATGTTTCCCTAACTTCGACTCACCTTCCATCTTTGCATCATTGCTCGATCGGGAGAAAGGGGGATATTTCGGCTTCGAGGTTTCTCCGGATTATCAAATATCGCAATCGTATGTTCCTCATACAAATATTCTTTCGACCAACTTCGTATCAGAAGAAAATGAATTTGCCGTTGTAGATTTCATGCCTTGTTACCATCTGAGCGATGCGAGCAATTGTTATCGTCCGGCAGAGATCTACCGATATATCCGCAGAATCAAAGGTACTCCCCGTTTTAAAATCAACTATGAGCCGGCTCCGGACTATGCCCGTGGAAAGACAATTTTCAACACGACCTCGGAATATATAGAGACCTACTCTACTTCTAACAGCAAAGATAGGCAATATCTTTATTCCTCACTACCTTTGCACAACATCTTGGAACAGAAAGAAATCGTACTGGCTAAGGACGAGTTCTTGCTACTTTCATATAACGAGAAAGTAATACCCGTCAACATTGAGCGTGAGAAACTGGAATACTGCCGGACGCTGGTTTATTGGTTGAATTGGACTGACCGAACCAAGAAGTTTACGGTCTATAACGATATCATTGAGCGAAGTCTCCTAGTTTTAAAATTGATGTCTTTTTATAATGGAGCCGTATTGGCGGCCATAACAACTAGCCTACCGGAAACGATCGGAGAAGTCCGTAACTGGGATTATCGTTTTTGTTGGCTGCGCGACGCCTCCATGTCCATTGAAACTTTGTTCCAGATAGGCCATGTGGAAGCCGCAAGGCGGTTCATGAGATTTGTCCAGTCTACTTTTGTTTCTCAACACGATACTTACCAGATCATGTACGGTATTCGCGGAGAAAGAAAATTGACGGAAGTTATTCTGGGACATCTTTCCGGTTATAAGAACTCACGACCCGTTCGGATCGGTAATGATGCTTACCACCAGCTTCAAAATGACTCGTTCGGCTATTTAATGGACCTGATCTACCAATACTATCGTTTGATGCCCGGTACATTGGACGAGGTGGAAGATATGTGGGAAATGGTAAAAAGTATCCTGACGAATGTGATGATTGACTGGAAAAAACCAGACAAAGGCATTTGGGAGATTAGAGGAGAAGGACAGCATTTTGTTTCCTCCAAAGTTATGTGCTGGGTCGCATTAGACAGGGGAGCTCGTATTGCAGATTTATTAAACAAACCGACATACCGGAGACGTTGGTCGGAAGAAGCGACCGTAATCAAAGAAAATGTCATGAAAAACGGTTGGAAAGAAGAGATGCAAAGTTTCTCGCAAACCTACGGTAATTCCGACCTTGATGCGTCCTTGTTGTTAATGGAACCGTACGGATTTATCGATCCGAGAGACATACGCTACCATAAAACAGTGCAAGCGATAAAGAATGCGTTACTTTATAAAGGGTTGATGTACCGTTATAAATCTCATGATGATTTCGGACTCCCCTCTTCCGCCTTTACTATTTGTACGTTCTGGCTCATCCGTGCTCTTTATGTCATTGGAGAAAAAGAAGAAGCACGTAGTCTGTTTGAGGAAATGCTTCATAATTCAAATCACTTGGGACTTTTCAGTGAAGACATTGATTTTGAAACCAAGGAGCAACTGGGGAATTTTCCTCAAGCATATTCCCATTTGGCACTAGTCAATACCGCTATATTGTTTTCGGAAGAGGACATACGACTGTCTTTTAAATAAACCTTCTGTATCTCTTTCATTTTGGAAATATTTTTTCACTATGAAAGAGATTTTATTCTATTTTTATAGGACAAAGCTCATAGGAATCAATATGGAAACGAATAATTTACTGGCCCCATTATTTTTTGTATTGATAGGGTTGATGGGAGGTGCGATTTTAAAATTCGGATTAAAAAAGATGCCTCTTCCTTACACGGTCGGGCTATTTGCCTTTGGATTATTGATCGGTACGTTTGACCGGATAGGCTGGTTGGAAAGCATTCCTATATTAAAATCATCGATCGATCTTGCCGGAAATGCTAATCCCGATATGATACTTTATATTTTTCTTCCGATCTTGATATTCGACGCTGCTTATGAACTGGACGTGCATATCTTTCGAAAAACATTGACAAATGCCACTATATTGTCCGTACCGGGTGTCATTATTGCGATGTTGCTGACGGCTGCCTTGATGATAGGGATCGGAACGTTCGCCCCTTCTTATGAAGGGTGGAACTGGACCTTTGCATTGATGTTCGGAGCCTTGATAAGTGAGACAGACCCAGTGGCCGTTGTCGCATTGTTGAAAGAGCTAGGCACCAGTAAACGTTTCTCGACGCTAGTCGATGCCGAGTCGATGCTGAACGATGGAACCGGTATTGTCCTTTTCATGCTGTTTTTCGGAGCCTATACCGCTACTGGTGTTTCGGATTCTCCCGTAGCGGACTTTATCATGGTCGTTGCCGGAGGAGCCCTGCTTGGTACGCTTTTGGCTTATTTGTGTATTCAATTTATCACAAAAGTAAATGGAGACGAGATGCTTCAAAACAGCGTGATGATTCTTTCCGCTTATATGACTTTTGTCATAGCGCAAAATTATTTGGAAGAATCGGGAGTAATCGCTTTGGTCGGTTTCGGTTTAACAGTCTCTTACATGGGCCGTCCGAGGCTGAAACCGCAGGTCAATAAATTCATGCGTCAATTTTGGGAATTGGCAGCACACATAGCAAATACATTGATATTCATAATTGTCGGTATCGTAATAGCATTGAAGGTAGACTTCTCATGGATGGATTTATTGATTCTTATCTGTGTATATGCCGGGATAAATATCATTCGTATATTAATAATAACCATATTTTATCCGATCATGAAACGGTCCGGATATGGCTTGTCGGTGCGAGAGTCCACGATCTTGAGTTGGGGAGGATTACGTGGTGCATTGGGACTAACGATGGCACTGATGGTATCGTATACCTTTTCGATACCAGAACCAATACGTCGGCAAGTACTTTTCCTTACGGCTGGGATTGTAACTTTAACATTGACAATAAATGCGACTACAATCGGTTGGCTTCTAAAAAAATTGGGATTGGCAGAGATACCGTCCTCCAAGCTTCTTTTGGATTATAGCGTAAAAGAACAGTTGTACGAAGGTTCTGAAAAATACCTAAAAGATTTGAAACAGAAGGAAGCGTTGGAAGCAACAGACTGGAGTATTGTCGAACAGTTTCTACCTCAAAAAGAAATATATCCGGAAATGCCTGTCCGTACCAAAGACGTAATGGCAGACATACGCCTACGAATCTTGGATAGAGAGCGCTCGCTCTATTGGAGCCTATACACAAACGGTGTCATTTCATCCGGGACGCAAAGACGTTTAAATGCCGCAATTGATGAACAATACGATCGAGACGGAAAGAAACCTCTATGCGACCGAGGCGATATTTTTGAATTCTGTGAGGAACCTTCATGGATAATCAGTATGAAGTTTTTCTCTCGTTTTTTCCAAAAATGGGCAGATATTTACTATCAAGACAGAATTATTTTAGGGTACGATTTGGCAAGGGGATTGATCATAGCCCAGAAAGAGTCCTTGAAACTGGTTAACGAGTTTGGCTCCTCGGAAACAGTCTCTACCGAATATGAAAGTTGCTTATCGCTTTTACAAGTCGAGATCCGTAAAAATATAACTAGAGCATCGAATTTTATCACAAAAATATCCATTGATTATCCTAAATCATATAAAGAGGCTGTGACTCGCAAGTCTGTCCGTATGTTATTGAGCAACGAAAAAAAGAGGATAGAACAATTCAAGGAACAGGGTTTGATTTCCCAAGAAGAAGCCGAGCAAATGGTAAATGAGTTGGGAGAACGTCATAATAAGTTTTTCACTTCTTACCAGTTCCTAAAATAGCGAAAAGAGAAATATGTCAGTCATCCTCAATAGATAATAACTCATCTAAAGCACCATTCATAATGTATGGTAAACACTGGCGAATCTTGTCTATAGGCCAATCCCACTATTTGAGGATCTTGTATAATGGTATTTAGATATACGGTTTGTTTATCTCCCGTACGTGGATATATTTTAGTCATCATCTTTCTTCGTTTTTTAGTAATGTTTCTTTTTCAAATAAAAAATAGATTGTGTAGCCAACAGAATTACAAAGACGTATTCCGCTGTTAAATAGATTGCGAGAGGAGCTTGCGTGTAGCGACATAACTAATAAAGATAAACCAAATATATGGTTGTTGTCGTAACTTGAAAAAGGAAAGTCATTTGTGTCTTTCCTGTTCCTCCGACAGCATTCAAATATACATAACCCGGTAAAGCGAAAGTGTAATTCAACAACATTACAACAAAAGGGGCAAAAGCTAATTGTATCAATAGTTCATTACTCGTATAAAAACCAATAATCCATCGATTACACAATAAAGCAATCGCAACCAAGGGAAATCCTATGGCATAACCTAATTTCAGAATTTTACTACAGATTGAAAATAGTGCCTTCCCTTCTCCCGCACCAATCGCATTACTGACTAATGAGCCTGTTGTAAGCGCAAAAGAATTCGCTATCACAAAAAATATAGCCGATACGCTCCGGGTTATATTGGAAATCGCTAACTCTATTTTTCCCAAATGTTCAATTGAAACGAAAAACAAGAACCAAGGGGCTACACTAATAAACGCATGAAGCATACTCCATGTTGATAACTTCAAGACTTTTATAAGTAAATTACCATTATAGACCGGCCTTAACCCATATTTTTCTTTATCCAATCGTATCCACATATAGAAGGAAAGCATCATAAAGGAGCCCATCTCTGCCAAAGAAGAGGCAATTGCCGCCCCCGAGATTCCTAATTCCCTAGTGAATATCAAATAAAAATTTAAAGGAATATTGATTAATACCGCTATGGCAGCAGCCCAAGATAGAGCTTTTGTATGCGTTATCCCCACTAAAAAAGAACGTATCGCTAAAAATGGGAATGAAAACAACAATCCAAAGCTACGCCAATCCAAGTATAGGATTACCGCTCGATAAATATCCGAGGAAACGATCAGCTTCTTTAATATAAATGGGGAAACCGTATGAATGAGAAGGTAAAGAAAGATAGCCAATCCCAAAAGGAAAAATAAGCCTTGAAAAAAGGTCTTGCCGGTTTCCTTGTAATCTTGCTCTCCATTCCTTCGAGCTACCATTACTTGCAACCCAATGCTAAACCCAAAACCAAGCATATAAATCGCCAAATAATAAATTCCGGCGATAGCGGACGCTCCTAATTCTATCTCTCCAACGTGGCCTAAGAAAACAGCATCCGTAATATTGATTAATTGTTCCATTAAGATGCTCATCATTACAGGAAAGTTGATGAGCCATATTTGTTTATATGTATAATTCATTGCTCAACTGTATAATAGTGCGATACAACATACCGCTTTTATGCAGTATGTTATTTCGTAATCCATAAAATAAAAGGATATAAAATCTCCGTGACAAATAAAGCTGTATCTGTCAAATAGCTGAATAGCTTTATTGGATAGGGCTAAAAGAAAAAACGGCTAAATAGACGTCTCTATCCAACCGTTCAAAAGATCTTCGCGATAATCTTTTGTGCTCACAGTCAAGGTTAAACTCGAAAAACATATAACTTCAAAATGAATTTATAACATCATTTTGTTTTGATGTTGGCAAAGGTAAGCCTTTATTTGTAAATAACAATTTTTTATCATGTTTTTTTTACTATTATATCTTTTTTTTCTTCTCTAGAATATTTTCGTTTTAATTTATGGCCTCTCTTGTGCTCGGATATTCAAAAAAACGCAATGGAAAGTTCAAGAGATGAAAGCAGGGCATAAAAAGGGTGTGTCATGACACACCCTCTTGTGAAACCATAAAAAGGATTTTCAGCCACAATGGAAATAAGTATTGACCAGCTTCAACATCTCTTCCGGATTATTCTCTAGGTCCTTGCGTAAAGAAGCGTCATCATAAGATTCCAGTTTATGGATGATGCCGTCTATCATACTCGGACTAAACACATTATATTTTTCAAAAACAGCACGCTGTTGTCTTAAACGGGCGGCTGAGGCTGCGCAACTGTCTGGGAGTTGATCCAATGTCTTTAGGCGATCTTGATTCTCTTCCTTATGAATATTCACGTTTACATAAGTCTTCTCAGCGATCTCCAAAGCATCGTCGATCTCAAAACCATGGCGGCACGCAACTGCCAATCCTGCCAATAATTGGTATAAATCAGCGGAGCCATCCGGTGAGCGCATCTCGACCGTTTGCTTTTGGCTCGTATCATAATGGCTGGCAGGTTCCAATGGGTTCGCCAAAGCACACATGTCCGTTTTTGCGGCCCAACCTAGCGGAACACGGACTAAAACTGAACGATTCCGATCTCCCCAACAAATATTCGTAGGTGCTTCTTGGTGTGGAACCAAGCGGAAATATGAGGTTGGGTTCGTATTTCCAAAAGCCGTAATAGAGGAAGCTAAGCACATCATTCCAGCGATAGCCTTACGGGCGGTTTCGGATAAGATACCATTCGCTAACATCTGATTCTTGCCATCTTTCATGATACGCATATGGACATGCAGACCGGAACCTGCTTTTCCCACCGTAATTTTCGGAGCGAAAGTGATGTTATATCCATATTCATGCGCTAGATTGCGGATCGCCCATTTAGCGATCATCAATTGATCCGCTGCATTTTCCGCAGGACATGGTAAGAACTCGATCTCATTTTGCTCATAGATCAAACCATTTAACGTAAAGTTACCAACTTCTGAATGACCATATTTAATTTGTCCCCCGGCTTGCGCTATGCAGTGCATGCACTCCGTCCGGAACTCATTGAACTTAGCGTAAGGAGCGGATTCATGATAACCTTTTTGGTCGGTAGCAGGGAAAACGCCTTCATCCGGTGCGATTACGTAATATTCTAATTCACCCATTGCCTCAAAATCCATTCCCGTCACCTCATGAAAAGCCTTACAAGCTTTATGCAAGGTATATTCCGGGGAACTTTCTAAGGGTTCTCCATCCTTATTGAAGAATGAGCAAAGCATGGTAAGCGTAGGTAATTCCGCAAACGGATCCTCGAAAGCCGTACGGAAACGGGGCACCACATACAGGTCACTACTTCCCGCCTCGATAAACGAGAAAAGACTAGAGCCATCCACACGCTCACCGCAAGTCAAGATCGCATCCAGATAGGCCGCATTGTTGATTACAAAGTTTAGTGTTTTCAAACGTCCGTCGCCTGCAGGATACATAAAATTAACCATCTGGATATCTTTCTCATAGATATAACGGATAATGTCCTCTTTCGTAAACTCGGACGCTGGCTTTTGTAAAAACTCCACTAATACGTTGGGAGTCATTTCTAGTTCTTTGTTCATGTCTTATATTGATTATGTTTATAGTGTAGAGAAAAACTTTCCTTTGGAACTGCTAACCGGAATCAAGCTAGAGATCGCTTCAGCAACCTCTATAGGTCGGTCAGACTCTATGATGTCCACGCCTTGACGGATGATCATACGGTATGCTTCAGCACGACTTTCGGGTGTGGATAGTTTATCGTCGGAGGGAGCGGTAGATATCATGCACATGACACCTCTTTCATGTAACATATCGATCACCTCACGGACTTCGGGGGTAATCTTAGGTCCTACGTAAGCCATGATATGATTCCAAGGTATACCGTTATCCTCATAGTCTTGAACCGCCTCTTTCGTTTTTACAAAAGCCTCAAACATGAAATTCGGATTTTTCTCGTAAAAGAAACGAGCCGAGGCACCATCATGAACCGTAATCATTACATAAGGTTCCGCTTGCATATCGGTAATCAACTGAGCAGTGCGCTCCATAGGAACATCCTTCTTATCAAGGATTAGGATTGTTTTTCCACGAGCCCAACGAATCGCTTCCTCTAAAGTCGGGATACGATAGTTTGTGATATTTCCTTCGGGATCCTTCAAACGGAAATTTTGCAATTCTTCCCAAGTATAATCAGAAACTTTCCCGGTCCCATTACTGGTACGCTCCAGTGTATCATCGTGGAAAAGGACGATAACACTATCTTTGGTTAACCTCGGATCTATCTCGAACGTGGCAGGAGTATAAGAGAGGGTATTTTCAAAGGTTTCCATACTGTTCTCAGGATAGCCTTTTCCCCGTCCACCTCGGTGTCCGCTAATTAAAGGAATTCGGTCATCCGCATATTGGTAGAAAGATATCAAATCATCTACATTTGATATCTGTAGCGTATTCATTCCGTTGTATTCAAGCTCCTCCTTTGGCGTGTTCAATACGCAAGAACCACAAAGCAGGGCCAGCATTAAAAATCTGGCGGATAAATTGAGTTTCATTTCACGATCGTATTTTAGGTGAATGATTCTTTCTATCCGCCAAACTTACACAAAATAAATGATTTTACAGAGTTAGCACCTTAATATTCGTCAACTTTCTGGTCTACACGGAACTTATCCAAACGTGCTTGCAGGCGAGTTTGGATATCGGCATATTCCGGATTATCGTATAAATTATTCAGCTCATTCGGATCACTTTGCAAATCGTAAAGCTCGTTGCAGCTAATCGCATCATTATGCTCATTCTTCTCTCCATAGAAATGGATCAATTTATAACGACTGTCACGCACGCCATCGTGACGACGTACCATATGGATAGCTGGATAATCATAATAATGATAATACAGATACTCGCGCCAATCTTTTGGAGTCTCGCCTCCAAACAAGGGGACTAAAGAAGTTCCTACCATATAATCAGGTTTCTCGATACCGGCTATATCCAGATAAGTCGAGGCATAGTCAATGTTCTGTACTAAGGCTGTACATTCACTTCCCGCCTTGATTTTAGCAGGATAACGGATAATCAACGGCGTACGGAAAGATTCCTCATACATGAAACGTTTGTCGAACCAGCCATGTTCACCCATGTAAAAACCTTGATCCGAGGTATAAACGATCACGGTATTATCCATAAGCCCTTCTTTTTCCAAATAGGCGATCAAACGCCCCACCTCATCGTCAATAGATTTGATGCAACGTACGTAATCCTTGATATAACGTTGATATTTCCATTTAACCAAATCCTCGCCTTTCAGGTTCTCGTTAATGAATTTTTCGTTGCGGGGCTTATAAGAAGCGATCCAAGCCTCCCGTTGTTCCGGGGTCATACGATCCAAAGAGGCCTGCCAGCCATCAATATTCCATTCCTTTTTATAAGCCTCCTTATCTTTAAGCTCATCTACCTTCAAATCATAAACCAAAGTCATATTTTTGTCTATACTCATCTCTTGTGTACGTGCGGCATCGCAACGAGTGGCATAATTATCATTGAAAGTATCTGGATATGGGAACTCTACATCCTCATATAAATCCATATATTTTGTATCCGGCATCCAGTTACGATGTGGAGCCTTATGATGAACCAGCAGGCAGAAAGGCTTATCCTTATCCCTCTCTTCCAAAAACTCGATAGCGTGATCGGTCGTAAGGGTCGTCGCATATCCCTCTTCTTTTACATACTTGCCATTCGATTCTTTGCTTTTAAACTCCGGATTATAATAATCTCCCTGATCCCATAACACATGATAATAATCAAAACCTTTCGGTTCACATTGCATATGCCATTTACCGACAACACCTGTCTGATAACCGTGCTGTTGTAAGATTTCAGAGAAGAATACTTTTGTCGTATCAATACCTTTTCCTAATTGTCTTTGTCCGTTTTGATGGCTATAAAGACCGGTCATCAAACATGCACGGCTAGGAGTAGACAGAGAATTCTCTACGAAAGCTTGCCGGAACAACATTCCTTCCGCAGCCAAACGATCTAAATTTGGTGTTGGTGCCAATTTACCTAGCGCATGTCCATAAGCGCTAATAGTTTGATACGAATGATCATCCGTCATGATATGAATGATATTGAGCGGCTTCTCTGCCACTTCTTTTTGCCCGGTTCCGCATGCGGAGAATAAAAGGGCAGGGGCTAATATAGCTCCATAATTAATAGTATTTTTCATATATAATTATTTTATGTAACCTACTTCCCGACGATTCAAACCTATTTGTCCCGTGAGATCATCTCCCAGATCCAACCGAGCCTCTTCTGCTATAGATTGTAATAGACGAACCACCTCCGGATATTGATCTTTCACATCATATCTTTCTCCCGGATCTCTACGCAAATCATATAATCGTACTGGCTAATTGATTGTAAACAGTACCTCTAGGAATCACTCCTTTCCAACACATGATACAAGGAACACGTTGTCCTCCCTCAAACGTGGTAGCTTTCGCTTCTCTCAAACCTCCGGTACTCCCGGCATGATTACCAAAACTAAACCAAGGCCCATTATCCGACGTAAAGATAATCAAAGTATTTTCATCTAGGTTTAATTCCTCTATTGTTTCTAGAACTTGTTGGACACTCCAATCTACCTCAAGCATGACATCCCCATATAAACCTTGTTTACTCTTGCCTCTAAATTTGTTAGATACAGCAAGCGGAACATGTGGCATCGAGTGAGCAAAGTAAAGAAAAAATGGTTGTTCACGATTCTTTTTGATAAACTGGATCGCCCGTTCCGTATATAATGTAGTAAGCTCGGCTTGATCATCCAATGTCCACAATTCTCTTATTTTTTCATTTCCGTCGATTAATGGTAATGTCGGATGCCGTAATTTGTTTGGTAAATTAGATGCTGGAGTCACTCTATTCCCGTCATAATCTACTGGCCACATATCATTGGAATAAGGCAACCCAAGATACTCATCAAATCCTTGTTGCAAAGGCAAAAATGGATAAAGGTGACCTAAATGCCATTTACCGACCATTCCACAAGAATAACCTCTAGTTTTTAATATTTCCGGAAGAGTTTCCTCATTAGGGGCCACTCCTATACGGCCTTGAGGCATCAATGCCTCCGAAATCCCCACTCGATTTGGATAACACCCTGTAATTAATCCGGCTCTCGATGCGCTACTTATAGGTTGGGCTGCATAAAAGTGGGTAAAAAACATTCCTTCAGAGGCCAGTCGGTCAATAGTAGGCGTGTTATATCCAGAAGCACCGGTGATTGTTAAATCGCCATATCCCATATCATCCATAAAAAAGATCACGATATTAGGAAGTTTGTCCCGGGCTTGTATAATAACCGGGGTAACAGTTGCTACCCCAGTTATAAATAACAATTTTCTAATATCCCGCATTTTGTACTAAATTAGGATTCAAGTCTATCTCGGATTGAGGGATCGGCATAAGGATCATATGCTCCTTGATATTTTGCGCAATCTCAGTTTTATTAGCTTCCGCTACTTTTGCTTCATATGCACTATGCTCTTTCATTCGTTGAATAAATGTACCGGTACGTACTAAATCGAACCAACGATGTCCTTCGTGAGGGAATTCCAGCCGTCGTTCATTTAATATAGCTGTACGAAACTCATCCTTCGACATAGGTTTAAAGTTTCCAGAATCATCACCAAAAGCACGTTCCCGTATCCTGTTTAACATAGCGAGAGCCTTTGTAGATTTGCCCACCTCATTTAATGCCTCTGCATACATTAATATAGCGTCCGCATACCTGATAATGTGCATATTTACATCGCAACGGTCACCCGTTTCAAGCCCTTCAACCCAGAACTTACCGCTAAGTGGTATACTTGATTTCAATATTTCACCGGTTTTAAGATGAGCGAACTCTGTTTTAAAATTAGTCTTTTTTCTCAAATCTCGATTATCAAACTGGTCATACAATTCTTGTGTTGGGATATCAGCCTCATTAAGGGCAGAGATTCCTAAGCTCCCCGGAATGGAATATTTCGGACCAGCAAGCGCCATTTCACCATTATGTTGAAATGGAGGTTCTTTATACTCAATATAAAGTACAGCCTCAATACCAGCCTCTGTATCTCGAAGCCAGTTCGCATGGTAATCTTTGTGTAAACCGAAACCATATTCAGATTCATGCTCGACTACCTCTGCCAATTTATCTTTCGCCTTTTGGAAATCCCCTTTAGTTAAATAGACTTTACCGAATAAAATTTTAGCGGCTCCTTTGTTGATACGGCCCTCATCGGAAGCTGAATATTCAGATCTTAAAGGAAGATGTTCTTCCGCAAATGTAAGATCTTCTATAATCTGATCATAAATCAGTTCTTTAGAATCACGTGGTCCTTTTGAATCTTCTACGGTCTTCAAGTCTAAGATCAAAGGAACATCGCCGAAGAAACGAACGAGGTTGAAATAGTATAGAGCACGAAGTGTACGAGCCTCAGCGATCAATCGGTTCTTTTTACTTTCATTCATTTTGATCTCTGGAATCTTAGCAATCGCCGTATTTGCCCTAGAAATACCGGAATAACAATTTTTCCACATATCTTTTACAAATGTATTCTGAGAGTTAAATCGCAGAAACTCCAAGTCTTGTAAGTTTGCGTTCGGCATACCTAAACCATTTTTCATCATATCGGTAGGTAGCTCTGCCATCATATACATCAAACGGTTATATAAGCTGTTTAATTGCTGATAAGTAGCATCTACCGCTGCCTGTGCGTCTTTCTCGCTTGTATAAAAATTATCCACGACCAAACGGTCCACGGGATTCTCGTCAAGGAAAGAACAACTGTTGATTCCACAAGAGAAACAGAAAGCTGAAAATATATATATGAACGATTTTTTCATTTTGAGTCGATTTAAAAGTTATTTAATGTCCAATTTGATGCCAAACATAAAGGTACGGGCTTGCGGATAACCGCCAAAGTCCTCTCCTGCCTCTAAAGTTGAAGCGCCTCGATAGCTCACTTCCGGATCATAGCCTCTGTATTTAGTCCAAGTCAATAAGTTTTGTCCGGTTACGTACAATCGCAGACCTCCGATATGTTTCCAATTTAATTTCGGGAAACTATAAGACAATGAGACTGTTTTTAATTTCAAGAAAGAACCGTCTTCAATGAACCGATCACTTACGATATTATTCCGATTCGTTGTCGCTTTTTGGTATTCATTACTTGGATTCGTAGGTGTCCAACGGTTCACGAGATCCTGATATACATTTTGTCCACCAGTCGGCGACTCAAGCTCCATTGCGTTATAATTGAAAATCTTATTCCCATATGAGTATTGTAAGAATACGTTCAACTCAAATCCTCTATAAGCAAACGTGTTGGTCATACCTCCAAAGAATTTCGGATTTGCGTCTCCCAATATCTCCCGATCGTTTGTGGCATCAATCTTACCGTCTCCATTCAAGTCCTTATAACGACGGAGTCCGACACCGATAGGCGAGGGTGAAGAAGTTTGTTGAGCACATTCTGCTTCATTTTGGAAAATGCCGTCAAAACGATAGCCATAAAATACTCCAATTGGTTGACCAACGATCAAGCGACGGATATCACTCGTCTTTAAATGATCGTCGTATGTACCTACATCTTTATACGTTTCCCCACCCAACTCTAATACTTTATTCCGGTTGAATGAAATATTAAAGGCTGTTGTCCATGAGAATGCCCCGCTTAAGTTGTCACTCTCAATAGAAAGCTCGTAACCTTTATTTTGGACACTACCAATATTTTTCAACATAGAATCATAACCGGAGGCGCTAGGAATCGCTACATTATATAATAAGTCCGTTGTTTTTTTATAATAATAGTCGGCCGTTAAACGTAAGCGATTATTAAATAGCCCAAGATCAAAACCAATATCAAATTGCCCTGTTTTTTCCCATTTCAAGTCAGGATTAGGTATCCTGTTCGGATAAAATCCAGAAACCAATTGATTTCCGATTGTCCAACTATTACTTTCCAATGTAGCCAAGGATTCGTAAACTCCGATTTCTGTATTTCCAGTGAAGCCATAACTGGTACGTAACTTTAAATTATTAATGACAGCTTTAACCGGTTCCATAAAACCTTCCTCAGAGATACGCCATGCCACAGAACCCGAAGGGAAAAATCCATACTTATTGTTGCCACCAAAACGAGAAGAACCATCCACACGTCCGTTAACAGAGAATAAATACCGGTCATATAACGAATAATTAATACGTGCCAAATAAGACATAAGGCTCCATTGAGTAGCAGAAGATTCCGGTTTATCATAAATAGATCCGGCTCCTAGGTTATTATACTTCATGACATCGTTCACGAAATTAGAAGATGCTCCCGTTACGGATTCCACATTATTTCTTTGAATGGTGAAGCCTCCTAAAATATTCAAGGAATGAATATCCTTGAATGTCTTATTCCAAGTAAGTATATTCTCGTTCAGCCAGTTAATAGAACGGTTTACACCGACTTTCGCAGATGCGATACCTAACGATTGGTAGATATTTGACGGAGTATATTTATTTTGCTTCAAATACATAATATCCATCCCCAAAGATACTTTAAGCTTTAAGTCTTTTAAGAATTCCCATTCCGCATAAACATCACCTAACACACGTGTAGTCGCATTATTGTATATTTCTTCTTTTGCGGTAGCTACCGGATTCGGGATTAATAACCCGGGGTCGTTAGTTGGCGTATACTCACCCGTCTCTTCATTCGCATAGACAGACTGGATGGGATTCATTTTCAAAGCGCCGTTCACGACTCCGTCACGTCCACCGACATCTGTTGCCGATGTTCTACTGATCGTGTGGGTACCAGACATATGAGTGCCGACTTTCAGTGTATTGAATATTTGTCTATCAAGATTCAATCGTAATGAGTAACGTTTGAAATCCGAGTTAATAATTACACCCTTTTGATCAAAATACCCCCCTGAGATCGCATATGTTGTTTTGTTATCACCTCCGGAAAACGTCAATTGATAACTTTGAATCATAGCTGGACGGAAAATTTCATCTTGCCAATTTGTTCCATTACCCAATTTAGCGATTTCGCCTAATTGTGTAGTGTTATAGGGCGCATCCAATCCATCGTTCGTATAGGCCTCATTAACCAATGCCGCATATTCTTGCGCATTCATGACATCGATGGTTTTTGCTACGTTTTGTACACCAAAACTAGATTCAAAAGTTATTATATCACGTCCCTTCTTACCACTCTTCGTCGTAATAAGTACAACACCATTAGCGGCACGTGCTCCATAAATGGCTGTTGCGGAAGCATCTTTTAGAATCTCGATAGATTCAATATCAGAAGGGTTTACCGTAGATAATCCACTGATTTGTGTATTACCACCCGTCGAGCCGAAACCTGTCCCACTATATACGGGAAAACCATCGATTACATAAAGCGGCTCATTTCCTCCTTGTAAAGAGCTACTACCACGTACACGGATAGACGCTACCGCTCCGGGCATACCCGAAGTTTGCGTAACTTGTACACCGGAAGCCCGGCCTACTAATCCTTGGTCGATAGAAGTCATAGGAGTTTGTTGTATCTCTGTTGTTTTTACAGAGGAAACAGCTCCTGTCAGATTACTTTTTTTCACAGAACCGTAGCCGATAACTACAACTTCATCAATTGTCTTCGAGTCTTCTATCATCATGATAGAAAGATTGTTTTGATTTTTAACCGCCACTTCTTTAGGAGTATAGCCGATATAGGATACAAGTAAAGTAGCTTGATCGGGTACCTCTAATGTGAAATTGCCATCCATGTCAGTAATTGTACCAGTTGTAGAGCCTTTTACTACTACGTTCGCTCCAATGATAGGTTCATTCTTCTCATCTGTCACTTTTCCGGTTATTTTTTTATTATTCGTAATCATAGGATGAGAAGCTTTCTCGTTTGTTTTGTAAATAACAATATGCTTTTCGTTAATGGTATAAGCCAGTCCTTGAGTGGCTAGTAGCCTATCTAATACATTTGCGATATTCTGATTATTGATATTTACAGAAACCTTACGGCCTAGATTAATCTCATCGTTTCTATACCAAAACGAATACTCACTCTGTTGCTTGATCGCCTCAAGAGCTTGTTCCAACGTGGCATCTTCCAAATGAAGAGAAATCTCGTTGACCTGCGAATAACTTACGGTAGCCGATGCGCAGAAAATAGTCAACATACATAGTACTAGGGATAATCTCATAATATTAACGATTTTATGGAAGTGAGAAATCGGCGAATAACGCCTAATATTTAATTTAAAATGCATATCTTCGTATTGATTTTAGGTTTGTAATTGTGTCGCTATAATTCGAACTAAGATCATTCTCTCAAAACGGAAGATGTTGGTAGCATTTTCCGTTTTTTTGTTATTTTCATGTCGTGTCTTTCATATTCGTATCATTTTTATAAGATTAATACTCAATTGTTTTATTTCTCATAGATGCATATACTGTCACCTCGCATGGTGTAGTCCGTTCGTTTATCTGCGGTAATAATCCGAAGTATTTGCTCTAAGTTTTCACCCCGCACAAAATCACCTGAAAAAACGGTTCTTTGAAGTTTTGCCGGTTCAACCGATATATGTACATTGAACCGACGTTCTAGTTGCTTGGCTATCTCTAGAAAGGTTACACTTTTAAAGTAGAACTTACCTTCTTTCCATGATGTATAGTAGTCTAAATTTACTTCATATTTCGAAAAAGACTGTTTCATCTTATTGAAAAGAGCTTGTTGGCCCGGAGAAATGTACATCATGTCGTGATGTTCTCCTAGTCCGACACCTACTTTTCCTTCAGTAAGAGTGACCTCTATATGGTCATCTTCTTTATAGGCTTTCACGTTAAACTTAGTTCCAAGTACCTTCACCTTCACGTTTTCCGCACTTACGATAAATGGGTGGTCCTTATCATGTGATACTTCGAAGAAAGCTTCCCCGTTCACTTTCACTTCTCTTTGGCTTGAGACAAAAGCGGCCGGATAGCTAAGGGTAGTACCTGCGTTCAGAATCACTCGTGTTCCATCCGATAAAACAATCGATGACCTCATGCCCATCGGGTTTGCCATCTCGACCATTTGGCTGTTTTGGTTCTTATAGCCTTCATGATATGAGATATAATTAGAGACTCCCAGTAAAAGAGCAATAGAGGCGGCGATAGCGGATGCTTTCAACCAAAATCTTTTACGTAGATTACGATGGATACGACGGTTCACCTCAAGGAAAATATCCTCTTTCATCTCATCACCCATTTGCTTTATGACCTCTTTTCTTGTTTCCATATTTTGTCTTTCTTATGATGAGGAGTAAGGGTATGCTAAATTCGTTTAAAGGGATTGGCTATTTTTTTCGAAAAAAATAATGAGGAAGTTATAAATGGAGGCTTTTTCCCATGAGATCATTATCTTTGTACGAAACATATCGGTGAAATTATGGACGAGAAAGTGCTCGAGAAATTGAAAATCTTGGCCGAGTCGGCAAAATATGACGTATCCTGCGCTTCCAGCGGAACCTCCCGTTCGCATAAGAGCGGGGCTATAGGAAGTGCCGCTGGATGGGGTATTTGCCATAGTTTCGCTGAGGACGGACGGTGTATCTCGCTTTTAAAGATCATGCTGACGAATTATTGTATGTACGATTGCGCCTACTGCATCAACCGGCGAAGTAATGATTTACCGAGAGCTACGCTTTCCGTTACCGAGTTGGTGAATCTTACGATCGAGTTTTACCGACGTAATTACATTGAAGGATTGTTTTTAAGCTCCGGCGTGGTCCGAAACCCGGATTACACGATGGAACGGTTGGTGAGAGCCATCAAGGATTTGCGCCTCGTACATCACTTCAATGGATACATACATATGAAGAGTATCCCCGGAGCCAGCCAAGAATTGGTAAATGAGGCTGGGCTTTACGCCGATCGTTTAAGCGTGAATATAGAGATCCCGAATGAGGCGAGCTTGCGGACTCTAGCTCCGGAAAAGGATTTTAAAAGCGTATTTGCCCCTATGCGTTATATCCAACAAGGTGTATTACAAAGCGCCGAGGAACGCAAGCGTTTCCGGTATGCCCCACGATTCGCTCCCGCCGGGCAAAGCACACAGATGATCGTTGGCGCTACGGCGGATACCGACAAGGATATACTTCGTCTATCATCGGCCTTATATCAGAGACCTACGATGAAGCGTGTTTACTATTCGGGATTCATTCCGGTAAATGCGTATGATAACCGTCTTCCGGCACTTACCACGCCTCCGCTGGTCCGTGAGAATCGTTTATATCAAGCGGATTGGTTATTGCGTTTTTATCAATTCAAGGTAGATGAGATTGTCAATGACGCATATCCGGATCTGGATCTAGACGTGGACCCGAAGTTGGCTTGGGCCCTGCGGCATCCGGAGGTCTTTCCAGTAGATATCAATAAAGCGGATTACGAGATGCTTCTTCGGGTTCCGGGAATTGGCGTGAAATCGGCAAAGATCATAATTGTTTCCCGGCGTTACGCTAATCTCGGTTCAGAGCAGTTGAAGAAAATAGGAGTGGTCATGAAAAAGGCTAGCTATTTTATTACTTGCCGGGAACTCCCGACGCAGACCGTGAATGAGGTCAGCCCTGAAACCGTCCGGCAACTATTGACGAGAAAGAGCGGAAAGAAAGTAGACGATCGGCAGCTTATACTGCCTTTTATAGATTAACGCCTGTTTTATAAGAAGGATTGATAATGATTATATTTGTTTACGACAAGACTTTTGAGGGATTGCTTACCGCTGTATTCGATGCCTATTCCCGCCGGACTTTTCCGGATTTGTTAGTAACCGAGGGCGAGCCATTTCCATTGTTCTATGACGAGGCGATCCGGATTTATACGGACGACCGGAAAGCAGAGCGGGTATGGAAAGGGCTTGAGAAGAAAATCTCCAAGTCTTCTCTTTCCGGGTTGACGGTAACTTGGTTGTCGGAATTACCGGAAGTAGACCTGTTGTTATTCAGATATATCCGCAAAGCGATCGATGCTCCAGCCACGATTGAGTTCAATCTTGGTGACCCGGACATATTGGAAACGGCCAAGATCTGGAAGAAAGTAAACAACGAACGCTTGCGAGTGATGCAATTCTTTCGTTTCCAAAAAGCGGCGGATGGAACTTACTTTGCTGCCATCGCACCTATATATAACGTATTACCTTTGGTATTACCTTATGCGCAAGACCGTTTCGCTGATCAGCAATGGCTCATTTACGACTTAAAAAGAGAGTATGGATATTATTATGATCTTAACGATACGATAGAAGTCCGTTTCGAAGAGAAAGATTCACACTTATTGACCGGATTGCTTAGTGAGGATATCATGGATAAGGATGAGAAACTTTTTCAAAGTATGTGGAAGGAGTATTTTAAGTCTATCGCTATCAAGGAGCGTTTAAACCCACGGCTTCATCGCCAACATATGCCGGCTCGTTTTTGGAAATATATGCCGGAGAAGAGATAATAGTATAATTGCTATTAATCAGCCAATTACAGTTTTTGTTAATTTCATTATCGAAAAACTAAAGTTTTTTCAGCAGGAAACTAGAGTTTCTCCATTGGAAAACTTTTGTTTCATCTAAGGAAAACTAAAATTTCGTGCTATAGAAAAAAATGTTTCTCTCATATAAAACCAGCCTGTTATTTAACGAAAAAGGGATGAGCTTAATATCAAGTCCATCCCTTCTTATTACAATCAACACGTTTCTCTTATAGCTCACGAATCCAGATATTACGGAAGCTGATCGGCTCGCTAGGATCGCCATGGCTCTGTAGGATGATAGGGCCTGCGCCATGTTTCTTCACTTGTGGGAAACCGATCCACTCTGTCGTACCCAATATCGTCGTATGGTTCTGCAAAACCACGCCATTCTGGATAACCGTTACGGTTGGATGCGTGCGATAAGAACCATCTTCCTTGAAAGTGGGGGCGGTATAAATGATATCGTATACGTTCCATTCGCCCGGTTTACGCATGGCGTTGGCCAAAGGAATGGATTGTTTGTAGATACTACCAGTCTGGCCGTTCACGTAAGTCGGGTTATTGTAGCAGTCTAACACTTGAACCTCATACATCCCTTGCAGGAAAATACCGCTGTTACCTCTCGACTGGCTCTCACCGGTAATATTCGTCGGGACCTGCCACTCGATGTGCATCTGGAAATCGTTGAATTTCTGTTTGGTCTGGATGTCACCCTTCTTCTTGTTTACGGTAAATACGCCATCTTTTACATCCCATTCGGCGGCACCGCCCTTTACGCTCTCCCAAGCGGAAAGATCCTTGCCGTCAAACAAAACGATAGCGTCGGAAGGAGCCGTGAAACCTCCACCTTTTAAATCTGTACCCGGAGTGACTACCGGCGGAACAGGTTCGTAAAACTCGGACATCTCATGCGTGATACCCGCATAACCTGTAGGCATCTTGAACTCTTTTTTCTTGTCTTGAGCGACAACGGTAACGCAACCCGCTAAAGCGAAAGCCGCAACTGTAAGCAATCTTTTGTTCATGGTCTAAAATGATTTATTAGTTAGTTAACATTTCTTGCTGCAAATATACCGTTTTTTGCCGAGACTGATAACGATTTGTCAGAAATCTTATTGATTATGATCAAATAATCTTTTCTCGGCCAACTGCTCAAACTTGGTGTTCGGACGACCGTAATTGCAATACGGATAAATACTTATACCGCCTCTCGGTGTGAATATACCAGTAATTTCGATATATTTCGGATCCATTAATTTTATCAAGTCCTTCATGATAATATTCACGCAATCCTCATGAAACGCCCCATGGTTGCGGAAGCTGAATAAGTAAAGCTTCAAGCTCTTGCTCTCTACCATTTTCACGTCGGGGATATAATCGATATGAATCGTAGCGAAATCCGGTTGTCCGGTAATCGGGCAGAGACTGGTGAATTCCGGGCAATTAAACCGTACCCAATAATCATTTCCTTGATGCTTGTTCGTAAATGCCTCCAATACCTCCGGAGCGTAATCCTGTTTATATACGGTAGAGCCACCTAATAAATGCAACTCTCCTTCTTGTTTTCTCTCGTCCATTTCTTTCATTTACTTTTGATTCTCTTCTTTCCTTTTCAGATATTTCTCCAATCCGTCCTTACGAAGTTTGCAAGCCGGACAATGCCCACATCCCTCAGCCATAACACCGTTATAGCAAGTCAGCGTCTGCGTACGTACTAGATCAAAGACGCCCAGTTCGTCCGACAATTCCCAGACTTCGCTCTTATCCCGGTCCATAAGCGGGGTATGAATTACGAATTGCTCATCCATCGCCAGATTTAATGTTACGTTAAGAGAACGCACGAACGTATCCCGGCAATCCGGATAACCACTATAATCAGCCTCGGAGACACCCGTTACCAAATGATAAATCCCCTTACCACGGGCTAAGATAGCGGCGAAAGTAAGGAATACCATATTACGGCCGGGCACAAACGTATTCGGATAGCTATCCTCCGGCTTCTCTTGATCCATCTCTATGCTCGCATTCGTAAGCGAGCAATTGGGATCTAACTGGCTGATAAGCGATACGTCCAATAACTGAAAAGGTACGTCCGCATCCGCAGCGATCTTTCGAGCGACCTCTATTTCCAAGGAATGTTTCTGTCCGTATGTGAAGCATACGGCCTCTACACGTGAAAAATGCTTCTTCGCCCAGAAAAGGCAAGTCGTGGAATCTTGTCCACCCGAGAAGCATACCAAAGCGGCATCTTGTTGTTTCATATCTTTCTTGTTTTTAATACGTGGTTTAGCAAGCACACGGAAAAGACATCTTTTCAGCCACAAAGATACGCTTTTTTTTAATTCTTTCGAGCGGCGATAAGCAACATCATCGGACGGTGAAGTTCGTCTCGCATCCCGGGAACCGTATCCAGCATCGATTCGTCCGGTTGAGGCTCCACCAGATGGGTGATACAGAAACCCGCCTTGATCAATCCGTTCACGTAAGTCGTAAGTGTCTTATGATATTTGGTTACATCCTCTCCCAAAAAACGAGCATGCCGGACTCCCTCTTGAAAATAATGATCCACCGGCCAATGCGCAGGTTTCCCCGCCGAATCGTAAATCCAATCTTGATTGCCATAAGCAGTAAAAACGGGATGTTCCACAGAGAAGACAAAGACACCCTCTTGCGTTAAACATTTATATACCTCTGTACAAACCGTATCGAACGACTCGAGATAATGGAATGTCAAGGAGCTGATCACGATGTCAAAAGAATTTGGAGCAAAATCAAAATCCTCGATTGCTATTCTTTTATATTCGATCAACGGGGAGGAATTTATCTCCCGTGCCTTGTCTAACATCTTCCCAGAAAGGTCAATGCCTAAAGCGAAGGTCGCCCCTCGCTCTATGGCATATCGACAATGCCAGCCAAAACCACACCCTAAATCCAATACACGCTTTCCGTTAAAATCAGGCAACATCTTCTTTAGCTCATGCCATTCTCCTGCTCCTCTCAGCCCTTGTACAGAGCGAGACATCTGACTGTATTGACTGAAAAAGCGTTCATCATCATACTTATTTTCTTTCATATTATATATTGTAGGGATATCTTGGCCGAAGATACTTATTTTTCGTAGATACCGACATGATTTCCTTCGCTATCTTCTAAAACGGCGAAGTATCCTTTATTTTCCGCTTCAATCTTTGTCTTGGGTATAATAATTTTACCCCCTTTATCCAATACTTTAGATAAAGTGTCCTCGATATCTTGGCTATTAAAATGGATTAAGATACCATCCGGCGAAGGTTGATAACTAGGAGCGTAGAACAAAGCCCCAACCACTTCTCCTTGCTCGATAAAACAAGCCATCTTCTCTGTCTCACACTCGAAAACCGATAGTTTTAACCCCAAAATAGTTTCATAGAAATTGATCGCTCGATAAAAGTCTACAGTTGGAATCTCGAAAAAAGCAATTAAATTGTTCATTTTGTTTTCTTTTTATAGTTACTGTTAATGTCCTCGCGAAGACATCACAAAAGTAGAGCGTATCGTATCTATAGGATAGAAGAAAAAGGACATCTTGATCACTCCGAGAAATAATCAGAATAAGGAGCGCATAAGGAAAGATACTCCGTGGGTGTATAGCCGGAAAACAGCTTAAACTCTTTTATCATATGTGACTGATCAGAAAACCCACATTCATAAGCTAATTGAGCGAATGAAATGGATGGATTCTGTTGTACCTTAAATAAAGCCCGTTGCATCCTAACGATACGAAGAAACTCTTTGGGCGTAGCTCCTACATAATCTAAGAAAATGCGGTTGAACTGTTTAGAACTTAGGCATGCGGTTTCAGATAACTCAGAAATATTAGTTTTCGCTTGTTCATTTATTTGATGGAGGACTGCGGATATTCGCTTTAAGTTATATTCATAGCCTTCAAACCTATAAAGACGGTGAATCAAAAACTGCTCGATCAAGCGGATGCAAGTTTCATGATCATCAGCCTCTATCACTTTTCTGGATAATATTGATAATTCCAAATCTTCTATAGCATCCACCGCTATAAGTTCTCCATAAAAGAACTTAAGGGGAAGTTGAAGGATGGCTCTTGCCGCATACGGCTGAAAAACAACCGTGATCATTTCAATCTTTCCGGCTGACATCACATCTGAAAAGTTGAGGCATTGCCCACAGATGAACGCTTGAGGCTGCGATTCTTTTTTTCCTACTAATAAAAGCCTTTTACCCCTATGAAATACTAATTGTATGCAGCCCGTTGGTAAAGTCCGTTCAGATACAGAAACATCCGCGCCATCTTCCAGTATCCAATAATATCTTACATAAGGAGTTAATATATGAATAGGCTTTATTATTTTAAATGACTGCATCTTATAGAATTTAATTTATCGGGGCAAAGATAAATAACCCCTAATCAATTCTATAGTAAAAAAGAGACATTTCATATTAATACTGCGACATTAAGCTTCAATCAACTATTTTTGGGTATATTCAAAACTGTAGTATGCTTGATTTCATTAAGCACAAAAGAGCTTTGCATCTTCACGATGCCATGAACCTTGGTTAATTTCTCGAACACAAATTGATTATAGGCATCTAAATCCTTAAGAACCACTTTGACAAAGAAATCATAAATACCTCCCGTCGAGTAACATTCCATTATTTCATCGATATTCCGTATTTCTTCTTTGAAGCGTTCGATATGCTCATCATCGTGTACAGCTAAAGATACATTACAGAAAATGATCAAGGGTAATCCTATTTTTTTATTGTCGACCAATGCCACATATCCTTTTATATATCCTTCGTTTTCTAAACGTTTGATTCGTTCGTAAATAGGAGTCTTGGAGATATGAAGTTTCTCAGAAAGCTCTTTTGTATTGATCTTCGCGTCCTTTTGCAAAGAATGAAGAATTTCAATATCTGTCTCATCAAGTAGTGCCATAGTTTTTTTCCTGTTTTATTTGATTTAATATCCCCGAATTAGAATTATAGAATGCAAAACAGGACAAAAATAGGAAAATTATCGTATTTAAGCTTGACGTATAGGAAAACAATCTTCTTTAAATAACTTTGCAGCAAATAAAAATCTAATTCTAACACAATTATGTTTAAAAGTAAAGATCTTCTGTATCATAGTATCGCCATATTGACAGTCATTATATGGGGAACAACGTTTGTCTCCACAAAAATACTGATTAATACAGGATTATCACCGGTTGAGATATTGTTATACCGTTTCGTGCTTGCGTATTTTTGTATTTTGACTATAGCGCATCGACGGTTGTGGGCTAATTGCGTAAAAGATGAATTCTTATTGTTCTTGTCTGGATTATGTGGTGGTTCCCTATACTTCATAGCGGAGAATACGGCACTGGGCATCACATTGGCTTCCAACGTTTCATTATTGATCTGTACAGCACCGATCATTACAACGGTATTGTCTCACCTATTTTATAAAGAATCTCTTAGGAAAGGACTGTTATATGGATCTTTAGTTGCCTTATTTGGAGTCGGATTAGTTGTTTTCAACGGCAGTGTTCTTTTAAAAGTAAATCCACTTGGTGATTTTCTCACTTTAGTTGCCGCTACGATGTGGGCTTTTTACTGTCTTATCCTAAAGCGTTTGAGTCGTTCTTATCCCACCTTGTTTATTACACGAAAAGTATTTTTTTATGGGATACTTTCTCTTTTCTTCTATTTTGCGATCTACCCTTTAAATATCAAACTAGAGTTATTGAAACTGCCAGTCGTATATTTAAATATATTATTTCTGGGTGTCATCGCCTCAATGCTTTGTTATATCATGTGGAATACGGCAGTCAGAGCCCTCGGAGCATCAAAAACAGCCAATTATATTTACATTGTTCCTCTGGTCACCTTGATAACTTCTGCGATTTTTCTATCAGAAACTATTACGATAGCTTCTGGTATTGGCGCTTTAGCCATTATTAGTGGAGTTTATATCGCAGAGAGGTAAAAATAAAGAAGGGTTACTCATATGAGTAACCCTTTGATTTTCAGTGGTGCCACCAGAAATCGTCATTTTGACTTAAGTGGCTGTATTTCTTATAGATATATTTTCAAAAAAGAAGTAATCTCCCGCTATTGCTCCACCAAATTTTTGCACTACTTTGCGGCGAAATTCTTCACAACACATTTCCTTTTGCAAATATACGAGGAATCGTCATAATTTGGAAATTTAAAGAATAGTTTTATTGACTATTATATTGAAAATATCCCCATCGAAGCAGAAAGTTGCTTCATATTGCTACAAATAAAGCAAAAATGTCCTTTTTGTACACCGCAATCTTAAATAATATGCTTTATTTTTGCCTAAATTGTTTATATGGAGAGATTTTTGTCTATATCGCCATCACCATTACTTGCACCGTATGTCAAGGAATATTGGTTTCTATCCGCAGATAGCACAAGTCAAGGCAAACAACGTGCTATTCCTTCTGGATACGCAGGACTAATATTTAATCGGGGAGGTAATATCTATTCGGAAGAATACGGCTTGTATCCGAAGTCATATCTTTTTGGACAATCCGTTAGACCCGTAAATATGTGCTTTGACAATCTGAATATCGTAATAGTCGTTTTCCAGCCTATTGGTATTAAAATGCTATTGAATATGTCAGGTAGTGAGCTTAAAGGACAAAATGTCGGGTTGGACTTACTAAGCCCACGATTTAAAGAATTAGAAATACGTTTGCTTGACACTCCTGATGAGCAAAGAGTTGTCTGTTTGATAGAGAATTTTTTGTTAGGATATCTCAATAGTGGCGAAGATTATAACTATAAGCGATATACTTCAGTTATTCAATCAATAGAAATGGGAGAAAGCAATATTTCTAAATTGGCTGACAGAGCTTGTCTTGGATATAAACAATTCAAACGACTTTTTTCAGAATATGTAGGATTAAACCCAAAGGAGTTCATTCAGATAAACCGATTTTCAAAAACGCTACATTCGTTGCAAACGAATTCTTCAGCAAATCTAAATGAAATTGCTTGCAAATGTGGATATTACGACAAATCTCATTTAATAAGAGAAGTGAAATTTCTGTCAGGATACACTCCGAATGAGTTTTTATCAAATGCAGACCCTTATTCTGATAATAGGTCATTGTTTCAATCTTTTTTTGTAGATATAAGAATATAAGCAACCCAATATGAAAATACTAATTTACGGAGCGGGAATTGTAGGAACTACCTACGGTTGGCAATTATCAAAAGCGGGTCACGAAATAGCTGTTTTGGTTAGACCTGAAAAGAAACAAGCTACAAAGGAAGAAGGCATTCATATCCACTGTGCAGATTTTAGAGGAGGAAAAAAGGAAATAGAGGATATTGTTTTTAAGCCTGATGTTATAGATTCCTTGTCAGCAGATAACAATTTTGAATACATTATTGTAACAACAAACAATCTTCATTTGAAAGAAATACTACCTGTTCTCTCCAAGTCAGCAGGAAACGCTCATATTCTTTTCTTTCAAAATATGTGGATTGATGATTTGGATAGCATTAATAAATATCTTTCCGAGAAACAATATTTTTTCGGATTTCCCTTTATGGTAGGCGGTGGCAGAGATGCAGGTTGTATATATAGTGCTATTTCTGGATTAAAACAATCGCATACTCCATTAGGAGAACCGAATGGAGAAATATCTGAACGAGTACGGAAAATAGCTGATGCATTTGAAGATGCTAATCTCAAACCAATTATCTACAATCAAATTAAAATTTGGCTTATAACCCACTATGCAGTTGCTGCTGGATTGTCTGCGGGAATCATGAAAGCTAAAAGCGGACGGAATTTTGCGAGCAACTCTGATATTCTAAAGGAAGCAATAAAGGCTATCAGAGAAGGGTTAGAGGTATGTCAAAAGTTAGGTTATAATCCGAAAGCAGTAAAAGCTAATGGGCTTTACTTTTTACCTTTCTTTATTGCAATTCCAATAGCCAAGAAGGTTTATGGTAATGAAGCATTATGCCTTATGTTTGACGGGCATACCCAGCATTCACCTGATGAAATGAAGAAAATGTTTGAAGACATTATAACGGACGGAGAAAAACACGGAGTTAAAGTTTACATTCTTAAGCAAATAAAAGAGGGGATATTCAATTAATGCATTAATCATTCAGTATACAAGGCTGTTCCTTGATATAATTCAATTAATTTATGCTTATGAATGATTTATTACAAATGAGGATATTCGGACTATTGTCTGAAACCTCACAGGAAGTAAGTAACGAAGAAATGCAAAATGCTTATGGCGAATTTGTTGAACAAATAAGAATCGTGGGGGATGGAAGTGATTATTCCACAGTCTACCGTATTCTTGTAGCTACCCGTATTGAGATAGCCTCACTCGAAACAGTACCTCTTTACGGACAGGGGGAAAAATGCGCTTAAAAAGCTATTCCTACAAAAGACACTGGCAATTATTAGCACAGAACTGGAACTACTAAATTTCAAAATTACACATCCTGAATCGTTTCCTTTGGCAACTCCATTGACATTTGAATCACCTTTATCGGTCATACCTAAGTTCCAACATCTTGGAATTATGGGTATGACTGAAATTCTTTCAGCTTTGATGTTGTTTGGTGGTATCATCGACAACACAGGCAAGAATCCAACTATCATTGCTTTTTCGGAAGTCTTTGAACAGGCTTTCGGATTTAGTTTTAACGGTATCTATGACCGTCAGAGCGAACTTTTCAAACGCAAGCCATACAATCTCACCAAGACACTGGATGCTTTAAAAGTTGTCCTTATTAAAGAATATAAGAAACGACAAGCGGAAACACTGAAAAATAAAGATGAAAAAAGATGATTTTGCAACAGGTTGATAAATAATAATTTGCATTTATAATATAGAGGGGTCAATACCGGACTCCTCTATTTTTATTTCCTTATTCTTCCGTCCTTTGTTTCATCAATCGATTGGAAAACTTAATGTTCAACTAAAAAATGAAGCAAAATGTATATAGACAACGAAAACTTCGACAAGTGGATGGAACGACTATCTAAAAAACTCTCTGAAATCGGGCAAGACCTGAAATCGCTTATCAATACTGACAAGGTATTGGACGAAAATGATAAGATACTCGACAATCAGGATTTAGCTTTCCTGCTAAAAGTATCTTTCCGAACTCTGCAACGCTATCGGGCAAGTGGCAAACTCCCTTACTTTACGATAAGCCATAAGACCTATTATCGGGCGTCGGACATTCGGGCATTTGTTCAAGAAAATGCCGATTGTATGACCTATGAGCGGTTCAAAAAGGAGAATCAGCTTGATAAGCAAACCGAAGCAAAGCAAGGTGGATGATATTACCGCCTGATGAAGTTCCACCGCTCCCCATTTAGCAGAAACCGCCTTGCCCTGTGGCTCGGCTCGTTTCGCTAAATGAAGCAAGAGGGAACTGGACAAGTCCTGTTCTTCCCTCTTGCCCTGCGGGGCAAAGCCTTCGGCTTTAATGGGTTACATTCGTAACCATTTATAACAGTGATTATAAGTCGAAAACGTATTTCGCTTATAATCAACTGAATGAATATCACTTTCTTTATAAAAAAGTTATAATCATGGATAAGACCAATAATATACCCACACTTACCACCATCGGAATAGACCGACTAACGAGTAAGTTAATAGATAAGCTCTGTAAACGCTATTCGATGAAAAAAGGGGAAATAGTCCGGTTGGCATTTGTCTATATTGATAAAGCCTGTATCAACCCATCGGAAGCACCGGAATCCGTAAAATCGGAACTGGCGAAGATAAACAAACGGCAGGATGATATTATCCGCTTCATCCGACACTACGAGGAAGAACAACTCAATCCGATGGTGCGAACCGCCAATTCTATTGCCGTTCGGTTTGATACCATTGGCAAAACATTAGAAACTCTTATTCTTTCTTGGCTGGAAACCAGTCAGGGAAAACAAACAGCCGTATTGCAAAAAGTAAGTGAACAGTTTAGCAAGCACGCTGACGTAATCAACCAGCAAGGGAAGCAACTAAACGCACTCTATCAGATACACCAACGAGATTATAAGAAGCTACTAAATCTAATACAACTCTATTCGGAGTTATCCGCTTGTGGTGTGATGGATAGTAAACGGAAAGAGAGCCTAAAAGCAGAGATTATCAATCTGATAAACACATAAAGCCATGCACATAGATTTTGCCCCATCATCGGGTGGAACGTATAACAATGCAGGAAGTAGCCGCCAATTAGCTTCATATATGGAGCATGAAGATTTGGAACGTATGGAGAAAGGTATCTATACCGATGGCTTTTTCAGCCTGACGGATGATAATATCTACAAATCAAAAGTTATTAAGGATATAGATAGTAATATCGGGCAACTATTGAAAACAGATGCTAAGTTTTTTGCCATCCATGTCAGCCCATCAGAAAGTGAACTTCGGGCAATGGGGAATACCGAACAGGAGAAAGCCGAAGCCATGAAACGATATATTCGGGAAGTCTTTATTCCTGAATACGCCAAAAACTTCAACAAAGGACTATCCGAAGCGGATATAAAGTTTTACGGGAAGATACATTTTGACCGTAGCCGTTCCGATAACGAACTGAATATGCACTGCCATTTGATTGTAATCCGGAAAGACCAAACTAATAAAAAGAAGCTATCTCCGCTAACCAACCATAAGAATACCAAGAACGGAGTAATCAAAGGTGGGTTTGACCGTGTGAACCTCTTCCAACAAGCAGAACAGGGATTTGATAAGATATTCAGTTACAACCGACAACAAACAGAATCTTTTGATTATCTCAACACGATGAAGAACGGTTCTATCTCCGAACAGATTGAAGTACAGGAGCAGAACTTTACTGGCGAAAATAAAAAAGAAGTATTCCAATCCAGTGAAAGAGAAAATATGATTCCTTGCAATATTGATAGCAAGCAAAACAATAAACACGCTTTTAATCAGGGGGATAATAGAAGCGGTGATTCTCTGTTATCTATCTTTTCACTGGGAGATGGCAACAATTATGATGCAACATTGGCAGAAAACTTACAGGCACAGAAGCGCAAGAAGAAAAGGAAGAAAGGGATAAGAAGATGATTGAATATAAGGAACTAAGAAACGATATAGACCGCTACCTGATGGAACGTTTCAAGTATAGTAAATCGCTCGTTTACCTGACGGTAGATAATATTATCGCCACCCGGAGAAACAGCCGGATAGATTTATATTTGCGTATCAGGAGAGTAGAAAGCCGATTTCCACCCGATTGTCTGATTATCGCCCGATTAGGTTTTAGTAAAGAACGGATAGGACACGGAACACACTTTCTTAGGTTCTTGACCGAAGTAGCCCGAAAATATAGTTTCAATTATATTGGTATTGAGTGCGCCAACATCAAAAGTAGTGCATTTGCCAATAAATTAGGCTTTTATTCCATAAATGACGAGAATTACGCAATAGCGGTAACCAATCTAATATCTTATTCGCCAATGGAATAATCTTAATTAATCCTTTCTTTATCTGAACACAAAGTTATATTTCAAGAATAAAACGGCAACACCGAGCCGCAAGCGGTTTTTGTAAATTTCTTCCTTTTTCGTCCCGAAAAAGAGTAAATTTACAAAAAGTGTTGCCTTATTTATTCTTTCCATATATAGGATGTTTATCAGAGAAAAAAAGGAAAAATATGTTGGTTGGAGTGAGCGTTACGGACATCGGATGGCAGTTCAGTCCACTGCATACTGTTTATTCAGATTAAAGGGAAGATTCTGTATAAGTAATCGGATGTTATTAAATGGGTGGAAGCCCACATTTGTATATAAATGAAAAATCCTGATTGAATATTATAGCTCTCAATCAGGACTATTTCACATCACTATTTTTATTCTTAAATATCTGATACAAACAAATTATTACCTACTTTCTGCATATCATTTAGAATGCTTTGGTCTAATACACGTGCGTATCGTTTTGTCATGTTGATATTGGAATGTCCTAACATTTTTGCGACATTCTCAATGCTAACACCATTGGCTAAGCACACAGAAGTGGCATAGCTGTGGCGCGCTGTGTGCGTGGAAATTTCCTTATGAATCCCGCACAAATCGCTGATTTCTTTCAGATAACTATTCATTTTCTGATTGCAAGGGACAGGCAGTAAAACATTCTGTTTTTGACACTTTGGATTATCCTTATATTTCTCAATAATAGCCAAAGGAATATCCAGTAGCGGAATATTACACATATTCTTTGTCTTCTGCCGAGCCTTGCGAATCCAAAAGTTACCTTCTCTGTCTTTTACGATATGTTCAGCCGTTAGTTGCTTAATATCTATAAATGACAAGCCCGTATAGCATCCAAAAATGAAAATATCACGTACTAAATCAATACGAGGTAAATCAAATTTCTTATTTGTTATGATTTGCAATTCATCCCAAGTCAAGAACTCCCGATTGACTTCCTTTTCATGGAACTTGATACCAGTAAAAGGGTCTTTGTTTATCCACTCATTGGCAAGAGATAAGTTCGTAATTTTTTTCAGGCACTTCATATAGCGAATGACGGTGTTTTGAGAACATTCCTTTTCTGTTTTCAAGTAAAAATCAAAAGCCCGAATAAACTCTCCGTTTATATCTTTGAGTGGTAAATCTTCCTTGTCATATTTGATTTTGATAAGTTCGGCTAAATAGCGTTTACAACTTTCATAACGACGTACAGTAACCAAAGCGAAGTCTTTACCCACCAACTGGCGACATTGGTCGTTATGCTCTTGAAAAGTAGCTATAAGTGTTTTAGGTTCTTCTTTTTCTTCCAAGTTAAAGAATTTATCCCGAAGAATGGTAGCTGTTATAGGTAAACTTTCCTTTTTTAGCTCTGCATGTATATTATACAACTTGATTCGGGCTTCTTCGATAAACTTGTTCAGGTCGTTTGATTTGCGGTCTTTACCACGAGAACATTCTTTCGCCTGATTCCATAGGGAAGGGGTAATACTTTTACGGATATTCGTTTCAGAACGAACATTATTAACCGTAATTCTCATACATACAGAGGCTTCACCATTCTTCAATAGTTTTGTTTTCTTTAGGAAAAACAAAACACTAAATGAATTTCTTTCCATCATTTTTCTACTTGTTTTAAGTGATACAAAATTATGGAAAAGTGGAGAGAGTTTCGCTATGTAACATGCTGACAAACAGAGTCAAACAAAGACAAAAGGTGGAGATGAAATATCTCCTTATTTGCTCCACCTTTTGCTCCACCGAAGTAGGTTGAAATTTGCTGTTTTTTGCGTAGCGGGTAAAAATAAAAAACTCCCGATATTCACTGAATATCAGGAGTTTACTTCTTTTTGCTTTCTCTAAAAGTGGTGCCACCAGGAATCGAACCGGGGACACAAGGATTTTCAGTCCTTTGCTCTACCAACTGAGCTATGGCACCATCATGTCGTTTTGTATATCGTTGTTTCGATTACGGGTGCAAAGATACGGACTTTTTTGATATATGCAATAGGTGGCGGTGGATTTTTTGAAAATATTTGAGGGTAGAGGTGGAATTAGCTGCTATAAGCAGGGTAAATAGGGGGAGCGTGTAGATAAATATGGATTTTTACTTATTTTTGGAAGCGGGTAGAGAATGATTAATAAGCTATAGATATGAAGAAAGTAATTTGGAGTATTGTTTTAAGTTGGGTATGTTTGGCATTTGCTGCTGCTGGGATAGGAACTCGTGATGCGGTGTCTGCCTGTGATGGGAAAGTGTATAAAAAAGGGGATAAGATTATGTTTGGTGTCCCTAAGGTTTCCGGATATTTGTTTGTTAGGACGTTTACAAAGGATGGGAAGATTTCTACGATGCCGAAAGAGAATCTGGCTAGTCAAGAGGCGGTGATCGTTGATATTCCAGATTACGATAAGAAACTCTTTGAGGGTATGGGCGTTTATTCTGAGGTAGAAACGCATCCTCTTGTCGTGGTAGAACTGGATGGACGGCGTCTTTGTATAAATATTAATGATGCGCTTAGTCAAGGGAATATTGTTTCGGAATATTTTAAAAGCGAAGTTGAAGGTATGGTCGATTTAACGTCCGATCTCTTATTTGTTTATGCGCTTAAATTAAATAATGTGACAGTTGATGACGATGTGATAGTAAGGTATATGGCTCATTGTGACAAGAATCTGGTAGAGAAAAATCAAGCCGATCCATTTACTATGGCGGATCTTAAGAAAGAATATGCCGCTAAATTGGAAAAGGCGTTAGGGGACGTTGATTTTAGTAAGGTGTTTCGTATTGAGAGTCAGTCGGAGATGTTACAATATGATATGGATAAGCAGATCTTTCCATTAAAAGGGTTGTGGTGCCCACAAATTAAGACAGACCAGCCGGATGCGTTGGCTAAGATTGGCTTTTGTAAATGGGATGATTGTGTCTTTCGATTTGTGAATATACCAGAGTTCATGAATGTCTCTTGTGAGACGGCTCGTGCGAAAGGGTTTTATGATATGAGGAAAGTCGGAAAAGTGCCTACCTATAATAAGCCGCTGGCTACCTCTTATACTTATATCCGTTTCTTGGATAAGAAGGTACAGCTTCCCGAGAAAAAGAATAAGGTCTATCATAACGGTGATATAAAGAGTATGTCTTTGGCTGATTTGTATGGGAAAATGGCTATAGAGGCTCAAATTATAAAGATGGATGTTTATCACTTACCTTTCTTGAAGATAAGTGATTTTGAACTCTTCTATAATTATTTAGGATCCATTGAAATGAAATAATAGGAAAACGGTCCGTCCCCCAATAAAAATGAGACGGACCGCTTTGCATTCGTGAATTCAGAGCGGATATTTCTTTTTAGTTTAGTGAGTTCCAACCTTGCGCCTTAAGCTCGACTTCACCTCCGTCACGACCGACAAGATAATTGCCTAACTCTGGCTTTGTTATATGACCGATCACCTTAATACCTTTCATTTCCGACACCTTATCATGATCTGCTAAAGGAACAGTGAATAAGAGTTCATAATCCTCACCTCCATTCAATGCCGCAGTTATCAGATTCATGTTAAACTGCTCTGCCATGGCTGCGGTTTGGTAATCGATAGGAATACGATCTTCGTAAACTCGGCAGCCTACATTACTTTCTTTAGATATATGAAGCAACTCCGAAGAGAGGCCGTCGGAGATATCCATCATGGAGGTCGGAACGATTCCAGCTTGATCAAGAACTTCGACAATGTCTTTGCGGGCTTCCGGTTTTAATTGGCGTTCCAACAAATATTCTTTACCAGAGAAATCGGGCGTGAAATCTTTCTCCCCATTAAATATGCTTTTCTCCCGTTCCAGTAATTGGAGACCCATGTAGGCGGCCCCTAAATCGCCGGACACGCAAATAAGATCGGTCTCCTTGGCTCCGTTTCGATAGACAACTTTGCCTTTTTCTCCCTCGCCTAGGCAAGTGATGCTGATCGCTAACCCTGTGCGTGAGGCGGAAGTGTCGCCACCAACGAGATCTACATCGTAGATATCACAAGCGAGTTTAATGCCCTCGTAGAATTCTTCGAGATCTTCTACACAGAAACGTTTGGAAATACCCAATGATACCGTAATCTGTTTCGGGCGGCCGTTCATGGCGTAAATATCTGAGAAGTTTACGACTGCGGATTTATAGCCGAGATGTTTCAACGGCACATACATCAAATCGAAATGAATACCTTCCAGCAAAAGGTCTGTCGTAACCAATACTTGCTTGTCTGTGTAATCCAGTACGGCTGCGTCGTCACCAACACCTTTCAACGTACTCGGATTTTTAAGTTCTATTTTATCGGTGAGATGGCGGATTAACCCGAACTCTCCCAAAGTCGATATTTCTGTTCTATTGCTCATAAGATTGTTAACGTAATATAGGATGATTCTTTATTCTTGTATCAATATGTTTAACTATTAATTCTTGAAATTGTTTTTCCCGATCCATACAGAAACCCACCGTAATAGGCAAACAATATAAATGAGAAAACCATTCCATGGGAAGCGAAGGAAGGTCACGGAGTCGGGCGGCATCTTTCTCCGTGATGATTATCAATTTACTTGTAGAAGTCAACCGCTTGAAGGCCGTTTGTATTTTCTGGATGTCATGCCGATCGAAGGCGTGATGATCCGGAAAGACCAAAGAGGTGACATGCTCCGTATATTTATGGATCTCTTTTTCGAGAGGTGCCGGGGATGCGATACCGGATACCAATAAAACCTCTGTAGTAGAGGCCAGCCCTTTTAATGTGCGTCTGGGGGCTTTACCGGAAAAGACGGGTTCCAGCTCCCCGTAAAGAATACGGCTGAAATAGAGCTCTTGATAAGCTGAGAGATGTATATCCTCCTCTATGATCCGGAAGTCTATAGGTTGTATACATGACTCACATTTCGTGACAATGATCACGTCCGCACGTCGAGCGCCATCCACAGGTTCCCTTAAACGGCCTGCGGGCAAGAGCTTATCTTGCGTATAAAGACGGTGGCAATCGGTTAAAAGGATGTTCAGCGTGGGGGCGACGTATCGATGTTGAAAGGCATCGTCCAGCACGATCACTTCCGGGCGCTTATTCTCTGGCAGAGCCAATAGATTGCGGATACCCCTGCGGCGATCAGCGTCTACGGCAACGAGAATATCCGGAAACTTACGTTTCATTTGGTACGGCTCGTCACCGATATCCTTGCTGGTACTTCGCTGATCGGCCAGCAAGAAACCGGAGGTTTTCCGTTTATAGCCACGGCTGAGTACAGCTACCCGGTATCGGTCTTTTATCAAACGGATGATGTATTCCGTATGAGGGGTTTTTCCGGTCCCCCCGACAGTCAGGTTCCCCACGCAAATAATAGGCAGATCATACCGCTCTGTCCGAAGGATTTTCCAGTCGAACAGCTGATTCCTGAATCTCACCCCGATTCCATAAAGGAAAGAGAATGGAGTGAGGAGTTTATTGAACTTAATCGTATGATCTGTCAGCATGGTCCAGTTATTATAACGGTTTCATATCGTAAGGCATACGAGCTTGGATTCCGCAATTCGTCTTGATATTATTCAACGTCTTGAAGTACTCGAACTCATTACCCAATACATTTTTGACGATAGAGAGTTTCACCTCTCCGAGCTGGCTTTCCAAGAACTCGTCCAAGAAATTCTTGGAACCGCTGACGGTAGTTACGCTATACTGATCCAGATCAGCCAACCCCGCCGCTGTGCTTATAGCTAATTCAATACCGCCCAGCTCATCGACCAAACCTCTTTCTTTCGCTTGCTCACCCGTCCAGACCCGTCCTTGTCCGATAGCGTTGACCGCTTCGGTAGTCATACCTCTACCTTCGGCGCAACGGGAAAGGAACGTTTGGTAGCCTCTTTCCACGTATCCTTGTATCAGTGCTTTCTCACTCTCGGTCATGGGACGGGAGAGGTCTCCTAAGTCCGAGAATGTGTTTGTCTTTACGATGTCCGTGGTCAACGCTAGTTTCCCGAATAATCCGGAGGCGTTCGGGAACATGCCGAAGATACCGATGGAGCCGGTCAACGTATTTGGCTCGGCGATGATCTTATTGGCGGCGCATGAGATATAGTAACCTCCCGAGGCGGCTACGTTGCCCATGGAAACGACCACAGGTTTCACCTTTTTCAACTCGACGACCTGACGCCATATTTGTTCGGATATATAAGCGCTACCTCCCGGAGAATTCACACGGAATACCACGGCTTTCACGTCGTCATTGTTTTTTAGCTTGATAAGTTCATCGGCCATTTTCTCCGTGATGCTTTGCTCGATATCGTATAGGCTACCGGGTGTTTGCGCCTTAATCTCGCCTTCGGCGTAAAGTACGGCTATCTCCGGAGCGTTTTTGGTGGATGAGGCCTTGAGGGTTTTCATTTGAGCTAAGTTGGCCGATCTCAGTTTCTCTCCATTTTGTCCGGCTAGCTCTTTGACGTATGCTTCTACCTCCGGCTTATACTTCAATTCGTCTATAAAGCCACATTCTACCGTTTTCACAGGGTCCGCGAAGAAAAGCCCCTCATTGGCGTAATGGTTGATATCGTTCACGCTGATGCCGCGTGATTCGGCGATGCCTTCGGTTATATTATCCCAGATGGTGGAGATATACGATTGGATTTGCTCCCGGTTCGCCTCGCTCAGCTTATCCAGCATAAAGGGCTCCACGGCACCTTTGTAGGTACCTACCTTAAAAATCTGCATCTCGATACCTACCTTATCCATCAGTCCTTTGTAGAATAGGGTTTGCGAGGCGAGTCCTGTCAACTCAAGGATGCCTTGCGGATTCAAGAATACCTTATCGGCTACGGAACAAAGGAAGTAATTCCCTTGCGTGAAATTATCGGCGTAAGCTACCACGAACTTGCCGCTTTCCTTGAAGTCTATCAGCGATCGGCGGATTGCCTCCAAGCTGGCGCTACCCGAGGAGAGAAGCCCCGATTCGATATAAATCCCCGCAATCTTGTCATTCTGTTTCGCTATCCGGATCGTCTCGAGCAGGTCCTTCAGTGACAGCATGTTTTCCTTGTCGCCCATCAAGGCGGAGAATGGATTCTCCGCCGGGTTATCCGCTAGCGTCCCGTCTAGCTTGATCTTGAATACCGTATTGCTTTTGGGGGTGTAATCAGGTGTGCTACCTACGGTGGCGATATATCCTATAGTCATGGATATCAATACCGTCAGGATTATTCCCATTGCCAACATAACGCCTAGCGTTGAGGCAAACATCATTTTAAAGAATTGTTTCATATCTATTGAAAACTAATTAGATGACAAATGTACGAAAATTTCCTCTACGTCCCGGTCGCTGAGGCATACTTGTTGGTAAACATCTCGCAGAAGCTCCGGGTTGATCTTCTTGAAATCCTTTTCTAAAGGGGTGATGAAAAGACCTCCGATATCGGCAGCTCCCGGGCTGGACAGGAGATGGTCGTTCCCCTCAGCCTCGTATTGCCATGGGCGGTGGCGTTTACGAGGGATAACCGTGATTACCCAATTATTATCGTAATAGGAGCCGAAGATATTCATCATCGGCTCGGGCTCGCCGGGGGGAAGCGGCAGGGCAGCGTAGATCTCCTTGAAGAGCCGGGTGGCGGCCTCGGCGGTGGCGGCTTGGATGACGAGGCCGGGGCGGAGGTTTCCGGTGAGCGGGAATATACGGGTGTCGTATACGCTCGCATACGGGTGCCGTATAAATTGGGTTACCTCTTCATCCAGCGGCATGATGCCTCGTGTCACCGCTTGGAAGTGGGCATGATCCGGTGCCGAGGCTCCGCTACGGGGTCCATTGTAGAAGACGGTGAAGGGAGCGAGTCTCCTTGTCAGTTCCAAGAAGTCATTCCATTGCGGCAATATCAGTTGCGGAGTATGTTTCCGGGTAGGGATCGTGAAATGCTGGGGGAAGATCGGGTAGGGGTTGCACAATACCAGATGGCGAAAGCCGAAAGGCAGCCGCTCCTGTTCCACCGGCAGGTTCTCGGGACATAGGAAGCATTTGCGTTCTTTTAGGGATCGGGCATCTACCTTGGCCCCGGTGGAAACAATACGGGCGGGATTGAATTGCGCACGTATCGAGAACCCTCCCATATCGAAGGATTTTACTTGCACGGCCTCCAGCGCCTTATAGTTCTTCTCGGCCAATGGCCATGTCACGAGTTGCTTGGACAGTAATTCGGTCGCTTGCGATGAGCTGACCCAGTTGTTTGGTTTCATTGTCTTTCCATGTTTAAGCGGGCCTCGAGTTCCCAAGTCCTGATTTTATCCTTATATATATTATGGTTGTTCATTTTCACGACATCCAATGAGGCGTCGGAGTTATCTTCCCAACGGCGGCAAAGGTACAGCACGTCGTAGATCCGCCCGATCGGGTACTCGCGGCTGATACGTAGGCCGAGGGCGTAATCTTCTCCGTAACTGGTGTTCGGGAGGTTTAGTTTCCGTAGCAAGGGTGTATAAAAGGCTCGGGGCGCTCCAAGCCCGTTGATGCGGAGGGCGTTATTGCGGCCGTTCTCGGGAGTCCATTCTTTATGGTCGATAATTCCGGGCGGGATGGTTCGCATATCGAAATCGGTCATTCGGTAGGTTCCGACCACCATGGCGCATCGCTGCTCGTAGAAGGCTTCCACGATCTTACGCAGGGTATGCTCGTCACTGTATACATCATCACTATCCAATTGGATGGCGAACTTGCCGCAAGCCGAATGGTGTATTCCTATATTCCAGCACCCCCCGATGCCGAGATCGTCACGCTCCGGCTGGATATGGATAATACGAAGGTCCGTGGCGGCGATCGCTTGGATTCGCTCGGAGGTGCCATCCGTGGAATGATTATCGATAATGATTAGGTTGAAAGGGAAGGACGCCTCTTGTCGCAGTACGGAACGGATAGCGTCCTCGATCGTCCGTACACGGTTACGTACAGGGATAATAACGGAGGCTTCCGTTTGAAATGTCTGCTCGTCAAAACGGACTGGCTTGAAATGAGGGGGCAAGTAGCCGCCTATCATCTTTAAATGATCTGTACAGGCGGCTTCCATCTCGATCTGTACGGAGCGGTTCTTGGGATCTACATAGTCGAACATCTTCTCTCCGGATTTCCGTAAATCATTCTCTACTTCTGTATATAGATATTCGTTGATATGCGTCAGCGGAGCGTTTTGGGAGACTTTCAGGCGCAAGTCGTAGAGTCCGGCGAATGTATATTCCGTATCCATGGAGGCTATGGCGTTTTGTAGCGTGGAAGAACGATAGAGTAGGAGGGAGCCGAAATTGAAATCATCCCTAAGACTTCCTTTCTGGTAATCGATCACCGGATGGGGGTTGAGTTTGCCCTCCTTCTTCTCGTAATAATCGGAGTAAACCATACCGGATCTCGTATCGTCGGCGATGGCGACAAAACGCTCTAGGGCATACATGCCTAATTGAAGCTCTTCAGTCTTCGTATAAATTAACGTATAATGGGCACTGGCATAGCCGGCTATTTCCCGGAGGGTCTTCGTGCTCCATATATTCTCCGTGCGGATTAAGTTGCAGGGATAAATAGCCTTGGCGTGGGGATCGTCCGTGATTAGATAGATCTGACTCACTAAGGACGACTCGGCCAATTGCGCTACCGTTTGTCGTGTAGCCTCTATTTTTCCATAAGGGATAAAGCAATTGATTCGTTTCATTGTATATACTGTATTTTATTTTGTTGTTGAATGGAGAAAAAGCGTAAGATGGACTCCATGAGTCGATTTCGTTCCGACGGTGTTTGAAGCGCCTCAAACGGGAAACCGAGCAAACAAGTCCGATATTTCCCTTCATAAACGATTCCCGCCCCGATATTGTTCTCCGGATATCTCAAGATGGTATGGGCGAGCTTATCCGCCGGAAGTACACCGTCTACCGACTCGATCGAGTAGCAAATAGGGTTCGGACGTGTCCGGAACGTGTATCTGCCGTTTATATATCCGTAAGGGGATGCGCAACTGTTTACGATTCCCTCCTTGCTGGCATTACGGCTAGCCAACTTCCCTTTTAGTACCTCCTCGACGAACGTACGGTCTTGTGCGTTGCCCCAGCTGTCGGAGAAAAGATTCGTCCCGCTTACAAGCAAGTTGCCGCCTTGGGCAAGGTAGCTGCGAAGCGTATCCTGTAAAACGGGAGTGATAACCGGTTGGCGCTGTTTTCCTAAAATCAAGTCAATAATCGGATACGTATCCGGCTTTACGACTCCCTCGGCCAAAGATTTATGGCTACATGAGACAAAGGAATAACCGGTCCCGGCCATGGCCTGCCCATGTATGAAAGGATAATCGAAGGTATTGCCCGCTATGACTTGGCCTGCGTAATTGTTGTAACTATCCCCATGCCCGTTATTATCATTGCTGTTCCATGTGGCGGAACGGCGGAATTCGAATTGATCCCCGATAAATGCGATATCATTCAGATAAGGCACTCCCCGGTCGACGGCATAAAGAAAGCCGGCTAAACTATCCGCCGTACTCTCGAAACTGGCTGGACCGCTGATCCTGTCGAATCCATTGACGATCAATACCGTCTTATCCTTTTCACCTTTAGGAGACCGGTAAACACTTACGATCTCGGAAGGGAAACTGATGCCTCCCTTATTTACGGCAGCTACCTTATAACTATGGATAATACCCGTCTCAATTGGAAGAATGATTTCTTCTCCTTTTACGAGCGTCCCGTTATCGAATCCACCGCTGTCTTTTCGACTATAAAGGATATAGGCGGTTGGTGAGGCACTCTCCTCAAGAGTATCCTGTACGGCTTTCCAGCCGATTCTCACTTTATTCGTTTCTACGAGCTCCGTATACAGACGATCGGGTGGGAGCGGTTGTACGATAGGCTCCTGTTTATTCTGGAAACAGATATAACGGAGCATCCCTTTATAGATCGCCCTACAAATAAGGAAACGGAAGCGTGGGTCTAACCCGTAACGCATATCGGCGAAGTTTTGATGGGATAGTAATTCTAATAGCATCGTTGGGACATCGGGAATACGTGCCTCTATATAAGATTGATTCCACATGCCCCGGCGGCTCCATTGAGGATTGTAAACCTTGCGGACATCGGACAGGATCTGTGTTTGGATCATGTCGGTTAGGTCTCTGGCGATCTCCCGGCTTTTCCGGTTGGTGTAGATTCCGTCGTTGCTTTTAGACATATAGATGCCGAGTGTCCCTATAATTGAGTCATCCGGGGTGGTTCCTGCGTCGGAATGGAATGCGAAGGCCATGTCGATAGGGATATGGGTCTGTTCTTTTAAATAATTAACCCATTGGGGACGTGCGTAAATGTCGTCTTGATAATCATTGCGGAAAGCGCTTTTCGAATAGATACTATCCGGTATTCCCGCCCATTGTAGCCAATATCGGGCCGCCTCGGTAAACCGTGGATACCCACTTGTCTCTGCTTCTATCGGATAGGGACTTTCTAGCGGGCTACGTGCGATGTTCCCCATGCCGCCACCGATCTTGATTGCGTCTGCCGTGATAATCTTTCCCGATTTATTGCTTTGATTCGTTAATACGATTCTCTCATGGGCTTGTTCATGTGCCGTGAATTTGAAGTTTCCCAGATAGATCCAAGTCCCACCCCCCATTGTTTGATTGACGGCGATTGTGGTTTCCCCTCCGGCATGATGGATGGTATACAGTGCCTGCTCTGTGCTGTTCGGAAAAGATTGATAGGAGGCATAGACCGCGTAATTCCCCGATTCCGGAATTTCGGGAATCCACTCGATGAGACTTTCTTTTCCTTTCCTCTGTGTGACCGTCTGCCGATAGGTACCTTGCGTAAAAGGGTTCTCCCCATTCGTATAAGTAGCTTGAATATGCCCAAATCCAGCTTTCTCCCCATCCGACCAAGCTTTCTCCCCATCCAATTCCTTATACTCGGATCCCGGAGTAGAGCGATCATTGTCTATAATGATTTCGTATATTTGGGTGTCTCTTTCCCGGGGAATTAGAATAGTCGCTCCTGCGTTTTCAAGCATCGGGGTCAGATAAGGAAGAACAAAACTCTGCGTAAATAAGTCCTCTACGGTGCCGAACATGCGGGCCCGTTGCCATTCCCAGCGATGGGCGGTCTGGGCGTAATATAAACCATGGCTTTGCCAAAGGGCGATATGACGGTTTTGTAATCCGTTTTTTATCTCATGAGGGCTGGATAGGCTACGGGTTAGCGGGTATTTGCTCTCTTTAATGGAGTATAGCCTCTTTTTGTTGGGACGTCCTTTTCTGTCGTATTCGGGAATCAGGCTCTCAATGTCTGTACCTCGGGTCAAGATGACGATCTTGGAGGCATTGGGAAATAGGGGAGCTATACTTGCGTAAAGCTCAGAAACGTTGTATTCCCGAAAAGGGATGTCCTCCAAAGCTTCATTGGCGAAAAGCGTGACTTTCTTCTTCTGCATGAGGATGGAGTCAATCTTAATGGTGCGTGAAGACACATATTGCCTTGCGAAAGAGTTTAGCTTTTGATCCAATTGCTTTTTTAAGCTTTCACTATCCTGCCCTTCTGCCGGAAAGCTCCAGAGAAAAATGGATAGTAAGGATATGATGATCCTAACAGGATAGGAGAGTTTTTCTCGCATATTTTTATAAATATTATTGGCTGTCTTATTTCTACAAATTTACGGAAAATCTCCGTAATAACCTTATAAAAAGCCCAGATTGGCGCAATTAAAATTGAATATGAAGAAGGTAGGGGCAAATTGTGGATATTGGGAGAAGTCAAATCTATGTGAACGGCAGCAAGGAGAAGAACGGATTTGTCCTTATCATGGGACGGGTAGCGATTAACGGGACGATGGTGCGGTTCAGTTCAGTTGCGAGCGAACTATTCGTGTTCATGGTCAAGACGCCTATCTGGGGAATGATTATCCCTTCTTGAAGTGTCGGGTTTACGATAGTATCTCAATGGGAAACGGTGGTAAAGTCAATGGGATAGAGGTGTTATCTCAATGACTTTACGGCCGTGTCCCATAGGCTTTTTTTGTATCCCTGATAAGTTGGTAGGGGATGGTTCAGGGCGCAAAGGGCGCATCTTTGCGAGGTTTGTAAAACTTTTATATTATAAAAAAATTAGCGTCTTACTTATATATAGATGGAGTAATATATTTTTTTTGTAAAATGTTTTTGCGAACACGTAAAGATGCGCCCTAATGCGCCCTGTGATTTTTTTGAAGATTTTCTTGATGTCTTAAAGTATAGATAGACAGTTGTTTATGTAATACTGTTCTCTTAACCCTTTTTTAGTCTTTTGGGCGATATAATCGGCCTAAACTCACATTTACGTGGCCCAAAAGCACGTGTACAGAGCGATTTTCTCGTGATTCCATGAGCAGAAAGCCGTTTTTCCCGTATGATTTCCTCTCGTCGCCAGGACCCTGTTTATCGTTTTTATACGTGTAAAAGCACTCGTGAGAGCCCTGTTTTCGGTACACGTGGTGACTCGTAAGTTAAAAAAGAGCGTCACGTATTATTTAATGTACGCAGTCCCCCTCATGAAAAAAATATTGCAAAAAAGTTCCGAAAAAGTTTGGAGGTTATGTTTTATAACACTACTTTTGCACCCGCATTCGAGAGAGAACGCCGGTACAAAATGATGAAACAAACTTTTAGAAAAAAAAGTTCCGGAATAATTTGGAAGTTTAAAATAAAAGTCCTTATCTTTGCAGCCACGTTCGCAAAACGAAAGCGACAGAAGAGTTCTTTGAGAGATTTACATAATTCAACAAGTAGTACAAGTATTGGAGAAGAGATTCTCCGGATTAATACCGTCAATAGAAGTATGACTTTGGACTACGATAAACGGATTCCGGAGCGAGGATATTAAGAAACAATTTAAACAACGAAGAGTTTGATCCTGGCTCAGGATGAACGCTAGCGACAGGCTTAACACATGCAAGTCGAGGGGCAGC
>NZ_JH976503.1:439309-494424 GCF_000307475.1 Parabacteroides sp. D25 | reverse complement strand
TATCGGAGATATTGGAGTGATTGTCCCTATGAGTTTATTCTAACCACCAATACCAAATCGTATGAAGGTATTACTTGTATATGCAATAATAAGCAAAATGATACTTGGGTTGAGCGTACTATAGCGGCTTTGCCAGTTATAAAATCGAAGTATGTAATGTTGATGTGTGATGACATTATCTTGAGTGACAATGTTGACAATTCATTAATAGAGCGGTTACTTGACTATATGGATAGCCACGAGATAAGGTATTGTAATTTAGGCCCTACTCCTAAAGGATCTAAAATTAAATCTTTTCCTTTATTGCGTAGTGTCAATAAGCAAATCCCCTATGCTATCAATCTTCAATTTGGAATATTTCGAAAGGATCTTTTTGTTGAGCTGTTAGGCGATGGCTCTCTTAGTGCATGGGATATTGAAAACTCAATAAATGAACAAGCCGCTGTTGCTCCATCAGAGGATTATAAAGATGTGGTGGCAGTTTCAGAATATATCTTGCCATATATACATGGAGTATATAAAGGTAAATGGATTAGGCATGCTGTTGAAAATTTGAGTAGATTGAGCTTGTATATAGATTCTGGTAGAGGCATTGTTCCTCTCTCTCAACAGATAAAGATTGATATGACTAATTGGCTTCAGTGGAAAATATCACCTAAGCAACGGAGAGCGCTAAAAAATGTCTTAAGTAGAGTGGGTATGAAATTTGCAACGAAGAGATGAGCTGGTGTAATGTGGTTATGAAGAATGTTTATGTTTTTTAATTCTGTAAATCAGAGAGTTGTTTTTTTTATGAGGCAGATTAGGATCATGAGAATGAGAAAGATAGATTTGAGACGGTTCTTTACGTACAGACTCTGTAAAGAGTCAATCTTCAAGTGTTCCGGATACATCTTATATGTACATATAGAAATTTTTCTTATATAATACTTTTCCTGAAAGTCTATGTTATTTTCCGTATTACTTTCTTTATATCATAAAGAGAGCCCACTATTTTTACGTCAAAGTCTGACCAGTATCTTCACGCAAACGCTATTGCCTATAGAAGTTGTCTTGGTGGAAGATGGTCCTTTGACGGATGAGCTGTATGCGGTCATAAAAGAATTCACAAGCCAGCATCCTGAGTTAAAAGTGATTTCTTTGCCCACCAACCGAGGTCTCGGCAAGGCTCTTAACGAGGGGCTGAAGCATTGTTCGTATGACCTTGTGGCTCGTATGGACACGGATGATATCGCTAAGCCGGATCGTTTTGAGAAGCAATTGGCGATATTTTTGGAACATCCGGAAATTGATGTAGTGGGGGCTTGGATCGATGAGTTTGAAGGGGAGGTATCAAATGTACTTTCCATGCGGAAAGTGCCGGAGCAGCATGAAAATATCTTGAGGTTTGCCAAGGGAAGGTGTCCGGTGAACCATCCGGTGGTGATGTTTCGGAAGTCGGCCGTGCTAAAGGCTGGAGGATATAAGCATTTTCCTTTGTTCGAGGATTATTATCTGTGGGTACGGATGCTGATGAATGGTGCCCGGTTCTATAATATACAAGAGAGCCTGCTCTTTTTCCGCTTCTCGCCGGATATGTTTCGGCGGCGGGGAGGATGGCGGTATGCCGTAACGGAAGTGAGGTTGCAGACGCTGTTTTACAAGATGGGTTTTATCGGCTTTTTCTCCTTGCTAAAGAATGTCTGTATTCGCTTAGTGACCCGTCTTCTCCCTAATGGCTTGCGTTCGTTGCTCTATAAGAGGCTCATCCGGGGGTAAATAGCTTTTTGTCCTCATCCACAGTATCGCTCACGGAAGGTGTCTCAAATATCAAATAACATTTTATCAATAGTCATTTTTATGGCTGGCAGATTATTTTTCATCACATCAAACACTATAACAGCGTCTATATCGAAATAATGATGTGCTATAATGTCTCGCATTCCCATAACTCCTTCCATGTTCACGGACAATGTCGCTATCGCTATAAACCATTGGCAGTACTTGCTTGTTTAATAGCCATTATTACGTTAATAAAATAGAGAATATGAGAACAAATGATTCAAAAACATCCGTAGACTCTAAATTGGAGGAGATGGAGGAAAAGTATCCTGTAGAGCAAATCGCTGTTAAAAATGAGAAGAAAATAACGGCCAAGGATGTAAAGGAGGCTGTGAAAGAGATTAATCCCGATACGGACAGCTTGGGTAGCAGAGGGTAAAACGTATTTTAATTTGCTTAAAAGAATAATTATTAAGATTTATAGTATTATCTTTGTGGTTGCGGTTTGTAATAAACCGAGGTATAAAGATTGGTAAATCTAGCAAATTAAATAATAAAGATGTATAGAACAAGAACTTGTGGCGACTTGCGCCTTGCGGATGAAGGTCTGGTGGTTACACTGGCCGGTTGGGTGCAGAAAACCCGCAAAATGGGAGGAATGACATTTGTCGATATCCGCGACCGTTATGGTATTACTCAGTTGGTATTTAATCAGGAGGTTGATGCAGCTCTTTGCGAAAAGGCGAATAAACTGGGCCGTGAATTCGTGATTCAGGTTACGGGTACGGTTCGTGAGCGTTCCAGCAAGAATGCGCATATCCCGACAGGTGATATTGAGTTGATCGTTTCTGAATTAAATGTCCTGAACACTGCGCTTACCCCTCCGTTCACGATCGAGGAGGAGACAGATGGCGGTGATGACTTGCGTATGAAATATCGTTATCTGGACTTGCGTCGTGCTTGCGTTCGTAAGAATCTGGAACTTCGTCATAGAATGGCGTTCGAGGTTCGCCGCTATTTGGATGAGCAAGGTTTCTTGGAGGTAGAGACTCCGGTTCTTGTAAATTCTACCCCGGAGGGTGCCCGTGACTTCGTGGTTCCTTCCCGTATGAACCCGGGACAGTTCTACGCTTTGCCTCAGTCTCCACAGACCTTGAAGCAATTGTTGATGGTTTCCGGTTTCGACCGTTATTTCCAGATCGTAAAATGTTTCCGTGACGAGGATTTGCGTGCGGATCGCCAGCCGGAGTTCACGCAGATCGACTGTGAGATGAGCTTCGTGGAGCAAGAGGATGTCTTGAATATGTTCGAGGGCATGGCGAAACATTTGTTTAAGGTAATCCGTGGTGTCGAGTTCAAGGAGTCGTTTATGCGTATGACTTGGCAAGATGCTATGAAACAATATGGTAGCGATAAACCGGATTTGCGTTTCGGCATGAAGTTCGTCGAGTTGATGGACATCATGAAAGGCCATGGTTTCTCCGTATTCGATAACGCCGCTTACATAGGGGGTATCTGTGCGGAAGGTGCTGCAAGCTATACCCGTAAACAACTGGATGCGCTGACTGAATTCGTGAAACGTCCGCAGGTAGGTGCTAAAGGTTTGGTTTACGCCCGTGTGGAAGCGGATGGTAACGTAAAATCAAGCGTAGATAAATTCTATAGCCAAGAGGTTCTTCAAGAAATGAAGAATGCGTTCGGCGCTAAGCCGGGTGATTTGATTTTGATCCTTTCCGGCGACGATGTGATGAAGACTCGTAAGCAACTTTGCGAGTTGCGTTTAGAGATGGGTAATCAATTAGGCCTTCGTGACAAGGATAAGTTCGTTTGCTTGTGGGTAATCGACTTCCCACTGTTCGAATGGAACGAGGACGATCAACGTTTCTACGCTATGCACCATCCGTTTACCTCTCCGAATCCGGATGATATACCGTTGTTGGACACGGATCCGGGCGCTGTTCGTGCGAATGCGTATGATATGGTTATCAATGGCGTTGAAGTGGGTGGTGGTTCTATCCGTATCCACGACAGCCAATTACAGGATAAGATGTTCAAGCTGTTAGGATTCACCGAAGAAAGAGCGCAAGAGCAATTCGGTTTCTTGATGAATGCGTTCAAGTACGGAGCGCCTCCTCATGGAGGTTTGGCTTATGGCTTGGATCGTTTCGTGTCTTTGTTCGCCGGTTTGGATTCTATCCGCGACTGTATCGCTTTCCCGAAGAACAATTCTGGACGAGATGTTATGCTCGATGCTCCGGGTGTCTTGGATCCGGCCCAGTTGGACGAACTGAATTTGATCGTTGATATCAAGAAATAATCCAATCTGAAATTCCATTCGAATGGGAATCTTATTCCATCTGAATGGAATTTTCTTTTCTTCCGAAAGGAATTACTTTTTCTCCCGAACATAAATCAAAAGATATTTAGCATGGTAAAGGTTAAAGATATATTGAGAGAAATCGAGCATTACGCCCCGCTGCCGCTTCAAGAAGGTTTTGACAATGCGGGTGTGCAAGTTGGCGACGTGAACCAGCATGCGACGGGTGTGTTGCTATGCCTAGATGTTACCGAGGAGGTGCTTGATGAAGCGATCGAGATAGGATACAACCTGATCATCTCTCATCATCCTTTGGCCTTTAAGTCGTTTAAGTCGTTGACTGGCTCCAATTATATCGAGCGTTGCATGATGAAGGCGTGTAAGTATGATTTGGTGGTTTATGCCGCCCATACCAATCTTGATAATGCCGTAGGAGGCGTGAATTACCGTTTGGCAGAGTTGATCGGCTTGCAAAATGTACGGATCTTGAGCCCCCAAAAAGGCGCTTTGCTGAAGTTGGTGACGTTTGTCCCCGAGGCTTATGCCGAGATCATGCGGAATACCTTGTTCAATGCCGGTGCGGGAAGTATCGGGAACTATGATGCTTGCAGTTATAATTTACATGGCGAGGGAACATTCCGTGCCAATGCGGGATGCAATCCGTTTTGTGGTGAGATCGGCGAGGTGCATGTAGAGAAAGAGGTGCGTATGGAGATGATCCTTCCGGCATTCAAGAAGACAGCGGTGACTCGTGCTCTGTTATCCGTTCACCCGTATGAGGAGCCGGCTTTTGATTTTTATTCGTTATCAAACACATGGGAACAGGCAGGTTCCGGTGTAGTGGGAGAGTTGCCTGCCGAGGAAGATGAGTTAAGTTTCTTGTTACGGATCAAGGCCCTGTTTAACGTCGGTTGCGTGAAGCATTCCCCATTTACGGGTAAGTCTATCCGAGAGGTCGCTATCTGCGGAGGCAGCGGCGCTTTCTTGATCAAGGACGCTATCGCGTATGGTGCCGATGTCTTTATAACGGGGGAGGCGAAGTACAACGATTTTTACGATGTGGAGGACCAGATTCTACTGGCGGTTATCGGTCATTATGAATCGGAAATCTGTACAAAAGACATATTTTATAACATAATATCGAAAAAATTCCCTACCTTTGCGGTACATTTTTCGAATGTTAATTCAAACCCAGTAAAATATTTATAGAATGGCTACAGATAAACAATCAGCTGAAAAGGAATATACGGTTGAAGAAAAGCTTTCTACGCTGTATCAACTTCAGACGATGATGACTGAAATTGATAAGATCAAGACCCTTCGTGGTGAGCTTCCTCTGGAGGTTCAAGACTTGGAGGACGAGATCGCAGGACTGGAAACACGTCTCCAGAACTATCAAGCGGAGATCAAGGAGTTTGAGACTTCTGTTGTTGAGCAAAAGCATAAGATCACGGAATCTACCACATTGATAGATCGCTATAAGGCACAATTAGATAATGTGCGTAATAACCGGGAGTTTGATAACCTGTCTAAGGAGATCGAGTTCCAAGGTTTGGAAATTGAGTTCTCAGAGAAAAAAATTCGTGAATTCGGAGAGGCGGTAGACGCTAAGAAAAAAGATATCGCTGAACTGACTGAGAAGCTGGAAGGCCGTAAGGCTGACTTGGTTCAGAAAAAGAGTGAGTTGGAGCAGATCATTTCCGAGACAAAGCAGGATGAGGAGAAACTTCGTGAGAAAGCGAAGAAGCTGGAAGCTGCTATCGAACCTCGTTTGTTGACCGCTTTCAAGCGTATCCGTAAAGGTGCTCGTAACGGTTTGGCTGTTGTTTATGTGCAACGTGGCGCTTGCGGTGGTTGCTTTAACAAGATCCCGCCTCAGAAGCAATTGGATATCAAGTTGCGTAAGAAAATTATTGTTTGCGAATACTGTGGTCGTATTATGATCGACCCGGAATTAGCAGGTGTAGAAGATTAATTCAAAAGATCTATAAGTAATGGCTCTAGCTAAAACCGGCTAGGGCCATTATTGTTTTTAATACAAAGATGTTATGATACATACGATACGTTTATATATAGAGAAGTACCGGCTGTTATCCGAGGATCGTCCGGTTTTGGTCGGATTGAGCGGTGGTGCCGATTCTGTGGCTTTGTTGGGCGTATTGGTGCGTTTGGGATATCCGTGTATAGCGCTTCATTGTAACTTTCATTTGCGTGGGGAGGAGTCGGATCGGGATGAGGCATTTGCCTGTGAGTTCGCGGAATCTTTGGAAGTACCCTTTCATAAGATAGATTTCGATACGATCTCTTATGCCGGAGAGAAGCATCTCTCGATAGAGATGGCTGCCCGTGAATTGCGCTATGCTTGGTTTGAGGAGATGCGGGAGCGGCTGGGAGGGCAGGCGACCGCCGTCGCCCATCACCGGGACGATAATGTGGAGACGGTCTTGATGAATTTGATACGGGGCACGGGAATCCGGGGGATGAGCGGGATCCGTCCGAGGAATGGTTTCATCGTCCGTCCTTTGCTGTGCGTAAGCCGTGAGGATATCTTGGCTTGGCTGGCGGATCAAGGCTACGCCTATATGGTGGATAGCACGAATTTATCGGATGCTTATACCCGTAATTTCATCCGTTTGAATGTGTTGCCGCTTTTGGAGGAGATAAATCCATCGGCCCGGAATACCATCGCACGTTCCGCCGAGCATCTTTCTGCCGCAGAGACTATATATATATATGTATTGGAACAAGCCCGGAAAGAGGTTGTCGTATCGGATGATCGTCTTTCTATCGGGGCGTTGATGCGGTTTCCGGCTCCGGAGACGATTTTGTATGAGTTATTAAAAGAATATGGTTTTACCCGTCTGGTCTCGGACGATATTTTCGCTGCCTTGACCAAGGAGCCTGGTAAGCTGTTTTACTCTTCCACCCATCGTTTGCTGAAGGATCGGGATTATTTATGGATCACTTCTTTAGAGAAGAAGGAAAAGCGAACCTTCGTTTTAGATCCAGAAAAGGGCATTAATCATGAACCTATTGAACTATCTTTCCAAAAACTTGTTATAACTATAGATTTCCCTATCGAGAAGAATAAGCGGATCGCTTATTTGGATTATGATAAACTCGATTTCCCTTTAACATTGCGGACTTGGAAAGAAGGCGATTGGTTTATTCCCTTCGGAATGAAAGGACGTAAGAAGTTGAGTGACTATTTCTCCGATCATAAATTTAGCCGGATTGAGAAGGAGCGCACATGGCTTCTTTGTAGTGGCGACGCTATCGTTTGGGTGGTAGGAGAAAGGACTGATAATCGTTTTCGTATAGACGAATCAACAAAGCGTGTGCTAATTGTGAATTTTTTGGGCTAAATCCTCGTTTATTGTAAAAATATTCTTACATTTGCGAAGATTTACTCCGCAGATATGTTACTAATGGTTCAAATTAGCTGAACAATCCGGTTATTACATGAAAATTATAATTTAATAAAGATACAATGATACCATTGGGCGTACGTCGTGTTTGCATATGTGATCCGTGTGTATGTGCCATTTATATTATTACTTCGCAATATGCAGAAATATAACATTCTAGAACTAAATGAAAAACTTCTTCCCGAACTTCAAAGTATCGCGGAAGAGTTGGGAATAAAAAAAGTTAGCAGCTTAAAGAAAGAAGAGTTGGTTTATCGGATTCTTGATGAGCAAGCGATCTCCTATGCCGGCATTCAGGCTGAAAAGATGAAAGAGAAAGAGGCTAAGAAGCCTGTAGAGGGCCGTAAGAGAGGCCGTCCGGCTAAAGCCGCTTCTCCTAAAGTGGCGAAGGCTGAGACTGCCGAAGCTGCAGAGAGTGCCCAACAGGCTTCGGAAAAGCCAGTGGCTGCTCCGGCTGACAAGAAAGAGCAAAAAGAGCAGCCTGAACGTAAGAAAAGAGTCCGTATCGAGAAAAAGGAAAAGGTAGCGGGCGCTATCGCTCCTTCCGAGGATAACAAGGAAGTGGTGGTTTCGAAAGAGCCGCAAACGATCTCTATGGTAACGGAAATCTCGGCCGTGGAAACTCCGGCGGTAGTAGAGAGCCCGGTGGAGAAACCGTTGTTGCCTCCTGTTGTGGCGGAACTTGAAACGGAAGAAGAAGCCGCTTTGCCGGAAAATACGACTCCGGTAGAGGTAGCGGAAGAAACCACTTCACCACAAGCGACGGAAGAAGAGCCTAAGCGCATCGTATTTCGCCATCCGGACGCTAAATCCGTATTGGATCAGATTTTCCCGTTCTCCGCTCCGAAACCCGAGGCTAACAAACCTCAACCCGAGGCCGCTCCCCAGCAGAATAATCCTCGACAGAACAATCGACAGAATAATCATAATAACAACCGTAATAACAATAACGCTAATAACAACCAGCAGGCTCAAGAGAAAATGTATGAGTTTGACGGCATCCTTACAGGAACCGGCGTGTTGGAGATGATGCAAGATGGTTACGGTTTCCTTCGTTCTTCAGATTATAACTATTTGACTTCACCGGACGATATTTATGTCTCTCAATCCCAGATCAAGTTATTTGGCTTGAAAACGGGTGACGTGGTAGAAGGCTCGATTCGTCCGCCGAAGGAAGGTGAGAAGTATTTCCCGTTGGTGAAAGTGGACAAGATCAATGGCCGTACGCCGGAAGAGGTTCGCGACCGGGTTCCTTTCGATCATTTGACCCCGTTATTCCCGGATGAGAAATTCATGCTTACGGCACGTAAATCACCGAAAGTATACGATAATATCGCCGTACGTGTGGTTGATTTATTCTCCCCGATCGGAAAAGGGCAACGTGGTTTGATCGTCGCTCAACCGAAAACCGGTAAGACGATGTTGCTGAAAGATATCGCGAACGCTATCGCTTACAACCATCCCGAGGTTTATATGATTATATTATTGATCGACGAACGTCCAGAGGAGGTTACGGATATGGCTCGTAGCGTGGATGCGGAAGTAATCGCTTCTACATTCGACGAACCAGCTGAACGTCACGTGAAAATCGCTGAGATCGTATTGAACAAGGCGAAACGAATGGTAGAATGTGGTCATGATGTCGTGATTCTTCTTGACTCGATCACTCGTTTGGCTCGTGCTTATAATACGGTACAACCGGCTTCCGGTAAGGTGCTTTCCGGTGGTGTGGACGCAAATGCGTTGCAGAAGCCGAAGCGTTTCTTCGGTGCCGCCCGTAATATTGAGAATGGCGGTAGCCTTACGATTCTAGCCACCGCCCTTACGGAGACTGGCTCTAAGATGGACGACGTGATCTTCGAGGAATTCAAGGGTACGGGTAATATGGAGTTACAATTGGATCGTAAATTATCCAATAAACGTATCTATCCGGCTGTGGATATCACGGCTTCCAGCACTCGCCGTGATGATTTATTGCAGGATGAGAGCACGTTGAACCGTATGTGGGTCTTACGCAAATATCTATCAGACATGAACTCTATGGAGGCTATGGAATTTGTTAAGCAACGGATGGAACAAACCGTTGATAATATGGAATTCTTGGCATCCATGAACGGTTGATAATATCCCATAAAAAAACACTATACTTTTGAGTTCAAAGCAATATTGTTTTAGCTCCAAAAGTATAGTGTTTTTCTATTAAAAAGTATAGTGCTTTTATTGCACCTTTTTAGGTCTTCCACGATGTCCCATATTTCGTTTTTGTGGGCTCGAGGATGATCTTTTATCTTCACTTTTACGAGGCCGTCCTCTGCCTCTTTTATTCATACCGTATTTTTCCGGCTCATACAAGGGCACTTCGCCGAATTCCGGGCTGACCGGTATCTTATAAACCTCTTTTTCCAAGAAATCCTCTATGCGCTTGAATTGTGCTTGTTCGTCGATCGATACGAAAGTAATCGCCAATCCTTCGCCGTTCGTACCCCGTGCCGTACGTCCGATTCGGTGTACGTAATCCTCCGGATCATGCGGGATATCGAAGTTCACGACCAACTTGATGTCATTGATATCAATTCCACGTGCTACGACATCCGTAGCCACAAGGATATCGATATGTCCGCTCTTGAATTCTTTCATGACCTCCTCCCTTTGGGATTGCTCTAGATCCGAGTGCATGGCGGCTACATTGAACTTTAATCTTTTTAAGGTAGACGCTAATTCTTTCACCTTCATTTTAGAAGAGGAGAAGATAATTACCCGTTGAGGGCGGCTTTGAGTGAAGAGATCTTGTAGAATCTTGAGCTTTTGTGGATCGTAGCAGATATATGCGGTTTGCATGATAGATTCGGGTGGGCGTGAGATAGCGATCTTGACTTCTTCCGGATCTTTTAGGATGGTTTTAGCCAACGTCCGGATCTTAGGCGGCATGGTAGCCGAGAACATGATCGTCTGGCAGTAGGGGGGCAGCTGTTTATGAACCTGCATGATGTCGTCATAAAAACCCATATCCAGCATGCGGTCCGCCTCGTCTAAGACGAAGAACGACACTTTAGACAAATCTACAGTACCTAACTTAATATGGGACAATAAACGTCCCGGGGTAGCGATCACGATATCCGCACCCATCTCTAAACCTCTCTTTTGTTGTTCCCAAGCGATTCCGTCGGTACCTCCATACACGGCTACTGCGGATACGGAAGGTATAAAATAAGTGAATCCTTGAATTTGTTGGTCTATTTGTTGAGCCAATTCCCGGGTCGGTGCCATAATGACCGCATTCACCGCGTCTGTCGGATGACAACCTTTGCTTAGTTCATTAATAACTGGTAAAACATATGCCGCCGTTTTACCGGTTCCGGTCTGTGCGCAAGCGATGATGTCTTTACCTTCTAAAATGACAGGAATCGTTAACTCTTGGACTGGAGTCGTTTCGTCAAAATTCATGTCATAAAGCCCGTCTAATACGGCATCTTCCAAATCTAATTCATCAAATCTCATCTTTTTACATTCAAATTCCCGGTAAAGATAAAGATTATTTAGAAATATTATGCAATAGGTAGGTTTCTCTTTGGTGATAAATAGAAAAATAAATACCTTTATCCCCGAGTTATACCCCAAAAACGAAAGAATTAATATGAATAGTCTAGAAAGCGGAAGTAACGTTCAGTCTGGATTAGAGATGATCATGGAGAAGAGTCCCGATACGATCGTATTAGTAGATCGAAATCTTACTCTTGTCAAGGTTATTTCTGCAAAAGACGATTATTATCATTATTTAGCGAATAACTGTATCGGAAAGCAACCTCAAGCGTTGTTCCCGGACGGGAAGAACTACGATCAATATGAGATCTATAGAGCTGCGGTTAAACGTGTTTTCGAGGAGCAAGTGAAAGTGGATTTCTCTTTTGAGGTCTCTTTTGAAGGAAAGAACTATTATTATCTATCGCAAGCAAGCCTTTTTAATGAGGAGCTTGTGATCGTTTATACGTGCGATGTATCTTCTCTGAAAACAGAAAAAAATCTACAAGAACTGATCAATACGATATTAGATCGGTTACCGTTGGGGGTTTTCGTGAAAGATGGGGATAACCATTTTAATTACCTGTATTGGAATCATTTTATGGAGGAAATAACGGGTATTGAAACCCGGGAGATCGAGGGACATGATGATTTCGAGGTGAATTATAATGCCTTGATGACTGCCGAGGAGCGTCTGGAAACCGATATGAACGTGATCAAGACAGGACTGACCGCTAGATTCAAGGGCAAGGTAAAATCGGCCTCCGGCGATTACCGGGATATAGAGGTCGCTAAATATCCTATTTCCCTAAATAATGGCAAGCCGCTTGTCTTGGCTTTATGGAGAGATATAACTTCCGAGTTGGCTACGGAGAATACTTTGAGAAGAACCCGGATCTTGACGAAAATGGCATTGCGGATAAGTGATATACGTACATGCTCGATCTTCATCGATCCGGACAGTACCCATAATTTCAAGGATTCCGTTGTGACCTTGAACGATTGGAATACCATGTCGGAAGATATGATAGAGGTGTCATGGGGGCAGTTTATCAGCCGGGCGCATCCGGATGATCAAGAACATTATCATAATATGTTTACCCGTCTTTGCCGAGGGGAAATCTCTGAGGCAAGGATCGAGGCACGTATGCTATTTCCCGGCAAGAAGGAATATGTTTGGAGAGAGGTATTCGCTACCGTGTATGAACGGGACGAGAAAGGAAGACCTTCGGTTATCCTTGGATGTTCAACGAATATTCAGGAACGGAAGAATCAAGAATTAAGCCTTGAGGAGGCGAAGGTGAAGGCTGAGGCCGCTGATAAGATGAAATCGAAATATCTGGCGGATATGAGCCATGAGATCCGGACTCCTTTGAATGCGATTACCGGTTTCTCTGAATTGATGGCTTTTGCTGATACGGATGAGGAACGTATGTCGTACTACGATGTGATCAAGATGAATAACCAATTGTTGATGCAATTGATCAATGACATCTTGGATATCTCGAAGATCGAGGCGGATGCGATAAAGATCACATATGAGCAATTAGATGTCAGTGAATTGATGGATACGATTTATGCTTCCGCCAAGTTACGGGTTCCGGGAGGAGTCAAGTTGGTTTTGGAGAAAGAGGCTGACCACCATATGTTCGGTACGGATAGCATGCGTCTGTTGCAGTTGATTAATAATTTGGTGAACAACGCTATCAAGAACACGAAAGAAGGTAGCATCACGATGGGATATACCATTCAACCGGATGATCAATTACGTTTTTACGTAAGGGATACGGGAATCGGCATCGATAAGGAAAAATTGAAAGATGTCTTCGACCGTTTCGTGAAAATAAACGACTATATGGAAGGAATCGGATTAGGACTGGCTATCTGCAAAGGATTGGTTGTGAAGATGGGAGGTTCGATACATGTTACGTCTGAATTAGGGGTGGGTTCGGAGTTCTCCTTTATTTTGCCGTCTCATGAATAGCCCTATTTGTAATAGCGCTTATAAATCTGGTCGTATAATCCACTGTCTTTGATTTGCTGGAGCCAACTATTTAGGCTATCCAGTAGGACAGGAGAGTCTTTACGGACCGCCCACGATTGCAATTGGGTAAAACTGACATCCGTTAGGATATCGACTTCCGGCAGTTTTTTCTGGGTCATGCGGGCGATTTGTTGGTCGCATACGGCATAATCGATATCGCCTTTGGCTACCATGATCATAAGCTGCTCGGTAGAATATAACTCATCTTCCACCACGTAGATCGTATCGCCTATCTCGTGTCCCAGATTTTGCAGACGCAATAAGGCCGGGGAATCTTTCGGTATGTATAAAGTCTTTTGGGCTAAATCCAATTGGTTACGGATAGGGGCTTGTCCGTTGTTCGCCTCTGCCGTACGTTGTACCAAGACTTGCTTGTTGAGAACGATCGGTTCGGTGAACAGGTAGTTTTCCCGCATCTCGGAGGTGATGGGTATGTTTCTTGCGATTACGTCGCATTTGTTGTCCGATAATTCCTCGAAGCTTTTCGCTAAACTCATTTCCAAATGCGTCTGAACCTCCAATCCGGATAATTTAGCGATCGCTTGGCTAAGCTCGTATTGAAAACCTTGCACCGTATCGCCGGATACGAAATATCCGGATTGATTGTACTCGGTTATCATCCGAAGAATTCCTTCTTCCTTGATTTCCGGATAATCACGAGGTCCGATCTCTTGGGGACGTTGGTTAAGTCTCCAAAGCTGTACCATTGTCACTACAGCGACAATCAGTAGAAAAGCGTATAGGATAAGCAACTTCTTAGATCTCATGGCAATCGATTAATTATTGAAAGTCACGGAGATACCCATTTTCAAGACCATCGGGTCCAACGGATAATGCGCAAGAGAGAAGTAATTCGGGTCAACGAACTTAGAGCCTAGATTGTATGCCATGATGAAGAAGCGAGCTTGCTTCAAATGGAAATTCGCATAAGCGTTGATCAACGGATAATTACCGACCTTCACTTTCTTGTCTTCTTCCTGTACTTGGAACTGCTGGGTAGCCGGCTCGTAATAAGGAGCGTAATAAGCGGTGTTGTAGTATACGTTCGCGCCAATCTGTACGGTTAATACTTTCGCCAACTTAAACGCTAGATATATATTCGAGTATGCGCTGATATCCGGCAACGGAAGTTGAGACTTCTCGCTAGAAAGCTGATAGGCCACCTCATTCTCCCATCCGAACGCACGATACATGATATCTTGCTTGATACGGGCTGAGACAACTTGGATGTTCTTACTGCTTTGCTCCGGCAAACCTTTGCCGTTGAAGAATACATAATTCTGGATACTTTCCACTCCTCCGGATAACTGGGTACGGGTGGATTCCAAGTTGATTTTCGCTCCGGCGTAAATCCTTTGCACATTTTTCAATGATAGATCCCACCAATAGTAACGCCCATGATGGTGACGTTGGTAGAACGCCGGGGTGATGTTCTTGATGTATCCTTCCGCCTTGATCGTAGCGTCTTTCTTAAAAAGTTTGAATTTTGTTTGCAGGTCTCCGCTCACTCGGACCTCTCCGGCGTCACTTCCCGCAAGTCCTAATTCTCCACGGACATTGTAGGTAAGAAGGCTACCACGGCGTTTGGATAATTCGCCGCCGATGTAGGTAGTAAACTCATCATATACTTCGGAAGTAGGGAAATTTAATGTGCTTGGCTCAGAGCTTCCACGACCATCCGGACCGTAGTCCAGTCCGGGAACTTGGGATGCCAATCTAAACCGGCGTTTCTCGAAAGTAACGAAGGCGGTCAGCCCGAACTTAGCCCAATCTTGGAAACCTTCCCGCAAGGCCAACGCAAAGGTATTCTTTAAATTCCAAGAGGAAGTCTGGTCATTCAAAGATGCGTCCATACCATAAAGATGAGTGTAGCAGGTATCGATCCCGGCATCATTAGAGATAAAGCGTCTGCGGTTATCTTCGTAATCGATGGTATGGATGATACTGGAAACCGGAATGAATACCTCTTTTACGTTCCCTTCCTCATCGGTTTCTTCCAATTCCTTAGTAAAACCGAGATTGTATCTCTGTGTCAGGAAATATTGTTTTCCACGGACACGGTTCCATGTGTCCGTGTAACGGACAGGGTATGATTTACTATCGATATTTCTTTGATTCTCGGCCAAGTCATCGGGATTCGTGATATACTGGTCATTTGTAAGTCCACCGTTCTCGTAGTTTACGAAATTGAAATTACTTAAATAAGCGTTTAACTCGTAACGGTCGGTGATATAACTTCCGAAAAAACGATAACTTAATAATTTATTACCGTTGGAGTTATAATATCCGCGGCTATAGATATAATCCATCTCGCCACCGACATTGATCTTTTTGCCAAAGTTCATGGTCAATACCCCTTTCAGTCGGTCCATCTTATTCTGGCTGGCTCCTCCTGTCGTATAAGTCACTTGGGTATAGGGTACTTTGGTATCGTAGAAATAAGCGTTTGTTGGGGTCGTGATATAATAATCATAGGCATCGGCGAAGATGAAATCACGTTCCTCCTTACGTTCGTTAAAAATACGGGTTTGCGCCGGCGATCCCACATTCGCCAGATAACCTACGGCCAATGAGTTCGCTTCCACCAACGTACTATTCCCGAAATTTAATCGATTGGTATCCATAGGAGCGATATAACGTTCTCCCAAAAGAGGCGTGAGCCGATAACCGATGATTCGTTTTGATTTCAGCGCCGCGCTATCTGTTTGCAGCAAGCTATCCGGTATTTCCTTGTTTGAGGATGATAAATTAGATAACGAGAATCCACCTCGTCCTCCCCGGCTCCCGGAACGTCCTTGCGCATGCGCGGAAGCCGCCGTTCCTATCAGAAAAAGTAATATGTATAGATAATACTTCATGGGTTGCAAAGATATAACAAAAAATAATGTGCCAATTATAAAATATGCCAATATGCCAATCAGAAAACTTAATTGGCATATCGGCACATCAATGAATGAGCTTCTTATATTTTCTGTATAATCTCCATTCCTTTCTTAATGGCAGCCTCGTTCATCGGCAACAAATGATGGTGACGCTCGGGCAAGGATTTCTTCAATCCTAGCATGACGTTCTCCAATTGAACCATCGGGACGATATTAAGCAACCCGCCTAAGATCAACATATTGAATGCCTTCTCGTTCTTCATCTCGGTAGCGGCGTCCATGGCATCTACCCGATATACGTTAATATCCGTACGTTTCGCTGGCGTATGGATGCCATAACCATCGTAAATCAAGATACCGCCCGGTTTCACCTTGCTCTCGAACTTATCCATGGAAGGTTGGTTCAAGATAATAGCGATATCATATTCATTCAATACGGGTGAGCTGATACGCTCGTCGCTCAAGATAACGGTTACGTTGGCCGTACCGCCACGTTGCTCAGGTCCGTATGAAGGCATCCAGCTAACCTCCTTGCCTTCCATCAAACCGGAATAGGCCAAGATCTTACCCATAGACAATACACCTTGTCCACCGAAGCCTGCTATAATTATTTCTTGTTTCATTGTCGTTTACCGTATTACTTATTCAACATTCTTTAAGTCGCCCAGCGGGTAGAAAGGGAACATGTTCGCTTCCATCCATTTATTGGCTTTTTCCGGAGTCATCTTCCAGCCGGATGAGCAAGTGGAGACGAACTCTACCACAGAAGTACCCTTACCGGCCATAGCGTTCTCGAAAGCCTTACGAAGCATCTTCTTCGCTTTCCGTACGGCTGCGGCCGTCTGTACGCTTTGGCGTGTTACCAAGCAAGTTCCTTCCAATTGGGCTAATAAATCACCGATCTTCAGCGGGTAACCGTTCAAGGCGATGTTGCGTCCGTAAGGACAGGTAGCCGTGGGCATACCTTCCAGTGTAGTCGGAGCCATCTGTCCGCCGGTCATACCATAGATCGCATTATTTACGAATACGATCACGATATTCTCGCCACGGTTGGCTGCATGAATCGTCTCGGCCGTACCGATAGCCGCCAAGTCACCATCTCCTTGATACGTGAATACCATCTTCTCCGGATTCAAGCGTTTAACAGCAGAAGCTATGGCTGGCGCACGTCCGTGGGCTGCCTCGATCCAATCGATATCCAAGTAGTTATATGCGAATACGGCACATCCCACGGGGGAGATACCGATTGTCTTATCTTCCAGACCCATATCGGCTATAACCTCGGCGATTAGCTTATGTATCACACCGTGGCTGCAACCGGGGCAGTAGTGCATGGGATTTTCATTCATCAATCTGGGCTTTTCATACACCAGATTTTCCGGTTTAATTATATCGTTGAGTTCCATAATCTTTAATTATTAATGTATATATCTTAGGACATATTGCACCAGCCGCAATACGATCGCCGCTCCGCCGCAATACAAGAATACGGCCTTATCGCTAACAGCGAAGTAACATACCACGGCAGCTATGGCCAGTAGCATAAAAACCAGCGTCAATATCTCGTCAGCTTTACTTCCTCGTGTCATACGGATCAGAATAATTTTTCCTTCAGCGCGTTCAATACCTCATCCGGGGTGAATACGATTCCACCCAATCGGCCAAAGTGCTCTACCTTCACCTTACCATTTACAGCTAGGCGAACGTCCTCTACCATCTGTCCGGCGTTCAACTCAACCGATAACATACCTTTTACCTTATCCGCATAAGCGGCGATCACTTTTGTCGGGAACGGCCATAACGTGATCGGGCGTAACAAGCCAAGCTTGATACCTTCCGCACGGGCGATCTCGACTACCTTCTGGCAAATACGGGCGGAAGAACCGAATGCGATCAATAGATAATCAGCGTCCTCACATTGGAACTCCTCGTAACGAACCTCGTTTTCCTCGATCTTGCGATATTTCGCTTGGAAACGGATATTGTTCTCTTCCATCTTCGCCGGGTCTAGCTCCAAGGAAGTGATGACGTTACCCTTGCGTCCGCCCTTCTTTCCTTGTACGGCCCAAGGACATTGAGCGATAATCTCTTCCTCGGTACGGCGGGGTTGATAGGGAGGCAATACCACCTTCTCCATCATCTGTCCGATGATACCGTCCGCCAAGATAATAGCGGGGTTATTGTATTTGAAAGCCAGATCAAAACCAAGGCCTACGAAATCCGCCATCTCCTGTACGGAAGAGGGAGCTAAGGTTATCAAGCGGTAATCGCCATGACCACCGCCTTTCACGGTCTGGAAATAATCAGCCTGACTCGGCTGGATCGTTCCTAATCCGGGACCGCCACGCATAACGTTCACGATCAGACAAGGAAGCTCCGCTCCTGCGATATAAGAGATACCTTCTTGTTTCAAGCTCACGCCCGGACTGGAAGAAGAGGTCATCACTTTCTTTCCAGTGCCGGCTCCGCCGTATACCATATTAATAGCGGCTACCTCGCTCTCCGCTTGTAAGACTACCATGCCGGTCTTTTCCCACGGCATCTCTGCCATAAGGGTTTCCAATATCTCCGACTGCGGAGTGATCGGATAGCCGAAGTAACCGTCCACGCCATAGCGGATAGCCGCATGGGCGATGGCCTCGTTACCCTTCATTAATTTTATATCTTCTGCCATATCTTGATATAACTTTATATTTTTACTTTGTAGATCGTTAGACAACCGTCCGGACAAACTAACCCGCAACTAGCGCAACCGATGCATGCGTCCGGGTTCTTCATGTACACATAGTGATACCCCTTGTTGTTTACTTCTCGTGGGTGCAACTCCAGTACATCCGACGGGCAGGCTACTACGCAAAGGTTGCATCCCTTGCAGCGCTCTGTGTTTACAACAACAGCTCCTTTTATTTTCGCCATAATACTTGTTTATTTAAAATCTAAATGTAACACATTTCTATTGAGGCATCAAAGTTAGTAAAAAATTACTCGTTGCCAAGATTATAACGTTTCATTTTGTTGAATAGCGTCTTTCTACTGATATTTAACACCTCGGCGACTAGGGTACGGTTATAGTTACTTTTGATACTTCTTTATCACTTTATTAGTATAGAGAGGATTTCGCTTATTGGAAAAGTACGATGTGCGATGATAAAATGTAGGCAAATAAGAATGGGCATTCTAATCACCTTATAATGCCCATTGTAATATTGGGTTACGCCTTAGTGCTTTTTTGTGAGAGCTTTTCTAGGAAATATACGATCCCGAAACCTAAGATCATCAATCCGACGGCCTCCCAAACAAACTGATTCGGAGCGATATTCGCCTCAACCAACGGCTTGGTCATGCCATGGCTATCCACATAGGTCTCGATCGTTTCTTTCCAAGGCCATACCTTGTTAAGCGAACCCAACATGAATCCGGCCAATACGGCGATCGTTATATCATGGAATTTACGAAGGGCGAATGACAACACGCGGGAGAACGTCGTGATACCAATAGCCGCACCCGCTATAAACACCAACATAACGGGAACGTTAAACGTCTTGACCGCCTCCATGATATAGAAGTATTTTCCGAGCAACACTAAGATAAAGCTACCCGAGATACCCGGCAAGATCATGGCGCAAATGGCGATCGCCCCACAGAGGAAGATAAAGAGTAAATTACTCGGAGTCTCGGCGGGAGTCGCCACGGTGATATAAAAAGCGATCACCGCTCCGACAACAAAACTCAAGATCGTCTTCCAGTTCCATTGCTTGATATCCTTAGAGACGAACCAAGTAGAGGCCAGCACCAAACCAAAGAAAAAAGACCATACCAAGATCGGATGATACACCAAGAGATACGTAATGATCTTCGCTAGGGAGAATATACTAATACCAATACCACCCACGATAGAAAGCAAGAAATTAGCGTTGATCCCTTTCCAGAAGGCCGCTATTTTCCCCGTGAATAATTGTTTCAATGTCGTCCCGTTAATACTTTTGATAGAGTCGATCAGTTCCTCGTAGATACCTACGATAAAGGCGATCGTTCCTCCCGACACGCCGGGAACGACATCCGCCGCTCCCATACCCATACCTTTTAATACTAAAAAACCGTAGTCCTTGAGATTTCGTTTGTTAGGCATATTACATTATTAATTGTCTAATTACTGTTATCTTTATTCTTTAAAAACTCTTTTACCAGATCCTCGGGTTGGATATGTTTCTTCTCTTTATCGGGATCGATGGTAAAGTCAGCGAATACTTCTGGCCCCACTTTACGAAGCAAATAAAGAAGATCATCTCCGGATATTTGGCCGATATGCTCCATGAAATTTTCCATATCACGGTTATCCAGATAAGCCATAGCCAAATGGATATGAATCATTGGAGTCTTCGGGTTGATTTGAAGGACTTTCTTGTAATAAGAGATCGCTTTATCTACATCTCCCTTAGAAAGCAAATATTGTCCGGCATGAAGCAGGCTGTTGCATTCTTCTTGAGTTTCCGGATTGATACTTTTCTTATCGATGATCTTGAATATCTTATTCGTAATAGCGATAGCCTCCTCCTTTTTCCCGCTATCAAGCAAGCAAAGCGCTAAAAGAGAAAGGAGACGGACATTGTTCGGATACAATTGCGCCGCCTTGAATAACATGATGGAAGCCTCGTTGTCACGCTCAGTCTCGGTACAACAACGGATATAATTGATATAATTGGTCGGCCCATCCTCCATATCCGGATCGTTTATGATCGTGGAAAGCAGTTGGTAAGCCTTCTCATATTGCTCCAGCTTCATATAACATTCCGCCATGAGTGGAGAGATACGGCGCATCACCTCCTCATCACCCTCGATTTCTTGATATTCCTCGATCGCCTTCTCATAGCTCTCGTTCATATACAGGCAGTACGCTTTCAATATTTTCAGTTCCGTATCGGAATCATCACACGTCAAGGCGAAGTCGAAAGCCTCGATCGCTTTCTCGTAATCGCCAACCATGGAATGTAGCCTTCCCAGCGTAAACCAATACTCGTATGAGAAAGGATTCTTATCGATTAGCTCATTACATAACTCGATCGCCCGGGGAATGTCTCCTTCCGTCTCGAGGATGTAGCAAAGCTCATTCTTAAGGATCAAGTTATCCGGAAATAAAGCCAAGCCACGGTCCACGAAATCGCGGGCCTCTTTGTTCATGTCTAAATCATTCAGGATGGGGGAGATGTACTCGAAGACTTCCTCCAAATAGTCACAATCCCTAGTGATCAACTCTTCCGTGATCTCCAGAACCTTGGGATATTGGTTGAGCGAGCAATAGCATTCCATTTTTAACATATCCAGATCTTGGTTATCAGTCTCCGCTATATTCTCGAGCAGAGCGAGAGCGCTCTCATAATCCTCGTTATACGCGAATTGCCTGCCTTTCTTGATTTGCAAGGCGGAATTACCGGGATGAAGCTTTAGCCCGAGGGCTAAGACTTCATCAAAGTAAGTATAATCGTTCGAATCTTCAAAGCTGTCCAACATTTCATCGATTTGATCAGCGTCGAAATAAGGCTCCTTACCCTCTTCCTTCGCTGAAAGATAATGTTGTAACAAGCGTGAGATATCGTCTTTTTTCATTTACTATTCTTTATTTATTAATCTTGCTCCACGTGTCCTTTAGTCCTACGGTACGGTTGAATACCAAGTTGTCGGGGGTGGATTCGCTATCTATGTTGAAATAGCCGATACGCTGGAATTGAAGGTAGGAAAGCTTGGGCAAGGTAGCCACGAACTTCTCTACGTAACAGTTTTTCCGGATCTCCAAGGAGTTCGGGTTGATGATTTCCTTCATGGCCTCTAGCGGGGAGCAATTCTTCTCCTCCCGGATAGCGGCCAATTCGTCTCTAGGGTTCTCCACCTTCCAAAGGCGGTCGTATAAGCGTACTTCCGCTTTTTGGCAATGGGCGCAGCTTACCCAGTGCAAGGTACCTTTTACTTTACGGTTAGCGTCCGGCATACCGCTGCGGGTATTCGGATCGTATTCGCAATATACCTCGGTAATCTCACCGTTCTCGTCTTTCTTGCAGCCCGTACATTTTACGATATAAGCGTTCTTCAGACGAACTTCCTGTCCCGGTGTCATCCGGAAATATTTCTTGGGGGCGTCTTCCATGAAGTCCTCACGTTCCATCCACAACTCACGGCTGAACTCGATCGTATGGCTGCCGGCTTCCGGATCTTCCGGGTTATTGATCGCTTCCAGCTCCTCGACCTGTCCTTCCGGATAGTTGGTGATAATCAGTTTCACCGGATTGATCACGGCGGATACACGGATGGCGCGGGCATTCAGATCCTCGCGTACGGCGCTTTCCAGCAAGGCGAACTCGTTCAGGGCGTCGTAAGTCGTATAACCGATCTTGTCGATGAACTTACGGATAGACTCCGGAGAGTAACCCCGGCGGCGGAAACCGCAGATGGTCGGCATACGGGGGTCATCCCAGCCGTTTACCAAGTTCTCTTTTACCAATGTAAGCAGGTTACGCTTGCTCATCAGCGTGTAGCTTAGGTTCAATTTGTTGAACTCAGTCTGTCGGGGGCGGTTGTCGTTCAAGTCCTCGCCTTCCTTCAGCCAGTCGATAAACAAATCATACAGAGGACGGTGTACGACAAACTCCAAGGTACACAAGGAATGCGTTACGCCCTCGAAGAAATCGCTCTGTCCGTGGGCGAAGTCGTACATCGGATACGCTTTCCACGTCGTGCCCGTACGATGGTGCGGATGGTTAACCACCCGATAGATGATCGGATCGCGGAAGTGCATGTTCGGGTTTGCCATGTCTATCTTCGCGCGAAGTACCATGGCACCTTCCGCTATCTCACCCGTGTTCATCTTCTTGAAGAGAGCTAAGCTTTCCTCGATCGGACGGTTGCGATACGGGCTCTCGATGCCCGGTTGTGTAGGCGTGCCCTTTTGCTGGGCTATTTGTTCGGATGTCTGCTCGTCAATATATGCTTTACCTTCCTCGATGAGGCGGATCGCGAAATCCCACAATTGCTGGAAGTAGTCGGACGCGTAATAAATATTTCCCCACTGATATCCCAGCCATTGGATATCCTCCTTGATCGCCTCCACGTATTCCTCATCCTCCTTCGTCGGGTTCGTGTCGTCGAAACGGAGGTTGCAGATACCGCCATGGCGTTCAGCGATGCCGAAATCTAGGCAAATGGCCTTCGCGTGGCCGATGTGAAGGTATCCGTTGGGCTCGGGCGGGAAACGGGTTTGTACACGTCCTCCGTTCTTGCCTTCCGCTAAATCTTTCTCTACGGCTGCCTCAATGAAATTCAGGTTCTTCTTGCCTTCTTCTTCGTTTGTATTGATATCGCTCATACTTAAAAATTGATAGTTTTTCTTCGAATGGGGCAAAGGTAGCGATTTCTTTTTAAAATAGGCTGATGAGCAGGGCTATATTTAGGACGGTTACCATCGTTCCCAACAGCAAGAGGAGGATGGTCGTAGAGCGGCTGTTCGCGTAGACACCCATGACCTTCTTGCTGGAAGTGAGGTACACTTGCGTGAAGACCGTGATTGGCAATTGCACGCTCAACAACATCTGCGACAGGATCAATCCCTTGAACGGATCGCCGATCAGGAAGATGATGGCCAAGGCGGGGACGAACGATAGCAGGACTCCCAGCTTTGAGTGCAGGTCGGTATGATTGTACGCCTCGCCATAGAATCCGGCGAAGATGGAAGCCCCGGCGATACCGGATGTGATGGTCGAGGAGATACCCGCCAGTAATAGGGCGGCGGCGAAAATCACCCCGGCGTTATTTCCTACGAGGGGTACCAATAACTGTTGCGCTTGGTCCAGCTCGTCTACGGCGATGTTTTGCTTGAAGAAGGTAGAGGCGGCCAAGATGATCATTGCCGAGTTGATCGCCCAGCCGATCACCATGGACAGGAGCGTGTCGTAGAACTCGTACTTCAGTTGTTTCTTGATGACCGACTCGTCCTCTAGGTTCCATTCCCGGCTCTGTATCACCTCCGAGTGCAGGAACAGGTTGTGAGGCATCACGACGGCTCCCAGTACGCTCATGATGATCAGCATGGAGTTCTCGGGGAAGGTGGGTTTCACCCAGCCTACCACGGCCTGCCCCCAGTCTACGTCGACCAACGCCAGCTCGTATAGGAACGAGAGCCCGATAATGGACACGAACGTGATGATCCAGCGTTCGGTCTTACTATATGTATTACTGAATAGCATGGCGAGGCATACGATGGTGACGATCACCGCTCCCGCCTTGATCGGCATACCGAACAACATCCGGAGGGCGATGGCTCCACCGAGTATCTCGGCGAGGGAGGTGGATATGCTGGCGAGCATGGCCGATCCTAGGATCGGGCGGCTTAGCACGCGTGGCATGTATTTGTTGGTCGCCTCCGAGAGGCAGAGGCCGGTCACGATACCGAGGTGGGCCACGTTGTGCTGGATAATGATCAGCATGACGGACGAGAAGGTGACGACCCACAGGAGGGCGTAGCCGAACTCGGAGCCTGCCGCGAGATTCGTCGCCCAGTTTCCGGGATCGATAAAGCCTACGGTGACAAGTAATCCGGGGCCGATATATTTTAGTAAATCCAATGCCCCGGAACGGGGGCGGTGGTTGATCTTCAGTTTGTCTAGTAAGTTCATGTTTGTATAGATACTTTTAAATTAAAAAAACAGCGTAAAGATACGAATAGTTTCGTTGTTACCCAACGGTGGCCGGAAATACGTTCGTACGGCCGATGGCGGGTATCCGTACGGCTGTCCTCTTGTAGCTGCCCGGCTGTCCGTCCGTATCCGTACGGCTGCAAAGATGTAGCTACTCGGATACAAAGATGTAGCTGCCCGGATACAAAGATGTAGCTACTCGGATACGGATGGGCAGCTGTACGGATATGCGGTCGTACCCGTACGGTCGCGCCCGTGTATCCGGGCTTGTGTGTCCGCGTATCCGCCCGGCCGCGTGTCCGCGTTTATGCGGATACGGTAAACGAGCTACGGGAATGTCAACACGAAGGTGGTCTGCCGCTGGGCCGGGTTGCTTCTCAATGCGATGCTGCCGCCGGACAAGCGCATGATCTGTCGTGAGATGGACAGCCCGATACCGCTTCCACCTTCTTTCGTGGTGAAGAACGGCACGAATATATGCTCGGCTTCCTCGGGGGGGATGATGGGGCCGTTGTTCGTCACTTCTAGGATAACGGCCTCGTTGGGGTCGCAATACGCCTTGAACAAGATAAGGCCGTTTTCTTGCTCGTGCCCGATCGCTTGCATGGCGTTCTTCAAGAGGTTCAAGACTACTTGCGTGATCAGGTTCTCGTCGGCGTAGACGATCAAGTCCTCCGGTTCCACGTCGATACGAATGGTTATGTTCGGGTAGTTATTGTGGTGGCGGGCCAACCGCGTGAGCCGTTCGGCGAACTTATTGACGTAGAATAAAGAGGGCTGAGGCGTCGGTATATGTGTAAACTTACGGTACGACTCGACGAACGCGATCAAGCTCTTTCCGGTAGAGCTGATTACCTCCAAGCCGCCCCGTATCTCCTCGTCGACATTCTGGTGGAGGGAAAGCAAGGTGTCGCTCAAGGAGGTGATAGGGGTGACGGAGTTCATGATCTCATGGGTCAAGACCCGTGTCAGTCGTATCCATGACTCGATCTCCTTATCGTCCAGCTCGCTGTTGATATCATTGATCGCAATGATGCGGACGTGTTTCTCTTGGAGCGTCATCTCGGAGACACGGACCGAGAGATGTACCGTGCCCCGCTCGTTGATAAAAGAGATCTGATGTTTCTCGCCGGGACGAACGTCGCTGATGAGGCGCTCTAGATTCTCGTCGATACGTCCGAGCTGGCGGGCATGGGTAAAGACCGTCAATCCCAGCAGTCGCAAGGCCTCGTTGTTGGTCTGGAAAATATTGCCCTTATCATCTTCTACGATGATACCCGTATTCACTTGGTTCATGATCAACTCGTAATATTTCTCTTTCTGGATCGCCTCGGCTTTCGCTTGAAAAAGTATTTGGGTGATGCGGTTTAAGGACTCGCTAACCAGCTTGTCGTTGGAGGAGCGCCCCCGGGTAGCGTACTTGAAGGCGTAATCGCTATTGTCGATCGCGTCGAACATGAAGGCTACCTTTTGCGCGTTCCGCTTGAACAAAAGGCTGATGCCCCGCAAGGCAGCCAGCCATCCGATGCCTAAGAACAGGAACCATCCCCATTCTTTCTCCAAGGCCTGGTAGGTGAGTGCCGCCGTCAGCCCGATAGCGAGGGCGAGGCGGAAGGTGAGGCTGTAATAAATGCCTTTAAAGTTCATACCGCTTGATCTTATTATAAAGCGTTTGCCGTGAGATACCCAACTGGTTCGCCACGAGCGAGAGATTACCGCCAAATTTATCCATGGCGGCCTTGATCATAGTATACTCCATTTCCTCGAGCGTAGTGATGTCATTCTTGACGGGCGCCTCCCGCTTACGAGGGAAATCGAAATTGCTGCCATCTAAAGTATCACCATCGGCAATGATAATCGCTTTCTCCACGGTATGTTCCAGTTCGCGGATATTACCCAGCCAAGGTTGGGCTTTCAGCTTTTCCTTGGCGTCGTCGGTGAGGGCCATGGGCTTTTTACCGTAGATATTGGTATATTTCGTGATGAATATCTCAGCAAGCGGTACGATATCCTCCGGCCGCTCCCTCAAGGGCGGGATCTCTACGTGTATCGTATTGATACGATACAGCAAGTCCTCGCGGAATTGCTCTTTCTGTACCATCTCCTGCAAGTCCCGGTTCGTGGCGCAGATCAGGCGGATATTGATGGGGATCGGGGTATTGCTACCTACCCGTACGATGCTCCGGCGTTGCAAGGCGGTCAGTAATTTGGCTTGCAGATGATAAGACAGGTTACCGATCTCGTCGAGGAACAAGCTTCCGTTGTTCGCTACCTCGAACTTACCGGGGCGATCCGTCCGGGCGTCGGTGAAGGCCCCTTTTACGTGTCCGAACAGCTCGCTCTCGAACAGCGTCTCCGTGATAGCGCCCATATCCACCGGTACCATGGCCTCATCCTTGCGGGGGGATAGCAGGTGTATTTCCCGGGCCAGCATTTCCTTACCGGTTCCGTTCTCTCCCGTGATTAATATATTGGCGTCTGTCTTGGCTACTTTCTCTATCAGCATCCGTAGTTGCTGCATGGCGTTGCTGTCTCCCCAAAACATACCGCTTTCCTTGGATACCAACTGCTTGTTGCCGACACCGCCTTTATGATTGGCCGAGCGGATTTGGTAAGCGGCTTGCAAGGTTTCCAATAATTTAGCGTTGTCCCAAGGCTTTACCACGAAATCGGTAGCCCCTTCCTTGATTCCTCGTACCGCCAGATCGATGTCGGCGTAGGCGGTAAAGAGAACGACTTGTATCGAGGGATAAGCCTTCTTGATCTCGGAGAGCCAGAACAACCCCTCGTTGCCGCTGTTTATACCGGCGCTGAAATTCATGTCGAGCAATACGACATCCACGTTCTCGTCGTGCAGCGTGTTTTTTATCTTGTTCGGGGTAGAGATGGTGATAACCTTCTCGAAGCAAGTTCCTAACAGCATTTGTACGGCGGTCAGGATACCTTTATTATCATCCACAACTAGTATAGTGCCTTGTTTTGCCATGTCATGTCCATTTATACGGGCAAAGATACTCGATCTGGTCGATACTTCCTAAACCAGATACATCCTATTTCTGTTTCATATACCGTATGGATAAAGAAATAACGAATATAAATGGTCAGACGGGAGGGAATATCCCGGATGGCTTGCCAATCCCTAGCCGTTATTGGGCGATCCTAGCGATTGGGCTTGGTGTTACCGTGTCGGTGTTGGATGGGGCGATCGCAAACGTGGCTTTACCTACGATTGCCGGCGATCTCCATACGAGTCCGTCTGCTTCTATATGGGTGGTGAACGCTTATCAGTTGGCGATCACGATTTCTTTGCTGTCGTTATCGTCGATGGGAGAGATCTGGGGGTATCGGAAGGTGTATACGATCGGGTTGCTGTTATTTAGCTGTACCTCTTTGGCCTGCGCTTTATCCGATTCCTTGTTTACGCTGATTATCGCCCGTACGCTACAAGGTTTTGGCGCCGCTGCCATAGCGAGCGTGAATACGGCCTTGATCCGTATTATTTATCCCAAACGTTTTCTGGGGCGAGGTATGGGGATTAATGCCTTGGTGGTATCCGTATCGGCCGCCGCTGGTCCTACGATAGCCGCTGGTATATTGTCCGTGGGGAACTGGCCTTGGTTGTTCGCTATAAATATCCCGATAGGTATTACCGCTTTGATATTGAGCTTTAAGTTCTTGCCGCAAAATCCGGTGAAGGCTGTCGGACGTAAGTTTGATGTTACGGCGGCACTCATGAACGCATTGACATTCGGTTTGGTGATAGCGATTATCGAGGCGTTCACGCATGATGTACATATCTCATTGATAGTAGCGGCGATTGTTATCGTATTGTTCTGTGGGTATTTCTATGTCCGGAGAGAGAAACGGCAGGCCTATCCATTATTGCCGATAGACTTGCTGCGTATTCCTCTTTTTACCCTTTCTATCATTACGTCTGTGTTTTCTTTCATCGCTCAGATGCTGGCTATGGTCTCTTTCCCGTTTTTCTTGCAGCGGGTACTGGGACGCGATGAGGTGGCGACCGGCTTATTATTGACTCCTTGGCCTTTGGCGACAATGGTGTGCGCCCCTTTGGCCGGGATCTTGTCGGAGAAAATGAATGCCGGGGTCTTGAGTGGTATCGGGTTGATTATCTTCTCGGGAGGGTTGTTCTCGTTGGCGGAATTACCGGCGCATCCTTCCGATCTGGATATTATCTGGCGCATGGCGCTTTGTGGTTGTGGCTTCGGGTTGTTCCAGACTCCTAACAATAGCCTCATGATCGGGGCCGCTCCGGAAAGTAGGAGTGGAGGGGCTAGTGGTATGTTGGGTACGGCCCGTTTGCTGGGACAAACTTGCGGGGCTTCGCTGGTAGCCTTGATGTTTAAGTTATTTCCCGGCCATAGCATGCCCGCGGCGTTATGGCTGGGAAGTGTGTTGGCCTTGATCGGGGCGGTTATTAGTTTCTCCCGGATCAATCGTAAGGCTTGATCGGATTAGGCGAGATGCGATTTTACCTGCATTTTCGCCCGGTATCCCAGCAGGCATACGGAGCATAAGAAGCCTAATGGGTAAGCCATCCAAATCCCGGCGATACCCCAATGGAACGTGAATCCCAATAGATATCCGGCAGGTATGGCTATGATGAAATAAGCGAGAAACGAGATCCACATAATCGCTTTCACGTCGGCTAGCCCTCGTAAGGAGTTCGCTAAAATGATTTGTGCGCTGTCGCCTATTTGATAGAGCATCAATATGGGGAGTAGTGTCTTCACGATTGCGTTGACATGAAGATTATCCGTAAATATCAATCCAAGCCCGGATTGGGTCATGAATAAGGTGGTGCAGACAATACAAACGACAATAAGCCCCAGATGAAGCCCGGCAATGGTGATCTTACGCACCATATACCAGTCGTTCGCCCCTTTATAATAACTGGTACGAATCGCTACGGCGGCTCCAAGACCTAAATAGATGGTAAAACTGATCGTTGATATGGTAATGGCTATTTGATGGGCGGCAAGCTCAAGGCTACCCAGCCAACCCACCATGATGGCGGTGACGCAGAATGTTCCCGCTTCCAAGCCTTGTTGCAGACTGATCGGCCAGCCTATGGAATTCAGCCTTCTCCAACTCTGCTTATTGATACGAATATGAGTGAAACCTTTCCGGTAAGGCTTATAGTCGGTTCGCAGCATGAATACGGCGATGAAAAGCAATAGCATGATGATACGCGAGATAAAGGTGCTTATACCTGCCCCGAGCAGTCCGAGTTCCGGCATTCCGCATTTTCCGTAAATGAGGATATAGTTGCCGATGATATTCAGCAGATTCCCTGTCAATAGGACCCACATGGATATGGATGGGTTGGCTATGCCTTCCACGAATTGACGGAATGAATTATAAAGCATTACGAATATGATCGAGACTAATGAGACTGCGAAATAAGGTCTTATCAATGGCAAGAGTTCTTCGGGTTGGCCTAAAGAGTCTAGGTTTAGGTAAATCCCCAGTAAGACGGCTATCAATAATAAGGTGGTAGTCATATTGGCAACCAGACTGTTTTTGAGCCAGCCTCCGATCACGATCTTTTTATTCATCGCTAAATTCTGTCCGATCAGCGGGGTAAGATTATAGGAGAATCCGGTTCCCATTATGATAAATGCGTTTATTACATTATTGACGAACGATGCCGCCGCTAGTTCCTCCGTACTGTGTTGTCCCACCATGATGGTGTCTGCCAATCCGGTGATGATAGCCCCCAATTGTCCGATGATGATAGGTACCCCTAGCATTACTAAGGATTTATAATATTGTTTGTAACCCGCTATTCTATTGTACATATGTATTGTTCTGTTATTAATGATGGTGTAAAAATCCTTGATCGTATATGCCGGATATACGATAGAGTTGTTCTAAATGAAAATGTAAAGATAAATTAGAAGGAATAGGGTGCGGATACGGTAGAACCTCTCGTAGTCCAATGGACGAACAAGATACTTTTAGTCGTAAAAAAATAATATTCGAATTTACAGCTCATACCTCTTCTTAGATTTAGCGGCGCAAAATTACGTAAAATCACTGGAATCCGCAAACCTTCAAAATTACCTTTGTTTTTGGGATCGCACTTTTTTTATATCTTTACGGATATAAGATAAATGAATGATTATGGATCAGTTCGTAGAACAATTAAGGCAGGTGTCTCCTTTATCAGATGAGATCGTGGGGCAGCTGTTGGAAGAAATGAAAGAGGTTTCTTTTGCTAAGGGAGAATTATCGATTCGGGAGGGAGAAAGAGATCCGTTTGTTTGGTTCGTGAAAACCGGATTGGTCCGGGCTTTCGTGGAGCGTGAGGGGAAAGATATCTCGTTATGGTTCGCCTCGGATAGCGAGGTGATCAATTTTGTTTATCGGGATATCTCCGCCTATAATGTTCAAATGGTGGAGAATACGACATTATTGAGAATACCGAAAACGAAATTGGATTACCTATGCCGGAGCTCCCTTGAGTTGGCCAATTGGGGGTTGAAAATACAAGATTACTATCTTCGGGAATATGAGAACTATTTTATAAACGATAGTTGGATGGAAGCTCGTGAACAATATGAGTCATTGCTGAAAACCCGTCCGGACTTGATCTTGAAACTACCCTTGAAACATATCGCCTCCTATTTACAGATAACCCCACAGTCATTGAGCCGTATCCGTGCTTCCGTAAAAAAATAGGGAAAAGTCATTATTTATCATAGGGTAATTTTTCTTGTTTTCAATAGCCATATCTTCGCGTCGTTAAAAACGTGAAGTGGATAATATGAAAATGAGTGGAGAAAAGGCGATCCATCGCCAAGAGTTGGAGCGTGGTTTACTAACCCAAAAGATTTCAAGACTATTTCTGAAATATACGATACCGGGAGTAGCCGGCCTATTATTCCTCGGGATTCAGTCGGTGATTGATGGTGTGATATTAGGGCGGTTTGTCGAGGCGAACGCTTTGGCCAGCGTGAATCTGATCTTACCTTGCTATAGTTTGATGACGGCTTTGTCTATCGTGATAGGAGTAGGGTGCCAGACCTTGATCGGTATAAACCTCGGACGTTCGGATCGGCAAGAGGCGAATAACGCTATAACTACCTCGTTCTTGTTTCTTGGAGGAATATCCGTTTTGATTAGCGGGTTGATTTATATATTCGCCGGAGATATTGCCCGTATGTTAGGTGCGAATGACGTATTGGTTACGGGAGCCGTGGATTATATTCGTTCCCTTGTCCCGTTTTTCCCTTTATTATCATTGATGTTCTTAGGAGATTATATGATTAAGGCGATGGGGCATCCGCTTTATGCCATGATCGTAATGGGAAGTACGGTGTTGATTAATATCGGTCTGGATCTTTTGTTTATCCCGGTAATGGGTTTAGGGATTAAGGGGGCGGGATTGGCTACAGGTTTGGCCTTTACCTTGGGAGCGCTGTTCAATATTCCCCGGATGTTCCAGCGAGGGCAAGTCGTAGCGGTACAAAGAGGACGTTTCCGTTGGCCTTTGGTCTGGAATGCGTTATACAATGGCTCTTCGGAAGGAATATCCGAGCTATCTGCCGGAATCACAATTTTTTTGTTCAATATAACGATGATGCGATATTTAGGAGAGGATGGAGTCGCCGCCTTTACGGCGATTAACTATATCTTGTTTATCGCCACCACGGTATTCTTAGGGATATCCGATGGAATTATACCGATTATCAGTTATAATTTCGGGGCGGGAAGATTGGACCGGATCGAGAAAGTGCTGAGATTAGCAGGGCGTGTTAATTTTATGATAGGTATAACGTTATTCGCCATCTTATTCTTTTTCGGGCAACAGATCACGTCCTTTTTCTTTAAGGGAGGAGAGGCTTTGGACGCTTTGGCGATCGCTAATTACGGCATAACGATTTATTGCTTCACCTTCTTGATGAGTGGGCTGAATATATTGGCCTCCAGTTATTTCACGGCTATCGGCAACGCTAAGCTGTCAGTTGTTATCTCTATGCTGCGTAGCTTGGTATTCGTAACCTTTGGTATTATCGTTTATCCTTCTTTATTCGGCATCCAAAGTATTTGGTATAATGTACCGGTGGCGGAGTTGTGTACGTTATTTATCTCCTTTATGTTGGTAAGGAGAGAACTTTTAAAAGAGGTCGTGCTGAAAAATTAATCAGCACAACCTTCTTAATTTCTTATTCGATATTCTTCCGTATCTTCGTCAGATACTCTTTCATCTTCTCGGAATCCTTATCCTTGATGATTTCTTGCAAGATATGCAATTCCTCTTGTATCCGCTCGATTTGGCGAGGGGTACGGGGGTTGAAAAGGATCTCGGTCAATAGAAAATCGTCCTCGGACAAAAGGCCGCGGGCGATTTTCATATGGCGTTTGAACGTCGTACCCGGAGCGTCCTGATGCTTCATCGTAGCGGCAAATACCATAGTGGAGGCGAAAGGGATACCTAGTGAGTAGGCTACCACTTTATCGTGCTCCTCGAACGTGTATTCGCAGATATGCAGGCGGAGGCTGGAATAAATATCCTTGAAGAATATCTTGCCCAGATGATCGCCCTCGGAGATAATAATCGTATTCTCTTTCTCCAGTTGCCCCAGATTGGCGAATGTCGGTCCGAACATCGGGTGAGTGGAAACATACGGGAAACCGCATGTCTCATAAAACTCCTTCAAATAAGTCTTCACGGAAGCGATATCGGAAATGATACAATACGGTTGCAAGTAAGGCATCACGGCCTTGAAAGCCTCTATCGTGTAACTTAACGTCACGCAGTTGATGACCAACTCGGGATTGAAATCCTTAACCTCTTCCGGGCTTTGTAGGCGAAGGGCGTTATAGATAAAACGCATACGTTTCGGATCTTTCTCCAATACGGCTACCTCATGATCAAAACTAAGCAGGTCGGTGAAGAAAGAACCCATCTTTCCTGCGCCTAAAATCAATATTTTCATCTTATAAATTATTGTTCGTTCATGATAATCATTTGCTGGCGCACGGATTCCTCATGGATCTCCTTCAAGATCTCCTTTACAAAGTCCGGGCTCAGGTCCATTTGCTCACCCATGCTGGAGCGCTTCTCTAAGATCTCGCTGTAGCGGGGAGACTGCAAGATCGGCATATTGTGCTCTTTCTTATAAACGCCGATCTCCTTGGAGATACGCATACGTTTAGCTAAAAGCTCCAATAATTGCTCGTCGATACCATCGATCTGGCGGCGAAGAGCGGTCAGGTTCTCGGTAGTCTGGTTTACGTCACGGATCACCAATAGGTTCAATACGTAGTCCAATACATCCGGGGTGATTTGCTGGGAAGCGTCGCTCCATGCGCAATCCGGGTTACAGTGAGACTCTACGATCAATCCGTTGAAACTCAAGTCCATCGCTTGCTGGCAAAGTGGGGCTACCAGCTCACGCTTACCACCAATGTGACTAGGATCACAGAAAATAGGCAGGTCCGGCATACGGCGGCGAAGCTCGATAGGAATATGCCACAACGGAAGGTTACGGTAGATCTTCTTGTCGTATGAGCTGAAACCTCTATGGATAGCACCCAAACGATGAATGCCCGCTCCGTACAAACGCTCGAACGCTCCGATCCACAACTCCAAGTCCGGGTTAACCGGGTTCTTGATCAATACAGGTACATCAACCCCTTTTAACGCATCGGCGATCTCTTGGACAGCGAATGGATTTACCGTCGTACGTGCTCCGATCCAAAGGATATCGATACCGGCTTTCAATGCCTCGAATACATGATCTTTAGTCGCTACCTCGGTAGATACCAGCATACCGGTCTCTTTTTTCACTTTCTTCAACCAAGCCAATCCCTCGGCTCCGATCCCCTCGAATCCACCCGGTTTCGTACGAGGCTTCCAAATACCCGCGCGGAATATCTTAACGCCTCTGGAGGCTAATCCTTGGGCTGTTTCTAACACTTGCTCTTCTGTCTCGGCGCTACAAGGGCCTGCGATTACGATAGGACGTTGTGTGTCAACTCCCGGTAATGCTAACGGTTCAATCTTCATTTCCATCTTTGTGATCTATATTTTAATTTTCAATTTTCAGTTATAAATTCTCAATTCTCTTCAAGGCTTCTTCTAAAGTCTCGTTCTTGCAGCAAAGGGAGATACGGATATAACGCTCGCCACGGCTACCGAAGATGAATCCCGGCGTAAGGAATACGTTTGCCTCGTATAGCACCTTGTTGGCGATTGCCTCGCCGCTCTCGGCGGAGTCGGGGATACGTCCCCAAAGGAACATACCTACTTGGTTCTCGTCGTACTCGCATCCCAAGGTACGCATGATTTGTCCGGCAAGGTCCCGGCGGCTACGGTAGACACGATTCATGTTATCGTACCATTCTTTCTTTGCGCTCAGGGCCTCTACCGCCGCATATTGCATCGGCTTGAACTGCCCGGAGTCGATATTGCTTTTTACCTTCAGTATCCATTGGACGAATTGGGCGTTGGAAGCCAGCATCGCCATACGCCAACCCGGCATATTATGAGCCTTACTCATGGAGTTCATCTCGATACAGATCTCTTTGGCTCCCGGTATGCTTAAGATACTTAGCGGATGCTCGTTCAAGATGAAGCTATAGGGGTTATCATTACATATAATAATACCGTGCTTCCGGCCGAAGGCCACCAGTTTCTCGTATAGCTCTACGCTAGCGTTCGCCCCTGTGGGCATATTCGGGTAATTGGTCCACATCAGCTTTACGTTGGAGAGATCCATTTTCTCCAGTTCCTCGAAATCCGGTTGCCATCCCAGTTCCTCTTTCAGCTCGTAAGGGATCAAACGGGCCTCTACCAGTTTGCTGACGGAACTATATGTCGGATATCCCGGGTTCGGAACCAGTACGCCATCCCCCGGATTCAAGAATGCCAGCGAGATATGCAAGATACCTTCTTTGGAGCCGATGAGCGGCTGGATCTCTGTTTTCGGGTCCAAGTCTACGTTATACCACGTCTTGTACCAGTCGGCGAATCCCTTACGCAGTTCCGGTATGCCCACGTACGGCTGATAACCGTGCTCGTTCGCTTTACGGGCATGTTCACACAACGTCTCGATGGTCTGTTCCGAAGGTGGAAGGTCGGGGCTGCCCACGCCAAGGTTGATGACGTTCTTGCCTGCGGCATTCATCTCGGCTACTTCCTTCAATTTCTTGGAGAAGTAGTATTCCTGTACGCTACCTACACGGTTAGCGGGTGTAATATTACACACTTTGTCTTCCTTCTGCATATTCGCCTAATATTTTTAAATCTTTTGTTAACGGTCTGATAGCGTCCAACGCTTGTTTGTAACGGGTAAAATCCGTGAAAGTAAGATCGATGTAGAACAAGTATTCCCATTCACGCCCGATAATAGGCAAGGACTGTATTTTAGAAAGATTCATGTCGTAAAAAGAGAGAACGGAGAGGACTTTGGAAAGGCTGCCGGAGGTGTGGGGAAGAGCGAATACGAGAGAGGATTTGTTTTTATCGGTTCCTCGAAGCATCTCATCCGCCGTCCAGCGGTCCGCTATAGCGAGGAAGCGGGTGAAATTCCGTTTGTTAGTTTCGATCCCCTCGGCAAGGACTTCCATCTTGTAGATCTGGGCAGCCAGTTTCCCGCATATCGCCGCATGTCCTTTCAGTTGGTTTTCCGAGATCCACCGGGCACTCATGGCGGTATCCTCTTTCTCTACCACCTTGGCGTTGGGCAGAGTATCGAGGAAATCGGTACATTGCATCAACGCTATCGGATGGGAGTTGACCTCTGTTACCTCGTGTATCGAGGTTCCCGGAAGCGCTACCAAGGAATGGGAGATACGTAGCTTATACTCGCCGGTGACGCTCAGCCCGCTTTCACGGATCAGCTCATGGTTTTGAAGGAGGCTTCCCGCTATCGTATTCTCGATGGCCATCATGCCCAGTACGGAAGGGTCTTTCTTGATCGTCGTGATAACATCCCGAAACGTATTGCAAGGGATGATTTCTATTTCTTCACCTTCATGATAATTACGGGCGGCGATGTCGTGATACGAACCGGCTATTCCCTGTATTGCTACTTTCTTTTTCATCTTGTTTCTCTATTTTTACTCTAAACTGTTACAAACAAAAAAAGTCCCACCGAAACCGGCAGGACTTTATATTTTATTGATATTTATATTCAATCATCAACGCTTTACATACAAACTCCTGCCCTTACTCTGCTAAAGTAAAAGTAATAAAAGTAATATGTAAAGCTAAATCGATTCATTGTCTGTTTGTTTTTAAATACGCAGCAAAAGTAACGCTTTTTTGGAAACTACAAGCAAAAAGTGATATTTTTTTCTGTTACATTTAAATTTTATCTTAACTGTTTCTGAACTTCTGTGGAGATACGCCTACGTACCGTTTAAAGTATTTACCGAAAAAGGATACATTCGGGAAGTTCAAGGAGTAAGATATCTCTTGGATAGTCAAGTCCGTAGCCATCAATTGCGATTTTGCGTCCATGATTATCATATCGGCTATGATATCGGATACGGAACGTCCGGTCTTTTGCTTGATGATCATGCAGAGATGCTGGGGAGAAATACTTAGTTGGCTGGCGTAAAAAGCCGTTTGTCGCTTTGAGGTATAATTTTTCATCACCAGTTGGATGAATTTCTTGTGGATCTCGTCGCTACGGGTCGTTATCTTGTTAGGCCATGATTTTCCTTGATACAAATCACTGATCCCATGGATCATGGTAAGCAGGATATGTTTCACCATCTCCCTGTTTATGGATTTCTCTTTCGCTTGTACCCGCTCTAGCAAATGGAAATAATCGTTAATGAAGTCCGCCCGGTCCTCACTCAGTGATATGATCGGATTCTCGTAGATAGTAGGTAAGGCGCTCATCGTAGACTTTATCATGTTCACGCAGTCCATGAACTCGGATGAGAATCCTATAAAGGAAAGGCGGAAACTCTCTTTCTGCTCACAGAACTGAATAATGCTTCCCGGCATCAAGGTGATGAAATCATTCGGTTTCAACGTGTACTCCGTCAAGTTGATGGAAGCCCGTAAATTTCCTTCAACGCATAACACGAAAATACCTGCTTTTAACCGGCAAGTCTGCTTGTAAAAGTTTAAGATTGCCTCGGTAATGTCGTTTCCTACGACATAATCCCGGGGCAAATCTAATTGTGGTAAGTTTGCGTTCATCCGTTATTTTATTAATGATCGAACACAAAAGTAGTAAAAGTGCTGTTGATTCACTTCTTAATTTAAAAATAGACCAATTAATCCTTGAATCAGACTTATTCCGCTTGTGCTTCCTTATTCCGTTTATGCAAGCTTTTCAGTTCGAAGGATAGCATGACACGGAATATACCTATTATTAATAAGGCATAAGCGATCATGTAAACCAACGTGAAGGCCCCTAGGGCGGGTTGCCAGATAACACCGATGGAGCAAAGGATAGCCAAGATACCGAAGACCATGTACCAACCCCAGTTCCGTGTGCCGTATCGTTTCAGGTCCATCGAGTAACCGGTAGCCGAGAAGCCTCTGAACATAAGCCAGAATGCCAAGACAAACGGAAGCACCTCCATGCTAAGTCCCGGGCTTGCCATCAAGAATATACCTAAGATCAAGTCGATAATACCTCCGGCCAAATACCATCCCCAACTGCTGATACCCTTTTTGTTCGCCAAGGCGAAAGCGATCTCGAACAAGCCGCTTACGAACATAGAGACGCTGAATAAGATACTAAGCGCTACGTAGCTCGCCAATGGCGCGAACATTAAATAAATAGCGACGATGATGTAAAGCAGTCCGACCAATAGTGATAACCACCAATTCTTGACCGCATAATCCATTTTATCAATAAATGTTTTCATATTGGATAATATTTGTATTGTAATTACCCAATTAACAAAGGGAAGGAAGAAAAAGTTCTGGGTATTTGTGGCTAGGATATCCTTAAAAACTTTGTCCTTTGGAAATTAATTCTTTTCTTTGACGTTTCAAATCAATATAGGTATATAAGTACGAGGATTATGATGAAAAATTTGATAGCGATAACTTGTTTTGTCGTGGCGTTGGTGTCTTGTAATAAGGTGGAACATAAGCTGGAAGGGAAATGGCAATTGAAAACCGTAGAGGCGAATGGGGTGGTCCAGACGGTGGATACGGTTTGGTATAACTTCCAGACCTCTTTGTTCGAGTACCAATTATATGACCCGGCAAAGGACGTATATCGTACGAATTTCGGTTATAAGACGTTGGAGGGAGATACGAGACTGGATCTGGAGTTGGTCAACTATGGAGGTACACCTTTGGAACAATTCATGCGTTATACGGATTGGACCTCACCTAAACAAACTTTCACGATCGAGCAGTCATCTGTGACGAATCTGGTAATGAGCTGCGAAGGAAGAACGTATACGTTTAAGAAATTCTAAGATATCATGTGCTGTTTGATCTCAGTCCCTCATAAGGAGTACTCCAGTACTCCCTAGGAAGTACTGCGATACTCTTTGCGGAGTACTGGAGTACTTCTTACGAAGTACTCTCAGCGATGTTAGATCATGCGATCAAATCCGCTTCTATAGCTTGTGCCACCTTGATTAAATCGGCGGGGGCTATCTGTATCTGCAAGCCTCGTTGTCCGGCGCTTACATAGATCTTATCGAAGCCGGATGCCGTAGGATGGATATATGTAGGGAAATGCTTTTTCATGCCGATAGGCGAGCATCCTCCCCGGATATAACCGGTAAGCGGTAACAACTCTTTCACGGGGATCATCTCACATTTCTTGTTCCCGGATACCTTGGCCGCCTTTTTTAAGTCCACCTCGTCCGCTCCGGGGATCACGCATACGAAATAACCGCTCTTATCGCCATGTAAGATCAAGGTCTTGAATACTTGGGCGATATCTTCCCCTAGCTGCTCCGCTACATGCGTAGCGCTCAGATCATTCTCGTCTACTTCATAAGGCACGAGCTGGTAGGCGATCTTAGCCTTGTCCAGCAGGCGTGCCACGTTTGTCTTATTAATCTTCTCTTTCATCGTTTAGATCCCTTTCATGGATAATTGAACACGTTTTCTGGATAGGTCTACGCTTAGAACCTTCACCTTGACATGCTGATGGATGGAGACCACTTGGGTAGGATCGCTTACGAAACGATCCGCCAGCTCGGAGATATGGACAAGCCCGTTTTCCTTGATTCCTACATCGACGAAACAACCGAAGTTGGTGATGTTGGTCACGATACCGGGCAATACTTGTCCTTCTTTCAAATCCTCGATCGTTTTCACCGTGGGATCGAACGCGAATACTTGGATCGTTTGGCGGGGATCACGGCCCGGTTTATCCAGTTCCTCCATGATATCAAGCAAGGTAGGCATCCCGACCTTATCCGTAAGGTAGTCCGTTAGTTTTAGTTTCTTTTTAAGCGCTTTGTCGGTGATCAGGTCGGCTACCGAGCATTTTAGGTCCTTGGCCATCCGTTCGACGATCGGGTAGCTCTCGGGGTGTACGGCCGAGTTGTCCAACGGGTTCTTTCCGTCGGGTATCCGTAGGAATCCGGCGCTTTGCTCGAAAGCCTTCTCTCCCATACGGGGGACTTTCATCAGTTCTTTCCGGGAAGTGAAGGGTCCGTGCTCCGCCCGGTAATTCACGATGTTTTGCGCTAACGTAGGGCCTAATCCCGAGATGTAAGTCAGCAAATGCTTGCTCGCCGTATTCACGTTTACACCTACTAAATTCACGCAACTCTCCACGGTTTGATCCAGACTCTTTTTCAAGGCGTTTTGCTCTACGTCATGCTGGTATTGGCCGACACCGATACTCTTCGGGTCGATCTTGACCAACTCGGCCAAAGGGTCCATCAGCCGGCGACCGATGCTGACAGCTCCGCGTACCGTGACGTCGTATTCGGGAAACTCCTCCCTAGCGATCTTGGACGCGGAATAGATAGAGGCTCCGTTCTCGCTGACTACGAACACTTGTACCTTGCGGTCGTATCGTATATTCGTGATGAACTGCTCGGTTTCACGACTGGCGGTACCATTACCGATGGCAATGGCATCTATGGCGTAAGTGGCTACTAACTGGGCGACCTTAGCGGCGGCTTTGCCCTTCTCGTTCTGGGGCGGATGCGGGAAGATCGCCTCGTTATGCAGTAAATTCCCCTGCGCATCCAGACAGACCAACTTACATCCGGTACGGTATCCGGGGTCTACGCCTAATACCCGTTTTTGTCCCAAGGGAGGAGCGAGCAGCAATTGCCGGAGGTTCTCGGCAAATACCCGGATCGCCTCCTCATCGGCTTTCGCCTTGCTCTGGTTGGAGAACTCCGTCTCGATAGAGGGTTTCAGCAAGCGTTTGAAAGAATCGTCGACAGCTGTAGCCACTTGCTCGGAAACCTCTCCACGGCCTTTTACGAAACGCCGGTTTAAGCGATCCAGACAAGATTCCGCGTCGGGAGAGATACTTACACGAAGGATACCTTCCGCCTCTCCCCGTCGGAGAGCCAATAAGCGATGGGAACTGGCCCGGTTCAAAGGCTCGCTGAAATCAAAGTAATCCCGGTATTTGGCGCCTTCCTCTTCTTTCCCCTTGATCGCTTTGGATGTGATCATGGCGGTATGAGCGAAAGAGTTACGTACGGTATTACGTGCCGATTCGTTCTCGTTGATCCATTCGGCGATAATATCCCGTGCCCCTTGCAAGGCTTCTTCGGCGTTTTTCACTTCCCCCTTGATAAAGCTCTTGATACGTGCGGATAGGTTATTCTCGTTTTGCATCATAACGATCTTAGCCAAGGGCTCCAGTCCTTTTCGGCGTGCGATCTCCGCCTTGGTGACCCGTTTCGGTTTGTAAGGGAGATATAAATCCTCGATCTCGGTGCTATCCCAAGACTCCTCGATGCGTTTCCGGAGCTCGGGAGTAAGTTTTTCTTGCTCTTCTATCGTGGCGAGGATCGTTTCCTTTCGTTTGCTCAGTTCCGTCAGTTTATCCAGTTGATCTTTGATGGCACCGATTTGCACCTCGTCTAATCCTCCGGTCACCTCTTTCCGGTAACGACTTATAAAAGGTATGGTAGCGCCTTCGTTCAAGAGCCCGATTGTCCGTTCCACTTGTCCTTCCGGAATTTGTAGAAAACGGGCTATAAGCGTGTGAAATACGTTTATCATATCTAGTTTTCTTAGAATTGGAGTACAAATATACGGTTTTGCTTATATTTTCGGTCGGGATACTCACTTCTTGGGCTTATTATTTGTATCTTTCATTAATTTTCAAGAATTTTACGGCCGGAATATTCAAGCCTTTGATTAAAAAAATCAACATGGAAGTTAATACTACGGAGAACAAAACTTTGGAACAGGATTATAGGGATTTAGCAGGATTGTTATCTAATATCGTGGACTCGTTGCCCATCTACTTTTTCGTGAAGGATACGGGTGATAATTTCAGGTACGTGTACTCCAGCCCTTTGATGAACCAACTTTACGGACGATATCATAATGATGTGGTCGGGAAAACAGATTTTGACCTATTTCTAGATCCGGTCGTCGCCCAATCTTTCAGGGATATGGACGAGGAGGTGGTGAAAACGGGTAAGATGCAGCGTTTCGTGGAGCAAATGATCGATCCGAAAGGTATCTTGCGTACTATGGATACGATGAAACTGCTAGCGCCCCGTGAGGATAAGCCTCCTTATTTAGTAGGGATTTCATGGGATATTACAAAGCAAAGGCAGGTCGAGGAGGAGTTGCATAGCTATAATAAGCGCTTGGCGCTCGCATGTCAAGCGGGTAAGATCTACCCGTGGCTTTGGGATCTGGTAAACGGTACGGCGGAGCTTTCCTTGGAAGAAAACGGCCAGATCAAGCATGTGCAGATCACCCACGCTAGTTTTACGGAGAAGATCCATCCGGATTACCGGAAGGTCTATGAGAATATTACAACCGCTTTCATGCGGGGCGAGATCGATTCCATGCGATTCAGTTTCCCTTGTCGTTATTTCTCGGATGAGTATGTATGGCTGGAGAAGATCGGTGAGGTCTATGAGGCCGATCCGGACGGCAAACCGATCCGCTCGATCGGAATCCTTCGGGATATGACCGTCGATAAACGGCACGAGGCGGATGTGCAGGCCAAGCGTTTGGCGGAAGAGAGCGACCGGATGAAGTCCGCTTTTATCGCTAACATGAGCCATGAGATACGTACCCCTTTAAATGCCATCGTCGGCTTTTCTACCTTATTGGCGGAGAGTGACGATGAGGAGGAAAAAAAGGAATATCTGAGGATCATAGAGAGTAGCAATGAGTTTTTGTTGCAGTTGATCGGTGATATCTTGGATATCTCGAAGATCGAGTCCGGAAAGATGGAGTTTATTTATACGACCCTGCGTTTGAGTGAGATATTCGCTCCCCAGCAGCAAGCTTTCGCCTTGAGAGTGGCCCCGGATGTAAAGGTTATCTTTGAGTCGGACGGTAATGACTATTGTATTGTGTCGGAGAAGACCCGTTTGACTCAGGTTTTGACCAATTTCCTTTCCAACGCCGTGAAGTTCACCAGCTCGGGTTCTATACGGTTTGGTTATCGTTTGACCGATGATGGTATCTATGTCTACGTAACGGATACGGGTATGGGAATCAGTAAGGAGTCTCAAGCGAGCATATTCAATCGTTTCGTGAAATTGAACAGCTTTAAGCAAGGAACAGGATTAGGGCTTTCTATCTGCAAGACGATAATTGAGAAGTTGAAAGGTAAAATCGGGGTTGAGTCGGAGGAGGGAAAGGGCTCTACATTCTGGTTTACGATACCTTGCCAACCGATGAAAGTGAAATAAGACATTCAAGTTTGGTTGGGATTTATAGGTAAATCACCTCATCCGCCAACAACCGAATCTCATCCGGATTATGTGACGTGAAAAGAATGATCCGTTCTTCTTTCATTTGCTTTTCTCGTATTCGTTCTATAATACGATGGCTTAAGGCTTCATCCAAGCCTTTGAACGGCTCGTCCATCAAAAGGAGAGGAGAAGGGTATGCCAATGCCCTCGCTATAGCGATACGTTGTTGCTGTCCGTAACTAAGCTCTTTAGGATATCGGTTCCCGAAGGGCTCCATTTCCATTTCCTGTAAGTGTTTTTGGGCAATTCGCCGGGCTTTTTCCTCCGTGAGAAAAGAGGAGAGGGGGAGGATGATATTTTCTTCTGCGGTTAGATGGGGCAGGAGTTGCGGTTGTTGGAATATGGTGGCGATTCCAAAGTGTCTTGTGGGATGTATCTCTCCTTCCGTAGGCAATAAGATACCTCCGATTAGGTTTAATAACGTTGTTTTTCCTTTGCCTGAAGGTGCGCTAATTCCATAAATAATCCCTTTTTGAAAGGAATGGGAAAAGTGCTGTATGCCATATTGGTAACTTATATCTTTCGTGTCTAAAACTGATAATGTAGGGGTGGGGATGGTCTGATCCTCATTTGCGAAAGATATTTTAGGGGTGATATCAGCGACTTTGCTAATTCCTTTGTCAAAAAAGAAACTGATGAATACCGCCACGATTGTCCAAGCGAGCAGCTCAGGGACAGCGATAAAGTTTTGCGCCCTTTTCATCTCGCTTCCGATTCCGAATGCGCATTGCGACAAGACTTCTCCCATAATGATCGCACGCCAGCCGAATCCGGCGGCGGAGGCAAGTCCGCTATATAAGAATGGCTTTAGCTGCGGATAGATGATCTGGAATAAGACATTGGAACGTCTTATATGGAATTGACGTGCCATAATGGATAAACCCGGACGTAGATCGAGGATTCCCCGTGTCAGATTCTCTGTTAGTAGCGGGAACATGGTGAGAAAGGCGATCATCAAAGGGATGCTTTCCGGATTTAGGAATATAAGCGCCAAAAGTATGAAGGATATGACCGGGATCGAGCGCATGATGGCAAGCAGAGGTCTGAATAATTCATACACCCATTCAAAACGGGCGAATAACCCGGCCATCCCTATCGCACAAACGAATGAGATCGACATGCCTAAGACTCCCCGGAGTATAGTCGCTCCGACCGACTGATAGAAACTACCGGAGACGAGCCATTCGCAAAGTGTCCGTACGAGTCGGGGAAGTGAAGGTATCAGCTCCGGTTGGTTGGCTATAACGGCGAATAGTTGCCATCCCGCCAAGAGGATAGCGGTAGCGACTATTGTAGTGATTGTTTTTCGCAATCTCATTGTTTTTCGGGGATAAATCCGGCATCGGGAAGCCTCCCGCCGACGGCCTTGGGTTCATACTGTTCGATGAGACGCAGGAAATCCATGACGGCGTTTTTCGCCTCGATAGCCGATAAATAATGGATTTTACACCGCTCGATACTCTCAGGAGTTAAGGCCCCTTGGGCGAAGATTCCATGTTCTTCCAAAGAATGGATGGTCTCTTTCGGATATCGTACGGCTTTTTGGCAGGAGGCTCGTAAGGCATCCTCAAAAGCGATACGATATTTCTCCATCGTCGGGGTGTATACGACCGCTGTTTGGGCGAATCCGAGGGTATCGCTGTCTGTTAAGTGATTCAAGTCCGCAGTTATTCGTAAGCTGCTGTCTTTCCGTAAAGCGATGCTTAGAAACGGTTCCCCGAGCACGGCACGATTTACTTTTCCGGCTAAGATGCCTTGGGTGATTTCCCCGGCGGTATTGAAGGCGTAATTCAACGGATAGTCTGATCGCTGGCGGCCGAGATAGTACCGGGTAAGGATATCGGGAGTCGTACCGTTGCCGAATACATACAATGCCGGTTCTTTTAAGGGTGTTTTCTCGACGAGGTAAAGGGTTCCCCAGATCGGGCATCCCGCTAGTTTAATCTTGATCCCTTTATTGTACAAGTTCGCCGCATTGATCATGGGGAGTACGGCTATGTCGGTCTCCTGCTTGATCAGTAAGGCTTGCGCCAGATCAGGCGAGTCTACCACTTTTACTTGTACTTTTTTGTTATCTATAATTGGAGGATTCTCAAGCCAATCGGCGAATGCGATAACGGATGGACCACGAAGTACCGAAACCTTGATTACGGTATCTTCCGTTTGTGCGTGCCGGCAACCGGAGCAACAAAGTATGAATAGTAGAAAAATGTATTTAATCATATCTAGACCTCTATAAAACAATTAAGGATTGCCTCCCGGCAACCCCTAACCAACTTTGTTAACCTTAAATCTAATACTATTATGAAAAAACCACAGTGCAAATGTACTGTTTTCTATATATCTGTCAATAGAATAAATGCTAATTAGTGTTTTGAGGTTCATAAGAAAAGCTAAAAAACCTTCTTTTGAGTCGCTAGGCTAACCAAAACAATCGTTATCGCCGATAATGGCAAAGCAAATAAGATCGGATCTATCGCATGCCACGGATATACATCGATCAAGACGTCTTGTCCGAATAAAGCCTTGCAAAGTCCTACCGGAGCCGCTTCCGCCTTATGAAGGAACAACATGGCGAATAAACTGGCCAAGCCTCCTACCCATAAGCTGGCCAAGGCCCCTTGCCGGGTAGCCCCTTTCCAATATAGCGAGCAGAAATAGGTAGGTAGGAATGTAGCCGCGCAAATACCCATGAACAAGGCGGTGCCTCGTGCGATAATACTTGCGCTTAGCGTATAGCAGATAACGTAGCTGACCAAGATAGAGCATAGCACGCCGATACGTACACCTAATGTAGAGTTCGGATTTTTGCTACGTCCTAGTTTGGGGAATGCGTCTGCCCCGAAAGCCGCTCCCATGGTATGAAATTGCGCGCTAAGGGTAGACATACTGGCAGAGAGAATACAAAGCATGAAAACCGCCCCGAACCACTCCGGCATCGCTTTATTGATAAATAGGGGGATGATCTTGTCCATATCTTTTACCGCCTCGGAGGCGACTACACCTTCCGTCTTGAGGAAAAACAAATTAGACAAGGCTCCCACGTGATAAATCGCCCCTACCGTGACAATCAAGAACACGCAGCCGATCAATACGCCCCTGTTGAGTTGCTTGGTACTTTCCACCATCATGAAGCGTACGACTAGTTGTGGCTGCGCTAAGCAACCGATTCCTACGCCAAGGATCAATGAGGTAACCAATGTATACCATTGTGGAGAGCCTGAGATGGGCATAGCTGTCCATCCTTGATGTCCCAAGGCCTTGAAGCGTTCGGGCACCATGGGGGCGATATCCGTCAACTTCTGGTTCGCCTCGATAAAGCCCATGTCCATGATATGGTAAAACCAAAATAGCAGGAATAGCATACAAGCGAACATGATAACCGCTTGCAACGCATCCGTATAAAGTACTCCCTTGATACCGCCCGTAATCACGTAGGCCGCTACGATCAAGGTGAAGATCAACAAGGCCAGATGAAGGTCGATGTGAAACATCTGTTCGATGAAGACGGCTCCTCCCTTCATCACCACGGCGGCGTAGAGGGGCATGCCGATGAAAATGATCGAGGCGATGAAGATCTGTATAGACCGGGACTTATAGTGTAATCCCAATAATTGCGGGAAAGTCCGTGCGTTATGTGCCTCGCCTAACTTCCGGGTCCTTCGTCCGAAAAAGATAAAGGCTACCACTACGCCCATGAACATGTTCAATAAGCAAAGCCATTGAATACCCATGCCGAACGTAGCGGCTACGCCACCGAAACCAACGATCGCCGATGCCGAGATAAAGGTCGCCCCGTAAGACAGGGCCATGATAATGGGGTTTACTTTTCGTCCGCCTAATAAATAATCACTGGCATTTTTCGTCTGCCTGTATCCGAGATACCCTAACCAAGCGATTACAAACATGTAAATGATGACAATAATGCCTAATGTTAGCGTACTCATTTTCGTGATTCTTTAGTAGGGTTTGTTTTTTCGTCGTCTTCTTTATTCCAAGTGGTTATCCCGAACCAAATAGAAAATAGGAGGCAGGCGAACGCTAGAAGGTAAGCCAGCCAAATACCGGGGTCGCTGATTCCGAACATATATCCGTGCCTATTAAAGTTTTATTAGATCACTTTCACAGATATACTCGAGATTCTGACGGCGGATTACTTCACGGGCGCTTTCCCGGTTGTTCGTACGCAAGATCAAGATCGCTTTTTCCCGGATGGAGAAACAATACATATATTCTATGCTGATGCCCGCTTTCGTGAAATAAGATAATGTATTGGCAAAACTTCCGGCGCATGAGCTGGTTACGATCGCTAATACGTCGGTCAGGTTGGCGCTGACATTATTCTCTTTTAATATCTTGTAAGCCTTCTGGGGATCGCTTACGATGATACGAAGGATTCCATACTCGGAGGTGTCGGCTACGGTGGCCGCGATGATGCGTATGCGCTCTTCCGCCAATAACGCTAATATCTCGCTTAATTTCCCGTACTTGTTTTCAAGGAAAATAGAAATTTGATTGACTGTCATAAGGTGTTATTTTAATTGTTTATTTAACAAAGCTTGCGATGATCTTTCACTCGTACCGCCTTGCCATCTGTGGTTGGCAAAGATCCCTTGGCTACCAGCTTGATACGTGGTGTAAGTAATAATTCGTCCTTCAACTGACGGGTGATACCTTTCGTCAAGCGCTGCAAGGCGGAATAATCATCGGTGAATAGGTCGCTCAACTCTACCTCGATCAACATCTCGTCGCTGTTACCGATCGTTTCGAGGGTGATCAAGTAATTACTGCCTAACTCCTTGAATTGCATCAATATCTTTTCGATTTGGATGGGGAACAGGTTCACGCCCTTCAAGATTATCATATCGTCGCTACGTCCTTTGAAACGGGCAAGGCGTTTATGGGTACGTCCGCAAGGGCAATCGCCCGGTAAGATGCAAGTAAGGTCGCGGGTACGATAACGGAGTAAAGGCATCGCCTCCCGGTTGATGGTGGTTAATACCAATTCCCCGACCTCTCCCTCGGGTACCGGTTGCAAGGTAACCGGGTCTACGATCTCTACGATCACGTTGTCTTCCCAGATATGCAGGCCGTTTTGCTCCGTGCATTCGAACGCCACGCCCGGCCCGTTCATCTCCGACATACCGAAACAGTTGTAAGCCTTGACACCCAGAAGCTGCTCGATGCGTTTACGTTGTTCTTCCGAGTGTGGCTCGGCACCGATACATACGGTGTGTAGTTTGGTATCCTTTCTGGGGTCTATTCCCTCCTCATACATAACCTCAGCCAAACGAGTGGCATAGCTCGGTATGATATGTAAACAGGTGGTGCCGAAATCGGTGATGAACTTAATCTGTCGTTTGGTATTACCGGCCGCCGCAGGCACTGTCAACGCACCTAGTTTTTCTGCTCCATACTGGAAACCGAGACCACCGGTAAACATACCGTAACCGGATGTATTTTGGAATACGTCCGTATCCCTTAGCCCCACCATATACATGCAACGAGCTACTTGGTTAGCCCATTGGTCCAAGTCCTTGGCGGAATGTAAGACAACGGTAGGATTACCTGTCGTTCCACTGGAAGAGTGGATACGTACACATTTCTGTAACGGGATGGCTGCCAATCCGAATGGATAGTTATTTCTAAGGTCATCTTTCGTTGTAAACGGAAGTTTTTGTAAATCCTCCAAGGACTGAAAACTGTCCGGGGTAATTCCTTTCTCTTTGAATATCTTATGGTAAAAAGGGGAGTTACCCGCCAATTCTATGGTTTGTTTCAGTCGTTCCAGTTGAAGTTTTACCAGATCTTTACGATCCATGGTTTCTATTTCTTTCTGCCAATACATCATCGTTTTTTCAATTAGAGTGTGTTTAATTCATGAAATTAGATTGCAAATGTATCTTTTATTTTGGATAACGCCATGCTTTTGTGTCAAAATATTAGTAAAGACCTTTTGAAAATGAGAATTATTAGGCGGTAAGCCGTTGTAAATAAAAAAATAATAGTTATTTTTGCCCATTACGCAATTTAACTTTATCATGGGCCATGGGAAAATATGACCACCTTTCCAAAGAAGAGTTGATTCAAAGGATTGAGAGACTGGAAGCCGATCTGGAAAAAGCCACTTTGACACCATCCGCGAGCGATAACGAACTTGAGATGCGCCAAAGCCAGCATACGATCAACTTCTTAAATATCTTGATGGATACGATCTTGTCGAACGTATTTGTGGAGATCACGGTGAAAGATATTTTCAACGGTTTCCGGTATATCTATTTTAATAAGGCGGCGGAGGAATTCACGGGAGTCAAGGCGGAGGATATCATAGGAAAAACGGATTTCGAGCTTTTCCCTGATTCCCGGCGGGCGCATGAGATCCGAACGGAAGATTACCATACGATCAAGACGGGGCGTATGGTAAAGAAAATGGTAGAGTATGAGAAACCGAATGGAGAGGTGAGAATCGTAAATATCGTACGTCTACTGATCACGAATCCGGATCCGGGAGCCTCACCTCTGTTATTGGTCATGTTGAATGATATCACGGAGCAACGTCAAGACCAGTTGGCGCTGATGAAAGTACAAGAGGCGGATAAGATGAAAAACGCTTTTATCGCTAATATGAGCCATGAGATCCGGACCCCGCTGAATGCTATCGTTGGCTTTGCCCATCTCGTGACGGAAACGACTAATGCCAGCGAACAAAGAGAATACTTCTCGATTATAAATAAGAATTGCGATTTATTGTTGAAACTGATTAACGATATCCTGGATTTGTCGAAGATCGAGTCCGGTCGGTTAAACTATAACGTGTCGGAAGTTGAGTTGAGGGATATTTGCCAAGAGGCCTATGTGGTACAATCCTTGAAGATGACTTCCGATGTGGCATTATTATATAACTCGGTCGCCATGCCTTCTGTTCGTCTGTGGATCGATCCGCACCGGGTAGAACAGGTCTTGTTAAATCTCTTGTCTAATGCCATTAAGTTTACTTCCAAAGGTTTTATCTCGCTTTTTTATGAGGTGGAAGATATGTTCGTACGTGTCTCTGTCATGGATACCGGAATCGGGATATCAGAGGAAAAGCTGGAGTCTGTTTTCGAGCGTTTCGTGAAATTGGATGATTTTTATCAAGGGGCTGGTTTGGGACTACCTATCTGCAAGATGATTGTAGAGCAGTTGGGTGGTGAGATCGGTGTGCGATCTGAGCTTGGCAAAGGTTCCACTTTCTGGTTCACCTTACCATTGGTTGTTACGGATAAGGCTGTTGTGGAGAAGGATGATCCTTCTGTTTTAAGTGAATGTCAACTATATTAAATAAAAAAGAAATGAAAAATGCGGTTGTCTTTTTAGCGACAGGCTTTGAGGAAATAGAGGCCTTGGGTACGATTGATGTCTTGAGGCGTGGTGGTGTACGGGTTATGATGGTATCTATTACGGGTGACCGATTGGTGATAGGAGCTCATGATATTCCGGTAATGGCTGATTACCTGTTCGAGGAGGCGGATTTCAGTTGTGTCGATGCCTTGATTTTGCCGGGTGGAATACCCGGAAGCAACCATTTAAATGCGCATGCCCATTTGAAAGAATTAGTCAAGGAGAAAACGGAGGAAGGCGTATTAATCGGTGCTATCTGTGCCGGACCGATGGTTTTAGGTGGTCTTGGATTGCTAAAAGGGAAAAGGGCTACCTGTTTTCCTTTCTTCGAGCCAACAATGGTAGGCGCTACCCCTACGGATAATGGAGTAGAGCAGGATGGAAATATCATCACAAGCAAGGGGCCGGGTTTTATGTTTGAGTTCGGCTTGACGATCTTGAGGAATCTGAAAGATGAGGAAATCGCTTTGGAAGTGGCGGATGCCTTATTATATGACGCTTTGTTGCATGGGACAAAGCATTAATGTGCTTGAAATTAAAATCCCTTGAGAGAATGTCTCTAAGACATTCTCTCAAGGGATTTTTGTTGTAAAGAGTTTTCCCTTTCCTAAATTATTTCTGGAAAGATTTTTTCATACGTGCGATATCTGTCAAATAGTCTTGCAGATCTTGCTCGTGTTCTTCTTCCTCAGCTAAGATATGCTTAGCGATATCACAAGTCGTGAAGTCGATGCCGTCCGTGAATTTAGCGATTTCTTGATAACGCAAGATGGCGCAACGCTCGGAGGCGACATTCTGGTTCAGAAGGCTTACTACGTCAAAGTCTGTCGGTGAATCATATTTGCATCGGGCTAATTCAAACCATTGTTTCGGATCAAGTACCGGAACTCCTTCCAATTCGATGATCCGGTCTGCCAATAATTGGGCGTGATGCCTTTCTTCCTCGGCATGTTCCTCGAATTCACCTTGTACGTCGGAACGCATGGCTCCTTCAACGACCAAGGCTCCTACCCAATATTGATAGTATGCTAGCCATTCTTCCGCTAACGCGGCGTTTAGTTGAGATAATAAATTGTCGACATCCAATTTCCCTCTTAAAATTTTGACGCTTTCTTTTGCCATAGCTGTATTAATTTAGAATTAAACGTATTGTTCGTTTTTTATAGTTCTAACAAGCTTACTAGGGCATTGTTTATTGTTTGTCAAAATTTTAACGTTATGCTGCGATTGTTACAATTTAGGTAATTCCCAAGGTGCCCGGTAATAGGCTTTCGACAAGGCGGTAGCTTCGTTATCGCCGACAAACAAATTGTTTTTATCATCCCAATGAACTTCCCGTTGAACCCGGCAGGAGATATTCGCCAGATGAGCCATCTTCGCTACACGGGCACCGATAGCGACATCGGCGTTCGGAAGCTCACGGCTTTTAATGCAGCTCAACATGTTTCCCACATGATTATAAAGTCCTTTGCCTTCTCCTTTCTTGAAAGGAACGGCTTCCATGCGAGCTACGTTATTGGATACGACCGGTATGACTTCCCAACCGGCCCTGTCGAGTACCATTGTACCATTCTCCCCATAGAACGCTAATCCTTCCTTACGGTTATAGAGTCCGTGATTGATTCCGCAAGCGTGATCCCAGATGATATTAAAATCATCGTAGGCATAAGTCGCCATTAAAGTATCGGGTGTCTCCATAGCGTCGTCCGGATAGGCGAACTTGCCGCCGCCTGAGAATACACGGGTGGGAAGACCCGCGTTCATTCCCTCAAGGGCATAATCCAGTAAATGTACGCCCCAGTCCGACATCAAGCCTCCGGCATAGTCCCAGAAGAAACGGAAATTATAATGAAAGCGATAAGGATTGAACGGACGTTTAGGAGCCGGGCCTAGCCACATATCGTAATCCACACCGGCGGGAGCGTCGCAATCCGGTTTAACCGGAAGTGTCGGCTTGCCGTCTTGGTAAGCCCAGACCTTGACCGTACGGATCCGTCCGATATTTCCGGCTTTCAAGAAATTAGCCGCCTCGTCCCAATGCGGGTCGCTACGTTGCCATTGGCCTACCTGTACGATCCGGTTATATTTACGGGCGGCTTTTTCCATCAGGTTACATTCCTCGATCGTATTGGAGAGCGGCTTCTCTACATATACGTCTTTTCCCGCTTGGCAAGCCCAGACCGTCGGAAGGCAATGCCAATGGTCCGGCGTACCGATAATGACTACATCTACGTCTTTATTATCGATTACTCGTCGCCAGTCCTTATATAAGTGAGGTACTTTTTTCCCTGTTTTCTTCTCAACGTCGGCAGCCCGTTTGTTTAACCATTCGTCATCGACATCGCAAAGAGCCACGCATTCCGTCTCCGGATAATCAAGAAAAGTATTCAAATCCCCGTATCCCATACTACGGCATCCTATGAGGGCTACCTTTACTTTGTTGCTAGGGGCGGTTTGTCCGTATATGGAGGAATACGATTTACCGATAAGCGGCGATAAAGTAAGTCCGGACATGATAAGTCCGGTTTTTTGCATAAAAGTACGTCTGTTCATGATATTAGTTTTTAATACTGTTATAAATATATTCCATATCCACGTGCTCCCTTACGAGGGCGGCGAGTTTGTCATACTGCTCTTCCTTAAAAGCGGCATAATCGAAAGGACCTGTAGTCGTTTCCGTGTCAAAGCCTTCAGCTAAGTTGTCCAATACGGCCGGATTATCAAGGATACCATGCATATAACTTCCCCAGCATCGGTTGTTGAGGTAATATCCGTCCGTTCGTCCGTCTTCCAGTCGGGCTACGGGCTGTTCGGGGGCGTCACCCAATAGGGTGGTTCGTCCCATATGTATTTCGTATCCTTTACAATCCTTATTCTCCGAGGAGGGGAGGAAAGCAAAGTCGCTTTGTCTCGTGATCTTCTCCTGCTCGATGACTGTGCATTGAGGCAGAAGACCGAGACCGGGAATCGCCGGGATATTTCCCTCGATACTTTCCGGATCTTCCAAGCGGACCCCCATCATTTGATAGCCACCACAAATACCGATCACCTTTTTACCCGCTTTATGCGCCCGGATAATCGCCATCGCTATCCCATTGGCCCGCAGGCTCTGTAAGTCCGATAACGTATTCTTTGAGCCGGGGAGCAGGATGATGTCGGCTTTCTCTATCTCATTGATATTATTGGTGTAATACGGATTGAAGCGAGGATCCATTTCCAATACGTCGAAATCCGTGAAATTAGACATTCGTTTCAGCAGGATGATAGCTACATTGATTTTCCCGTCCTTATAGGTGTTATTTTTCATATCCAACGCTACGGAATCCTCTTCCTCTATCTTGATATCCCGGAACCATGGGATTACGCCAACCACGGGAATTCCGGTCAATTCCTTTAACAGTCTCCGTCCTTCCTCGAATAGAGAGGCATCTCCGCGGAACTTATTGATGATAACCCCTTTCATCAAGGCCCGTTCCTCCGGCCGTAACAGGGTGATCGTCCCATATACGGAGCCGAATACGCCGCCCCGGTCTATATCCGCCACTAAGTAGGTAGAGGCTCCGGCAGCGATCGCCATACGCATATTGGTGATATCCCGGTCTCGCAGGTTTAGTTCGGAGATACTTCCGGCACCTTCCAATACGATCGGGTTATAGCGAGCTTCCAGACGGTTGAAAGCTTCGATAGCTTCCTTGAATAGCTCCTCCTTCTGGTTTTGTATCCCGAAATAATCCTTGGCGGACATATTGCCGAGAGGCTTTCCGTTTAATACGACTTGCGAGCTTTTATCATTAGTAGGCTTCAACAATACCGGGTTCATATCCGTATGCGGGGAAATGCCGCACGCCTCCGCTTGTACGACTTGCGCCCGGCCCATCTCGCCGCCTTCCGGGGTAGAGTAGGAATTGAGGGACATATTTTGTGCCTTGAACGGTGCCGGTTGATAGCCATCTTGCTTGAAAATACGGCAAAACGCCGCGTTGATAACGCTTTTACCCGCATCAGAGCAGGTTCCGACAAACATAATCGGTCGTAGGTGTTGCTTCATCTGTATAGATTTTATTTACACAGTGTACAAAGGTAGTATTTTTGGCCTTTTTATTAAGGAGAAGATATGAAAAAAGAAGAAGATTTTGTTATGGGCCTGTCCATCTACATGGCTTGTCTGCGTGAGAAAAAACGGTATTCCACGGCGAAGAGTTATCAAGATGC
>NZ_JH976503.1:2743-438313 GCF_000307475.1 Parabacteroides sp. D25 | reverse complement strand
GTATTCTAAATTACTGTCAGACGGTGGGAGACGGAGCACGCTCCGTCTCTACAACTGGGAAATGATTATTTCCCATCTTTTACGCTACTTCCCAAGTAGCTTAATATTTCAAGCGATGGTGATTTTCAGAAAAGCCATTTTTAAAAACATAAAGTGTTGTTTATCAGGAGTAAATAGGGTGCTCTTGGTAGGGCTTTGAATTGTCGTGAGGCTTGAGTGGAGATCCTGATATAATCTTAGGAAAAGATAATCATAATGATGAATGTTTTGAGAGACGGTCGCTCGGAGAGGGGTACGGCGCGAGTTGGCAAGCGTCATGACCTGAAGACTGTACGCTGGTACGTGCTCACGCTTCCTACTACGGGTGTGGCACGACGCGACAGGATCAGCCCCGCTAAAAGCTTGGATGCCGAGCTTTCCCGGCGCAAGCGTCGTGGGGAGACGTTGTTCGAGTATTTCGCCCCCTCCTATGTGGAGGTGAGGAAAGTGGATGGCAAGATGGTCAACACGAAGCGGCCCCTGCTGTTCAACTACGTGTTTATCCGGTCCTCGGTGGAGGAGATCTTTCAGATGAAGCGCACGCTTCCCCTCTACAATTTCCTTCCCCGGGTCTCTTCCGGAGGCATGACTCATTTCCCTTATCTCTCGGATGACGAGATGGGTAATTTACGTTGGGTGGCGGAATCTTATTCCAACGAGCTTCCGGTGTATGTGCCGGACAGCAATCGCCTGCTAAAAGGTGATCGCGTGCGTATCACGTCCGGTTATTTTACCGGTATGGAGGCGGAGGTGGTGATCCAGCCGGGTGGCGGGCATAAAGATGTGATGGCTCGTATCCTCGATTGCATGTGGGTCCCCTTGTTGGAGGTGAAGCCGGGCGAGTACGAGCTGATCGAGCTGAACACCAAGGGCAAGCACGTCTATACCCATCTGGACAACGACCGCTTGCGGGAGGGTTTGCACGATGCCTTGGGACGTTACCATGCCTCCGGCAACGTATCAGAGGAGGATACTCGTTTGGCCCGTGAGGTGTTGAGATCCTATGGCTCGCTCCGTGCGGAGACGGACGTGATGCGTTGCAAGATCTACTCATTGCTTCTTTCTGCCTACAAGTTGTTGGGCGATGAGGAGGAGTTCACACGTTTGCATGACACGATGCGTGGTATGCTCCCGGTGGTGAAAGCTCCGCAATCCCGTGCCTTGTTGCTGGTGACGCTCTACGGTTGCACGGACAGCGCCCTTTACCGGCAGATGGCGCATGAGGTGGTGGAGACGTGGCGGGGTGAGTCTTCGCCCAAGAAAAGCAAGTTATCCTTGATCCGCCGGCTGGACGATTACGACCGGTGGCTCAACCATGAAATAAGTTAACAGTAGACAAGTGACAGTTGACAGTTTAAATCATAAATCAAAAATCAAAATGTCTTCCCTTCCTTCCGGCGTTCGTTTGGTGCGGTTGCTGAACGAGCATTTGAGTGAGATCATGAGCCGCGAGCGTACGAATATCGCTTCCATCCACCTGTATTGCACGGGTCCTTACTGGGTGGCGTTCGAGTACTCAGCCTATCAGTTGCGCCGTGCGTTCCCGGACAGCGAAGTTACGCCGATGCGCTTGCTCGGCTACCCGTTTCCTGTGGTGATGGTATCCGTGACGGATCGTTCGCTCCGCTCGTATGCCCGCAAGCACATCTTGCGAAGAGACGATAAGGATTACAAACAGTTGACCGTCCCCGGTTTTTCCCTGTCTGATTACCAAGGCTGGCATAAGAGAGAGGTGGAGGGATTGCCATTGCTAAGCGAGACCGTATGAGTGTGGCATACGTATAAGGGCATCGTTTTACACGTATATCGACGTCGCCCCACACGTATATCGGTGTAGGCTTATACGAACGTAGGCGTGAGTCGATGCCGATATACGTGCGGGATGGAACCGATGCCGGGGAAAACAGGTGCAAGTAATGCAAGTAATGCAGCACCTTTTTCCCACACACGCACGTGTACATTATATATGTCGAATCAAACTTTCATACGGCTATCCAGCGTTTCTCATCCGGATCGTTCCATGCCTTGTTTGTGATCGTTTAGTGTAAAATTCTTGTTTTGTATAATGTACGCACGTGTGTGGGAAAAAGGTGCTGCATTACTTGCGTTATTTGCATTACTTGGGGTCTCCATAAGGACTGTATAAAAATAATAACAAACCAGACATGTATCACAAACAATCATTTCCCCGTTTGGGCGATTACATCGCCACGGTTTTGCAAGTCACCAGACTGACAAAGTCCATTATCCGCATAAGCGGAGGTCTGGGCAGTGACACTTACAATTCTTTTAAAAAGGCAAGGACATGCATTTTAGCGTTTACTATCGATTGGTAGATCTCCTTTGGGACCATCTGTCGGACGAGGAACTTTTCCGCCGTCTGGCACGTGAGGCCTTGGAGCGGTATATCGATTATAAGAAAGAGGAGGAAATGAACGGAGGAAAGAAATAATTTAAGGATGGGCTATGCAAATGAGATTAAGTTTTAACCTCGTGCCTGCCTTCATCGACTAATTAACTAGCCATGATTTTAGAAGAGAGTTTTGGAAAATCTACTGATTTTATCTCAGATGGGATGAACGCCTTCGAGCGTAACGTGAAGCGTATAGGGGATTGCCTTTTGGCCTTTATCGCCTTGGTCGTATTCTCCCCTTTGTTCTTGATCTGTTACATCGCCGTAAGGCGCGAGGATGGCGGTCCTGCCATTTTCAAGCAGGAGCGTATCGGTCGTTTCGGTCGTCCGTTCAACATCTATAAGTTCCGTAGCATGCGTTTGGATGCGGAGAAATTCGGTCCGGCTCTTTACAAGGGAGGTGCTGACCCCCGCATGACCCATGTTGGCAGGTTCCTGCGTGAGCATCATTTGGATGAGTTGCCCCAATTGTGGAATGTTTTCATCGGTGATATGTCTTTTATCGGCCCCCGTCCGGAACGAAAGTTCTACATCGACCAGATCATGGAACGTGATCCTCGCTATCGTTACCTGTACCAGATCCGTCCGGGTGTGACCTCTTACGCCACGCTCTATAACGGCTATACGGACACGTTGGAGAAGATGCTCCGCCGATTACGCTATGACTTGTTCTATCTGGAGCACCGCTCGTGGTGGTTCGATTTCAAGATATTGGTGAAGACGTTCTTGAACATAGCGTTTGGGAAGAAATTCTAAGGTATAAGTAATAATCCGGGGGAGCAATTCCACTCCTCCTTTAAATCAAGAATACCATGAAGAAAGTATTGAAAGGCTGGCTCATCGACAATTCGGTGACCACCGACAACAAGACGGACAAGATCCTGCTGTTACATTCAACGGGAAGTTTGGATCTTGATGATGTTCTTGAAGAGATGCAAAAGCAAGACACCGGTCTGCGTCCCGAGACGATGCGTCACTCGGTGACACTCTACAACCGGGTATTGACGGACTTGATCTTGAACGGTTACAGCGTAAATACGGGTCTCTTCCGAGCCGTTGCGCAACTAACTGGCGTGATCGAGGGCGGCGTATGGAACAAGGAGAAGAATTCCATCTACGTCTCCTTTACGCAGGACAAGGCATTGCGCGAGGCGATCGCCCAGACTGCGGTGGAGATCCTAGGTGAGAAGTCGAATATCATGTATATCCTTGAGACCGAGGATAAGAAGACCGGCTTGAAAGATGGCAGCGCCACGGCGGGCCGCAACTTCTTCGTGCGCGGTGCCATGCTGAAAGTGGTTGGCGATGACGAGTCGGTAGGCGTTACGCTGACCAATGCGGCGAAAGCCGTCACAAAATTAACGGATGACCTGATCACTATCAACAACCCCTCCTCGCTCACGCTGCTTCTGCCGGCTGATTTGGCGGAGGGCGAGTATACGCTGACGGTGACGACGCAGTATTCTGCCGCGAGTCGTTTCTTGAAAACGCCCCGCAGTGTAAGTACACAAGTTTGGATCGGCGGCAAGCCTACTGATGGGGGTGATAGCGAAAGCCCGGACGAGGTCTGATGTAAGGTATAGCGAGCCATGCCAGTAAGTGCGGACAGGCTCGCTGTCTAATCCCTTCAGACAGCTCTGTCTGATGGGATTAGACAAATCAAGGATGAAATTCTGAATACTGAGCATCAAATGTTGCAAAATACATTTAATATATAGGCTTTGTCTGGAGGAGGAATAAAAGGAATCTTTCGGGCTACTTTCTTAAGATGTTTGGAGGAAAAGTATCGTGTTCCTTTATAGGAGGATAAGGCGATAGATGAACTTCCGGGAATAGCGGATACTATTTTTAGGTATAAAATGCCTGAGATTTGAATTAGATAATTTCCATAGACATGTTGAAGAATCCGTTCTCGTTCTATGATTTTTAGGGGTATCTTTTCCCCGGTCTGTTATGCGTCATGCTAATGAAGGTGATATGTTCCTAAATACGATAATTACGTGGCTCTTTATGGATTTCTAAGGAGTCTTAGTCTCTTGCTCAGTAGCATGTTTGTCTACTGTCTTTGGATAGAAGTCTTGACCATTGATATCCATTCGGATGTAGATTGGCTAGCTATATGCGTATTGGTTCTTCTTTTGTTTTTTATCTGGGTTTCGTGAAATTTTACCGACATCATACGCTTGAGAATTTGATGAGTATTACGGTTGATCCTAATTTGAGGGGGAATTTGCAAGTAGGTACTTTAGGCTGTGCTTAAAATAAGAGGATTATTTATAAATAGTTTTGAATATGATAAATATAACCAATAAAATAGATTGTTGTGGATGTAATGCATGTGGTGATGTGTGTACCTACAATGCTATTTCATTTGAGAAAGATATTGAGGGATTTTGGTATCCTATTATTGATAAAACAAAATGTGTAAATTGTGGGTTGTGTGATAGCGTTTGTCCTATAATTAATGTGAAAAAACTAAAGAAAAATGATTTAGAACAATCTATTTGTTATGCTGCGGAACATAAGAATATAGAAGTAGTATTTGATAGTACTTCTGGAGGTGTATTTTCTGCACTGGCAGATGTTATATATATGAATAAAGGTTATGTGGGTGGTGCTGTTTTTGATGAAAATTTTTTAGTTAAACATTATATATCTAATGATAAAAAGGATTTAATAAAACTTAGAAGCTCTAAATACTTACAGAGTAATTTGGAGGGATTTTATAAAGAAGTAAGGGGGTTGCTTAAAATCGGTGAAAAAGTTTTGGTGTGTGGAACTCCGTGTCAAATGGCTGCGCTGAGAGCTTTTTTGCGTAAAGATTATGAAAATTTAATTATTGCTGATTTTATTTGTCTAGGTGTAAATTCTCCCAAAGTATGGAGAAAATATTTGGATTCTTTTGAAGAAAGATATGCTCATAAGGTTATTTATTGTAAAGCCAAATCAAAAGAATATGGTTGGAGAAATCTTACTCAAAAAGTTATTCTTGACAATGGAAAAGAATACTATGAAACAGGTGATCAAAGTGATTTTACAAAAGGATATTTACGAACACATGTTTATGCTCGTCCTTCTTGTTATGAATGTAAGTTTAAGGGGTATCCAAGAATAGCTGATATAACATTGGCGGATTTTTGGAAGATTGAAAAGATAGACAAAACACTGGATAAGGATTTAGGTACGTCGTTGGTAATGATCAATTCAGAGAAAGGAAAAGATTTTTTTGAAAAAATAAAATCTAGAATTAATTATCATAAAGTTCCTTTCTGCTCGATTGAAATGGGGAATATGGCATTAAAAGAATCAATGCCGCCAGCCTTGGTTGATCGAAAGCAATTTTTTGATGATTTGGATAAGATGACTTTTTTACAAATAGCACAAAAGTATATAAGCGAAAGTGATAACAAAGGTGTTAAGACTCGTATAAAGCCTCTTTTGAAAAATATAAGAGGAATGTTTAAACTTTTTTGTGATACTCGCTTCTCTCTGATTAGTCTTTATAAATTGCTATACAATAACAGTCTTTTGGAGATTCTGCATGGGCATTTTATTTTCCCTACTCCCCACTCTGTTATACGGATAAGAAGGGGGGCTATTGTAGAAAAAAAAGGTCGGATGGTTTTAGGATGGAAAAAGTTTCCTAAATCCCATTTAGAGAGCCGTTTGTTAGTAGATAAGGGAGCGAAAATAGTCATAGGAGGCAATGTGAACATCGGGTATGGGGCCGACATAGAAGTGTTCCCAGGTGGCGAACTTATTTTTAAAGGCGGTACAGGAACAAATATTTCTACTACAATTATTTGTTCGGAGAAAATAATTATTGGTCGTGATGTACAGATAGGTCGTAACGTCACCATTAGGGATAATAACGGTGGTCACTACATCAATCGTCAAGGATATAAAAATTCTCGCCCTGTTGTTATTGGCGATAAAGTTTGGTTATGTGAAGGATGTGTTATTATGCCGGGAGTCAAGATCGGTGATGGTGCTATCGTAGGCGCACATGCGTTTGTAACATCGAATGTTCCTGCTCATGCGCTAGTTTCAGGTAACCCTGCGGTTGTAGTAGATGAAGATATATTGTGGAAATATTAAAATTTAGAGATATGGAATTAAATGATTTTGTGGCAAAATTTGCTGAACAGTTTGATGATACGGATGTATCCGACATTTTACCGGATACTTATTTTCAAGAATTGGAAGAGTGGAGTTCTTTAACGGCAATGGGGATCATTGCCTTCGTAAAAACAGAATACGGCAAAAGTATAACAGGTAAAGAAATCCGTTCTTGCGATACAGTGGAGGATCTGTTTAATCTGTTAGCTGTTAAATAATGGATAATTACAATCCTTTTGCTCTTGTAGGCAAACGGATCTTGGTAACAGGAGCTTCGGCGGGTATTGGTCGTGCTATCGCTGTAGCTTGCTCTAGGATGGGAGCTGTGATGGTAGTAACAGGGCGTAACCAAGTTCGTTTAGATGAGACATACCACTTATTGGAAGGAAAGGGGCATCAGAGTCAGAAAGCTGACCTTTCTTCGGAAGAGGATATAGCCACGCTGGTACATGATACGCCTACTTTGGATGGGGTAGTGCATTGTGCAGGCATTGGTTTCCGTAAACCATGTAAGATGTTGGCTTTCTCTGACGTGGATGAGGTTATGAGTGTAAATTTCAAATCTTCCGTTTGTTTGCAAGCTGCTTTGTTGAAAGAGAAAAAAGTCAATAAGAGATCTTCGATCGTGTTTCTTGCTTCGCGAGCTGCTGTTTCTCCTAGTATTGGTAATTCTCTATATAGTGCTTCTAAAGGAGCGCTTATTTCATACGCTAATTGTTTAGCTTTGGAATTAGCTCCACGCTTGGTTCGGGTCAATTGTATTTCTCCCGCAATGGTGTGGACGGATTTAATACTGCAAGGAGGTCTTACTAAGGAGGATTTGGAGCGAGAGCAATTGAAATACCCCCTCAAAAGATATGGTACTCCTGAAGATGTCGCCCATTTGGCTGTTTATCTTCTGTCTGATGCATCATCTTGGATGACAGGTTCTTGTATCGATTTAACAGGGGGGGAGAATAATTTGTAACTTATGAAAGTATATATAAAAGCATTATCTTATTATTTGCCCGAAAGGATTGTAACCAATGCAGAGTTGTTGAAAGACTTTCCTGAATGGAGTGTAGATAAAGTGACTGCAAAGGTTGGGGTCACCTCTCGCCACTTGGCTGCTGATAATGAAACGGCAGGAGACTTGGCGGAAAAGGCAGCAAGGAGACTGTTTGAAGAATATGGAATTTCTCCTTCTGAGATTGATTTTTTATTGCTTTGCACACAAAGTCCGGATTATTTTTTGCCTTCCACGGCTTGCTTGCTGCAACATAGGTTAGGTATCCCGGTGACAAGTGGAGCTTTTGATTATAATTTGGGGTGTTCAGGCTGTATTTATGGTTTGGCGGTAGCTAAGGGATTGGTCTCTGCAGGGATTGCCCGGAATGTCCTGTTGCTTACTGCGGAAACATATAGTAAGTATTTGCATCCGTCTGATAAAAGTAACCGTTCTATATTTGGAGATGGTGCGGCAGCCTGCTTGATCTCCACGGATGGATTTGTGGAAATAGGCGATTTTGTGTGTGGTACGGATGGCAGTGGAGCCGAGAATCTGATTGTTAAAACGGGGGCTTCTAAACAGCGGAAGCCTACCGGGATCTTCAAAGAAGATGAAGAAGGTCATACGTGGTATGATGATTATTTGTATATGAATGGTGGGGCGATATTTAATTTTACTCTTGAAACTGTTCCTGTGCTGGTGAGGCAATTGCTGGATAAAAGCGGTTCCCAAAAAGAAGAGATTGATTATTTCATTTTTCATCAAGCCAATAAGTTTATGTTGAATACGATTCGCAAGGTTTGTGTATTGCCTAAAGAGAAATTTTATGTCAGTCTTGAGAATACGGGAAATACAGTTTCGTCAACAGTATTGATAGGATTGAAAGATTGTTTGCTAAACGGAACGATAAAGGCTGGGATGCAAGTTGTGGTAGCTGGTTTCGGGGTAGGACTGAGTTGGGGCGGTACGATATTGAAATTTTCAAATCAGAATTGAGATATGGATATTTTAATCATAGGAGGAACAGGCGTTCTAAGTAGTGCTGTTGTAAATGTGGCTTTGAAACAAGGTTTAAAAGTGACAATGATAAATCGTGGGCGAAGAAAGAACCTGATTCCGGAAGGAGTTGATGTTATTGTGGCGGATAAGAAGGATACGAAAAGAATTCAATCGATCTTAAAGAATCGAATTTTTGATGCGGTCATGGATTTTCTTTGTTATTCGGATAAAGATACGGCTGATAGTTTTAAGTTTTATTCCCAATATACTAAGCAATATTTCTTTATTTCTTCGTGTGCTGTATATAATACTTCTTTAGGAGGAATTTTTAAAGAAGATTCTCCAAAAGTTTTACCTGTGTGGGATTATAGCATCAATAAGTGGGCTAGTGAAAAAAAGTTAGTGGAACTGGCTACTGGCACAGATGTAAAATATACGATCATACGTCCATGTGTGACATATGGTGATACGAGAATCCCTTATGGCATTGTTCCACAATATGGTTATCATTGGACTTTAATAGCGAGAGTCTTGAATGGAAAGCCTATTGTTAGATGGAATGAAGGTAATAACCGTTGTAATATGATGCGTGTGGAGGATTTTGCGGTCGGGGTAGTAGGGCTAATCGGTAATCCGATGGCTTACAATGAGGCTTTTAACATTTGTGGAGATGAAACCCCATCGTTTAATGAAGTATTGGAATGCCTTTCTGAGTTGATAGGTGCATCTCCAAAACTAGTGGATGTTGACAGTGCTTTTTACGCCAAAGAATTACCTGAAAAATCTGGTGAAATATTGGGAGGACGTTCCATTGATGCTATAAACAGTAATGAGAAAATAAAATGGGCTGTTCCTGCTTTTCGGCATACTATATCCTTAAAAGAAGGAATGAAATTAACGTATGACGCTTATATTAAGAATAATTTCCAGCATGGTATTGATTGGAAATATGAAGGGGAAACAGATTGTGTCATTAATAGCTGGTGTAAACTTAATCATATTGATACATGTGAAATGAATTTGCGTTTTATCGACTATCTAGGTAATGCAGGCTGGGAAGATAAAGTTATTTATTATTTGTTTAGGTATCATAAGTGCTATGCAGTTCGTATTTTTTTATTGATGTGCAAAATAGGACGAAAATTAATTCGTAAAATCGTCTAATTTAAATTTTATGTATTCTGCCAATAGAACGATTACAAAGAACACAGTATTTCTCTATACCCGCATGATGTTTGTCATGCTGGTTTTGTTATATACGTCACGTGTCATATTACAGAAATTAGGTATTGACGATTATGGTATTTATCAGTCGGTTGGTGGAATAGTGGCTTTGTTATCTTTTGTCAATGGAGCGTTAAGTGCTGGTTCTTCTCGTTTTTTGACATTTGAGTTGGGAAATGGGGATTTTGAGAAATTGAAACGTACCTTTTCTACCACATTATCTTTGCATATCTTGATAGCTGCAATGGTGGTGATAACTGGCGAAACACTGGGAATGTGGTTTTTGCAATACAAAATGGTTATACCGTCGGAACGGTTGGTTGCAGCTATATATGTGTTTCATATATCTATCGTGACTGCGGTCTTTTCATTGACACAGATCCCTTATAACGCATGTGTCATAGCCCATGAAAAAATGTCAGTATTTGCCTACGTGGGTATAATAGAGGTGATTGCGAAGTTGTGTATAGTGTATTTGTTGGAGATAGGGAACTTTGACAAGATGAAATATTATGCCACTTTATTGTGCTTTGTGCAAATAGCTTCGATGTGTTTCTATCGCATTTATTGTCGTAAGCGGTTTACTGAGTGTGAATATCATTTTGTACTAGACAAGAAAGTATTAAAGCCTATTGCCGTTTTCTCAGGTTGGGGTCTGTTTGCAAATGGATCTATTGCTTTGAACAATCAAGGAGTTTTGATGCTGCTGAATATGTTTTTCTCTCCGGCAATTGTTACAGCTCGTGCCATTTCCGTTCAGGTGAATATGGCCGCTAATCAATTTGTGACCAATTTCCGTACGGCAGTCAATCCTCAAATCGTAAAAAGATACGCAGTTCATGATTACGACGGCTCAAAAAGATTGTTGCTTGCTTCAACAAAATATTCTTACTATTTGAGTCTGCTTATATGTTTACCCATTTTGCTGTTGACAGAATCTTTATTAAGGTTTTGGTTAGGAACTTTTCCTGATTATACAATTGCTTTTGTGCAAATTGTTACTGTACAAAGCTTGTTTCAGGTATTTGACACATCTTTTTATACTGCTTTGTATGCCAAAGGTAGTTTGCGAGAAAATGCTCTCCTTTCTCCTACATTGGGGTTCTTACAATTTCCCCTAATTTATTTGTTGTTTAAATTAGGATATTCGCCGATTGTGCTTTCATGGTCTAATCTGTTGATATGCATGTTTCTTGCTTTGTTTATAAAGCCATTCTTATTGGTGAGGATTGTTGGATATGATTGGTGCGATATAGGCTTGGTTTTTAAATCTTGTCTAAGGGTTACTATAGTAGCTTTACTGCTCCCATTACTATTGAGATGGTGTGTTGATGTGACTTGTTTGGATTTTTGGGGTAGTTTAGGCTATTTAATACTTATAATATTGAGTGTTTTCACATCTGTGTTTTACGTGGGGATTGATAAGGAAATAAGAGAGAAGGTGATATCTTATATTAAGAATAAAATTTTGAAGTGTAAAACAATATGATGGAGAAGGTTCTATTAATAGGTATTGACGGCGTATATAATTATGGTTGTGAGGCTATAGTCAGAGGTACTGTTGAGATTCTGAAAGCTGTCAATCCAAAGATTGAGGTGACGTATGCTTCCTATAATTTTGAAGATGATAGGAAACGTTTGTCTGATTGTGACATAAAGATACTTCCTCGCCCTAAGCGAAGGCGTTGGAGTTGGTATAATATTGTAAGAAAGTGTTTGTCTTACCTCCATATTCCCTATGTCGTACCTTATGACAAGCTTGATTGGGTGGTGGGCTTTGATACGGTTTTCTCCATAGGTGGTGATATATATACGCTGGCATCCAATGGCTCATATAACGCTTCATTACCCTTGTTTTTGGAACAGCTTCAACAACGTGGAATAAAGTATATCCTTTGGGGGGCTTCGGTCGGTAAGTTTGAGGAGAATCATCTGGCATTGCGCTTCTTCTCCCATCACTTATCAAAGATAAACCTCATTGTTTCTAGAGAATCAAATACATGGGAGTATTTACAATCTTTGAATTTGAATGCTAATTTGTGCTTAGCACCAGATCCGGCTTTTTTAGTGAAGAATCCCGTAAATTTGGTCCCGGAGCAGCATGAGGGGATTATCATTGGAATTAACTTGAGTCCTTTGTCGGCACTATATGAATATGGTAGTATTGAGGAAGCGGTAGCAATACAAGCGGAGGCGGTAATACGGCTTATTGAGCGGAGGGGGTGCGAGGTGCTTTTTCTTCCACATGTATTATCGCCTGATAAATCGGATAATGATCTACTGTATATGAAAGCTATTTATGATAAACTACCCAAGAATTTTCAAGATAAGATAATGATTATCGATTCAGATCCGGGCTTTGTGGGATTGAAACGCTTTATTGTGAAATGTGACTATGTTATAGCGGCTCGTATGCATTGTGCGATTAATGCCATTACAGTTTCAGTTCCTACCTTATTTCTCTCTTACAGCGAAAAGGCCAAAGGTATGGCTGAATTTGTATATGGCTCTAAAGATATGGTTGTTGCGTTAGGCGATTTTGAAAATACCCAATTGGTCATTGAAAGACTGGAGAAATGTAAATTCCAATCTCGGATTGAAGAAATACGGGATTTTGACTACAATAAAATATTTAACAGGTAAGAATCTATGCAGAAGAAAATAATGTTGGTCTTCGGTACTCGTCCCGAAGCGATTAAGATGGCTCCTTTGGTGAAGGAGTTTCTGAGATATCCCGAGAAGTTCGAAACCGTGGTTTGTGTCACAGGACAACACCGTGAGATGCTCGATCAAGTGTTACGCATTTTTGATATTCAACCCGACTATGATTTGAACATCATGAAGCAAGGGCAGGATTTATATGACGTGACAGCTCGTGTGTTAGTAGGGATGCGAAATGTGTTGAGAAAAGTTCTACCGGATGTTGTACTGGTACATGGAGACACTACCACTTCCACAGCAGCGGCTTTAGCGGCTTTTTACCAGCAGATCCCAGTGGGGCATATAGAAGCGGGTTTGCGTACTCACGATATTTATAGTCCTTGGCCTGAGGAAATGAATAGGCAGATTACCAGCCGTATCGCAACCTATCACTTCTCTCCTACACCGTTGAGCAAGCAAAATCTGTTGGCTGAAGGTATAAAAGAGGAGCAGATTGTAGTTACCGGAAATACGGTGATTGATGCTTTGTATAGGGTAGTGGATCATATAAAGAAAAATCTTAAGTTGGATGCTGAACTGGAAAGTTTGTTGAAGCAAGCAGGTTATGATGTGACCCGTTTGAAAGAGGGGAAGAAGCTGGTGCTGATTACTGGGCATCGTCGTGAAAATTTTGGTGAAGGTTTTGTCCACATATGTACGGCCATTAAAGATTTAACAAAGAAATACCCGGATGTGGATTTTGTTTATCCAATGCATTTGAATCCCAATGTACGCAAACCCATTCATGAGGTATTTGAAGATAATCTATCCGGTTTAGGTAATATGTTCTTTATTGAACCTTTGGAATATTTGAGTTTTGTTTATCTGATGGAAAAATCCAATATCGTATTGACAGATAGTGGAGGTATTCAGGAAGAGGCTCCGGGACTAGGAAAACCTGTGCTTGTAATGCGTGATACAACGGAAAGGCCGGAGGCATTAGAGGCTGGAACGGTGAAACTGGTAGGAACGAGCTATGATAAAATAGTTAACGAAGTCTCAGCATTATTGGAAAATCAAGATTATTACAATAAGATGAGTAAAGCGATTAATCCTTATGGAGATGGGAAGGCTTGTGGAAGAATTTGTACAGCACTGATCTGATATGTTTGTCTATTATTTTAGTGTACTTAGTTGTTTTTTTGCGACGTTTTTAAAAGATAAAAAAATAAAAACTTTTATCTTGATTGGCTTGGCACTATTTTTGTGTGCAGGTTATATGTGTGGTACAGACTGGCGTAATTATGAATATGCTTATAATCATTCATCTTTAGCAACCGTTGATCAAGAATTATTTGAATTAGGATACAGCTATTTGCAAGCTATTTTTCATACAATAGGTATAGATTTTTGGCTCTTTCATATTGTATTCAAGTTTTTGGTATTTTCCTCACTCTGTTATTTTGTTAGAGTATTTAAACAGGATGTTTTTTTGTTTTGGTTCTTGTTCCTTCCTGATATGGGACTTTATCTTTTTATAGACTGCCCTTTCCGGAATTTATTAGCTGCAGGAGGTTTCTTCTGGGCGATAAAATTCCTTTTGAATAGAAATGCTGTATTTTTCTTTGCGATAACAGTTTTGCTAGCTCAAATACATTCAAGTGCTTATTTCTTAGTGATTGTATATTTGTTTTCTAATATTTTTGTAAAGAGCAAATACTTTATTATACTTTTTGTCCTTTCGAATATTTTAGCATATAGATTGGACTTGATTGTTGATTATATATTATTTCCATTGATAGGTGTTGATGGCTACTTGGGAGAGCGTGTAAGAAATTATTTTATGCGAGATGAATTCTGGAGTTCTACAGTTGCTTTAGGTACAATTTATCGAGTTACATCATTCTTTATTATATTATACAATCGTAAATTTATAGAGAATAGTTTTGCTTATGGTAAATATGTGTTTAATTTGTCTATGTTGTTTTTTATGATTTATCCTTTTGGAATGTCAATGAAGATGATACAACGGTTCTTGTTTTATACTATGCCTTTTTTTATAATTTCAATCGAAATTATTTTTCGGGATATAAAACTGTTATCGATGTCGTTTCAGAAAAGAATGTTATTTATGATATTCTTTTTTTGGGGAATGATTAAAATTTATCAAATTACTTCTTATGATTATCGCTATATTCCTTATACTAATTATTTTGAATATATAGGGAATCATCCTGCCTATTCATACCGTAGTCTTTATAATATACAAAAATCGCCTTATGATGCAAATTAATGTCGCTTTTTGCAACCGTCCTTTATATGATAATCCGTTGGGAGGTGATGCAATACAAATGCTGGAAACAAAAAAGTGGCTGGAGTCTTTGTATGGTTTCCATATTTCTGTAATAACAGATCCAAAAGAGTTAACAGACGATTTTGATATCGTACATATATTTAATTTTTCTACCTACGAAATAACAAATAGATTCATGGAAAAAGCTCATCAATTGGGTATTCCTATCGTATCATCATGTATTTATTGGGACTATTCTTATTCTATTCCTCCATTACACTATTTTTTTGGATATCCTTCGCATATACGAAAATCTTGTGTGCTTTTTTATCGTTTTTTATATGGAAATATTACTGCCTTCCTTAGAAGACCTAGAACCGTTTCATGGGAATTTAGAAAACATGTACGTAAGTTTATAGATTATTCCAGTTTTGTGCTACCTAATTCTCTGGAGGAAGGAATTTTACTTTATGATTTTGCACGAATGAAAAATATGAATAAGCTACGTGTTGTCTATAATGGTGTTGAACTTAAAGAAAACCAAATACTATCGTCAGAAATATTTTTTTCTAAATATAAGCTTCCTAGGAACTATATTTTGCAGGTTGGAAGAATTGAATATTTGAAAAACCAACTTAATTTGATTTATGCTCTTCGGAATCATTCAGATATACCGATTGTGTTTATAGGTCAAATTAGTGATTTTAAATACGGACGAAAATTACATGCGATAGCTCAAGAACGTGGAAATGTGTTTTTCTTGGATAAAGTTCCGCATGATGAAATTGCTTCTTTCTATCATTATGCTAATTTGCATGTGTTACTTTCTTTAAGGGAGTCTCCAGGTTTAGTTAGTATGGAAGCTGCATCACAAGGATGTCCTATAGTTATTTCAACTTCAGAATATCTTCCTAAAGAAACTTATTTTTCTAAAGCTCCTTATGTGGTAGATCCTTTAGATATATCTGCCATTGAACGAACACTTTTACAAGCCTATCAAGAGCGGAAGGTTTTTGATTTGAATATAAAAGACTTTTCATGGTCTAATGTGGCAGTGCAAACATGTAAAGTTTATGAAGAAATAATGAATAATAAAAACGTATTGAATCTATGATTTCAGTTTGCATGGCTACCTATAATGGTGAAAGGTATATAAAAGAGCAAATAGATAGTATCTTATGTCAATTATCAGAAGATGATGAATTGATAGTATCTGATGATCACTCTACAGACTCTACATGCGTAATTATAAAGTCATATAATGATAATCGAATAAAATTGTTCATGAATGAATTGGAAAAAGGTGTCACTCATAATTTTGAAAATGCCCTTTTACACTCTAGTGGTGATATTATATTTCTCGCCGATCAAGATGATGTTTGGCTTCCGAATAAATTATGCGAGTTAACGGATTTCCTTATTCAAGGTAATTATGACTTGGTTACCAGTAATTGCGCTTTGACTGATTCAGAATTGAATATAACTCAAGATATGTTTTATGTAGAGCAATCGCCTTTAGATAAGAGTGCTTTGGAAAATTGGGTGAAAAATCTATGGTTAGGTAGTTGCATGGCTTTTCATCGTAAAGTCCTTGAAGCAACTTTGCCATTTCCAGACAAAGTGGTAGCTCACGATTTATGGATTGCATTATTTAGCCAGATTCACTTCAAATGCGGTTATTACCCCAAAGTCTTGCAATTGTATAGAAGACATGAAAATACTGTATCTTTTGCAGGTGCGAAAAGTACCAATAGTTTTTGGTATAAGATTGCTTATCGTGTCTATCTAGCTTATTTTTTGTTGATAAGAAGCATTACAAAATAATTAATTATGAATATCTATTTCATCAATCCCCCATTCAAGGCTGAGTATGGAAAATTCTCTCGTGAGTCCCGTAGTCCGGCCATTACAAAAAGCGGGGCTTTATATTATCCTCTATGGCTGATTTACGCTGCTTTGTATTCACGGAAGCAGGGACATATTGTCTCTTTTTTGGATGCTCCGGCTAAACAGCTAAATGAGGAACAATCTTTAGATATTATTGAGAAGACGAATAATGAGCATTCTTTGTTTGTCTTGGATACAAGTACGCCTTCCATTAAAAACGATGTGGCTTTCGCAGGGAAATTGAAAGCGATTTATCCACACTCTTTTGTCGTATTGGTGGGTACTCATCCTTCGGCCTGTGCGGAAGAGACGTTGGGTTATTCGAATGCGGTGGATGCGGTCGCTATTGGGGAATATGATTGTATCGTGAATGAGCTAGCGAATGTTCTGGACGCAGGAAAGGATCTGCGGGAGGTTCGAGGGCTTTGTTTTTGGGACGGGAAGGAGTTTGTACGAACCGCGCATATGCCACCGATGAAGAATTTGGATGATCTTCCTTTTGCCTCACAATTTATCAAGGAACATTTAAATGAGAGGGATTACTTTTTCGCTGCTGCCACATATCCCTCTATCCAGATATTTACCGGGCGTGGATGTCCCTTCCGTTGTAATTTCTGTGTCTATCCGCAAACGATGCATGGGCATGCTTTTCGGGCACGATCCGCAGAGAATGTGGTGGCCGAGTTCGAATACATTGCCGCTAATTTCCCAGATGTGAAAGAGGTAGTAATCGAAGATGATACATTTACAGCCAATAAGAAGCGAGTATTGGACATTTGTCGTTTGTTAGTGGAAAAGAAATTGAATAAACGGCTGAAATGGTTATGTAATGCTCGTGTGGACCTTGATTTGGAAACGATGTTGGCTATGAAAAAGGCCGGATGTCGTTTGATTATTCCGGGTATAGAGAGTGGTAGCCAACAGATATTGGATAACATCAAGAAAGGAACGAAGGTGGAATATTTCTATCAGTATGTTGCCAACGCTAAAAAGGCGGGTTTGTTAATACATGCTTGTTATATGGTCGGTAACCAAGGTGAAACCCGGGAAACCATGGAAGAGACTCTTCGGTTGGCGTTGAGGTTGAATACGGATACCGCCCAGTTTTTCCCGTTGATACCTTATCCCGGTACGGAGGCTTATCAGTGGGCGAGGGAAAACAACTATATAGAGACGGATTATGAGAAGTATTGTTTGCCGGATGGTACACATAACACCGTATTGTCTTTACCGGATCTTTCCGCAGGGGAAATGGTTGATTTCTGTAATAGGGCACGGAAGAAATATTATTTACGTGCCAGTTACATTTTACACAGGCTGAGAGTCGGTTTGCGTAATCCTTCAGACTTGAAACGTTCGCTTAAGGCATTCGCTAAGTTGAAACGTTATTTATTTAAATAATTATTTGTATTTTAACGTGTTGCCTCTTGTATCCATTATAACCCCGTGTTATAATGCGGCTCCTTTTATATCCCAAGCGATTGAGTCCGTATTGGCTCAATCGTTTGGGGATTGGGAGATGATTATTGTGGATGATTGTTCTAGTGATGATTCGCTCTTGATCATTCAAGAGTATGCGAGAATAGATTCCCGTATTCGATATTTACGGACGGATAAACCATCCGGTTCGCCTACGTTACCCCGTAATATGGGAATAAAGGAAGCGAAAGGACGGTATATTGCTTTCTTGGATAGCGATGATATATGGTTACCGAATAAGCTAAGCGATCAGTTAAAAGTTTTTGAAAAGTCCGAGGTCGCTATTGTTTTCTCTAATTATGAGAAAGTAAACCTAGATGGTGAGCGAAGCGGACGTGAAATAATAGCTCCTTGTGAGGTTGATTATCCTTTGTTATTGAAAGGGAATTGTATAGGATGCTTGACAGCCATGTATGATTCAGCCTTGACGGGAAAGATATTTTTCAAGGAAATTGGGCATGAGGATTATGTATGTTGGCTTTCTATCTTAAAGCAAGGGTATAAAGCGCGGAACACAAATACGGTGACGGCTCTTTACCGAGTTAGTGACCATTCGGTCTCTTCGAATAAATTAAAAGCCATGCGTTGGCAGTGGAACATTTTGAGAAATGAGATGGATTTGCCGGTGTATAAGGCTGTTTATTATTTTATTCATTATGCGATTAGAGCTTTTGCTAAGGCTATGAGGTGATCTTACTCAGTGAAATATTTGTATGCCTTAGATCTAGTGCTTACTCATAGACAAACTGTCTTGTAAAATAGAGGGCGATATTCTACTTCCAGCTTATGGAAAGTAAAATATCGCCCTCTATTAGTGTAGAAAAAATTGAGTATTTCATAGAATGAAAACTATAATCGGAGACTTGTTCCGGAAAAAAGTTCTATCTTTGTTCAACAACAGGTGTAGTAAGAAAAAAGGTTATGACGACTATGCGTAAATTACCGATAGGAATACAGAGTTTCGAAAATATTCGGAATGAGAACTATTTATATGTGGATAAGACTGCCTTGATTTACCAATTGGTGACGAAAGGTAAGCCTTACTTTCTGAGTCGTCCTCGCCGTTTTGGGAAAAGTTTATTGATATCTACGCTAGAAGCGCTATGGTTTTCTGAACTTTATAACTCCTTTTTATTCATCTATATCTGATGAGGAAAGAAGCGTACGCTGAAAAACTGGAGGCTAAATGCGAGGGGAAAGATTAGGAGCGTCTTTTATGTCAAATCCCATTCGTATGTAAGTGAGTTTACGTATATTTGTGTTGACTTTAAATGTAAATAGATTATATGGAAAAACAAAAACAACAACCCCAGCGGTTGCAATCATTGGATGCCCTTAGGGGTTTTGACATGCTCTTTATTATGGGCGGTGCTTCTTTATTTGTCGCTTTGGCGACATTGTTTCCGAATCCTTTTTTTCAGGCGATAGCCGGGCAGATGGAACATGTGGAATGGAACGGGTTGGCACATCACGACACGATCTTCCCATTGTTCCTCTTTATTGCGGGTATCTCGTTTCCGTTCTCACTAGAGAAGCAACGAGGAAAAGGTATGACGGAAGGGGCGATTTATAAGAAGATCGTCCGTCGGGGGATTACCTTGGTTTTCTTGGGATTGGTATATAACGGGCTATTGTCGTTCGAATTTGACCACCTGCGTTGTGCGAGCGTGCTGGCGCGTATCGGGTTGGGATGGATGTTCGCAGCCTTGTTGTTTGTCCGTTTCGGTTGGAAAGTGCGTGCGGGGATAACGGTTCTTATTTTGGTTGGCTATTGGCTGGCGATGGCTTTTGTGCCTGTGCCGGATGTCGGTGGAGCGGGGCCGTTCACGCTCGAGGGAAACTTGGTAGGGTATATTGACCGCCTGTTTCTTCCCGGACGTTTGCACGAGACTGTTTTTGATCCGGAGGGTTTATTCTCCACCGTCCCTGCGATTGCCACGGCGATGCTGGGCATGTTCACCGGTGAGTGGATTAAGTTACGGAAAGAGGGGCTGACCGACCGAAAGAAAGAGCTTTGTTTAGTAGGAGCGGGAGCTGTATTGTTGATCGTCGGCTTGTTATGGAGTTTGGTCTTCCCGATCAATAAGAAGCTATGGACAAGTTCCTTTGTCTGTGTGGTAGGTGCTTATTCCGTTTGGATGTTTGCTTTGTTCTTCTATATCATAGACGTATTGGGGTGGCGTAAATGGACCTTGTTTTTTACCGTGATCGGCATGAACTCTATTACGATCTATTTGGCGCAGCGTTTTATCCGTTTCTCCTATACTTCCGAGGCTATATTCGGAGGGCTGGCGAAGTTGATGCCCGAGACCGCCCAGCCTTTGGTTAGCGCTATCGCATATATCGCTGTTTGTTGGGGATTCTTGTATTTCTTATATCGCCAACGTATTTTCTTGAAAGTATAATAAACGGATGGAGAAGAAGAAATTAAATCGGTTGGAGTCATTGGACGTACTCCGTGGCTTCGACCTTTTTTGCTTAGTGGTGTTGGAGATGGTGTTGCATCCGCTGGCCCATGCGATCGATATGCCTTGGTTTAATTCTTTTATGTGGGGATTCTCGCATGTGGAATGGGAGGGATTCTCTACGTGGGATCTCGTGATGCCCTTATTCTTATTCATGGCGGGAGTTTCCATGCCTTTCTCTTTGTCTCGTTATAAGGATATGCCCGATAAGATGGCGGTATATCGGCGGATCGGGAAACGGGTGGTACTGCTTTGGGTCTTCGGTATGATGTGCCAAGGTAATTTATTGGCTTTGGACCCGGACCGGGTTTATTTGTATTCAAATACTTTGCAGTCGATCGCTATGGGGTATTTGATTGCTTCCTTGTTATTCTTGCATGTAAGGATACGGGTACAGATCGGTATAGCGGCATCTCTTTTATTAATCTTTTGGGGAACGATGGAGTTTATTACAGTCGGTAACTATGGGGGAGGTTCGTACACACCGGATAGTAATTTGGCCGAATGGATCGATCGCACCGTACTGAGACGTTTCCGGGATGGGGCGACGGTGGAGAACGGGGAGGTGATATTCGCTACTTGGTATCGTTATACATGGATACTGAGCAGCTTGAATTTCGGGGTAACCGTGTTGACCGGGTTGTTCGCCGGATATATCCTAAAGAACAAATTATATTCCGAGCGGCTCAAATTACGGATGTTATTCGGTATTGGTCTGGGTATGGTTATCGCCGGATGGCTTTGGGGTATCGAGCTTCCCGTTATTAAGAAACTGTGGACTAGTTCGATGGTATTGGTGAGCAGTGGGTACTGTTTCTTGCTTATGGGGTTGTTCTATTATTGGATCGACTATAAAGGGCATCGAAAGTATACGACTTGGCTGAAAGTGTATGGCATGAATTCAATACTGGCTTATATGCTCACTAACGTGGTAAGTTTTAGGTGTATCGGCGAATCCTTGTTTTTCGGAACCCAGCAATATTTAGGAAATTATTATCCGGTGCTCATTGCCATGTGCAATGTATCGGTAATTTATGTACTTTTGTATGCGTTTTATAAACATAATATTTTCCTTAAAGTATAGAAACAAGAAAACTTAGATCGAAGAAAGATGGAATCAATCAAACAAATATACCGGATGGGTCATGGCCCTTCAAGCAGTCATACTATGGGGCCGATGCGTGCGGCACAAATGTTCTTGGAACGTAACCGGGGCGCTGTTCGTTTTAACGTAACCTTATATGGTAGCCTAGCGGCTACGGGAAAAGGCCATATGACGGATGCAGCTATTCTTGAGGTATTACAGCCGGTCGCGAAGACAAATATTACTTGGGAACCCAAGACTTTCTTGCCGTTTCACCCGAACGGGATGTTGTTCGAGTCGTATAATGAGAGTGGCGAGGAGCTGGATACGTGGACCGTATATAGTATCGGCGGGGGAACCTTGGCGAACGAGTCTTTCAATGAGTTGAGGACGGAGCAAGTATACGATATGCATACGATCAAGGAGATACAGGCTTGGTGTGAGAAGACTGGCCATTCCTATTGGGAATATGTCGAGCAGCACGAAGGCCCTTCTATCTGGGATTATCTGGCTGAGGTATGGGAAGTGATGCAGGATGCGGTTCGTCGTGGTCTGGAAGCGGAAGGCATCTTGCCGGGAGGTTTGGGCATTCGTCGTAAGGCTTCCGATTATATGATCCGTGCGAAAGGTTATGGCAGCAGTATCAAGAGCCGGGGAATGGTGTATGCCTATGCCTTGGCGGTGTCTGAGGAGAATGCGTGCGGTGGGAAGATCGTGACCGCTCCGACTTGTGGTTCTTGCGGTGTAATGCCTGCGGTCCTTTATCACTTGAAGGAGACGCGTGAGTTCCGTGATTCCCGTATATTGCGTGCGTTGGCTACGGCAGGCTTGTTTGGAAATGTGGTGCGTACGAATGCCTCCGTATCGGGGGCAGAGGTAGGTTGCCAAGGTGAGGTTGGCGTGGCTTGCGCTATGGCTGCCGCTGCCGCCAGTCAGTTGTTTGGTGGTACGCCTGCGCAGATCGAGTATGCCGCCGAGATGGGATTGGAGCATCACTTGGGATTGACTTGCGATCCTGTTTGTGGCTTGGTACAAATCCCTTGTATCGAGCGAAACGCTTTTGCCGCCGCCCGTGCACTTGACGCGAATACGTTCTCGAACTTCTCCGACGGAAAACACCGGGTAAGTTTTGATCAGGTGGTTGAGGTGATGCGCCAGACAGGTAATGATTTGCCCAGTCTTTATAAGGAGACCTCGGAAGGTGGTTTGGCGAAGAACATGGAGAACTCGAATAATTAAAAGATACTATTTGATTTACTAATAAATAATCTACTATTGATGATAAACGGAAAGAAAAGCCTGTTTTACACAGTATTGATGGCCGGTGCCTTGATGTCCTGCGGGGGTCCTAAACAGGCTCCAAGCGAAGAGGTAGCGAAGAGTGGTAATCCTGTATTCGAGGGTTGGTACGCCGATCCGGAGGGAATTATTTACGGGGATACCTATTGGATTTACCCGACTACGAGTGATTTATATGAGAAGCAAACCTTCTTCGATTGCTTCTCTTCCAAGGATTTGGTGAGTTGGACTAAGCATACCGCCATTCTTGATACGGCAGAGGTGAAATGGGCGAAGATCGCTATGTGGGCTCCTTCAGTAATCAACAAGGACGGTAAGTATTATCTTTTCTTTGGGGCGAATGACGTGCACGAGGGAGAGATCGGAGGTATCGGTGTTGCCGTGAGCGATCGTCCGGAAGGGCCTTATAAGGATTTGCTGGGTAAGCCGCTGATCAACGAGATCGTGAATGGGGCGCAGCCGATCGACCAGTTTGTTTTCCACGACGCTGACAATGATGAGTATTATATGTATTACGGTGGTTGGAAACACTGCAACATGGTACGCTTGAATAAAGACTTTACCGGACTTATACCGTTTGAGGACGGAACGATTTATAAAGAGGTAACTCCCAAGGATTACGTGGAAGGCCCGTTTATGTTTAAGAAGAATGGTAAATATTACTTCATGTGGAGTGAGGGTGGCTGGACCGGACCGGATTACAAGGTCGCTTACGCCATCTCCGATTCTCCTTTTGGCCCGTTCAATCGTATCGGGGAGGTCTTGCGGCAAAATTTCGATATCGCCAACGGAGCGGGGCACCACTCGATCATGCATGTGCCGAATTCGGAAGATTACTACATCGTGTACCATCGCCGGCCGGCCGGGGTCAAGACACGTGACCACCGGGAGACTTGTATCGAGAAGATGACGTTCAACGAGGAGGGATTGATCAATCCCGTGGAGATTACGACCGAAGGAGTTGAGGCTCGCACGATCCAATAATTACTTCCGATAGAAATGAAAGGCGGGTTCGAAGGGAATCCGCCTTCCTCTCGAAAGGAATCGTATTTCCTCTCGAATGAAAAAAAGAAGGATTACATAGCAAGAAAACTTAGGTTTTACTTGCTATGTAATTTTTTTATACTATTTTTGACGCATGTGTCAAACAACAATGACAAACAATGGTGACAAAACAAAAAATAACATTTTATTATGGAAGCGAAAGACATGAATGAGATGGAGCCTCGCATCATAGAAGCGGCGAAGCGAGTGTTTGTCCGAAAGGGGTACGAGGCGGCTACCATGAGTGACGTGGCGGCAGAAGTGGGTATTGGCAGGACGGCCTTACATTATTATTATAGGACGAAAGAGATTCTGTTCGACGCTATTTTCGGGCAATTGCTTTCTTCATTGTTGCCGAACATCGATCGGGTTTTGGATGAGAAGAGTACGATGCTGGAGAAAATGCCGGTGATCGTTGATCTGTATATGGGAATTGTTCGTGCGAACCCGATGTTTCCGAGTTTTGTGGTGGGCGAGTTAAACAGAGATCCGGAACGTTTATTCCAGACCGTGCTGAGAGACCCGAAAAAAATACAGCCCATCTTGCGTCTTCGTCGTCAGATAGAGGAGGAGATGGACAAGGGGCTTCTACGGAAGATGCCGGTCATAGATTTAGTTTCGACCTTGGTGAGCCTAGTGGTCTTCCCGTTGTTGATCCGCAAGCCACTAGCGGCGGCTTTTTTGGATAACGATATGGGTCGGTTTGAGGAATATATGGATAGGCGCAGGGATTTGATCGTCGAGGTAATAACCCAGCTGATGGTCCCGGATGCCAGATGATGGATTTGTTCAATTTAATAAACATATCATAGAGTATATGAGAGGTGTATATGTATTATTGTTAATTAGCCTGTTGGGTTATACCGGAAGGGTTAGCGGACAGGAATCGGTCACGATCACCCAATGTTACGAGTGGGCGAGGGCGAATTATCCGCAGATTCATCAAATGGGTTTGATCGATCAGACGGAGCGTTATAGCTTGAGTAATGTGGGCAAGGCTTGGCTTCCCCAGCTTTCGGTAAGCGGTAAGGCAAGCTATCAGAGCGACGTGACGAAGTTGCCTTTCGATGGCGATAAGATTTCCTCGCTTCTTCCCGGCTTTGAGATCCCGAGCTTGAGCAAGGATCAGTATCAAGTCGTGGCGCAGGTGGACCAGACGATTTGGGACGGCGGTAGCACCCGTTCGGCCCGTGCCTTGACTCGTGCTGAGGCGATCGCCAACCGGGAGCAATTGGAAAGTGAGTTGTATGCGCTGAACGACCGGGTGAATCAAATCTACTTCGGTTGCCTGCTGCAAGACGAGTTGATACGTCAGAACGCTTTGCTTCAAAAAGAGTTGCAGGTCAATATCGAGCGTATCAAGGCGATGATGGACAATGGCGTGGCGAATCAATCGGATCTGGAAAGTATGGAAGTGGAACTGCTGAATGCCCGCCAAAATGAGATTGAGCTAAAAGCGTCTCGTACGGCATATCGGCAGATGTTGGCGACCTTTATCAATAAACCGCTGACGGATCAAGTCGTCTTGAGGACTCCGGAGTCACCCGAGCGTTCATTGTCCACGCAAATCAACCGTCCGGAATTACGGGCCTTGGATGCTAAGAGCGAATGGATCGAGACGCAAAACAAGCAGGTAACGGCGGGCTTGATGCCTCGTATCGGAGCTTTCGTACAAGGTGGTTACGGCCGGCCGGGCTTGAACATGCTGGAGGATAGTTTCGAGCCTTATTATGTGGCCGGTGTCCGTCTTTCTTGGAATCTGGGGAAGTTGTACACGCTGAAGAACGACCGGAGGAAGATCGAGGTAAGCCGTCGCCAGATTGATGTGCAACGGGAGACCTTCTTATTCAATACCCGCCTGCAACTTTTGCGGCAAAACACGGAGATAAAGAAAATGACGGACCTGATGCGTGCCGATGACGATATCATCCGTCTGAGAACAAGCATCAAGCAGGCAGCGGAGGTGAAGCTGGAGAATGGCGTGATTTCCGTCACGGACCTGATCCGGGAGATCAACGCCGAGGACATGGCCCGGCAAACCGCCGCGGCGCACCGTGTACAGCGCTTGATGACCATTTATAATTATATGTATACAACGAATTAAATAGAGTATGACAAATACAATTGATTTATGAGACATTTGATTTTTATCAGCTTATGCAGCCTTCTATGGACGGCTTGCGGTAATACAGACAATGATTTTGACGCTTCCGGTACCTTTGAGGCAACCGAGATCTTGGTATCTTCGGAAGCCAACGGAAAGATCATGGAACTGAATATCGAGGAGGGCGATCGCTTGGATGCCGGCGCCATCGTGGGTTACGTGGATAGTACCCAGCTTTTTCTGCGGAAGATGCAACTCTCTGCCAGCCTTCGCTCAGTAGATATTCGCAAGCCGGATATCCGCAAGCAGATCGCCGTTCTGGAACAACAAATCGCCACGGCCAAGACCGAGCAGCAGCGACAAGAGAACTTGGTGCGCGCCAAAGCGGGTAACCAAAAGCAACTGGACGATATCGTGAATAACATCAAATATCTCCAGAAACAACTGGATGCCCAATACTCTTCCTTAAGCAAGACGACGGGAGGTGCCGACGCCGAGGCGGAGGGCCTGCAATATCAGATCATGCAATTGGATGATCAACTGATGAAAAGCCGTATCCTCAATCCCCAGACCGGTACGGTATTGGTGAAATACGCCGAGCCGGGAGAGGTGACGGCGGCAGGCAAACCGCTTTACAAGATCGCCGATACGGACTTGCTTTATCTCCGCGCCTATGTGACGGCGGATCAGTTATCCCACCTGAAACTAGGGCAATCTCTCAAGGTCTTCGCCGACTATGGGAATGATCGCCGGGAATACCCCGGTACGATCACGTGGATCTCCGATAAATCCGAGTTTACCCCGAAAGGTATCCAGACGAAGGACGAACGGGCTAATTTGGTATATGCCATCAAGATCGCCGTCCGCAACGATGGTTATCTGAAGATCGGGCAATATGGGGAGATTAAATATGAATAACGAGATTCATATAAATCATATCACCAAGCGTTATGGCGATGTCGAGGCCCTGCGGGATCTGTCGCTGGAGATCGGCTCTGGTGAGTTGTTCGGGCTGATCGGTCCGGATGGGGCGGGAAAGACCACCCTGTTCCGTATCCTGACCACGTTGTTGCTGGCCGATAGCGGTACCGCCTCTGTCTGCGGCTTGGACGTGGTGAAAGACTTGAAGGAGATCCGTCGGCGGGTAGGATATATGCCCGGCCGCTTCTCGCTCTACCAAGACCTGACAGTAGAGGAGAACTTGAACTTCTTCGCTACGGTCTTCAATACGACGATCGAGGAGAACTACGATCTGGTACGGGATATCTATAGTCAGATAGAGCCGTTCAAGCATCGGCGGGCGGGGAAGCTGTCCGGTGGTATGAAGCAGAAGCTGGCTTTGAGTTGCGCCTTGATCCATCGTCCGGATGTCTTGTTCTTGGATGAGCCTACGACGGGGGTCGATCCTGTCTCCCGCTCTGAGTTCTGGGATATGCTGGATCGTCTGAAACGGCAAGGCATTACGATACTTGTCTCTACGCCTTATATGGATGAGGCCTCCCGTTGCGACCGTATCGCTTTGGTGCGTTCTGGGGAATGCCTATCTATCAATACGCCGGTAGGTATCCGTACCTCATTCGATAGGCGGCTATACGCGGTGCGATGCGCGTCGATGTATAAGTTGTTGGGAGACTTGCGGGAGTTCCCGGATACAAACTCGTGTTTCGCTTTTGGAGATGCTCATCATCTTACGTTGAGGAGGGATGGGGAGGATGTCATGAGGCGATTACAGGAATATCTGAAAGGCAAAGGTTACGCAGATGTAAGCATCGAACGCCTTGAGCCAAGCGTTGAGGATTGTTTCATGGCCTTGTAAGAGAGGGGATGTGTCGCATTTCCCCAAGATTCGACCTCGCGTCGGGTGCGAAGTCGAATCTTGGAAAAATACGGGGCTTGCGTCAGGCGCGAGGTCGAATCGCGGAAAAATGCGAGGGCTCGCGTCGGGCGCGAGGTCGAATCTCGGGAAAATGCGGGGCTCGCGTCGGGCGCGAGGTCGAATCTCGGGGAAATGCGAGGCCTCGCATTGGGCGCGAGGTCGAATCTTGGAGAAATGCGGCATTGTAATTATGAAATAAGGATAAAAAATGAAAGCGATAGAAGTAAAACAACTGACCAAACGTTTCGGCACCTTCACCGCCGTCGATCATATCAGTTTCGAGGTGGAGCCGGGCGAGATATTCGGCTTCCTCGGGGCAAACGGGGCAGGGAAGACCACCGCCATGCGTATGCTCTGCGGCCTGTCGGTCCCGACATCCGGCGAGGCCCGGGTAGCCGGTTTCGATGTCTACCGGGAGAGCGAGTCCATCAAACGGAATATCGGATACATGAGCCAGAAATTCTCCCTATACGGCGATCTAAAGGTATGGGAGAATATCCGTCTCTTCGGCGGTATCTACGGCTTGTCTAAACGGCAGCTGTCCCAGAAAACGGATGAGTTGCTGGATATCCTCGGGCTGGAAAAGGAGCGGAATACCTTGGTCGATTCCCTGCCCTTGGGGTGGAAACAGAAGCTATCCTTCTCCGTGGCGATCATCCATGATCCCAAGATCGTTTTCTTGGATGAGCCTACCGGAGGCGTCGATCCCGTCACCCGCCGCCAGTTCTGGGAGTTGATCTATGAAGCGGCTGCCCGGGGGATCACGATCTTCGTCACCACCCATTATATGGATGAGGCGGAGTATTGTAACCGTGTCTCCATCATGGTAGACGGAAAGATCGAAGCGTTAGACAGTCCCTCCGCCTTGAAGCGGGATTTTAAGACAACGAATATGAACCAAGTCTTCCACGCCTTGGCTCGAAAAGCAACGAGAGGAGAATAAACGATGAAACAATTCATATCCTTTGTTAGAAAGGAGTTCTATCACATTTTCAGGGACGCACGCACGACAATGATCCTCTTGCTCATGCCCGTCATCCTGATCATCTTATTCGGATATGCCATCACGACCGAGATCAAGCGTGTGCCGATCGCTATTTTCGACCAAAGCCGGGATGAGCTGACACTGAAGATGGCAGACCGCTTGAATGCCAGCGAGTACTTCGAGCTGTATACGACCGTCGATAGCTATGAGGACGCCGAGGCCTTGTTTCGGCAAGGAAAGGTACACGTCATAGTTGTCTTTCCCCCTCAATACGCTTCCACGGCCGATGCCCAAGTACAAGTCTTGGCGGACGCTACCGATCCGAACGAGGCGACTCAGCTAATCGCTTATTGTTCGGCGATCATCGCGGAGCAGTTGAAAGGCGAGTCGGCGGTTGAGAGTAAAGCCGTGACCCCGGTTACCACTTTGCTCTACAACCCTCAAATGAAAGGCGCCTACAACTTCGTGCCCGGCGTAATGGGTTTGATTTTGATCCTTATATGCGCCATGATGACCTCGATCGGCATCGTGAAAGAGAAGGAGATGGGAACGATGGAAGTCCTGCTGGTCTCCCCGTTGAAACCCATCTACATCATTCTGGCCAAGGCGATCCCATACCTATTGCTGAGTATGGTGAATATCGCTACGATCTTGCTGCTATCCTATTTCCTGCTGGACGTTCCGATAAAAGGCAGCCTGCTGTTGCTGGTTTCCGTGTCCATCCTGTACGCGATCGTATCCCTCTGTCTGGGCCTGCTGATCTCCACGGTAGCCGATACCCAGCAGGCGGCTATGTTGATCAGCGGTATCGCCTTGATGCTTCCGATCATGTTGTTGAGCGGCATGATGTTCCCGATAGAGAATATGCCGGATATCCTGCGATGGTTCTCCCATATCGTTCCGGCCAAATGGTATATCATCGCCGTGAAGGACGTGATGATCAAGGGGCTTCCCGCCGTGTCGATCTTGAAGGAGATCGGGATACTGTCGTTCATGGCGGTCGTGCTGGTATTCTTGAGTGTGAAACGTTTTAAAATACGATTATAAGCTATGTTACGATATTTGTTAGAGAAAGAGTTCAAGCAGATCCGTCGGGACCGGTTCATGCCGAAGATTATCTTCATCATCCCGATCATGCAGTTGATCATCTTGCCTTTCGCCGCTAATTTCGAGATGCGAAATATTAACCTTAGCATCGTGGACAACGATCATTCCGTCACCTCCATGCAATTGGTAGATAAGGTACTATCCTCCGGATATTTCCGCCTGACAGACCGGTCAGATCGTTACGACGAGGCGCTGACCTCGGTGGAGAGCAATGAGTCCGATATCATTCTGGAAATCCCCTCTGATTTCGAGCGGGACTTGGGTAAGGAGGGCAGGGCGGACGTGATGATCGCCGCTAACGCCGTGAACGGAACCAAGGGCGGCTTGGGTAGCTCCTACCTCTCCTCGATTATACAGGATTTCAATAGGGAGAAAGGTTTCGCCTCTATGGGATCGGGCAGGGGAGTGGCTTCGATTAACCTGTTCAATCCCCACTTGAGCTACAAGATCTATATGGTTCCCGGCATCATGGTATTCTTGCTGACGATTATCGGGGGATCGATCTCCGCCTTGAATATCGTGAGCGAGAAGGAGAAAGGGACGATCGAGCAGATAAACGTCTCGCCCGTACCCAAGTCCCTGTTCCTGCTGTCGAAGCTGATCCCTTTCTGGGTGATAGGCTTTGTCCTGCTGACGGTGGCGATCCTCATCGCTTGGCTGATCTACGGCTTGGTGCCGGAGGGGAGTTTCGGGGTGATCTATTTGTTCGCCGCCGTATATTTGATCGCTTTTACGGGATTTGGCTTGGCGATCTCCTCCTTCTCGTCCACGCAGCAACAAGCGATGCTTACGGCGTTTTTCTTCTTGATCATTTTCGCCTTGCTAAGCGGATTGTTCACGCCGATCAGCAGTATGCCGGAATGGGCGCAGAAGATCACGCTGGCGAACCCGGTGCGTTATTTCGTGGAGGTGATGCGTATGGTCTATTTAAAGGGGAGCGGCTTTGCCGATTTACGGGGACATTTTGTGATTGTCTGTCTATTTGCTGTTTTTTTTAATCTGTTAGCGGTAATTAGTTATCGTAAAAAGGGGTAGTTCGGAAATAAATGTTTTCTTTGTATCCCGTTTACGGATTATAAACTAATACAGCGAAAAAACATGTCATTTATCATTGTCGTACTTTGTTTGGCCTTATTGATTGTCTTGATATCCTACTTTAAGGTGGATGCTTTCATCGCGTTTCTGATCTCCTCTATCTTGGCGGGCATCGCTTTGGGCATTCCGTTGGAGAAGCTGCCGGACTCGGTGAATAACGGTATCGGGAGTATCTTGGGTGGGTTGACGTTGATTATCGTATTAGGCGCTATGCTAGGCAAGTTGGTGGCCGAGAGCGGAGCGGCACAGAAGATCGCTTCCGTGATGGTGTCGCTTTTTGGTACTAAGCATATACAATGGGGGCTGATGGTGACAGGCTTTGTCGTGGGTATTCCGTTATTTTATGGGATCGGATTTGTGTTGTTGGTGCCATTGATCTTCTCGATCGTGTATAAATACAAGCTTCCGGCGGTCTATATCGGGTTGCCGATGTTGGCGGCGTTGTCCGTGACGCATGGATTCCTGCCCCCGCATCCGTCTCCGGTAGCCTTGGTGGTACAGTTCAACGCAAATATCGGCCTTACGCTGATCTATGGCTTGTTCTTGGCGATTCCAGCTATCATTATCGCCGGGCCGGTGTTCGGCAGTCGGTTGAAACATATAAAATCCGGTCCGGTCACGTTGTTCGAGCAGAAAGAGGATAGCGGGAGATATAGCATGCCGGGCAAGGCGAATAGTTTTATCAGCGCTACGTTGCCTGTCTTTTTACTGATTATCGTGACGGTTATTCCTTATTGCTTTAAGGATATGGGCGAGATGGCGAGCGGGATAGTCTCTTTTATTGGTGCTCCTTCCATTGTAATGCTGATCGCCTTGTTGTTCGCTACATATACGCTGGGCATCCGGCAGGGACGTAGTATCAAGTCGGTTATGGCAGTCTATGGGGAGGCCGTGAAAGATATCTCTATGATCCTTTTGATCATCGCGGGTTCCGGTATCTTCAAGCAGATCATGGAGGATAGCGGGGTAAGCAATGAGCTGGCGACAAGCCTAGAGCAATTGCCCGTTCATCCGTTGATCTTGGGTTGGTTGATCTCTGCCGTGATCCGTTTGTGCGTGGGATCGGCTACGGTGGCGGCGTTGACGGCGGCGGGCGTGGTGATGCCTTTAGTTACGCAAACGGGTGCGAACCCGAACTTGATGGTTTTATCTTTAGGAGCGGGTAGCTTGATGTTCTCGCATGTCAACGATTCCGGTTTCTGGATGTTCAAGGAATATTTTAACCTAAGCATAAAGGATACGATCTGCTCATGGTCTATCATGGAGACGATCGTGTCGGTCGTAGGATTGATCGGGGTAATGATCTTAAATATGATTGTATAATAAAAGAATGATTGAGCAATGAGAAAGAGATGGCTGCTTAGTATCGTTATTATGCTTTTCCCTTTCGTCGCCTCGTTTGCGGCGGACCCGGAGGAAGGTACTTATCCAACGGTCGGGAGGCTTTTTCATATAGCACGAAGCGTGAATAAGAACTTGGTTTGTTACGATGTGAATCTGAGGGATGGTAAGCTGGATACACATGATCCCTTGAACGTTTATTGGGTCAATCGGGAAAAGCATCCGGGGGAAACCAATGGCTTGAGCTATATCCAACGGAAAATGGCTTATGGGTATAAACTGATCTCGGCGAGTGATAATGCTTGTGTATGCTCATTGACCGCTTATCCCTCCCGCCAGTTGACGATTACCAAACGTGATTCCCGCTATGTATGCTACATAACGATCAACAACCAACAGGCGATTCTCCAATCCCTCTACGTTAAAGCCAGCTCCAAGAATCCTTTAAGCGTCGAGTATGTAGAGCTACAAGGAATCTCTGTCGCCACGAATCAACCGGTAACGGAAAGAGTCAGGAAATAGATCAATATATTTTTTTACTAACATATAAATGAAAGAAATTATGAGCATGATTAACGCAGATGAGAATTTTGAGAAATTAGGGTTGACCTTACCTCCCGCACCGGCTCCGGCCGGAGTTTACAAGCCTTGTGTGATAGATGGCAAATACCTGTATCTTTCCGGTCACGGGCCTGTGCGGAATGATAAGTCCTTGATCATCGGACGTATCGGCAAGGACTTGACGATGGATGAAGGCAAACTCGCCGCCCAGCAAGTAGGACTTACCATGTTGGCGACCATCCAGGCGAACCTTGGTAGCTTCAACAAGATAAAGAGAGTGATCAAGGTATTGGGTATGGTAAATTGTACGCCCGATTTCGGAAAGCATCCTTATGTGATCAATGGCTGTAGCGAGTTGTTCGCCGCCGTATGGGGGCCGGATAACGGTGTAGGTACCCGTAGCGCCGTAGGATTCGGTTCTCTTCCCGATAATATTCCTGTAGAGATAGAGGCTTTGTTCGAATTATACGAATAAGCCATGGACGATTGGTACGTCATAAGTAATGTAGACCGGATAGACTCGCCAGCCTTGGCGTTCTATCCGGATCGTATTTCCGGCAATATCGAGTTGGCCAAGAGGATCATAGGCGATACGAACCGGCTTCGTCCGCACGTGAAGACGAATAAGGCGGCTGAGGTATCCCGCATGCTGCTGGATGCCGGAATCCGGAAGTTCAAGTGCGCTACGATTGCCGAGGCCGAGATGCTGGGGCATATGAATGCCCCAGATGTATTATTAGCCTATCAGCCGGTAGGTCCGAAGATTTCCCGCTTATTAGATTTGATAAAGGCATATCCCGCCACCCATTACTCCTGCTTGGTAGATCAAGCGGAGAATGCCCGTGCGATCTCGGCTCTTTGCGAGGCCGGGAATATCACCTTGGATGTCTTTATCGATCTGAACGTGGGAATGAATCGTACCGGAGTCCTCCCGGAGAGAGCGGAGGCGCTGGTGGATGCCATCCTGCCGCTGAGGTCTCTGCGGATTATCGGGTTGCATGGCTACGACGGACATATACATGACGCGGAGCTCTCGGTACGTTGCCAAGGTGCGGATGCTGCGTACGCCTTGACCGAACGTGTGTTCCGGGAGATATCCCGCAAGTTCGCCTATCCATTGGTTAAGGTGATGGGAGGTACTCCTACATTCCCGATGTACGCGAAGCGGAAGGATTGCGAATGCAGTCCCGGCACGTTTGTGTTCTGGGATTGGGGGTATGGAAACGCTTATCCGGATATGCCGTTCAAGGTAGCCGCCTTATTGATAACCCGGGTCATTTCCGTGCTGGATGAGCATCATGTTTGCGTAGATCTTGGTTACAAGGCGGTAGCCTCGGAAAGTCCTTTGCCCCGTGTGTTTTTCTTGAACCATCCGGAGGCGAAACCTATCTCCCAGAGCGAGGAGCATCTGGTCTTGGAAGTCCCAGACAGTCGGCTCTATCCATTAGGTTCCGTATTCTATGGCATTCCCGTTCATATTTGTCCTACGGTCGCTTTATACGACAAGGCTTATGTGATCAGGGATCGTGAGGCGATCGGCGAATGGCCTATCATTGCCCGTTCACGCCGCATCACCTATTAACGGAACAACGAGACAGTATAAATTCAATTTTCAACTTTCAATTTTCAATTAACATGCATATGCCATTTATTATCGACGCCCATCTCGACCTTAGCATGAACGCTTTGGAGTGGAACCGGGATCTGCGTCAACCCCTAAAGGAAATAAACCGGAGAGAAATCGGTATGACCGATAAGCCCGACCGTGGAAACGCCACTATATCGTTTGAGGAACTACGTAAGGGTAACGTAGGACTTGTGGTAGCTACCCAAATCGGTCGTTACGTCGGACCGGATAACCCCCTTACCGGTTGGCATTCCCCGGAACAAGCTTGGGCGCAGACCCAAGGCCAACTCGCTTGGTATAAGGCGATGGAAGAGGAGGGTCAGATGGCCATGATCCGGGATAAGAAGGCCTTGGAAGCGCATCTGGCTCTTTGGAAAGACGGTGAACCCGCCGACAAGAAGCCGATCGGTTATGTATTAAGTATCGAGGGAGCCGACTCGTTCATCACGGTGAATCATGTGGAAAGGGCGTATGCTTATGGCTTGAGGGCGGTTGGCCCGGCACATTACGGCCCCGGAAGGTATGCCAACGGTACGGATTCTACCGGTCATCTGAATGCCATGGGGAAAGAGTTGTTGCGTACCATGGATCGCTTGGGTATGATTCTTGACGTGACCCATTTATGTGATGAGGCTTTCTGGGATGCGTTGGATTTGTATAAGGGACCGATTTGGGCGAGCCATAACAACTGTCGGGCCTTCGTAGATCACAACCGTCAGTTTAGCGACGAGATGATCAAGGCGTTGATAGAGCGTGACGCCGTGATCGGTATCGCCCTAGACGCTTGGATGATGGTACCGAACTGGGTGCGAGGCGAGTCTACTCCAAGAGGCATGAACTGTGGTATGGAGATTATGGCGAACAATATCGATCATGTCTGCCAATTGGCCGGAAATGCGAACCATGTGGCTATCGGCAGTGATCTGGATGGTGCTTTCGGTACGGAGCAATGCCCGTATGACCTAGTAACGATCGCCGATCTCCAAAAGATATTCCCGATCCTTCAATACCGTGGCTTTACGGACGATGCTATCAACCGTATCGCCTCTGGTAACTGGATTGAGTTCTTACGGAAGCATTTGCCGGAATAAGCTACCGCAACCCGGGTTGCAGTGATACCGCGATGTGGATGCAGTGTTACTGCAACCCGGATTGCAGCGTCACTGCATCCGCATCGCGGTAAAAAGACAAACAAGGTGAGTCTATTTTATATCTGCAATACCAAGACGAACCGGCATCCCTTCTTATATTCCTTATCGATAGATAGGGTTCCGTTTAATTTGCTAGCCATCAGTGCGCAGATGGGTAATCCTAAACCATCGCCTTGCGCTAGATCCTTCGCCTCATTGAATGGCTTGAATAAGTTCTCTTTTAGATCATCCGGTATGCCTGTACCATTATCGGTAATGATAAATTGGCAAACATGAGCGCCTTTCCGTTTAAATTCCAGACGGATGTTACCGCTGGAAGTATATAATGCGGCATTCTTTAACAAATGCAATAAGACTTGTTCCAGATGCTCGGCGTTTGTCTTAATCTCCAATTGGGGCACGTCTGTTACGAGATTGACCTCCGGTTGAATATCCCCTTTAACCTTCTCCACGATTTTCTTACTGAAGTTTCCTACATTAAAAGAACTAACCTCATACGGTTCCATCAACGTATTCTCCAAGGAGGAAAGCTCTTGGATATGAACCGTAAACTGTTTCAAAGCCTCTACCCGTGTCCATACATCCTCGGCCTGCTTCGGAGCTACCGCCTGTAATTCCTTGGCGGATGCGCTAAGCTTGTTCAAGGTAGGCTCCATCTGAACCGATATGTTTTGGATGAATTGGGCTTGTTGTTCGCTATGCTCATTTGTCGTCTGGATGATTTTCTTTAATTTCTTGTTCAGCACGATGAAGCGCAGCAAAAGGAATCCTAAGAAAAGTAAGGCGGCTATAAGGATTACCACGAATGTGATAAGTCCGACAATCATATATTGCTTAACAGACAATTTATCGTCTTTCTCCTGTATTGTCTGTAGGCTCTGATCGTATTTTTGTTGTAATGCCCCTAGTTTATCCTCTGCCGTAAGAGCCTTTACGGAATCCGTCCATACGATGTATTTGTCGTAGGTACGTTCCATCAGTGGGGCGTTGTTTGCCTTACGAGCGATAGAGATCAGGTTCCGGTAGCAATCGTTCACCTTGTCGTATTCTTTTTTCTCCTTATACTGGTTGATCAGTTTCTGGAAAGCAGCGTCCCCCTGCTCGTTTTGCCCGAACGTATAATAATAACCCGCTTGGGTATATAATAAATTGTTCGATAACTTCTCATCACCCGCTTGGCTGGCCAGATTATCTAATGTATTGAGTTGAACTTGCGCTTGGGCGGCGTTCTTTAGCTTAATATACATTTCCAACCGCTCTTTCGTTACTTGGAAGCGTTGTTCATAGAGCGATTTTTGCAACTTCAGTTCTTCGGTTAAGATGAATTGGTTCATCTGGCGGCAAAGATCGAATGCCTCTTGGTAATAATTCTCGCAATAATATAGATAAGCCGCCTGCGTACCGGCATCGATTGCCTGTTTGTAATCACCTTGTTGGGATAAGCTCTTGTAAGCTTGTAAAAAAAGATAACGAGCTTTGGTGTAGTCTTTTTTTTCTAGGCTGCTTTGTGCCTGTTTCATAAATTGATTCGTCGTATTTTGCGCCTGCATGACCGGACAGAGACAAAGTACAAGAGAGAGTAAAAGATAAGTGATCCTCATAACTTAAAATTTTAATTTGAAGTAAAAATATGTATTTACTAGGATTAAAGCAAAATATATCTGGGGAAAATAACCGGGATATTACAAATAGATGCGATTCTCTCAAGGAGGCTCGATCAAGTAGAATGAATCTATTTAAAGTTTATCGAGTTATTGCCATTTGATTTTTTATGTCTATGTTTGCAAATATCTTGACGCTAAGGGAGATGGAATAATGGATAAAACTATAGACGATTTGTTTATTCTAAAACTGATAAAAGCTGGTGATAGACTGGCTTTTAAACATCTGTTTGAGTTATATTTCACTCCTTTATGCCGCTTCGTACATTTATATATGAAGAAACCGGGAGCCGCCGAGGATATCGTAGTCGATATCTTTGCCAGCTTTTGGGAAAGACGGGAGACCTTACAAATCCAGATCACGTTGAAAGCCTATCTATTCCAGTCCGCACGGAATAGGGCCTTGAATTACCTAAGAGATAACGAGCGTTTTATCTCAACGGACGATTTTTCCTCTTTGGAACGTTTCGAGAATGACGAGACATTGGAAACTCAAGAGTTGCAACGCCTGATTCATGAGGCTATTTTCTCCCTTCCCCCGAAATGCCGTGATGTATTCAATAAGAGCCGTATGGACAACCTTTCAAATAAGGAGATAGCGGAGCAAATGAATATAAGCGTTAAAGCCGTGGAAGGGCATATTTCCAGAGCGTTAAAACAGATCCGGGCCTATTTGGGGGATGCCTATCACTACTTATGGTGATTTTATTTCCACAAGATTAAAAAAAATAATGAAAACTATGTAGGGTTATCGTCATTTGATGTGTCACACTAGAAAATGGCACTTCATGAATAAACATATACCATGGCAATTAATTATATCTCGTCTGAAGGATGAACAAGATGAGAGAGGTGAGAAGTTGTTCGAGGAATGGCTTCAAGGAGAAGGGAATGCTCATTTATATCAAGAACTAGAGGGATTATGGAGAGAGATCCGGGAGGAGGCTTCATCCTATACGCCGGATACCGCTTTTTATTGGCAACAACTGGAAAGTCGTATGTCCCAAGAGAACAAGGCTCCTAAAGTCGTCTCTATCTGGAAATTCCGTATGGCGGTAGCCGCGGCTTCCATATTATTGATCATTTCGTTGACCTTCTCTTTCTTGTATACTGGAGGAGACCGGGCCGTTTATTCCAATAAGTTGTCTTATTCCGCTTTAAGCGGTAAGTCGAGGATCGTATTGCCGGATAGCAGCGTTGTTTGGTTGAACTCCGGTTCTACCTTGGAGTATGCGGCAGATTTCATGGAGAACCGGGAAGTGGCTTTGAACGGCGAGGCCCTGTTTGACGTGACGAAAGACAACCGGCATCCTTTCGTGGTCTTGGCCTCGGAGGTGAAAGTAAAGGTACATGGTACCTGCTTTAACGTGAACTCTTATCCAAAGGAAGAAAACATTCGGGTGACCCTTTTCCGGGGTTCAGTCTCTTTGGAGGCCGGAGGTAAGGAGGCTTATCTGTATCCGGGGGAGATCGCCGCTTTGAATAAAAGGGATAAGACCTTGAATATAACCTCCGCCGATATGTTTTACGAGTCTTTCTGGGCAAGCGAGAGTGTGCGGTTTGAGGCGAAGTCGTTACGGTACATAACTCGTTATCTGGAGAAATGGTATAATGTTAAGATCGAGGTAGATCCTACCATCCCGGATTCACAAGCCTATACGTTCACAATCAAGGATGAGTCACTGGAAGTGATCTTACGGATCATGTCGCGCATAAACCCGATCGCTTATACGTTCGACGAGGATGATCACGTACAAATAATGCATGTTGAACCTTCTAAAAAGTAATGCCTATGAGATTATCCCAATGACATAAGACAACAAAAAAGGCTTAAGCGGTAACTTAAGCCTTTCGGGGACAAATCCCTAATCCAAATTAAAATCTAATTACAGCTTGTTCAAATTTGGCCGTTTGTCTAAAGCTGTAAGGATGTTAACTTTAAATACTTCGCAAATATATGAATAATAAAAGACAATTTGTGAAAGGAAGAAATTGTTTGTATGCGATATTCTTTCTTCTATTCTTTTCTTTACGTTTGTTAGCTGTTGAAGCCGTCGACAAGAAGATATCAGTTTCATTTTCGAACCTACCGTTGAAAGAGGCGATCCATGAGATTGAGGTCGCTAGCGGTTATACGTTCTTTTATGACGGTAACAAGATAGACTTGACTCAAAAGGTAAGTTTGAACGTCTCGAATCAGCCTATAGAGTCTGCCTTAAATTCAATGCTAAGGACCACGGACCTCTCTTTTGAGATCACCAGTAAGCAGATCGCTTTGTTTCCGAGACAAAATGCAAGTGCGTCAGCCGGTAAACCTTCCCGCAAGATAACCGGTACGATACTAGATCCTTTGGGTGATCCGGTAATCGGGGCGAATGTCGTGGTGAAAGGTACGACGAACGGTACCATAACGGACATGGATGGAAATTTCTCGGTGGAGGCTTCGGACAATGATATCTTGCAAGTCTCTTATATCGGTTTTATGCCTCAGGATATCGCTGTTAAAGGGAAGAGCGAGCTGACCGTGACGATCCGTGAGGATACCCAGAAATTGGATGAAGTAGTCGTGGTTGGTTACGGTACCCAGAAGAAGGTGAATCTGACGGGTGCGGTGGAACAAGTGACGAGTGAGGTGTTCGATAACCGTTCCATCTCAAACGTTACCCAAGCGCTTCAAGGTACGATCCCTAATCTGAATATCTCGATGACAGATGGTAAACCAAATCGTACGGCGGAATATAATATACGTGGTACGACCTCTATCGGACAAAAGGGTAGCGCCTTGATATTGATCGATGGCGTGGAGGGTGATCCCAGTATGTTGAACCCGAATGATATCGCCAGTGTATCTGTCTTGAAGGATGCGGCTTCGGCTGCCATTTACGGCGCGAGAGGCGCATTTGGTGTCGTATTAATCTCGACGAAGAATCCGTCCAAGGACAAGACTTCCGTGACGTACTCGGGTAATTTTACGATGAAATCTCCGACGAAGGTACCGGATGTCGTTACCGATGGATATACATACGCTAAATACTTTAATGAGGCGTGGAGCGCTTATTACGATTATTCCCAAACTCCACAGAACATTAATAAGACCTTGAAATTCTCTCAGGAGTATCTGGAGGAACTGGAGCGTCGTTCCGGCATCTCGGGATTACCGGAGGTAGAGATCGGTCCGAATGGGGATTATGTATATTATGGAAATACGGATTGGTACAAGGAATTGTATAAGAAATCTACGTTCGCTACGGATCATAATATTTCCGTGTCCGGAAGTAGCGGCAAGACCAGTTTCTATGTAACGGGCCGTTATTATGGGCAAGATGGATTGTTCCGATATAATACGGACGACTATAAGTTGTTCAATATGCGTGCGAAAGGAGCGGTGCAGGTATTTGATTGGTTGAAGGTGGAGGACAATTTGGAGTATTCCAGCATGACTTATCATAATCCGTTGAATGTAGGTGAAGGTGGCGGTATCTGGCGTAATATCGCGGATGAGGGGCATATTTTGGCTCCGATGTTTAACCCGGATGGTACCTTGACGCACTCTGCCGCTTATACGGTTGGTGATTTCTGGTACGGAAAGAATGGTATCGATACCGAGCAAAGGATCTTGAAGAATACGGTGAGCACTACGGCTAGTTTCTTGAAGGATAAATTGCGTATCAAAGGTGATTTTACGTTCCAGAACAATGACAACGACCAAACCCAGATCCGGGTACCGGTGCCGTTCAGCCGCCGTCCGGGTGTGATTGAGTACGTAGGTTCTTCCAAGAATGATATCCAGAATACGAATAAGACGACTAGTTATCTGGCTAGCAATATTTACGGAGAATACGAGGATACCTTTAAAGAAGTGCATTATTTCAAGGCGATGGTAGGATATAACTACGAGGAATCCCGTATGAAGAATGTAAAGGTATTGAGAAACGGATTGATCTTTGATGATGCCGAGGATTTGAATATGGCCTTGGGACAAACGATTAATACCGAGGGTGGTTATTCCAAATGGCGTATATCCGGAGGTTTCTTCCGTTTGAATTATGTCTTTAATGATCGTTATCTATTGGAAGTGAATGGTCGGTTAGATGGTTCTTCCAAATTCCCGTCGGATTCTCAATATGCGTTCTTCCCATCGGTCTCTGCGGGTTGGAGGGTTTCGCAAGAGCCGTTCTGGAAGGTTCCCGAGGAAATCTTCTCGAATCTGAAGGTACGTGCCTCTTATGGTTCCTTGGGTAATGGTAATATTGATCCGTACTCATTCCAAGAGTTATTTAAGATCAAGCAATCCAGTTTGGTGTTGAATGGCATACGTCCGCAGTATACGGGCCAGCCGGCGGTTATTCCGTTGGGCTTGACTTGGGAGAAATCTACGACCTTGAACCTTGGTCTGGACTTTGCTTTCCTATCGAACCGTTTGCAATTCTCGGGCGATATCTATCAACGGAAAACAACCGATATGTTTACGGTGGGTATGTCATTGCCGGCGGTGTTCGGTACGGATGTGCCGAAAGGTAACTATGCGGATCTTACGACAAAAGGTTTTGAGTTGAGTGTCTCTTGGCGGGATCAGTTCCAGTTGGCAAGTAAACCGTTCAATTACGAGGTTCGTTTCACGCTCGCCGATTACCAGTCAACGATTGATAAATACAATAACCCGGAAAAGAAACTGGGCGATGATTACTATTACGAGGGTATGAAGGTAGGTGAGATCTGGGGATACGAGACTGAAGGTTTCTTTACCTCGCAAGCTGATATCGATAGCCACGCTAAACAACCCTATTTCTACGCGGGTGCTACGGCTGGACAATGGCTTCCGGGCGATATCAAGTTCAAGGACTTGAACGGCGATGGCGTGATTGATTATGGAAACAATACGGTGGATAATCCGGGTGACCAGAAGATAATCGGTAATAGCGAGCCTCGTTTCATCTATGGTATCAATTTGAGCGGTGATTGGAATAACTTCTTCGTCTCCGCTTTCTTCCAAGGTGTAGGTAAACAAGATTGGTGGCCGGGATCGGAAGCCTCTTATTTCTGGGGTATGTATAATCGTCCGTATAATGATATGCCTAAATCTCATTTGGGGAATATCTGGACGGAGGAGAATCCGAATACCTATTTCCCCCGTTTGAGAGGATACTCCTCTGAGGAGCCTTATGCCGAGTTGAACTTGAAACAAACCCGTTACTTACAGAATATCGCCTATATACGTATGAAGAATATTCAGTTAGGGTATACTTTGCCGAAGAGCTTTATCTCGAAACTAAGGATGCAGAATGCCAAGGTATACGTCTCGGGCGAGAATCTTTGGAGTTGGTCTCCTTTCTATAAATATTCTAAAGACTTAGACGTTGAGGCGGTCAGAGGTTCTGACCGGGATTTAACGGAGGGTACGTCGGGTAATGGATATAGCTATCCGATATTGAAGAGTGTTAGTTTTGGTTTGTCAGTTACATTCTAAAAAGTGCTATAGTATGAAAAAGACATTAATATATATCATCAGTGTGATAGGTTTGTTCTCTTGCGATTTGGATGAGGTTCCTGTTTCAGAGGTTTCCAAGGAACCGGTTTTCAGTACGGAGAATGGATTGGAATTATACGCGAACTCGTTCTATGAGATTTTACCGACTCCATCGGCCGCTCACCAAGCGGATAATATGTGTGATTATGCGGCGAGGGCGTTGGTTCCTAATTTTATATTGGCGGATGCCTATGGTCCTCAACAGAGCGATGGCTGGGATTGGGAAAAGCTTCGGAACATCAATTACTTTATCCAGAATTGTACGGACCCACGGGTATCGGAAAGCGTTAGGATGAATTATATAGGTTTAGCTCGTTTCTTCCGTGCTTGGTTCTACTTTGATAAGGTGAAACGCTTTGGCGACGTGCCTTGGATCAATAAGGCGATGGAGGTGGATGACCCCGATCTGTATGCGGCAAGGGATTCGAGAACCTTGGTGATGGATTCGGTCTTGGCTGATTTGGATTTCGCTTGCGAGCATATTACCTTGACGAGTGATCAGACCAGTTCCTTGATCACGAAGTATGTAGCTCAGGCTTTCAAGTCGAGAGTATGCCTGTTCGAGGGGACGTTTCGTAAGTATCATACGGAATATGGGCTGAAAGAGTCGGCGAATGCTTGGCTGAACGAGGCGGTTAAAGCGGCAGAGGATGTGATCGCTAACTCTGGTTTTAAATTGTATACGGCAAACGGTACGACGAAATCGTACCGGGATTTGTTTATCAGTGTGAAGCCGGTGACTACGGAGGTTATGCTTGCCGCTGTTTGTGATAAGTCCTTGAGCGTATTGAATGACGCTAACTGGTATTGGACAAGCGCTACATATGGTCCCCGTCTGAATTTGATCCGTACGTTCGTGAATACTTATTTGATGGAGGACGGTACTCCTTTTACGGACAAGGAGGGATATAAGACCATGGTCTTTATGGATGAGGTGAAGAATCGTGATAAACGTTTGCAACAAACCATCCGTATGGGGGATTATAAGCGTATTGATGGGGGGGTGCAAACGCCCGCTCCTCCGATCTTCTCTTATACCTATACCGGTTATCAACCTATTAAGTATTGCCTGGATGATGTGTTTTATGATAGCGGTGCGAATAATGATAATTCGATTCCTTTGATTCGTTTCGCCGAGGTATTATTGAACTATGCGGAAGCGAAAGCGGAGCTTGGAGTCTTCACGGATGCGGATTGGGAAAAAACGATCGGTGCTTTACGGGGTAGAGCGGGGATAACAGGAGGTTTGACAGCTAGACCGACAAAGGCTGATCCTTACCTGCAAGCGAATTATTTCCCGGAAATAACAGATCCCAGTTTGCTGGAGATCCGTCGTGAGAGAGGTATCGAATTGGTATTCGAGGGTTTGCGTTTCAGTGATTTGTTACGTTGGAAAAAAGGGAATCTGATGACAATGCCTTGGAATGGTTTCTATGTCCCGGAATTGGATAAGCCGATGGATTTAAATGAAGATGGTATCTTGGATGTATGTTTTACGATGAATGAGAACGTGGAGAACCCGATATCGGGAGTGACCTACGTGGTCGTTTCCGAGATGAAGGCCGGTAAGGTAAATCCGCAGCGTTTATCAGGGAATACGAAAGGAGAATTGACTTGGTTGAATAATATTCCCCGGGTATGGGAGGATAAGCATTATCTATATCCTATTCCGGACTTGGATATTATCATGAATCCGAACTTGACACAAAATCCGGGTTGGTAACTAAAAAAAGAATGAATCATGAAAAAGTTAATTATATTCGTGTCATTGCTGTTCTTGGCGATGGCTTATGGAAAAGCGGAAGATAAGGAGGTCTTAAAGATCGCTACTTTTAATTTGAGGATGGATACTCCATCCGATGGGGAGAACGCTTGGTTTCACCGGAAAGATATGGTGAATGACTTAATCCGTTTTTATGGTTTCGATTTATTCGGGACTCAAGAAGGATTTACGCATCAATTAAACGATATCTTGCGGTTAAGCGACTACCGGTTTATTGGTGTAGGACGGGATGATGGAAAAGATGCCGGAGAGCACTGCGCCATATTTTATCGTTCAGATCGGTTCAAGGTGTTGGATCAAGGCGATTTCTGGTTATCGGAACATCCCGAGAAACCCGGTAGAGGTTGGGATGGTACTTGCTGTAACCGGATTTGTACTTGGGGGAAGTTTGAGGACTTGAAGAACCATAAACAATTTTATTTCTTTAATGTACATTATGAGTACGAGGGAGATGTGGCCCGTAGGGAATCTTCTAACTTAATGATCTCACGGATCAAAAGTATCGCCGGTAATCAGCCTGTATTCCTGACAGGCGATTTCAATGCGTTTCCTACCGAAGAACCGATCCGTATTTTAAATGATAGCGGTTTCTTGAACGACTCTTATAAGATCACCAAGGAAGCCCCGTTCGGTCCGGTCTGTACCTATCACGGATATGATAGTACGATCAAGACAGAGGAGCGTCTGGATTATATCTGGGTAACCGACAGTATCCAAATTGATAAATACGGTGTATTAACGAACACATTATACGGACATACACCTTCGGATCATTTCCCGGTGATGGTCGTGGCTGAGTTCTAATATTATCTCAATGTGTCCGATCCCTGAACTCCGAGGGCGTGACCCCTTCTTTCTTCTTGAAGAATGTGGAGAATTGGCCGGCATTCTCGAAATGCAGGCTATAGGCGATCTCGGAGATCGTCAAAGGGGTGCTAGTCAGAAGCTCTTTCGCACGAAGGAGCTTCTGTTGTAATTGATATTGGGCGGGGGAGACGCCGGTGTATTCCTTAAACATCCGGCGAAACCATGAATAACCTAAACCAAGACGGGCAGCGATCTCTTCCGGACTTAATGGGTCCTCGATGTTCTCCTTCATTAATATACGTGCCTCGTTGATTTTATCTACGACATAGGTGTTCGTGAAGGAGTTGTTCTTTTCCTTATAATATACGGAGCCTAATATATGAAGCACGATACTGGAGATCATCTGTTGGTAACCGGATTTCTCCTCCGAGGCGAACTTCAGTATATCCTCATAAAGTCCGACGATCGTAGCGCTCAGCCCGATCCGGTGTAGCGGCTCTTCCTTGGTAAAGAATTTCTTCTCCACACGTTTATCGATATGAATGCCCCGGAAACCTACCCAATACTCATCCCATCCCGTTTCCCGGTCCGGATAATAACTATGCCATTCCCCGGGGAAAAGGAGGATCATCGTCCCTGCGTTTATCTTTTGCGATTTACAAGACTGGGAGGAAAAGTACCCGCTACCTTTCGTTATATATACCAATTGATACTCATTCAGGATGCGCCCGGTCTGAGGCTTGAAATTATACTTCTCCGGATGCCGGGAAAGCGGATAGGCGCAACCCGGCGGGATGAATTGATATCCGACCGTCGTGACGACGATTCCCCATTCCTCATCCGTAGCGCTGATCGTCAAGTAACGTAGTAAATCATTCCGCAGTTCGTTCATGTCAGATTTGAAAGGTTTAAAATCATTTTCGTAAGCAAATATAGCAATAATGCTTCTACTTTTGCTTTTGTCAAACAAATAACTTTGTTAAGCCATGAAGGAATATAATTTTCTAGCCTTTGATATAGGGGCTACCAGTGGACGGGCCGTGCTCGGAACCTTAAAGGATGCCAAATTTGAAATGAAAGAGATCCATCGGTTCCCGAATCCGATGGTGGAATTACACGGACGGTTTTATTGGGATATCTATCATCTTTATACTTCTCTTATAGAAAGCTTGACGATATGCGCCCGGCAAAGAATCCGGTTGCACTCGATCGGAATAGATACATGGGGAGTGGATTTTGGGTATGTGGCTTTGGATGGCTCTCTATTGGGCTTACCTCGTGCTTACCGAGATCCTTATACGGACGGCGCTCCCGAGGACTTTTTCAAACGGATTCCCAAGGAAGAGGTCTATAAGCGGACAGGTATTCAAGTGATGCCGTTTAATAGCTTGTTCCAGCTTTTTAGGGCGGGGCAAGACTCGTTCATACCGCAGGAAGTGGCGGAAAAAATATTATTCATACCGGACCTTTTGGCTTATATGTTGACGGAGCGTATGGTATGTGAATATACGATCGCTTCCACGTCTCAATTATTGAACCCGGAAACCCATAAATTCGATTACAAGCTCTTGGAGGCCGTAGGTGTATCTCCTACTTTGATGTGTCCGGTGGTGATGCCGGGGACGTTGATCGGGCGGTTGAGCGAGTCGATCGCCCGTAAGACAGGAATCGGGGAAATCCCGGTAATCGCCGTGGCTGGTCACGATACGGCGTCGGCGGTAGCCGCTGTTCCTGCTTCTTCTCCTAATTTCGCTTACTTGAGTAGTGGTACTTGGAGCTTGATGGGTATCGAGGTGGAGAAGCCGATCATCAACGAGGTCTCTTTCAAGAATAATTTCACGAATGAGGGGGGTATCGAGGGTACGACTCGCTTTTTGAAGAATATTACAGGTATGTGGATCTTGGAACGTTGCCGGGAGCAATGGAAGCGGTCCGGATTGGATTATTCGTACGATGATATGGTTCGGATGGCGGAGTTGAGCGAATTTACTTCTTTGATCAATCCGGATGATCCTCGTTTCGCCAATCCTGAGAGTATGCTACGTGAGATCACGGCCTATTGTGAGGAAACCGGACAGGCTGTTCCCGCTTCGGACGCCGATTATGTACATTGTATATTTTATAGCTTGGCGAATCGTTATAAAGAGGTGCTGGAAATACTCAAATCGATGTCGCCACATCCGATTGAACGATTGCATGTGATAGGTGGTGGCTCTCGGAACGATCTGCTGAATCAGTTGACAGCCAACGCTATCGGTATTCCCGTATTGGCAGGCCCGTCTGAGGCGACTGCCATTGGAAATTGCTTGATACAGGCTAAGTCGGCAGGATTACTGACGGATTGTTGGGAGATGCGAAGACTGATAGCCACCGCATTCCCTCCCAAGGAATTTTATCCGGAAAGGTGATACACTTTCAAATCATATAAATTTAAAAACATCATACCATGACAAAAGACAGTTTAATTCAACAGGCATTTGAAGTAGCGGCAGAACGCTATGCGGCCGTAGGTGTAGACGTTCGTAAAGCTTTAGAGGATATGAAGAAAATATCCCTATCCCTGCATTGCTGGCAGGCCGATGACGTAAGCGGTTTCGAGAACCAAGGCGGCTCCTTGACTGGTGGTATACAAGTGACCGGCAATTATCCGGGACGTGCCCGTACTATCGACGAGTTGCGCCGGGATGTATTGAAGGCGAAATCCTATATCCCCGGTAATCATCGGCTTAGTCTGCATGAGATCTACGGGGATTTCCAAGGGGAGAAAGTAGACCGTGACGAGGTAGAACCCCGTCATTTCGAGAGCTGGATACAATGGGCGAAAGAGAATGATTTCAAGCTAGACTTCAACAGTACCTCTTTCTCGCACCCTAAAAGCGGAGATTTGACCTTGGCGAACCCCAGCGATGATATCCGTAACTTCTGGATCGAGCATACGAAGCGTTGTCGCTGGATCAGCGATGAGATGGGTAAAGCCCAGAACGATCCTTGCATGATGAACCTTTGGATACATGACGGGAGCAAGGAAGTACCGGCCAGCCGCTTACGTTATCGCCGTATCTTGGAGGAATCGCTGGATGAGATATTCGCTACCGAATATAAATGGATGAAAGATTGTATCGAGGCGAAACTCTTCGGTATCGGCTTGGAGAGTTATACGGTAGGTTCCTATGATTTCTATTTGGGTTACGGGGCGAAAAAGAACAAGATCGTTACCTTGGACACTGGCCATTTCCATTTGACGGAAAGTATCGCCGACAAGGTTTCCTCGTTATTGCTGTTTACGCCCGAGATCATGTTGCACGTAAGTCGTCCGATCCGTTGGGATAGCGATCATGTCGTGATCTTGAATGACGATGTGCAGGATTTAGCTCGTGAGATCGTGCGTTGCGACGCCTTGGACCGGGTACATATCGGTTTGGATTATTTCGACGCTACCATCAATCGTATCGGTGCTTATGTCATTGGTAGCCGTGCTACGCAAAAAGCCTTTATGCTCGCTTTGCTAGAGCCGATCGCCTTGCTTCGCCAGTACGAGGATGAGGGTAAGTATTTCCAGCGTCTTGCCTTGCAGGAGGAAGCGAAGAGTCTGCCTTGGGGGGCGGTTTGGGATATGTATTGTCTACAAAGTGGGGTCCCCGTAGGAGAGTCTTATATCGCTGAGATCGAGAAATATGAGTCCGACGTTACCTCAAGACGGCAATGATAGAGATCGGGATTGGGTTGTTGATCATCGCGATCGGCAGTTTCGGGCAGAGTAGCTCGTACGTGCCGATCAATAAGATCCGGGATTGGAGTTGGGAAAGCTTTTGGTTGGTGCAAGGTATCTTCGCTTGGTTGGTTTTCCCTTATCTCGGGGCGATGTTGGCGGTACCGGAAGGGAGTACCTTGCTGGAGCTATGGTGTTCGCCGGGTAGCTTGGGAGCGGTTATCTATGGCATGCTCTGGGGTGTCGGCGGGTTGACTTTCGGGTTGAGTATGCGTTATCTGGGCGTAGCTTTGGGACAGAGCATCGCCTTGGGTACATGCGCCGGTTTTGGTACGCTCTTCCCGGCTTTGTTCGGTGGAACGAATCTGTTTGAGGGAACCGGATTGATCCTGTTGACCGGTGTTTGCATTACCTTAGCGGGTATCGCCGTGATCGGTTACGCCGGAAGCCTGCGGGCCCGGAATATGAGTGAGGAGGAGAAGAAAGCGGCGGTGAAGGATTTTGCCTTGACTAAGGGCTTGGCGGTAGCCTTGCTTGCCGGTGTGATGAGCGCCTGCTTCAATTTGGGTTTGGAATCGGGAAACGAGGTGCTGGCGAAAGCGAGAGAGGCGGGAGCTAGCGATCTGTTCGCCTTGAATCCCGTGATACTGTTGGTTACTTTGGGCGGCTTTTGTACGAACGCTGTGTATTGTATTTTCCAGAACGTGAAAAATGGGACGGGCAAGGATTATTTCTCGGTATCGGGAGGTACATTGCTGAATAATGTCTTATTTTGCGCTTTGGCAGGCGTGCTTTGGTACTCGCAGTTCTTCGGACTGGGGATGGGAAAGAGCTATTTCTCGGATTCCCCGGTTATGCTGGCTTTCTCGTGGAGTATCCTGATGTCGTTGAATGTTATTTTCAGTAATGTCTGGGGCATCTTATTAAAAGAATGGAAGGGCGTGGATCGCCGGACAATCGTGGTATTGATTACCGGCATGTGTATCTTGATCCTTTCCTTATTATATCCGAATATAGTTTAATTAAAATAGACATGATAATACTAAGAAACAATGAACGCCTGATGGCGGAAATAGATCGTATCGCCGAGGTCGCCGGCTATTTGTGGACCAAGGGTTGGGCTGAGCGAAACGGCGGGAATATATCGGTGAACCTGACTACTTTATTGAGCGAGGAGGAGAAGGCGTTGCCGGCTTTGGTTTCCTCGATCCCCTTGCAAGAGGCGATGACGGCCTTATGTGGGCACGTCTTTTATGTGACGGGTACCGGAAAACGGATGCGTTACGTGGCGAAAGATCCTTTCGCCAACGGCTCTTTGATCCGTATCGCCGCCGATGGGAAATCGTATGATATCCTAGCGGAGCAACCGATCCCACCGACTTCCGAATTGCCTTCCCATTTGTTGATGCACAATTTCTTGCGTGCGAAGGGACGGGATAACCGGGTGGTATTGCATACGCATCCGACGGATATTATCGGCATGACGCATTGTAAGCCGTTCTTGGATTCGGAGAAGATTACCCGCACGTTATGGAGTATGATCCCGGAATGTCGGATTATCGTGCCGAAAGGGGTCGGTATCGTTCCTTACGAGATACCGGGCACTTTGGCGTTGGCGCACGCTACGATCCGTCAGTTGGAGGAGCACGACGTGGTGTTCTGGGAGAAGCACGGTATCCTTGCCGTCGGTGAGGACCTGATCGAGTGCTTCGATGCGATCGATACGTTGAGTAAATCCGCCCAGATCTATTTCAGTGCCCGCATGACCGGTTACGAGCCGGAAGGTATGACGGAGCAGCAATTGGATGACTTGGTTCCGGCTTTTGGACTCTAGCGTATGCGAAAGAAATTAATCATTCTATTCATAGGGATCGGTTCGTTCACGTTGTTCGCCCAGCAGCGAGACCATCGGACACGGGAGTATATCGCTCCGGTCCGTATTGTCTGGCAGCAAGATAGTTCGCGAATTACGGGAGCGAACCATTTGCTTGTTCCGGGCAACGGACAGTCGGATTTGGCGAATAATCGGTTGTGTGTGTTGAAAAGTACGCCAACCGAACATCCCGCTTTGCTGCTTGATTTCGGGAAGGAGTTGCAAGGCGGCCTTCAGCTGGTGACCGGTATGCCGCCGTCTCACGATCCGGTTTCCGTACGGGTTCGTTTCGGCGAGTCCGTTAGTGAGGCTATGTGCGAGATAGATGGTGCGAACGGGGCGAGCAACGATCATGCGATGCGGGATTTCGTGGTATCGCTCCCTTGGCTGGGCGTGCAGGAGATCGGTAATTCCGGTTTCCGTTTCGTGCGTATTGATGTATTGGGTGATTCTACGGAGTTGCAATTAAAAGAGGTCCGTGCGATCTCCACGTTTCGGGATATTCCTTATCTGGGCTCTTTCCGTTGTAATGACGAGCGGTTGAACCGGATCTGGAAGACAGGTGCGTACACGGTCCACTTGAATATGCAGGAATATCTATGGGACGGCGTAAAACGGGATCGTCTGGTCTGGGTGGGGGATTTACATCCGGAGGTAATGACGGTCAGTACCGTCTTCGGTTATAATGAGGTGGTTCCTAAGAGCTTGGATTTGATTCGGGATATTACGCCGCTGCCTAGTTGGATGAACGGTATCAGTTCGTACTCGATCTGGTGGTTGTTGATTCAGCGGGATTGGTATTATTACCAAGGGAATCTTGCGTATCTACAAGAGCAACGCTCTTATATGACTGCTTTGTTGCGTCACTTGATCTCGAAGGTTGACCCAAGCGGACAAGAGAGACTGGATGGGAACCGTTTCTTGGATTGGCCTTCCAGTGAGAATACACCCGCTATCGATGCCGGCCTTCAATCGCTGATGATACAAGCCATGCGTGCGGGAGAGGAGTTATGTACCGTTTTAGGCGAGGATGCGTTGGCCTCGGAATGCCGTATGGTAGCTTCCAAGGCTATTGAGTTTTCCCTTCGGAAGAAATCCCGGTTCCCTTCGGAGAAAGATCGGATTACGCCCGGGGACAAACAGGCCGCCGCTTTGATGGCTCTGGCGGGTATCATGGATGCTAAGGAGGCGAACGAGCGTTGCTTGGCAGTGGACGGGGCGAAAGGCTTCTCTACGTTTTACGGGTATTATATGCTACGGGCAATGGCGTTGGCTGGTAATTACCAAGGTGCGTTAGATGTGATCCGTACGTATTGGGGAGCTATGCTGGATGTAGGTGCTACTACGTTTTGGGAGGATTTCAATATGGAATGGCTTCCGGATGCAGGGCGTATTGATGAGCTGGTCCCCGCTGGAAAGAAAGATATTCATGGAGATTATGGAGCGTATTGCTATCAAGGTTTCCGCCATAGCTTGTGCCATGGATGGGCTTCGGGCCCCACATCGTGGTTAAGCGAGTACGTATTGGGCGTACAAGTGGTGGAACCGGGTTGCCGTACGGTACGTATCATCCCACATCTGGGAGATCTCGAATGGGTGGAAGGTACGTTTCCCACGCCTTATGGGGTGATTGAGATCCGACATGAGAAAGGTGCGGACGGTAGGGTGATAAGCCATATCAACGCTCCTGAAGAAATCCGTGTTTGTATGGATTAAAAACAAATATGAATAATAAAATAAACGATGCTACTATGCGAATAAAACAGTCTATTTATATCTACGCTTTCGCCGCCCTCTTATTAGGCGGTTGTAAAAGCAATAATGAATTAACGATACCTACGAATCTCCGTACGGAATACCTTACGGAGCCTATCGGCTTGTATACTTCGTCTCCTCGCTTTACATGGGAATACTCCGGAAATGAGGAGGGCTTTAAGGCTTCCCGCTATGAGGTACGGATCGGTACGAGTCCGGGCGACTTGCGGCCCTATGCGGAGGGAATGGCCCTGAAACCTCATACCCGTTATTACTGGAATGTTACGGTATGGGATGGTGAAGGGCGTCCGTGCGCTACCTCGGAGACGGCTTCTTTCGAGACCGCTAAGTTCGATCCCTCGGATTGGTCCGCCTCTTGGATTACCGATCATAAGGATAAGGAGTTCGAGCCTGCACCTCTGTTCCGCAAGTCTTTCCCGGTAGGCAAGGAAGTGAAGGATGCCCGTGTGTACGTAGCATCCGCCGGGTATCATGAGCTATTCATCAATGGCGAGCGGGTCGGAACGAATTATCTGGACCCGGGGTATACACATTTCGACAAACGTATCTTGTACGTGACGCATGATGTTACCTCTTTGCTGAAGCAAGGCGACAACGCCGTGGCCGCTGTTTTGGGAAACGGCTGGTACAACGAGCAGTCCGTGGCGGTCTGGAATTTCCATGAGGCACGCTGGCGGGATCGTCCCCGCCTGCTATGTGAGTTACGTATTACCTATACGGATGGTACGACGGAGGTGATTGGCTCGGACGAGACTTGGAAGACTTCCACCGGGGCCTATACCTATAATAATATATACAGCGGCGATAAATTCGATGCCCGGCTGGAAGAGGCCGGCTGGAAAACCGCTCATTTCGACGATAGTAAATGGGAAGCGGCACTTCCGGCTCCGGCTCCGGCACCTCTGTTGGTAGCCCAGCAAATGCCGGGAATCCGTATCACGGAAGAGGTGAGACCCGTGTCTATGAAACGTTTCTCCGATCAGTTGTACGTATATTCTTTCCCGAAGAACATGTCCGGCCTTTGCCGCTTGAAGGTGAAAGGCGATGCGGGAACCCGTATCACGTTAAAACATGGTGAGTTGTTGAAGAAAGATGGTCGCTTGGAGCAAGGCAATATCAATGTATATTATCATCCGGTCAAACCGGACGAGGTATTCCAGATGGATGTCTTTACCTTGAAAGGTACGGGAGAGGAGGAGATCTTCATGCCTTCCTTCTCTTATCACGGTTTCCAATACGTGGAGGTGGAGAGTAGCCGTCCCGTTACTTTAACGGAAGAGAACTTGACCGGCTTGTTTATGCATACCGATGTCCGTCCGTCCGGTTCCTTCGCTTGTTCGAATCCTCTATTGAATAAGATATGGGAGGCTACGATGCAGGCTTACCGCAGTAACCTGCACAGTATCCCGACCGATTGTCCGCAACGGGAGAAGAATGGCTGGACAGCCGACGCGCATATCGCGATCGACCTCGGTTTGCTGGGCTTCGATGGTATCACGCTTTATGAGAAATGGATGAATGATATTATCGATAACCAGCGTGAGGCGGGTGAGATTTCCGGTATCATTCCTTCCAGCGGTTGGGGATATGGCGAGTGGCCGGGTCCGGTTTGGGACGCTGTCATGTTTATCATCCCGAACGCCTTGTATGATTATTATGGCGAGTCTCGTAGTATAGAGCGCTTATATCCTACGATGCTGCGGTATCTGGATTATTTGAAGACGAAAGAGAAAGACGGTTACTTGCCTTTTGGCTTGGGTGACTGGGTGTATTGGAAAGCTACGACGAATAATGAATATACCTCTACCGCCTACTATTATCTGGATTATAAGTTGATGGCTCGCTTCGCCTCTTTACTGGGCAAGGATGCCGCTCCTTATCAAGAGAAAGCGAATACGCTCAAATCCTTGATCAACCAGAAGTTCTTCAACGCCGAGACCAGTGTGTATGCCGAAGGAACCCAAACGGCGCAAGCCTTGGCCTTGTATCTGGGACTTGTACCGGAAGGAAAGGAACAACTTGTGGCGGATAAGCTGCGTGAGGTGGTAGCGGGAAATAACTATTTCTTGGATTTTGGTCTATTAGGCAGTAAGACCGTTCCGGCCATGCTTACGAAATATGGCTATATCGAGGATGCCATGAAGATGATCACGAAGACCGAGGCACCTTCTTGGGGATATTGGGTAGAGACGATGGGTTACTCCACATTGCCGGAGACGTGGACACTTAGTCCGAAGTTTGCCGACGCTTCCTTGAACCATGTCTTTATGGGAGATGTCTCCGCTTGGATGATGAACCAGCTGGCCGGTATCAATCATGACGACTCGGATCCGGGCTTCCGTCATATCCGTATCACTCCTCATTTCGTGAAAGAACTGGATTGGGCGAAAGGTGAGTACCATTCCGTACGCGGCCGTATCGCAAGCGAATGGAAACGGGAAGGGGATAAGGTTATGCTTACCGTGACGATTCCGGCTGATTGCTCCGCCGATATCGTGGTAGGCGATCAGACCGAGACCGTATCCGCCGGTACGCATACATTTACATATCCCGCTTAATATACTTAGTTGTAGAGACGGGGCGTGCCCCGTCTCCCACCGGCTAATAGTATCTTTAAGTTACCTTTTGGGGAGATGAGACGGGGCACGCCCCGTCTCTACAACCAGATAATTATAAACTGTTGAACTTTAAAGATTAAATTTATGAATAAGCTACTCATTGCCTTCTTTTTGTTCCTCTTGCCTTTCGGCTGGATAAAGGCGACAGCTTCATCTCATCCCGAATCCTTCCCTTGGAAAGCCCAATGGATCAATACCGAGCGTTGCCAAAGCGCCACGAACACTTGGTTGATCTACCGTAAATCATTCGGCGTGACGGATGTCCCGAATCAACTCATCGCCCGTATCGCCGCCGATTCCAAGTATTGGCTTTGGATCAACGACCAACTGGTTATCTTCGAGGGTGGCTTGAAAAGAGGACCTTCTCCTTCCGGGACTTATTACGATCCGGTAGATATCGCCCCTTACCTGACAAAGGGCACGAATACCATCGCCGTCTTGCTCTGGCATTTCGGAAAAGACGGTTTCAGTCATATCAACAGTGGGAAAGCAGCTTTGTTATTCGAGGCGATCGCTCCGGGACTGGAGATCGTCTCCGACGCGAGCTGGCAGTGCGCCTTGTATGAGGCCTATCAAAATACCGAGGCCCCTTTCCCGAATTACCGTATGCCGGAGAGTAATATCCGCTTCGATGCCCGTCAAGCGATAACAAACTGGAACCGTACGAGTTTCGAAGGTTCCCTTCCGGGGGCGGTCTGCGTCGGTAAGGCGGGGAAAGCTCCTTTCGGGGAGCTGGTGGAACGTCCGATACCCCAGTGGAAAAACAGCGGCCTGTTATCCTATGTATCCGTCCGGGAATCCTTGAGAGGTGATACCCTGTTCTGTCGTTTGCCCTATAATGCCCAGATCACTCCGTATCTAAAAGTAGAGGCGGAAGCCGGGAAGACTATCCACATCCGGATGGATAATTACGAGGGAGGAAGCGAGCGCAACGTACGTGCCGAATATATCACCCGTGAGGGTGAGCAGGAATACGAAAGCTATGGCTGGATGAACGGCCATGAGGTCTATTACATCATCCCCGAGGGCGTGAAGGTGCTGGATGTGAAATACCGTGAGACCGGTTACAACACGGACCTCGCGGGCTCTTTCCATTGTGACGACCCGTTCTACGACGAGCTTTGGCAACGTTCTGCCCGCACCTTATACATAACGATGCGTGATAATTATATGGACTGTCCGGACCGTGAACGTGCCCAATGGTGGGGTGACGAGGTGAATGAGCTAGGCGAGGCTTTCTACGCCCTTTCTCCGTCCGGGCAGAAACTAGCCGTAAAAGGCATCCATGAATTAATGAATTGGCAGCGGGAGGACGGAACGCTCTACTCTCCGGTTCCGGCGGGTAATTGGGATAAGGAGCTTCCTTTACAGATGTTGGCGTCTATCGGTTGGTACGGTTTTTATACACAATATTATTATAGTGCCGACAGTAGTTTCGTTCCGGTGATATACGACCGGATGCGCCGTTACCTGCACGAGGTCTGGCAAGTCGATAAGAGTGGCTTGGTGATCGAGCGTCAAGGCGCTTGGAGTTGGGGCGACTGGGGCGAGCACGTCGATATGGGTGTATTGACCAATTGCTGGTATTATCTGGCCTTGAAAGCGGAGCGAGCCTTCGCCCTGCAACTCGGCAGGGATAAGGATGCCGATGAGATCTCCCGGATGATGCGTAGCATAGAACGTTGTTTCGACACGAAGTTCTGGACAGGTTCCGCCTATCGCTCCCCCGGCTATAAAGGGGAGACGGACGATCGCTCCCAAGCCATGGCGGTTGTTTCCGGGCTGGCCTCGAAAGATAAGTATCCGGCGCTGACGAAGGTACTTAAAAAGGAGTATCACGCCAGCCCTTATATGGAGAAGTATGTCCTAGAGGCCCTTTTCCAGATGGGCGAGCCGGCGTTTGCCTTGGAACGGATGAAGCAACGTTACACCCGTATGCTGGATTATGCCGAATACACGACCTTGTTCGAGGGATGGGGCATCGGAGCCGAGGGCTTCGGTGGCGGCACGATCAATCACGCTTGGAGCGGTGGCCCGCTTACCTTATTGAGCCAGAAGGTCTGCGGTATCGAGCCAACCTCTCCCGGCTTCCGTACCTTTAAGATCTCGCCTCAATTGGGTTCCTTATCGGAAGCCTCTGCCAGCCTAGAGACTCATTATGGAACCATCCAAGTAAGTATCAAGAAGAAAGGCAAGCGAATGAAGTTCGATCTCCAAATCCCGGAAGGCACCTCCGCCGAACTGATAAAGCCAAATGGTACCCGCAAGCATCTCGGCCCGGGGCACCATTGGGTGGATTAGCGATCGCCCTCTGTTTTCCTGCGGACATACACCCGGTGGCTTCCATAACCCGATATGGTGAGCCCACTCGCCGGATCGCTGCTGAGTCGTAGTAGCTCCCGGTTTGCGCTACTGCGTTTTAGTCCGGTGATAGCCATGTAGTCTTGTATGCGCAAGAATGGGTGCTCGTGAAGGTAATCCAATGCCCGCGTCCGGCGCTCCTCTTCGGTGAAGGGCGATTTCCATACACGGCTGATACCTCCCCGTCTTAAGTCGCAACGCAGGTTAGTTTCCCGTACCAGTTCCTTGTCGGCCCGGTAGTTGATGCCATTCACCTCGATGCTCCGTGCGTTACGCTTCGGTTCGTCACCATCCAGCGAGTCGATCTCCTTGTCCTTCACCACACCTAGGCGGGGCGTGAACGTACCGATGCCATCCAACGTGACCGACTGCCCTTCCGCCATGCAATAGGCCAGATGTTCTGCTACTGTCGTCATCACTTGCATGACGTTACCCTTGCTCAAGCCCGATCCGGGGTAGGTGATCCGTTCCACGAAATCCTCCATGTCCATGTTCCGTTGTATCTTCATCCGATAATACACAGGCTTTTCCCCCGTCCCGTTCAGGTCGCACATCTCTTGCTTGATATATTCTGCCATAACTGCTACTAGGTATAATTGTTCGTATTTTCCAGTAAAAAACATTCTTCTTACTATATACAAATATACTTATTACTTGATCTATTTCCAAATTATTGCCGTGAAATGTATAGACCACGTCGTGATTTGTATATTCCACGTCTTGATCTGTACAGACCACGTCGTGGTTTGTAGAATTATACAGTATGCGAACAAGAATTCATCTGCTACCGATAAGGTATTTATGCGGTATCGGAGCATTATTTACTTAGGGAGAAGCGGGCAACCCTCACGTTTCCTCTGCCAAGTACGTCGACCAACCCTGCGGGATTCTCTATCTTCCCTAAACGGGTATAGCTGTAAGACGAGGAAAAGGTCTCGTAGAAAAGGACTACCGTATTCGCTCCCCATAGAAGTAGGTCGCTTGTATGGATTATACCCGAACGTATTGGTCGCGATCAAGAGTATTATACTCGTTTTCCCTGCTCGTATGCTTGCCTCAAGGTCGGGTTCCCTTCGATCTCGCCCACGTGCCACACACCACCGCAGAATAGCGTTCCTTTCACGGTCGGGTTCTCCAGACAGTCGAGGAATCCCATAAAGTTGGCCACAATGCGATCCATGATGCCGTTATCGTCTTCAGCGGCCGTGGCGATGAAGTAAAACTCCTTGTTTTTCATTTCGGTATAAGGACCGCAGCAACGGTCTATCAGCGTCTTCATCTGTGCGCTCATGGCATAGAAATAGACCGGCGTAGCCATCACGATCACATCGGCGGCAAGCATCTTTCCGATAATCTCTGCCGCGTCATCTTTTTGTGGACAAGGCTTCTTGTATTGGCTGCACACGCCGCATCCCGTGCAGGGGTGAATGGTCTTGTCTCGCAGAAAAACCTTTTCCACACGATGACCGCTTTCGATCGCCCCTTGCATAAACTCATCGCATAGCGTATCGGAATTGCCTCCACGACGGGGGCTGGAAGATAAAATCAATACATTTTTCATGTTTACTGTTATTTATTAGGTTCTACATTCATTTTTAGGATACAAAAATAGCGAGATAATCCCTATCTTGCGGTAGACAAATTACGGATGTTATGACCCTAATTACATAATAATACGGAAGAATGATCACAACGGACTCCGGTGAGCAAGTCGAGGCACTTGCTCCCATCATCATTTCGGCCAGCCGGTCAACGGATATTCCGGCCTTTTATGCCAAGTGGTTCTTTAATCGTTTGGCCAAGGGGTATTGTGTTTGGTATAATCCGTTTAATCGGCGGAAGATGTATGTGTCGTTTGAGCGGTGTAAGGCAATCGTGTTTTGGACAAAGAACCCGAAGCCGATATTACCTTATTTGCATGAGTTGGATAGGAGGGGTATCCATTATTATTTCCAGTTCACGTTGAACGACTATGTGAGCGAAGGCTTTGAGCCGAATGTGCCGAGCGTTACGCAACGGGTGGAGACATTTCGGGAGTTGTCGGAAATGATAGGGAAGGAACGGGTGATCTGGCGATTCGACCCATTGATTATAACTCCATCTATCACGCCTCGTGTCCTGCTTAGCCGTATTTGGAAGATCGGCAATCAGTTGAAAGGATATACTGATAAGCTCGTGTTCAGTTTCGTAGATGTAAAGGCGTATCGTAAGGTACAGAACAATCTTATAAAAGAGACGAATTGCTTTACGAAAGAGGATGTGGAAACCGCTGAGATGAATGCGACGCAACGTCAAGAAACTGTAGAGGGATTGGTGAAGTTGAGGGAAATTTGGGCTTCTACTGGTTGGAATGTGACACTCGCTACTTGTGCCGAGGACATTGACCTTGCGGTTTATGGCATTGAGCATAACCGGTGTATCGACGGTGATTTAATGGAGCGTGTGTTTGGGGAGGATTATGAATTGGTTTATTATCTTCGAACAGGCCAATTACCCGAACCGGATCTTTTTGGTACGTTTCCCGCTTTACCCGACAAACGCAAAGAGCTAAAAGACAAAGGCCAACGGAAAGCCTGTGGTTGCATGATAAGCAAAGATATCGGTAGGTATAACACTTGCCGCCATTTCTGTGTCTATTGTTATGCCAATACAAGTAGGGAATGCGTACAAAAGAATGCGGTACACTATTCGGACGATAGTGAAAGTTTGATTCGAAGTTAGATTTGAAAGCAAGGTCAAATGAAGCGGCGTATTAAATTAAGCCGTCTTTTATAGTAATCGAGACCAATACTATCCTAGAATAGTGTTGTATAACATGCCGGATTTATCTATTTTTGCGCCCAATACGAAAGGTTAAGAATAGGAAGTTTTAGGTATGGCAAAAAAGAAAGGTAAGCCTCAACCCCGGAAAAGCAAGAAGAAGCGGGCATCATCATTCATGTCCTCTGTAAAGAAGATGCTTCTTGGCGTTTTTGCGGTAGTTGTTTGTTTTATCGGTGTATTATTCATATATAACTGGTTTTATCCGGTATCCAAGACACGGCTTGTAGAGAAGAAACAGGATCGGGCGGAGGCAATAGTCCGTCCGAAGATCTCGGACAAAGGCGGCTCCGGAACATCGGGTAAGAAAGCCGCACAAGCGACGAAAAACAAGCAAACGACGAACCCAAAGAAAGAGACCTCCGCTTATACTTTTCAAGGGGGAGCTGAGATACCGAGACTAAAGAATAAACAAAAAGAGCAGGTTATAAAGCATGAGGGCTATACGGTTTCTTATAATTCCGATTATAAGATCGCCAATTGGGTAGCCTATGAACTGACCTCGAAAGAGGCGACAAGTAAGAAGAACGAGCGGTCTAATAAGTTCGTCTCGGACCCCATGGTGAAAGGGGCTACCGCCATGAACGAGGACTATACCCGTTCCGGCTATGACCGAGGGCATATGGCGCCTGCCGGCGATATGAAATGGTCCGCCAAGGCCATGCGGGAATCGTTCTACCTAAGTAATATCTGTCCGCAAAAGCCCGGCTTGAACCGGGGTATCTGGAAAGATCTGGAAGAGCAGGCTCGTTTGTGGGCGAAAGAGAATGGCTCTTTGTTGATCGTGACCGGCCCGGTGATCACGGACGACCTGAAACGGTTAGGTAAGAATCGGGTGGGAATCCCGAAGACCTTTTATAAGGTAATCTGTACGATAACGAACGGTAAACCAGAAGGGGTAGGTTTTCTGTTTGATAATAAAGACTATGGAAAGACTCCGTTGAAATCGATGATGATCCCTATCGATAGCGTTGAGAAGGTTACCGGAATTGATTTTTTCCCTTCTTTGCCTGATTCGATAGAAAATCCGATGGAAGCATACGTGAATGATGGTAGTTGGTCTTTTTAAGGCACGTTATGCTCAACAATCTCTAGGCGAGAATGTTTTATATTTACTGTGAAGAAAAAGAAATCATAATTAAATAACAAAATGCAAGTTATCATGAAAGGAAAATTAATCCCTGTGTTTGTTTTGGCAGCATTGGTTTCCTGTAGTCAACCACCCGTTAAGGAGCAAGGTCCTCGTCCAGTTAAATTGGCGGACGTTACTTCTCTGAACATGGTTGAGAAATCATTCAGTGGAGTGGTATCGCCCGATCAATTCAGTGATTTGGCGTTTAAGATGTCCGGCCCGCTGATCTCATTAAACGTGGATGAAGGCCAGAAGGTCCGTACGGGACAGATCGTGGCCGAGATTGATCCGCTGGACTTTAAATGGGAATATGAGGCGAAGAAAGCGTCTTTCCAGACCGCTGAGGCGCAATTGCAACGTGCGAAGAAGTTATTGTCCAAACAAGCTATCTCCAAGCAAGAGTATGAGTCTACGGAAGCCTCTTACTCAAATGCCAAGGCGGCTTTCGAGTATGCGCAAAATACATTGAACCAGACAAAGCTTCGTGCGCCGTTCGATGGATTTATCCAGAAGAAATATGTGGAGAATTACCAGAAGGTACAGGCCGGACAAGGAATCGTTTGCTTGATCAACCCGAATAAGTTACAGGTCGTGTTTACGATGCCGGAGAGTAATATCAATTACTTCTCTTCTCCTTATTCTGTTTATGTGGAATTCGATAATTACAAGGGCGTTCGCTTCAAGGCGAAGGTGAAAGAATACGTGGAAGCCTCTCCCGATGGCTCCGGCGTTCCCGTATATCTGTATATCGATGATCCGAACTTTAATTTAGAGAAATATAAGGTAGCCGTAGGTTTCTCTTGCCGTGTGATCTTGAACGTGGATAGCGAGAGTTTCACGCAAGGCGCCGTATTGGTTCCGCTAGCCGCTGTCGTGGCTGACGATGCCAATAGCGATAAGTATGTGTTTGTTTATAATGGGCAGTCTCAAAAGGTTGAGCGTCGCAAGATTACCGAGTCTATGCTGATCGGCAAGGATGGCGTGATCGTAACGGATGGCTTGCGACCCGGCGAACAGGTTGTCTCAGCCGGAGCCACTCGTTTGGTGGATGGACAACAGGTAAAAGTATTAACAGATTAAGAGATAAACAATGAATATTCCAAAATATTCCTTAGAGAATCAGAAGATTATATACTTTTTCCTAGCGGTCATGCTGATAGGAGGTATATATTCTTTCTTTAAATTGCCGAAGAAGGAAGATTCTCCCTTCGTAATCAAGCAAGCGGTTTTGGTTACCCAATATCCGGGAGCGACACCTCAGGAGGTGGAGAAGCTGGTGACTGAGCCGATCGAACGGGAGATTCAGGCTATGTCGGATGTGTTCCAGATCAAATCTGAGTCTTATTTCGGTATGTCCAAGATTTCTATTGAGTTGCAGCCTACCTTGTCTCCGGATTATATGCCGGTCAAGTGGGACGAGTTGCGTCGTAAGGTGGCGAATATACAGCCCCGCCTTCCGTCTGGCGCCTCCTCGATATCCGTTAGTGATGACTTCGGTGACGTATTCGGAATTTATTATGCCTTGACGGCCGATGAGGGATATACTTACGACGACCTGCGTAATTGGGCGCAAAAGATCAAGACGGAGCTATCTCCTGTACCGGGTGTACAGAAGGTCTACCTATTCGGTGAACAGACACAAGTTGTCAACGTAAAGATCTCTATCCCGAAACTGGCTAACCTAGGTATCGACCCGAACGCTATCCAGCAGGTGATGCAAACGCAGAACTTGTTGGTGAATACGGGAGATATCAATACCGGTAATTATCAATTGCGTTTGCGTGCGGAAGGTACGTATAAGGATATACAAGATATCCGGGACCAATTGATCGTGACGAAAAGTGGCGGTGAGGTTCGTTTGGGAGATATCGCTACGGTAGAGCGTGGTTATATGGACCCTCCCTCGAACCTGATGCGTGTGGACGGTAAGCGTGCCATCGGTATCGGTGTCGCTACCGGTTCGAAAGACGATGTGGTTGCCGTGGGTAACGCCGTGGCGGATCATTTAGCGGAGATGGAGCAGCTGTTCCCGGTGGGTATGGACCTGAAAACGATCTATCCGGAGAACAAGATCGCGGATGAGGCGAACAACGGTTTTATCTTGAACTTGATCGAGTCGTTATTGATCGTTATCGTGATTATCTTTATCGTGATGGGGTCCCGTGCCGGTATGTTGGTCGGTAGTTCGTTGTTGTTCTCGGTAGGTGGTACCTTATTGATCATGTTGATCTGGGGTGTCGGCTTGAACCGAACCTCGTTGGCGGCCTTTATTATCGCTATGGGTATGTTGGTGGATAACGCTATCGTGGTGACGGATAATGCCCAAGTCGGTATCAAGCGGGGACTTTCCCGTTATCAGGCGTTGATCGATGGCGCGACGAAACCGCAGTGGGCGTTGTTGGGCGCTACCTTTATCGCCGTATGTTCTTTCTTGCCGATGTACTTGGCACCGGCATCCGTGGCCGAGATCGTGAAACCGTTGTTTATCGTATTGGCGGTATCCTTGGGATTAAGCTGGGTCTTGGCCTTGACGCAAACGACTACCTTCGGTAATTTTATCTTGAAAGAGGCGAAACCGGGTGAGAGCAAAGACCCGTACGATACGAAGCTGTATCATAAATTTGAGTCGGTATTGGGCCGTTTGATCAAGCGTAGATATGTAACGATCTCTACCGTGGTAGCTACGTTATTCCTTTCCTTGTTCGTGATGAGCATCATGCCGCAGAGTTTCTTCCCGATCATGAGCAAGCCTTATTTCCGTGCGGACTTGATCTTCCCGGAAGGATATAGCATCTACGACGTGGAGACGAACGTGAAGAAGATAGAGGAGGAATATCTCAGCAAGAATGAGAATATCAAATCATACTCGTTTACCTTGGGAGGTTCGCCGGTACGTTATTACTTGGCCAGTTCTTCTATCGGTCCGAAGCCAAACTTCGCCAATGTGTTGATCGAGACACAAGATCCGGAGGATGCGCAAGCGGAAGAGGGTAAGTTCTACGATTATATGGTCGCTAACTATCCGAATATATTGACCCGTTCGGCTTTGTTCGCCTTGTCTCCGGTTCCGGATGCGGCGATCGAGATCGGTTTTATCGGCGATAACGTAGACACGTTGGTTGCCTTGACGCAAAGGGCGCAGGAGATCGCCCGGAATTATGATCAGGTGATGGAGGTTCGCAATAGTTGGGGTAACAAGGTTCCGGTATGGAAGCCGCTATATTCCCAAGAGAAAGGTTTGCGTCTAGGTATTACCCGTCAGCAGGTGGCTTATTCCTTGCGTTCGGCTACGAATGGCGTACCTTTGGGTGAGTATCGTGAGGGCGACGTGTTTATGCCGATCTTACTGAAAGATGCGGATAAGGATTCTATCAGTCTGAATGATATAAAGACTTTGCCGGTTTATAGCGCTAAAGGCCGTTCGGTAAAAGTGGAGCAGGTGATCGATGATTTCTCGCTGGATTATGAGTTTAACGTAGTGAGACGATTCAACCGTGAGCCGTGTATGCTTATGCAGTGTGAGCCGAAGCGTGGCGCCAATACGATGGCTGCTTTCAGTCATTTGTGGAAAGAGGTACAGGAGAAGATTCAGGTGCCGGAAGGATATAAGATGACGTATTTCGGTGAGCAATCCGAGCAAGATAAAGGTAATAAGGCGATCGCCGCTAATATCCCGTTGATGTTCGGTTTGATTTATGTCACCTTGTTATTCTTATTCCCGAAATATTACCGGAAACCGGTATTGATCATGGCGATGCTGCCGTTGATCTTCATTGGTGTGGTATTGGGATTGTTGGTGTTCGGTAAGTCTCTCGACTTCTTTGCTATGCTGGGTCTGTTGGGCTTGATCGGTATGAATATCAAGAATGCGATCGTGCTGGTGGACGAGATCGGTTTGCAATTGAACGCGGGCTTGTCTCCGGTGAATGCCGTGATAGAGGCAACGAAAACCCGTATCGTTCCGGTGACGATGGCTTCCGGTACGACGATCTTAGGTATGTTGCCGTTGTTGGGTGACGCTATGTTCGCCGGTATGGCGGCTACCATCATGGGTGGTCTGTTCGTATCTACGATCTTGACGATCTTCGTGCTTCCGGTTACTTATTGTGTTTTCTTTAAGATTAAATCAGAGTAAAAGGTATGAGAAATAAAATAATCATAGGTTGTTTATTGTTGGGTGCCTTGTCCGCTAAAGCGCAAGACGCCCGGCTATCGGCTGTGGAATATAAGGAACGGGTCCTTGAATACAGCCGTCAGATCAAGCAAAGCTCTGAGGAGCGTATCGCTATGCAGCATGCGATCAAGGCCGCTAAGACCGGTTTCTTCCCTTCGGTGGACTTCTCCGGCAGTTATCAGTACCGTATCAATAAATATGATTTGGATTTCGGACCGGGCATGTCCGTAGAGATGGACCATAATACGTATAGCCTAGGCGCTACGGTGAGCCAGCCCATCTATGCCGGCGGACAGATCTATAATAACTATAAGGCAGCTCAGGTACAAGGCAAGATCACCGAGCAAGCGGAAGAATTGACAACGGATAATATCGTTTATTCCGCCGATTTGAACTATTGGACGGCCGCCGCACGTAAAGGTATGTACGATGTGATGTGTCAGTATGTAGACATTGTCGGGGAGTTGGCGAACGTGTTGACGATCCGTTTCAATGACGGCCAGATCAGCAAGACCGATTTATTGCAAGTGGAGTCCCGCTTGAAAGAAGCGGAATTGAATAAAAGCTCGGCTTATAAGGAATATCAGATCGCGTTACAGAACTTGAACTCATTGATGGGTGTGTCTCCGTTAGACCCGATCGAGGTGGAAGATTCCATTACGACCTATCTGGCCTTGCCGTTGCAAGTAGGAGAGGATGTAGCTCTTCGGAATCGTCCGGACTACGCTATTTCCGAGTTGAACATAGAGTATCAAAAGAGACAGATCAATTTGTCGAAGGCGAAATATAACCCGTCTTTGGCGATCGGTTTTCAAGGTACTTGGGGTACGCCGATGTTGAACGTGAAAGGTTCGGACCAGTTGTGGACTCCGGCCGTCTTCGCTTCCTTGAAGATACCTTTGTTCCGTTGGGGAGCCCGTTTCAAGGAGGTAAATTCCCAGAAGGCCATCCTTCGTAGTAAGGAATACGCCTTGGACAATACGCGTGATAAGATCGCTCAAGAGGTAGCGAACGCATGGACAAGCCTAACCGAGTATACGAAACAAATTACCGTCGCGGAAGAGGCTTGTAAGATTGCCGAGGAGAACCTTGATTTGAATACCTTCAGCTACAACGAGGGTAAACTACCGATCTTGGATGTGCTCTCCGCCCAATTGTCATGGATTCAGTCTTACAGTAGCTTGATCCAGACTTGGTATCAGCAAAAGGCTTCTTTAGCCCAATATAACAAGGCTATAGGTATCCGGCGTTTGCAGTAAAAGAAACATATTTATACTTAGAAGACAAGGTCCCTTATTTTGGAAACGAGATAAGGGACCTTCTTTATGAAATAAAACATCCTTTATTCCGTTAGGTAAACTGAAGATTGCTACATTTGCATACAATCTCGTCTGTTTGGGACACTCCTTGGAACCCGGACTTTTAAGTAGAATGATGAAATAATAAGATGTATACAAAGTTACTAGATAAACAAACGAAACTTGCCCTAATCGGACTAGGATATGTCGGGCTTCCTATCGCGATGGAATTCGCTAAACATGTTTCCGTTATCGGATTTGATATCAACGAGGATCGCTTGGACAAGCTTCGGAACTGTATTGATCCGTGTGGTGAGCTTCCTACTGAGGTATTTGAACATAAAGATATCACATTTACTTCTTCTATAGAAAAGTTGCGGGAGGCTTCTTTTTACGTTATAGCTGTTCCTACCCCGATAGACAGCCATAACGAGCCGGATCTATCCCCTTTGTTGGGTGCGACCCGCACGGTAGGCAAAGTCCTTAAACGAGGCGATTATGTAGTATACGAATCTACCGTATATCCGGGATGTACGGAAGAGGATTGCATCCCGATCTTGGAGGAGGTTTCAGGGTTGAGAGTAGGAGAGGACTTTAAGGTTGGATATTCACCGGAACGAATCAATCCGGGTGATAAGGTACATACCTTGGTAAATACCGTGAAGATCGTTTCCGGCTGCGATGCCGAAGCTTTGGAAACGATATCGGAAGTCTATAAGCTGGTCGTTCAAGCGGGGTTGCACCGTGCGCCTAGTATCAAGGTAGCCGAAGCCGCCAAGATTATCGAGAATACCCAGCGTGACGTGAATATAGCCCTTATGAACGAGCTTTCCATTATTTTCGATCGAATGGGGGTAAATACGTTTGATGTATTGAAAGCCGCCGGAACGAAATGGAATTTCCTGCCTTTCTCTCCCGGATTGGTAGGTGGGCATTGTATAGGGGTAGATCCTTACTATCTGGTGCATAAAGCCAAAGAATTGCAATATCACACGAAGATGATCAACTCCGGTCGCTACGTGAACGATTCCATGGGACGGTATATCGGAAAGAAGGTCGTGAAAAAGATTATCTCGCAGGGGAAAAATATCCTAGGAGCGCATGTGTTGGTGATGGGTATGACTTTTAAGGAAAACGTATCGGATATACGTAACTCGAAAGTAGCCGATATTATCAATGAGTTTAAGGACTTCGGAGCCGAGGTCGATGTGATGGATCCGTTCGCTTCCCCTTTGGAAGTATTGCAAGAGTACGGTATCCGGTTAGTAGAGAGGCCCGGGAAGAAATATGATGCGGTAGTGGTAGCTGTCGCTCATACGACTTATTTGAAGCTGGATGAGTCCTACTTCATGTCGATCACGAATGAACATGCCGTGTTGGCGGACGTGAAAGGAGTCTATCGAGGTAGCATCCATCAGATGATCTATTGGAGTCTGTAATTGTTAAAAAGTAACACAAGCTGCAAAGAAATTTCGATAAACTTAAAAAAATGTGTTGTACAATATCTTTTTTTATTTGCTCAATTATATTAATTAGCCCATCTTTGCATGCAGATAACCTAAACAATCTTTTTGCCTTAAAGACTAATACCTATTAAAAACCTATAAAGAGAGCCTTTGCGAAAAGGCTCTCTTTATGATTTTCAAGGGATTAGTAGTTCGTTTCCTCTATCTTTGAGGTGATTCTGCTAATAGCCTCATTCAGTTTGTCTTCGGGTAATATTACGTTAAAATCTCCCCAGAAACCCTCGTCGTAGTTGAAGTGAGTATCCGAGAAAACCGTGCGGGTGGGAAGGGATTCAATGCGTGAGAAGCGGTTCACATTGGCTGTATCTATCTTACAGGTAACCATTTCGAACCAAGTATGTAAAATATTTGTGTTAAAAAGTTGTCTTCTTTTTTTAATTTTAAAATGCAGATCTCCCCGGATATGGTTAATGTAGTAGGTGCCATTCCATTGCTTGTAAGATACCGTATAGGCTACTTTCTGGGGCGTGATCCGTAAATTCCGGCTTTTTCTCTCGACGAACATGCCGGCCGCTTGCTCGATATATTGGGGATTGACCTCAAAGTCCACTCTTAATAAGGCATTATTTTCCATGTCGATATATATCTGTCCCCGATAAAGCGGTTCATTGATACTCTTTCGTTGCTCGAAAGAGATGACGTTAGCAAGTCGATCATCCACTACCGTGATGTCGGTATGGGCGTATGTATAGGGTGAATCCGGGCTAGGATCCAGAAACTCCGGTAACTGTTTCATCAAGTCCAAGACAAGGCAGGAGTAGATACCCGACTTCATTTTTGTGATCAATGTGTCCTTTTCCTGCTCGTTACTGATGCGGCGCATCTTTAGTAGTTTCACTTGATCGGCCAAGGCATTGCTGTGGTAAGATGCCTTATATACCTTAAAAACAGCCTCGGTCAGTCCTACGAGTCCTTTTTTACGTTCAACGCCTTCTCTGTAAAATGTGGTAAGGTAAATCGGGTGCTGGGAATAATTGCTTCTTCTCTCGTCCAGCATCTCCTGTAATAAGCGTTTCGGATTGGTTAGACGCACGATAACTTCTTGGATGGAGATTACTTTAGGCTCTAGGGATAAGACGGTATGTTTATCTATTAACTCCCGACCATCTATCTCTTGGGGAAGATAGCCGATATGAGAGAAACGTACCTTGGATAATCGGAGTGAGTCCGGTAATTTCAATCGGAACTCTCCATTCTGGTTGGTGATGGTGCCGATAGCGGCCTCGCCGATTCCTACCGATCCGAACGCGATTGGCTCATGGGTATATTGATCCTGTAAAGAACCTTCTATCGAGAAATAGGTTTGTATGGAATCGGGAGTTACGGATGCGCTTTTAGGAGCGGAGGGACTCTCTGGCAGATAAAGCAAGAGATGGTTCTCTATCGCACGGATCGCCAGATTTTTATTACCGGTAATAGCGTATATAGCTTCTTGTATCGTATAATCTCCACCTTTTATCGATGTTGTTTGTTCATTATCGATAATCTTACTGTCGTATATAAAAAGATAGCCGGAACGTTCCGTGACGAGTCCCAGCAATTGGTAGATATTTCCTTTTGATTTAGGCAATCGTATGACCTGTCCCAGTACGTTACCATTCTGGGCATTCATAGGGATGAGAGCTACGAGTAACAGCAACCATCCTACGATCAGCTGTCTCAAGGTTCGGAAATCATCCATATATTATTTTGTTGCGTACATTTTAGTTTTAACGCCGCGCAGATCAGTTCAGCCATCGTTGCGGGTGAGTTATTATAGAAACTAACGGTCAGCCGTCTATTCTCTAAATCAGCCGTTGTCTTCAATGGCATCATCGGATACTCCAGATTAATTACATGCAAGATATCTCCTAAGCGCTCATCCTTAAACTGGATACGGCGGGTGTAATCGGAAAATTGTTCGTTATCTTGAGTCGGAGCTACTTGTAAACGGTTGGAGAATAAGGATACGGTTTGACCGGCCTTTACCAGCGTTTGTTCTCCGTTCTTCTTGAGTGTCACTTTCACTAATCCCCGGCGAACGGCCAATTCAAAGGCGCTTTTATCCGAGCTTTTGATATTGAATGAGGTTCCCAATACCTCGATCCGGGCTTGCTCTGTCTCGATTAGGAAAGGACGTTCCTTATTCCCGCTTACATCAAAAAGGGCGTTTCCTAGTAGAGACACCTCTCTTTTTTCTCTTTGGAAATGTTCCGGATAGCTTAACTGGCTGTTATCGGCCAGATAAACGATAGACCCGTCTTCCAAAGTCGTGACCAAGGTGGTGGAAGCCTCGTTATTATGCAGGGTGAGCAGAGTGGTTTCCGGTGTCCGTTCTTGTCCAAGGAAAATAGCCGTAGCTACCGATACACAGAGTATAACGATAGCGGCGGCCCATTTCATAAGTCCGATCCGGTATGGGATTTGTGTACCGGAAATTGGCTTATCCAGCAGCCCGTCTTGCTCCAAGCGAGTGTATAATTGTTCCCATGCTTGGTCTGTCTTCAATTTATTTTTTTCTATTTGATTCATAACTGTTAGGTATAATTCTCGATTTCTTTTCTTAGTGTTTGTAGTGCCTTGGTCATTTCCGCTTCTACTGTCTTTATGGACAATGAGAGGCTGGAGGCTATCTCCGCGTATTTCATTCCTTCGAAACGGTGCATCCGAAAGATCCGGAGGCGGCGTTCGGGCAATTTACCTAATGCCCGGTTGACCAAGGATTGCAATTCTTTGTACTCAAGTTGATCTTGCGGGGTATACGATTCGGATTCCGGATTCTCTCCGGCTAAAACCGTATTCCGGTATCGGTATCGTACTTCCCGATGCTCCAGATATTGTAAGGACCGGTTCCGGGTAGCTCCATAAAGGTAGTTCTTGATGGAACGTAAGATTGGAAGAGATTCTCTTTCTTTCCAGAATACATAAAACAAGTCCTGAACGATCTCCTCCGCGACTTCCTGCTCTCCTGTTATACTGGTCGCGTACAGGCAAAGAGGGGTATAATAAAGCCTGAAAATACTTTCGAATGCTTTAATATCCCCTTCCTTGATCTTTTTGAGTACGAACAAATCCATAATAATTTGGTTTCAACAGATAATTGATAATGGACAAAGATAATGATTTGTCCATATCATTGTCGATAGTATATTTACACGGTCAATTTTTATGTTGCTTCTTTAATTTATATACCGCATTCTCCAAAGACTCGGTAGGCTCGATAATGTTGTAAGCTCCCCAGAAGTTCTCGTCGGCGAAGTCCGATACCTTGTCGGATAGAGACTGATCCGCTTTAAAAGACATCCGGTAGGGGATGGAGTTATTTTGTTCTTTACCATCGGTAACGACCATCTCGGATACGATCGTGTAGTTGGTAGAGAAGAGTTTTCGTTTCCAGTCGCATTTAAAGCGAACCTCATTGCGGATATAACTCAGATAGCTCATGCCGTCACGTTCTTTGTAAGTTACGAGGAAAGCTACCTCCACGGGTTTAAATCGCAAGCCAAAAGGCTTTTTGCGGAGGATGGCCTCGGTAGCCTTATTCCGGTCATCCATGCTGAGGGCGAATTCCGCACGGCTGAAGGAAAGCCGTTCCTTATCGATATATAATTTGCCGTAATATAAAGCGTAAGGCAAGATCGCTTGAGGTTGGAAACTGATTACGTAATGCGGTCGGTCGTTTAACATCACGCTTTCTTCCATACGGAAGGCGTAATAAGGTAAGATATTCGGGTCGAGCAATAAATCCGGATTCTTCACCACATCCACGTAAACGGATAGGTTAGGGCCTCCCAATAATTTCACGGCTAATGTGTCGCTAGCCTTCTCGCTCAATAATTTACGTCCTTTATAGATCTGTACCCGATCCCGTTCCACGTTCCTGTCCTTATAGGGAGTTTTGTAAACATCGATAACCGCTTCCGATATATTGATATAGCGACGGCCTTTTTGTGCGGTCTCCCGGTAGAACCCGGTAAGCATGCTACCCGTGGTAATGTAATTCTTATTTACTTTCTCAATCGCTTCCTCTACGATATATCGAGGATCTCCGGCCCGGATAATGACTTCGCTGAGCGTATTCATGTTCGGTTCGAGTAATACCGTACATTCTAATATGTCCTTATCGTTTACGGGGATCAAGCCATTCAAATATCCGATATGCGATACTTCTACTTGTCTGGCATGGAGGCCGTTTTTCACTTTGATAGAGAACTCACCGTCATTATTGGTGATCGTTCCCACGTTGGTTCCCGGAATAGAGATATTTACGTATTCCAGTTTTTTTCGTGTTTGCTTGTCTTTTACTACACCGCTGACAGTGATAAACTCATCGTCTGCGCTATCCTGTGCCTTTATAGAGGTTACACCGCAAGCCAACAGTATCATCAGGATAAATCCCATAGTTTGTTTACAGAGCGCTTTCATATTTGTATTGTTTTAATGGTAAATAATCACTTTGTACTTATATGATCGCCCAGGAAAGAAATACCCTATGGGATTTATCAAAAAAATCACACAACCTTTTGTCCGGGCTGCAAAGTCAACATTTCTTTAGGTACCGCTTTCTTGATGCTCTCTATTAAAATACCCGCTACGGTATGCCGGATAAAATCTTTACGGGTGACAAAGACGATCTCCCGTGTCGGCTTGGGAATGGCGAACGGACGTACCAATTCTTTCTGCTCTTTACTTAACTGCAGGGTAGCCAATTCCGGGATGAACGTAATACCGTTACCGCTTTCCACCATACGCATAAATGTCTCTAGGCTACCTAAACGGTAAGCGGCTTGGCGAACCTTTACCTTCTCCATCTGGCAGAAACGCATCAGCTGGTCACGGAAGCAATGTCCCTCGTCCAACAGCCACAACCGCTCGTCGTTGATATCGGCGGTACGGATCAAATCCTTTTTGAATATAGATTCGTTGTGAGCCACGTATCCGAAGAATTGCTCATAATATAATATATCTCCTTGTAAATTGGATTCAGTGGGTTGGTTCGCTATGATAGCGGCGTCGATTTCCCCGTTTTGCAGGGCGGCCATAGTGGGAGCGGTTTTCATTTCCAGCATACGGATGTCAAGATCCGTATGCTTTTCCGATAATTGCTGGAAAAAGCGAGGTAGTAAATAAGGGGCGATAGTCGGTAGCACCGCTAAGCGGAACGTACCTTTCAATGACTGTTCCTCCTCGTTCACGATATCTTTGATAAGAGAAGCCTGATAGAGGACATTTCTCGCTTGCTCAATAACCTTACGTCCGGCAGGTGTGGGGCGAACGGGTTGTAGGTTTCGATCGAACAATTTAATACCTAGTTCGTCTTCCAGCTTTTGGATCATCATACTCAATGTCGGTTGTGTCACCCTACAATGCTCTGCTGCCTTTGCGAAATGACGATAAGTATCCACCGCTAGGATATATTCGAGTTGCTGTATATTCATAGTACTTAATTTTACAAGCGTTAGAAATTAATGAAGACAAACTTACGGAAAAACGCTGGAATAATCGAATAAAAGTGGAAGAATAAATCAGCTTAATTTGAGTATTAGGCATTTAGGGGGAAATCGGAGAAGTTGGGTGAAAAGCCAAAATACATTTGCTTATCATGGAACAGACGAATGGGCTAACTGGATGATAGATTTACACAGAAAAAATATGTAACTTTGGAGAGTAATTTACAAATGGTTTACAGTCGTATATATAATGAGCTAAAAAATTAATTGATTAAAGTATATGTCAGACAGTATCGTCATTATTCCTACATACAACGAGAAGGAGAATATTGAGAATATCATTCGTGCCGTGTTCGGGCTGGAGAAAGTGTTTCATATCTTGGTGATCGATGATGGCTCTCCGGATGGGACGGCGGCTATCGTGAAGGGCTTGCAGAAGGAGTTCCCGGAGCGTCTTTTTATCGTGGAGCGTAAAGGGAAGCTGGGATTGGGTACCGCTTATATCCGGGGTTTTAAATGGGCTATCGAGCATAAATATGATTTTATTTTCGAGATGGACGCCGATTTCAGTCATAATCCCAATGACCTGCCGAAGCTATACGCCGCTTGTACCGCGCAGGGTGCCGACGTAGCCATCGGGTCGAGGTATTGCAACGGGGTGAATGTGGTGAACTGGCCGTTGGGCCGTGTGTTGATGTCTTATTTCGCCTCGGTGTATGTCCGTATCGTCACGGGTATGAAGATACAGGATACGACGGCGGGCTTTAAATGTTACCGCCGTGAGGTGCTGGAGACGATCGATCTGGACCGTGTCCATTTCAAGGGATACGCCTTTCAGGTGGAGATGAAGTTTACGGCTTATAAGTGCGGCTTCAAGCTCGTGGAGGTGCCGATCATCTTTATCAACCGTGCCTTGGGTGTCTCCAAGATGAACTCTTCGATATTCGGGGAGGCTTTATTCGGCGTCCTTCAATTGAAATGGTGGAGTTTCTTCAGGAAGTATCCGAGGAAACATGCGAGCCATGCCTAATGAAAACAGAGTTTGACAATTTATAATAGAATAAGAAAGATGAATAAAATAGTAATCCAAAATCCGAGAATCATCAACGAGGGCCGTTCTTTTATCGGCTCGGTGTTGGTGGAGGGGGATAAGATCGCGGCGGTGTTCGAGGGAGAGGTTCCCGGGAACGTGCGTGCCGAGGCGAACCAAGTGATCGACGCTACGGGGAAATGGTTGATACCGGGCGTCATCGATGATCAGGTGCATTTCCGGGACCCCGGGCTTACCCATAAGGGGGATATCGGGACCGAGAGCCGTGCGGCCGTGGCCGGTGGCGTGACGACCTTCATGGACATGCCGAACACGAAGCCACAGACCACGACGATCGCCGATCTGGAATGGAAATTCAACCGTGCCGCCGAGGTCTCCCGTGCGAATTACTCCTTCTTCTTCGGTGGGACAAACGATAATATGGACGAGATCCGCAGGCTGGATCGTAGCCGTGTGCCGGGACTGAAACTCTTCCTCGGCTCGTCTACGGGAAATATGCTGGTGGACAAGAAAGACTCGTTGGAGCGTATCTTCGGCGAGGCCGGTATGCTGATCGCCATCCATGCGGAGAAAGAGGAGGTGATCCGGCGTAATATCCAGTATTACACGAACCTGCATGGCGAGGATCTGGATATCTCTTTCCATAGCAAGATCCGTAGCGAGGAGGCCTGCTACCAATGCTCGGCCGAGGCGGTTGAACTGGCTACCCGCTTGGATTCCCGTTTGCATATCCTGCATCTCTCCACGGAGAAGGAATTATCGTTGCTCAGTAACCATCTTCCCTTGAGCGAGAAAAAGATAACCGGCGAGGTCTGCGTGCACCATCTGTGGTTTCATGACGGCGACTACGCCCAATTCGGTAATCGTATCAAGTGGAATCCTTCTATCAAGACGATCGAGGATCGCGCGGCGCTGCGTGAGGCGGTCAATAACAATACGATCGATATCGTGGCTACCGACCATGCCCCGCATCTACCGGAGGAGAAGCAAGGCTCTTGCTTGAAGGCGGCTTCCGGAGGACCGCTTATCCAGCACTCCTTGATCACGATGTTGGAGCTGGCGATGGAAGGCCGTTTCACGTACGAGAAGGTGGTCGAGAAGATGGCGCATATGCCGGCGGAGCTGTTCCGTATCGATAGGAGGGGATACATCCGTCCCGGATACTACGCCGATATCGTATTGATCGATCCGGAGAGGACTTGGACGGTATCGAAGGAGAATATCTTGTACAAATGCGGTTGGTCTCCTTTCGAGGGCTATACGTTCCACCATGGCGTATGGAAGACTTTCGTGAATGGCAAGTTGGCCTATGGCGATGGAGTGGTGAATGACGCCGTGAGAGGTAAAGAAGTCCGTTATCTATAGTAGTAGAGACGGGGGAGATACCCCGTCTCACCCTATCTATTGGATATCGATCAGTTTATGGGTTTGCAGGCTTAGCCTCCACCGGGGATGCCGGAGGATGTAATCCACTACCTCTTTCGTATTTTGGCAGGAGCAGGGTTGCAGGAAATGGTACCGTGCGGGGATTTCGGCGTATGCGGACAGGTCTTGCCCGGTATAAACCACCTTTATCTCGTCGATCCTTTCCAATACCACCGGGGCGTTCTCCTTGGGCGAGCAAGTCACCCAGTCGATGCCGTCGGGCAAGGGGCGTGTGCCGTTCGTCTCGATACAGATCTGTTTCCCCGCCTCACGTAAGCGGGATATAAGCGCCTTGTCGATCCACAGACTAGGTTCTCCTCCCGTCAGGATCACTATCCGTGCGGGAAAGGAAGATACCTTCTCCACGATCTCCTCGTCCGTCATCATTACGCCCTCCTCGTGGCGGGTGTCGCAGAAGCTACATCTCAGGTTGCAACCGGAGAAGCGGACGAATACGGCGGGAGTCCCCGTATGGAACCCCTCGCCTTGCAAGCTGTAGAATATTTCGTTAATCTTCCTCATAGATCGCCGTGTTACCCTCAGACTCTTTTACCTCTACCTTGAAACAAGATGGGATCTGCTCGTATACCCAAAAGGCTATGTTCTCCGCCGTCGGGTTGAAAGGCAAGATATCGTTTAAGTTCTGGTGGTCCAACAGGGATTTCACCGATCTCTTGATATGACTGAAATCGACCACCATGCCATCGGCGTTTAATTCCTTGGAGCGGCAATAAACCGTGATCATCCAATTGTGACCATGTAGATTCTCACATTTGCTGGGGTAGGACAATCTCAAGCTATGGGAAGCGGAGATCTCCATACGTTTAATTACGGTATACATACGATAATAATGTTTATACGATAAATAATAATGTACCTAATGTCACCTCGGCACACAAAAAAATCCCGGATATTAATCCGGGATGCAAATATACGAAATATTTAGTTTGTTTGTACGACACTTGTCTACGATCGGTAGAGACAGGCGGTACGTCGATCGGCTATGCCTCTTGGTTCAGCGCCTTCATCGAGAACAGGAAGGTCGTTCCTTTGCCCTCGCCCTCGGACTCGAACCAAAGCTTTCCTCCATGAAGCTCCACGAAGTCCTTGCAAAGCATCAATCCCAGACCGGAGCCTTTCTCGTTCTTCGTCCCGTAGGTCGTGAAATGCGAGTCTTGTTTCAAGAGCTTGTCTTGATCCTCTTTCTTGATGCCCTTGCCGGTATCTTTCACGCTAACGGTTACGAAATCCCCCTCGGAGCGTGAGGATAAGGTGATCGTGCCTCCCTCGAAACTAAACTTCATGGCGTTAGAGATCAAGTTACGGATAATCGTCTTGAGCATATCGATATCAACCAAGCCTACCAGCTCTTTATCCAGATTTTCTAGGATAATCTTCACGCCTTTTTGCGCCGCCATCGGGACATACATCTCGGCGGTACTATCGATGATGCTGTTTATGTCGGTCTGTTGCTTATATACGTGCTGCTTGTTCAAGCGGTTCTTGGCCCATTTCAGCAGGTTGTCCAGCAAGAGGAAGATCTCCTCGGAGGTCTTGTTCATCATCTGGATCATCTCGTACACCTCGTCGCCTACCCGCTCCTTGTCCACCATCATCAAGATGGCGTTATTCATCATTTTCAACGAGCCTAGCGGGGAACGCAGGTCATGGGCGATAACGGAGTATAGCGTATCCCTAGACTCGATCGTGTTCTCCAGCTCGGCCTTGATGCGTTTGATGCTGTAAAGCTCGTAGCGGTGGGCCACCCTCTTCACCAGCTCCTCACGTTGGAAAGGCTTTGTGACGTATTCGGTGGCGCCCAATTGGTAACCTTTCACGATACTTTGCATATCGCTTAGGGCGGACATGATAATCACGGGTATATCCGTAGTCTCGGGATTGCTTTTCAGATGCTGGAGGACCTCATATCCGTCCATCTCAGGCATCATGATATCGAGTAATATCAGATTTGGGTGTTTCTCGTTAGCTATGCGTAGTGCTTTTGTCCCGCTGTCGCAAGTCAAAAGCGTATATCCCTCTTTCTTCAGTATGGCTTGTACTAGCATGACGTTTGTAGGGACATCATCTACGATAAGAACTTTATACTCTGAGGCCAATTTATCCATTGTATCTAAATTGTGTTCTAGTTTTCTTGATATTCAAATAGTATCAATAGCGCAAAAGTATTAATTAAAGTCGACATATAACTACTATTTATCCATCTATTTTTTTATTTTTTTATCCTGCGCCTCGTTTGGCTTTTTCCCAAGCGCCTGTGCCTTTATGCTTAGCGAGATAGCTATACCCTCGTATGACATTGATATTCATGAATAAAAAGTAATAAGGGATGAATAATAGCTTGTTCCGGATGTTCCGTTTTTCCATTTTATACCCCAAGTATCCCAGCAGGTAAAACGCTAGTTGCAGGGCAAGGATGACCGTGTAAAGGGTATGCCCGGTACAGGCTAGGAGCAGGTTGAGGGGCAGGAGGGCGAAGAGGATGATCGGCGTCAGCGTCCAGCGCAGTACCCGGTGGCTGATGTATTGGAAGCTCAGTATCCCGTACCGGAAGATATTCAATAATCCCCGTAGCCGCCATACCGATTGCAATCCTCCGGCCGATATGCGTACTTTACGTTTCTCCTCCTCCCGCATGTTCAGGGAGGCGCTCTCGAGGGCGTACGCCTCTTTGCTGTAGGCGATCTTGTAGCCTCTCATCGCTATGCGCAGGGAGAGGATGAAATCGTCCAGCAGGGTATCCGGGGGCATCTGCTCGAAGAGGGAGGTACGGATGGCGAAGAGCTCGCCTGCCGCTCCGACGGCGGAGTATAGGCGGTAGTCCAGTCGCTTGAGGGCGGACTCGTATTTCCAGTATATGCCTTCTCCGGCGGTGGCTCCTTGCTCGGCTTGTATCTCTACCCGTTTCTCTCCGGCCACGCAGCCTACCCGTGGGTCGCTGAACTGGCGTATGATCTCCTTGATGGCGCCCTTGTTCAGCATCGTGTTGGCGTCGGTGAAGATGACGTAGGGAGTATTGACGTAGGGGAGGGCCCGGTTCAAGGCGGCGGTCTTTCCTTGTCGCCGCGGTTGGTACAGTACGGTGACCTCCGGGTACTCTTTCAGTCTTTCATTCGTGTTGTCATTGCTTCCATCGGTGATCCAGACCAGTCTCAGCTTATCCGCCGGATAATCCAGTTGTCTGCAATTCACCATCTTGCTCGCCACGATCGCCTCCTCGTTGTAGGCGGCTATCAGCAACGTGGCCTCCGGTAGTGTCTCGGGAAGGCGGGGGAGCCGGGGTTTAACGAACAGCTCCTTGATCTTTACCATAAGGTATAATACGATCCCATACCCCAGATAGGTATAGAAAACGATCCCGATCCCGATCCAGAAGAGGATCTCAATGACTTGACAGCTCTTTTCCATAATTCATATCCTTGTTGATTGCGATTAATCCGTTTATTAATCCCTTGCCTAGCGCCCCGATCAGCCGGAATTTCCCTTTTACGAGATAGATCGAGAGGCGTTTCGGGAAAGCCACTAGGGTTTGGTAGATGTATGAGTAAATCCTTTCATCCCTTTTATCGATCGATCGTTTGGCAAATAAAAGGCGGTTGCGGGTATGATAATAGACCTGAAGCGGACTTTGTTTCCCTACGCTCATGCTCTCCTTATGATAGACGGTGGAGGTAGCCTCGTACCAGATTTTCAGCCCGGCCCGCCTTATTTGCACGCACCAGTCCAGCTCCTCGTAATAGAGAAAATAAAATTCAGGCATCATCCCGAACTTCTTGATATCCGTGGTCCGGATCATCATGGCCGCACCGTGGGCGAATGCCGTATAGCGGGATTTATTGAATTGTCTCGTGTCGGTTTGACCGAATCCGATATTCTCGTTGCGGAGGGTAACCGGGCTCATCGGGGTGGAGCCTGCGTACTGTAGCTGCTTCTTCTCAGGCCAGCACGCTATCTTGGGGGAGACACATCCTATTTGCGGATTGTTGTCGAGAGCCCTTGCTAGGTTCTCCAGTATCGGTTGGTTGATGATCGTGTCGTTGTTGAGAAACAGGATATAATCACCGTCGGCGTATGAAATCCCTAGGTTGTTCCCGCCGGCGAACCCGAGGTTCTTGTCGCTGCGAATCACTATCGGCTTGGGGCTATATTTACTGAGTACGCGGTGTTCGCCGTGATTTTTCGAGCCATTATCGATGATGATAATCTCATAAGGATAGGTCTCGTACCGACCGAACGACTCGATTAGGTCTACGGTATCATCCTTCCCATTGTAATTGATGGTGATGATGGATACTTTTTTAGCCATTATTTTCTTTATTTTTTATCGTTATGTCATGAGGAGTACTCTGGAAGCTGGTGTCCTTCTCCTTCACCCGGCGCAAGGAGGCTATATATCCTTTTATCAAGACGCAAAAGAGAAAAGGGAGCCTCGACAGGTTCCTGTAGAGCTTCCGGGTATGCATCTTCCGGGGGATAGCCAGCGTATACGTCAAGATGCTGACCAGTATTAGCCCATACCATTTCAGGGCAAGCGGGAAAACCGTGAGGCTCCATGCCAAGGCGAGGAGGGACGGGATGATCAGTTTTAATATTCTCGGGAGCGGGAACCATTGGACCGCCTTGTCCATATAATTCCAGTTGAGGGTACGGAGGTCGAGATGCCGTATGATCAAAGAGAATGCCAGCAGTTGGGCGTGGAACCAGCGGGATCTTTGCCGTGCCATGACCTCTTGGCGTGAGGTCTTCTCGTCGTACACGAGGATGTCCTCGGCGTAATCGACAAAGATATTTTCCGTGGCGAGATAGATCTCCAGCTCCTTGTCCTCGGCGAAAGTGCCGCATTGGGGCATGTGGGATTTCAGCCATCCGAAGTCGAATACCATGCCGGAGCCTATCAAGGAGGAGGAGATCCCGACATTGACCCGCCCCTTGCGGAAGATGGTGTTGTTGATCTCCTCGGAGATACCGTCCCATACCGCTATCGGCGTATTGTCGTTCTTGAGGGTACGGTGCGCTTGCAGGGCGATGTTGTCTTGCGTGATATCGTTGACCCGGGTCAGGAAATCCGTATCCGTGAGGTTGTCGGCATCGAGGATGACGACTTTATCGATTCCCTCTTTCAGGTATTCCAAGGCGTAGGTGATGGACTTATGTTTCATGCTATGCTTGAAATCCGGCGTGAGGAGCTCGATCGGGAGCTTGGCGAGCGCTTGGTTCGTTTCCTCCCGCATATGGTCCGATACCACGATCACCCGGTATTTGTCCGCCGGATAGTCTTGCAGGAGGATGCGCTCCACGGATTCCTGTATGACTTGGTCTTCCTTATAGGCGGCGAAGATGACGGCGAACTTCTGGAGCCGTATGCTCCGGTGCTTCCGGTGCCTCCTCCGAAAAAAGGACGCCAACGTAAAAAATAGGTCATAGCCTATGAAAAAGGCGATGAAAATGAATAGGGCGATATCTATGTAGATCAACAAGTGCATTCGCTTTTTTTTACAAAAGTACTTATAATTTTCAATAAGAGTTTGATTCTGCCGTTTTTTTCTCACCTAAGGGGGCCATATCTTTCCCAGCGAGCTCAGCGCCGCCGAGAGTATCAGCCCCCAGCCCAGCAGGTTCAAGGGGCCGGGCGAGGGGTGGACGAGAGCGAGAGTATCGCCCCGATAGCCGCCAACGCCGCCTCCCGCATGTCTAGCAGGAGGGAGAGTGCCGCCAGCAGGAAGAGGCTGGCCAAGGCGAGCAGGCGGAAGTGGGGGAAAGGGGGGCGTGGGCTCCGTGGGAGTGTCGGTCGTGTCATGGGGCGGTTGTTTTTGGGGCGTGTGAGATCCTAGGTTTAGCAAGAAATCCAGCAGGCTACGGACGAAGGCTAGTATTTGTCGTATCTTATTCATATCAATTGTTGTTTTTTAGGGATGAGTAAATCGGTTCGATCTCGTGGCAGAGCTGTACCAGCGTCTCCCGGTAGCGCTCCCGGTTGTCGCCGTTCAGCTCGCTGATGTAGGGGCTGTAGGCGATGGCCTTGGCGTAGTCGGCGGGGAAACGGCTCATGGCGGCGGCCTGCGGGTAGGAGCAGACGAGGAGGCGGGCGAAGTCGAGGTAGGAGTTGCGTGCCGAGTCGTAGCGGCGGAACAGCAACTCGCCCCGCTTGTATCGGGCGGTGACGCGGCCCCCGTGCCAGAAGGCGTTGCTCGCCCCGTAGCCGGTGATGCCGAAATGGTTGTTGGCCTCCCGGGCTAGGCGGGAGGTGCCCCAGCCGCTTTCTAGGGCGGCTTGGGCAAGGAGGATGACGGGGTTTAGGTGGAAGCGGTCGCCGGCGGACTGGGCGTCGGCAAGGTGGGTGGAGATATAGGCTTGTTTCATGATATATACTATGAATTATGGTTTGATTTTTCTTGGAAAATTAATCTTAAATTACTATCTTTGAATAAGTTAATAAATAAACAGCATCAGTATGGAAAAGCGGGAGACCGGTGTCGGCGCCTATTATTTTTGTGATATAGCGATGAGTTATTTTCCCTTATTGTCGAAGAAGAAAGCCTCGGATAAGCTGTCCCGGTGGATACGTGTCAGCGGAAAGTTGATGGAGCGGCTGGAGGAGTGCGGATGGCATCCCCGCCAACGGATCTTATCGCCCCGTCAGCGGGAGTGCATCGTTTCTCATCTAGGGGAGCCCTGAGTCAGATCTCGTCGGGGGATTCGCTGTCGCCTCCTCCCGGGGCGGGTGCGTCGGGCACGATCTTCTCGAACTTGGCGAGGCCGGTGACGCTCTTTAGCGTCACGCTCGGACGGAAGACGATCCGGGGACGTTTGATAAGGGAGGCGTTGAAGTCGGCCTCCAGCTTGGTGCCCTTGCTGCCGATCACGGCTTGGAAGTGGCCGAGATCGCCCAGCTGGACGGTTTCCCCTTTCTGGAGGCGTTGCTTGAGGATGTAGAGAAGGCCGTCTACCACGACGTGCACGTCGCCCCGGGAGGCGGTGCTGCGGTCGGCGATCTGGTCGCACAGCTCCTCGAAATCGCAGGTGCCGGTGGACTTGTTCACGGCGTAATACAACTTGGAGCCGGCGGCGGCTCCCTTGGTCATGTCTTTTCGTAAGACTAATCGGTACTTGATCGGCATAATGTCTGGTGTTTTTTTGATTACGTTGTAAAGGTACGACATGCCGCCGGTGGGATTCCGGTCAACGGGGACGAAGGGGGGCGAGGTCGGGTGAATGGGGGTAAAGAGGTGGATTTTGAGTGAATAACGCTTGGTTTTCTAACGAAATAAGCGTATGTTTGCCCAATCAAAATTCGATTGACATGAAAAATTTACGGCATGAAAGAGAAAGACAAGCGGCGAGACGTGAGAGGTGAGTCCCGTGAACGGGCGAAGTGCCAGCGTGAGACGTTGGGCAAATATTTTTACGATTTGTCAAAACTGACGTTCACGGCATTGGTGCTGGGTGGAATAGCTATGTTATTCCAATCGGAAAAGATAGAGATAAGTATGATTGGAATGTTCATGGTAGGGATCTTGTTCTCTGTCGGGTTAGCTTTCTGTGGTAATAAAATCTTGAAATAATAAAGAGCTATGAATCCATTGACATTTCTTTTCGGGGTAATGCTATTGATACTTGTGGTGTTTATCGTTTGGATGTACACGCCATCCGGCAAGCGTTGGTTGGATAGCATGAAATAAAAGGACTATCGTGTTTCCGGTCCGAACACTACTGTGTTTGGCTTCGGATACTACTGTGTTGGCTTCCCAACGCAATAGTGTTCGGTGCCAAGCACAGTAGTTTTTTTTTGTGGGCGGCTGATGGTTGGCGGGTCAGCCCTCCACCCGCCTCACGCTCTGGCTTCCCAGCGCCCTCCCGATCCGGTCGCTCAAGGCGAAACAATCCCTCAGTTCCTTCAGGCATGTCGCCCGCTCATCGGTCGAGGTAGCGGAGCGGAGGCGTGCGGCCGTGCGTTGTAGCCGGTCGTGTATGAAAGGCTCGGCGTAGAGGAAGAGCTGGCGTTCGGCCTCGTCGGGCAAAAGTTCGTCGGGGAGCCTTTCCGGCGGTCCCTCCTCCGGGTAGGAGGAACGGAGGGAGAGGATGAGGGCGGAGAGAGACTCGTCCGTGATCCCGTCCGGATGGCCGCCTCCCGAGAGGAGAGCCAGCAGGTCGAGATGGGCGGGTTCCGTCAGGGGCATCCCGCCGGCGGACAACTCGGAGGCGACCCATGCCGGAAGGGAGATACCGCTACCATCCCCGGCATAGAACATCCGGTCGTGGTTGGCGAGGCAGAAACGCAGCAAGGCCCTTTCACGGAGGCGTGCGGGAGGGAGGCCCGTCGCCACTTCCGCCGGCCCTGTCCGGACAGGCTCGCCGGGAGAGGCGGACAACTCCTCACGCAATACGTCGAGGGGGATACCCGTAGCCTTGGAGAGCTCCTCCATCCGCCGGTACACGGCCAGCGGAGAGCCTACGAGACGGATCTCCCCGAGCACGTCCCGTATCCCCCCGGCGTCGGGCCCGCCTTTCCGCCCCGCCGCCTCCCGGATGCGGTGGCTCAGGTAATCCACCGCCTCTGTCCGCACGAGCCTGCGCAGCGCCTCGGCCCCTTGCCGGCGGAACACCTCGTCCGGGTCCATGCCACCGGGCAGGGGAAGGAGGCCCACCTCGCATCCCCGTGCCAGCAAGAGACGGGCGGAGCGGAGGGTGGCGGCCTGTCCCGCCGGGTCCGGGTCGAGGGCGAGCGTGACGTGCCCCGTCAGCCTCCGTATCATCCGCACGTGATCCTCGGTGAGCGCCGTGCCGCAAAGCCCGGCGGCGTGACGGATACCGGCGGCGTGGAAGGCGATCACGTCCTTGTAACCCTCGCATAGCAGCACGTCGCCCTCGGCGCGGACGGCCCTCACCGCCTCGTACAGCCCGTAGAGGATACGTCCCTTGTGGTACGCCTCGCTGTCATCGGAGTTGACGTATTTGGCCGTTCCCGCCCCCTCCGTTCCCCGGTACCGCCCGGCGAAGCCCGCTATCTGCCCCCCGGTGATCCTTACCGGGAAGACAAGCCGCCTCCGGAAGCGCCTGAAGCCCTCGGGGGCGTCGGGCGGGCAGATACCTACCCCGAAGTGGGAAAAGGTCTCACGGAGCGCCCTGAGGTCTTCCTCGCCGTTCTCGTCCTCGCCCGTTATCCCCTCGGCGGGATCGTAGGGAAGGAGGGAGCGGGCGAAGGCCTCGTTGCCGCGTAAGATCGCCTGTCGTGCCTCGTGCCGTCCGGCCTCTTCCGTGCCCCGTTCCTCCTCCACCTCGATGCCATACTTGCGGGCCAGCAGCCGTACGGCCTCCTCGAAGCCACATCCCTCCATGTGGCGCACGAGGCGTATGGGGTCCGCCGCCTCGCCGCAACTGAAGCATTTCCCGATATTGAGCGCCGGGCTGATCCGGAACGAGGGGTGACGCTCGTCGTGGAAAGGGCAGAGCGCCACGAGGTCCTTGCCGGAGCGCCGTAGCGTGAGGTACCCGGCCGCTACCTCGTCAATGCGGGCGGTTTCCCGTACCCGCAGTAAAGTGTCATGCGTGATCATCCGAACAGGTCTTTATCCAGCTCCGCTTTCGCCGGTCTGCGGTCGTTCGGCACCGGCGTGCGGTCGTCGGTGAACCGGGTAACCCCCTTGTTGTGGCAGAAACGCACCTCCCCGGACTCCCCGTGCCGGTTCTTGGCGATCGAGAGGGTACCCCGGCCCTCGGTGGAGAGACGGGTCTCCGGGTCCTCGTCGATGTTCATCACGGAGAGGCGGCGGAGGAAGAATACCGTATCGGCGTCTTGCTCGATGGAGCCGGAGTCACGCAGGTCGGACAGCATGTTCTTCAGCGTGGGTCTCGCCTCGCAATTCCGGTTCAGCTGGCTCAGCAGCACGACGGGGATGTCGTTCTCCTTGGCGATCAGCTTCAGTTGCCGTGTGATGGCCGATATCTGGTCGTTCGTGCTCTTGCGGTCCTCGGAAGGCGAGAGCATCAGTTGGAGGTAGTCCACGATCACCATCTCGCATCGCCCCTGCTTCCGCCGGAGCGAGATCTGGTAACGCAGGTCGGCCACGCTCAGGTCCGTGCGCTCGTCGATCCATATCGGCAGTCGCTCCAGCTCGTCGGAGGCCCTTTGTATCCTCTTCATCTCGGGGGCGGAGAGGGTACCTTTCAGGATCTTGGAGGGCTCTATGTCCGCTATGCATCCCAGCAGCCTGAACACCAGCTGCTCCTTCGACATCTCTAGGCTGTAGAGGCAGACCGGGTGCCCGTTCCTCGCCGCGTTCAGCGCCATGAAGAGGGCGAAGGCCGTCTTGCCTACCCGGGGGCGTGCGGCGATCACGTTGAGCGTGCCCGGCATCATGCCGCCCGTCATCCGGTCCAATCCCTCCAGGCCGGTATGTATGCCCGGCGTGCGTCCTTCCGTCACCCTGCGTTGTATCTCCAGCATGCGCTCCTTGGCCAGCAGGGTGGCTTCCTTCATGCCTACGCTGTTCGTGGCGTGCGAGAGCCGTTCCATCAGCCGGCCCACGTGCGAGTCCATCTCCTTCAGCAAGGCCTCCGTGTCACGATCCGGCCGTGAGGCTTTCAAGGCCGAGTCGTAGCAGCTCAGTATGAACTGCCTCGCCACGTAGGCCTCCCGCAGGTGGCGTGCGTGGGTAAGCATGTACTCGTCGCCGGTTTCCAGATACCGTCCGCCCAGCGCCAGCTGGTACAGGTCGGTGGCCAGCGTCTCCTTATCGGGCGCTATCCTCCGCAGCTCCTTCTCCACGGAGAGGGCGTCGGCGCTCTCCCCCCGGTTGTAGATGTTCAGGTACGCCTCGAAGGCCAGCGCCACTTGCGGTAGCGTGAACATCTCCGGCAGCAGTTGCGCCGCCAGCGTGGGCATATGCCGGTGGGAGGCCATAAGCCCCGATAAGATCGCTTTCTCGATCTCCTGCTCCTGCGGGAGGGCGAGGCCGTCGGGCAGTGTCGCCGGGCGGTCGCTCTTGTTTTTGCTCGTGTTTGCCATGCTTTACTCCTGTTCTTGTTTGTCGTTATCTTTCTGTATCTTCTCCTCCTTGATGAAGAGGGACTTGTAGAAGGGTACCTTGACGGCGAGGCCGTTTCCTGCCTTGATCTTATGGATCATGTTTTCCTCGGCCAGCTCGTTCAGCGCTTTCCTCGCCGCGTATAAGGAACATCCCAATGCCCTGGCCATGGTCGTGATATGGATGATGCACTGCCCCTCGTAGATAGATACCCGCTTGCCGCCGGCGTATCGATAGTTGTAAGGCTTGTTGGCTAGTTTACCGAAAATGTATATGAACACGCCGATCTTAAGGCGTGTCTTGTTCTTCGGATAGTAATCTTGCAGTAATAGGTCGATAAATAACCTCGGAAAACGTGTGTAACCTCCACTTTTTAACTCTTTGACGCTAACTGTCTGTTTCATTGTACTTTGTATTGTTTTGAATGGTGAAAATAAAGAATCGAACCTAGTTTCGAACCCCCGATCGAATGGGGGGTTTAAGGATTAACAATCTGTTAAATAGTGGTTTGTCTTGAATAGGTATCTATTTTTCGAATGCCCTTTTTAACGTCATTTCGCACTATATAAGATATAAATAGGTATTTATAATAAAAATAAAAGAATAGAAAACGAAACGTTTCCTTCTTTTTTTGAATTAATAATTATTTATTTTGTATCTCATTAAATCAACTTATTTGTATTTCCTACTTTCTTTACAAAGGTAAGGTTATGTTTTGGTTTATGCAAGCATTATTATTGGTTAATTATTTTGTTTTATAACATGGTATAATTTTTTCTAATGTAGGTTTAAATGATTAATTTGATTCTTTATTATGACTAGATTGGGGTGAGTAACCTTTTGCTTAAAAATGAATTTATTATCTTTAAAAAATTATGTTTGTTATAGAGACGGGGTATATCCCGTCTCTTATTATATGATAATGTTACTTATTTAATTAAATTAGATTCCTCGTCTTGATACTTTTCTTGTTTGGTGAAAAGCTGGTGTATGTTCCTTAACGCTTTGTATACCCTTACTTTTAGGCTATTGAGCAAGGAGCCGTCTTGACCCACCGTTCCGTACCCTGTGACGGCCCTCGCCTTGCGATCGTGAATGAATACGATCTTACCTACTTCTCTTAGATGCATGGCTAATGTACCGTCTTCTCCTCTTTTTATATCTACCCGAATCCCGATTCTCCGGGCCGGCTCTGTATGATAGGCGAAAACGAGCCCTCTTACGCTTAGTTCCGGGCGCTTGAATGATAGAAAGTATAGATAGATATCCCGTGACAACTCGTAGAAGAACAGGTCGAGCCTTGAGTGTCGCTCATCCGGGATATAGCTCCATGAGGAGCAGCAGGCTACGTTTCCCGGAATCCGCAAATGATCTACTAGGATCTGGACGTATAGGGGAGGGTACATGGTATCTGCGTCGATATTGATATGGTACCTGCCTCGTGCGTGGTCTAGTCCGCATTGGCGGGCATATCCACAACTATGTCGTTTTTCCAAATAATGCGGGAGGCCTACGAGACGGAATATCTCACCGGTCCTATCGGATGAATCATTGTTTACGCCGATGATCTCCACGGGATATTCGCATCTCATCTCACTCAGCGCCCATAGGCAAGGCAATAAATGCCTCTCCTCATTGTAAGCTATGACGGATACGGTAACCACGGGCTCGTCGCTTTGTACCTTCGCTAGTTTTTGCTTGATTTCTTGAATGATCCCCTCCTGGACGTTGTCTAGGGGTTGATTGTATATGGATATGTATTTTTTTGCCCATTTCATGATAATTATCGTTTTAATAGCATCTTCTCCAAAGACCTTACGGCCTTGTATCCGAATATCTTGATGAATAATGTCCGTGTACGGTAGTAGGCGAAAGCCTTATGCGAAAACCATGAGTTTTGGTAATGATGAATCGCATGGGTCTCAGGGGTGAGGAATACCTCTCTCGAATCGAATACCTTAGGCGAGAAGTATTCCTTGGGCAAGACATAGACAGCCTCTCCTAGGTCTTTTTTCTTCAGATCGTCGATATTGCTACCGCTGGGCATGTTTATGACGGGCTTTAGACGGAGTATGGTCTCGTTCAGGATCTCCGGTAGCATACGGATATCATAACTTCCGTCTTCACGTATGAAATTTCGTCCTTCATAATAATCCAAGCAGCATTTGATCCAGTCACAACCTTTTTCGGCTCCTAATATGGCCGCCTCAATCGTACCGGAAGTTTCCGCCCCGACGAAATAGGGCAGCTCAAGAAAGTTATCGAGGCTCTTCAGTATCTCCACGTCTGAGTCTAAGTAGATTCCTCCATGGTGGTAAAGAGCGTACAACCGGATGTAATCGGCGGCGAACGCGTATTTCTTGGTGTTGAACGCTTGCTCTACCCATGGGACTTCGTGGATGTTAAAACGTTTCGTGTCCCATAAAATGATCTCGTAGCTAGGAAGGTGTTTTTTCCAGCTATCAAGGCAGTCTTGTATTTTCCGTGGATATGGATCACCACTTAACCAACAGAGATGTATGATTTTAGGAATCATGGCTTATTCTATTTTTTGTTTTCTATATCAATTTCACTTAATACTTTACTCATTTGGCTCTCCCACGAAAGCGATAGGACGGACTCCCTGATCTGGCAGGGAGATAGCGTTTGCCCCCTATGAAATTCCAGGATAGCGGGAATCTCGATCGGGCTTTCATCTGCTTTGGCTTTCAGTATATAAGGCTTTCCCTCGAAATCACTGTCCATCTCGGAGTAAATGAAAGGGAGCCCTCTTGCTGCGTACTCTCTGTTTTTCAGTGTTTTGATGTGGGTGATGCCGCTTCTATGGCGTGCGAGGCTCCCTATGCCCATATCGGCCTGTTCGAAGAGCTCATCCAATTCTTCCCCGTGTCTCATCCCGTGTAGGATCACATATCTCTCTAAGTTATATTTCTTGATGAGTGGGAGAATATCGTTCTCTTCCCGTTTCGCCGCGAAATTGCCGACGATGTGGAAATATACATTATATCCGGAGTTTGCTTGGTAATAATTGACTAAGCCTTTTACTAGGCGGTCGAAGCCATGCCAGTAATGGATTTCCGCCACCCCGATCAAGTGGAGCTCATGGCTCGTGTCGTTTATGTGTTTCTTTAGCTTGATTTGTTTGAAGTCTATCCCGTTCGATATTTGTATGGTACGGCTACCGAATATTGTTTGGTAATCGGAAAAGGTGATGACCCCGCTTAACCGCTTAGCTAACGTATGGCGGAAGCATTTGTCGATAAGCAGCGTTGCCTTACGGGAGAAACCGATATATTCTTGATCATAGGGGTATGTAGGTATCTCCATGACCACTTTCACGTGGTTTTTACGCATCTGCCATACCATGTGGAGCGTGAAAGGGTTCGCGTTATTGTCTGAGCGCATATAGACGAGGTCGATACCTTCTTTCCTGACGTATTCCACTATAGAGGAATACTCGATTCTTTTAAGGATCTTGCCTTTTATGCCAGTTCCGTAATCCCGTAAAATCTCGGAGTCGATCATGCGTAGTTTCCTGCCAGCTGGTTCTCGCATGTAGCAAAGCCTTGTATCCACTCCGCATGCCTGTAAAGCGTCTACTTGATATTGTATCTTCTTGCTGATCCCGTTCGCCGGGTTAAATCCATGGAATATAAGGAATAGGGCTTTCATCTTTTTATCTTTGATTTTAGGAAGTTAATTATGTTATATACGCCACTCAATTGAATATATATGCAGGAGATGAGAACGGCAATAACCGCTTTTATGAACAAGTTTGCCAGCTCCGGTAATATAATGGATGATTGGTGGATAGACCATAGGCATACTATCAATATACCCACGAGCGGAGCCGGGGAAATAAGTTGTCTGATTAAAGACGCTAGGCTGCGTTTTAGCGTCACTTTATACATCCATACATAACATTGTATGAAATTGATGGCGAAGGTCGCACATATACACCATGCGACAGCTTCGAGGCTCTTGAATATGAATATGCCGGCGAGGATGCCTGATACGTTCAATAGGGCTGAGAATACGCCACATATGAACAGGCTTTTCGTATCGTTGGCTGCTTGGTAGATGGAGCCGGAGGTGGACAGGATGATCTGTATGCCTACGGATAAGGATAGGATCTGAAATACGGGAACGGATGGCAGCCATTGGTCTCCGAATAGGATGAGCGTAATCTCCTTGGCGCAAAACCATAATAATACTGATAATGGGAACCCGATGAATGCTAGGATGCGGATGACTTTCTCGTAGGAGAGGGCTAATTTAAGCGGATCATCTTGAAAATTGGAGAAGACGGGATGCATGACTGGTGATATGACATGTGTTATGTTTTGCAACGGGAGCATCATCAAGCGGTATGACTTCTCGTAATATCCTAAGGAATTCATACTCATATACTTTCCTATTAATAATTTATCAAGGTTTCTGCTGAAGTAATTTATCACATTAAACATGAATTGATATGCGGAATAACTGAATATCTCATGAATGGATTTTGATCCAAATGTGTATTTTAATTTCTGGGGCTTTTTTCTTATGGAAATAATGAATATAAGGATGCTTGAGAATATAGGATTGATAATTAAGGCATATAATCCAGCTCCTGATATAGCTGCTAAGATTGCTATGATTCCTCCAATGCATTGAACAAATAAACTCCTGTATGCTATAAATTTAAATTCTTTGTCCTTGAATAATAGTGCGTTTGGAACGATGTTGGCTGAGGCAAAGAATAAGTTGAAAGATAATAAATGACATATGGATAGCAATGAACTCTGTTTGTAAAATAAGGAGATTGGCCATGATGACAAGAAGAATAAAATGGAGATCCCTATCCCGGTCCATAGTGTAAAAGAGAATATATCGTTAAGTTTATCCTCTGTTAAATGCTTGTTTTGAATGATAGCTGGAGCGATCCCTAAATCACTGAAAATACTGAAAAATGAAATGATGACGGTGGCGATCGCTACGACCCCGAATTCCTCTGGATCGATCAGCCGGGCCAGTACACCTGCCACGGCTAAAGAAATGATGATTCCTGAGTATTTTGATATAGCTGTATAGATTATTCCAGATGCCAACTCTTTTTGTATTGATGCCATATTTTTCTAGTAGAGGTGTATTATTCTCCTAATAGGCAAATATATGTTTTTTATTTAAATTATTCATGAGGTGTTCCTTATTTTCGATAAAAATACATACCTTTACATTAAAACAATAAAATTAAATGAGAGTCCTATTTGTCTATAAAGAGAAAAATGGGGATAATTTATTTGTTCCCGTGATTCGAACGAGGCTTTCTGTTCATGGAATAGAGGCTATCAGCTCAGTTGATGAGTTTTGGAATCCATCCCGGTCTTATGATATCATCCACATTCATTGGCCTGAGGAAGTGGTGGGATGGAATGTGAATGACGTGGATATCGATAAGCGGCTGGAGACCCGGCTGAGATATTTTAAGGAGAAAGGCTCTCGGGTTTATTATACGTGCCACAACTTATCCCCTCATTATGGAAGTCCTTTGCATCCTTGCTATAGAGTGGTAGAGAGAATGGCCGATTGCATGGTACACCTCGGTAACTATAGTCTAGGCAAGATGGCCGGTCTATATCCTGATTGTAGGCATGTCCTAATTCCTCATCCGATTTATCTGGGCGCTTATGACGATACTCTGACGAGAGAGGCGGCAAGAGAATATTGGGGCATTGACCGGAGGACTTTTGTGGTTACGGCGTTTGGCAAATTCCGGAGGAGAGATGAGGTCTGGATGACGTTGAAAGCTTTTTTCTCTTTGCCTCGAAGGAAGAAGCTCTTGCTGGCCCCAAGAATGCTTCCGGGGAGTTATCCGAAGCCTTTATTGTCCGTAATACGTTGTTTATTACATCTTTTAGGGGTACGAACGGAGAATAATGAGCGGATTATATCAGATGAGGATTTACCGTATTATTTTGCGGTGTCTGATGTTGTCTTTATACAGCGTTGCGTTATCCTTAATTCCGGAGTAGTTCCGATGGCTTTCTTGTTCGGGCGGGGTGTCGTTGGCCCTGATAGCGGGAATGTGGGTGAATTACTGAGGGTGACAGCGAACTTGGTCTTTTCCCCCTCGGATCAAGGGTCTGTCAATTCAATGCTTCGCTCTGCCATGAACATGGATTTGGACGATTTAGGAGCTAAGAACCGGAGGTATGCCGACAAGTATCTCCATCCCGATAAGATAGCCGGTCTTTATGCGAAATGTTATCATTTTGAGGAATCGCATTGATCCCTTTTATCGGGTTCGTTTCCATTGCTGTCCGCATGGGTCATAATGTTTGACAACTTTAGCAGGATTGCCTACGGCCACAGAGTAATCTGGTATATCTTTTGTGACGACACTGCCCGCACCGATCACGCAGTGCTTGCCGATATGTACGCCTGAGGTAATGACCGTGTTCGCTCCTATCCAAGACTCATCTTCTATGATCACAGGGGAGGTAGTTATGCCTTGTTTTACGATTGGTTTAGAAATATCATGGTATGTATGGTTGAGCCCGGATATAGTGATGTTCTGAGCCAAGATAACTTGATTCCCAATAAAAACGGGACCGATGATCGTATTATGTATGCCTATGCGTGAATGATCACCGATGTGTACGTGGCCTACCCCGTTGTCTATCGTGACGTAATGCTCAATTATACTTTCCTGTCCAAGTATGAATGAGTTAATGGGACTGACATTCATTATAGCAGATCTTCTGATCTTGCTCCGTTTTCCATAGGTTAACATAAATGGATTGACAAACCATTTAACCCATAATCTAGGGCAAGAGCCTCTTTGATTCATTATTAAGTAATGAACCGTTCTCTTTAATCTGTCATTTTTCTTTATCTTTTGTTTAAGATCGCTGATATTCATTTCTTTAAGGATTGAATGACTTCCATATAAACTTGCAATAGTTTCCTAGCCGTATGATTCCATGAGAATAATCGGGATCTTTGTAATCCATATTTTATTTGTTCATCATGGAATGCTTGATCTTCTTCTAGCCGCAGCAATAAGGAAGCTACTTCTTCTTCGTTGAAAGGATCTGCCAATAATCCTCCCTTTCCGGCGATCTCAGGCATGGCCGAGGTATTCCCCGTTATCACGGGTGTACCGCATGCCATAGCTTCTAGCATGGGGATACCGAAGCTTTCCCTTAGGGAGGTGTATAGGAAGACGAAGGCCCCATTGTACAAGTATGCCAAATCCTTGTTGGAGATGTAACCTGGGTAAGACAGGTAAGGCTTGATTTCCTCTATATGCTGCTCTCTCAATATCATATCCAGCTTGTCTTCGCGTAAGTCCGCTATTAATAGAGGACGCTTTCTTGATGAGCGCTTGAGATACAGACTGTATGCCTTCAAGGTGCGGGGTACATTTTTCTTAGGGTCCGTATTTCCTAGGAAGAAAAGGTAATCGTCCGAATGAATGTATTTATGGGTGATGGCGGATATGCCTGATAGGGGATGAAAATGCTGGCTGTATCCATTGTAGATCGCCATGATTTGTTCTTTGGGCAGACATAAGGCCTCTCGAATCCGATCACGTTCAAAATGAGATACGGTAATGATTCTCTTACACTTAGGGAGTATACGGGGAACTACTAAACGTCGGTAGTGCCAACCCATGTTTTGGTACCATGATGTATTATCTCCCTGCTTGGGCTCAAGGAAGATGATGTCGTGCAAGGTCAATACCAATGGGACGGGGCAATGAATCGGAGCCGTGTTACTCGTACAATGCAATAGGTCTGGCCTTATCTTGGCTACAGCCCGTGGCAACGCCACCTACTCCCAAAGGGGGTAGGTGGGGCATTTTACCTCCACGATGTGCGTATTGCTTGTTTCTTCTAGGCAATGATCTTCTCCCGGACTTACGAATATGAAATATTCATTTTCCTTGTCGATTTTCTGTAGCTCTCGAATGCTCTCGAGCGCTACAAAATCCATCCCGTGCTTATTCGTACGGAAAATTCGCTGGGCTTCAATGGCTATCTTCATGATTTGGAGAATGTTTGGTGTGAGAGAATGTATGCTTTTTCCCTATTCGGAACGTGTTTAGGAACATGAGGAAGAATAGGATGGGAACACTGGCGATCGCCTTCCTGAATTTTTGGTCCACTAAATAGTCTGGAACCGCTACGCTAAAAGTGATGCCTAGCCATATCAAGAGGAACCACCATTTAATGGAGATTATGATATCAAGTGGACTTAGGATGGCGGCAATTAACGTGATAAACCCTAGCAATAAGACACGAGGGGGCATCATCCATTGAAATAATTTATCGCAATAGTCCCAATTTCCTTTTATTAGTGCTCCCGGTATCTGGAGAATCCCTGAGAGTAAGTTGTGGAATTGTGTGGCAAGCCAGCGCTGTCTTTGATTATAGAAGTCTTTCTTGCCTCTTACTTTCTCGTCGTATGTATAGACATCTTCAAGATATTCGATATATATATTTTGGAGTAACAGTTTTCGCTCCATGTACTTATCTTCCCCGATATCGTTGCAACCTTGTATGATATTCTTGAAAAGACCGTATTCGAAAGCCATACCCGAGCCACTTAAGGCGGACGAGAAACCTAGGCGGGTATGTCCTTTCCTGAAAATAGAGTTGTTGATCTCCTCGCTAACGGCGTCGAGCACCGCTATGCTGCTATCTCTGTTCTTGGCTACCCTATGCGTCTGTATGGCTGAACAACCTGCGTAAATAGCATCGTTTATTTTCTCTATATAATTGTTTTTTACGATATTATCGGCGTCAAGGATAATCACGTTGTCATATTTTGTTTTTCCTTCTTCAATGTAACGGATGGCTGCCTTGAGGGCCTCTATTTTGGTACTTTGTGGGTTCTCCATTTTTATAATCTTTACGGATAATGACTTTAGCCTATCGAGGGTTTCCTGACGCATTTGGTTGGCTATCACGATAATATCATATAATTCTCTTGGATAGTCTTGCTGAAGGAAACTTTTGACGGAGTCTATAATTACCTCATCCTCCCCATAGGCCGGAAATAAGGCCGCAAAACGGTATTTTTTCATAGTCGTAGGGTATTTATAAGTCGATTTCCTTTTAGAGTAAACGGCGAATACGAATAAATACAGTACGCATACCATAAAACATAGGAATACGATGGCGTCTATCAATTGAAATAGATACTCCTCCTTGTCTATCCAATTTTCTCCTATTTGAAAGAATTGCTCAATCATGGTGTTTTATATTTGAATCAGTTGATTTTTTTTCTTGTATTTCTTGATCTAGATAGGGTCCTACCATTATAAAAGTAAGTCCCGTAAAGGAAATTACCATTGTCGGGAATTGTCCCCAGAAAGAGTTCCCGTATGCATTGATAAACATTCCGAATATGCCACAAAGTAACCCTGTCAGTAGCCCTTTCAGCTCCGGATCTCTGAGCCGCATGGCTATGATCCATCCTCCCCATCCAATGGATAGAAAGATCATGCTTAGGTAAAGTGTCAAGCCAACCGCTCCTGTCTCCACCCAGATTTTGACATACCATGAATCTGTTGGAATGGAGGTGGTAAAGCGTTTTGATATTCTCTCTCCAGCCCTGTCACCTGATAATCCCAGCCCTTCTCCAAAAGGCTTGTATTTCATGTAGGATGCCAATTTCTTTTGATTTTCTTTTCGAACATTGAATGAGGCGTCTTCTGTCGGGGTGAATGCGGTACGCATCCTTCGGATGGTAGCGTTGCTATTTCCTATAGTAGTAAGGGCAAAAAAAACATAAGTAAGCAATAATAAGGTCGAGCTTGTGATAATGGTTTTGGTTTGTTTACTGACGAATGTATAAAGCGCCAATCCCGCTAATGGGACGATCATGGCCCCTCTTGTACCGGAAAGGAACATCGCATAAATGGCTAGGATAGCTATGCTTAAATAATATATTCTACATAAATAGGAGCGCATGTGGAATGCTGCGATCCCAAAGAACATAGTGGCGGCTCCCATATTCGCCCCCATATTGCTAGCGTCAGTGAAAAAAGAGAAATAGCGGACTCCGGACCATATGATATGAGTCGTAGCTCCCCCTTCATTAAGCCATTTGGTCTCGAAACTGTCAAATCCAATATATTTTTGCATGAAGGTTTTAGTTATAGCTAAAAGGGTGAATAGGGATAAACAAAATATCAAGGATTTTAAAAAAGAGTAACGAGTGCATAATAACGATGTAATAATAACAATGATAAACCCATTGAATATCAGCCCTCTTGATAATATCCAAGCCTCAAGTACTCCGGAGGGGTTAGCGATTTCAAAGATACAATATCCCATCCATATACAGCACATGACGCTTAAGGGGTGAATTGCTCTTTTCCATTCGATGTTCTGATAAAGGGCCGCATGAATGGATAGTAATACTAAGGCTGTTACGTATAGGATATCCATGATTACGCTAACGCCTTCTATTGGAATATATCGGGTAATACCCAATATGAAATAGTTGATCGTAAAAATGACAAATAGTATGAACCAAGGATATTTCAATAATAGGATACAGGTTATACATAACAAAGGCAAAGCTATTATCATCCCGAAAAGAGGGATGTTATTAAATAGTAAAGCTCCTCCTATTCCTACTAGTCCTATGACAAGGATTAATAGGGTCATATTGAAAGAAGAATCCTCTTTTATCTCTCTTGAAGTATCCATGAGCTTCGCTATTTTATGGCCGAATTGGTTGCGGTTAACCCCATATACATCATACGGTTCGTGAAAGAGCGCATGGAGGTCTGAGGGGGCAATTGCCCGGTGAAATCTTCTACGGCTTCTCGTGAGGCGTTATTCAAGTATAAATACAAAGATGTATTTTTAGTTATCTCACGCAAATAACTAACAAATTCCTTATCGCTATTTTTCCATACTCTGCGTACATTAGCTATTAGAATATTAACTTGACTTGAGCTTAGCAAATGTGGAGGCACACTGTTTCCTTGAATGGAAGGATATTCGATTAATACAATGTCTGGTTGACTTTCGGCTTTAATATACTCTTCTATATTTTCTGTGGTGAATAGTGACGATTCAATGTTTATCTCTTCTCCGATCCTTATATATCGTACTTGGAAACCTAGCTCTTCCCAACGTTCTTGAAAATATTTGGCAACGAATGTCTTCCCTTCTCTTTCTTCTATACTTAATATATTTATGTATAGAGTCTTATTTTTTTGCAAATAAGGAGCCAACCGATTGCAAGCGTATGCGGCTGATATTCGGTTACAGGTCTTTACAAATCCCCTGTATTTCAATTGGGAGTTGCGTCCGTTGAAGGCTCCTAATATATTCATTCCTGTGAGGCGTTTAGCCCGTTCTGCATCCCGGAGGGTACGGTCTAGTAATTCAATGACCAAATTTAGGGCTATAATGAAAATTAAACTACCGATAAAAGCGGCTATGACTAAAAACATGCGCTTACCTTTGTCACTAAACAATGGATAAGCGGCCTCTGAGATAGTTGTTAAGTTTGATGAGGTTAATTGTAAGTTCACCTGTTTCATCTTAGCCATATTTAAGGCATGGAGAACTTGTAGATAAGACTGTTCAGTGACATTGATCTCTCGTTCTTGCTGGTTGATCTTAGTCCCAATGGGAGAATAATTCTTATACTGCTCCTCGAAATCGTGCTTTCTTTTGTTTAAAATCTCTAAGTCTGCCTTGGATTTCACTTGTATCAAGGTCTGTGACAACCATTCTTGTACTAATCCGTCAATAGCGACTCCTTCTTTACTTTCTTTATAGCTGTTAATTTTATCTGTCAGTAATGCTATTCTCTTCTCGACATCTTTCAGTTGATCTTGATATCGTGTTAATTCTGTATCCTTGTTTAATGCGTTTTCAGAGGTGAAAGTCTCTATCTCGGTGATTTTACCACTGATGCGGGAAACATCTTCCAATGCGTTGATAAACTCTTCATTCGTTTTGACAAGTTTAGTACGAACTTCCATGTATTTCTCTAACTCGTTGATGATTTTGGTTGAGCTCTCGTAACTTCGTTGTGTTTCTTCGTAACGGTTCTCAAAATCAGCAAAAGAGTTTGCGATAGATTTTGTTTGTTCTGTATAATTTATGACGCTGTTTTGTACGTTATAATCTGTAAGATCATTTTCTTGTTGATTGAGTTTTGTCCTTAATTTATTCAATTCCTGCTCATAATATTTTACGATATCATTTGCTGTTTTATATTTTAAATTATCGTAAGAATATTTCATTTCTTCGCTGACTAACTTAACCGTATTCCATGTGATTCCGGGATCTGAGCTAGTGTAGGCTATCTCTATCAAATCGCTATTACCTTGGCGTCTAATAATTATGCTGGATAAAGCTGCGTAGCTATAGAATGCAGCTCCTCCGTTGAGCAATTCATGCAAATAATTGCGGCTATCACTGTTTTTATATTCTTTAAATCTGTTTATAGTGTTATCGAGAGAAGCCGTGTCTATTAAATTTATTATTTCTTCAGGTATAGATGCTGTTAATTTCTTGTAATTGTCAGCTGTTATATAGAGATTATCTATTTCAGGATTTCCTTGTGTTAGGTTTAATGCTAATAATTTTAGTGATACGTTTTCTAGGGTTCCTCTTGATTTTGTTAAATTAACCAAGTTATCATATGTGTTGTTTACTGCCTGCCAATCAGGTTTTGTCTCTTCATCTAAACCCGTGTTGGAGGTAATACCTGTGTAGATCGAAGTTGTCACGGTGTATTTTTTCTCCATGAATTGACTGAAATAGGCAACCAATGCTGTTACAATAAGCGTTCCAAATATCAGTTGGTGACGAATTCTATATAAAAAACGGGATATGTATAGTGTAATATCCATAAATTATCGATTTATGATTTTTACATTTGTAAGCATCTCTAATAGGGTTACCGCATTGTGTAAGGTAGCTCTACCCTCTTGATAAGAGATTACGGCTCCAGAACGACGTCCTCTTTCCATGGCCAAAGTCGTAATGTCAATTTTACCGTTGATGAAGTCTTGTTCCGATATTTTCATTTGGGCGTTGTAAAGGGCAGCAGCGTCTGATTTAGCTTTCAAAGTAGCTAAAGCTTGCAATACGTTATTATAAGCTTCCAATATTTTTAATTTCCGTTCTTCTATTGAGATCTCATATTCATAATCTAATTGCCGGAAACGAGCTTTCCGAGCTCGTACCTTTTGGCCACGGCTAAATAGGTCACCAAATGGGATAGACACCGATATGCCTGCGCTATAAGTATGTTGATTACTACCCAGACTTGTGAGATATTCAGGATATTCTACGGTTTCATGAGAGGATAGCTGCACTAATCGTCCATATTGGTACTGTCCGTATACCCTGAAATAATCTAGCCATTCTCTTTTGGTCACTTTCATTTCAGCATTAGCTTCATCTTTCTTAGCTTCGTAAATCTTGATCGAAGGGTGATCATATACTGATTCTAAAAAAACAGATAAAGGTGGTAATTGGATACGTTCATAATCATCTAGCATCGCTTGAATAGAGTCTGAGCCAGATGTTACTTCCACGGTTGTAGCTTTATCGAAATAGGTTTTCTTTTTCTGAGCTATAGCCGAAAGGATACTGAATATGAATAGGATGATAAATAAGTTCTTCATACGATTTATTAATGGATCTATACGTCCTCTTTCTGTACGAACGCCGTAAAGGTCTTAATGATGATCTTCATGTCCAGCCAGAAAGAAAATGTATGAGCGTATTTAATATCTAATTGTTTACGTTCCTCGGCGGACATACTACCAGAATTGCCACGTTTCTCTACTTGCCAAAGACCTGTAAGGCCGGCAGGAGCCATGAAGCGTTGTATGTATTCATCGCTGGTCAATAATTCCGCCTCGTATACGGGAAGAGGGCGGTTACCAACTATTGACATGTCTCCATTTAATATATTGAATAGCTGGGGGAGTTCGTCAATGCTGTATTTCCGGATAATATGGCCGATCTTTGTTATACGGGGATCATTCTCTAATTTGATGAAAGCGTTGGAGCGTTCGTGACGTTTTACTTTTAAATAGTCGTTTTCAGGAGTAGCGTCATTGTCGGAATATAAAATGATATTTTGCTCATCGTCTTTAAAAAAAGAAGCTTGCTTCTGTGAATTCACAGAAGTTGCTGAAGAGGCTACAGCCTCTTCAGCAATAGATTCCGTATACTGATTAAGCTTTTTATACTCTGTTATGCGCTTGTCCGCGTCCATATACATAGAGCGGAACTTATAAAAATCGAAAACCTTATAGTTGCTGCCTACTCGTTTCGACTTGTAGAAAGCGGGGCCTTTGTCCTCCAGCTTGATCCAAATCACCGTGATGATAAAGATAGGGGAGAGGCAGAGGAGCGCCATGGATGAGAAAATGATGTCGAAGACCCTTTTCCATAAAGGCAGCTTGAAAATGGCGAGATCAGGCTCTTTTATTTGAGGCTTACGCGCTTTTTCCATTCTCTTGCATTTCTCGGCGATACCCAGTAGCTTCACTAAATCTTCCTTAGAGGTAGACTCGGAGATGACACAGTCCGTTCCGGCTTGCAAATAGGATATTTTCTCCTCCCGGGTCATTTCCGGGGCGATTAATACGATATATATATTTTGAAACGTCTTATGCAAATGCATGATCGCAGGAATGTTTAACGTAGGATCTGTTTTCTCGATGAATACACAATAATCCATTTCCTCGGCAGGAAGAAGCGTGTTTTTCATCTGCAGAAGCGTTATACATTCTATGACCCCGGTGCCTAATGCCTTACGTAAACGTTCGGCCAACGGCACGTTATTACCGAAAAAGACATAATTCATTATCTTAATATTCGTTTTACCCTTACCCTTAATTCCTCTGGATTGAAAGGCTTCAAGATAAAGTCTTCCGCCCCTTCCTCAAACAAACGTATTCTATTTGAGCTGCTCTCTACGCTCGATAGGATCAAGACCGGTATATGGCTGAACATATCGTTCGCTTTTAAATAAACCAAGAATTCCTCTCCGGACATTTCTGGCATATTCAAGTCAGAGATGATCAAATCCGGTAAATTGCCTTCTTGAAGCCAAGCGATCGCTTTCAAAGGATTTTCTTTATAGGATACCTTGTAAGTACTTGATAAATAAAGCATGATTATCTTTGCGATTTCTTGCTTGTCATCCACTAAAAGAACAGATTTCTCCATAGAGTCGTATAATATTGTCGTCTTTTGTTTTATCTATTATGCAAATTTAGGATATTAAATTGAAAAAATCTATGTTTTTCAATTGTTTTTTTGAAAAAACAGTTCGGACTTTGAAAATAGGGGAAACTGCGATTTTTTGATTAAGTTTGTACGCACATAAATGAGATGAGTATTCGAAGATGCGTTGGAGGAAATATATAGATTTTGATGTTATTCATTTATTGGTTGGCGCTATTGTCGGGATGGGCTTGTCCTCTTGCCAGCCGGAGATGCCGGTGATCTCTACGATAACCGTGGAGGCGGATGGCCTGACGGTTCCCGTGAACCCGGATCTGTATGGTTTGACCATTGAGGAGATTAACCATGGGATCGATGGGGGGCTGTACGCCGAGCTGATCCAGAACCGGAGCTTCGAGGATGGCGTGCCACCCTTGAACTGCCCTTACGACGCCGCCCGGAACGTCTTGATTACCCCGAATGGCTGGACGATCCCTTTTATGCGGGGAGATTCCGTACCGGGATGGAGGCGGATCGTCCCTAATACACAGATATACCCGGATATGAAGGAGCTGGTGAATGATAAGAACCGGCGGTCGTTGCTCGTGGCCGTATCGACTTCCGGGGAGTCGGGGCGCGGAGGCGTGATAGCCGAGGGATACCGGGGGATACCGATCCGGAAAGGGGAACGATACGATCTCTCGTTTTTCGCCAAGGGGGCGAATATGGTGCCCCGTACCATCCGGGTGGCCTTGGAGGACTCGATGGCTAATACGGTCTTGAGCGATGTGTTTCAGGTAGCGCCGCTATACGAGTGGAAACGATACAGGCATACGTTTACGGCTACGGAGGACGCGCCGAACGCGGTCTTGACGATCACGGCCGATACCTCCGCCGTGTTTTGGCTGGATGTGGTATCGCTCTTCCCGGAGGATACGTGGAAGGGACGGAAGAACGGGCTGAGACCGGACTTGGCGGCGCTGGTCGATTCCTTGGCCCCTCGTTTTATCCGTTTCCCCGGAGGCAGTTTCGTGGAGGGGTATACGGCGGGTACGTACCCTATCTGGAGGGAGACGCTGGGCGATATCTCGGAGCGTAAGCATTTCTGGAACGTATGGGCCTATGGTACGACGAACGGCATGGGCTACCACGAGTACTTGCAAATGTGCGAGGATATGGGGGCGGAGCCTATCTACGTTATTAATAGCGGGATCACGAGCCAAAGCCGCCGGCCCCGCTACGAGGATATCACGGCGATGGATAAGCTCACGGGAGATGCCTTGGACGCTATCGCCTACGCGAACGCCCCGGCGGATTCCCTGCCGGGCGCCCTGCGTGCGAGGAACGGGCATCCGGAACCTTTCAACTTGAAGTATGTCGAGATCGGCAGCGAGAACTATGGCGGGGAGTATTTCAGGCGCTTTGAGCTTTTCCGCAAGGCGATCAAGGAGGCCTATCCGGAGATTACCGTTATCAGCAGTTCGCCCCTCACGAAGCGAGGCCGTAGCGAGTGGGTGGATTCCCATTATTACGCCGGGGAGAATTTCTTTCTATCGAACTCCGGCCGGTTTAATAGCGACCGGTATTCCCGACGTTCGTCGGCGGTGTTTATCGGGGAGTTCGGGACGACGGAGCGACCCTTGGCCGGTACGCTCCGGGCGGCGGTGGCCGAGGCCTGTTTCTTGGTCGGGGCGGAGGAGAACCCGGATATGGTACGCCGCTTGGCGTATGCCCCGGTATTGGGCAACGCCGGGTTCGAGAACCAGCGCCATCCGTTGATCTCTTTCAACACCCATCAGGCGGTGGTCTCTCCTTCCTACCATTTATTAAAGATGTTTACCCGCCATCGGGGGGATGAGGTGCTGAAGACGATCGTGGATACCTACGAGAAGCCACAGGTACGTACGGGCCGGGCGGGCGTAGAGATGTTTGATAATAGCTATGAGTTCAAGGACGTGCGGATCGACGGCGTGCCCGTATCGGATATATCCGTGATGAGCGGGGGATGGAAGGTTCCGGAGGCTGGTACGTTGGTGCCGGAGGCCAACCGGTGGAACCAGGTATTGTTCGGCGACTCTACGAGCTACGCCTATGAATATACGGCTACCGTCCGGCGTACGAAAGGTAGCGGGCAGATACAGCTTCGCCTCCGCGACAACGGGCGGACGGGCGAGCAGGCGGATTATATCGCCCTGACGATCGGGGCGGGAACGAGCGAGCTGTACCATCAAGTAGGTGGCGTGAAGGATAGCTTGGTCTCTCCCGTGCGGTTCCCTTTTGAGAGTAACCGGTGGTATACGGTTCGCATGACGTGCGAGTACGAGCGCGTCCGTTGTTATGTGGACGGCGTATTGCTGCATGAGGTGGATATGCGTCCGATCCCGTCGTTGGTATCCGTCGCTACCCTCGACAAGGAGAACCGGGTGATTTACTTGAAGGTCGTGAATACGACCCGCCACGAGGAGAAGACCTCTTTGCGTATCGAGGGAGTGAATATCCGTAACGAGGCGGAGCTGATCCAATTGAGAGGGGAGCCGGAGGCTCGTAATACGTTTGAGAACCCGGGGGCCGTAACGCCTGTCACCGAGCCTATCGTATTCCCGATGAGCGGCCCGTTTATCTATAATTTCCCGCCTAATTCAGTGACGATCTTGAAATTATACATGGAGTAGGTCAGATAGGGCAGGAGGGCCGGTACACTTTATCTGTATTTATCCTAACTTCGCGGCGACTTTAACAAAAAAAATGTGTTATGGAACCAATGCATAAGATAAACAAGGTAGAGCTCCGGAGCTTGCAGCTTGAGGACTATACGCAGTTGTCGCAATCTTTCAAGAGGGTATACGCCGACAAGGATGTTTTCTGGACCCGCAAGCAGATCGAGACGTTGATACGGATATTTCCCGAGGGACAGGTCGTGACGCTGGTGGATGACCGGATCGTAGGATGCGCCCTCTCCATCATCGTGGATTATGACATGGTGAAAGGGGATCATACCTACGCCAAGGTAACGGGCAACGAGACGTTCAGCACGCATAACCCGAACGGGAATATATTATATGGTATAGAGGTGTTCATCCATCCGGACTACCGGGGCCTCCGGCTGGCCCGCCGTATGTACGAGTACCGGAAGGAGCTGTGCGAGAAGTTGAACTTGAAGGCGATCATGTTCGGCGGACGTATCCCGAACTATTATAAATACGCCGATCATATGCGTCCGAAGGAATACATCGAGAAGGTGCGCTCACGTCAGATCTACGACCCGGTGCTCACCTTCCAGCTCTCCAACGATTTCCACGTGCGGAAAGTGATGATGAACTACTTGCCGAACGACGAGGAGTCGAAGCATTGCGCTACCCTGCTGCAATGGGATAATATCTATTACCAGCCGCCTACGACGGATTACGTGGATAAGAAGACAACCGTGCGTGTCGGTCTGGTACAATGGCAGATGCGGCCTTATAAGACACTGGACGACGTGTTCGAGCAGGTGGAGTTCTTCGTCGACGCCGTGTCCGATTACAAGAGCGACTTCGTCCTTTTCCCCGAGTATTTCAACGCTCCGCTGATGGCCAAGTTCAACCATCTAGGCGAGGCGCAGAGCATCCGTGGGCTGGCCCAGTACACCGAGGAGATCCGTGAGCGATTCGTGAACCTCGCCATCAGTTACAATATCAATATCATCACCGGTAGCATGCCTTTGCTGAAGGAGGACGGGGCGCTGTATAACGTGGGATACCTGATCCGTCGTGACGGCTCCTACGAGATGTACGAGAAGGTACATGTCACCCCGGACGAGCAGAAGAGCTGGGGACTCTCGGGCGGGAAGATGGTGAAGACGTTTGACACGGATTGCGCCCGGATCGGCGTGCTGATCTGCTATGACGTGGAATTCCCGGAGCTTTCCCGTATCATGGCCGACCAAGGGATGCAGATACTCTTCGTGCCTTTCCTTACGGATACGCAGAACGGTTACTCTCGGGTTCGTGTGTGTGCTCAAGCCCGGGCGATCGAGAATGAGTGCTTCGTGGTGATAGCGGGCAGCGTGGGCAACCTGCCTCGTGTGCATAATATGGATATACAGTACGCCCAGTCGGGTGTGTTCACGCCTTGCGATTTCGCTTTCCCTACCGATGGCAAGCGTGCGGAGGCAACCCCGAATACGGAGATGATCCTTGTATCGGACGTGGACCTTGATTTGCTCAACGAGTTGCATACGTATGGTAGCGTGCGTAACCTTCGGGACCGTCGCCACGACTTGTATGAGTTGAGGGTAAAAAAACAGTAGTGTTTGCGGTTGAACACAATAGTATTCATGGCTGAACCCAGTAGTGTTCGCTATTAAACACAATTATATTCGCCGGAAGAATGCAGTAGGGGCGGGATCTGTCCGCCCTCCCGTGCCGTGTATGCGTGGGAGGGCGGACGAATCCCGCCCCTGCGGTTTATATATCGGGGGGAGGATCGCTCGCTTCCCCCCTTCGGAAATGATCTTAATGACTTAGCATCTCAGCCGTGATCGGCGTGAATTTCTCGGCATCCGATTTACGGAGTTGTACGCTACCGTCGTTCCAGTTGGAAGGCCAACCTCCGATGATGTGTCCGAGGAATACCAGCTTGATCTCGTGCAAGCCTTTTGCCAAGGCCGCGGAGGTGTCATGACGGGAGAAGCGTTTTACCTCGCCACCGTTATTGACCATCAACTTGCCGTCGATCCATACCTCCTCTAAATCCGAAGAGATGTAATAAACGCCATCCTCCGGGATATTCACGTAGCCGGTAGCGATAGCGGCGTATTGCTTCACGCCTCGCATGGATTCGGGGGCGGGCACTTGGTTGGTCAGTTCACGGGTCGTCTTGATGACCTGTTTCTTACCGGTCTTCTGAGCGGCCTCCAGATTATTTACGCTTAGGTACATGCCATCGAATACCTCCATGTCGAGGCCCGGGGTCGTCTTGGCTACCTCCTTGGCGGGAGCCAGCGTTTGTTTCTCCACGAGGATCGTGCGAGGCTTACCCATCTTGCCGGAAGGCAACACGGAAGCGATCTTCACGGTCGTAGTCTCGGTGATGTCGAAAGGAGCCGTATATACGGTAGATTCCGGGGTAGGCTCGGTGCCATCCAGCGTGTAGACCATCTTCATCGGACGGTTCGTGGTGAATGTCATGGTAGCCTTGTCCGTGAAAGCCACGAAGTTGCAAGAACCGTTCGGTTGCTCGGGCTGCGGGATGTAGTAGTTGATACCATGTCCGTCTAGGCGAACCTGAGCGTTGTCCAGACGGCGTTCGAAGTCCTTGTAATCCTTCCGGTCCAGCGGGCTCCAAGCGATCTCGGAGAGGGCTAGGATACGAGGATAGATACGGTACTCCATGATGTCCGTGTTATAAAGGTACTCACTCCATACGTTGCATTGCACGCCCTTGATGAAATGCCCTTTACCGGCCGCTGCCAGCGTGTCGGGGACGGGGTTGTACTTATAGACCCGCTCCGCCGTGGTGAATCCTCCGATAGATACCGGGTTGATCTTGTAGTCGCCTTGGAACTGGTCGATATACATACCCTCGCTTCCCGGGGTCATGATCACGTCGTGGTTCATGCTAGCGGCGGCGATACCGCCTTCCTCACCTCGCCAAGACATTACCGTGGCCGATGGAGCCAGACCTCCCTCAAGGATCTCGTCCCATCCGATCATCTTCTTGCCGTGCTTGTTTACGACCTTCTCCATGCGTTGTACGAAATAGCTCTGCAATTTCTCCTCGGCCGTATGCTCCTTGTCGCCTTTCAAGCCTTCCTTACGGATACGGGCCTGACAAAGCGGGCATTTCTCCCAGCTCGTCTTCGGGCACTCATCGCCTCCGATATGGAAATACTCGCCCGGGAATAGGGGGGCTACCTCGGCGATCACGTCCTCGAAGAACTGGAAGGGCTCTTCCTTGCCGGCGCATAATACGATGTCTTCCACGCCCCAGATGATACGGGGAGTACCCTGCTTACCCTCGCAAGACAGCTCCGGATAGGCGGCGATAGCGGCCATCTCGTGTCCCGGAAGCTCTATCTCGGGAACGATCGTGATGAAACGATCCGCCGCGTATTTAACGATATCCTTCACCTCCTCTTGGGTATAGAAGCCTCCGTACTCGGTACCCTCGCCATCGATGCGCTTAGAGCCGATCTCGGTCAGTTTCGGGTACTTCTTGATCTCGATACGCCATCCCTGGTCGTCGGTCAGGTGCCAATGCATGCGGTTGATCTTGAACAAGGCCAATACATCCAGCTGCTTCTTGATATTCTCTACCGGGATGAAATGGCGGCAGGGGTCTAGCATAATACCACGGTAGCCGAAACGAGGCTCGTCCTTGATAGATACGGCCGGAGCGATCCATGCGATACCTTTCACGGCGGAAGGACTCTCGATCTCGGCGGGCAGCAATTGCAAGAACGATTGCATACCGTAGAAAAGACCTTGAGGGGTCTTGGCCTTGATACGGACGCCGCTGTCGGCTACGTCGAGCGTGTATCCCTCGTCGTTTACGTCCAGAGCGCCGTCGATAACCAACGAGATACCGTCGGAAGTCTCTTTGTCGGCGGTAGCTATCTGGTAGCCTGTCGCCGTGTTCATTTTAGCCGCGAAGAACTCGGCTACGGTTTTCGCCTCCGGGGTGGAAGCGTAGATCTTCGTGTTTTTGTTTAGCTTGAAGTTTCCTTCGTTCTGCGTAAGGCTGACCGGTGTCGGGATGATGTTGATACCTTGGTTGTAAGCTTTCGCTTTACCGGGAGCATCATCACATGAGGCCATCAGGCCCAAGACAGCGCCGGCGCAGATTGTAGCAAGGAGCTTTTTCATAGAATTAAAAATTGAAAGTTGAAAATTGAATATTGTTTAGATGTTTTTGAGAGTTTAAAAAGAGAATTGAGAGTTGAAGATAAGATGCCGTTTGGCATCCTTTTCAATTCTCAATTCTCAATTTCCTATTTACCATGCGAAGATAGGATATTCCTTCATGATACCGTTCACCTTCTCACGAACGGCGCCGATAGTCTTATCGCATTCGGGAGCGGCCAATACGGTGTCGATCAGTTCCACGATCTCGCCCATAAGCGGCTCTTTAGCGCCACGGGTCGTGATAGCGGGCGTACCCACACGGATACCGGAGGTCTGGAAGGCCGAGCGGCTGTCGAACGGAACCATGTTCTTGTTCACCGTGATGTCGGCGGCTACCAAGGCTTTCTCGGCCACCTTACCGGTCAGGTCGGGGAACTTCGTGCGCAGGTCGATCAGCATGCTGTGGTTGTCCGTACCGCCGGAGATGATCTTGTACCCTTTGTCCGTGAAGGCCTTGGCCATAGCGGCGGCGTTCGCTTTCACCTGTGCTTGGTACGTCTTGTATTCCGGCTCCAAAGCCTCTCCGAAGGCTACGGCCTTGGCCGCGATCACATGCTCCAGCGGACCACCCTGGATACCCGGGAATACGGCGGAGTCCAACAACTGAGACATCTTCTTGATCTCGCCTTTCGGTGTCTTCTTGCCCCAAGGATTCTCGAAATCCTTACCCAGCAGGATGATACCGCCACGAGGACCCCGCAGGGTCTTATGCGTCGTAGACGTTACGATGTGAGCGTACTCCAGCGGGTTGTTCAGTAAACCGGCGGCGATCAGGCCTGCCGGGTGAGCCATATCGATCATCAATAAGGCGCCTACCTTGTCGGCTATCTCACGCATACGTTTGTAATCCCAGTCACGGGAATAAGCGGAACCACCGCCAACGATCAATTTCGGTTTCTCACGAAGGGCTACTTCCTCCATTTGGTCGTAGTCCACCCGTCCGGTATCTTCCTTTACATTATATTCGGTAGCGTGATAGAGAACGCCGGAGCTATTTACTGGTGAACCGTGGGACAGGTGTCCGCCATGCGACAGGTTCAACCCGAGGAACGTGTCGCCCGGATTCAATACGGCGAAGAATACGGCTGCGTTGGCCTGCGCCCCGGAGTGAGGCTGCACGTTGGCCCATTCGGCGTTGAATAGCTTTTTCAACCGTTCGATAGCGATCGTTTCACTTTGGTCTACTACCTCGCAACCCCCATAATAACGCTTGCCGGGATATCCCTCGGCGTATTTGTTGGTCAGACAGCTTCCCATGGCCTGCATGACCTGGTCGCTGACAAAGTTCTCGGAAGCGATCAACTCAATGCCTTTCAATTGGCGTTGGTGCTCCTTCTCGATAATGTCAAAAATGATGTTGTCTCTTTTCATTACCTCTTAAATTGGTTATTGCAATGATATGTTCCTCATTGAAAAGGAATCCTCGCGAATGTACTATATTATTTTAATACTATTTAAAAGATTCCGTTTAATTATTACAGATGCGCCGGAAATGGCTCCGCTTACCACTTGGTGAGGGTTACGTTTCTGAACTCAACCTCCTTACCCTCGCTCTGTAGCCCGATATGGCCTTCCTTCACCTTGTTGGTTCCGGTGTTCTGGTATACGCCGTTGATGTAAACGGTGATGACGCCGTCTTTCACGAAGATGTTCGCCTCGTTCCACTCTCCGGCGGGCTTCTCGCTGGACGGGTTCACGTTCTTTACGACAGGGAAGAAGGGACGTTCCTCTCCCGGGCGTTGCTGGTACTCGACAAGGTCGGAGCCTCCCAGCAATACGAACAATCCGGCCCTCCCGGCTTGCAGATTACACTCGATCCCGTTCGGGAAGGGGTTCTTTAGGTCTGCGATATGCAGGAAGATGCCGCTGTTCGCGTTGGAATCCCCATTCGGCCAACGCCATTCCACGTGCAATTTATAGTCGCTGTATTTCTCCTTGGTGTACATATAGCCGAAAGGCTGGCCGGTGATGAAGATCTTACCGTCGCGTACGGAATAGACCTGATCGGCGGGGACGGAGTTTTTGTCGACTACGAAATTCCAGTTAGACAGGTCTTTCCCGTTGAACAGTTTCTCGGTCTTCTGTGCGTTCGCCCCATTGGAGAAACAGAAGAGGGAGGCGGCTAATACAGCCAAAGATAGCATTCTTTTTTTCATGGCATTAAACTCTATTTATAGTATGATTAATCAACGATTAGTTTGCGATAGCGTACCCGTTTCGGCTCGGCGTCGCCCAATGTCTTACGTTTGTATTCCTCGTACTCGGAATAGGTCCCTTCGTAGAAGACCACGTTGGAATCGCCCTCGAACGACAGGATATGCGTACAGATACGGTCCAAGAACCAACGGTCGTGAGAGACGACGACGGCGCAACCGGCGAAGTTCTCCAGACCCTCCTCCAAGGCACGTAGCGTGTTCACGTCGATATCGTTGGTCGGCTCGTCGAGCAGCAATACGTTAGCGTCCGCTTTCAGCGTCAGCGCCAGATGCAGGCGGTTACGCTCTCCTCCGGAGAGTACGCCGCATAGCTTCTCTTGATCCGCTCCTGCGAAATTGAATTTAGACAGGTAAGCCCTTGCGTTCACCTCCTTGCCACCCATACGGATGAATTCCTGTCCGCCGGATACGACTTGGTAAACGGTCTTTTTCGGGTCTATATCCTTATGGGTCTGGTCGGCGTAACCTACTTGTACGGTCTCGCCCACCTCGAAGGTCCCCTTGTCGATGCTTTCCATGCCCATGATCATCTTAAATAAGGTAGTCTTACCGGCACCGTTCGGCCCGATGACTCCCACGATACCATTCGGGGGAAGCATGAAGTTCAAATCATCGAACAGCAGCTTATCGCCGAACGCCTTCGCCACGTGCTGTGCCTCGATCACCTTATTGCCCAAGCGAGGGCCGTTCGGGATGAAGATCTCCAGCTTAGCCTCACGCTCCTTCTGGTCCTCGTTCAAGAGGGCCTCGTACGAGTTCAGACGTGCCTTACCCTTGGCGTGACGGGCCTTCGGCGCCATATTGATCCATTCCAGCTCACGCTCCAAGGTCTTACGGCGCTTGCTGACTTGCTTCTCTTCTTGAGCCATACGCTTCGTCTTCTGGTCTAGCCAAGAGGAGTAATTACCCTTCCAAGGGATACCCTCGCCACGATCCAGCTCAAGGATCCATCCGGCCACGTGGTCTAGGAAGTAACGGTCGTGCGTGATGCAGATAACGGTACCGGCATATTGTTGCAGATGTTGCTCCAGCCAGTCGATCGACTCGGCGTCCAAGTGGTTGGTCGGCTCATCCAACAGCAATACGTCCGGCTGCTGGAGCAGCAATCGGCAAAGGGCCACCCGGCGACGCTCGCCTCCGGACAACGTATCCACCACCTGATCCTCCGGCGGACAACGCAAAGCGTCCATGGCACGTTCCAGACGGCTGTCGAGGTTCCATGCGTCCGTAGCGTCGATCTTGTCCTGCAACTCCGCCTGACGGTTGATCAAGGCATCCATCTTATCCGGATCTTCCAGCACCTCCGGATCGCCGAATCGCTCGTTCACCTCCTCATATTCCTTCAAGGTGTCCACGATCTCCTGCACGCCTTCCTGCACGATCTCCTTCACGGTCTTGCCCGGCTCCAACTTAGGGTCCTGCTCCAGATACCCTACGGAATACCCGGGGGAGAAGACCACCTCTCCCTGATAATCCTTATCGATACCGGCGATAATCTTCAGCAACGTAGATTTACCGGAACCATTCAATCCGATGATTCCGATCTTCGCCCCATAGAAAAAGGACAGATATATATTCTTTAAAACCTGTTTTTGAGGCGGAAAGATCTTGTTCACGCCTACCATCGAGAAAATAATCTTCTTATCGTCTGCCATATAATTTTTTGTGTGTTAATTGGTTCCTTAACTTAAAATAATGGTGTACAAATCTACGTAAATATCTTTTATTTTACAAATTAACAAAGATCATAGGTATCAGATATCTACCGATTGCCAAGTTTGGCGTGTGGAGATTACTCGGTTCAATTCTCTTGTGCAAGAAGCCGGTAGATATGCTATGCCTCGGAAGTTGAGCTTTAGCGTTATCATAAATGAGGGTAGGAGAGGTTGTGCGGCGTTGTGGTTAGGACTGTGCGATCATGTGGCTTTAGGTTGTGTGATCCTAACGATTTAGGATTGTGGTTCGTCTTCGTCTTGTGAAGATATGTAACCGGTTTATGCATGATGTAATACGTGATGTAAAGTGCTTATATCTTGTTTCTTGCATTTGCTCCCCATGAAAAAACTAAAATTTACCCCTCTTGAAATTTGTATAATAAAATAAAACCCCCTATCTTTGCACTCGCATTACAAAAGTAACGCACAGGATGATTCGCTAGCTCAGCTGGTAGAGCACAACACTTTTAATGTTGGGGTCCTGGGTTCGAGCCCCAGGCGGATCACATAAGAACAAAGCCAAACGGCGACAAAAAAGAGACAAGTCCTACAATATCAACGTATTGTAGGACTTTTTTTATTGTTTCAGTCTTGCTTAAAAGACAAAAAAGGGGCACGAAAAGACACGGTTGAGTATCCAAATCGTACCCCCTTCCCCCAAAAACGATTAGGGGGTACGATTGTCGGAAATCACTATCCATGCAGAAGGTTTCAATCTCTGTATTGATTTTAGATATTATCATCTGAAACCTGTTTTACTGTGATTTTTTTATTAATGGTGTTTAAATTCAGTTGTTTACTCGAATACCTTTCTTTTATTTAAGAATAGCAAAGCAATACAAAAGTCATTCTGTAAAAGTAATTCAAAGTCCAAAACAGATACAGACACGATTTTTGTATATTTGCAGGATACAGATAACACCTGACAAGTATGAAAAAAGAAATCCTATATCAAGAAATAGCGAGAACTATTGCCTGTCAAATTAAGAAAGGCGTGTGGAAAGCTGGTGAGAAACTACCTTCTTTACGCACTATTAGCAATGAAAATGGTGTAAGTCTTAATACTGCAATTCAGGCATATTATGAATTGGAAAAAGACGGATTTATAATATCACGCCCAAAATCAGGGTATATTGTCAATTACAAACCCATACGCCTATCTGTTCCAGCGACAACACAACCGTCTGTAAAGCCTGAGAGCAAAGAGGTGATAGATTTGATTGCTGACGTATACAACTCGTTAGAAATAGGAGATAAATCGATCACTCGATTTTCATTAGGAATGCCCGAAGATATTTTATTACCAATTGCAAAACTTAATAAAGAACTTATAAGAGCTATGCAGGCACTTCCGGGTAATGGAACCCGGTATGATGAAACACAGGGAAATATGCGATTACGTAAATCTATAGCTCGTTTTACGTATAGTTGGAAGGGAAACTTGACAGAAGATGATATAGTGACAACTGCTGGAGTTACTAATGCGGTTGCTTTAGCTTTATCTGTAATTACTAAGGTAGGAGATACTATTGCGGTTGAAAGTCCGGTCTATTTTGGAATGTTACAATTAGCCAATAGTATGGGGTTACGTATATTGGAATTACCTACCAATCCAGTAACAGGGATTGATCCAGATGCGCTGAAAAAAGTTTTACCACAAATTAAAGCTTGCCTGCTTATAAGCAACTTTAATAACCCATTGGGAAGTTGTATGCCTGATGAACATAAAAGGGTAGTTGTTGATATGCTGGCCGGATATGATATACCTTTGATCGAGGATGATTTATATGGTGATTTATTTTTTGGAAATTCACGTCCTAAGCCCTGCAAGGCTTTTGACAAGAAGGGGCTTGTTTTATGGTGTGGTGCGGTATCTAAAACATTAGCGCCGGGGTATCGGGTAGGATGGATTGCTCCCGGCAAATTTAAACATGCTATTATTCGCCAAAAGAATATTCACCTTATTTCTACGCCTGCGCTTAATCAAGAAGCGGTTGCCAATTTCATGGAGAATGACAGATACGAAAACCATTTACGTAAACTGCGACAAGAATTATACGCAAACAGTATTCATTTTGCCCATTCCATCATGGATTACTTCCCCGAGAATACAAAAATTGTTACTCCACAAGGAGGATTTATGCTTTGGGTGGAATTAGACAAACAGATTGATACAACAGAACTTTATTATCGGGCTATGCAGCGAAAAATAAGCATAGCCCCCGGACGTATGTTTACATTACAAGAGCAATATACCAATTGTATGCGTTTAAGCTATGGACAACGATGGACTCCACTTCTTGAAGAACGCTTAAAACAATTGGGGGATATAATTAAAAATCACTTTAACTGATGTATGTATTCTTTTAGTACTTCCCCTATTACTTGAAGTCCTTTCATGATTCTATCTTCTGGCATATTAGAGTAATTTATTCTAAAAGTATTTTCTTTGTGCTCAACAGGATAAAATGAACTGCCGGGTACAAAGGCTATTTTCTGTTCAATGCATTTTTGCAGGATGTCATGCGCTGAAATATTTTCGGGTAATTCAATCCAAGTAAATAACCCGCCTTGAGGATGAGTATATTTTATGTCATTAGGAAAATAGCGTTCAATACATTCTAAAGCTATATCTCTGCGTTTTCTGTAGACTTCTACTATTTTGCTAATATGCTCATCAATATCATATCGTTTTAGATATTCGGCAATAGTCATTTGAGCTATTGTGTTACACTGCAAATCAGTGCCCTGCTTAACTAACACATACTTGCGGATAATATCTTTATCACCTGCAATCCACCCAATCCGAAAGCCCGGACAAAAGATTTTAGAAAAACTACCAGTGCATAAGATATTACCTACCTTATCAAAAGACTTTATAGAGGGTAAAGACTCTCCTTCAAACCTTAATTCTCCATAAGGGTTATCTTCAATAACAGGAATATCATATAAAGCAGATAGTTCAGCCAGTTTTTTTCGTCTTTCCAAACTCCATGTTTTTCCAGTGGGATTTTGAAAGGTTGGTATTACATATATTAGTTTTATATTTTGAGTATTATTCAGTACCTCTTCCAAAGTAGCCATATCCATGCCTTCTTCATCTGTTGGAATTTCAATGAAGCCACTCCCATATGATTTGAATGCGCTAATTGCTGCTAAATAGGTGGGGCTTTCACACAATACGATATCACCATCGTCCAGAAATACTTTTCCGGATAAATCTAATCCTTGTTGCGAACCGTGAGTTATAAGAATATTATCCTTATCGAACGATGTCCCTAAGCGTTCATTCATTCGTTTGGCAATCCATTCACGTAAAGGATAATACCCTTCAGTAGTCGTATATTGAAGAGCTTTTGCTCCTGCTTCTTGCAAAACGACCTGATTCATTTTGTTAATTTCATCTATGGGGAATAGCTCAGGGGCAGGTAGTCCACCAGCAAATGAAATAACATCTTCCCGTTCTGTAACTTTGAGTATTTCTCTTATTTCCGAAGCCTTTATATAAGACATTCTTTTGGCAAATTTCAACTTCATAATCATTAAATATATTTGAAAACTAAAATAATGCAAAGTAAAGCATAATAGATAAATGAGAACAGATACAATTTGCACAATATCAGCGGGTACAGATTTTCGGAACCAAGTATTATCCCGATTGTATCGCCTACCGAAAGAATTAAACGGACAGTTATCAATAGAAAGACAGGACTGATACTTGCGTCGACGATTGTTCTAGCCGAACCTCAATTAACCAAGCGTGAGAAAGAAATACTAATATTAATTCGGTAAGGTTTTCTGAGCAAAGAGATCGCTTATAAGCTAAATCTTAGTATTTATACGGTAAATAATCACCGAAAGAATATATTGGCAAAGCTAAATGTAGATAATGCGATCGAAGCTATCAATAAGGCGGAAAATTTCGGTATTCTCTATTGATTACGATATCCAATCCAAACCACTAGCTAATATTGATATGATTACGGTTATATTTCATTCTCTGGGGCTGAACCCATTTGTGCGATGCGCTATAAGTGAATTATACAATCATTTTTCTGCGGAAAAAGTAGTGCGGGTGTCGTATGTAAAGAATACCCGCACTTTCTATTTATTTTGAAAAACGTAATTTTATAGTTCAAGATTCACTTCATTCATATTGATTTCAAGAGAGCGCCGCTATACCTGTTCCTATCAAGTTTGCGTTATTTATATTGTTGATATGGATTTCTATATCCGCTAATGCGGATTCATTAAGGAGTTCTTGTAATTTCTCCAGAACAAGAATGTTATAGTTTTTATCTTTTCTATTCTCGCTCCAAAATAGACTACCTTCGGCTACTAAACTGATTTTTCGTATATCTTTATTATATGATCTCAGTAATTGAATAAGACCCAATAGCGATGTGGCGACTAATTGCGCTGATCTGTTGTATATCCAATGAGCTACATCTACATATACGTCCTTGTGGATATCCGGATAGTTCATGATCGCGGTCAATTTTTGGGCATCGAATTTATTCTCAAACTCATCCAAAGGGAAAGTTGCTTTCAATATATCGCCTAGATACATACCCGAAACCGCTTTCTCAAACCGCTGTTTTCCAAGGCTGCCTGAAATGGTGTCAACCGTGTCATCGACTGTCGTGAGGAATGGAGGATGGAAGTTACCCGACTCTAGGTTGACAGGGACTAAGCCTTGTATATTATAACTCGGATCTAATTTCTTTATTTTATCCGCCGGAATGAAAGTGGCCATGTTGGTACCTGTTCCTACGATCAGACCGATATAGGCGTCATAGCTATTGTCGGTTAGGCCGGCAAACAAGCTGGCGATAGTATCGTTTAATACTTTAATACCTGTAAATTTGATTTTACAATGTTCGTTTAGGTAGTCGAGAAGTGGTTTGCCAACTAATTGCCCTACCATTTCTTTAATGTCGACTCCTTTTGTCCAACGTAACAATTTGGCGTCTCCACTGAGCACGGATTCTGCTGGATAAGAAAAACAATAGCCGATTGGCATTTCCTCATCCCGTTTTATCCCGACAATCATATCGGCTAATTCTTTAAATAGCTCCTCACGAGTATATCCCGGTGATTTCATGATCGACATGTCTTTTTTCCACCCATTGTTGGGATGGATGGTTGGTGATCCTTGTCCAAGATCGACGGTCGCTACTCTATAGTTGGTTCCTCCTAAATCGAGAACCAATGCTTTTCCATTAATATCAGAGGTTTTGGGAGAGATAAAAGTCGGTATACATTGTATCTCCGCATTTTCATGTTTTAATCCCTCTTCAACCTTTTCCCGAAATGAACTGGCTATCTCTTTGAGTTGGTCATTTTCTAACCAGAAAATATTTTTTTCCATAAGATTGATTTTTTGATTTTGAAATATCCTTGTTAGTGAATAACAATTTAGAAAGGGATTTGACTATCCTTATTGGTTGATTAAGTTAAGGAGATAAATTTCGGATACTGTGAAATTTGTCGTGTTAAATTTAAATTTTGTATAAACAAAAGGGTGACGATGTCTGTTTAAAACACCAAACAGATGATTTTATTTATTAATCTAAATTAAGATATATGATACCAAAAGTGGAGATAGAAGCAGGCAAGGCGGATTTAATCCGTGAGATTTTAGGCGTTAATGATTTGCAGGACATTAACTTGCTTGATGAGTACCGTGATATATTTATAAAATCACAAAAGTCTGCGTATAAGAATGAATCTGTTAATGATATTAATTGTACGGATTGAATTTTGCGAGAAGAATGTCTTATATACATGGCATAGGATGAGAATATATTATTCAATATTCTGTTTACTAGTATATTACAGTTTTCTTGTATTTCTTTCTTAGGAAACTACAGTTTCCCGCTAGGATAGAAACTGCAGTTTCTTATAGAGAAAACCGGAGTGTCTTTTAGGCTCGGTTTGTGTAAACGATAAGGAAAATTTACTACTTATCATTTACGGCCTTCCCATATTCCTCATCACTTACCGGCTCAAGCCAAGTATTTTTGTTGGTTTGGGGATTGCATTCTACGGCGATATGCGAAAACCAACTGTCCGGTGAGGCGCCGTGCCAATGCTCTACGTTTGGTGCGATTTCGACAACATCCCCGGGTAGTAAACGACGGGCGCTTTTACCTCGTTCTTGATAATAACCCACACCACCTACGGCGATGAGTATCTGCCCTCCTGTATGCGTGTGCCAGTTGTTTCGGCAGTTAGGTTCAAACGTTACGTTAAACATTGGTACGTTTAAATCCTTATTGCTTGTTAATGGCGCTAGCCAAGACTTCCCCGAGAAATATTGTTCAAACCCGGTGTTTTCATTTCCTGTAGGGAATTCACTAATTTTTGGAATTTCAGTTTTCATTTCTTGTGCGTTTATATTGCCAATGGAGATTAATGTGATCAACATGGCAATGGTTATTTTCTTTATATTCATATTTGTTTTCTTGATTTTATCCATATCACAAAATTATTTAAGATATTCCATTACTTTTGTATACCAATTACTGATAAGTGTAACAGAATTACTGATTTTACAATCTATAGAATCTTGAAGTTGATGGTTTTTAAACAAATATAGGGGAAATCTCAAATTGGCGAGATTGGACAATTGTCCGTCTGTTGGGATTATGTATTTTTGTCATCATAAGAATCTATAGGATGAAGCCTGATACGGAAAACATATATCAACGGAAAATCAATCAAGTAATTGATTATATCAATGCGAATTTGCATCTCCCTTTACGACTGGATATAATAGCCGGGCAAGTAAACGTGTCCGAGCAGCAGCTACTACGTATTATGAAAGGAGCCTTGAATGAGTCATTATATGCTTATGTGGCGAGGCAACGTGTAGAGCGAGCGGTTCTATATATGCATACGGAAGATATGAGTCTGGCAGATCTAGCGAGTCGGGTAGGCTATGATAACCCCCAATCTTTCTCGAAAGCGTTCAAGAAACAATTCAGCGTATCTCCGAAAGCTTATATGGATAAGTTGCGAGCACGTCTGAGAGAAGAGACCGAGAAGTGGAGTAATGCTTCGGTCGGGAAGGAGATTATTCCATCAGGGATGTTCGGTACGATTCGTTTGCAGAAAGGAAAATATGCGGTTTATACCTTAAAAGGTAGTTATGCGGGATTACAAGAACTATATAATACTATAAATATAGATTTCAATTATACCAAACGGCATGGAATGGCGTTTGAGGAATATGTGAGTTATTCGGAAGAGGATGACGATACCCAAGTGACAAAGATTTATATACCAATAAAATAAATTAGTATGGAAACAAAATTTTGCCAAAGCTGCGGTATGCCGCTGCAAAAGAATGAGGAGTTAGGAACGAACCATGACGGAAGCAAGAATGAGGAATATTGTTGCTATTGTTATAAGGACGGGGCCTTCACGATGGCCTGTACGATGGATCAGATGATCGATCATTGTGCCCAGTTTGTCGATGAGTTCAATAAAGATGCGGACTTTCATTATACGAAAGAGGAGGCCGTAGCGAATATGAAATTATTTTTCCCGACATTGAAGCGCTGGGCGGTGCGATAAGCCTCTATAAAAAGCGTCTATCTGCGCTTCGGCCTGCTGGATTAATTTCACTGGAATGCGGGGCTTCTTCTCGAAAAAGTCCATTTCTATTTGAATGGTGTTTTTTTTAATGGAGCGGCTCCAATTACCTATTATCTTTCCGTTATACAAGATAACCGGGTAGAAGGTACCGAATCGGTTGAACGCTTTTGGATGATGTTCTAGCGGCAATACGTCCGTGCGGTTTTTGTAACTGATCAAGTATTCATCGAAGGCGGGGAGGAGACGCAGTACAGGTTTGCTCTCATTTTTTCCTTTCCATGATTGGTGGATGAAATATTCACGGGAATCGAACGTCTCGGTTATTAACTCCGTCTTGATCAGATTGATAGCGAGCCTACACTCGGTAGCGGTTAGCCCGGACCACCAAACAAAATCCTGTAACTGGGCAGGGGAGTGGCTTTGAAAATATCTGGATGCCAATCTCGCCAGAGCCTCTTCCCTGCAAAGTTCACGAGTAGGAGGGACACGTTCGTCCAATAAGGCGTAAGTCGTTTTCTTTCCTTTATCGATCCCGCTACAGACGATGCCTTCCACCTCACCCCATGTAAGGAAAAGGTTTACGTGATCTATGGTGGGCAAAATCCCGGATTTTTGCAATTCCGTCGTTACTTCTTGTTTGGTCAGGCTTTTGTATCCTTCCAGTATCTTTCCGATCTGATCTAGGTATCTTGTGAACAGCGTTTTTTCTATCTTCCCGAAATGTCCCTTGGCGTACGACATAACGGCAGCCTTGATACGCTCGGAAGATAGCATAAGCATCCAACGGATATCCTCGGCGGCCACGAAATGCCAAGTAGGACGCATCACATGGGTACGTAGAATATCACCTTTGTACAAAGCCTCATTTACCGTTTCAAGGGAAGAGGATCTCAAGCGAATACCGATCGCCCATTTGGCCATCTCATACTCCTGCGCCTGGATAGCGCCCATCCAAGAGACCAACTCTTTCGGGGACTCGAATCGGGGTTGTTCCAATTGTTGGCTAGCTACTCGTATATGTGTTATCATAATATATGAATATAAACGCAAATGTACGAAATAAAGCGTTAAACATCCCATAATCTTGAAGATATACTCATTCTTTTTGTACCTTCACGCTAGAAACAATTAGTGAAATTTATGACGATAGCGTATTTAAATGTGGCTACGGACCGGCAACACTTGGATATTCAAAGGGAAGAGATCTCTTCTTTTGCTGCGGCCAAAGATATCCATGTGGATAAATGGGTCATGGAAGTATCCGGAGAGAAAGCGAAACAGCCGGGACCAAAGTTAAAACTTGTTCTCGAACGCTTGAAGAAAGGGGATGCCTTGATCGTATCGGATATTACCCGTTTGTGTCTTACCTTATATGAGTTGATGGGGATACTTACCGTTTGCATGGAGAAGGACGTGACGGTCTATTGTATAAACGACCGTTATATATTCGATGACCGGATGGATCGCCAATTGATGATTAATGTCTTCAAGCAAGTAGACGAGATTGATCACAGTCTGGTTTCCATACGTACAAAAGACGCCTTGGAACAGGTGAAAAGTACGGGAAAGCGGTTGGGACGTCCTAAAGGCTCGGAATCCAAGTTGTTCTTCTTGGATGCCCATAAGGGGGAGATCATGAACATGTTGGAGCGGGGAGAATCGGTAGGATCGATTTGCGAGCATTTCAACGTCTCTAAGAATACTTTTTATAAGTATAGGAAGAAATTCTTCAGATCGTAAGGATTGGTTTTAATACCAATCCTTTCGTTTCATATATAGCCAAGTCAATACTCCGGTAGCTATCATGACGGCCCAAGCGATGAAATAACCGTAACGCCAATCCAATTCCGGCATTATCTTGAAGTTCATACCCCATACGCCCACCAAGAATGTCAAAGGGATGAAAAGGGTGGAGACAATCGTCAGCCGTTTCATGATGGCGTTCATCCTAAGATCGTTATTGGATATATAAAGATCGACAAGGGAAGAGGTGATTTCCCGGCAGCTTTCCGTTGTTTGGATAACGAATTGGAGTTGGTCTTGCAGGTCATTATAGATCGGCAGGATATCCGGGGTGATAATCCCGTTCTCTGTTCGTAATAGTTTTGAGAATTGATCTTTCAGCGGTAGGCTATTCTTACGGATAGTCATGTACTCATGGCGGTGTTGTTGGATTAGGGAACCCATATTACCCTGATCGTTCTTAGGATCGAGCAAAGTCTCTTCTATATCCTCTAGTATCTCTTCTACCTTTGAGGCGGATTCTACTAAATTCGCTATGATGGTGTTTAGAAGGAAAGCGAGCAGCAATCCACTGCCTTTTTTCCGGATGTTCAGCATGTTGGATAGTAGCGCTTTATGAGCGGCCTCGAATACGGGGTTGTTGCTTTCCGTAAAAGTGATAACCGTATTGTTCGCTACCAGTATACTGATGTGCTCAGACCGCATCTCGTTATTGACATCGTAATAGCAGGAGTTTAATACGATAAGCATTCGTCCTTTGTATTCCTCTACCTTGACCACGTGTTGGGGAGTCAAGATATCCTTAGCGTCCAGATTATGCAGTCCGAAATCTTTTACGATACGGGTAATGGCATCCGCATTGGTCAATCCGCTAACCTCGAACCAATTGATCTGATCCGAGTCGGATAGTTTGCTGAAAGAGGTGTCGGTTATCCGCACCTCTTTCGTATGCAAAGATTGTTCGTTGTATTGCGTGAGACGGATGCCGGTTGCTGTCTCATGTTCGCCGGCGTAATAATACTTGTCCGATAAATGCCGGTTGGATATATGTCTTCTCCTGTGTGTATATTCATTCCGTCTCATAATAAGGATCTCTTTTTAATCGAATTCAACAACGGTGATGCCGGCGCCTCCGAACTGCACATGCTCGTCTTGAAAACGACGGACACCGGGAACCGTGCGCAGATAATCCCGGATTAGCTGACGTAAGATACCCGTACCGGTTCCATGTAAGATGCGAACCTTGCCTGCCCCGACTTGAATGGCGTCGTCGATAAAATAAGTCACGCTTTGCAATGCCTCATCGCCCCTCATTCCTCTCACATCGATTTCTTGCTTAAAGTTTATCTTCTTCTCATGCATATTGTCAGTGGTCTGGGAGCTGACGAACGTGCTTTTCTGGATTTCCCGTTTGATCTGGCCTTTGCTTACCTTTTCCAACTGCTCCAGCTTAACCGTGCTTTTGATCATCCCGAATGCTACTACGGCCTGCTTTCCTTGTAGTTCCATAACGGTTCCGGCGGAAACCTGCCCTTTAAGGCGTACATTGTCACCGACTTCTATCACCTCTTTATTAAATATTGGCTGGGCCGTCACTTTTTGTTTCTGTTTCTTCCGTTCGTTCCGTTCCTTGAGCTTCGCCATCTTGCGTGCGATCTTATCGTCTTCTTCTTCGGTCGCCATTACGGAGTTCTTGAACTCTTCCAAGGCTTTGCGGGCCAGTTTGGTCTGTTCTTTTTCCGCTTGGGCCTCCTTGATCTCACGGACGGTATTCTCGATCTTGGCGTTAGCCTCCGCTAGAATACGTTGGGCCTCGGCCTTTGCCTCCCGGATGATCTCTTTCCGTTGCTTGTTTACGGCTTCCAAGTCTTGTTCATAACGAGAAGTGACATCTTCCAGTTTTTTCTCCTGCTGACGGATATTCTGCCGTTTGCTTTCCCAGTACCGTTTATCGCGTACGATATCTTGCAAGTATTTGTCCATATTGATATAATCCGCTCCGACGTTCGCGGAAGCGTCGGCTATCACGTCCTCGGGCAGACCGATCTTGCGTGCGATCTCTACGGCGAACGAGCTACCCGGGTTTCCGATAGAAAGCTTGAACAAGGGCTGCATCAAATGGCGGTCGTACAACATGGCACCGTTTACGATACCCTCCGTATCCTCGGCGAAATGCTTCAAATTCTGGTAGTGGGTCGTGATTACCCCAAAGCTATGATTCCGGTTGAAGCGATCCAATAAAGCCTCGGCGATAGCGCCGCCAATCTGGGGTTCCGTACCGCTACCGAACTCATCGATTAGGATAATGGTCCGCTCGTTACAATTCTTCACGAAATACTTCATGTTGGTAAGGTGGGAACTGTAGGTACTCAAATCGTTCTCGATGCTTTGCTCATCGCCTATATCGATGAATATATGCTCGAAGATCCCGGTTCTTGATCGCTCATGCAAAGGAATCAATAAACCACATTGCAACATGTATTGAAGTAATCCGACCGTTTTCAGGCAAACGGATTTACCACCGGCGTTCGGACCGGATATGATCAAGATCCGTTTTCCCTCGGTCAGCTCGATATCGAGGGGAACTACCTGCTTGCCCTGTTTCTGTAAAGACAGGAATAAGAGCGGATGCACGGCACGTGCCCAATCCATTTGTCGCTTATCCTCCACGATCGGCTTGATCGCCTTGACTTGCTCCGCGAATAACGCTTTCGCACGAATGAAGTCAATGTCGGCAAGAAACTCGTAAGATTGTAGGATATCCGGAGCTAAAGGACGGATCACGTTCGTGAATTCCGTCAGTATCTTAATGATTTCCCGGCGTTCTTCCCCTTCCAGTTCCCGGATGCGGTTATTCGCTTCCACGACCACCTCCGGCTCTATAAAGACCGTCTTGCCACTGGCGGACTCATCATGTACGATACCTTTTATCTTTCGTTTGAAGGCCGGGGCTACCGGGATCATCAAACGACCGTCGCGCATGGTCGGTGTCACGTCCTTATCGACAACCCCGTCCGATTGTGCCGCACGGAGGATGGATTGCAGGCTGCGGGAAATACCGCTCATCGTGATCGTCATTTCCCTGCGGATTTGCGATAGGGTGGAGGAAGCACTGTCCTTGACCTTGCCGAATTTATCGAGGATACTATCGATCTTTCCAATCAATTGGGGGAAGACAAAGATATCTCCCGCCAATTCAGTCAAGGCCGGATACTTGATTTCCTCATCGTCCATAGGCTTGAAGAAGCGTACGATGTCATTGATCGTTTGCAAGGAACGTTTGAGGTCGAACAACTCCCGTTCATCCAGCCAAGTACCTTCCGGCCGAATCCGTTTCAAGGAATAGCGCACGTCGAAGAAATAACTGGCGGGGAATTCCGTGTCTCCGTGTAGGATACGGATAAACTCATCGGTTTGTTCCAATCGCTTGGATACGACCTCGAAATCGGCGGAGAATCCCATCTCCGCTACCCGCTCTTCCCCGAGTGGGCTTAAACATTTTTCTGTGATTAAGTGACGGATCTTATCAAAGCCCGTCTTTTGTTCAAAATTTTGTGGATATATCACGTGTTTGTAAAATCTTTATTTGATCTCTACCGTCACTTCAGAGCGAATGGTAGGACGGATAATTACTTCTAATTTTGTCTTGCCACGCTTTATATTAAATGTACAGGCGTTGTTGCCGGACGGATTAATATAAGGGGCGAAATAGTATAAATAAGAGAACGCCGGCAAGTAATCGGAGCTTTGCGACGCATCCGCTATTTGGGGATATTTGAATACGTCCCAGAACATGCAATACTTGAAACCGTTCGCATCCGTAAACATCGTCTTCGGATCACGATATTGCATCGTGTTCGTGATAAAGCGTTTGTAGGCGGATGAGAACTCCTCTGCCGAATGATCCATCTTATGGCGGCCGATCTTTTCTATAATGTCACGGGGACGGATGCCTGCCGCATAAGCGGGAGAGTTACGATCTACGTCAACCACTTGATCCAATTTATCGATATCGTAGCTGATCCCCGTATAATTATAGGTCTTCTTGCTCACCTTGAACGGTACGTTACGTCCGTATTTCGTGTATGGGTATTGCATACACATCAACGGGACATGCACCCGGGCGTATTCGTCTAAACGATAAGAGTCTTCCAGCAACTCGTTCGCCTCACATTCCCAGAGTACACGTCCGGGGATATCTTTTTGATCGATGATACGGATACCGAATTGCAACAGATATTCGGCTTCCGCTTCGGCGGCGGCGTAATTCAAGAACGGGAATTTCTCCATCTTACTGTGCGAGAAGTTGTACCGGTAAGTCGGTTCTTTTTCTACCAATACTTTATTCGCTCCCAGATAGTTCGGGTTCTTATCGAAGAAATAGAAAGTCTGTATCAATAAATCCGGCTTTGCGATATCAACCGTAAGTCCTTTTTTGGTCAACTCGTTCTCGATGCATTCGTTGATGACCGTTTCCAGTTTACGGTTATTCTCGTCGATGGTCGAGAAGGCGAATGTCTTGAAGTTACCGAAATCTACGCCGTCGGATGTGACGGTAGTCTTGAACGGGCATACGAATTCTTGCTCATTGGTTGTCTCCAAGCTATACATCGCATAGGCGGACGCCAGCTGGTCTTCCGTGATGGCGTTACTTTTCTTGCAGTCCTTCTTTACCAATACTTGTTTAGAAGGAGAGGAAAGGTTGCTGATGGTCAATAGGACATCGTTTCTTCCGGCGGGATTCAGCAGTTGAGGGATCTCATCGACAGATATTTCCGTCACAGGTACACCGTTGATCTCCTCGATCACGTCGTATTTCTTAATACCTGCTTGCTCGGCGGATGAATAAGGGATGACGCTTTTAATGACCGGCTTGTTGTTTCCCCAGTTCTTGCTCTGGCTGATATCGTATGTGAAGCCTAGTCGGCAGATGGATGTATTCCTGTTTTGGGCGGAAACCGTACAGACCGCCAATACTAATAGTAACGTTGATAAAATCACACTTCTCATCATATTCTGGAATTTTATTTACTCTAAAAATACCTGTTTCGTTTAAAACATAGGCAAAGGTAAAGATATTTTTGATGTGGTGGAATAGTTGGCAATATATTTGCTGCTATAATAGTGTATGAACTTGATATGGATGCTGTGTATATACTTTTTAAGGGTATTTATGTGGTACCGTATTTCGCTTACAATTAGTTAGTAATGAAAAAAATCAGATAGATTATGAGCAAGATGAATCCAAACGAGAAAAAAGAAAACGCTTCAAAAAACGAAAACGTGAATAATGAGGAAGCGACAAATTTGCAGGAAGAACAGTCAAATGCGGCAGATGAAACTGCCGGCTCTGACAATGTGTCGGGCGAGGTGGAAGCCTTGCAAAAGAAATATAACGAATTGAACGATTCCCACCTGCGCTTGATGGCGGAGTTTGACAATTACCGTAAACGTACGATGCGTGAGAAGGCCGATTTGATCAAGACTGGCGGCGAGGGTGCGTTAAAGAACCTTCTTCCTATTATCGACGATTTCGAGCGTGCTTTGCAGAACGTCCGCACGGCTGAGGATGTAGAGGCCGTTAAAGAAGGCGTGGACTTGATTTTCGGTAAGTTCATGGGCTATCTGTCTCAGCAGGGCGTAAAGCCGATCGAGGCCATAGGCAAGCCGTTCAACACGGAGGAGTTTGAGGCTATCGCTACGATTCCCGCTCCGGAACCGGACATGAAGGGCAAGGTATTGGATTGCGTACAAACTGGATATACCTTATTTGACAAGGTAATACGTCACGCTAAAGTAGTAGTGGGAGAATAATCGGAAAATCGGCAAATAACAAATACAAGGATGGCTAAAAGGGATTACTATGAAGTGCTGGGCGTTGAGAAGAATGCATCGGCGGATGAGATAAAGAAAGCGTACCGTAAGAAGGCGATACAATTCCACCCGGATAAGAACCCGGGCGATAAGCAAGCGGAGGAGAACTTTAAGGAGGCGGCAGAGGCATACGACGTGTTGAGCGATCCGCAAAAGCGTCAGCGTTATGACCAATTCGGCCATGCGGGTGTCGGCGGGGCTTCACAAGGTGGCGGCTTCGGTGGTGGTATGTCCATGGAGGATATCTTCTCCCAGTTCGGTGACATCTTTGGTGGACATTTTGGCGGTTTTGGTGGCTTCGGTGGTTTCGGCGGTTCTCGTGGAGGACGCCGGGTGAACCGTGGATCGGACTTGCGTGTGAAGGTGAAGCTGAACCTGAAAGAGATCGCTAACGGCGTGGAAAAGAAGATCAAGGTGAAGAAGTATGTGCCTTGTTCGCATTGTCACGGTAGCGGGGCGGAAGGCTCGGAGGGTGTGAAGACGTGTGATACGTGTAAAGGTAGCGGTGTCGTTACCCGTATCGCCAACACGATCCTAGGGCAGATGCAGACGCAGACGACTTGCCCTACTTGTGGTGGCGAGGGCAAGATCGTTGTCAAGAAATGTACGGAGTGTAATGGTGAGGGCGTCGTTCGCGACGATGAGATTATCACGATCAATATCCCTGCCGGTGTAGCCGAGGGCATGCAACTCTCCATGAATGGTAAAGGCAACGCCGCACGACATGGTGGAATCAACGGTGACTTATTGATCCTTATCGAGGAGGAACCGCATCCGGAGTTGATTCGTGATGAGAACGATCTGTTATACAACCTCCTGCTGAGTGTTCCGCAAGCAGCTTTGGGAGCCACGGTAGAGGTTCCGACCATTGACGGGAAGGCGAAATTGAAGATCGAGCCGGGTACGCAGCCGGGTAAGGTGCTTCGTTTGCGTAATAAAGGACTTCCTTCCATCAATAGTTATGGTACGGGCGATTTGTTGGTGAACGTGAGTGTATATATCCCCGAGACTTTGTCGTCTACGGAGAAAGAGACGCTGAACGGATTGGAGAATTCACCGAACTTCCAGCCTAATAAGACGATGAAAGAGAAAATCTTCAGTAAGTTTAAGCACTTCTTTGATTAACGAATAGAAAAGACTACTGTGTTCTCACACGAACACAGTAGTCTTTTTTCATAAGTCCTAAAATGAGTATCCTATGAGAATATATACCCGTGGAGGAGATAAAGGAAAAACCGGCATACATGGCGGTGAGCGTGTCGATAAGGATGACATCCGTATCGAGGCGAATGGGACGTTGGATGAGTTGAACGCCGAGATCGGTATTGTCCGTACGTTGCTGCCTCCCGATCATGAATGGCAGGTGTTGCTGGGTAGGATACAGCGTGAGATGATGGCCGTGATGTCTCATGTGGCGACACCATCGGCGATCCGTGATCAGAATCCGAATCCGCTTCCCGATGATTTGACCGTCTTTTGTGAGTCCCATATCGATGATCTATCCGCCCAGATGGAGGATAACGGGTATTTTATCCTTCCGGGAGGCACACCTGTTTCGGCGCACCTCCAATTGGCCCGTACGATCACCCGCAGGGCCGAACGCCGCTTGTGGACATTGAATCGGAAAGACCCGGTTCCTGCCGGGATCATGGCGTTCGTGAATCGTTTATCGGATCTGTTCTTTACGATGGCACGTTATGACATGTTTCGTCAAGGGAACGCCGAGGAGCGTTGGCAATCCTTTCTGTATAAGCGGAAAAATAAATCCTAGAGGGCGATATCTTGCCATTTGCCTTTCACGAGCTCACGGGTGGACTTGAAGCCGGCTTGCTTTAGCAACTCAAAAACCTCCTTGCGACCGTCGTTCACCAAATCCGGATAATGGCAATCGGAGTTCACCATGACAGGGATATTCATTTTCCGCATCCGTGATAGGTATTCCACACGGGGGTAAAGCTCTTTTTTCTTGGTCCAGTTCTTGGTGTTGACCTCTACCATCAATTCTTTCTCCTGAACCAGATCCAGACAAGCCTCAAAAGGCTTCCGATACCAATCCTCTTCAAAATTGAAGATCTCGTATTTCTGTCCGTTCATATAGATCTTGTCGATATGTCCGACGATATCGATGCCTCCGGCCTCTATCATTTTCATCGTGGTATCGAAGAAACGCTTGACAAGCAACCGGACATCTCCCTCGAAATGCCGCTCCACGGAGTGGGCGTATTCCCTGAATGAGCCGTCTATACAGACCATGTTCTCTTCGGCCAGACGCTCTGATACGGGCAGGAAATGGATGGAACCGATCCGGTAGTCCAAGGGCAACTCTTGGAAATAGGGGATCGAGGCGTTATAGGTCTCGTCCAGATAATCAATCTCCAGACCGGCATATATTTCCAGTTGATCGCTGTATTTCTGTTTCAGTCGTTTTATCTCTTGCAGATACTCCGGCATATCGTCTTTAGACATATTCCAGAAAGTCTCGAACGGAAGCGGCGAGTGGGAGGAAAAACCGTACGCACGGAACCCGTGTGTTATGGCGAATCTCACGAAATCCTCCGGAATACTTCTTCCATCACAAAAAGTACAATGACTATGGTAGTTACTGAGTTGCATGATTGTTCTTAGTGATTAAAAAGCCACATCCAGATCATCTTGCCCGGATGTGGCCTTGTATGATGAATGAGAGAGGTGTTATTTGATAACGCCTAGCTCTTTTCCTACCTTGATAAACGCTGCGATAGCCTTGTCCAGATGCTCAGTCTCGTGGCCGGCGGACAATTGTACACGGATACGAGCTTGTCCCTTCGGTACTACCGGGTAATAGAAACCGGTTACGTAAATACCCTCTTCCTGCATCTTGGCGGCGAAATCTTGAGACAACTTAGCGTCGTACAACATAACGGCGCAGATAGCGGATTGAGTCGGCTTGATATCGAAACCGGCTGCCAGCATCTTGTCGCGGAAGTAGCTTACGTTGTTCATTAATTTCGTATGTAAAGCGTCGCTCTCCTTCAACATCTTGAACATCTCCAAGCTTGCGCCTACGATGGCCGGAGCCACGGAGTTGGAGAACAAGTAGGGGCGAGAACGTTGGCGTAACATATCGATAATCTCCTTCTTTCCGGTCGTGAAGCCACCCATGGCACCACCGAACGCCTTACCCAGCGTACCCGTGAAGATATCTACACGTCCGTAAACATCAAACTGCTCGGCTACGCCATGACCCGTCGGGCCTACGACACCGGCAGAGTGAGACTCGTCCACCATAACCAATGCGTCATATTTCTCGGCAAGCTCGCAAATCTTGTCCATCGGAGCGACATTGCCGTCCATGGAGAACACGCCGTCCGTGGCGATGATACGGTGACGTTGGGCCTGCGCCTCTTGTAGGCAACGCTCCAAGTCCGCCATATCGGCGTTAGCGTAGCGATAACGTTTCGCCTTGCATAAACGAACACCGTCGATGATAGAGGCGTGGTTCAAGGCATCCGAGATGATAGCGTCTTCCTCGCCGAACAATGGCTCGAACAAACCACCGTTAGCGTCGAAACATGCGGCGTAAAGGATCGTGTCCTCAGTCTTGAAATAGTCGGAGATGGCTGCTTCCAATTGCTTGTGCAAATCCTGCGTTCCACAGATGAAACGAACGGACGACATGCCATAACCGTGTGTATCCATGGCTTCTTTCGCGGCCTTGATCAGTCGTTGGTTATCGGACAGGCCAAGATAGTTGTTGGCGCAGAAGTTTAAAACATCACTTCCGGCATTTACTTTGATGTCGGCTCTCTGCGGCGTAGTAATGATACGCTCGTTCTTGTATAAACCAGCGGCTTTGATGCCTTCAAGTTCATTTGTCAAGAATTCTTTAAGTTTTCCGTACATAAAAACTTCGTTTTTTATTAGTATTTAGATGTGAGTAGTAGCTTCGTTGTCAAAGCGACAGACAAAGGTCTGTTTTTTTTTTGAATTTTAATACTAAAAAAGAGAAGAAATTCATGTCTAAACTGTTTTATTCTCTATACCTTTGCCGACGGAAAAAAACTTAAATCTCATTAAACGCGATGAAGAATGTATTAGTAATTGGTTCTACCGGTCAGATCGGATCAGAGTTAACCATGAAATTAAGAAGTATCTACGGTGGGAACATAGTAGCGGGTTATATCCCGGGTGCGGAACCTAAAGGCGAGTTGTTAGAATCGGGACCTTCCGCTATCGTGGATATCACGAACGAGCAGCAGATCGCTGAGACGGTATCAAAATATAATATTGATACGATCTACAACTTGGCGGCTCTTTTGTCGGCTGTAGCAGAGGCTAAACCTCAGTTGGCGTGGAAGATCGGAATGGGGGGCTTGTTCAATGTGCTTGAGGTGGCCCGTGAGATGCACTGCGCCGTATTTACGCCGAGCTCTATTGGCGTTTTCGGTAACAATACCCCGAAAGACAAGACTCCTCAAGATACGATCCGTAATCCTCGTACGATGTACGGCGTGACGAAGGTATCCGGCGAGTTGTTAAGCGATTATTATAATATCCGTTTCGGCGTGGACACACGTTCGGTTCGTTTCCCCGGATTGATCTCTTACGTAACACCTCCGGGTGGTGGTACGACGGATTACGCTGTCGATATTTACTATTCGGCCGCTAAGGGCGAGAAATTCGTTTGCCCGATCGCAGCCGGTACTTTCATGGATATGATGTACATGCCGGACGGCTTGCGTGCCGCTATCGAGATTATGGAGGCGGATTCTACGAAGTTCGTTCATCGCAACTCTTTCAACATTGCGTCGATGAGTTTCGATCCGGAGATCATCTTTAATAATATCAAGAAATATATGCCTGAATTCCAGATGGAGTATGAGGTAGATCCTTTGCGTCAGGCTATCGCCGAGTCGTGGCCGAACTCCTTGGATGATACTTGCGCCCGCCAAGAGTGGGGCTGGAAGCCGGAGTATGATTTGGATGCCATGACAAAAGACATGTTAGCTAAATTGAAAGAACGTTTCAATAAATAAGAGTGATGTTGTAGCCATGATTGTTTGTGGATAGAGGGGCCGGGGTATCATCGGGGGGGATGATCCCCGGCCTTGTTTTTTAACGCTGCTATTTCAATAAATCCGGCCGGAGGCGTGCCGTACGCTCTTGTGCTTGTTGCAAGCGCCATTCTTCGATCTTGCGCTGGTGCCCGGATAATAGTACCTCGGGTACTTTCCAACCTTTGTAATCGGCGGGACGTGTATAAACAGGCGGGGCCAGTAAGTCATCTTGGAAGGAGTCGGAGAGGGCGCTTTGCTCGTCGCCGATCGCTCCCGGTATCAAGCGTACCACGGCGTCGGTTATGATAGCGGCGGCCAGCTCTCCTCCGGTAAGGACATAGTCTCCTACGGATATCTCTTTCGTTATCAAATGCTCACGGATACGATAGTCGATCCCTTTATAGTGCCCGCAGAGGATAATCATATTATTTAGTAAAGACATGCTGTTGGCCATGGGCTGGTTGAGTGTCTCGCCATCCGGGGAGGTATAGATTACCTCGTCATATTCCCGTTCGCTTTTCAACGCTGAGATCGCCCGGTCTATCGGTTCGATCTGCATCACCATTCCGGCCTCTCCTCCGAACGGATAATCATCCACCCGCCTCCATTTATTAGTGGTGTAATCCCGTAGGTTATGTAAATGAATCTCCGCTAATCCTTTATCTTGCGCCCTCTTGACGATAGAGCAATTAATCATCCCCTCGATCATCTCGGGAAGTACGGTAAGTATATCTATACGCATAAAAAATAGTTGTAACGTTAAAACCTCCCGCAAAGGTACATCTTTATTCTGACTCATCGTAAAGTGAGTCTCTATTATCTATGATTTGCGATAGAAAATTAAGAATGAATGAAACGCATGCGTTGGCGCAGTTAAGAGTTCGTAGAAGTTCATGAGGATATTTTTGTATCGTTTGAATTATTATTCGTACTTTTGTCCGTCAATTCGGCGGCTATCAATAGAGGCCGTGTCTTTAGAGAATAAATTTTATAGCGATGAATATATCTTACAATTGGCTGAAAGAGTATCTTGATTTCGATCTGGAGCCAGAAGAAGTTGCTGCGGCGCTTACCTCTATCGGTTTGGAAACCGGTGGAGTAGAGGAAGTTCAAACCATTAAGGGCGGACTTGAGGGACTGGTTATCGGTGAAGTGTTAACTTGTGAGGAACACCCGAATTCTGACCATTTACATATAACGACCGTAAATGTAGGTGGCGAGGCTCCTTTACAAATCGTATGTGGCGCCCCGAACGTGGCTGCCGGACAGAAAGTGGTCGTAGCCGTGAACGGCACGAAACTGTACGACGGTGATGAATGCTTTACGATCAAGAGATCCAAGATCCGTGGCGTTGAGTCCAACGGTATGATTTGCGCCGAGGACGAGATAGGTATCGGTACCGACCATAACGGTATTATCGTACTTCCCGCCGACGCTGTTGTAGGTACGTTAGCTAAAGATTATTATAATGTAAAGAGCGACTACGTGCTGGAGGTGGATATCACCCCGAACCGTGTAGACGCTACTTCCCATTTCGGTGTCGCCCGTGACTTGGCCGCTTATTTGAAGCAAAACGGCAAGCCCGCCGAATTGAGACGTCCTTCGGTAGACGCTTTCAAGATCGACGACGAGACACCGGGCGTAGAGGTCGTGGTAGAGAATACGGAGGCTTGTCCCCGTTATTCCGGTGTTACGATCAAGGGCGTTACGGTGAAGGAGAGCCCGGAGTGGTTACAAAACCGTTTGCGTGTGATCGGCCTTCGTCCCATCAATAACGTAGTGGATATAACGAACTTTATCCTGCATGAGTTAGGGCAGCCTTTACACTCTTTTGATGCGAGTAAGATCAAAGGAAATAAAGTGATTGTCAAGGCGGCCGAGGCTGGTACGAAATTCGTCACGTTGGATGGCGTGGAGCGTACGTTGACCGATCGTGACTTGATGATTTGTAACGTCGAGGAACCGATGTGTATCGGTGGCGTGTTCGGCGGTTTGGATTCCGGCGTGACGGAGGAGACCACCGACGTATTCTTGGAATCCGCTTGTTTCCATCCGACGTGGATTCGCAAGACCGCCCGTCGTTTTGGCTTGAATACGGACGCTTCTTTCCGCTTCGAGCGTGGTTTGGATCCGAACAATACGATGTATGTATTGAAACGTGCCGCCTTGTTGATACAAGAGTTGGCGGGAGGTAAGATCACGGGTGCTGTACAGGATGTTTATCCTGCCGTGGCGGAACCGTATACGGTTGAGGTGACTTACGAGAAGATCAATACGTTGATCGGTAAGGATATTCCGGTAGAAACCGTGAAAAGTATCTTGGCAAGCCTTGAGATGGAGATCATATCCGAGACTGCCGAGGGCTTGACTTTGCATGTTCCCGTATATCGTATCGATGTGCAGCGTGATGTAGACGTGATCGAGGACATTCTTCGTATCTACGGATATAATAACGTGGAGTTCAGCGATAACGTGAAGTCCAATTTAAGTTACCAGACTCCTACGGATCGTAGCTGGAAATTGCAGAACTTGATCTCGGAGCAACTTTGCGGTTGTGGTTTCAACGAGATCATGAACAATTCCTTGACACGCTCCGCTTATTATACGGATCTGTCTGTTTATCCGGAAGCGCATTGTGTCATGTTGATGAACCCGTTAAGCGCTGATTTGAACTGCATGCGTCAGACCTTGTTGTTCGGAGGCTTGGAGAGCATCGAGCATAACATGAAGCGTAAGAATGGCAATGTCCGTTTCTATGAGTTTGGTAATTGCTATGATTATAATATCGATAACAAGAAGGAAGATGAGACCTTGGCGCAGTTCAGCGAGGATTACCGTCTAGGCATCTGGGTAGCCGGCAACCGGGTGGAGAACAACTGGGCGCATCCGGACGAGAAATCTTCCGTTTATGAGTTGAAGGCTTACGTAGAGAATATCTTAGCCCGCTTGGGCGTGGATATGAAACGGGTTATTTTCGGTAACTTGACGAATGATATCTATTCTTCGGGCCTAAGCATCACGACCGGTTCCGGACGTCAATTGGGTACGATGGGTATCGTAAGCAAGAAACTTCGTAAGATGCTGGATATTGATATGGAGGTTTATTACGCTGAGTTGTCGTGGACCCAATTGATGAAGGAGATCAAGAAGGCGAAAGTAACCTTCTCCGAGATTTCCAAGTTCCCGGCCGTTAAACGTGACTTGGCGTTGTTGCTTGATAAGAGCGTACAGTTTAGCGAGGTCGAGAAAATCGCTAAGGATAGCGATCGCAAGCTATTGAAGGAAGTATCTCTGTTTGACGTTTACGAGGGCAAGAATCTTCCGGCGGGCAAGAAGTCGTATGCCGTAAGCTTCTTCATGCAAGATGAGAGCAAGACTTTGAACGATAAGCAGATCGACGCTATCATGAAGAAGATCCAGACGAATCTGGAACAAAAGCTAGGTGCTCAATTGAGATAAGAATTTAATTACATAAAATAAAGATAAACTGATAAACATATGGGAAGAGCGTTTGAGTTTCGTAAAGCGAGAAAGTTTAAGCGTTGGGGCAATATGGCCCGTGTATTCACGAAGTTAGGTAAGGAAATCACGATTGCGGCAAAACAAGGTGGGCCGGAGCCCGAGAATAATCCTCGTTTACGTGTGTTGATGCAGAACGCCAAAAAGGAGAATATGCCGAAGGAGAACGTGGAGCGTGCCATTAAACGTGCCGTATCCAAGGATTTCACGGATTATAAGGAGATGAACTATGAGGGATATGGTCCTTTCGGTATCGCTATCTTCGTTGAGACCGCTACGGATAATACGACTCGTACGGTAGCCAACGTTCGTAGTTATTTCAATAAGAACGGTGGTTCTCTGGGAACATCCGGTAGCTTGGAGTTCTTGTTCGATCATAAATGCGTATTCCATATCGCTAAAAAAGAGGATCTTTCTTTAGAAGACCTAGAGTTGGAGTTGATCGACTTCGGTGTAGATGAGGTTGAGGAAGACGAGGACGAGGTTGTTCTTTATGGTGAGTTCGCGCAGAATTCGGCGATCCAGAAATATTTGGAGGAGAATGGTTTCGAGATCTTGAGTAGTGAGTTCGTACGTATTCCGAACGATTTGAAGGAGGTTACTCCGGAACAGCGTGAGTCTATCGAGAAGATTATCGAGAAATTAGAGGAAGACGAAGACGTTCAAAACGTATTCCATAATATGAAGGAAGACGATTCTGAGGAGGAATAACGTACGCTTATACGTAAAATAGTATACTTTATCCGTAAAAAAGCGACATCGAGGCAAATTCGATGTCGCTTTTTCTTTTTTACAACGAATGTTTCATGTTTTTTATTTATTTTTGTGAGTCTAGGGTGAATAACAATTTAACTTATATGGTGAAAATGAAAAGACTATTTCTTCTTTGTGCGTTCGTGAGCATGTTTGCGACGTGTAATTTTATCTCAGCTCAAAAGGAGTTAGGGATTTTCAATTCTGTTTCGGCAGGAGTGGGTGTTGGTTTGACGGGTGTAGATGTGGAGGTCGCTACTCCTATTACGCCTTATCTGGCGTTGAGAGGTGGTCTTACCTTTATGCCGGGTTTCAGCATTAATACGGACGTGGATGTAGATGTTAACGATCCGCGAGCGGGTGTGTATAATGATACATACTCCATGGATGTCAAAGGTAGCTTGAAACGTACTTCCGGACAGTTGTTGGTGAATGTTTACCCGTTTCCTCACGCTTCTTCGTTCTTCGTTGCGGCCGGCGCCTATTTCGGTGGTTCTTCCTTGGTGAAGATAGAAGGGCATAGTGATAAGCTGAAAGACCTGATCGCCCAAGGAGAAAGTGCGGGCATAGTTATCGGTGATTATACGATTCCGGTGGATAATAACGGTAATGTATCCGGTGGATTGAAAGTGTCCGGTTTTCGTCCTTATCTAGGTCTTGGATTCGGTCGTGCGGTTCCTAAGAAACGGGTTGGCGTGATGTTTGAGCTGGGTGTGCAATTCCATGGCAAACCGGAGGTGTATACGGATTCAGGGGATGTAAAGGACTTGTTGAATGAGATAGACGAGGATGATACCTTTACGAAGATCATGGACAAGCTAACGGTTTATCCGGTCATGAAGATTCGTATTTGCGGAAGAATATTTTGATTGTCAAAGATAGTATAAGCTAAGAGTGGCGTTAATAATACGATGCCACTCTTTTTTTATGGCTAAACTTTCATTTATTTTGTTTATTTTTGCGCGCTGTTAGGGTCATAATTTTGATAAAAATAACTTTATATGAAAAACAAACATTTAGTGATGCTATTGCTATCATCTTGCTGTTTAGCGGCATGTGTGGATAGTAAGTATGATTTAAGCGATGTCAATACGGACGATGCGGTAATGGGTGAGTCTTGGGTAGCTCCCCTCGGTACGGGTTATGTAACGTCGGATGACGTTGTGAATGTAGAGAAAGTCCCTTCCATTCGGGAAGTCGACGGGGCTTACGTCATGATCTATGATGGAGAGATGAAGATTAAGGGGAAAAGCTTACGGGCCGCCTCTGGTAAAGTGGAGATCGCCTCGGAAGATATAACGACTGGGGATATCGATGGTTTGTTTGATGGCGATTTCGTTTTGGCGTTAACGAATCCCCATATTACATTAAAGTCGAATGTAAAGAATGCCTCTTTGGATTGTAGCTTGTCTATCGAGGCTGAGAACACAAGTAAAAAGGAGGCTACTTCCTCTGATTTTACCTTGTCAACGGTGTCTCCTAATATTTGGATCGGCCCTCTTGATCCGAAGACGGATGCTTTTAAGTTTGTCAAGAACGAGAAGTTACCGGGAATCGTACAGATTGTTCCTCAAAAAATACATTTGTCTTTGTCCGCTGATAGCAAACAATGGGCGAACGCTCCTGCGGATGCCTTGAGTGAGTTACGTTATGCGGTAGAGCTTCCGTTGACTCCGGCACCGGAATTTAGCGCCGTATCCGTCGAGCGGATCGAGGACGCTTTTGATGAGGATTTCGTAGACTATATTTTCTCGGACGGAAGCGCGAGGATCTATGGAGAGGTTACGAACGAGATGCCGTTCGATATGTCTATCGAGATGGTGATCATGGATGAGAACAATGTACCGGTAGATATCCAATTCCCGGCACAAGAGGTAAAAGGACAATCTGGAGAGGTTATCTTCGAGATCACGAAGGAGGATATGCCGAAAATGAAGGATGCACGTCATATAGACCTAAATTTACATTTAACGGGTAGAGATCAAGGCGAGGCTTTGAAGAAAGGCCAGAAAACGACCTTCAACTTGAAACTTAAGAAAGAAGGTGGTATCTCCATTTGATCCCAGTACTAACCATTTAAATTACGAAAAAGAAAGATGAATACTATATATAATATGTATAAGAGAGGTCTGTGTGCTTTATGTTTATTGACCACTGTGGGAATGTCGGTATCCGCCCAGCAAATACGAACTTCTTACTTCATGCAATCTTCTACGGCACGCACGACGATGAATCCGGCGTATCGTCCCGAGAGAGGCTATGTCTCCATTCCGGTATTAGGTGCGGTTGGCGCTTCGTATGGTACGAACGGAATAGCTGTGGATAATTTTATTTATCCGAAGAATGGTGAGACCGTTACGTTCATGGATAACTCCGTGAATACCGAGTCTTTCCTGAATGGCTTGAAGGATGAGAATCAGGTAAATATGGATTTTGGCACGCAGGTTCTATCCGGTGGCTGGTACGCCGGCAAGGGATTCTGGACGGTTGATGTTTCTATCAAGGGCTTGGCGAATATTCGTGCTCCGAAGACATTGTTCGAGTTCATGAAAAAGGGTAATGGATCTCAGAGTACCTATGATATTCGTAATATCAGGGCGTACGCCGAGGCTTATTTGGAGACAGGTGTAGGATATTCTCGTCCTATCACGGATAAGTTGACAGTCGGAGGTAAGGTTAAATTGTTATGGGGCGTAGGTTCTATGGACGCTACGATCGATCAGATGCATGCTGAGATGGGAGAGACTAGCTGGAAAGTTACCTCTACCGGTACCTTGCAGACGAATATGAAAGGCTTGGTCCCGGAAATGGAAGTAGACGAGCAAGGCCGTGATTATTATAATAGCTTTGATTTCGATTCTCCGGGTCTTAGCGGTTTCGGTATGGGAGTGGACTTGGGTGCTACGTACCAATTGACCGAGAATATCATGTTGTCCGCCGCTGTCCTTGATTTAGGTTTTATCAGTTGGAGCAAAGGAGGGAGCACGGTAGGTAAGTTGGATGGAACTTTCGACTTTAACGGCTTTGATCTGGCTATCGGCGAGAATAACGGTGATATACCGAGCATGGGCGATCAGTTTGACGCTATCAAGGAAGATTTCGAGAACTTGCTTCATTTCAAGAAAGAGGGTGAGTCCGGAAGCACTACCCGTCTTCGTTCGACAATCAATATCGGTGGCGAGTACCGTTTGCTGGAAAACAAGTTAGGTATCGGCTTATTGTCAAGCACTCGTCTTTATTCCCCGAAAGCCTATACGGAACTGACATTGTCCGGTAATTACCGTCCGGTGAAATGGTTTGAGGCTACGCTGAGCTACTCATTTATCCATAGTAAGTTCAAGACGTATGGTATCGCCTTGAATTTCTCACCGTCTTGGATCAATTTCTTTATTGGATCGGATTATATGTTGACAAAGGTAACTCCACAATGCTTACCGGTAAGCGGTAACGCCATGAATCTTTACATGGGAGTAAGTGTTCCTTTGAAATCATTCGCTAATTAATAGGGAATACTCAGAATAGAGTCTGTATCATAAAGGAAAAGGCTGTCCGGGTTATATACCCAGACAGTCTTTTCTTTTTTATTAGGCTCGTTTTATTAGGTTTTTTATCTTTGTGGACTGATTGAAAGGAAGAAATTGGATATGAGATTAAAGACTTTAGCCACCCATCCGGTATGGAGAGAGCCCCGGACTGTATTCGGGGTATGGATGCTAACCGGTGTTATTTTTGCTATTGTCAAGTTGTTGATTGGAAAATATAATAATTATAAGATATTTGAAGGAGTCTATTGGCATGCTATCGAGGGGTTAACCTTATATGGGGATCATTATCCGGAATATTATGATTCAAATCATTATGGAATCTTATTTAGTCTTATCATAGCTCCTTTCGCCCTGTTACCGGAATGGTTGGGTATAATCTTATGGATAGCGGGTAATACCGCCCTATTGTTTTATGCGATTAGCCGATTGCCATTGTCGAGTACCCAAAAAATCATTATTTATTGGTATTCGTATTGTGAGTTGATGACGGCTCAAGGAGTACAGCAATTCAATATATCAGTAGCGGCCTTTATCTTATTATCGTTTGTCTTGATACTGGAGAAAAAGGATTTCTGGGCGGCAGGCATTATTATGCTCGGAACATTTATCAAGATCTATCCGATCGTGGGATTGGCGTTCTTTTTCTTCTCAAGGCAGAAAGTGAGGTTATTAGCCTCTTGTCTTTTCTGGGGATTGGTTTGCTTTGTGATCCCGGTGCTTTATACACCGGGGTTTGAGTATGTGATCTCTCAGTATATAGATTGGTTTGAGCGATTGAAGGTGAAAAATATGTTGAATATGTTCGCTGATCCACAAAATATATCATTATTAGGAGTGGTTCGAAAGATATCCGGGAATGCGGAGTATAGCGATATGTGGCTTATCATACCGGGCTTGATTTTATTCTGCATTCCATATTTAAGGATCTCTCAATATAAATATCCGGCTTTTCGCTTTATGTTGTTGGCTAATGTTTTATTATTTGTCGTATTATTCAGTACGGGAAGCGAGGCGAGTGGATATATCATAGCGATGATAGGAGTCGCTATCTGGTATATATGCAGTGTATCGCCCCATAAGAAATATACTTATTGGCTTTGGATAGCTACCTTGGTGATTGTTGGCTTATCCACTACAGAGCTGGTTCCATCTATTGTCCGGAATGGACTGATCCGTCCGTATGTGATAAAAGCTTGGCCTTGCATTGTGGTGTGGCTGACCATTTGCTATGAGATGTGTTTCTTGGATTTTAGTCATTCTCCCTATAAGCATATCACGACTTAGGCAGAGTGAATATCGCCTGTTTTTTAATAGAAGGTTACATAATAAAACGAGACTACTCCCGACAAGCGATGAGAGTAGTCTCGTTTTAAACTACTTTTTATCGATCTCTTTCAGTAATTCTTGTACCGCTGTTCTCAATTGCGTATCTTCCCCTTTGACAACAGTTTCCGGAGAATTAGCGACTTTAACATCCGGTTCCAGCTGTGTGTTCTCTAAGTAACTACCGTCCGACAGGCGATAACCGGTAATAGGTGTGCCGAATATCAGCGTCGGATCTTGCAGGGTTTCCCAAGAGACGGTAGTCATTGTTCCCGGTACGGGCATACCTACCAGACGTCCGATCTGTTGGTGCTTATAAACCCACGGGGTTCCATGTGCGTTACTATAATTAGCCTCGCATTGCAACATGATGGAAGGTTTATTCCAGCGGCGGCTAGGCATATCGCAAGCCTCTCGGCCACGTGTCACTTGGGTGAGGTATTTCTCTCCGCTGAACAAGATCTCGATATCCTCGTGCAAGCGCCCACCACCATTAAAGCGGGTGTCAATGACGATTCCCTCCCGGTCGTTATATTTACCTAGGATATCGGAGTAGACAGAGCGGAAACTAGGATCTCCCATGGATTGGATATGGACGTATCCCAATCGTCCGTTCGACCATTTATCCACGTCGGCGGCACGTTGTTTCACCCAGCGGGTATAAAGCAAGTTATTTAACTCACCGTTACTGATAGGCAAGACTACCTCTTCCCAGCGTTCCTTGGTTTGTGGATCGTAGAGGGAAACTAAGGTCTTCTTTTTGGCCTTATTGTTTAATAGCTTGGAGTAATCCATATCCGGGGTTATTTCCTGTCCGTCTATTTTCTCCATGATGGTACCGGCTTTCACTTTGGAACGTGCGTGATCGAACGGGCCTTTTTCCACTACCTCGGCGATCAATAGACCTTTGCCGCTATGGTTCCAATCGAAAAGTAGGCCTAGGTTGGCGGTAACATTGCCGCTTGTTCGCGGACGGAAGCGTCCTCCGGTGTGAGAGACGTTGAGTTCTCCCAGATATTCGCTTAGCAACTCCGCGAAGTCATAGTTATTATTAATATGTGGCAGGAATTTACGGTAGGCGGCGGTCATAGCGTCCCAATTTACGCCGTGCATATTCACGTTGTAGAACCGTTTTTGCTCTTGTTTATAGACATGGTCGAACATATACTCACGTTCGGCGGCCAAGTCCATTTTCAAGTTTGCTTGGTAATTGATCGGCGTTAGTTTCTCCGATCCCATATCCATCTTTTGCATGGAGTTGCTACCCAGCAAGAACAGGTTTTTACCTTCCTTATCCATTTCCATGTTCGCCCATCCGGTATTCATCTTGTGGAGTAACTTGGTCTCTTTCTTGCGCAAGTCCATTTTCCACAGGTCGTATTTATCTTCGAAAGCCGAGAAATAATATAAAGTCTCGCCATTCTTCGAGATGACGGCGCTACCCATTTCGGAGGAATTAGGAGTAAGACGTAGGATACGATCTTGGATGCCTTTCAGTTCCACTACGATATCCTTGGGCTTTTCGTCTTTCTTTCCATCGGCTTTATCTTCTTTTTTCTTGTCGCCGGTTTTGTCCCCGGTTACCTCTTTCTGCTCCTTTTCCAGTTCCTTTTGCAACTCATAATCCTCTTTGCTCAAGCGGAATTTATCATAAGCGTCTTGATTCATGAATACCAGCATGGCATCATTCAAGGAACCCCATGAGGCATGCGCACGCATTCCGTAACGCTCGGTGGTGAATAAGATGGCGTTTCCATCCAGTACCCATTGCGGGGAGGTGCTGGTGTAACCGCTATTGGTCAGGTTGGTGATCTCTCCGCCTTGTGCGCTAACCAAGCCGATATCCGAATAAGGATCGTGCTTGTTTCCGATAAACCGGAGCGTGAACCATTTACCGTCCGGCGACCATGAGTAATCGAAACCACCGGCTGTGCTATACCATGTGGAGCCATCCGTGACTTGGCGTACTTTCTTCGTCTCAAGGTTGACTACCATCAACCGCATACGATCTTCTATGAAAGCGAGTTCCTTACCATCCGGTGAGAATTGAGGATAATTACGCTCTACGGTCTTAGAAGGTAAGAGAACTTCCTCTTCGATAATCGTTGCGTTCGGGAAATTGGCTTCTTCCTTACGTGCGATCTTAGCCAAGTAAAGTTGCCAATTACCACCACGCTCGCTGGCATAAGCCAAGGTACGGTTATCCGGCGAGAAGCATATGCCTGTTTCGGCGGCCGGGGTATGGGTGATTTGCTTGGTCGTGTTGTAATCGGCCGAGGTGACGAATACCTCACCTCTTAGGGTGAAGGCGATCTGCTTGCCATCGGGGGATACGGTAGCGGAGGTTGCTCCTTTGCTGGAATTCAGATCGGCGATTTGCTCTTGATCGTCACGTATCAAGTCGATCCGTACTTTCTGCGGATTGCTTCCCGGACGTTGTGTATAGATCTCGCCATCGTATGTGTAGCACAATGTCTGGTCGCTACCTGTAGAGAGGAAACGTACGGGATGTGTCTTGAACTTAGTAACCGCCGTTATAGATTGTGGGGTGTTGAGAGGGAATGAATATACATTGAAAGACCCTCCGTTGCGTTCGCTCAGAAAGTAAACCGTCTGTCCATCCGGGGTAAATACGGCGTTCCGGTCTTCTCCCGCATGGTCAGTCAAATTGGTATGTTTTCCTGTTTGCGTATCGTACATCCATATATCCCGGGTAACGGATGAGGTATGATGTTTACGCCATTCATCCTCGAAGCCCTTACGATCTTGGTATAAGAATGTCTTTCCGGATTTATCGAAGCAAACCATCTCGGCGGGTGTTCCCAATACTTGCTCCGTGCGTCCGCCACCAACCGGCACTTTATAGAGTTCCGTCATGGCCGAGGTCGGGAATAAGGCGCTCTGTGCCGGATCTTGTATGGATGCGGAGAAGAGTACGTATTTGCCGTCGGGAGTAAAGGCCGATGGAATCTCGGAGGCGGAATGAGTGGTGAGGCACTGTGCCGTTCCACCGTTGGAGGGCATTACGAATAAATCGAAATTGCCGTTACGATCGCTGGCGAAAGCGATTTGTTTTCCGTCCGGAGACCAGATTGGCGTGCATTCATACGATGCTTGGGTGGTAAGTTGTGTCGCTGTTCCTCCTTTGGCCGGTACTTTATAGATATCTCCTTTGTAACAAAACGCTATCTCTGTTCCATCAGGAGAAATTTGTACATCACGCATCCACAAAGGGGGTACAGCGTAGCTGGTAGTCGCAAAGCCCATGGCAATGCAGGTTAAAAGTTTTTTCATGTACTTAATGCTTTTTTAGAATGGTACGAAGATACATATTATTTTGTACCCATCAGTCTGCTCTCTATTGAAATATTAACTGGATTTACCCTTTCAATTTCACTATAAATAACACGAGGCTTTCCCCTTGGGCCTGTGCGGGGAAAGTATTTCGCAGATCCTCTCCGGATTTGCTGAAACAATAGGAATGGCAATAGGGATCGATAGGGTCCATTCGTCGCACATTACCGGTTTGATAAAAATTATCTTTTAATCCTTCTTTTACCTGCCAGCATTCTTCCTTCTCCGTATCATAACAGAAGGTGTAATTTCTGGACTCATCCTCTGCGTTATAGTATGTAGATACCCAGAAACGGCTGCCCATGCGGATCGGTAGCAAAGGAAGTGTATTCTTTCCGGCAAGGTTCTCCAAGGTTTGGCTTTGCCGCTTTTGCTTAATATATAAAGTGTCCCGTAATAAGTTCCCGGGTTGATAGGAGGGGGCGTAGGCATAAACCGTTCCGCTTCCGGGCTCCACGGCTACTTCCGGGGCGAGACAACCGATCGGGCATGCGGAACGTTCCAGATCGACCGGACGGATCGTATGAGATTGTAATTTATGGAAAGAGGAATCGTATTCAACAATCTGTTTCTCAATCGTGGCGGTTTGCCCCGCCGTATCCCCATGAACACATTCCTCGGTGGTAAATATCCGGTTATTGTGCATGGATATGGATAGCATATGCCTATTCTCCGGAAGGTCGCATTTCAGTTTCTTGCGGGTAAGGAGATCACCATTGAATGAGTAATAGAAAATATCGTCCGTGTTTCCAAGTACAATCAACTGCTGGTTGGCCGGGTTCACTACATACCCCGCTACCCGTATGTCATCCGGATGGGTGATGCGACAGATAAATTCTCCCTTGCGATTGAAACGGTAAAGCGTCTCATTGCTGATAAGGAATAGGTTGTCTCCCTCTTGACGGATATACTTGGCCTCCTTGATCGAATGCGTCCCTGAGTCCTGTAATGGAATGGCGATTACCTCATCCGCGATGTCAGACAAGGCTCCGGTAGGGTTGCTCCGGATCGATTCATTCGAGATTAACAGGTTATAGGCTTGCTTTCCGCAAGCCAATAGAACAAGTAGTAATAAATATGTAAAGGTTCTTTTCATATCACCGCTAAATTAAAGAAGGATAAACCTTTTTATGATTTTTACGAATTGTTCTTATAAAACGTAGATCATCTGATTTTATTGGATAAGCCTAGAATTATTCTTGTAGAAATACCCAATTATCCCCCTCGGACATGGATTCTTTATAGGAAAAGCCTTCCCATGTGAATGCTTTTAATGCCTCCGGGTCAGAAATCCGGTTCTTTATGAGATAGCGGCTCATTTGTCCCCTGCACATCTTGGCATAGATCACGATCGTCTCCGCTTTGCCGTTCTTCCAGATCTTGAACTCGGGCGTGATGATCCGGACGGATCGCTCCACCTCCTTCCACTGGAAAGAGGGTTGGATATCCAAGCTGGCTAGATTCAGTAGGATTCCGTCTCCCTGTCGGACGTCATGGATTAATATATTTGTTTGCCTGTCCTTCCAGAAGGCGTACATATTCCCGTCGCCTAGTTCCGGGATTTTTACGTCGAACTCCATCCGGTAAGGCTTGATAAGGTCTAATGGGCGAAGTAACCCGTAGCATCCCGATACGAAACGCATATGTTCTTGCGAGAAAAGAAAATCCTCCTCCGTGAAGTCTTTCGGGCTGATATTCTTGAATACGACACCGGTATAGGCGAGTATCGCTTGCAAGGGCTGGTTGTCTTCCGCATGAAAATCTTGGTATCTGCGGTAACATTCCGCCGCCAGTTTCGGGCTGAGCTTGAGGATACGACTTAATTCGTCAATGGGAAATTGGGTCATATGCAGGGCGATCTCGTTCGCCTCTTGCTGGAAACGTGGAGTCGTGCCTTGCGGCGCTTTTATCTTGGATGTCCCGGTCATTGTCTTAGCCGGAGATAATAATATCAACATATCTATATTGGATTTGGATTGATCGCATAAAGGTAATCCATATTAAGATTCAAATAGGGTATAAGCATCCCAATAAATCTTAAAGTATCTCGACTCGAATGGGGGATTTAATGGAGGAATGAGTCTTGGTGATAGAAATGTAATGAGGATTATGAAGATGAGAGACGTGAAGATGCGACCTATATTCCTTTTGATAGTATTCATCCTACCTACGATGGCCCATGCGCAGTGGACGGAACAGGATTCTTTGCGCCTGCAAGAATTTTTATCCGGCAAGGAGGAGATACGTTTGAATCCTGAGTTTCAGAAGGCGATAGAAAGCGGGACTTTTCTACGACCCGATCAACCGGGAACCCATATGTTATCCTCACCAAGTGAGTTGCCGATTACGAAAGACTTCTCGGAATATGTACAGTTAGATACTTTACGTAGGTTGACTAATTATGATTCGATTACCCCAGTCCTATTCATGCTGCTGAATTTTAAGTCACCTTCCCGTTCATTGGCCATACAGAAGCAAGCGCACACGATTAGGCTCCCTAAGAATCAGGATTGGAAAGAGTTTAAGGTAGGTAAGGTTCCTATGGCTGCCAACGTAAAACTGACTAATATATACTCGGATGTCGTGAAGGATGGCCAGCGAAGGGGAGGGGTACTTGCTACCATAAGAGTCTATTTCGACGCAGAGGATTTACTAGAGACTATTTTCTGGAAAAGTGCCCGTGATAAGAAGAGAAACAGGAAACGGGAGAATACGTGGAAGTATTATAATGACTATCCGTAAATTGTTGGATTTATAGGATATAACCACTCGAAAAAAACACGTACGTGAATTTCAAAAAACATGTACGTGTTTCCGGAAAAACTCGTACGTGTTTTTTTGAGAACATTGACTGTTTTTACCTAGATACTGTGCGTTTACTATCAAAACCTTTTTCTCTCTCTTTTGTTCTTTCTGAAAAGATACGTCCTAATGACATCCGAAATGGACGGTTTGACGGGGAGTTCTCTATTCTGTTTTATAATATTAAGACAAAATGTCATATTTTCGTTTTGGTATTTCTTTTGTAAAGATATAAGTGTAAAATAAATTAGAAAAGAATATAAGAAAGGAGCTTAAATATATGAATTTAAACAATTTTACAATCAAGGCGCAGGAGGCTGTTCAACAAGCCGTACAGTTGGTTACCAAAAATAATCAACAGGTTATCGAACCGGTTCACTTGTTGAAAGCTGTCATTATGACGGGTGAGAGTGTTACTAATTTTATCTTTCAGAAATTAGGGGTAAACGCTCAAAACCTGAATATGGTACTGGATCGCCAAATCGAATCTTATCCTAAGGTTTCGGGAGGCGAACCCTATCTCTCTAGCGAGTCGAACGCTGTCTTACAGAAGGCGATCGATTATTCCTCTAAAATGGGGGATCAATATGTATCGTTGGAGCCGATCATCTTGGCGTTGTTCACGGAAAAGAGCACCGCTTCACAGATATTGAAAGACGCCGGCGTGACAGAGAAAGAGTTACGTCAAGCGATTGAGGAGTTGCGTAAAGGAAATAAGGTGACAAGCCAATCCGCCGAGGAGACGTACGATGCCTTAGGAAAATACGCCATCAATTTGAACGAGCGTGCCCGTAGCGGTAAACTGGACCCCGTGATCGGACGTGACGAGGAGATCCGCCGTGTCTTGCAGATCTTGAGCCGCCGTACGAAGAACAATCCGATCTTGATCGGTGAGCCGGGTGTAGGTAAGACTGCTATCGCTGAGGGGTTGGCCCATCGTATCGTTCGGGGTGACGTTCCCGAGAACTTGAAGTCTAAACAGATCTTCTCGTTGGATATGGGCGCGTTGATCGCCGGAGCTAAATATAAAGGCGAGTTCGAGGAACGTTTGAAAGCGGTGGTGAACGAGGTTACGAAATCCGAGGGTGAGATCATCCTCTTTATCGATGAGATCCATACCTTGGTAGGAGCCGGTAAAGGCGAAGGCGCCATGGATGCAGCTAACATCTTGAAACCGGCCTTGGCTCGTGGTGAGCTACGTTCGATCGGTGCCACGACGTTGGATGAGTATCAGAAGTATTTTGAGAAGGATAAGGCGCTTGAGCGTCGGTTCCAGACCGTTATCGTAGACGAGCCGAGTGAGTTGGATACGATCTCCATCCTTCGTGGTCTGAAGGAGAAATACGAGAATCACCATAAGGTACGTATCAAGGATGATGCGATTATCTCCGCCGTGCAGTTGTCTACCCGTTATATCACGGATCGTTTCTTGCCGGATAAGGCGATCGATTTGATGGATGAGGCCGCCGCCCGTCTGCGTTTGCAGATCGATTCCGTACCGGAGTCGTTGGATGAGGTTTCCCGGCGTATCAAACAGTTGGAGATCGAGCGTGAGGCGATCAAGCGTGAGAACGACAAGTCGAAATTAGAGCAACTGAACAAGGAGATCGCCGACTTGAAGGAGGAGGAGACCAAGCAAAAGGCTCAGTGGCAGAGCGAGAAGGAGCAGATCAATAAGATCCAGCAAAATAAGATCGATATCGAGAACCTAAAGTTTGAGGCTGACAAGGCGGAGCGTGAGGGTGATTACGGCAAGGTCGCTGAGATCCGTTACGGTAAGATCAAGCAAAAGGAAGAGGAGATCAGGGAGGTACAGGCTAAGTTGAAGACGATGCAAGGTGCCGCAGCTATGATCAAGGAGGAAGTGGATAGCGACGATATCGCCGATGTGGTATCCCGTTGGACTGGAATTCCAGTCAGCAAGATGATGCAGAGCGAGAAAGATAAGTTATTACGTCTGGAGTCCGAGCTTCATACCCGTGTGATTGGTCAGGAAGAGGCGATCAACGCTATCGCCGATGCGGTTCGTCGTAGTCGTGCCGGCTTACAGGATCCGAAACGACCGATCGGTTCTTTCATCTTCCTCGGTACTACCGGTGTGGGTAAGACGGAGTTGGCCAAGGCGTTGGCCGAGTATCTGTTCGATGACGAGAATATGATGACCCGTATCGATATGAGTGAGTATCAAGAGAAATTCAGCGCGACTCGTTTGATCGGTGCGCCTCCGGGATATGTGGGTTACGATGAGGGTGGACAGTTGACGGAGGCGATTCGCCGGAAACCTTACTCGGTTGTCTTGTTTGATGAGATCGAAAAGGCGCATCCGGATGTATTCAACATCTTGTTGCAAGTCTTGGATGATGGAAGGCTGACGGATAACAAAGGCCGCGTTGTCAACTTCAAGAACACGATCATTATCATGACAAGTAACCTAGGTTCTTCCTTGATCCGTGAGAACTTCGAGAAGATGACACCCGCCACGCATGACAAGGTGGTAGACGAGACGAAGATCCAAGTACTGGAACTGTTGAAGAAGACGATCCGTCCGGAGTTCTTGAACCGTATCGACGATATCATCATGTTTACTCCGCTGAACGAGGAGGAGATTCGCAAGATCGTATCCTTGCAGTTGAACAGCGTGAAGAAGATGTTGGCTACGAACGGTGTCGCCTTGGACTTCACGAACGAGGCCGTGGACTTTATCGCCGACAAGGGCTTCGATCCTCAATTCGGTGCCCGTCCGGTAAAACGTGTCATTCAGAAGTATGTCTTGAACGAGTTGTCAAAGGCTTTGCTGGGTGGAACGGTAGACCGTAACCGTCCGATCGTGATCGATCGGAAAGACGATGGGCTGGAATTTAAGAACTAAAGTAGACTTGAACGCTTGACGTTAAGCGTGGAGTTTCTATAAAATAATGAAGGTGGAATGATCCTATGTGAATCATTCCGCCTTTTTATTTTTCACTAATAGGTAGATACGGCTTGGTGCGATTATTTCCGGGTGGGAACCGTGCACCAAAATGTAGATCCTTTTCCAACGCTTGACTCCACGCCGATCTCTCCACCTAAATGTTTAATGATTAATTCACAGATAGACAGCCCGAGCCCTGTACCTTGGGTGAAGGAATCTAATTTAGCGAATCGCTCGAAAACACGGGAGATATTTTCTTCCGCTATCCCTTTTCCCGTATCGCTAACAAAGAAATAAATATTGTTTTTCCTTATTTCATATCCGATCGTTATCATTCCCTCGAAAGTGTATTTGCAAGCATTATTGATGAAATTAGCCAATACTTGGGATAAACGGTTTCTCTCAGTATGGATAATGTAGCTTTCCGCAGGCAGTTCCGTGCGGAATTCTACTCCTTCCTTGATCTTGAATCGGTAACTCCGCCATAGGGTTTGTATAAGCTCGTTAATCTCCACTTCCGTATAAAGGAAATCCAATATACCGGCTTCTATTTTTGACATATCGAGTATGTCATTGATTAAATTAAGGAGTAGCTCATTGTTTGCGTGAATGATTTTAGCGAATTCTTTGATCTCCTCTTTATCCTCACTTTCGCTGATAAGGGTCGAGAAACCTACGATTGCATTCAGTGGGGTCCGTATCTCATGGCTCATATTGGCGAGGAAAGCACTTGTCAACCGGTTTGATTCCTCTGCCTTCTCACGTAAGCGGATCACTTCTTCGGCCATATTTCGTTCGGTGTCAAGAATGTCTTTCTTATGCCGATGTTCCCTCATCGAAAGGAGGATAAGTAGAAAGGCGATAAGGGCTATCGCCACTATCTCGAATGGGGACTCTATCATGAAACTCGGGACTACTACGAGGCTCATTTGCTTAAAGGTAGAAATAGGGTAAAGTTTGGGGTTGATTGTTGACGTGGAATGGCCGTATGCTTGATCGGTTTTAGACAGGAATGATTTGTAGGCACCTTTCATGGAATGTTTAAGATCGCTTGGCGTGATTGGACTGATTACATATGAGGCCTTGAATAAGTAAGCCTTGATAGGCCCGATTTTGCTCCGGAGAGCTCGGGTACTTGTGGTACTTTGTATTTTAGGTTCCATTGTAATCATAATTTAATACATTTACTGAGTTCTAAAAGAACTTGAGTATCAGATGACTATATGTAAATAAATGATGGAGTGTATTTTGATTTTAACACAAATAAGACTGGCTTTAGTGTTTTTTGTGATCCATAAAGATATTGGAAGTCTCTTTGGGGTACTCGGTTGGAAATATATTCTTTCAAAGAAAATATCATGCGGAACAGTAAATTACCCGGAAGCTATAAAAAATAATAGGTCTATATGATAATCAAGTATTTTTATTACCTTTGCTTCCTATAAAACCTAAGCTCTTTTAGAACTATGTTCAAGTAAGGGCATTTGCTTTTGTTAAGTCACGTCCGTAAATAAGCTTAATTGTTTTTGGGATATAAAATCAAAATATTTCCGTACATTTGCCGCTATTCAAACCAATTAAACAAGATTAATTATGAGCACGAACAATGACGAGCTACTTTACGACGAGGATGATTCCGTAAAATTTATCCAGAATTATCTTCCCCAAGAACTGAAAGGAAAGTTCAGTAATGACGATATCAACTATATCGTAGACTTGATCTACGACTTCTATGAATCTAATGGCATGCTAGATGATGATGGCGACGATGAGATCGAGATCGATGAGGAAGAGGTTGTAAATTATGTAATTAAGAACGCCCAGAAAGACGGCGTAGGCAAATTCGAACCGGAGGAAATCACTTTTATAGTACAAGGAGAACTTGAATATTGCGATTCGATCAACATGTTTGATTGATATTTGTTATATATATAAAGTTGTTTAAGTGAAATTGTAGAAGATGATGAGGAACATTAAATTATTATCTGTTTTACTGCTATGTATGGCAGTGGTGTTTACGAGTTGCGGAACGTGGAATAACACGGCGAAGGGTACGGCGATCGGTGTAGGCGGTGGTGCCGCTGTCGGAGCTGGTGTTGGTGCCTTGGCCGGAAATACCGCATTGGGTGCCGTGATCGGTGCGGCCGTAGGTGGTACAGCCGGTGCGTTAATCGGTAAGAAAATGGATAAGCAGAAGAAGGAGCTGGAAGCTACCCTGCCTGAGGACACGAAGATCGAGAGCGTGAACAATGGTGAGGCCTTGAAGGTTACTTTTGACTCCGGTATCTTGTTTGCCACGAACTCAAGTACGTTGAGCGACGCTTCCAAGAGTGCCTTGCGTAACTTCGCTACCAGTTTGAAGGCCAATCCGGATACGGATATCCGAATCATCGGCTTTACGGATAACACCGGTAAGGTGGATTATAACCAGACCTTGTCCGAGAAACGTGCGAAGAGCGTTTACGATTACCTGATGATGCAGGGGGTAAGCACGGATCGTATGGTTTATGAAGGTAAAGGTATACATGATCCTGTGGCTAGCAATGACACTCCCGAGGGTCGTTCGTTGAACCGTCGTGTTGAGATCGTGATCTTGGCTAATCAGAAAATGATCCAAGAGGCTCAACAAGGAACGCTTCGATAAGTTTTTTTAAGCTATCCCTGCCGGAAGCGGACAGGTTATAGGGTATGAATTGGGGGACTGTCTTTTCGGGATAGTCCCTTTTTTGTTTAAATCGCAGGATAGGAAGGATGAAGAAGTTGATATATATTTTATTTGTGTTGATTACGATCGCTTTTGTCGTGGCGGCCATAGCCGGATTCGCTACCGGACGTATTAATCCGGAAGGGAAGGAGTGGATCTCGTTTCCCGGATTGGTGTTATTACCGGTATTGGCGGCCAATCTATGTCTTTTCTTGATGTGGTGTGTCTTTAGGAGTCATTGGTGCTGGGTACCTTTGGCGGCGTTATTGTTGAACTGGGAGTTTTTGATATCGATGTTCCAGATACGGGTCTTCCCAAAAGAGATTCCGATAGGGAAAGAAGCGGTTAAGGTGATTACCTATAACGTGAATAATTTCAATACGGACGGAAAGAAACAGCTTCCTAATATAGCGGATTGGCTGAGAAAGGAGGACCCGGATATCGTTTGCCTCCAAGAATGCCCCGTTGAATCGGCCCTGCGGATGGATTCTGTCGCCAAGACCTTATCGTTCCTACCGTATTATTGCTCTACCCGTTCGGCTACGAAAGCGGCGGGCAACGCTATTTTCAGTAAATATCCGATCCTTCGTTTTGAGTCTATCCTATACCCGGAGTCTAGCAATAAATCCTTGTTTGCCGTCATGGATATCCAAGGGGATAGTGTTCGTGTATTTAATAACCATTTCCAAACGACTAGCGTGAATGCCGTAAAGCCTCGTCTTTACCAAGCCCATGCAGAGGGTAAACAATTGGAGGAAACCGAGGCCGCCTTCCATATGGCTTTTCAGATGAAGAAGAATTTCGTGAAACGGGCGACTCAGGCGGATTATATCCGTCAGATGTTGGATGCCGGGGAGGGGCCCGTGATTATTTGCGGTGATTTTAATGATACACCGGCCTCTTATACGTACCGTACCGTGAAAGGTGATTTAACGGATGGGTTCCGTGACTGCGGCTCTGGTTTCGGGTACACCTTTCGTCAATTAAAGCGTATATTTCGAATTGATTACATAATTTATTCTCCTGATTTTAAGGGTGTAACTTATGATTCTCCTAATTTAGACTACAGTGACCATAAGCCCGTCGTATGGTTAGGATATGTTAATTAACACACCCAAAAGGATAGTTTTAGAACCTTTTTCAACTCATGCTGTTTTAATAGTGACTTATATATAAGCACAAATAATAGTATAAACTGTTTTAAACGTTAAAATGAGATGAAAAAGATTTTTCCTTTTTTTCTGTTAGTTCTTCTGTTGGCTTCTTGCCAAAAGGACCCGGACATGTCGAAATTGGACAATGATTTTCTGGTGTTCACGAATCACGATAAGGACGCGAAATTCGAATCGTTCACTACGTTCTACATTCCGGATAGTGTATTGGTTATCGGCACAAGCGAGAAACCTCAGTTCTGGACAGCCAATGAAGCAGACGATATTATCACTACATTGGTGAATAATATGGAAAGCCGCGGTTTCAAACGCACGCTAGACAAAGATAACGCCGACTTAGGTCTGCAAGTTTCTTACGTACAAAGTACTCAATATTTCGCTGACTACAACGATGGCTACAACTACCCGTACTGGTGGTGGAACTATCCGGGATATTGGAGTCCGGGTTACTGGGGACCAGGTTGGGGAAATTGGTATTACCCGTATCCTGTAGTGTATAGCTATAGTGTAGGTTCCTTGTTGACAGAGTTAGTGGATTTGGATACTCCTGCCGCTTCTAAGGCAGACGCTAAACTTCCGGTTCTTTGGACTGCTTACATGAGTGGCTTGTTGTCTGGTTCCGATAAATTCGATACTCAGCTGGCTGTTCGTGCTATCGAGCAAGCATTTGTACAATCTCCGTACGTAAAGAAATAATAATTCGAATGATTAAAAGTTTGAGATTCTATGAAAAAGATAAATAAATCAATCAAGTTAATCGCTTTACTCGTAGTTTGTATGGCGATGCCTACTCTGGCTGGCGCCCAGGTTTTGAAAAACGCGTATTTCAATGTAGACTGGCAAATCAACTCTCCGTTCGGTCAAGACTTTTCTAAGAAGACCAGCGGTTGGGGTGCTCACGCTGAGGGTGGTTACTATGTGATTCCTAATTTCGCTATAGGTGCGTTCATCTCTTATCATACAAATAATGAGTATGTGGACCGCCAGACGATTCCGGTAAACTCAACATCCGTAATCACTTCCGATCAACAGCATTCTATCTTCCAGTTGCCTTTTGGTGCGGCTTTCCGTTATAACTTCGCTCCGGAAGGACAATTCCAACCGTATGTTGGCGCTCAGTTAGGTGCTAGCTATAGTGAGATGTCTACCTACATGAACGTGTTGAAGGTTTACGATCGTAACTGGGGATTCTATGTAGCTCCCGAGATCGGTATGACCGTGTACTTCACACCTCAGAAACAGATCGGCGTACATATGGCCGCTTATTATAACTACGCTACCAACAAGGGTGATGTCCTCAGCTATCATATCGATGGTTTGAATAACTGGGGTATCCGCTTAGGTCTAGCGTTCTGATAGACAACGTTTGTTCTTTTAAGTGTTTTATGTAGTTTAGGGAAACGGAGGGCAGTGAATGTCTTCCGTTTCTTGCTTTTATAAGATCTGTAGTTTCACCCCGAATGAAAGGCTTAAATAATCTTTTGGCTTCAAGTAGCTGTTGCCGATAGCGTTTATTATATACAAATCGCAAGTGCTTAACTCATAGAAGAAGCTGATGGATTTATGCCAGCTACTATTTGGATTCAGTTTGAGTGTGATCCGCTCCCCGATAAAGATATGGTTACGGATGCGGGTGGAGAACCAATAATATCCCGGGGGATACTTATTCGGTTGCTTGGCCCAGAAATCCCGGTCAAATAGGAAATTTACGTAGATACCGCAACAAAGAGGCTCGAAAGATACTTTTTCTCCCAGATCGATATTCCAAGGAAAATAGTTTTGTTTCAAGGTGAAAGTCACGTTTGCGTGATCATTTGCGTTGCGGGGGACGATACCCAGCAACATATCCGTTTCCCAATGATTCCGGTAATAATTCCAACCGGTACCCACGGATAGCATCGCCATGGAACCTGCGAATTGTACTTTTGTATAGCGGGGGATGACCCGTTGCCATGCGTTCTCGTACCGTTGCACTCGTTTCGTGTATTTATCCTCTTGCGCATGGAGTGTAAGGGAAAAGACACAAGTTAAGAGGAGAAGCTTAAAAATTGACCACTTCATACATATAATCGTCAGGGGTTAAGGTAAAAAGAAGATAACTTCGTTTGGCGATATTGGCGCAACCGTAGTAGATAATGCCATCCTCAAACAAATCAGCTGCCGATACGCAATGATTATGTGCATGCAAGCAGAACATTAAAGATGGTAATGTCTTGATATAAAGTTGGAACACGTCTTTCACGTTATTGTCGAACTGTTCGTTCCCGGGAGGGGCGTGCATGACTACGATCGTGCGTTTATTACGGGTACTATCCGCTATCTCATTCTTTAGGAAATTAAAATCGGGTACCGGATGGGAATAATCATACTCGATAGCGTTCGTATTGAGGCATACGAATTTCACGTCGCTCACGACAAACGAGAAGTTCTCATTCCCAAAGATTTTACGAAATACTTGGTCGCCATTACCGATCACGTCGTGATTACCGATCAACCCTACGTAAGGCACTTTTAGTTTGGACAAGATATCATCGTTCCACTCGAATTCCTTCTTTAAGCCGAACTCCGTATAATCTCCTCCATGGATAATGAAATCGATGCTATCTAATTGATTAACGTACTTGACGAAATCTTCCGTCTCATTATAACTCCGCTGGGTATCGCCCATAAAAATAAAACGGATCGTGTCCTTCCCTTCGCAGACTTTCTCGATACGCTCGATATTGGTCGGGTTGATCTCCCGGGAAGTATCGGAATCCAGACGACCGTCATACGGATGATAGTCGATTAAGTCGCAAGCCGTGAGGAGTGTAGCGGCAGAAAGCCATATGTATTTCTTTAAAAACATAGCATCCTAACTTTTTTATATGCAAAGTTAGGATGCTATCAGTACCAAAAAAGGTCATTTCTGAGCTTATACTGGTCTAAAATGTATATTCTATAAAGCGAATACTTGCTTTATTTCCGTGAAGTCGGATAATACGATATCGGCAGTCTCATTTCCTTTATAAGCGCTCCAACCAATACTTTTTAGCCAGATTGTCTGGCATCCGATCCGGGTGGCGGGGACGATATCCTTATCATAGGAATCACCTACGACAACAATCTCGTCGGCGGGAAATCCCAGTTTATCCACTCCTAATCGGAAGATCGCCGGGTCCGGCTTACGGATACCTACGACCGCCGATTCCACGATAGCGCCGAATAAATGATCCAAACCGAAATCTTTCAACACGGATTCTATGTTCCCATAGAAGTTCGATACCAATACCAATGGGTAACGTTCCGCTAATTGCTCCAGAATGGGGCGGGCGCTATCGATTGCCTTCCGGGCGTATTCGTAACACCAATCCGCTAATTGTTCCGGTAACTCCGGGGTAACCGCCTCGGCGGATAAATGCCCGTTCTCTTTCAGCCATTGGATTTGTAAATCGCTTTTCAAGCGCAGCATATCCAGAAACGTATGATGAGGCTTCACGATCGGATTCTTTCCAAGCGTTCTTTCTCCATGTACATAAGCATCACGGAAAACCGCTTTGGATACGGGAACCTTCAAGGCCTCATACGCCATCCAGATCACCTCTGCCCAGTGCATGCCGTTACTGTCTATCGTTCCGCCGTAATCAAAGAGGATTCCTTTTACTTTGTCTAAATTGAACATAATCGAATGGGGTAAAAAACGTTATAACTGTTTGCTGAAATCTTCACAAATATGCTCATGCTTTTTGATCATATAGAGCAACATCGAGTTTAATACGGTCAGCTCGAATACGAAATACAGCCAAGGCATGTCGATGAAAAGGCTGACAAACAAAGCGATCACCCGGGTATTGAATGATAGCATATTCGTATATTTCATTAATGGCAGGCTCTGTGTTCGAAAAGCCTTACGGAACCATTCCGGCGCTTGTCCGTTGTATTTCTCACGGATGATGTTCATCATGTGTTGGAATTTAGGTGTCCATGCTTCTTGACCTACCGTATAATTAATGTAGAAGGTCTCGAACAATTTATAGATAAAGTCATGTTTCCAACTCATCTTCTTATAATTCTCCTTCAATTGGGGAGAGTGGGAGAGCTCGCTACCCGATTTACCTTTCAAGAACAACAAGTGAATATTGCGATAATAATCCGCCATGGCCGCTTGCTTGCTATGGAAGAATCCCGTCGTAGCCGCCAATAGCCAGATCCATATTCCCCATTCCGGCGTGAGGCGTAAGCAGATTGCCGCGTAGATAGCGATAAACCAGAAATCGCCGGCGGCACCGTCCAAGATACGTCCCAAGGCACTTTTCTGTCCGGTCATACGGGCCAATTGTCCGTCTGCGCTATCATATGAGTTTGCCCAGATTAACAGTAACATGCCGATCACGTTGATAGCGAGGCTCTGGAAATAGAAACAGATACCTGCCGCTATGCCGATAAAGATGCTGGCGATCGTGATACTATTGGGCGATACCCCCAATTTATTAAAGAACAAAGCCCATTGGTAGCCAATAGGACGATAGAAATGAATATCGATAAACTCCTCGGTGTCCAAAGATTTTAAGGTTGACTCCAGACTGGGAGTAGACTTAGTCTCACTCATGATTGATTTTGTTAAAACGATTTAGATGTGTTCTCGCATAAGATCCCAGATACGACGTGCGATGTTTGGAGCCGCTTCTTCCCGGCAAGGGGCGAAACTAGGCCAATCATTGAAATCGATAATTCGCATGACACCATCCTCGGAGACGATGCAATCTCCCCCGTAAATATGTATGCTCAATACCTCGGCTGCCTTGTGGCAGAGCAGACGAAGCTGCGCTTCGTCGAAGGGGATCCCCTTCGCTGTACCATTGATAACTTCTAAACCAAATTTACTATGATGCATGTTCGATGGATAGAACCAATAAAAGAAATCGGTTCCAGCTACCCCGTAAAATTTCACCAAATCGCCTACCAGATGCTCATTGATTACCGCCGACGGGATACCACGGATGGCGTATTCCTTCAGTATGCTTCTCGCCTCTTCCGGATTTCTTACGTAGGTGACGTCTTCCCTATGAATGGCGTGGAAATCTCCCCGTTTGATCCAGCAATTAAAGAAACCGGCTTTTTCTAGGGCTTCTGTCGGATCCTCATCTGTCCGTAAGATTAAGCTTTCCGGATGGGAGATATGGTTGGATAATAGGAGGCGGGTCATTTTCTCACGGGTACAATTCTCGATCCCGTAACCTGAGTTCACCACGAAATAATTTTTATCCTCTAGTTCTTGCAGCTTATGGATGGACTTCCAGTCTCTTACCATATTAAAGATACCCTTTTCTTTCGGGTCTTGCAGCAGCAGATCCGATTCGATATATTCGTTTACATCGCATCCCAATTTTCGTAAATGCTGGGCTGTCAAGGCGAAGATCGCTGCGTCGTTGCCGATATGATTGGGGGAGAATTGATTTCCTCTGCGGATACCTGCTAAAGTTAATTTACTCATTGTTAGACAGTATTCTTTATGACTTTAAAAATGATTCGGCTTTCAAAATGTCATCGGCGTGATCCACGTCGATGATCTTGCTGAAAGGATAGGCCTTTAGCCTCAACCCCTCGGCGATGAGCTGCCGTTGATAATTGCGCATTCTCGACATTCCCTGCGAGATGGCGTTGTTCAATACACCCAGAGCCGGACGCCTCAAGCAATAGATACCTCCCGATATGTAACGGCAATCACCGTCTGCCTGATCTAGGAAATTCCGGATGTAAAGTTCGTTGTCTGTTTCTACATATAAGGGTTTCTCGTCATCAATAAAATCAGTGACGGCCATCAATCCGTCCAGTTTATCCTCTTGGATGAACTGTTGGATATAGCCGCTGAACTCTTCTTCCTTGAAGATCGTGTCTACAGTAGTTAAACAAATCTTATCACCGTCCAGATAATGACTCAGCTCGTAGAAGCTGTGCATAGAGCTGGGGGTGGATTTTACCAATAGGTAAAAGGGTATAGGTAGTCGCAGGGCCTTCAGGTAATCCTGTACCTCGGTCATCTCCTCGTTTACGATGATACTGATAGAGGTTGCGTTATTTTTCAAAAAAACGTCTATCAACCGGTCTATCAGAGCGACACCGTTGAGTCTAACCAGAGGCTTTGGCCACTTAACACCTTCTTGCGCCAAGCGGGAGCCTTCGCCGGCGGCAATGATCGCGTAATCCATAACTTTTATTAGTTCAAATAATAATTTTGCAAAGTTACGAGATTTCTGAGATAGTTTTAGGCTATATCGTTGATATAATTGGTCAAAATTTCTATAAATTAGGACTATTTGACTAGAACAACAAAGACGTTATAAAGAGCTTGAATGTTTTTTTGAAAATAATTATCGTTTTATAGTTGCTAATTCAAATAGAATGCTTTCCTTTGTGCCATGAACAAAAGATAGTTTGTATAGCTCTTTTATCTTTTAGCATTTATTCATCAGCGATGATAATACTTTCTTTTAGAGATTGACTTCACCAACCATCCTTGTTTTATTATTAATTTTTATTTTTTTTATATCATTTTCGTATGAATATTTACATTGGAAACCTGAATTATCGGGTAAGAGAATCAGACTTACAACAGATTCTGGAAGAGTATGGTGTTGTAGACTCAGTTAAAATCATTGTTGACCGTGACACAAAACGTTCTAAGGGCTTCGCTTTCGCTGAGATGCCTAACGCTGCAGAGGCTCAAAAAGCTATCGAGGAGTTGAACCAAGCTGAGTACGAAGGTCGTCAGATGGTTGTTAAAGAAGCTATCCCTAGACGTTAAATTTTAGAAGAAAGAGATTTTTAAAATAAGACGAAAAAGCGGGGAAACGAGGTGAAAACTTTCGTTTCCCCGCTTTCTTTTTTCAGTGTATTTTGTTTATGTTCGCGAGAAATTTTAAGAGTGATGAAGAATATAGGTGTTAGGAGTTTCATTGTGGGTCTTTGCTTGATGGGATTGGGGAGTTGGTCTCCCTCGCTGAAGGCGCAGATCGCGGATCGTGTCTATAAGACGGATTATCATATCGACCCGGAGAAGGCCCGGGAGTTGTCCGTAGAGTTGGATAATATTAGCTTCTTCAAGGATAACGAGTATACGGGTAAATTTACCAAAGGGTATTCGTTGCCGGGGCTTTGGGTACAAGGCAAAGCGGTTTATTATCCCTTGCGGAATATCAAGTTGGAGGCGGGTGTCCATATGTTGATCTATCATGGGGCGAATAAATATCCGAGCATGGCTTATCAGGATATCGCTTATTGGAAGGGAGACCAATACCAAAAAGGGGTACATGTGTTGCCCTATTTCCGGGCGCAGATGGCTCTCTCGGATCATGTGAACATCGTGCTGGGAAATATTTACGGCGCTTCCAACCATAATTTGATAGAGCCTCTTTATAATCCGGAATTGAATTTGACCTGCGATCCCGAGGCGGGCTTGCAGTTGTTGTATGACTCGAAGGCTTTCGACTTGGATGTGTGGGTGAACTGGCAGAGCTTTATTTTCCGGGAGGATGTGCATCAAGAGGCGTTTACCGTCGGGATCTCTTCACGGGTAAAGTACAACGACCCGGCTTCCCGTTTCCATTTCTATACGCCGGTGCAAGGATTGGTGCAGCATAGGGGAGGCGAGATCGACACGATCTTCAACAATTCCGTGCAAACCTTGATGAATGGTGCGATCGGTGTCGGAGGTGTATGGAATACCGGACATCGTATTTTCAAGAACTTGAACGTGGAACTGGATGCTACCGGTTATTATCAGCAAGCGGGAGAGATATGGCCTTTTGACAGCGGATATGGCTTGTATGCCCGTGCTTCCGCCGATATCTATGATTTCCGGGTGAAAACGTCGTATTGGACCTGCGAGGATTTCATCTCTATGTTTGGTAGCCCGTTTTTCGGGGCGGCCTCGATGATTGATGAGGGGGTTACGTTCGACCGTCCGCAAATGATCTATCTGGGGGTGGAATATTCCCGGCAACTAGCGAAGGGTTTCTCGATAGGGGTAGATGTGGACGTTTTTCATCATCTCTCCGGAGATATGAATGATGCGGATGGAGTAAAACAACCGATGGGAAGCGCCACGAGTTTTACGGCAGGGGTTTACATGCGTATCAATCCGTCTTTCTTGATTAAAAAATTCTGATCATTACCTTCATACATAAACACAGTAGTATTCGATTGTGAATACTACTGTGTTTTTCTATGAATACTATTGTGTTCAGCCGTGAATACAATAGTGTTTTTATTCAATTACTAAATCAATCTTTTTCAGTGTCTTATCGTCCGAGGAACCTCCATATAGGATTTGGTATTTACCCGGGCGAACCTCCATGGTCTGTGTATTGTCATTGAAGGATTGGAAAGCTTTCGGTTCCAATTGGATGCTAACCGGTTGTTCGCTGCCAGCCTTCACGTTCACACGTTTGAATGCTTTCATCGCTTTTAGCGGTCCGGCGGGATCGTTCGGGTTCTTGATGTAGATCTGAGCGACCTCGTCACCATCCATCTTGCCTGTATTGGCGATATCGAAGGAGAGGGTAACCGATTCGTTGGAAGCGATCTTATCCTTTGACAACTTAGCGTTCTTATAATCGAATGTTGTATAGCTCAAGCCATAACCGAACGGATAAAGCGGAGTCTGCGTCATGTAACGATAGGTACGGCCTTTCATGCTGTAATCTTGGAAGTCCGGAAGCTGGTCTACGGATTTATAGAACGTGATTGGCAAGCGTCCGGCCGGGTTATAGTCTCCGAATAAAACGTCGGCCACGGCTGTTCCACCTTCTTGTCCGCCATACCAAGCGTTCAAGATAGCGTTTACATGATCGTTCTCCCAATTCAACGCCAATGCGCTACCCGTACATACCACGTATACCACAGGCTTTCCGGTGGCTACCAAGGCTTTGACCATCTCCTTCTGTACGGCCGGGATCTCGATATTCGTGCGGTCGCCTTTCCGGAAACCTTCAGCGTCTACCGGCATTTCCTCACCTTCCAGACGTGGAGATATACCACCTACGAATACGATGACATCAGCGTCTTTAACCTTGCTGGCCGTAGCTTGGAAATCTACGGGTGTGCGTACGCCTACCGTAAAGTTCAGGTCAGCGCTACCCGTGCGTTGCATATATTCGATCTTTATGGGATATTTCTCACCTTTCTTAGCGTTTAGCGTATAGAGTTTTTCCGCTCCATATTCGTTTTCCCATACTTCGGCGACTTTAGCCGTATCGATATACAGGCGGAATGCGTCGTTTCCGGATAGTTTGAACTCGACCGGACCATCTATCGGAGACTCGAACTCGCCCGTAAAGCGAGCCGTGAAGTTTGTCAAGTTTACGTTCGGGGCGAATTGGGTGTTACCTCCGGTGGTATAATGAAGCTCTTTCGCTAATCCCTTGTAGGCGGGGGTACCCTCGAACTCGGTATTGTTGAAGAATTCGGAGGCGAAGCCTTGTCCCGCCGTGGAAGATACGTGGCTACCTAGGTCTGTCACGACAAAATCGGCGGTATGGTTGCAACCCAGCTCGTAGATAACCTCTGCGTTCGGGACTTTATTGCGGATACCTTCCACGATCGTGACGGTCTTGGTCGGGAAGCCGTTGTAGTTGGCCCATAGCATGGTCGAGTCCGCTGCGTTCGGTCCGACTACGGCGATCTTCTTGATATTCTTGTCCAGAGGAAGCATATTATTCTTGTTCTTCAACAAAACGATACTTTTACGTGCCATATCCAGTGCCTTGGCGATATGCTCCGGGCTCTCGACTACGCTGTAAGGTATTTTAGAATAAGGAACCCGCTCGTCCGGATCGAACATACCTAGCTCGAAGCGACCTTTCAGCAGGCGGCGTAAGGATACGTCCAGATCTTTCTCCGAGATCTTACCGTCGGCCAAGGCTTTGTTTAGCGCACGGTAGCTACCGCCACATTCTAGGTCGGTACCGTTCAATACGGCGTCGGCGGATGCGCTCTCAGCGTCCGGGTGCGTCTCATGGCGAGGCGTATTTTTGTCTTTTCTCCAGAAATCATCGATAGCACCGCAGTCGGAGAGGATGATATTGTCGTATCCCCAGCTATTACGCAAGATATCGATCAATAATTTGTCGCTGCTACAGCAAGGTTTGCCCTCAAAACGGTTATAGGCGCACATTACCTCTTGTACATCGCCCTCCTTAACCAATGCCTCGAAAGCTGGAAGATACGTCTCGTACAGATCACGAGGAGTAGCCTCTACGTCAAACTCATGACGGTTCCATTCCGGACCGCTGTGTACGGCGTAATGCTTGGCGCAAGCGTGTGTCTTGTAATAATTCGGATCATCACCTTGCAATCCACGGGTTACGGCTACACCCATCTTCTCGGTCAAGTAAGGGTCCTCTCCATAAGTTTCCATACCCCGTCCCCAGCGAGGGTCACGAAAGATATTGATATTCGGGGTCCAGAAAGTAAGACCTTTGTAACGGTCGTACTCCTTGTCCTTTTGGTATTGATGGTATTTGGCACGGGCCTCATCGCTGACCATCGTGAAGGTCTCGTGAACGGCGTTATCATCGAAGGTAGCCGCCATGGCGATCGCTTGCGGGAATACGGTCGCACGTCCGGCACGAGCCACGCCGTGAAGAGCCTCGTTCCACCAGTCGTAAGTCGGGATTCCCAAACGCTCGATGGCGGGGGTTACGTTCATCATTTGGCCGATTTTCTCCTCCGGTGTCAGTCGGGATAGTAAGTCGTCGATACGTTCTTCCAAGGGAAGATCCGGATTCCGGAAAGGGTAATCTTGTTGTTTTTCACTACAAGAGGCGGTGAGTAGGAGGGTGATCATCGCTACTGTCAGTTGTTTCATTTTCATGTTATTAAATTTTAGATATTGTTTATCTTACATTATTACTTATTGTAAACTATTTTAAGATAGATCGTTATCTTTGATATTGATGGAGCAAAACTACGATTTTAGAAGCATTTTTTCAAACAGGAACACTTAAAATAGGTTACTTTAGTGGTTATTCATTTAAAAGCCCTATTTTTGCCGTAACAGATTAAAACACGAAAGAATGATGAAGAAGTATCTATTTTTGTTACTAATAGGGGCCGCTAGCCTGACGGCCTGCGGAGACGATGACGATCCCGTTGTTCCGGAATTGAATAAGCTAACGAAAGTTTCTTGTTATAAAGACGGAGCTTCAAGCCCGCTTTTTACCGCTGATATCAATTATACGAGCGATGGCAAGATCTCAAATATAAATTTGGGAGTGGATAAGTTATTGTTCATTTATTCGGATGGTAAATTCTCTGTCACAGGCATTCATTCCGGTGAGGTTATAGAGGAATATACGTTAAGCGGAAATGTAATTACAAGTAAGAAGATCTCTCAAGAGAATCCATACGCCAGCAACGAGATCTATGTAAGCGATGAATATTCCTATCGTTATTCAGGCTCGAATTGGGTGTTGACTTCTTGGAATGCCCGTTGGCCGAAAGAGTTTGGGACGGGATACGAGGAGAGAAGTTATCCGGAGTACGAGAAATATACATGGGAGAACGGCAACGTGGTTCTATATGCCCAGTCATTGGATAGCCGGGAGATGAGGTACGAGTATAGCGTGGCGGAGGCTCCTAAGAACTTCCCTCTGCGAGTGATCGGTTCTTTCTCGCCGGTTGGCTTTGAGTCTGTAACACCTCTGAACTTGTTATATGGTATCCAAAACCGGAATCTTCCGATCCGTGCCTACACCTATACGATCCCTAACCAGAGCGAGGTGAAAGCTGAGTACAAATACACCTATACCACCGTGGGAGATTATATAACGGGTATGACTATCGATGAGAATGACGGAGGAACCGCAAGCTCTTATAAGTATACTTTCGAGTATAATTTCGCCGTGAAGTAAGGAGACATGCCTTGTTTGGTTTAATTAACATACACATATGCAGCATTTCCGCCCTAAAACGCATTTCTAATTTTATAGAATTAAAAGGTTGATTAGTTTAATTGATAAACTTAGAAAGGAAGTATTATGAACGGATTCTTTAATTTTAGGAAATTAGTTGTAGGTGTAATGGCGGCTACTTGTTTTATGGGGTTTCAATCTTGCTTGGACGATGATGATGATTATCCTTACAGTAAAGTGTTGCCGAATGCGTTGGTGACGGTTAAGCCGGTCGATGATGGTTCATATTTTCTTCAATTGGATGATAGCACGACCTTGTTGCCTGTCAATATGACCTCTTCTCCCTTCGGGCAGAAGGAGGTGAGAGCGTTGGTGAATTTTGACGAGACGAACGAGTCTAGCGGAATTTACAGCAAGGCCGTAAATATTAATTGGATCGACAGTATCCTTACAAAACCAATCGCTCCGGATTTGGGGGTGACTAGCAACGATTCGATCTATGGCTCCGACCCTGTGGAGATCGTGAACGATTGGGTTACCATCGCCGAGGACGGATATCTGACACTCCGTTTCAGGACGATCTGGGGAGACCGCAATAAGGCTCATTTTGTAAACCTACTGACAGGCAAGGACCCGGAGAATCCTTATGAGGTAGAGTTCCGCCATAACGCTTATGGCGATGTATATGGCGCATATGCGGATGGACTGGTCGCTTTTAAATTGGATAGCCTTCCGGATACGAATGGTAAGACGGTTAAGTTGAAATTAAAATGGAAGTCATTCGATGGCGATAAGTCTGTGGAATTCAATTATTGTTCCCGCAAGTCTACTCCGGCAAAAGCATCTATAGCTGCCGAGAGAAGCGCCTTAAATTTGAAATAGGTCGGTTTGATCGTTTAAATAGATGGGGATTTGGCAGGGAGTGAATCTCCCTTGCTTTTTGAAAGTTCTTTCCTAGTGATAGGGAAGGACTTTTTTTATGGATAGAAACAAAAAAGGACTCTAAGAAGAGTCCTTTTTATTCGTGGGCAGTGATGGATTCGAACCACCGAAGGCGAAAGCCAGCTGAGTTACAGTCAGCCCCATTTGGCCACTCTGGTAACTGCCCATTCCAATATGTTTTCTTGAGCCTCTTGTCGGATTCGAACCAACGACCCCGAGATTACAAATCACGTGCTCTGGCCAACTGAGCTAAAGAGGCATCTGTTATTCGTTTGCGGGTGCAAAGGTAGTAATAATATCTTACGATGCAATAGCTGGAGGCATTTTTTTTCAAAAGGGAACGAAAAAAACCGTCCGGGAAAACTCTCGGGCGGCTCTTCTCTACACGTAACTTACATCAAATTAAATCAATATCTCTTACCAACGGTTTCCCAGTCGATAATCCTCCACAATGCGTTCAAATGATCCGCACGGCGGTTCTGGTAATCCAGATAGTAAGAATGCTCCCATACATCGAATCCCATGATCGGAGTCAATCCCTTAACGACCGGGTTACTACCGTTGGGTTCTTTGGTAATTGAAAGTTTGCCGTCTTTATCTTTAGCCAACCATACCCATCCTGAGCCGAACAAGCCTGTACCGGCGGCCACGAACTCTTTCTGGAAGTTCTCGAACGATCCCCACGTAGACTTGATAGCCTCGGCTAGCTTACCCGTAGGTTCGCCACCTCCGTTCGGGGAGAATTGGGTAAAATATAGATTGTGATTCAATACTTGGCCGGCATTGTTGAAAATGGCTCCGTCAGACTCACGAACGATCTGCTCCAGCGGAGCGTTCTCGAATTTCGTGCCCTCAATCAGCTTATTAAGGGTATTTACATAGTTCAATAAATGTTTTCCGTAATGGAAATCAATTGTTTGTTTGCTGATAACTGGTTCTAAACCGTCGTTTGCGTACGGTAACTGGATTAACTCGAATTTCATAACTTCTTCTTTTTTATCTGTTATTTGACTATTTGTGATCATTAATAATAAACTTAAACATAATGTAAGCATTGTCTTCTAGTTTTTTATGTTGATTTACTATATAAACAGAGCCGAGGGGATGAAAGTTCTGGGTTCGGTGATGATTTTTTAGTGAAAATATGTTTGCGGCTAAAGTTTTATAGGGAAAACTATGTGTTATATATCGCAAAAGTTTCTATTTTTGTGCGCTCTTAAGCTTTTATTAATAAGTAAAACATATTTGTAGATGGTAAAGAAAGTTGGGAATTTAATTCCAAACACCTTTTTTATTACAAAAGGAAGTGGCGAATCAGACTTGGAGAAACACGCTGGTTCTTACCACATGGCTCTTTATGACGCCGGTATCTCTGATTTTAATATCATGACGTATTCGTCGGTGATACCCGCTACGGCACATCTGGCAACCATGGATGAACTAGACCTTCCTCCATTTGGTTCGGAAATGAAAACGATCATGGCTGTATCCCATGGATATCAGGATGAGTTCGTGTCTGCTGGTGTGGTTTACGCATGGATGTATAAGGATGAGAACTTTGATGAGAAGGTTGGTGGCCTTGTGTGTGAGGTCAGCGGACGTTACCGCATCGAGGAGCTTGAGTCTCGTCTGATCCGTGTTATTAACGATCTTCATCAGAAGACGTATGGGAAGTATTATCTTGGAGAGCTTAACTTTATCACCGAGGGAATTACGATCGAGAAACGCTATGGAACGGCGTTGGCCGCCCTTTGCTTCGTGGATTTCCTTCAACCGGAGATCGAGGAATAAGTCGTGTTGAGTATTTTTTGTGATATTTATAGAGCCGGTTCCTTTCAAGAGCCGGCTTTTTTGTTAACTTTGAGCAACAAAAAACATATAAATATTGTTTTCGTGATATGAAAAAGATAATTAATCCGTGGGAAGGGCTGGACGGTTATATGTGTTTCGGTTGCGCTCCGAACAATCCGCTGGGGCTGCATATGGAGTTTTTTGAGGATGGTGACGATATCGTGGCGTTCTGGAAGCCGCAAGGTACTTACCAAGGATGGCTACGTACGTTGCACGGAGGTATACAGACTACGCTGATGGATGAGTTGGCCGGCTGGGTGGTCTTGAGGAAGTTGCAGACCTCCGGGGTGACCTCACGCCTCGACGCCAAGTTTATGAAGAGTATCTCTACGGACGAGCCCCAACTGACGATACGGGGACGGATGACAGACCGGAAACGGAACGCCATCTTCATAGAGACCGAGATCTATAACTCGGCGAATGAGTTGTGTACCCGTGCCGAGATGGTTTATTTCATCACCCCGCAAGAACGTGCGATGGAGGAGTTTGGTTTTTGCGGGTGTAAGACTGAGGATGAACATTAGTATAAATAAAAAGAAAAGTTAGGTTATTATGAAGTATGTTGGGGCTCACGTGAGTGCGGTCGGTGGGGTTGAGAATGCCCCCGTTAATGCCCATGAGATCGGTGCGAAGGCTTTTGCCCTTTTCACCCGGAATCAGAGGCAATGGAAGTCGCAGCCGTTGAAGGCGGACAGTATCCATTTATTTAAGGAGCGGTGTGAAGCGTACGGTTACGATCCGGGATGTATCTTGCCGCACGATAGCTATTTGATCAATCTGGGGAACCCAGACGCCGAGGGATTGCAGAAATCCCGTGACGCTTTTCTGGACGAGATGACACGCTGCGAGCAACTGGGACTGAAAATGCTGAATTTCCATCCCGGAAGCCATTTGGGGAAGATGGAGGTGGATACCTGCCTGTCTCGCATCGCCGAGTCGATCAATATCACGTTGGCTCAGACGAGTGGCGTATGTGCCGTGATAGAGAATACGGCGGGGCAAGGCTCGAACTTGGGATATACCTTCGAGCAGATCGCCTATATTATAAATGAGGTAGAGGATAAGAGCCGGGTAGGAGTATGCCTCGATACGGCGCACACGCTTGCCGCCGGTTACGATATAAAGACACCGGAGGGGTTTGCCGAGACATTCCGTCATTTCGACGAGGTGATCGGCTTTTCTTATTTAAGAGGTATGCATCTGAACGATTCCAAAAAAGATTTGGGATCGCGTGTGGACCGGCACGAGAGTATCGGTAAAGGCTTGATGGGCCTTGATACCTTCCGCATGATCATGGCGGACCCCCGTTTCGACAATATGCCCTTAATCCTAGAGACCCCGGACGAGGCGCTTTGGCCGGAGGAGATACAGCTTCTATATAAACAATTAAAATCTTGATTATATGTTCATTTTAATGCCTGTCATTTTTGTCTTAGGAATCCTCGCTATTGCCTTGGAGGATAAGATCAAAATAAATAAAGCGGCCATAGCGTTGTTCATGGCTATCTCTATGTGGATGATATTGATGTTCGATGCCTACAATATTTTCGTCGAACGCTCCAGTACGATCTTTCAAGAGTTCTTGACCCAGAATCCGGAGATGGCCAGCTTGCCCCCGCATGAGCAATTTATTAATTTTATATCGAACCGTGCGATTGTTTATCATTTAGGAAACGTCTCCGAGACGCTTTTCTTCGTGATGTGTTCCATGTTGATCGTGGATATCGTGGATAAGCATGGTGGTTTTAGGGCCGTGACCGGGTATATCCGTACGCCGAATAAACGTAAGCTGTTGTGGTATATAAGTTTCGCTACTTTTTTCTTCTCTGCCTTGTTGGATAACTTGGCGGCCGCTATCGTGATCATGGCGGTGTTGCGTAAGCTGGTACCGGATCGTACGGATCGTTTGAAATATGCCTGTATGGTGATTATAGCGGCGAACGCCGGTGGCTCATGGTCGCCGATTGGTGATGTGACGACCATCTTGCTTTGGGTCGGAAAGAATATCTCGGCGATGCACCAGATCTCTCACGTATTTATCCCCGCTTTGGTTAATATGTTGGTGCCGTTGACGATCGCCCATTTCTGGTTGTTCAAGAAAGGATCTACCTTGCGTGTGTTGAGCGAGGAGGAGCAAGGCGACGAGTACATACCAGAGATACCGAACCGCTCACGTCGGATGATCTTTGTGATCGGCGTGCTTTCCTTGGCGTTGGTGCCTGTCTTCCAGATGGTGACGAACTTGCCGCCGTTCTTGGGCGTCTTGCTGGGATTGGTGATCCTTTGGTTCTATACGGATTTGATGTATAGCAAGCTGCACATGCATGAGTCCCAGAAACTCCGTATTTCCCAATTGTTGCCGAATATCGATTTGGCTACGATTTTCTTTTTCTTGGGTATCTTGATGGCCGTGGGAGCGCTGGAGACCTCCGGGCAGTTGGGTATCATGTCCGCTTTCTTGGATAAGCATGTACATGAGCCGTATCTGATCAGCTTCGTGATCGGTGCCTTGTCCTCCTGCGTGGATAACGTAGCCTTGGTAGCTGCTACGATGGGTATGTACCCGATCGTGGAGCAGGTGGCCGACTTATCGCCTTACGCACAGTTCTTTGTATCGGACGGTGGTTTCTGGACCTTCTTGGCTTATTGTGCCGTGACGGGGGGTAGCATCTTGATCATTGGTTCGGCCACGGGCGTTACGGTAATGGGATTGGAGAAGATCGATTTTATGTATTATACGAAACGGTTCTCTATCTTGGCGTTGATCGGCTATTGTTGCGGCGCCGGTGTATATATGCTTTTATTTGCTTAAAACTTTATTTATATGAAGAAGAGTTGGATTTTATTAACCGCTTGCGCCGCCCTGTTATCTGGGGTGGAGGCTATCGCCTGTACCGGTTTGCTGGTGGGCAAGAAGGCTTCGACAGACGGTTCGGTAATGATTAGTTATGCGGCGGACTCGCATTCCCTGTATGGGGAGATGTATCGTTGGCCCGCCGCTACATGGCCGAAGGGCGCCATGTTGGAAGTGAAGGAATGGGATACGGGAAAACCGCTGGGCAAGATCGCCCAAGTGGAGAATACCTATTCCGTAGTGGGTAACATGAACGAGCATCAGGTGGCTATCACGGAGAGTACGTTCGGCGGACGCCATGAATTGGTGGATACGACGGGTATCATGGATTACGGTAGCTTGATCTACATCGCTTTGCAACGTTCCAAGTCGGCCCGTGAGGCGATCAAGGTCATGACGGACTTAGTAAAGGAATATGGCTATTACAGCAGTGGCGAGACGTTCTCTATCGCCGATAAGAACGAGGCTTGGGTGATGGAGATGATCGGTAAGGGACCGGGTAACAAAGGTGCCGTTTGGGTAGCGATCCGCATCCCGGACGATTGTATCTCGGCGCATGCCAACCAGTCCCGTATCCAGCAGATACCGTTTGACGATAAGGAGAATTGCATATACTCGCCGGATGTGGTTTCTTTCGCCCGTGAGAAAGGATATTTCAAGGGAAAGGACGCTGATTTCAGTTTCGCCAAGGCTTATTGCCCGTATGATTTCAGCGCCTTGCGTGGATGCGAGGCTCGTGTATGGTCTTTCTTCCGTAAATATGATACCACGATGGATCAGTATACGGATTTTATCAAGGGTGATCCTTCCAAGGAGCCGATGCCTCTGTATGTCAAGCCGAATCGTAAGCTTTCCGTTCAAGATGTACAGAATGGCATGCGCGACCATTACGAGGGAACGGATCTGGATATGACGAAAGATGCCGGTGCCGGCTCGTATAAGGTTCCTTACCGTTGGCGGCCGATGACGTTCGAGGTAGACGGGCAGGAATATACGAATGAACGTGCCATAGCGACGCAACAAACGGGCTTCGTGATTGTTCCACAAATGCGTAACTGGTTGCCGGACGCTATCGGTGGTATCTTGTGGTTTGCCGTGGACGACGCTGATATGGCGGTCTTCACTCCTGTATATGCGTCGGTAACGGATGTTCCGGAGTGCTATCGGGTGGGAAACGGCGATTTGCTGAACTTCTCTTGGACTTCCGCTTTCTGGATTCATAACTGGGTGGCTAATATGGCTTACCACAAATATAGCTTCATGATTCAGGATATCCGTAAGGTACAGCAGGAGTTGGAGAATGGTTATCAAGAGACCGTACCGGCTATCGATAAGGCGGCTCAGGAGTTGTATGCCAAGGACCCGGCGGAGGCTGTCAAGTTCTTGACGTGGTATAGCACGACTAATTCAGACTCCGCTACCGCCCGCTGGAAGCAATTGGGTGAGTATTTGCTGGTAAAATACATCGATGGAAACGTGAAGAAAGAGGTGAACGGACAGTTCAAGCGTAATCCGTACGGCCAGCCCGCATCTCCCGATTTTCCCGGATATGACGAGGACTATTACCGTAGCATCGTGAAGAGTGCCGGCGATCGACTGAAAGTAAAATAAATACCAATAATAATCTAATGTTGAACTAAACGAAAGAAAGCGTATGAAAAAGTTTGTAATGATGCTGATGTTAGCAGTCTTTAGTCTGGGAGCTTATGCGCAGACGCAGCAAGGACAATCTGCCGTGGGATTTAACATCGGTTATGGATTCGATTCGAAGAATGCCACGTTAGGAGTTGATTACCGCTATTGTATCACGGATGCGGTACGTTTGAGCCCGTCTCTTACTTATTTCGTAAAGAATGACAATCACAGCACTTGGGCGATCGACTTGAATGCTCATTATGTAGTGAAGTTAAGTGAGATGTTCGGTTTTTATCCATTAGCGGGGCTTAGTCTGTCCTTTTGGAATTGGGATGCGGGCCATGGCCTTTCTCATAACGAGACTCGTCTGGGAGCCAATATCGGTTTAGGCGGTGAGGTTTATGCTACCGACAATCTTTCGATAGGATTGGAGGTGAAGTATAATATCATCAAGGATTTCGATCAGGCCATGCTGGGCGTTCGCGTAGGATATAGTTTCTGATCCCAATATAGTGACAGCCCCACGGCAGTACTGCCGTGGGGTTACACCAGTATTGCTTCCGGCTCTCGCCGATACTGGTGTAGCCCATTGCCAGTACAGGCGTTTCCTTTATTCCTTCATTCCTTCACCGGCTCCTACACACACACGCACGTATACGCATACGCGTATTATTAATGTACGCATACATGTGTGTGGGTGTGTGTAAAGGGGTAGGTGAAGGAATGAAGGAAATAATCATTTCCTTTTTCTCGATTGCTTACCATCTCAAATAATCCTCGAACGTGACTTTCTCGAAATTGGGGATTACCTCATATACTTTATCTCTTAAAGATTCCGCCGGATTCGTCGTACTTAACCCGATGACACGCATCCCTGCGTCCTTCCCGGACTGTATGCCGTTGAAAGAATCCTCGAATACGATACAATCCTCGGGAGATACGTTCAAGTCTTTCGCCGCCAATAGATAACACATCGGATCGGGCTTACCTTGCGTGATGCGGTCGGCGGTCACTAGGGTATCGAATAGATTGTCCAGATGTAGAAGCCCGAAAGCCCGTTTCACCTTCGCGTTATCCGAGCTGGTAACCAAGCCTATCTGTACGCCGTGCTCCTTCAGCATACGGATGAACTCGATGGAGCCGGGCATGGGAGGCAAGGGCATCGTCTTCTCATACTCTGTAGATTCTTTGGTCACCATTTGGCGGAACTCCTCCGTATATCCGGAAAAATACTTCTCCAGAATATACGGTAGGGTCGTACCCTTTATAATATCAGCGAAATTATCGATACCTAAGCCATAACGTTTAGCGGCATCGTTCCAGAATAAATCGTAAATAGGTTCCGTATCTACTACTACGCCGTCAAAATCGAACAAGGCGGTCTTTAGTTGTTTCATATAAATAATCATTTAATATTTATATCGCGAAGATACGTCTATTTTTTATGAAATCAATTATCTTTGTGGACGCACACATAGCTTGATTATATATATATTAAAAATAAATAAGACATGAAGACACTAGTAATTTGTACCGCCATGAGCGCTATGATCCTTTGCGCCTGCGGTGGAAAAAACACGCAAAGCACGGAAGAGACAGCTAAGGTAGTACCGATGGCCGTAATTACACCGGCGATCAATCAATTGACCGACCAAGAGAAAGCCGAGGGTTGGGCGCTCCTTTTTGATGGTAAGACAACGAAAGGCTGGCGTGGAGCGCACAAAGACGCTTTCCCGGATCACGGATGGATGGTGAAAGATGGCGAATTGATCGTGCAGAAATCCGACGGTAGCGAGTCTACGAACGGAGGCGATATCGTTACGGAGGGTGAATATTCCGCTTTTGAGTTCAGCGTGGATTTTAAGATCACCGAAGGGGCCAACAGCGGTATTAAATACTTCGTGACCGAGCAAGAGAAGCAAAAAGGCTCCGCTTACGGCTTGGAGTTCCAGCTATTGGATGACGCTAAGCACCCGGATGCCAAGCTTTACACGACTTTCCCCGGTAGTCGTACCCTTGGAAGCTTGTATGATCTGAAGAAAAGCGAGAACATCCATTTCAACGGCGTAGGAGAGTGGAATACGGCCGTGGTGAAGGTATTCCCGAACAACCACGTAGAGCACTGGCTGAATGGTGTGAAGGTATTGGAGTACGAGCGTGGCAGCAAGGAGTTCCGTGATTTGGTGAAGGGCAGTAAATACGCTGATCCATCTTATAATGCGGGTGGTGCTTTCGGCGAGGCTCCGAAAGGACACATCCTTTTGCAGGATCATGGGGATGAGGTAGCGTTCCGCAATATCAAGGTGAAGGAGTTGAAATGATCGCCTCGTGACTAATTTTTCGTAACAAAAGAGTACCGATTTAAAAAAAGTTGTTACTTTGCGGCGAATTTAGACTACTAACTTTAAAAGATAACAGACAAATACCATGATTTGGAACGAAACTATTGAATGTATGGACCGTGAGGAAATGCGGAAACTACAGAGCCTACGGTTGAAAAGAGTTGTTGAACACGCTTACCATAACTCCCCGTTTTATCGTAAGAAAATGCAGGAGATGGGCATTACTCCCGACGATGTACAGACAATAGATGATATAACGAAATTACCGTTCACGGTAAAACAAGACTTGCGTGACAATTATCCTTTCGGCTTGATGGCCGTGCCGATGTCCGAGATTGTCCGTCTACATGCCTCTTCCGGTACGACAGGTAAGCCTATCGTCGTGGGATATACCCGTAAGGACTTGGGTATTTGGGCCGAGGTGGTGGCTCGTTGTCTGACCGCCTATGGTTTGACAAAGAACGATTCCGTGCAAGTATCCTATGGTTACGGAATGTTTACCGGAGGCTTGGGTGCCCATGCCGGAGTGGAGAATATCGGTGGTACGGTGATCCCGATGAGTAGCGGTAATACCCAGAAACAAATCCAGTTGATGCACGACTTCGGTGCGAAGGGTTTGGCTTGTACGCCCTCGTACGCCTTGTATCTGGCGGAGACCATCCACCAGTCCGGTATTCCCTTGGAGGAATTCCAGCTACGTGTCGGAGCGTTCGGTGCCGAGCCTTGGACGGAGAATATGCGTAAGGAATTAGAGACGAAACTAAATATCAAGGCTTACGATATCTATGGCTTGACGGAAATCTGCGGTCCGGGCGTTGGAGGCGAGTGTGAGTGCCAGAACGGTACCCACCTGTGGGAAGACCATTTCTTCCCGGAGATCGTGGACCCGAATACCTTACAACCGGTGGAACCGGGACAAGTAGGAGAGTTGGTCTTCACCACGCTTACGAAGGAGGGTATGCCGATGCTTCGTTACCGTACACGTGATTTGACCTCGCTGACTTACGAGAAGTGCGCCTGTGGACGTACGGCGGTTCGTATGGGACGTATTTTAGGTAGAAGTGACGATATGTTGATTATTCGTGGCGTAAATGTTTTCCCGTCTCAGGTAGAATCCGTAATTTTGGAGCTGCCGGAGTTCGAGGCGCATTACCTGATCGTGGTGGATCGTATGAACAATACCGATACTTTCCAGATACAGGTGGAGGTTCGCCAAGAATACTACTCGGACGAGATGAACAAGATGATCGCCTTGAAAAAGAAGATCGCCGCCCGCATGCAGAGCGTGATCGGTTTGCAACCGGACATCAAGATCGTGGAGCCGCGTAGTATCGAACGTAGTATGGGTAAGGCAAAACACGTGATCGATAAACGTAAGTTAGTATAACCTCTAAAAGATTAAGTACTATGTTAATAAAACAATTATCAATCTTTCTGGAAAACAAGAAAGGCCGTTTTACGGAAGTCGCCAAGATATTAGGGGAGGCAGGGGTCAATATGTCCGCTTTCACGGTAGCCGAGAATTCCGATTTCGGTATCCTTCGCCTAATCGTATCCGATACGGAGAAAGCGATATCCGTGCTTCGTGAAAAGTTATACGCTGTAAGCGTGGCCGACGTGGTATGCTTGCATTGTCCCAACCAGCCGGGAGCCTTGGCAAAGGCGATGGATATCATTACCTCGGCCGGGATCTTCATTGAATATATGTACGCTTTTTCTCAAGGCGACGCTGCTAACGTGATCATCCGTCCGGACGATGTCAATAAGTGCGCGGAGGTTTTGAAAGCGAATAAATTGGAATTGATCGCTGCTAGCGATTTATATAAGTTGTAAATATTAACGTTTTGGGTTTCATTTATTCGCCTAAAAGCACTAATTTTGCACGCTAAAAGTATGTGAATGAAAAAGGTTGTATTTTTACTGATGATGATGACAGTACTATTATCCTCTTGTGGAGAGTATAATAAGATACTGAAGAGCACGGATTACGAATTGAAATATTCGTACGCGAAGAAATACTTCAACGCGAAGCAATACTCGAAATCCGCTACTCTGCTGGATGAACTGGTTACAATCTTTAAAGGAACAGCTTATGCCGAGGAGTCCTTGTACTTGTTGGCGCAAAGCTATTACGGTCAGAAAGATTATCAGACGGCTTCGCAATACTTCGAGACCTATTATACGACCTATCCGAAAGGGGAGTTTACGGAATTATCCCGTTTCTATTCCGGTTATGGTTTGTATCTGGACTCTCCGGATCCCCGGTTAGACCAGTCGCAGACGTATAAGGCGATCGAGCAGTTGCAACTTTATTTGGAGTATTATCCGCAAAGTGAACGGGCCGAGGAAGCGCAGAACATCATGTTCGAGCTTCAGGAGAAGTTGGCTTACAAGGAATTGATGGCCACCCGCTTGTATTTCAATCTAGGTACCTATATGGGGAATAACTTCCAGTCTTGCGTGATCACGGCGCAGAACGCCTTGAAGAATTACCCGTATTCCAAGTATCGTGAGGAATTCATGTTCCTTATCATCCGTGCGAAGTACGAGTTGGCGCTAGTATCCGTAGAGGAGAAGTTGCAGGGCCGTTACCGGGATGTGGTTGACGAGTATTACAACTACATGAACGAGTATCCGGAAGGTAACTACGTAAAGCAGGTAACGAAGTTCTACGACTATGCCAGCAAGCGAATTACAGATGCATATTAAGCGAATTTAATCAATAAAACGAAAATGGATTACAGAAAATCAAACGCTCCTACCAATACGGTAACCCGTGACATGATGAAGTTAAGTGAAGAAACGGGTAACGTATATGAGACAGTCGCTATCATTTCAAAACGGGCGAATCAGATTAGTGTTGAGATGAAACAAGATCTGGAAAAGAAACTTCAAGAGTTCGCTTCTTACAATGACAACTTGGAGGAAGTCTTTGAAAACCGTGAGCAGATCGAGATTTCACGCTACTATGAGAAACTTCCGAAATCAACGTTGATCGCCGCTCAAGAGTACGAGGATGGCAAGGTTTATTACAAGAATCCTGCTAAAGAGAAGAATAACTTCTAAGAAGAAATATTTTTGAACATCGGAAAGGCTGACCCTCAAATGAGTCGGCCTTTCCATTTAAAACGAACTAATTACCATGTTACAAAGAATACAAACTGTTTACCTGCTAATTATCGTGGCGCTTACGGTCGCTACCTTATTCTTGCCGTTGGCCGTGTTGCAACAAGGAGACGCCCTCTTCTCGTTCGATGCTAGCGGGTTGAGCACGATGATCGGTGAGCCGGAATTACTATACCCGGCGTGGGGCTTATTTGCCTTGACTGCTATCATCGCTATCATTGCCTTGGTAACGATCTTCTTATATAAGAAAAGAATCCTGCAAATCCGTCTTTGCGTGTTCAACGCATTGCTGATATTGGGCTTTTATGGTTTCTTTGCCTTCTTGATCTATTCCTTGAAGGGGGATATGGAAGGTGCCAGCGTAAGTGTTAAGATCGCTCTTTCCTTCCCGTTGGTCAATCTGATCTTGGATTATCTGGCGATCCGTAATATCGGGGCCGATGAGGCGCTGGTACGTTCTTTGGATCGTTTGCGTTAAGGCTTTCCGGATAAATCATTGGGTAAAAGATATTAGGTAAGGGACTCTTTTTGTCAAGGGTCCCTTATTTTATGTCCGGAAAAGTATAATACATAAGACAATATTATTTTGTATATGAAACAATATTGTTTTTCGGTGAAATATATCTACTTTCGTAGAATACAAATATCCGTTGCCTATCATGAAGAAGACTCAGTTTATTCCCATCGCTTTATTGTCGGTATCGGCGGTAGCGAACGCCCAGAGTGCCAGTCGTCCCCCGAATATCATCCTGTTCTTGGTTGATGATATGGGATGGGAGGATACGTCCTTACCTTTTTGGATCCAAAAGACGCATTATAATGAGGTATATGAGACCCCGAACATGGAGCGATTGGCGAAAGGGGGCATGATGTTTACCCAAGCCTACGCTAGCAGTATCAGCTCGCCTACCCGTTGCAGCTTGATCACGGGGACGAATGCCGCCCGTCACCGGGTTACGAACTGGACACTTTTTAAGGATAAGACGACTGACCGGGAGAGTGATGTGCTTACCCTGCCGGATTGGAATTATAACGGCGTGGCTCAAGTGAGCGGGACGAATAATACGTTTGTGGGTACTTCATTCGTGCAGATATTGAAGAATAACGGATATCATACGATCCATTGCGGCAAGGCGCACTTTGGGGCGATCGATACCCCGGGGGAGGACCCGCATCATTGGGGATTCGAGGTCAATATAGCCGGGCATGCCGCCGGAGGTCTCGCCAGTTACCTCGGCGAGAATAATTACGGGCATACCAAGGATGGTAAACCTTACGCTCCGAACGCTATCCCCGGATTGGAAAAGTATTGGGGAAGCGACACCTTCGCTACGGAGGCCTTGACGCAGGAGGCGATCAAGGCGTTGGACAAGGCTAAGAAATATAACCAGCCGTTCTACCTATATATGTCACATTATGCGATCCATATCCCGATTGATAAGGACAAGCGTTTCTACCAGAAATATATCGATAAGGGGTTAACGGCTAAAGAGGCGGCTTACGCTGCCTTGATAGAGGGTATGGATAAGAGTCTGGGCGATTTGATGAACTGGTTGGAGAAGAATGGCGAGGCGGATAACACGGTCGTGATCTTCATGAGCGATAACGGCGGTCTTTCCAGCGAGCCCGGATGGCGTGACGGAGAGATCCATACGCAAAACTATCCCTTGAACAGTGGTAAAGGCTCCGCCTATGAGGGAGGAGTCCGTGAGCCTATGATCGTGCGTTGGCCGGGGGTGGTGAAGCCGGGAAGCAAATGTGATAAATACTTGATTATCGAGGATTTCTATCCAACTATCTTGGAGATGGCAGGCATAAAGGGGTATAAGACTGTACAGCCGATAGATGGCGTCAGTTTCATGCCTTTATTAAAAGGTACGGGAGATCCTTCCGTGGGACGTAGCTTATTCTGGAACTGCCCGAATATATGGGGTAATGACGGGCCGGGAATCGGTCCGACTTGCTCGGTTCGTAATGGAGACTGGAAACTGATCTATTATTACGAGACGGGGAAGAAGGAATTGTTTAATATCCCGGAGGATATAGGGGAACATAATGATGTGGCAAGGCAGCATCCCGATATCGTAAAGCGTCTGTCCGGGGAATTGGGTACGTATTTACGGAAAGTGGACGGGCAACGTCCGTCGTTTAAGGCGACAGGTAAACCGGTTCCTTGGCCGGATGAGATATAATAATTAAAAAAAGAAAGAGCATATGGAGTTTTACAAAGCGGAAGAGAATCGCTATGCGGATATGGTATATCGGCGGTGCGGACGGAGCGGTATCTTATTGCCGGCCGTTTCCTTGGGATTGTGGCACAACTTTGGTAGTGTGGATGTGTTCAGTAATTTTATCCAGATCGCTCACGCCGCATTCGATCATGGCGTGACTCATTTCGACTTGGCGAATAATTATGGCCCGGCCTACGGATCGGCGGAGGAGAATTTTGGCCGGATATTGAAGAAGGGCTTGGGCGCTTATCGGGATGAGATGATTATTTCTACGAAGGCGGGCTACGATATGTGGCCGGGACCGTATGGGAATTGGGGAAGCCGTAAATATTTAATGGCTAGCTTGGATCAGAGCTTGAAACGGATGGGACTGGAATATGTGGATATCTTTTACTCCCATCGTCCGGACCCGGAGACTCCGATCGAGGAGACGATGGGGGCCTTGGCTGATATCGTCCGGCAAGGAAAGGCTTTGTATGTAGGTATCTCCAACTATGACGCAGACCAGACCCGTAAGGCTTTGGCCGTACTGAAAGAGCATAAGGTGCCTTGCTTGATTCACCAAGCCCGCTATTCGATGTTCGATCGTTGGACGGAACCGGATTTATTGCCTGTATTGAAGGAAGAGGGTGTGGGTATGATAGCGTTCTCGCCGTTGGCGCAAGGCTTGCTTACGGATAAGTATTTGCGTGGAATTCCGGAGAATTCCCGTGCGGCGAAATCGACCGGTCATTTGCAGACCTCTCAAGTTACCCCGGAGGCCGTGGAAAAGGCCCGTAAGCTAAACGAGGTAGCCGCCCGCCGTGGACAGACCTTGGCGGAGATGGCGCTCGCTTGGTTATTAAAGGACGAACGGGTAACTAGCGTATTAATTGGCGCTAGCTCTGTCGCCCAATTGATGGATAACCTGAAAGCGTTAGATAATATCTCTTTCTCCGGGGAAGAATTGCAGGAGATAGAGAACATCTTAATATAACGTGAATCGTATCCGATTGTAGAGACGGGGCGTGCCCCGTCTCTACAGCCTGTACAAATTTTTGAATAAATGAAACCGTTCTTATATCAAGTAGCGTCTCTTTTTTACGAGAAATGGGGGGCGGAGGTCAGTCGTCTGGCCTTTGTTTTCCCAAACCGGCGTACGGGGCTTTTCTTCCAGAAATATCTCTCGGAGGTAGCCGATATTCCCCTTTTCTCTCCGACAATCCTTACGATCAACGATCTCTTTATCCAGTTGAGCGGAAAACAATCCGCCGACCGGATCAGTATGCTTTTTACCCTGTACGACATCTACATCCGCCAAAGCGGTTCCACCGAGACTTTCGATGAATTCCTGTATTGGGGCGAGATGTTGCTCAACGACTTCGACGATATCGATAAGTACATGGCAAATGCCCGCATGCTATTCAGTAACGTGACGGACCTACGGGAGATAGAGAATGATTTCGATTTCTTAAGTGATGAGCAGATCGCCGCTATCCGTAGTTTCTGGTCCAGTTTTTATCCCCGGGGCGATACGCCGAACCAGCAACAGTTCTTGGCGGTCTGGCAAGTGCTATACGATCTCTATGAGGAATTCCGTGCGACCTTGGCCGCCGAGGGAAAAGGTTACGAGGGCATGATCTTCCGGGAGGTCGTGGAAAGCATGGAACGGGGCGAGTCTCCGGATTTACCTTACGAGCGAATTGTCTTCGTCGGTTTGAACGCCTTGTCCGTATCGGAAGAACGTTTCTTAGCCCAGTTGCAGAAGCGGGAGATAGCGGATTTCTATTGGGATTATGTATCCGATAAGGTAACCGATCCGGATAATAAGGCTTCTTACTTCGTCTCCCGTAACCTGAAGAGCTTCCCTTCCTCGATGAAATTACCCCCCGAGGAGAAGATAAAGACCGAGATTGAGGTGATCGGCATCCCTTCTGGTATCGGGCAGGCCAAGCACGTCTACACCCTGTTGAGCGATTGGTGCAAGGAAGCGGAGATGAGTTCGGAAGAAGCCCTGCGTACGGCGGTGATCTTGCCCGATGAACATCTGCTGATCCCGGTGCTGAACGCCATACCGGAGCAAATCCGGCGTATCAACGTCACGATGGGTTATCCCTTGGCGGGAACCCCGGTCGCCTCGTTGATCGAGTATATCTTGGCGTTGCAGAAGAACGTACGCTACATAGACCGGAATCCGTTGTTCTATTTCCGTGACGTGCTGCCGGTATTGAACCATCGCTACATCCTCTCCACCTCACCGGAGATTATTTCCTCCTTGGTGAAAGAGATCACGGAGAACAACAAGATCTATATCTCGCATACGGAGTTAGGGAAAACGCCTTTGCTAGAAATCCTGTTCACGCCGGTGACCGGGGTGGAGGCCTTCTCGGATTATCTGATCAAGGTGTTGGAAGAGCTGAACAAGGTTATGTCCGCCCTTTCCGATGAGGAAGAGGAGGACGCACCCCAGCGGACGAACGATTTGGAGCAAGAGTTCATCTTCCATTATTTCACCACGGTAAACCGCATGAAAGAGGTAATGAAAGACGCTCGTATAGAGATGAAAATAGATACCTTCTTCCGCCTATTGAAGCGGGTGACTGATACCATTACGATCCCCTTCCACGGCGAGCCGCTTTCCGGCCTCCAGATTATGGGTGTGCTCGAGACCCGTGCCTTGGATTTCGACCGTCTGATTATCTTATCCATGAACGAGGGTATTTTCCCGCAACGGAAAGCGGCGAACTCCTTTATCCCTTATAACCTACGCAGGGGTTTCGGGTTGCCTACCTACGAGCATCAAGATAGCGTATGGGCCTACCATTTCTATCGTTTGATAGAGCGTGCCAGCCACGTGAGCCTTTTATACGATACCCGCAGCAACGGATTGCAGACGGGAGAGGTAAGTCGCTTTGTCCACCAGCTGCATTATCATTATGAGGTGCCGATGCGAGATAAATTGGTGGTCTATAACGTATCTTCCTCCAAGACCCCGCCATTGGCCGTGCCGAAAAGGGAGGATATCATGCGCCGTTTAGACGCTTACCGGAAAGGGGGGAGCAAGGCGATCTCGGCGAGCGCTATCAATACGTATCTGGATTGCCCGTTGAAATTCTATTTTTCCGTCGTGGAAGGCATTCGAGAGGAAGAGGAGGTGAGCGAGACGATCGAGAGCGATGTATTCGGAAGTATCTTACATAAAGTGATGGAGGAGCTTTACAAGCCGTTCCAAGGGAAGATGGTTACCGTGGATTTGCTGAAAGCGATCCGTAAGGATACGGCCTTGCTTACCGGAGCTATCGCCCGGGCTTTCGCCAGCGAGTTTTTCAAGACAGAGGTGGTTCGCTCCCTTACCGGACAAAACTACCTGATCGGCGAGATGATCCGCAAATACGTGGAGAAAATCTTGGAGCGTGACGGCAAGCTGACCCCTTTCGTTTACATCGAGTCCGAGCGTAAGATAAACGGTCTGATCAGCCTTTCCGACTATTCCGAGATCCGGTTGAAAGGCTTTATCGACCGTGTGGACGAGGTTCGCGACGCTATCCGTATCATCGATTACAAGAGCGGTAGCGGAACTACGACTTTCAGTAGTATCGAGAGCCTATTCAACAAGGAGGAGAAAGATCGTGCGAAAGCCGTGATGCAGGTATTCATGTATTGCTGGATGTACGCCCATCTCACCGAGAACAAAGGAAAGACGATACAACCGGGCATTTATTACGTCCGTTCCCTTTTCGCCGATCCGTTCGACCCATCGGTCTACCACCGTATCGAACGGGGGAAGTCGGAGAAGGTAGAGGATTTCTCCGGTTATGCCCAAGCGTTCGAGGAGGGGCTGCGGGGCTGCTTGGACGAGATCTTCAATCCGGAAATTCCCTTTACGCAAACCCCTACGGGGAAGGCTTGTTCTTATTGTCCATTTAAGGGTATTTGCGGTAAGTAGCATTTGTCCCGGTACTTCAGGGAGAGTACCGGAGTACTCCTTGCGAAGTACTGTGGTATTTCTTCGGAGAGTACTGGAGTACTCCTTACAAAGTACTGCAGTACCTCTTAGGCAGTACTACAGTACTTCTTGGGAAGTACTGAGGCGAGGCTTACTGATGAGGAAGCAATTCCACTATCTTTTCCAAAAAGATCTGATCAGTCTCATCGAAACTATCCGGTTGATCACTGTCTATATCAAGGACAGCGATTACCTTATCCTCCCATATCACGGGAACTACGATCTCAGAGCGTGACGCCGAGCTACAAGCGATATGTCCCGGGAAAGCGTCTACATCCGGTACGATGATCGTACGGGTCTCCTTCCAAGCCGTGCCGCATACCCCTTTTCCGTATTTGATTCGTGTACAGGCGATAGGGCCTTGAAAAGGCGCTAATACCAACTGATTGTCTATGACCCGGTAGAAACCCACCCAAAAGAAACCGAAAGTTTGCTTGAGTGCTGCGGCGACGTTCGCCATGTTAGCGATTAGGTCGGTCTCGTTACCTACCAATGAGGCGATTTGCGGGAGCAACGTCTCATACATTTCCTGTTTATCACCATTTTTAATCCGTAGTTCCTCTGCCATATTTAAACTATTATAAGGTCGCGAATATAAAGAATAAATCGAAATATCCGTATCTTCGCGGCATGACAAAACAAAATTCTCCATTGGTATTAGGGACCGAGCCTATCGGTAAATTACTTACGCAATATGCGATTCCTGCGATTATCGCAATGACAGCTTCTTCTTTATATAATATGGCCGATAGCATTTTTATTGGCCATGGAGTGGGGGCGTTAGCGATTTCCGGCCTAGCCTTGACCTTTCCGTTGATGAACTTGGCGGCCGCCTTCGGTTCGTTGGTGGGAGTCGGTGCCTCTACGTTGGTTGCCGTGAAGCTGGGGCAGAAAGATTATGAGGGGGCGAATAAGGTATTGGGGAATGTGTTGATCTTGAATGTGGTTCTGGGCGTCGCTTTCACGATCGCTTTCTTGTTCTTGCTTGATCCCGTGCTGTACTTTTTCGGTGCTAGTGAGAACACGATCTCATATGCCCGTGATTATATGCGGATTATTCTGTATGGCAATGTGGTTACGCATATGTATCTGGGATTAAACGCGGTCTTGCGCTCCTCGGGGTTCCCGAAGATGGCGATGTATGCTACGTTAGCGTCGGTCGTTATCAATTGCGCCTTGAATCCGTTGTTTATCTTTGGGTTTGGATGGGGTATCAAAGGGTCGGCTTGGGCGACGGTGATCTCGCAGGTGATCTCGCTTACCGGACAGTTGATCCATTTCTCGAGACCGAAACAACTCCTTCATTTCAAGAAAGGTATTTATAGGCTGCGCTCGGAGATCGTGAAAGGCATCTTGTCGATCGGTTTATCTCCGTTCTTGATGAACCTTTGTTCCTGCTTGATCGTGATCCTTATCAACCGGGGATTGAAAGAGCATGGGGGAGATATGGCGATTGGCGCTTATGGTATCGTGAACCGTATCGCTTTTCTTTTCGTGATGATTATCATGGGATTTAATCAGGGTATGCAACCGATAGCCGGTTATAATTATGGTGCCCGACTCTATTCCCGGGTGACGGACGTGACCCGGCTGACGATGCGCTGGGCGGTAGGAGTGGCTACGCTGGGGTTCTTGCTTTGCCAGTTGGTGCCGTCGTGGATCGTCCGTATGTTTACGAGTGACGGGGAGTTGATCAGTGCCGCCTCTTATGGCCTGCACATCGTCTTCGCCGTATTCCCGATCGTGGGCTTCCAGATGGTGGCGACTAACTTCTTCCTTTCCATCGGCATGTCTAAGAAAGCGATCTTTCTCTCCTTGACCCGGCAGATGCTTTTCTTGATACCCTGTTTAATCCTCCTCCCCCCGTTATTCGGAACTCTCGGTGTCTGGATCAGTATGCCTATCGCCGATACGGTGGCGGCGATCGTGACGGCGATCGTGCTTGTGAAACAATTTAAACAATTCAAATATGGAACATAACGTGATATTACCTGCGGAATGGTATCCGCAAAGTGCCGTGCAGCTTACGTGGCCGCATGAGAATACGGATTGGGCCCCGATATTGGACGAGGTGATTCCTTGCTTCGTGGCTATCGCCAAGGAAGTGATCAAGCGAGAGAAGTTATTGATTGTCTGTCCGGACGAGACCGCCGTACGTGAACAATTGGGTGAGGTTGATTACGACCGTGTCATTTTCCGTGAGATGGATACGAACGATACGTGGGCACGGGATCACGGGGGAATTTCCGTCTTCGATGAGGGAACGCCCATGCTTTATGATTTCGTGTTCAATGGCTGGGGAATGAAGTTCGCCGCCAATCATGATAATCTGATTACCCGTAACCTTTGTCATATGAAGACCTTCTCCGGTGAGGTGGTGCCCGCTAATATGCAACCTTTCGTGCTGGAAGGCGGTAGTATCGAATCGGATGGGAAAGGTACGTTGATGACTACCGTTGAGTGTCTGGCATCCGTAAACCGTAATGAGTATTTGCAACAGGAGGAATTGGAACGTTATTTGAAAGACGTATTTGGCTTGGATCGTATCCTTTGGATTACCAGCGGTTATTTAGCCGGAGACGATACGGATAGCCACGTGGATACGCTCGCCCGTTTCTGTAGCGAGGATACGATCGCTTATGTCCGTTGCGAGGATGAGGAAGACGAGCATTATGAGGAATTGAAGGCGATGGAGGAGGAGATCAAGGAGTTTACTAGGGCGAATGGGGAGCCTTATCGTCTGATTCCACTTCCGATGGCCGATAAGGTGGAATGGGAAGGGGAGCGCTTGCCCGCTACCTACGCTAATTTCCTGATCATGAATGGGGCCGTATTGGTTCCGTTCTATGACTCACCGAAAGATGAGATCGCTAAAGCGGCTTTGCGGGAAGCGTTCCCGGACCGTGAGATCGTGGGTATCAATTGCCTTCCGCTTATCAAGCAACACGGTTCCCTGCATTGCGTGACGATGCAATATCCGGAAAGCTTTATCGAATAATAACTACAACCAATTAAATATGAAAGTAGGATTAATACAACAAAAGAATACCGCTGACAGAGCGGCGAATATAGAGAAGCTAAAGGTAAATATCCGTAAGGCTGCCCGGGAGGGAGCGGAATTGGTCGTCTTGCAAGAACTGCATAACGGCCTGTATTTCTGCCAGACGGAAGATACGAGCATGTTTGACTTGGCAGAGACGATCCCCGGCCCATCGACGGAAACCTTCGGTGCCTTGGCGAAAGAATTGGGTATCGTCTTGGTGCTTTCCCTTTTCGAGAAGCGTGCCCCGGGCCTGTACCATAACACGGCCGTCGTCTTGGAGAAAGACGGTACGATCGCCGGGAAATACCGCAAGATGCATATCCCGGATGACCCCGCTTATTACGAGAAATTCTATTTTACCCCCGGTGATTTAGGCTTTGAGCCTATCGATACCTCTGTGGGGCGTCTTGGTGTGTTGGTTTGCTGGGATCAATGGTATCCGGAAGCAGCCCGTTTGATGGCTATGCGTGGCGCCGAGATGTTGATCTATCCGACCGCTATCGGCTGGGAAAGTAGCGATACGCAGGAAGAGAAGGACCGTCAGCTGGGTGCGTGGGTGACCATACAGCGGGGACATGCCGTGGCGAACGGACTCCCGGTCATTTCCGTAAATCGTACCGGGCATGAGCCGGACCCTTCGGGGCAAACGGGCGGTATCCGGTTTTGGGGAAACAGTTTTGCGGCCGGTCCCCAAGGTGAGCTATTAACCGTATTCCCGAATGACGAAGAGGAGGTACGTGTGATAGAGATCGACAAGACCCGTAGTGAGAACGTGCGTCGTTGGTGGCCTTTCTTCCGGGATCGCCGTATCGATGCGTTTGGTGGTTTGACAGAACGATTTTTAGTATAATGACCGAATACACGCAAGAAGAGGCCGTCTTCCGCATGAACGAAATGGGGAAAGCGGGACGGCCTTTTCTTTTTATCATTGATTATAAACGAGAGCGGATCTATGTGGAGAGTCCGGAAGAGATCGCTCCCTCCGAGTTATTGTACGATTTGAACGGCTTTACGAATACAAATCACGAATGTAACTTGCGGGATTCCTCTCATCTTATATCCGGAGAACCTGTTGAATGGCAGCCCTCGTATGTTTCTTTCGAGGAGTATGTCCATTCATTCGAGACCGTTTCCCGGCATATCCATGCGGGTAATTCTTATTTGGTAAACTTGACATGCGCTACTCCGGTATATACGAACCTCTCCTTGAAAGATATCTTTTACCATTCCAAGGCGATGTATAAGCTTTGGATGCGGGATCGTTTCGTGGTATTCTCGCCCGAGATATTCGTGCGGACGCGGGATGGTCTCATCTATTCGTATCCCATGAAAGGTACGATTGACGCTACGCTGCCCGATGCCCGGAGACGTATCCTCGATGATCCCAAGGAAGCAGCGGAGCATGCCACGATCGTGGACTTGATCCGGAATGACTTGAGTATCGTAGCCTCCGAGGTTTGTGTTCCCCGGTATCGTTATATCGATGAACTGCGTACGCATAACGGAAGTTTGTTGCAGGTCAGCTCTGAGATAAGAGGCCGGTTGCCGGAAGGATGGAACGGCCATGTCGGGGAGATTTTGTTCAGCCTCTTGCCTGCCGGCTCCATCACGGGCGCTCCCAAGAAAAAGACCTTGGAGATCATCGCCGAGGCGGAAACCTATGAGCGGGGCTTCTATACGGGGGTGATGGGGTATTTTGACGGCCAAGATTTAGACAGCGCCGTGATGATCCGTTTTATGGAACAAGTCTCTCCCCATTCGTTTGTTTTCAAGAGCGGTGGGGGAATCACCTCTAAAAGTGATGTGAGATCGGAGTATAACGAAATGAAACAAAAAGTATATGTGCCCATCTATTGAGACCTTATCAGGGAGTCCGTTTGTGGAGACGATCCGTATCGAGAAGGGACGGATACATAACCTTCCGTACCATAATGCCCGGATGAACCGTACCCGCAGGGAGCTATTCGGAGCGAGAGAAGAAATTGATCTCGCAGGTTATATTCATCCGGGGCCTCATCAAGAACGTACCAAATGCCGGGTGGAATATACCCGCGAGGTCTTACAGGTAGAATACGTTCCTTACCGTATGCGTCCGGTTCATTCCTTGCGATTGGTTACATGCGATGAGATCGATTATTCCTATAAGAGTACGGATCGCCAATGCTTAAATGATTTATTCGCCCAACGAGGGGGACATGACGATATCCTGATCATCCGTGACGGTTTGCTGACCGATACTTCCATTTGCAATGTCGCCCTTTGGAATGGCACCTCTTGGATCACTCCCGCACGCCCTTTGTTATGTGGTACGATGCGTGCTTACTTATTGGATAAAGGCTTGGTACAGGCCGGGGATATCCCGGTAGAGGATCTGCCTAAGTATACCCGGATCCGTCTGTTTAACGCCTTGATCGGGTTCGGCGAAATCGATGAGATCACACGTATATACGTATGACACTACGCGAGTATCGGCGTGGCCCAGTGCCTATACAGGTAAGGGGTTACGCCGATATCTGTGTGGTCTCTTACCTGTATAGGCATGAATCAAGGTGTTTCCTAGAACAATATATCCACCTCCATATTGCTGATCCATTCTACGGGACGGCCGGCCACCTTATTGCAAGTGACGGCGAATTTCAAGGGGAGGATAATTCCCAACGGGATGCGTAACCATCCCGGCATATTGAAATTATGGACACCGATCAGGGAACCTAGCTGGATACCGACCGAGGGAGCTACCAAGAAACGGGTCTCGTCATTACGGCGGTCTATACCCATCTCGAAATAACTATACAGGCCGAGGAAACGTTTCGGGGAAACGAATATATCCATGTTATAATTGGCGCCCGCCTTCACGTTCCAGTTCTTGATCGTGTAGGAGGAGGAAGGGGCGTGCATATAATAACCGGAGATCGTAGGGGATACCCAATGAGCGATGTCGCCCAGCTCCATGATCATGCCTTTCCCTTTCCCGAACTTATGCCAATTGATCATGCTGACGTTCAAGCGACCGCCATACGTCATGACACCATCCCGGTTGCTATGGATCGGCGTGCCGATCAGGAACATGAAGGAGTTGGCTACCCTCGACCGGATAAAGTTGCGGGTAAAAGGCTCTTGTACGATCAGCTGTAGCTCATCCTTGCGGTCGGCGACGGAAGCTTCCAAGGGGACGTCATCCAAATTCGTCCCGAAGGGGATCGGGAAATCCTTGATTACCGGGAAACGATCGTAGACGAACTGAGGTAGGTCGTCTCGTTCGGAAGGGATCTCGTTCAAGATATTCTCGTCTGATCCTTCCAAGGCATTCTGGTAGGCTTTCCAGACTTCTACGATAGACTCGCAGGTGGCGGTCACGACTTGGTAGAATACCTTCGTCTCCCGCTCGTAGCTATCGCCTTTCTCCAAGGAATAAGGATGTTTCTCCGTTACCCGGATATGCCGGTAATCATCGGCCTCGTTGTACTCCATCATGTTTTGGTTCAGACGTTTATCGCCGTAAGCACTCCATGTCTCGCCTTTTAGGTTAGCGGTCTGTACGGGGATGGTATTGTAGAAATCGTGCAGGCTCTTATTGTTGGATACGGCGGAGGCGGAGAAGCCCCTACGTACCATTTGGTGTCCGGAGGCGAAGGAGTCTTGTAGGAAATGCTCGGCGAAAGCCTCGTACATCGTGGCGTAGAACATAAGGTTGCTCGCCATTCGCGTATCTCCTTTACACATCTCTTTGCCTGCCTCTTGTGCTAGATAGATGGCGAAGATGTGGATGCAGAAATACTTGCTCATGGAGGGCAACTGATTTAATTTATCGAAGACCTTGTTTACTTCCGAGGGGCGTTGAAGGCGGCGGATCAGCTCGGGGTCGATCATCTTCAGATGCTCGTTCAATCCCTTGCCATAGGCGTAGAAGTGGGAGAGGTCCTTGATTGCTAGGATACCGTAAGCCAGATTGATGTCGAGCAACTCCTTGCTGTTGGCTCCGGTGAGGAACTCGTTCATGGCTTGTGTCTCCAAAGCCAGCGTACGGTTCGTCTTGGAGAAATGGGTCTGCAGGCCTGTCTCCAAGAGCATGGGATTTTCCACATGGTCGCCGGCCAATCCGCAAAGCGTACCGTAGGTCACGATATTCGGCAACTGCGTCAGCTCATTCATGGCGTAGGCGTTCGAGCCGGGCATATGCGACATGTTGAGGATCTGCAGCAAGGCGCTATCAGCGACGGCCTCGTTGGGGAAGATCCCATTTTCCACCAGATAACGTGGGAGAAGGCTCATGGCACGGTCGCCGATCTTACGATGCTCGGCGAAATCCCATGCGAAGGCCGAACTTGTTATTGCGCTGATACCCATAAGTAGGCATCCGCGGTGAAGAAGTTGTTTAATAGTGTTTCTCTTGTTCATATCTATACTTGTTTATAATTATCTGAATAACTCAAGCGCGAACTTCAATCCGACGCTTTGATACTTGAACTTCTCGAAGCCTAGGAAAAGCGCTATATGAAAAAGGTCGCTACCGATACCATACCCGAGCTCGCTGTAATTCGGCAATACGGGAGTCCATAGCTGGCTGAGGTAGAAACGTTCGGACACGAGGTATTTATGCGCCTTGGGATTGGGCTTGAGGAATCGCAATAGAATGAATGGGCTCTCGTACATGAGGTGCCCTTGAATATATTTGTCGGAGGCATTGCACCAATCCCCACCTAGATTATGAAAGATCCCGCCAAACCGGTCGCCCCAAGGCTCGGGGAAATAACGTTTGGCGAAATAGCTGAAATCGGCGAAGTACATGTTATGCTGGTTAAAAAAGAGTCCACCGCTTAGATTGTAACTCAGTCGTTCGGATAAGCCCAGCCGTACGGTCTGGTTCATGCCGGCCTCCATCCGCCAATAATTTCCCGTACAGCCGAGCAGGTCCGGTATGCTTCGTGCCAGCTCGATCCGGAAGGTCGGGTAATGGGAATGCAGGTACTCTTTCCGGTAGCCGTCCATCCAGTAATATTGCCGGGGCGTGTAGGTAAGGCCGATAACCGGGGTGAACTCATTATGATCCTTAATATCCAATCCGGTATCCTTGCTCTTTTTCACGGGCGTACGATGGTGGTATGCGAGTCCGGCCGAGAGCCGGAAGCCGTTCATCAGTTCTATCTGGTTCATCAGCTTGGCATAGTAGTGCTGGAAATACTTCAAGTTGAGATCGTCGAAACGGATTGGGGTATCTTTTAGGATCTCGTTGATCTGGTGGATCACTTCGGAGGAATAGCTTTGGTTGTCATTGGCTATCGTGAGGTTGAGGATGCCTTGACGCTCGGGGTGATACTCCCAGTCGGTTGTTAGCCGTAGGCGTAGCTCTTTCTCCTTGAATAGGAAACCGATCTCGGGGTGGAAGCGTAGCTGACGGTCATGCTCGAATGTCTTACTGATACGTGCTTCTTGCTTATAGGTGATCCCGTTGCTTCCGAAAGATAGCTGGAACGGGTTGAGAAGGCCGGAATACTTCACACGAGTACTCTTGTAATCCCTGTTGACCGTGCTGGTGAGCCGCTCGCCGAGTTGGAGGTAGCGAGTGAGAGCGCTGCTGTCCGCTTCCGTCCTCACCACGTTCGTTCCGGTGGTGTACAAGGCTTTCTCGTCGGTAGTGAGCGGCTTGTCCCTCCGGCTGTTCCAATAAGTGCTGTCTTGGGTAAAGGAGAGTGTGTCGGAGGTGATCGTATAGTATTGGGTTTGATCGAGCGAGTATAATTTCCTGCTCTCATGGTCTTCCTCTACCCAAGAGATCGATTTATAGCGGAAAGCGGCGTGGATGTCGCTCTCTATCCGGTTGCCTAGGGCATGGTAGCAGACTTGCAGGTCAGCCTCTTCCGGGAGGATGAAATGCTTCTCGTCACGGTTGAAACGTATGCTTAGGTTGAACTCGGAGAAAGAGGAGTGCCCTTGTATCTCGATACGGTCGATGGTCCAGAGTTCGTCGGTTACGTACAGGTTTCCGGATAGTAGTTTCTGGCTCCATTGGCGAGGGGTGAAACGGATGTTATACACAGGGATGCCGGAGATCGTGTCCGTGCCTTCCTGCCGAAACGTGTAATATTTGAAAGCATCGGGCGAGAGTGGCATGATCATTCCCTTATTGTAGATCGTGGGGGAGTAGACGTTCAAGTTGACGAACGAGGCTATCTCCTTGTAATGCCTTCCGGCGGCGAGATGGCTGCTGTTGATGGCTACAATCTCGTTGCGATAATGGTTGGGAGCGTCGTAGCGGGTGAGGCCACTCATCTCGAAGAAGGCATCGCGGGGATGACGCTCTATCGGGAAGACCAGATAGGCGTATCGTAGCAGCTTGTTCTTCCGGGGAACGTGCGTACGGCCTTTCACGTAGGTCTCCGCTTCATAGCTCTCGAGGACGTGCTCGTAGATGGGGGCTTGATGGATTACCTGCCGCATGATGGAGTCGGCTCGTGTGACGGGTGTCTTCTTTTGTGCCCGCAGGTCTGAATGGACTAGCGGGCACAGAAGAAGTATGGATAGTAGAATAAGGTGTCCCGTCTCGATCCTCATCCTGTCAATGTATGGCGAAGGTTGGGCATACTAATGCGCAAAGATGGCAGCCGACACATTTTTGCTCGTCTATCACCGGTTTGCGCATAGAGGTGAAACGGATAGCTTGATGTCCACCGTCGTTACAGGAAACGAAACAGCGTCCGCAGCCGAGGCATAGGCTGTTATCTACTGTCGGGCGGTGTATCTGCGTACGTTCCAGTTTCTCGGGGGGTACGATGTTCGGTAAAGCGATACCTATGAGGTCGGATAGGGTTTTATATCCGTTCTCTTGCATGAACAGTCGTAACCCTTCGCATAGATCGTCGATGATCCGGAAGCCGTATTGCATCACGGCGGTACATATCTGTAGGTTCGTGCAGCCTAGTAGCAGGAAATCGAGGGCATCCCGCCAAGTCTCTATACCGCCTATCCCGCTGATAGGCATCTTGCCGGCAGAAGGATCGCTCGCCAGCTCATGTATGAACCGGAGAGCGATAGGGCGCACGGCTTTCCCCGAATAGCCGGACACGCTGCTCAGTCCGCAGACAACGGGCCGGGCCGTAAGTGCTTTCTCATCGATACGGGTGATACATTTGATGGTGTTGATGGCGGCTATCCCGGTGGCTCCTCCTTCGTGGGCGGCGAGCGCCACGGGTGTCATCTGCCCGATATTCGGTGTCATCTTCGCTAGTATCGGCAGATGGGTACCCCGGCGTGTGGCGGCGGTGAACCGGCGTACCAGTTCCGGGCTTTGTCCTACGTCGCTGCCCATCCCTTCTTGCGTCATTTGTGGACAAGAGAAGTTACACTCAATGATATCGGCCCCAGCCTGCGTGGAATATTGGGCAAGCCGTGTCCACTCATCGTCTGTCCGTCCCATAATGGAGGAGATGATTAATTTGTCAGGATAGCGTTGCTTGAGGCGATAGAGAGTATCGAAATTCTCTTCGACAGAGGCTTCCGACAATTGTTCCATGTTCTTGAATCCGATGAAAGGCACGCCATCCACCTCCATTTGGTCGAAGCGGGGGGATACCTCATGGCTCGGATAGAATGATATTGTCTTGAAGCAGATACCGGCCCAACCGGCTTCGAGGGCCCGGACGCATATCTCGTAATTATGGGCTACGGGTGAGGAGGCCAGTATAAAGGGATTGGCGCAGCGGATGCCGCAAAAGTCGATCGCCAAGTCCGGAGACGAAGTGAGGGGAGAACTATCCGTCGGGTTTGGCATATCTTGCAATTGCCGTACGATTTGAGTGATGGATATCGCCCGGTCGGTTCGTCCGCGGAGGCAGGCCTTCTCGCAAGGATGCCCGTCGCAATCCCTGCAGGCTTCCATCTGGTAGGCCCGGAGGATAGCTCCCGCTAGGTTGTCCATTTTACAGGCCCGCAGCAAGCGGCCCGGATCTAGTCCGGGCTTGCATGCCTTTGTGCAGACAGGGGCATCGCATAGATAACAGCGATTCGATTCTTCCGTTAGGAGGCGTTTTCTCTGGAGGAGGTTTGTCTTCATGGCTTCTAACTGTATTATCTCACTACTTTCTGTACTTTCCGGTAACGTTCGGTCACGACCTCCACGGTGTACAGGTGTCCGGGCAGGCTGAAGATTGCTTTTCCGGATACCGCTTGCTGGTGACCAGCCAACGTGCCGTTCATGCTGTAGACGTTGACGGTGGCTCCCGGCAGGCAGTCTACCGTAAGCATGCCGTTGAGAAAGCGGATAGATAGGGGCTCGTCGGCCGTTACCACCTCATTTCCGGTGATGCTCACGTCACCTCGTACATAGGTGATGTTGTTGATGTCCCACGCCAATACGAAGGGTTTGTCGCTGTTTACCATGAAGGGAAAGGTGTCGGTGCCGAAGCTAATCTTCCGTTCGAGTAGCTTGGGGTAGTACTGGTCACGGAGCGTGTTCGACTTCTCGGCAGTGAGCAGATAGAGGGTGGATGAGAAGGACTCGGCTGTCTCTTCCGGCCTGACGTGCTTGTCCGTGCGTCGTATCTTCGAATAGGATGCGCTGATACCCTGCGAGGTTGTCGCCGTGGTCTGGTCTGTCCATTCCCAAGAACTTTGGTTCTCCAGTTGAAAGAAGGGGAATTTCAAATCCATAAGGCTGATGGCACCTTTGGTCTGACTGTCGGAGATTGTGCCGCTGGTTTCCAGCGTCATGTCGATCCGTTCGGAGTTGAGGCTGAAGTTGACGGACTTGCTGACATTTGGCTCGCTGGCGGTCATGGTGAGGATCTCACGGGCCTCCCAGTCTCCAAGTTTGCTTGGATTGTCTATGCGGAAAGGCTCTAGGTCGAGAGGCACTTCTACTTGTTTGATACTCTGTCGTGTCATGTAAGTATAGCTGAATATGGGCATTCGTACACTCTGTCTCCGGGTGGGGGAGAGGTATTCTAGGTCGCAACGGGTCAGAATGGGTACAGAGTAGAGGGCGATGGCCCGGTAGTCTGCTGTGTCGTTTGCTTCGAAGGTAACGGTGATGGACTCGGACTGGCTTGTTACTTCCTCGTGTTGTTTCTGGAAGGAGTATCCGCCGCCGAATGCTGCCGTGAGTTTATCCGTATGCGGTCCGAAGGAGCATTTTAGATCACTTTTATAGAGTCGGCTCACGGAGTTGCTGGTGCCCGATCCCATGGTGAAGGCAAGGCTTGAGGCTACGCCGAGGTCGCCGAACCACTCGTTATTATCCACTACCGTTGGAGGTGGTCCTTCGATGATGCCGACGAGGCGCACGAGATTGCGTAACTCGCTGTTGCCGAATAAGGCCTTCTCGTCGTTGAAAGAACTACGTCTCTCCACGATCTCGTTAGATCGGATGGAGGCGACGTAGGAGTGCTTGAACCAGTGGTATGGTTGCTGGTTACCCCGCAGTAGATAGATATATTGCTTGTAGTAGAGTCCTCCGCCGGGAGCTGTCTCAGTGGTAGGATCTGCTGCGGTGGCTACGGCCGTGTAGCCGTAGGGCAGGTCAGTGTAGATGGGTGCGTCGGCGGCGAAGCTGTTGCTGCCGGGGTAGAATTTCTTTAGGAAGTGTTCACCCGTCCCTTTGCCATCATAGGAACAGTAGCTGAAGATTAGGGGATTTGAGGACGCTTTGTAGCCATTGGTATTGTCGGCCGCATAGCCTTCGATGTCAGCTTGGATGAGCTTGAGTGAGAAGGTCTTCGAGCGGCCTATGTCGTGGTGTGCGTATTCTTCCCACTTGGAGGGCCATGTGTTATCCTTGCCATATTCGCCGCTGTAGCTGAATGCCTCGAATGCACCGCTCTTGAGTCGGCCTACGATGAGTTTTTCCACGTTCTTTTTCTCGGTGTCGTCGTAGCCGTACCACGAGGTGGCGTCCCAGTGGTCGTCGGGATCGTATTCCATTGATATGCCTGTTGAGCCTTTTAGCTCGATATTATCGTGTCCGGCGTTGCGCACGGTGCCGCACCAGTCCCAGCCGCTGTTCAGCTCGGGGTCGCCGTATTGGTAGACTTGCAGTTTCTTGTTGGTGCGGCGGTGTAGGATGACGCAGATCTTGTCACGGTAGATGGTGGCGGCGAAGTTGGCGTAAGTTTTCCCGTCATCAAGCATACGGGTTTTCTTGTATTCTCCCTTTTTCATATCCACCTCGCCGATCCATATCTGGCCATTGGTATTATTCTTCCAGAGCACATAGAAGCGATTACGGTATACGATGATCTCGGCATCTTGGTATACGCCGAACTCATTGAGACGGATCTCTTTTTTATTGGTTTCACCAATGGTAGATTGCTTCATTGTCTGGGTCTCGCCGTTCACCTCGAAAGCCGTGAGGCATACGGCTGAAGGTCCGTTATTATTTATGTAGACCCCGTAGAGCTTCCCTTGGTAGTATTGTGCGTCGGTGAAGCAGTAATAGGCACCTCCGTCTGATTCGTAATTGTGGAATTCTTTCACCTTATACAGTTCGGGATGTTGGCTGATCTGTGCCTTGACGGTGGTGGTAGAGGCGGTGATAAGCAAAAATACGGCGATCAGCCGTATCGCTTGTGCTTTGAGTGTCGTTCTCATGTATATATCTGTTTAAGAGGTTTAGAAACTGATATTGAATTGTAACTGTACGGACTGCCTCTTGCCGAAGCTCCCGTTTACTCCGAGCGAGATGTTGTCAGCGAGGAAATAGTTCACCCCGGCCAAAGCGTACAGCTTGTGACGGGCGTGGAAAGTCTCGTCGATACGAACGGTATAGTCCTTGCCGGCATATGTCTTGGTGAACTCGTACCGGTCTTTCATCGTGTAGTCCTTGTAGAGGATGCCGGCATAGGGCACGAAATTCCCCAGTGCGTATCCGGCCACCACGGGCACGGTCCACTCTAGGTAACGGCGGTTGAGGCTGAGGTCTCGCAAGGGGATGGTCTTGCCTTGGTAATACACCTCGGTGGTCATGTTATCGCTGTTGGCATAGCGCACGCCGGGTTGGGTAGACATGAAAAAGCGGTCGGTGAAGGCATGGCCGTAACCTAGCCCTCCGCTGTAGATGGGTACCATGTTCTTGCTGAAGATGGTACTGCTTAGGTCGTCATCATCTCGGAAAGTCTCCTCGTGGGTGAAGTTGGTGGTACCGATGCCTGCCCACAGGCTGAGATTGTCCCATACACGATAGGAGAGGCGCAGGGAAATACTGTTCATGATGAGTCGGTGACTTACCGAGTGATTGTCCTCGTCGATTTGTTCGGATGTCCAATTCTCCGGGTTTCCCATCTGCCCATCTTCATCCACGCCAAATGACGTGGTGGAGAGCCAAGGGGTACTGGTATCGTGACTTCCGTTGATCTGTAAGTTGAAACGTTTTTCCCCCGTAGGATATTTGTCTAAGGGGATCAATATATCCGCCTTGGCTTGATAGACAGTAAAAACGGATAAGAGTAGGAGTGTAAAATGTCTCATATCGCTATTTATTTAGTTGAATCATTTACGTTGTTATAATATAGGTTGGCGAAGTACTCGATGGGAGTGTTGCCCGTCACCTCCTTGAATTGGCGGTAGAAAGAGGTACGGGAGGTAAACCCAGCCGTCTTGTATAACTCCTGCGGCTCTTGTGTGAGGCACTTGGAAAATTCCCGTATGAGGTACTCTACCCGATAGATAGCCAGCCAGCGACTGAAGTTCATACCCGTCTGATTGTTCAAGGTAGAGGATAGCCGGGTACGGTTCGTGCAAGCGAGGTTGGCCAACTGGCACAAATTGAACTGTGGATCGAGATAAGGCTTCTTATCCTCCATGATTTGTAAGATGCGGGCATATAGCCTGCGTTCGATTAGGGATGGCTTTTGCTTTTCTTCCATATTGGTACTGTCTTAAGTAACCCGCATAAGAGGGACTTGCGAGGTCAAATATAGACAGTCCCATTTGGTAAATCAAGGGATGAGAAAAGATGCGAACGTATTGAAACTTGATCCGAACGATCTGGTACACCAAAGGCCGTAAAGCCCCTGCATCAAAGGCTAGACACGTACTTTAACAGATTATTTGCCGGTCTCTTTTCGTACGTTTCTGTATTGGTTGGGCGTAAGTCCGGTGACTTGCCGGAACTGCCGGAAGAAGGAGGTTCGGGAGGTGAAGCCTGATTCGGAGGCTAGTGCGGTGATGTCGCTGTCGGGACGTAGGGCGACGAGCGAAAGGAGGTGGTGTACCCTGTATTCAGCCAGCCAACGACTGAAGTTCATTCCCGTCTGCCTATTGAGGGTGGTGGATAGTTGTGTTCGGTTAGTACCCACTAGACGGGAGAGGGTCACAAGGTCGAGATTAGGATTTAAGAAAGGCTTTTGCTCTTTCATAACTGATAGGATTCGTTGATATAGGAGATTATCAGCTTTTGTTGTGACCTCGGTGTTTGCCTCTGAATGATCTGGTAACTTTATTTGTGGCCGGGAGATTAGCGGAAGTGGATCGTGTATTAGCAACCAAGCTGCATGATGGCTTATCAATAAATCGAATAACTGGCGTAGGCGATGGCGATGATTTCTCCACCAAAGATATCCTCCGGTTAGGATAGCCATGAGTAAAATAATGATTCCGGTTAGGATATACTGGATGAGCCGTGCCTGTTCCGCCTCCATCTTCTGACTTTTTAAGCGGGTGGATAATAGTTCGTTTTGTAGGCTTTCGCTGATCATCTTTCTGCGTATGTTCATTTGCTCTTGGGCATAATGGGATTGTAGGGAGTCAGCCCGGTTTGCCTGTTGGATGGCTTCCGATTGATTTCCGGTCGTATAATAGCATTCGGACAACATACGTGCCACACGCACCTTATATTCCTCGATATTGTCTTTGTTCCTCAAGAGAGGCGTGGCGACATTATTGAATGAGACTCTGTCTAATTCCTCCAATACGGATAGTGCCTCTTTGTTTTTTCCATGTTTCCGGAGAGAGACGGCGTATTCCATGAAGAGTTGATATTGCAGATAGCTGATCGTGTGTATTTGGTGTTTCGCCTGAAAGTGGCGGATATCGGTAATGCATCGTTTGGTCCATTCCTCCGCTTCGGCGGTCTTTCCCGTACGGCTTAATGCTATAGCTTTTACTAAGTGAGGAGAGCTTATCACTTTATATTTCAAGTTCACCAATGCTGAATCCGCATAGATGAGTGCTTGGGGATATAATCCACATTCAAGACAAGCGTTAGCCGCCGTGATATACCAGTTTTGAGGATTTATATATGCATATTTTCGTGCCTCGTTTATCCATCGCTCGCATTCTGCGGGTTGGCGTGTCTGTGCGTGAAGAAATGCCATACGCAGGTGATTCATGAGAAGGTGCTTGTCTTTTATGCGGATGGCATAAGGTTTCATGCGGTCGAGTAGCATTCTCGCATGAGCCGTGTCCTGTAATCTGCAATAGCGAGTGTATATGATTTGGCGGGTTGCCAGCAAAAGCGAGTCATTCCCTATTTCTTGGGCATGGGTTTCTATCTCTTCGCATAGCTGGTCGTTCAAGCGACCGCTCAACAAAGAATAATCATTCAGTTGCGCTATTTGCTGATCCAATTGCTGCTTGGGTGGAAGAAGAGAGTGGGAGTCGCAGGCGTAAAGGACTGACAGTAGGAATATGTAAAGTATGCTTGTTTTCATGATGTCATAGTTTTATTTGTAATTCCAGACCGAAAAAAGGCTGGGTATTTTGTTGAAGGTAAGATCTCGTGCTGGCTGAATAGCGAGTGGGGCGTAAATCGGCGAGGTTGTTGGCAAAGAATGCCAGCGTGATGTGCTCTCCGAAAGCTTTGTTTACCCGAATATTCAGCATACCATATGGTTTATAAGAGTTTGGTAGGAATCGTTCCGGTGCGGTGGTGGAGAGTAAAGGCGCAAAGGCTGGATCCTCTTTCTGTGCCTCGGTGAACGGATGTATGATTCCGTCTGTTCCACACCAATATAGGGGCCATACATTCTCGCCAGTGCTACCGTTGTAGAGCGTACGATATTTATAGAGCCATATCATTTGCCACGTAAGGGTAGTGACCAGTCCGATTCTGGGGATGCGGGTGATGAAACGGAAGTTCGTGGAGATGATCTCCGAACGACTTTCATTTCCCGGTCCGCCTTGCCTGTCGTAAAAACCTACGTAGGGGTATTCTGTTTTATCTGTGTACTGGATCGGCCAGATCCCGTTAAGGGCCGTATTCTTTTCTCGTACATATAACCAAATCCCGTCTACGATTAGGGAGGTACGCAAGGGTGAGAAAGTCCCGAGGTCCGCTACCATCTCAATCCCATGTTTCTTCCTATGGAGTGTATTGACTGGTACAGATACCGGCGTGTAACTATATTTCTCTTGATAAGGGACAGCCTTACCGTTCACCCATACCTGTCCATCTTTGTATTCAGGACGAAGTTGGGCGGTTGATAGATAATCATATTCCCGATAGCTGAACGGAATATATTGCGCCGAGGAGGAAAAGCCATCCGTTTGTTTCTCGAAAAAAACGGTCATGTCTAGTCGGATGGCCGGAGTCTTCCCTATAAGGCCAACCTCTATCTTTCGATTTACGGTAGGTTTTAATTTCATATTTCGTTCCATTCCGGGGGCATGTGTCGTGAGAATACCAAGGGTGTTTCCACTTTCATTGCTATCATTATAATAGAAAGAGACCTTATCATTATAAATAGCTTCCGGGTAGAGTTTTTCCAATGTCGGCATGAAACTGATCCATCCGACCCCGGCTTTTAAACTCAATGTATAGCCGGAGGGAGAGGAGCAGAGAGACCATAAGAGATTCAGGCGAGGTTCTGTCTGATAGATTAAGGCATAATCCCGGCTTTTCAATCCTTGATTTCTTAATCCGGCTTCTACATGGAGGTTGGGAGTCCGGTATGTGGCCTCAATGAAGCCACCGAACGTATGCAAGGATGGGATTTCCCGGAATGAGCGGGGACGGATAGATGTAGAAGGAGGCCTTTGCCGATCGAAATCCCTGCCTCGCCCTTCGTTGCCCTCACCACGCCATGAGAATCCGGCGGCTAAGCTGATTTCACGTCTCTGCCGTAGCGGAAATGAGGTAGACGCCAGCATCTCGGTTTCTACATAAAAAGGTCGGCTTTCATTGACTAATGTGTACATGTAGTTTGAGGATAAAACATGGGCTTCCCATTCGCCGCTCTCTTTCTGGTCTGTATAAAGCTGGCTAGAGGCATTGTTGACCTGACTCTTTGTTTGTTTGCTTTTTTGAAGGGAACCGTCTATTCTCAGAGACAGCTTCTTGAGCCAACGTCGGTCGGGTTGCCATTCCCCTTGTATGGAAAATCGCTGATCCAATCGTTGTCTTTGTGTATGATTCTGCTCGTTGACGAATTGCTTTTCCTTTCCTATGCGAGAGGTGTAAGTAAGGCTTAATTCTAGTTTTTTCCCTGTGGGCAACCAATGGCAAAGGTTTGCCAAGCGTATGCCGCCGGTATGGAAATCGCCTTGGCTGGTATAGTCCGCTAACAGGTTGAGCGTATGGCCTTGTGGGGAGATACAGAAGCCTTTTCCAAGCATATATTGTTTCAGTTTCGGATTGTAACGTATGCTGGTGGAGAGAGGCATTCTACCTTGATGAGTCTTGAGTAATAATACGCTATTTGTTAAGTTTCCGTACCGGGCAGAAGGTATTCCCCGGATGATTTCCGCCTCTTTCACTTGGTTGAGAGATAGAAAACGGGCATCATATCCTTCGTAAGGCTCGTTGATGCCGGTGTTGAAATGAAGAGGAGAGCCGTCTACCCATATTTGGGCACCCATAGCTGCGTTCTTATGAAATTGGTTTACCCCGTTCTTTAAAGAAACCTCCCGCACTGAGAAATATTGTGCGTCTGTCACCCCTGAATTATTGGTGAGACCTCCTGGTAATAACTGTGTCAGATCAGCGATTGTGATCGGTTGCGTGTGTTCCAATGTTGATGCAGGAAGCAAGGAAACCGTACCCGGAGTCTTAGACTCGATGGCTGTTACCAAAATATTGGGTAAATAGAAGGACAGAGTATCCGGTTGCTCTTGCCCGTGAAGGTAATTGCCCGGATGAAGTGATGATAATAAGAGAAATATCGTCACGATCCTTATTGGTATTTTGTACAAAGTTGAGTAACGCATAGTATTAGACCTATTTATAGCCAGATGACAATACTGAAGTTTCCACCCCCTCCGAGGGTCGATTGAGGACTTGTCGTTTGTTCGAGACTACCCTTTAAACGAAATCCCGCTGATAAGGCGGAATGAATGGGATGCCGATATTCCATTTCCGTACCGATACCCAGACGGGTTGCCATGCGAGCAATAAAATCCTCGTTCACTTTTTGCATGTTCTGCTCTAGCTTGATTTCTGCTGAGCCATTCTCATCCTTCTGCGTTTCCTTCTCCCATTTGATCTCGGTACCATAGCCCGATACGATATACACGGACGGGCGGATACTTACCTTGTTTTCTTTAGGTAGGCGGATTTGTCGAAAAAACGCGACCTCTCCGTGGAAGAGCCCTGTATATTGTTTGACCGTAAAAGGATATATGTAGAAATCATTTTCCAAACGATTCCATCCGACAGTCATTTGCCATGTGGATACCTTTTCGCTCGAAGTATCATTCTTTGTCGCCTCGTAACTTAGTTGGGTAGATAACATCCGTTGCCTTGCTAGGCGATAGGTGGCGAATGTAGTCCATATGGCAGACGAGCTTGTGGTGGGATTCCGTTGTAATATGCGGTTGGCCGTAGTTTGGTTGAATCGGGCTGTGGGCGACCAGATATGCGTCCACGATTTATTCGTTCGGGTAAAATGACTTTGGTAACTGATTTGATGCAGCCGTTCTTCCCAGCCTCTCAAGTTGCCGGAGTTATTGGGATTGTCCGCTAATTGCTGGGTCTCGTAGGAGAGATCATGGAAAAGACTCCAATGCTCTTTTAGGGTTTCCGCTTGCAAGGAAACACCTAGGCGTTTTCCTTGACTGCGAAACAGGAAACTTCCCGATAATTCTTGCATCGGAAGCCAATAACCCAGAGGAAATGTATAAAGTTTATCTTTACTATCCGTATCATACGTTAATTCCTCTGTACGATGGGTATAATGGATCGAGGCTCCAAAGCGTCTGCGTACTTGTTCGTAAACGATACCTCCTGATATCCGGATTAAGTGTGCCATCCCATGGTAGATATGGTAAGAGGAGCGATCTTCGTTGCTTGTAGCTGTATAGTCTCCATCTATCCCGACCTTGATTTTCGGGGATAAGACGTAAGCCGCTTGTCCGTAGATCCTGTATTTCTCGATGCGTTGTGGCTCTCCCAAGGAATCGCCGGCCGTAATCAGATAGTCCGGTTGCGATAATAAATTCCATTTTCTCCCTTCCAGTAGGCTTTGCGACCAATCGATACCACCCGCCAGCCAAAGCAGACCCAGCTTTCGGTTACCGGATACATAAGCCCTATAGGTCTGTGTTTGATCCGGCTGGTCGCTGGCAGGCAAGGCGGCTTGATGGATCAAATAACTTAAACCAGCTTCCATAGCGCTGTCCTTAGGCACATAGCTGATGCTGACAGGATTGGTGGATAAAGCCCATGCGCTTTCTTGTTGAGCCCATGACCGTGAGGCATAGACAGATATTGATATCATACATAGAATGATAGTGATCTTCATAGAGGCTTACCGTTTTAAGGAAGGTGGACTTTTCTCGAAATCCTCGGCGGTGTTATTGGAATCTTTCCAGCGGAAGCGTTTCCCCTCTTGCTCATATTTCCGACGCATTGCCAGGCCGGAACCGCCGGACGTGGCTATACCCGGACTCACATCCATAGAAGATGGGATACGTGTGTAAGCTACCGTAGAGGTTGAAGAGACGAAATTCGCGATATCCAGCACCCAATCAGCGGGTATATGGAGGTATTTTAGCGTATTGAAACTCTCAGGTTCTTTTTGGATGTGATCCGGATTGGCGATCCATTCTCTTAAGTCCGTTTTGGGACGGAACAAGAGGATCGTCGGGCCGTTCATGGAAAACAGATAGGAGAAACCGGTGCCACGCCATACCAAGTTTAGAGGTTTTACACCGGCGGAGATTTGGCTTCCGGTCAAGATAGGATCCCAAAAAGCCCATTCCACGCTGGATAAATCGAGCGAGGCCGGAACTCCCACTTCGCTATTGGTATGGTTTATGGCGTTAATCGCTATCGTTTGTCGCTCCCCCGGTTGAATGGGATATTCGGTTCCCGTTCCCGGAAACTCCCAGCACATCATGAATAAAGGTATTTCTTTCATATCGGTATGGAGCATCCATCCGGAAGGCTTTGTCACGCTTACGGGCCCTGCTTGTGCGATACATAGGCCATCTAGGAAAATCAAGTCATCGGAGTTATTGACCAACGTGAGGTATTGATCTTTATTATAGACATTTTTCCCGTCAGGCCAGAGACAACCGCTGAAATAAATCTCGCTAATCAGCAGACGGCCTCGTTCGGACACTTCCAAAGGTATTTCCACGGATCGTTCTTCTCCATTGGCCTCGAACTGGATATTGGAGAGGCTACCACTCAATATATAATCCCTGTTGCCAGTCGTGGTTTCCTGATTTGCGGAGATTGCGCATATGCCAGCGGTTAGTTCAAATAGAGCTAGTCCATTTGTGTCGGTGGTCGTGGTGTAGACACAGCCTATACTTTGATTGATTAGTGTGACCGGGATATTCGCCAAGGAGATATCTGCGTATCCGGAAGGTTTCTTCAATTGGATATGGATACTCCCCGTTTTGAAATACTCATTCTCGCATCCTGCCAGAAAACACAGACAGAGCAGGTGGGTGAGGAGAGAAAGATGTTTGTCTATCATGAATATGGGGCATTGTGCTTAATAACTGTAGACAAATATATGTGATTTTTTTATATTTTCCATTTAGGAGCTAAAAACATTAACATGTGTTCTTCTTATTTCGGTAGCTTCAGCACGAACCGGATCAAGGCCACGAACACCTTCCCGTACCGGTCCAGCTTGATTTGCCCCACGCCCCGGATGTCGCTGAACTGATCCAAGGTGACCGGTTTCTTCTCCACCATGTCTTCCAAGGAATCGTCGGAGAAGATGATATAAGCCGGCGTATGCTCTCGCTCGGCAATTTGCTTGCGAAGCTGGCGGAGGGAGTCCAGCAAGGTCTCGTCCGTAGAGGCGGACCGGATCGGCCGGATCGGCTGGGCCTTGAAGGAGGATTTCCGCTCGCCTCTCCGGACGGGGCGTGTCAGCTCATCCGGTTCCCGATAGATGACGAGCTGGGCCTTTTGCTCCCCGTACAGGACACGCCTGCCTAGCGGGGTCATCCGCAAGACACGCTCGGCGGCGTAGTCGATCTCCATGTACCCGAGTTGGATCATCTGGTAAATGTACTCCTTCCATTCTTTATAAGAGAGATCCCGTCCGGCGCCGTACGTCTTTAGCTTATCGTATCCTCTCTCAAGGAGTTCCGCCCGACCGGAGGCACGTAATATGTCGATCAGCATTTGCATGCCTACATGCTCGCCGGTCCGGATGACGGCGCTCAGCGCTTTTTGTATCAAGACACTGCCATCGAAGCGTTGCGGAGGGTTCTTGCACACGTCGCAGTTGCCGCAATCATGGTCCGCCTCCTCGCCGAAGTAACTGAGCAGGACACGGCGGCGGCACATATCGGACTCGCAATACCGTCTCATCCGGTTTAGTTTCTCCAAGTTCACCTCGCTTTGGCCACTCTCCTCGGCGAAACGGCGAAGTACGATCAAGTCGCTCAAGGAATAGAACAGGAGGGCATCGCTTTTCATCCCGTCCCTTCCGGCACGGCCGATCTCTTGGTAGTAGTTCTCGATACTCCCCGGCATGCTGTAATGCACGACCCAGCGGACATTGCTCTTGTCGATACCCATCCCGAAAGCTACCGTGGCACACACCACGTCCACCCGGTCGTTGATGAAGTCGTTCTGGGCCTGTTCCCGTTGGGCGGGCAGGAGGCCGGCGTGGTAGGCGATCGCCTTGATATTATACATCGCCAACTCATCGGCCAGCTCGGTCGTATCGTTGCGGCGCATGCAATAGATGATACCGCTCTGCTCCCGGTGCCCCCGGATGAAATGGACGATGGCGGCGATCTTCTCTTTCTTGTTAAGCCCTCGGCGTACCGTGAGGGAGATGTTCGGGCGGTCGAACGATGATATGAACGTTTGGGGCGTACGAAGCCGTAACTGCTCTAGGATATCCTTCCGGGTGATTTTATCGGCGGTAGCGGTCAGGGCCACGACCGGGACTTTCGGGAAACGTTCCTTCAATATCGCCAGTTGCGTGTATTCCGGACGGAAGTCATGCCCCCAATGCGATACGCAATGCGCCTCGTCGATAGCGATGAGCGAGATGTCCAGCCGGGGCAGGAACCAGTCCGCCTCCATCTTGATCCGTTCCGGGGAGATATACAATAATTTGATCTTGCCCTGCACGCAAAGTTGCTTCACCTGCTGTTGCTCCTCTTCCGGCATCATGCTGTTCAACGCCGCCGCCGGGATGCCGTTGGCGATCAACCCCTCTACTTGATCCTTCATCAAGGCGATCAAGGGGGACACCACCAAAGCCGTACCCGGCAGATAGATAGCCGGTAGCTGGAAACAGATCGACTTGCCTCCACCCGTGGGCATCAGCACCAACGAGTCCTCTTTCTGTAAGATACGCTGTATGATGTCCGCCTGCAAGGGACGGAAGGAGGTATATCCGAAGAACTTCTTCAGTAGTAGTAATAATTCTTTCATATCGCTTTACGGGCATAAAAAGCGCAAAGATAGTTTATATCATAAAGTTTTACTACCTTTGCCCGCATTATTTACATAACGAGCCGTGATGGCTCACCCTATTTTAGAATGACATTTGAAGATTTAGATTTGATAGAGCCGATATGTAAGGCTCTCGTGCAAGAAGGTTATACGACTCCAACACCTATACAATCAGAAGCGATTCCCATCGTTTCGCAAGGTTATGATTTATTGGGTTGCGCCCAGACAGGAACCGGTAAGACGGCGGCGTTCTCCATCCCGATTATCCAGCGGTTATATCTCCAGAAGAAGAAAGGTTACAAACGGGGTATCAAGGCATTGATCCTTACGCCTACCCGTGAGCTTGCCATCCAGATCGGAGAGAGCTTTGCCGCTTACGGCCGTTTCGCCGGATTACGCCATACGGTGATATTCGGCGGGGTGGGACAGAAGCCCCAGACGGAAGCCTTGGAAAGAGGCATCGATATATTAATCGCTACGCCGGGACGTCTGCTGGACTTGATCGGACAAGGATTCATCCACTTGGATACCTTGGAGTATTTCGTCTTAGACGAGGCGGACCGTATGTTGGACATGGGCTTTATCCATGACATCAAGCGTATTTTACCGCTATTGCCCAAGAAACGCCAGTCCTTGTTCTTCTCCGCTACCATGCCCCCTGAGATCGAGCGCTTGGCAGGTACGATCTTGAGCGAGCCGCAAAAGGTGGAAGTAACCCCGGCCTCATCGACCGTGGATGCGATCGACCAATCCGTTTATTTCGTCGAGAAGGCCGAGAAGATCAACTTGCTGAAAAGCTTGTTGGAGAACCCGGAACTGGAATCCGTATTGATCTTTACCCGTACGAAACACGGGGCGGACAAGGTGGCCCGTGTCTTGTCGAAAGCGGAGATAGGGGCGGAGGCGATCCATGGCAACAAGAGCCAGACCGCCCGCCAGCGTGCCTTGACGAATTTCAAGGATCATACGACCCGTGTGCTGATCGCTACGGATATCGCCGCCCGTGGAATCGACGTGGATCATCTGACGCACGTCATTAACTATGAGCTTCCTAACGTACCCGAGACTTATGTACATCGGATCGGGCGTACGGGTCGTGCGGGCCGTGAAGGTGTGGCTTTCTCTTTCTGCGACGCCGAGGAGGTACCTTTGTTGAAAGATATCCAGAAACTGATCGGCAAGGAAGTCCCCATAGCCGGTGGCCATATGTATGAGACCAAGGAGGTGAAAGCCGCCGTAGCCGAGAAGAAAGAAGCGATCAAGCAAGAGTCGAAACGCCGTAATATGTTCGGAAGCAAACGTGACGGTAGTTACTGGCGTAACAAGAAGCGTGCCGCCAATTCTTCTAAGTAATCTAAGTTGTTGTATTGTAACGACGTATAGTGTCAGTCCTTTCCATAGCATTGGCACAGTCGTGCCACGCCGGTGGCATCCGGTTCGTCACCTAAGTATCCAAACAGTCCGCTTTAGCGAGCTGTTTGGCGCTATTACCCTATACTTTCTTTTAAAATGAGGTAATCTCTGGAATATTTCATTATTTTTGTGATTCAATTGTGAGTGAAACTTAAGGGTTGACGTTTGTGCTGATTGTAAAGGAGGACATAATATCTCGGATCAATAATGGCGATGCCAAAGCATTTGAACAATTATATACGACCTTCTACGTGTACTTGTGCGCCGTAGCGACTAAATATGTCTATAATTCGGAGGCGGCACGTGAGATCGTTAATGATGTTTTTATGAATGTATGGAATCACCATTCGGCGTTAATACATCCGGTAAACGCTTATTTAATTCGCTCGGTACGTAATTATTGCCTGAATTATTTAAGAGATAAACGTCAGCAAGAAGTCCCTTTATCAGATGTACAAGAAAACTTATTGTCGATACAAGAGTTGCAGATAGACGCCGATCCCCATCCGTTGGCTTATCTGGAGAATAAGGAATTCGAGGAGAAAATCTATCGTGCCGTGGATTCCTTGCCCGCTAAATGCCGGGATATCTTCGTGCAATATCTTTACCATAACAAGACCTATGAGGAAATAGCGATAACAAATCATATCAGTTCCAGTACGGTACGAGTACAGATCAAGATCGGTTTGGCGAAGTTGCGTGAACTTTTAGGCGATCTTTACCCTCTTTTCTTACTTATATTTAATTTTTTCGAAAAATAATTGGAATCTCCTTAAACGGAATCTCTAAAACAGGTGTATATAATAGAAACCGGGTTGAAAACCGGCTCCTTTGTTAATATCATGGAAATAGAGAATAAACACATAGAAGATTTAATTTATAGCTACCTCATGGGAGATATATCCGAGGAGGGGCGAAATGAATTACTACAATGGTTGGAAACGGATGACGCTCATAAACAGTGCCTTTCCGAGATGGCGGATTGTTGGGCGACGGCGCATGTACCTTTGTTTGCCTCTGATATGAAAGCCGATTTCCAAAAATATTTCGGGGCACTTATCGATCCCGCTATTCCTTCTGAAAAGAATCATTGGCTAAATTTTCGGTTTTTAGGAAAAGTTGCCGCCTCGGTCTTGATCGTGGTATCGGTGGGGACTGCCTCTTATTATATAGGAACGAGACATAATCAGCCGAAATCTGCCGCCTTGGCTTATTTTGAGACGACAACTCCTATGGGAGCCCAAACGAAAGTCGTTTTACCAGATCAATCCGTGGTCTGGGTTAACGCAGGTTCCACGTTGAGATATGGCAGTGATTTCAATACGAGCGGACGTAGCGTACAATTGGATGGTGAGGCTTACTTCGAGATTACCCGGGATTCCCTTAAGCCTTTTATCGTAAAATCAAAGAAGTTGGATATCAAGGTCCTAGGAACTAGCTTTAATGTAAAGGCTTACGGAATGGATGAAATGACCGATGTCACTCTGGTGTCGGGAAAAGTAAACGTGAGCTTGCGGGATGAGGTTGCCCATGCGGGCGATGTGACCTTGACTCCAAACCGGAAACTAAGCTTTAATAAGCAGACCAATAAGGTAAGAGTCAGTGAGGTGGATGCCAAGGATGCTCTCTCTTGGATGGACGGTAGCCTGAAATTCTCCGAGCAACCTTTCATGAGTATCGCCAAGGATTTGGAACGTAAGTTCAACGTGCGTATTCGTGTCGAGAGCGATCTTTTGAGAAAGGAAATCTTCTCCGGTAGCTTTACGAAAGATTATTCGTTGGATAAGATCCTTCGTGAGGTGGACGTGGATCATAAATATGTGTGGACTCGTTCGGGAGATGAGATTATTATAAAAGATAAGTAAAAACAAAAATACAAACCTTAATCCTAAGGTGTAAGTGTGGAAAATAGTATAAACGAGAAAATTATTTATTAAATCTAACTTTAATGGAAATGAACTATTTCAAGAAGACCGGTAAGATGATGGTAGCCGCATGTATGCTTGCGGGACTGCCGTTTATTCCCGGTACGGTTTCAGCGTCCGAACTTCAGACACAAATGATGTCTGTTCAAATGGAAAGTACGACATTAAAAGAACTTTTCGATTTGATCGAGGAAAAATTCAATTACACGTTCCTTATCCGTAACAATGACATCAATCTGAATGAGCGTATCTCAATCGACATGTCGAACCGCTCGGTCGAGGAGATTTTGACGACGGCGCTGAAAAATCAGCATGCTGATTTTGTTGTAAACAACAATAGGATTGTTGTTTACAAGTCATCTTCTAATCCAAATGCATTGAGAAACGCAGAGAGAATGGTGGCGCAGCAGACGATTACGATTTCAGGTACCATTGTTGACGCGGTGACGGGTGAGCCGATAATCGGCGCGAATGTGCTCGTGAAAGGCACTACGAACGGTACCAGTACCGATTTCGATGGAAAGTTTAGTTTGGAAGCTCCGGCCGGAGCTACTTTGGTCGTTTCTTACATCGGTTATGTGAACCATGAGGTTAAAGCGACTAGTGCTCCGATGACTATCCGTATCAAGGAAGACACTCAGAACCTTGAGGAGGTGGTTGTTGTTGGTTACGGCGTGCAAAAAAAGGAAAGCTTGACGGGTGCCATGCAGGTGGTGAGCAACGAGAAATTGTTGGATGCCACTAGCCCTACGGTCGAGAACTTATTGTCTGGTAAGGCTCCGGGCGTGCAGGTTACTTCGGGTGGTGGTCAGCCGGGCGCTGCCGGTAAGGTGGTGATCCGTGGTAAGTCTACGGTAAACGGTAGCACGGACCCTCTTTGGATCGTGGATGGCGTAATCGTCGGTACGGATGCGGGTAGCTTGAACCCGGCTGATATCGAATCCATGTCTATCTTGAAGGATGCCGCTTCAACCGCTATCTATGGTTCTCAAGGAGCGAACGGTGTTATCGTGGTGACTACGAAGAAAGGTAAGATCGGAAAAGCTACGATCAACGCTTCCGTAAAGATGGGTGTGAACCAGTTGCACCGTGGAAACATGAATATGATGAACGGCGAGGAATTATATGATTATTATAAATCTTTCGCTAATCAAGACGCCCTTCCGAGTTATTTTACGGAGGATTTGCGCAACCGTAACTTCGACTGGTGGAAAGAGGGTACGCATCTGGGCTTCGCTCAAGACTATAACGTATCTGTTTCCGGTGGCTCAGAGAAGATCAAGACGTATACATCCGTTGGTTACTATAATGAGGATGGTGCCGTGAAAGGATATGACTACAAGCGTTATAACTTGCGTTTCAATGTGGATTACCAAGCGACGGATTGGTTGACTATCAAACCTAAAGTATGGGCTACCCGTAGCGACGTGATGGACCAGCAGCAAGATCTAGGCGCTATCATGTACGTTAATTTCCCTTGGGACTCCCCGTATGACGAGAATGGCGACTTGATCCAGCAATACAGGCCGACCGATTGGGTGAATAGCGATGCTACAAATTACTTGTATGACCTGCAATGGAATTATGAGAAGAAAACTTCCTATGAGTTTATGGGAAACTTTGACTTCGATATCAAGTTTACCGATTGGTTGACTTTTGCGTCCGTGAATAGCTATAAATATAATAACATTCTTTTCAAAGGCTATAACGATCCTCGCTCTAAGGCAGGAGAGGCCGACAATGGATTGTTGCAAGATAAGACCACAACTTCTTATCGGGTATATAGCAACCAATTGCTTCGTTTTAATAAGGTGTTCGATAAACATTCCATCAATGCGATATTGGCTTATGAGTGGAACTCTTATACCCGGGAAATCAAGGATCAGACAGCGGCTAGTTTCGCTCCGGGTTTCTCCGTGGCAGATGTAGCGACAACTCCTAAGACAATAAAAGGATCGCAAGAGGAATGGGCTGTACAATCCTATTTGTTCAATGCCAATTATGCGTATGACAATCGTTATTTATTGTCTTTCTCTTTCCGCCGAGATGGTGCCTCAAACTTTGGTGAGGATGCTAAATATGGTAATTTCTTCTCTGTTAGTGGTGGTTGGAATATCCATCAGGAGGAATTTTTCAAGGCAAAGGATTGGGTACAGCAATTGAAGTTGCGCGCTAGCTATGGTTCTGTAGGTAATCGTCCTACTGAGCTGTATTCGCAGTATACTTTGTATGCTATGTCTACGGGATACAACGGTGATCCGGGTGCGGTAATTGCTCAAAAAGAAAATAAGAACTTGACATGGGAGAAAACCTATACGGCGGGTGTAGGTATCGACGCTATCTTGTTCGATCGTCTGACTATTAATTTGGATTATTACAATAAGAAAACAACCGATTTGCTTTATAAAGTGCCTCTGCCCGGTGTGACAGGTATCACGGGTATCTATCGTAACGTTGGTTCTGTTAAGAATAATGGTTTCGAGGTTTCATTAGGTGTGGACATCTTGAAAGGTGGTGATTGGAATTGGAGCGTTGCCGCTAACTTGGGCTTGAACCGTAATAAGATCACAGAATTGTATGGTGGTAAGAGCGAGATTATTACTGCCAACGCAGGAACAAGCTATTACATCTATATGGATAAGATCTTGACTCCGGGTCAGGATGTGGATACTTGGTATGGAACTGAATGGGCTGGCGTAGATCCGCAAACAGGAGCTCCGTTGTGGTATACAACAAATGAGAAAGGAGAACGCATAACAACTTCTGATTATAGCGAGGCTTCCAAGCACCAGACTATATTAGGAAAATTAAGCCCTGACTTCTACGGTGGTTTCTCTACAAATCTATCTTGGAAGAATATCGATTTATCCGCAGTCTTCGGTTATTCGGTAGGAGGTGAGATTTACAATTATGACCGTTCTATGTATGATAGTGATGGTGCTTATGTAAACTATAATCAAATGAATTTAAGGGATGATTGGAATCGCTGGGAAAAACCGGGCGATATCGCTACCCATCCAAAAGCTGAATATGGTAATAAGAGCCAATCCAGCAAGGGATCTTCCCGTTACTTGGAGGATGCGAGCTATTTACGTTTGCGTAGCTTGACATTAGGCTATACGTTACCTTGGAAGATCCAATATGTAGACAATGTCCGTCTTTCTTTCTCGGGTGAGAACTTGTTTGTTCTTTCGGGTTTCTCTGGAGTGGATCCGGAACTTCCCGCTGAGGTAGGAAGCCAATACAAGGCTGGTTCGGTTGGTGTGGCCATTTCTCCGTACCCACAAGCCCGTAAATTTATGTTTGGTTTAAATGTTACATTTTAATTAAAGGAATAAGAATGAAAAAAATAGCTATAGTGGCTCTTGCGGCAGCGGCCACATTTATAACAAGCTGTGATATCGAACGTATGCCTTATGATAAGTATACGGAGGACAAGATCATGGAAGATAAGGATGCTGCGGTTGATGTCTTATTAAACGGTTGCTACGCTAAATTGAAAACTGCATCTGAGCATTTACACTATTGTGGAGAGTTCCCCGGGGATAACGTTTGCAAGGATAAGCCGACCACAAATCCATTCGGTACTTACTTTACTTATCAGCATACCGTTAATAATGGTGGGCTTTCTACGGTTTGGAACAGTGCTTATAATATCATCTCGCAGACAAGTTCTTTAATGAAGATGATCAATGAGAATGAATCTCCAGAGTTGAACCAAAAGTTGGGTGAGGCCTATTATATGCGTGGCATGATGTATTTTTATCTGTGTCGTGTGTTTGGCCGTCCTTATTATCAAGAACCGGAGAAGAATCTGGGTGTACCTATTGTGAATGGTATGCCTGAGGATATGGATAACCTGGATCTTCCGGATCGTTCTTCCGTGAAAGATACGTATGAGCAAGTTCTGTCTGACTTGAAAAAGGCAGAAGAGTTGATGTCTGATTTTAAGTCGCCCGCCTATGCCTCAAAGTATGCGGCTCAAGCCTTGTTGGCCAAGGTTTATATGTATATGAGTGGTACTTTTGAGAATCCGAATAAGGAATACGCTCAATTATCTTATAATTATGCGAATGAGGTAATCGAGAGTAATCAATTCTCCTTATTGAGTCGTTCGACGTTTATGACATATAATGAGCTTGCTCCGGATGCGGCTTCTCAAACGGAGACTATTTTTGCCGTGAAATTCATTGCTTCGGATTGGGATGATTGGGGTAGCCCGTTAGGTAGTATGTATGCGGAGATTGATGGTCAAGGCTGGGGTGAGGTATACGCTAGCGCTAAATACATGGATTTGCTGCATGAGACAGGTAAAAATACGGATGCCCGCGAGGCTTTTATCCATCCACAATATAAGAAGAATGATGCGGGAGATCAAATTCCGGCTTTCCGTTTCGTCGCTAACTTGTATACGGACGGAAAGATTTCCGGTTATGTATATCGTCAGGGTGAGACAAAGGAAGTAGGTGGTAAGTTAATCGCTACCGTGGATGATGAAGAGTACACATTAACTCCCGTAGATGTGGATAATAAACGTTATTCTATTAGTTATAAGGGAAAAACTTATGTCGGTGATTATGATTACCTGATGTTAGAAAGCCAAGGTAATCCGAAATTCTATAGTTATAAATGCTCTAAGCAAGAAGGTTATCCCCACCTTTATTCACCGGTTATCTCTCGCTTAGGTGAGTTATACCTGATTCGCGCCGAGGCTAGCGCTAAATTAGGAAACTATACAAAAGCATTAGCCGATTTGAATACCGTTCGTACCCGTTCCTTACCTAACGCCGGATATAAATCTTTGGATGCGACAAACGCTCATGAGCTTATCATGAAAGAACGTCAGTTGGAATTAGCTTATGAGGCTGACCGTGGTTTTGATGTATATCGTGTAGGCGATACGATGAAACGTCATTACCCGGGATTCCATGACGGCGTGCCTGAATATCCTGCTACCAGCCCGTTGGCTATCCAGTATATTCCGCAGTCTGAGATTAACGCTTATCCGGGTACATTAACTCAGAATCCGTAATAAGCGATGAATAAGTATTGTATAATGAGTGTGTTGGCAGGGTTTTCCTTGCCAACAACTTTAATAGCTCAATCAGCTCCCCGGCAACCTAACGTGGTGATCATCGTGGCCGATGATCTCGGGTATGGTGATCTAAGCTGTTACGGGGCTCATCGCATACAGACTCCGGGAATGGATCGTATCGCAAATGAAGGCATACGCTTTACGCAAGGTTATTGTACGGCGGCTACTTCTACCCCCAGCCGGTATTCCTTGCTTACCGGATTATATCCTTGGACAAATAGGGATGCCAAAATACTTCCCGGCAATGCGGCTCTGATTATCAATACTCAACAGGTTACCTTGCCGAAGGTGATGAAGCAAGCGGGCTATGTCACCGGCTCGGTCGGCAAATGGCATCTAGGATTAGGTGACGGGGTGGTAGACTGGAACAAGCTGGTTTATCCCGGAGCGAAAGAGATCGGTTACGACTATTCTTTTATCCAAGCTGCTACTAATGACCGGGTTCCCTGTATCTTTATCGAGAATGGGAGAGGTGTAAACCTCGATCCGAACGATCCTCTCTATGTCAGTTATAAGGAGAATTTCCCCGGGGAACCGACTGGGAAGGATAATCCTGAATTACTGAGAATGCTCCCGAGTGTCGGGCATGCCGGCGCTATCGTAAACGGTGTACCTCGAATTGGTTTCCAGAAAGGAGGCAAGACCGCCCAATGGAAAGATGAGGATATGGCAGAGTTGTTCCTTGAGAAGGCGAAAGGTTTTATGAAAGAGAATAAGGATAAACCTTTCTTCCTGTACTATGGCTTGCATCAACCGCATGTACCTCGTGTTCCGAACGAGAGATTCGCGGGTAAGTCGGGGATGGGACCTCGTGGAGATGTTATCTTGGAAGCGGATTGGTGCGTGACCGAATTCTTGAAGGAAATGGATAAGTTGGGGCTAACGGAAAATACGTTAGTTGTTTTCACTAGCGATAACGGACCGGTTCTGGATGACGGTTATCAAGATCAAGCCGTGGAATTGGTAGGGGATCATAAGATGGCCGGACCGCTTCGTGGAGGAAAGACGAGCTTGTATGATGGTGGGACCTGTATCCCGTTCATGCTTCGTTGGCCTGCGGAAGTTAAGCCGGGCGCTGTGTCGGATGCCTTGGTTTGCCAGATGGATTTGTTAGCCTCGCTGTCGGCGTTGATCGGACAGACCTATTCTGATAAGGTAGATAGCCAAAACACCTTGCCTGTCTTCCTAGGAAAAGGTGGTAATGGGCGAAAGGAACTTGTCTTGGAAGGTTATTTCAATTATGCGCTACGTGATGGTGATTGGGTCATGATCCCGCCGTATCCGGATACCTATGGCGACGCGGAGGAGGCTGCCTTTGCCGGAAATAGTAACTGTTATCAATTATATAATGTAAAGGAAGACATCGGTCAGCAAGTTAATTTGGCGGAAAAAGAACCTAAAAGACTTCGACAGATGATGATGACCTTCGAGAGGCTAAAAAGGGAAACCGGAAAGATAACGAACTTTTAGTCTTGGACTCTTTATTTTTCAAAATACTCAATAACGTTTTGATTGAAAAAATATTTTTTTTAATTTTGTATCCTCAAAACACAAACTAATTTATAAAATATATGGAAAACACTCGTCGTTCATTCCTTAAGAAAGTATCTGCCGCTGGTATTGGTGCCGCAGGCTTGGCAATGGCTGGAAACGCCGGAGCTACAACAACTGCCGCTGAACCCCAAAAGAAAAAAACAGCCGGTAAAGATGATGGTAAATTACGTTTCGGTTTCATCGGAACGGGTTCTAGATGCCATGAGCATATTAATAATGTATTGGCGATCCCCGGTAATAAGATCGTAGCGATTTGCGATATCCAACAGGGCCCGATCGATAGTACCTTGAAACATATCGCTAAATTTAATGTCCCTGCTCCGAAAGTTTACAAAGGGGGTGAACGTGAATTTGAGAATATGTTGAACAACGAGGAGTTTGATTGCGTGATCATCGCAAGTCCTTGGGAATGGCACGTACCGATGTCTGTCGCCGCTATGAAGGCTGGTGTTCCTTATGTAGGCGTGGAGGTTTCTGCGGCTAACACGTTAGAGGAGTGCTGGGATTTGGTAAATGTTTCGGAAGCAACCGGAAGCCATTTGAATATCATGGAGAACGTATGTTATCGTCGTGACTGTATGGCTGCGTTGAATATGGTCCGCCAAGGTTTGTTCGGCGAGATCTTGCATGGTGGTTGTGGTTATGAGCATGACTTGCGTGAGGTGAAATTCAACGATGGAACTCATTACAACTATGTACCGGGTAGTGGTGATCTTCGTATGGGTCCGACGGCTTTCGCCGAGGCTCAATGGCGTACGAACCATTCCGTACATCGTAATGGCGATATCTATCCGACTCACGGTATCGGACCGATAGCTCATTGTATGGATATCAATCGTGGTAACCGTTTCCTTTCTTTATCCGCTATGGCTACTCAATCTCGTGGATTGCATAAGTTTATCGTGGATAATGGGGGTGAGAATCATCCGTTGGCGAAGGTCAACTTCAATTTGGGAGATATCGTGACTTCTATGATTAAGTGTTCTAATGGACAAACGATTATCGTAACCCATGATACCAATTCTCCTCGCCCTTATTCATTAGGTTTCCGTGTTCAGGGAACTGAGGGTTTATGGATGAATGATGGCGATCATGTATATGTACAGGGTAAATCCAAACCTCACCGTTGGGATGATTCGGAGGAATGGTTCAAGCAATATGACCATAAATTATGGGCACAACATTCCGCTGAGGCGGCTGAGGCCGGACATGGTGGTATGGACTATATCATGATGTACGACTTGATCGACGCTATCCGTAATAAAAAACCGGCTCCAATGGATTGCTATGACGCTGCCGCTTGGAGCGCTATCTCCGGCTTGTCAGAGATGTCAATCGCTCGTGGCGGTGCTTTAGTAGACTTCCCGGATTTCACCCGTGGACAATGGATTCACCGTCAACCGCAATTCGCTTTGTAATAAATTTTCATAAAATACTAGGGAAGGATGTCTTTGTTAAAGGCATCCTTTTCTTTTTTATATACATTTTTCTTGTCTCTTCGAGTATTATGATTATTTTTGTCACTCAAGTTAATCTATTCTATCTAAATTTTAAATTCGTACTATGAAGACAAACAGAAGAGACTTCCTGAAGACTCTTGGAGGAATCGCGGCATTTACGATTGTACCGCGCCACGTGTTGGGTAATGGATTCATCGCTCCAAGTGATCAATTAACAAAAGGAATTATCGGTACAGGTGGTATGGGCCGTGGACATGTGGACTATGCCGGGACTCGTCTTGTCGCTGTGTGTGACGTCGATAAGAATCATCTGGAGCTAGGTAAACAGTTGGTAAAGGATAAGATTGCCGCATACCATGATTTTCGTGATTTGATTCTAGATCCCAATGTAGATATCGTTCATATAGCTACGCCTCCTCACTGGCATGGTATCATGTCTGTCGAGGCCGCTAAAGCAGGAAAAGATATTTGGTGTGAGAAGCCTATGACCCGTACGATCGGGGAGGGTAAACGGGTAATGGAAGCGATGAAGCAATACGGACGTATGTTCCGCTTGAACACTTGGTTCCGTTTCGCTGACCTGTTCTATGGACTGGGCACTCCAGTGAAACCTTTGAAGAAACTGGTTCAAAGTGGTATGTTGGGCTGGCCGCTAAAGGTAACGATCAGCAAGCATACCGGTTTCGACTGGAAGTTCTATTGGGTTGGTAAAGAATATCTGGAACCACAATCGGTGCCTAGTGAGCTGGATTATGATTTCTGGTTGGGTCCGGCTCCTTACAAACCTTATAACCCGCATCGTGTGCATCAGACATTCCGTGGATACTGGGATTATGACGGCGGTGGTTTAGGGGATATGGGACAGCATTATATTGACCCTGTACAATATTTTCTAGGAAAAGATAATACCAGCCCGGTTAAGGTAGAGGTGGATGCTCCGCAACAACATCCGGACGCCGTGGGTACTTGGCGCTCGATTACGTATACCTATGAGGATGGTTGCCAGATCGTACTTTGGGGAGGTGATTACGGGGATCCGAACACACCTTATATTTCCGGACCGAACGGGAATGTTTATAAGAATTTCGTATGTGATATCCCGGATTGGGAGAAAAAGTTATCCGATTATCCCGAACCTGAGCCACAGGTTACCGACTTTATCGAGTGCGTAAAGACTCGTCAGCCTTTTGCCTTGAATGAGCGTAATGGCTTCCGTTCCGCTACGATCGTGAATATGGGTGCCGTAGCCCTTCGTTTGAATCGTACGCTTCACTTTGATCCCGTAAAACTGGAATTTATTAATGATGAGGCCGCTAATCGTTTGTTGGATCAGCCGATGAGAGCGCCTTGGAATATTTAAACACATACACATATGAAAAAAGTATATATATCAATTGCCAGCTTATTGTTGTGCGGTAGTATGTTAATGGCTCAAAGCCCAGCTAATCGTACATCGAAGACGATCGTTGCCGATGTACTGGCACAGATGCCGGCGGAGCAGCAAGCTGAATATAACAAATTAATTAATGACCTAAGCTCCACTGGCGAGGAAGGGGTCTTGATGTTGATTAACAAGATTAACGCTCCGGGAAAAGGCAGTAATTCGAACGTGGATTATGCGTTGAGCGGATTGACTCACTACGTGATGGCGAAAGGTGAGGAGAACGCACGTCTAGCAACAGCCAACGCATATTTGAAAGCCTTGGATAAGGTGAGCGACCGGGAGACAAAGGCTTTTATTATCCGACAGCTTCAATTACTGGGAAAAGATGAGTGTGTGGATACGCTGGCTAGCTATTTGAACGATGAGAACCTAAGCGGTCCTGCTGCCCGTGCGTTATCCGCAATCCGTACCGATAACGCTAAGAAGGTTTTGGTGGCTTCTTTGATGCGTCGTTCCGGTACTCCGAAGACGCAAAAGGATATTATCCGTGCGATCGCTGACGTGCAAATCGCTGATGCGGAAAATGTATTGAAAGCGATGCTTGGCTCCAGCGATGAGAATATGCAGAAGGAGGTTCTTTATGCGTTGAGCCGTGTAGGTTCTAAAGCTTCTCTGAGTGATTTAGCCGCCGTTGCCGAGAAAGCCGGTTATAAAATGGAAAAGACCGGGGCGAATGAGGCGTATATCGCTTTGATAAAACGTGTCCTTGAGCAAGGCGATACCAAAGATGCGGAGAAAGCAGCGAATGATTTATTGAAGAAGTCTACGAAAGCAGGTATGACACAGACCCGTGAGGCCGCTCTTCAGATTCTATTGGCTGCTAAGCCGGAAGCTGCTACGAAGAATTTATTATCGGCTTTGAAAGATACGGATAAGGGATACCGTAATGCGGCTTTGAACTTTGCTTCGGGTTTCGCTGATCAAAATGTTTATATTGAGGTCATGAAACACATGTTAAAGGCGAAGCCGGAAGTCAAGGTGGATATCTTGAACTGGATAGGCCGTGAAAGCAAATGCCCGTCTAAACATGACATGATCAAGAATCTGGAACTTCGTTTTGATTTACCCGCGAAGCAAGTTCTCTTGGAGCAATTGAAAGATAAGAATTTCGATGTGCAACAGGCCGCTGTTTGGGCCTTGGTTAAAATCGGTGATAAGAGTGTCATTCCTGTGCTGGCTGATTTGTTGAAGAGCAATGACAAGCAAGTGATTTTATTGGGTCAAGATGCTTTGATGGCATTTAACGGCGATATTGATCAAGCAGTCGCTAAAGTGATCCCGTCCGCTTCCGATGCCGGAAAAATCGCTGGTTTGGAACTGTTGGCGATACGTATGGCCGACGCGAATCTAAATACGGTACTGGATCAGATTAAATCCGGCTCCTCAGAGGTGAAGAAAGCCGCTTATACCGCATTGAAAGATGTAGTATCCGAGAAAGATTTCACTTTATTGTGCGGAATGTTGGAGACTGCGGAGGCTTCAGCTGTCGCTCCGCTTCAAGATGCGATCATTGCCGCCATCTCTAAACAACCGGCGGCAACTCAAGTATCTAACGTGAATCGTCGTATGATACAAGCGGGGGACAGCAAGAGATATCTTTATTATAAGGTCTTATCAGCGACTGGCGAGAAAGAGGCTTTGGCTACGATCGTGGAAGGATTGAATAAAGGAAATGGAGCGGCCAAGGATGCGGCTCTTGACGCTTTGTTGGCTTGGAAGGGTATTGAGGCTGCCGACGAACTATTTAAGGTTTGCCAATCAGCCGCTTCCGATCAAGTATTCGACAGGGCGTTAAAGCGTTATGTGCAGTTGGTATCTAATCCGGCATTTACGAGAGAGAATCGTTTGTTGAGCTTGCGGAAAGTCATGGAGATTGCCCGGACGAGTGAGCAAAAGGCTCTTATTTTACGTCAGATCCAACGGGCGGATACCTTCTTGGCATTGATGTATGCGTCGGAATTCTTGGATTCAAGCGATGCGGCTGTTCGTTCTGCGGCTGTTTATGCGGTTTGGAATATCGCTCGTAACCATCCGGAATATAAGGGTGACAATGTGAAGGCTATCTTGAAACGTGTTTTGACCATGTTTGACGGGGAAGACGCTCGTTATGATATCGATGCCTTGAAGCAACATTTGGATGCGATGCCGGACGAGGTCGGATTTGTCTCTATCTTTAATGGTAAGGATTTAACGGGTTGGAAAGGTTTGGTCGAGAATCCGATCGCCCGTGCGAAAATGAAACCGGCTCAATTGGCGAAAGCGCAGGAGAAGGCAGATGAGAATATGCGTCGTGACTGGAAAGTAGAGAACGGCCTGTTAGTATTTGACGGTACTGGGTACGATAACCTATGTACGGAAAAGCAATATGGTGATTTCGAGATGTATGTGGATTGGATGTTGGATCCGAAAGGCCCTGAGGCTGATGCCGGTATTTATCTGCGTGGTACTCCTCAAGTCCAGATCTGGGATACTTCTCGGGTAAATGTTGGTGCGCAAGTAGGTTCCGGTGGCTTGTACAACAATCAGGTAAACGAGAGCAAGCCTTCGAAAGTGGCCGACAATAAATTGGGTGAATGGAATTCCTTCTATATTAAGATGGTTGGTGACCGTGTGACGGTTGTCTTGAACGGAGAAAAAGTGGTAGATAACGTGATTCTGGAAAACTATTGGGATCGCAAGCTTCCGATTTTCCCGGTAGAGCAAATCGAGATGCAAGCTCATGGCAGCAAGGTCTATTACCGTAATATCTACGTAAAGGAATTGGAAAAACAAGAACCGTTCAAATTATCGCCGGAAGAGGAAAAAGAGGGCTTCAAGGTTTTGTTTGACGGAACGAATATGCATGAGTGGACTGGAAACACGGTTGATTATATCTTGGAAGATGGCTGTATCTCTATGGTCCCAAGCAGTAGTTTCGGTGGTAATCTGTACACCAAGAAGGAATACGGAAACTTTATCTATCGTTTTGACTTCCAGTTAACCCCGGGAGCTAATAACGGTGTCGGTATTCGTACGCCGATGGAAGGAGATGCAGCATATGTAGGTATGGAAGTGCAGGTCTTGGATTGTGAACATCCTATTTACCAAGGAAACATCACTCCGCTGCAACATCACGGTTCCGTATACGGTATCATTCCCGCCCGTGAGGATCATCCGAAAGCGTTCAAGCCGGTTGGAGAATGGAATACGGAAGAGATCATGGCGGATGGCGATCATATCCGTGTGACGGTGAATGGAGTAGTAATCTTGGATGGAAATATTCGGGATGCCGTGAAGAATGGTACGCCTGATGGAAAGGAGCATCCGGGTTTGTTTAACAAAAAAGGTCATATAGGTTTCTTAGGGCATGGTTCCCCTGTCAAATTCCGCAATATTCGTATCAAGGAATTGAAATAATTTATATTAGGCTTTGAATATAGAAAGAGATTGTCTTGAGTTATTCGAGACAATCTCTTTTTTATTATAGAGGATTTATACTATTTAAATTATATCTTTGTGAAATCATAGTGTAATTTTATCGGAAGGGATATTTTTATGGAGGATATACAGACTCAATTGGATCAATGTAAATTGTTATTGGATAGGGCGGAAGTTGGCTTGTGGGAAGCCGATTTTGTTCAAAGAAGTTATATCTGTTCCGATTATTTAATGAGTATATTTGGGAAGAAGGGGAATAATCTCTCTTTTTTTGAATTTTACTATATAATCCGGGAAGACTTTAGGGATCTGATTACTACGGATTTTTTATCGATCCAATCTGTCGATACGAATGAGCAAATATTTCCGATAATAACACCGACTGGGGAAAAATGGGTACGCTCCAGATTATGTGAGCGTAAGTTGAATAACGGAGTGTGCGTAAAAGCGTTGGGCATATTACAGATTTTACCTAATTTCAAACTGAAAGAGGAAAAGATTAGTAAGATGATCGATCATAATGAAATGATCTTCCGAAAGCTGTATGTAAATTTACCTGTGGGAGTCGAGCTTTATGACAGGGACGGTTACTTGATTGATCTGAACGCAAAGGATATGGAGATATTCGGTATCCGGTCAAAGAAGGACGTTTTAGGAGTCAATATTTTTAGCAACCCGATTCTGCCTAAAGATGTGATCAAGAAACTCAAGGAGAATAAATCCGTGAATTTCCGGCTGAATTATTCGTTTAAGAAGGTCGATGATTATTATAACACCTCGAAAGTAGGCGAGTTGGATATCGTTACCAAGGCCAGTATTTTATATGACCAAAGAGGTGAACCTTCCAGCTATTTACTTATTAATTTGGATAATACGGAAAAGATGATCGCCTATAACCGTATTTCTGAGTTTGAGAATGTATTTACCTTGGTCAGCGTATACGCTAAAGTCGGTTATGCCCTTTATGACTTATATACCTTTGAGGGCTATGCCATTAAGCAATGGTATGAGAATATGGGAGAGAAGGATGGAACCCCCTTGTCCCAAATTATTGGGATTTATTCTTATATTCATCCGAACGACGCTGGATATATAAACTCATTCTTTGAGGAGGTGAAACAGGGTAAAGCGCATCATTTCCGTAGGGAAGTGCGTGTGAAGTCTGGTGACGGATGGAAATGGATTTGCGCCAATATCACCCGTAACCCTCAAAGCGTAGACCCGAATAAACCGGAGATGATCTGTATTAATTATGATATCACGGAGTTAAAGGACTCTCAATTGAAAAGGGAAAGGGCGGAAGAACTGGATCGTTTGAAGTCTGCCTTCCTAGCGAATATGAGTCATGAGATTCGTACGCCATTAAATGCCATTGTCGGTTTTTCTCAATTATTGGCGGAAACGGATGATCCCGAGGAGAGGCATGAGTTTGTGGAAATCATCGATAGCAATAATCGGATGTTGCTTCAATTGATCAGTGATATTCTAGATTTGGCAAAAATTGAATCTGGTACGATGGATTTCAAGTTCGCCGATATGAGCATAAAAGAGGTGATCAATGAGATCGTGACCTCTTTCCGTATTAAGATGCCCGATAACGTAGCTCTGATTGCTCCCAAAGATTCACCGGAATGCCAAATCTATAGCGATCGTATGCGGCTGACGCAGGTAATTTCCAATTTCCTTAACAATGCGATCAAGTATACGAGCGAAGGTTGTATCATCTTAGCTTACGAGATCATAGGTGATGAGATAAAATTCTCCGTGACTGATACGGGGGATGGCATGAGCCAAGAGATACAAGCCCATATCTTTGATCGTTTCTATAAAGGAAATACGTTTAAACAAGGTACGGGCTTGGGGCTATCTATTTGCGAGACCATCGTAAATAGACTAGGTGGTCGGATCGGTGTAAATTCCGAGTTGGGCAAAGGCAGTACGTTTTGGTTTACACATCTCTATTCCTTCTCGCCGAACGCTAAATCTCCTGCATCGCCTAATCCGGGAACGATATAAGAATGATCGTCGAGGTCATTATCTAATGCGGCGATCCAGATTGTAGTCTTGTCATCCGGCATTTTCTTCTGCAAGTATTCCAAGGCTTGTTTGCTTGAGATGATGGAGGCTACGTGTACATGGCCGGGTACTCCTTTGGTCAACAGGGCCTCATACGCCAATTCCATAGAACTTCCGGTGGCCAACATCGGGTCGGATATGATCAAGGTTTTACCTGTTAAGCGAGGAGAGGCGATATATTCGATATGAATATCAAAATTCAAACGGTCTTTATATTTGCGGTAAGCGGATACGAAAGCGTTCTCCGCATTATCCAGATACCGAAGGAAACCTTGGTGGAATGGAAGCCCGGCACGCAAGATCGTACTAATCACGATTTGATCGTCCGGCGTATTCATCGGGGCTATACCTAGCGGGGACTGGATGTCTTTCGTACTGTAATGAAATTCCTTACTGATCTCGTAAGCCATGATTTCTCCGATACGCTCGACATTGCGACGGAAGCGAAGGCTGTCTTTTTGTATATCTACATCTCTAAGTTCGGCTACGAACTTGTTTAATATGGAATTGGTGTCTCCAAGATTAACGATTCTCATGAGTCTTTTTTGAGCCCAAAAGTAATCATTTCCGGACACTAAAAATCATAAGTATGAAATTTTTCATTCATACTTATAAATGAAAGATTTCATACTTATGATTTTTTATCCCCTTACCGGGGATATTTTTACTACGTTTTCGGTGACTTTATTATTTCAGGTGGGCATTCATCGCCTCAAGGAGGAATTTACCCGGTTTGAATTTTACGGTCGTACGAGCGGGGATCATTACCGGAGTACCTGTTTTAGGATTTCTGGCAAGACGCTGTGTTTGCGGTCTTGGGATCAGTGTTCCAAATCCGACAAGTACGATTTCCTCATTTTCAGACATACGCTCAGTTACGATCTCGATGTAAGCATCCAATACTTTCTTTGCTTCTTGCTTTTGTAACCCGGTCTTGTCTGCTAAAGCCTCTATAAGTTCTGCTTTGTTCATAAATGCAAATTTTTTAAATTGTTAAACACTACAAATGTACACTTTGAAGCTGGTTTTATAGTTACGTTTTGCAAAGATACATTTGCATTTGAGTTTCTTATTAAACAAGGCCTACAGATGTTTGTTACATTTTTAAGAACAAAAAATGTTAATAATGTGTCTGTTTGCGAATTTCGAAACATTTATTGAATCTTGATATACCCGATTCGTGTGTACTTGATAGTACGGGATTCTATATGTTTTAAGACTTTAGCGGAAGTCAAAGTCAATTTTTCCCCTACTTGGAAAGCATGAGCGCCCGGTGGCAACGTTTGCGTGGTAAGACTACGATCTTTCGCTTTTATCCTCAATAAGAAGTAATTTCCGGCGATGTCCACGGCCGTGAGCAATTGATCTACATAGAAATATTCGGTACCACGGATAATCTGTGTCTTGTAAGAATCGTCTTCAATGCGGACTTTTGTGATTGTTAACTTTAAATCGCTCAATTTTTCTCCCGGTGTTCCTACAAAGCGGCTTACAGGCATTTTATATTTTTTACGGGTCTGTAGGTCGAGATAGATTTTACTGTAGGTCACCGCTAACTCTTTAAAACGCATCTCGCTTTTTACGTGAGGTTCATATTTATCGGCTATCCAAACGACGTATCGGGGATCGATCGTATAGATGTCATGCAAATGGTATCCTCTGTATTTACCGAAAGAAATAATATCGTCTCCATTATCGGGAGAGTCTTTGATATCTGTCGTTATAAATAAAGGTAGAAAGGAGTTGCTTACCATCTTAATCGCCTTATTCACCGAGCTGATGGCATTCAAGTCGAGATTCGCCAAATAGACCGTCGGATGATAAGTGGCCGAAGGCGTAAAGAACCAAAGCGTATAATATAAGGTCTTTGAGGTAGGCAAAAGAATGTAGTACCGCCCTTTGTCTGACGTTTTTCCTCGATTGAACGTGTTTAACTTGTCGAGGATCATCTTCTGTATTTCACCGGATATGCCGGACGTGTTCTCATCCATACGATCAACTCTATATACAAATCTACTGAAAAAATCCGGAACTACATAATTTGCGGATGAGTTATTTATGACTACTTTTGCCCTAAAAATAAAATAGACGATGAGAATAGAGCAGAATTATTCGTTGGAGAAACACAATACGTTCCATCTCCCAGTAAAGACACGTTGGTTCATGGAGTATGAGACGGAGGAGGAGTTGCAACGAATCTTACATGATGAATACTTTCAGGAATGTTTATCCTTGCATATAGGAGGCGGGAGCAATCTATTGTTCATCAACGATTATAATGGCATTATCATCCATTCCCGAATCAAGGGGATTTCTATCTCGGCGGAAACGGACGAGTATGTATCGCTTCGTGTCGGGGCTGCGGAGATCTGGGATGATGTCGTGGCATACGCCGTATCGAAAGGTTGGGGAGGTATAGAGAATCTTTCTTTAATACCCGGTGAGGCGGGCGCTGCCGCTATCCAGAACATCGGGGCTTATGGCATGGAGATCAAGGATGTGATCGAGAGCGTGGAGGCTTATAACCAGTTGACATTCGAGAAACGGACTTTTACGAATTCGGATTGTGAATATGGATATCGTAATAGTTATTTCAAGAATGAACATCATGACCCCCACATCATAACTTATATCACGCTTCGACTATCCAAGAACCCTGGTTTTTCAGTTAATTATGGGAACTTAAAGGAGGAGTTGACGAAATATCCGGAAGTTACTTTGGAAACGATCCGTGAGGCTGTCATAACAATTCGCAGGCAGAAGCTTCCCGATCCTGAAGTATTAGGCAACGCAGGCAGTTTCTTTATGAACCCGATAATTACGGCAGAGCATTTTGAGAAATTGAAAAAGCAATTCCCGGAAATCCCGTCTTATCCCGCTTCGGAAGGAAAGATCAAGGTTCCGGCCGGTTGGTTGATCGAGCAATGTGGGTTTAAGGGTAAAAACCATGGGTCGGTAGGTGTTTACGAGAAACAAGCGTTGGTATTAGTGAATTTAGGAGATGCCCGGGGGGATGAGATCGCGTTGGTCGCGGAGAGCATTCGTACCGCCGTAAAAGATCGTTTCGGTATAGAGCTTATGCCTGAGGTTAAATATGTCGGATAATGAAAATCGTTTTTTTAGGAACAGGAACGTCTACGGGCAATCCTGAGATAGGTTGCCAATGTGAGGTATGTACTAGTAAAGACCCCCGTGATTGGCGTCTACGGGCCTCGATCTTGGTAGAGACGGAAGGGAAACGGATATTGATCGATTGTGGTCCGGACTTCCGTTGGCAAATGATAACCAATAAGATTTACCATTTTGACGCCGTTTTAGTAACCCATGAGCACTACGATCATGTAGGTGGCTTAGATGACCTACGTCCTTTTGGTCGGTATAAAGATGTGGATATTTATGCGGAAGACAATGTCGTGGAGGCGATAAAAACTCGCATTCCTTATGTGTTCCGGGAGCATAAATATCCGGGAGTGCCTAATTTGGTATTGCATACGATCGGGACGAAACCGTTTGAGGCCGCCGGTGTCATGATCACTCCCATTCGTGTAATGCACGCTAAGCTGCCGATCTTAGGTTTCCGTATCGGCAATATGGCTTACTTGACCGACCTTAAATATCTTCCGGAAGAGGAGTACGCTAAGTTGGAAAACCTTGATGTATTGGTTATTGATGCTCTTCGGAAAGGAGAGCATCAATCGCATGAGAGTCTGGAGGAAGCCTTAGCGAATATATCCCGTATCCAGCCCAAGGAGGCCTATTTAATCCATATGAGTCATCGCATAGGGTTGCATGCGGTCGTTGAAAAAGAGTTGCCTCCGCATGTACATTACTCATATGATGGATTAACGGTGACTTTTTAAGCCATATATTAAAAAGATTCTTTATCTTTGCCAGCTGAAAATCTAGAGAATAGCTGCTTTTTTTAAGTTAGTCGCTTATAGCAGGGGTGGTATATAATAAAAAACAATAATAGACTGTATGAATTTATCGTTTAAGAACGTACTATGCGTATGTTGCTTATTGCTGTCGGGATCTGTGTATGCGCAGGTTCCGCAAGACTTGATTGACAAGGCGAAAGCCGCTGGAATGTCGGATACGCAGATACAGCAGGAATTAGCCAAGCGTATGAAACAAGAAGGGGGATCTGTCGGATCTCAAGCTACCGCTACCGATGCGAAGGTTAGCGACCGGGTAATGCCGGTAATCGATGAAGGACAATCCTTAGAAGCCCAACGTAGAAATAATCTTCCTGCTTCAGCCATGGAGAATACCGTATTCGGGCATGAAATCTTCTCAAACAAGAACTTATCTTTTGCCCCAGATTTAAACATCCCTACACCTAAGGATTATGTGCTTTCCGCTGGTGATGAGTTATTGATTAATGTATGGGGAGATTCCGAGCTAAACTTGAAATTAAAGATCTCTCCGGACGGTACGATCCTTGTACCAAATTTAGGTCCGGTGTCGGTCAGTGGATTGACGATCGCTGGCGCTGAGACTCGTCTGCGTCAGGAGTTGAGCCAGATTATGTCTACGCTGTCTGGTTCGGGAGAGGGGAATACCTTTGTTTCCGTCAGTTTGAGCCAGATTCGTAGCATGAAGGTGAATATTGTCGGCGAGGTAGTCGCTCCCGGTACGTATACATTACCTTCATTCGCCACATTATTTAATGCGTTGTATGCCGCCGGTGGTGTGAATAAGATTGGTTCTTTGCGTAGCATCAAGGTATATCGTAATAGCAAGGAAATCGCTAATCTCGACGTATATGATTATTTATTGAACGGAAAGTACACAACGAATGTCCGTTTGGAAGAGAACGATATGATTATGGTAGGCCCGTACGACCAGTTAGCGGTGGTTCGAGGTAAGGTGAAACGTAATCGTATTTTCGAGTTGCGCAAGGGCGAGACCTTGAAGCAATTGCTGGATATGGCCGGCGGATTTACCGGCGACGCTTATACGAAGGACGTACAAGTGAAGCGTAAATCAGATAGTCGTTACCAGATCTCTACGGTTTCGGAGGATAAGTTCGCTTCTTTCGTGATGCAGGATGGCGATTCTTTGCAGGTAGATTCCGTTATTCCTTTTTATGAGAATCGTTTGGTCGTGACGGGAGCTGTATGGCGTCCGGGAGAATATGAGTTAAGTCCGTCGGTTCGTACGGTAAAGCAATTGGTAAAACAGGCCGCGGGTCTTAAAGGAGACGAGTTCGCCGGCCGTGCCTTGATTACCCGTTTGAATCCGGATTTCACGACTACGATGATCGCCGTGGATATTCGTGGTATCTTGAACGGTACCGCTCCAGATGTGGAGTTGCAAGCGGAAGACCAATTAAGCATTCCTTCCCTATTCGATTTGCGCGAACCTTATACGATCAAGGTTGGCGGAGCCGTGAATTATCCGGATACGGTGCTTCCGTATCGTCATAATTTGACAATAGAAGACGCTATCATGATGGCAGGTGGTTTAAGAGAGTCCGCTTCTTCTATTAATGTAGAGGTAGCCCGTCGTGTGAAGGATCCTAGTTCCAATCAGAATGTCAACCGGATCGCCGATGTATATAACTTCTCGTTGAGTGAGGACTTCAAGTTGAATGCGGGAGATACGATCTTCACATTGGAGCCGTTCGATGAGGTTTATGTTCGTTTCTCCCCGGGGTATCATGAGCAACAGGTCGTGAAGGTGAACGGCGAGATCACTTTTGCCGGTAGCTATGTATTGGCTACGAAGAACGCTCGCTTGAGTGATATTATCGCGAAAGCGGGAGGAGTTACCCCAGAGTCTTATGTAAAAGGTGCTAGCTTGAAACGTCAGTTGACAGAAGATGAATTGAAACGCATGGAGACCCTTCTGGCTTTAAGTGAGGCGAATAAGCAAAGCCGGGATTCCATCGGTGTAGCGTTGATGAATGTGAAGGACTATTCCGTAGGTATTGATTTAGAGAAAGCGTTGGCAAATCCGGGTAGTATCGATGACGTTGTGCTTCGTGACGGCGATGAGCTTTATATCCCGCAGATGCAAAGTACGGTGAAGATGAGCGGAGCCGTGACTTATCCGAACAGCGTAACTTACACGAAAGGTATGTCGGTTATGGATTGCTTGTCTCAAGCCGGTGGTTATAATGATATCGCACGTAAGTATCCGATCGTAATATATATGAATGGTAAGGTCGCTACGACGAAGCGTACCGCTATCTTTTTCAAGCGTTATCCGAAAGTGGAGCCGGGCTGTGAGATCGTAGTTCCGACGAAAACGCAACGTGAGCGCCGAAGCTTGGCTGAGATCATGAGTATCAGTAGCTCCGCTACCTCTATGGCTGCGATGATTACCTCTATTGTTAACATGATTAAAAACTAATCAGGCATGGATACGATAAACGAGATAAAAAGACAAGAGTTACCTGAGGAGCAGGAGATCGATTTAATCGAACTGGCGCAAAAACTGTGGAAAGAGCGTAAGTTCTTATTGAAAGGCTGTGGTATTGCGGTGGTAGTAGGTTTGATTGTAGCTTTCAGTATTCCCAAGGAATATACAACTACGGTGAAATTGGCACCAGAGACACAGGATGCGGCAAAAAAATCTAGTCTTGGCGGTTTGGCTGCTATGGCTGGGATTAATCTGAATGCCGCTGCCGGTGCGGACGCGATCTCTCCGGATTTGTATCCGGATGTGGTGCAGAGTACCCCGTTTCTGTTGGAATTGTTTCCGGTAGAGGTTACCGATAAGGAAAAGGAGTTAAGCACTACATTGTATGATTATATGAGTGAACATCAACGTAAGGCTTGGTGGGGATATATTGTCTCCGCTCCATTCAAGGCGTTGGGTGCGGTAATGAGTTTAATCTCCGGTGACGAGGAAGAGTCTGAGGGCTTGAATCCTTACCATTTGACAAAGGATCAAGAAGAGGTGGTGAAGGCCTTGCAGGAGCGGGTTTCTGTTTCCGTGGACAAGAAGACCTTGGTTATCACGGCTTCCGTACAGATGCAGGACCCGGTTATTTCCGCTCAGATGACAAAGGTCGTTTTGGAAAACCTCCAGAATTATATTACGAATTATCGTACGCAGAAAGTAAAGCAAGATTTGGAATTTACCCAGAAGGTATTTGGCGAGTCACGTGACGCTTATTATAAAGCGCAACGTGCGTACGCTGCTTTCGAGGATGCCAACCGTAATATTATCTCTTCCAGCTACCGTACGGAGCAGGAACGTTTGAAGAATGAGATGACCCTTACGTTTAATGTTTACAATACGTTGGCGCAGAAGTTGGAGCAAGATAAATTGCGTGTACAGGAAGAAACTCCGGTGTATACCGTAATCGAGCCGGCTACCGTACCTTTGAAAGCATCTTCTCCTAAGAAGGCACTTATCTTGGTCGGTTTTGTCTTCCTCGCTTTATTCGGATGTATCGGATATTTATTCGTAAAAGATATGTTTGTGGCAGCTTTCAAGAAAGAAGAGACTGGAGCTTAATTCCCGCAAACCGTAAAATATGCCACGGCCTCGTCATGACTGACTTGTGTCGTGGTTTTTATTTGCGGGAATAGCCGATTGATCCGGGTGGTTATCGTATCGCATAAATTGGGGTAAAAGTTCTCCAAGGCTTTCTCATAGGGTTGCTCGTTGAAGCAGCAAAGGCTTCCTTCATTATAGAATAAATCCATTGCCAACCATTGATTTTTCATTCTCCACTCCGTCGAGTCATTCATTTGTACCCGTAAATGTAAAGGGGCGCTTTTGATGAAGAGATTCATTGCGCCACGCTTGCCTTTTTTACGAATCAGATCTGTTAGTTCCGGAATGACATGTGCGGGGTATGTCTGTTGCCTTTCCACCGTCTCTACCAATAATCTTCGGTTGTAGGACGCTACGAATATACCCTCGTGGTAGTAACAACCTAGAAAATGCTTATCAACATCAGGATAATATCTAACAGGAACGGAGGTTTCCTCTCGTTGCTGGGCCGGAAAAGTGAAAGAGACGTCCAGTTGCTTGAAAATACGCTCTGCCGTATGACTATCCATAGGGGCGTACAAGACATCCCCTTGTGGATAATAAGCGATTAGGAAAGACGATAATTCCAGATTTTGCCGTATTAAAGAAAGGAAAATAGCGGGGGTATGATCTGAGAACGCCTTGCGTATATTCTCCATGGGTAGTATCATCTTCTCGAATACAGGAGGACGATTGATGGCAAAAATTGCCGTGGGGCTTGGAACGACCAAACTATAGGGATCTACCGTAGCGACAAATTGCTCGTCGTTCATATGCTTGTAAAAGTACCTCACGCATACGATCGTACCCAGAAACAAGACAAAAAATGCCGTTATGTCTTTCTTGCTGATCCTCATGTTTGCTTTAGGAAGTGTTTACACCAAGGCTTTAATCCGCATTCCTCACATTTCGGTTTCCGGGCGAGGCAAACATATCTTCCATGCAATATCAACCAGTGATGGGCGATGGGGATCAATTCTTCCGGAATGTTCTTCACCAACTCCTTTTCCGTTTCCAAAGGTGTCTTGCTATTATTGGTCAAGCCGATCCGGTTGGAGACACGGAATACGTGCGTATCCACCGCCATGGCCGGCTTGTCATATACTACGGATGCGATTACGTTCGCTGTTTTTCTTCCTACGCCCGGCAGTTTTTGTAGCTCATCAATATCGGAGGGAACCACGCCTTTGAAATCCTCTATCAGCATTTTCGCCATACCTACCAGATGTTTAGCCTTATTGTTCGGGTAAGATACGCTTCGTATGTATTCAAAGACAACTTCCGGTGTGCTAGCCGCCATTACCTCAGGAGTCGGGAAAGCCTCGAACAGGGCAGGTGTGATCATATTCACTCGCTTATCCGTGCATTGTGCGGATAGGATTACCGCTATCAATAGTTGATAGGGGTCGTCATAATGTAGTTCAGTCTCGGCTACCGGTACGTTTTCCTTAAACCAGTTTAATACGCCTTTATACCTTTCTTCTTTTCGCATTGCTTTTTCGGTTTCTGTTTTTCGCATCCTAAAGGTATAACTTTTAATAGGAATATACAAGCGGAGATGTGCCAAAAATAAGATACACCCGAATTGTACGAATAAATAAAAAAGTACCGATCTCCTTCTTCCATCTAAGAGAGAAAGAAATCGGTACTTTTTTATTTATTATTCCCTAACGATCTGGTGGATATGTATAGATTCTTTTCCTATTGTGGTGATTTCTAAAGAAGAGAAATCCTCGAACATGGTTTTATTTAATTTGATGTAGCCTACGTTTCCTTGATAGACGATGTTTTTCTCGCCATCTTGGGAGAGGCCGGTGATGGATACCAGATTCTCGTTACTTCCGGAGAGGAAGAAAGATACGGCGTTGATATCATCACATTTTATATGAATCATTTCTCCCGGGTTCAAGTTCTTATACGTATCTAGGTTCATATCGTACATCATAAGAGCCTCATTGATTTGCGGGTCTTGTTTGGTTGTCGCCGTGAATCCTAGTACGTATAGCTCCATTTGCTGATCCGAGTTATTTCGCATACGGATATAACGGGCTTTCGGGTCGATGGTGCGGATCGTATCTTTAGCGTTTTCCGTGGAGACATGAGGGATTAGGCTCCAGCTCTTTCCGTCGGCGGACCACTCGAATACCCGTCCGGGTTGGTTGCTTTTCGGAAGATTGAAACAGAAGGATTCCGCTTCTTTCTGGATTTCCCAGCCGATACCCAGATATTGGTTAGGTTGTACCTTGACTACCTCGAATAGGGGAACGTAACCGACCGTATTGTCACCCTCGGCACAAGGCTGGCTCTTTAATTGGTCGATATTCGTGAATATGGAAGGGATGCTAACCTTCACCTCGTCCGGGGCGATACCGTCCGTAGATAGCAGGTTACGACCTGTCTGGCGGTATAAGTCTACGATGAAAGGGTGTAAGACTTTCGATCCGACTTTCACGCCTTTAGGCTGCGCCTTCTGGTTCAGCGTGCGGTTTATCAGTTTCATGCTATCTAGCAAAGCGGATGTTTCCAGATAGCGTTGCCACGTATAAGACCGGTCTTTCTCATACCAAGCGTGCGCCATATGCAGAGCGCTTGTTCCGGCTTTTCCTAAGAACTCGAATTGGATAAGCCATGGATTGATTTGCTCGATCAAGCGTTTATTGGGACTTTGGCTATAGATCATACTCGGGGAAGCCGTGATTTGAGCGAATAAGGTTCCCAGAAGATTCGCGCTTTGCTCCGGGAACGTGTTTTTCTTATATCCGGCGAGGAATGTCTGGATAGGAGCCACATAGTTAGCGGACTCTTCCCGGCGGTATTGATGTCCGTTCGGACCCGGATCGCAGTTATGCTCGCAGAAAATGCGGAAAGCCATGGAGGCCTCCGGCATGATGAAGTCGCAAGCGTCTTTCCATGCCTGTGTAGGATCGTAATTCTCGATATTCCAAGTGTACATTCCAACGCCGAATATAGCGACCTTGGAAGCCTCGGCGTATTCCATAGGATTGGATACGAATCCGGTCATGGTGCCGGCGGCTTGCGTATCTAGGCCGTAGGCGGGTCCCATCAACAAATGATCTTGGCAATAATCGCTTACGGGGAAGTTCCACCAGATATAGGCGGGACGACGGATACGGTTGTTTACCCACTCGACGCCTTCTTTCGTGATATCGGCTACGACACGGTCTCCGGTCCACATGATTTGGATAGCGGGGTCGAGTTGGGTACCGAGGATATCCAGATAATCGGTCTTAGCCCATGAGCGGTTGTATTCGGTAGGGCACATGATCAGGGGCTGCACGTCATTTTTCTTGGTAATAAACTCCTTATGGATGTAATTCAATAAGCCGGCTTGCTTTTCCGGGCGGGCTCCCTCTCCGGATATATCATCGAAGAAAACGGCGAAAGAGCGTACGCCCAAATCGTACATTTTCTCGAATTTGGAAAGGATGTTCATGCTATCTGTCAGGTTCCATTGAATATCTTGTCCCGGGTGGATGGCCCAAACGAAGTTTACTTTGTTATGGGTGGCCTCTTCCGCTAGTTCCTTGATATGCTCGGCTTCCTCGGCGGGATAAGGTTTGCGCCAGTTGGGGGAGCTGTGATAAGGATCATCTTTCGGACCATAGATATAGGTGTTCAGCTTGATCCTTCCGTAAAAGCGGATTTGCTCGATACGGTCGGCGTGGCTCCAAGGCTGTCCGTAGAATCCTTCCACGGTACCCCGGAATAATACGTCCGGATAGTCCTTGATCGAGCAGAGAGGCAGGATCTTCTTACCCTCGTCATATTTAGCTAATTGCTTGAGGGTTTGGGCGGCGTAAAACAAGGAATTATCGTCTACGATCCCGATCATGATACCTTTTTTAGTGATCGTCAGCGTATAGGCACCTGAGCGTTGCATTTCCGGAGTTTTGTCTTTTAGCTTCTTGATCTCTAAAGGGAGAGATTTGCCGGATTTAGCAAAAGGTAGCGCTTCTTTAAGTAGTTTGACCGCATCTGCGTCCGGATTATTTATACCCCGTAGGGTATATCCATGGGACGGTGCGTATGTTTGGCTGGAAATAGTCACCTCTTGGGGCTCGGGGAAGATTCCTAGGGATAGCTTTTGGCTATGCGTTAGGTTACAAACGCCTAGAAGGAGCATGGTGGCGAGTAAATACTTTAGAGTCTTCATATACGATATGATTTAATGTTAACGTTCGTAAATGTATGAAATAATTAAACACGGAGCACACGGAATACACAGATTTGTTCCGTGCCCTCCGTATTTAGATCTTATAGGGAGAATAGCAATACCCGGTTATCCGGATTTGTCCATTCATGGATCAAGCTACGCACGCCGCTGTATTCGGCGGGAGTGAACTGTTGCTTGTTCAACTCGATCGTACGTACCACCTCAATCGTATTTCCTTTCGGAGTGATCGTGCGGGTTACTTTACCAAAAGGCTTGCTTATCACTTGCTCTTTTGTGGAGGTCTGCAACTTCATGCCCTCGGCGGGAGTAACCGTGTATGTTACCTCTTCCCTGATTAGGGAGGGGAGTTCGAATAAGTTGGAACGCTTGCTGTTCAAGGCACTCATGCCCCAGCTATCGATTCCAGCGGAGATGGCTGGCAATACGCAGATGGCGAAACCGTCTTTTGCTTGATCGGCGGAGATGGCCACGGATCTACTTTCCTTAATCTGAATAGGTGTGGTCTCAATCTCAATGGAAGTTCCGGAGAGGGAGACTACCTTATCTAGTCCGCCACGATTTGTCAGCGGGGAGGCGGATAGGTATTGATCTTTCCCATCGACAGTGGCTTTTACGGCTAGTGTCTGGATGGCAGCCAGCCCGCAAGCGTCCGTATCGAGATGGCCGGGATAGACGGCGAGGACTTCCGACGGGATTCCGGCGGCATTCAACATCACGTTCAAGAGCTGTGCGATCTCTAGCGGCGTACCGTAAGCACTGCGGAGAACGGTATCGATGTCACGGACGGTATAGCCGGTCATCGCCATGGGGATAGGACAGGTACTGAGATTGTTGAGTATATGGTCTCGGATGATGTTCACCTTCTCTTGTTCGTTACCGCTTTTATCGGTGAGGAATTGGGCGAAGGTTTTGCTCTCGTATCCCTGCGATTCCTTTAAGCGCTTATCCAAAGTGGCTAAGGCCGCTTTACCTGAAGGATAGGTAGAGGCTACCAAGTGGGGTGAAGCCTCACGGTTCTTTGGTTGGAAAGCCTCACGGGAGGAAGCGGGAATGTTCCGTAGTGTCCAGTGTACCTCCTTTATACCGTCATGGCTCTCTTCCACGGCTTTTACGGGGGAGCCGTATAGACCGCAAGCCAAGGGGGTCCCTTCCGGTACGGAAATAGAGACCTTGCATTCCTTCACGGGAGAGGTCTCTTGTAGTCGCTCGTTGATATCCAGAGCCGGATAGTAGCCCGGTTTTGTGATAATAGAGTAATCCAAGTAAATCGTGGCCCCAAGTTCTAGGCCAGTGTGTACCACGACCATTTCCTTGAGTTGGTTATAGGCCGGAGCGTCGGCGGCGAAACGGGGCAGGACCTCCACGAAGGCGTTATCGGGTGTCTTTACGATCGTACCGTCTTTCTGCCTCGTATAGGATGAGTGAATCTTCAGTGTTTGGAAATCGGGATTGTAGACGATAAAACTCTCGCCATACGTGCTATTCATCGCGGTATGCGTGAAGAGCGTCAACTCCATGGAGGATCGATATTCTTGGCTGCCGTCGGCATGCAAGGTCCAAGCTTTCGATACTTTCCCGTACTCAGCCTCCGATGCGGCGAATGAAGTAACCGTCATCGCTAACAAGCTTAGGAGAAGAATCAGTTTATAGGTTATCTTAATCATTGTCTTTCTTTTTTTATTTCTTGATAATCAAATAGTCACCATAACTCTTATAGGCGTTCACGGCGGAACGGAAGCCTTTCCAGTCAGCCGCGTCGTAGACACGCTTCTTCAACGCTAGCTTCTGGCGCAAGACGATGTTCCGGTCGCCTTCCTGTGAAAGGGAACCTTCGAAATCGGCCGCATTGCTTCGCAGGGCGTCATTCTTCGGGGCGTTCAGGAGGGTATAGCCTTTGGGGAGACGGATGGTCTCATCTTGTTCTACCAAACGGGAGCAAGCGTCCTTGAATCCATACGCACGGTTTTCCGGTTTCGTATCGATACGCAAGAAACTCTTCACTTGATTGTAGAGGTTATTCATGACTAGCGGCTTGATAAGCATCTGGTCTCCGGCGATGATCGCATAATCGGGGATCTCATAAGAGAACGTGATCTTGATAGGGGCCGCTTGATAGTTCTTCGGGTCCTTACCGTAATCTACACGAAGCAGTTTGGCGTTGGGGGATACGGCCAGCAATTGCTTCTCCATCGTGTTCTGCCAGTCGGATTGCCATCCGGTGGTGAAGATGCGGCGGATATTGCTGTCGGACTGTCCCTCGGCGGTGATCGTGAATTGTCCGCGGAGCGTGCCTTTCTCGTCTAGGCGGTTGTCAGCGTGGATGCGGACGTAGTGGTTTTCTGGGGCGGAGACAGGGGTCAGGCAGAGGTCGGAGCCTTCGGGCACACCCGGGAGGTAGTTCTGCTGTTGCTCGGCGCTACTCCATAATTCCCGGCAGAAAGGAACCCAAGTCGGGTCGAGAGGCATATACGTGCCGCTAGCCAGTTTTACCACCGCCACGCAATGGTTGAAATGGTCGGCGGGGATGCTTTCTACACGGCTTCCCGCCATGGTCATCGCCGGGTAAGCCTCGAATCCGGCCATGCGGAGGAAGGCGATCAACGTACCGGCGATATCCTTGCAGACACCGCAACGATCGGTATAATTCATCTTTAGGTTGTGAAGCGTGAAACCCTCGCCTTTACCCATCGAGATCCCGGAGTAACGGATGTTATCGGCCACCCAGTGGGTCAGCACGGCTATCTTCTCCATTTCCGTCTTCTTGCCTTTGATCAGCTCGTCTACCTTCCTTTGGGCTTCCGGGATCGCGGTAAAGCTTCCGTAATCCTCGTTAACCTTATTGAACCATACGGATTTATCTTCCCAGCGGGGCGTGCTGGACATCATGAGCTTCGGGGCTGCGTCGAATAGGTCTACCATATTCGGTTCCTTGGCGAAAGGAAGGATATCGTCGGAGGCGAAGGTATATACTTTCCGTCCATCCTCATATCGCATGGAAGAGGTACATTCGCCTTGGTAGAACTGGAATTGCAACTCTTTCTCCATCGGCATGGATATCCGGTATACCTTACGCACGGTAGGCTCGGTAGCCCAGAAGGGGACGATATCGTAAAACTGTCCCCGCATAGGAGGGATGAAACGCTCGTCGTCGCCCGCCGTCAGCAAGGCGTAGGTGAAACCTTTCTTGGCGATCTCGTACTCCACGACATCTCCCGGTTGCAGGCGGCCCACTTCCAGCATGATCTGCCGGGCGCCCCAGTAGATGGCACGTGCGGGGGCGGCATAGTCGCAAGCCCCAGTCACGTCGAGATTGATCACGTCGCCATTCGCACGGTAGATCGTGGCGTAACGAAACTCGGCATGCGCCGTCAGCGGGTCGTAATCGTATTTGATGATACGGTTGGCGACGGCTCCCTTGGGAGTCTGTACCTTAAAAGCCTTGCATACGGCGAAAGCCCCCGAGCCGGTAGGTTGTACCGTGACGGCGGTGCTGTCCAGCAAGGTGACGCAGTCGTATCCCGCGTAGGCTTCCTGCCCGTACATAGGCGATAAGGCCAATAGGGAGACCGCGGTGATTGTTAGAATCCTTTTCATGTTTATAGTGTTTTTGTGATGATATTTCTCGCTAGCTCCCGGCAGGCGGCACGATCGATCTTGCCGCTTCCGGTTTTGGGGATGGCCTCTACCTTCAAGACGAATCTCGGGCGTTGGTATTTGGGGAGGCATCCCATCAGCTCTCTTGACAGCAGGCTGTCAGTTCTCTTGACAGCAGGCTTCCGATTGCCTTGACAGCAGGCTTCCGGTTGCGTTGGCAGCAGGCTTCCGGTTGCGTTGGTAACTTCGGTGAGCAACGTTACTGCCTCGCCCAACTTCTCGTCCGGTACGGAGGTGATGGCGAAATCGCCCATTATGTAGGGCCGTAGCCGCTCTTCCACCTCCTCGATCTGTATCTTGATACCTCCGCTATTGATGATATTATCTTTCCTTCCGATAATGGCGAAACTCCCGTCCGGCAGCAGGCGGGCGACATCGTTCGTCACCAGCCGCTCGTCGCAAACCAATGGGGCGTCTATCACCAAGGTATTGTCCGGCGACAAGGATAACGTCACCGAGGAGAAGGGATGGTAATAGGGCGAGGCTTCCGGCCCGTTCAGCCGGCGCAGGGCGACGTGAGACAGCGTCTCCGTCATTCCGTAGGTGGAATAAACCGTGTTTGGCATCTGCCGTATCTCCTGTTCCAAGGCCGCGTCGATCGCCCCGCCGCCGATAATCAGGATATCCGTTTGCTCCAGCCGTTTACGTTCCTCGGGTACTCGCAACGTATTGTAAACCTGCAAGGGGATCATGGCGGCAAAGCGCAGGGGCGTATCCCCCCAATCCGCCAACGGGTGTCCGGAGGGCTCACGCACCTCCAGATCCAGTCCGGCGTATAGGGAGCGGACCACCATCATCTTTCCGGCTATATAGCGCAGGGGCATACATAACAGGGCCTTGTCGCCCTTCTTAAGACCCAGATAATCGCAGGTAAGCCGGGCGCTGTTCAGCATCCGGTCCTTGCGCACTCTCATCCGCTTGGGCGTACCGGTGGAGCCGGAGGTCTGGACTTCCAGAAAAGGGGAGGGATCGTGCCATTCAGCTAAGAATGCTTGTAAATCATCTTGTATCGGCATAGGTCAAAGGTCGTTGGAGAACCAGATGGTGTCTCCTTTTCGTTGGATTAACCGATGTTTATCATCCTTGAAAATCTCGCCGGTTCCCAGACCTTGCGGTAGCGGGTTACCTAACGTGGCGCACCATTGGGCGATAGCGTTCAGTCCGATTTGCGATTCCAGAGCGGAGGTGACCCACCATTTGGGTCGCTCGGGGGTACTCCCTAAGATAGTTTCCGCTAAGTGAACCCATTCCGTACATCCGGCGATGCCTCCGTGGAGGGAAGGCTTTAATATAATGTATTGGGGATGGATCGTTTCCAACAACCGCCGTTTCTCGTCCGGGGCGTTACAGCCGATCAGTTCCTCGTCGAGAGCGATGGGAAGGGGTGACTCTGCCGCAAGGTGTGCCATTTCTTCCAACTGCCCGGCACGGATAGGCTGCTCGATGGAATGCAAGTCCATCTCGGCGAGCCGCTTCAGTTTGTCCATCGCCTCCGAGGGTGTGAAAGCGCCGTTGGCGTCTACCCGAAGCTCTATTTCCTTGGCAGAGAAATGCGCACGGATGTGTTTCAATAAAGAGAGTTCCCGGTCGAAATCGATAGCGCCGATCTTCAGCTTGACGCAGCGGAAGCCCTCCTTCATCTTTTCCTCTACCTGTTCCAGCATGTACTTATAATCGCCCATCCAGATCAGTCCGTTAATGGGGATGCCCGCTTGCCCCCGCGAGAAGGGCGTGTCGTAATGCCGCCAACCACCCTGTTCATAATGACGCATGGCCATTTCCAATCCGAAAAGGATGGATGGGTAATGGCGCAAAGATTCGGTGTCAACATATCCCTTCTGTTCCAGATCGAGGCAAGCCTTGGATAACGTGATCTCGTAATCCACTCCATAATCGCAACTGAGATCCGGCAGGGGGGCACATTCTCCGATACCAATAACCGAGGGTTCGTCTTCCTTGCGGATTCGGACCTCCCACAATTTCCGGGTCGTGTAAACACCCCGTGAGGTTCCTGCCGGTCGCTTGAAAGTCAAGCACCGGGGAACCACCTCTGTTTTATAAAACCTCTCCTTCACCATTCATTCTCAATTTTCAATTCTCAATTCTCAATTCCCTTTACGGGAACTTCGGGTAATCCTCGAAGCGTGGACGGCGTTTCTCCAAGAATGCCTTGCCGCCTTCCTGCGCCTCGTCCGTCATATAGTAAAGCATGGTAGCGTCTCCGGCCAACTCTTGTATACCGGCCTGTCCGTCCAACTCGGCGTTCAAGCCCGCCTTGATCATGCGCAAGGCCAACGGGCTAAGCAACATCATCTCCTCGGCCCATTGAACGTACTCGTCCTCTAATTTATCCAAGGGGACTACCTTATTTACCAGACCCATATCCAAAGCCTCCTGTGCATTGTACTTGCGGCATAGGAACCAGATCTCACGGGCCTTTTTCTGTCCGACCACACGGGCGAGGTAAGAAGAGCCGAACCCGGCGTCGAAGCTACCCACACGAGGGCCTGTCTGTCCGAAGATAGCGTTCTCGGAAGCGATCGTAAGGTCGCAAACCACGTGCAATACGTGTCCGCCGCCGATAGCGAAACCGTTCACGGCCGCGATGACGGGTTTCGGGAGAGAGCGGATCTGCTTTTGTACGTCCAATACGTTCAAGCGAGGTACGCCGTCTTTACCCACGTAGCCGCCACGTCCTTTCACGTTCATATCGCCTCCCGCGCAAAACGCCGTATCTCCGGCTCCTGTCAGAACGACTACGTTAATGTCCGGACGTTCCCGGCAGATGTAAAAGGCGTCGCTCATCTCCGTGGTCGTAGTCGGGGTAAAAGCGTTGCGATACCGTTTCCGGTTTATCGTAATGCGGGCGATGCCGTTGTAGAAATCAAATAAGATCTCCTCGTATTCCTTGATGGTTGTCCATTCTCTTTTCGTTTCCATATATTATATGTTTTGTGCTTGGGATGAATTTTTTAGTTGATGATAATATTCCTTGAGCAATCGTACGTCTTCCGCTTTGTCCGTGAAAACCTCCATGAATAGGGGATGTTCGCTCGGTTGCTCCGTTTGGGTAAAGGCGCTCATCGCAGCTGCCAACTCCTCGGCGTTATGAACGGCGGAGTAGGAGAATCCCCTTTCCGTGGCCCATCCCTCTGCTGAGGTCTGGTGGGAGGCGGTGACGTAACGGTGCGTACGCTCGTTCATCTTGAATCCTGGCAAGGCTTGGAAGATCTCACCACCTCCGTTGTTCAAGAGCAGGATACGAAGGTTATTGTGCAAGTTTCCGTTCCACAACGCATTCATATCATAGAAGAAACTAAGATCGCCTATAACGATAAAGTTTAGTTTTTGCGAGGCCGAGGCGTATCCGATAGCCGTAGACAAGGAGCCTTCGATCCCGCTCGTACCTCGGTTACAACAAACCTCAACCGTCTCGGGTACGGTGTACAATTGTGCGTAACGTACGGTGGAGCTATTCCCCAGATGCAAGGCCGATTCAGCCGGAAGCGAACGTATCAAACCACCGATCGCCGCCATTTCGGAGTAAGCGAACTCCGGCTCCGGCAGATTCCGGGATTTATATTCCCAAGCCTTCGGATATTCAATCTGCCTATTCTCCAGCATATAAGCGATTTTCTCCAGAAACTCGAAAGCGTCCATCTCGATCACCGTGGTCAGGCTACCGAATAAATCCGCTACCTCCCCATCCAATGAGACATGCCAATGCTCCTTAGGCGGGTGTTTCCGCAAAAACTCTTTCAGCCGCTTGGAGACAATATGGCCGCCGTAGGTGATCACGAGCTCGGGAACCAGCTTCTCTTTTTCCTCCTCTGGGGTAGCGTACAGGATGGCGTCGAAATTCTTGATCGGCAATCCCGGTACGATACGGTTGCCGATGTGCTCGGAGAGCCAAGTGAAATGCTTGTATAGTAACTTGCATATTTTCTTCTCGAAGAGATAGATCAAGCTCATTTGTCCCGCTATCATCATTCGCTTGCTATATTTGTTCAAACGCTCGATCAGATCGTCATATTTCCGGTCGTACACGTTTAGGCCTTGATAACGGGTGATTACCCGTACCTTCGGCAATTCGGGTGTCGTGAACTGAAATAAAGGCTCGGAGATCGGGACGTTGATATGAACCGGCCCTTTGCCGTGATGGTTCAGTTCCAACAAAGCCTCGTTGATCAATCGATTACAATACCATTCATCTTGATCCGTATGTATTTCCGGTAGCTGTACCGATTTCTTCACCAGCGAGCCGAACACCCCGGGTTGCGGCAAGGTCTGTCCGTCCATTTGCCCGATCCATGCGGCGGGGCGGTCGGCGGATATCACGACAAGCGGAACTTTCTGATAGAAAGCCTCCGCTACCGCCGGATGTATATTCAGCAAGGCCGTGCCCGAGGTACAGCAAACAGCCGCCGGCTTACCTCCGTGCAACGCTAGCCCTACGGCAAAGAATCCCGCGCTTCGCTCATCCGTCACGGAATGGCAATTGAAGAACGAATGGTTTGCCAATGTGTGCACAATCGGAGAGTTCCGGCTCCCCGGACATAGCACGATATTACTTACGCCGTGCTCTATCAGCAAGGCTACCAATTGAAGGATGTTCTTTTTATCGCTATACATTATATGATATAAAATTATAAATTACCCACTATTCTCCGCATCGTATCTAATTTATCCTCTGTCTCCTGCCACTCATCCTCTAGCTGCGAGGCCGCCAACAGACCGCCTCCGGCATACAGCGTAAAGGTTTGGGGGAGGATATTCATGCAACGGAGGTTTACGTACAGATCTGTTTTGCCTTTGGGATCCAGCCAACCGATGAAACCGGAGTAATAGCTACGATCGTACCCCTCATTCTCGATGATGAAATGATAAGCCTCCTCCTTGGGAAGACCGCAAACGGCTGGAGTAGGGTGTAATAGTTGAAGGACATCACCCAGCTTCTCGGGATTCGGCAAGGAGAAGAAGAAATCGCTTTTCAAATGGGAAACCTCTCCGGCCCGGGCTGAATAAGGCCCCTTCTCCTCGGGAGTAATACCCAAGGTGGACAGCTGGCGGCGTATATAGGAGGCGACTAATTGCTGTTCTCTCCAATTCTTATGGTCCCAGCTTTTCGGTAATTTCCCGTCTCGTAAGGATTGGGTTCCGGCCAAAGCTACCGTTTGCCAGTCGCCTTTCTCGCCGGATAACAAGATTTCCGGTGTCCCACCCATCCAAGTTCCGGTTTCCGGGGTATGGCAAAGGTAGACATAGGAGCGGATATATCGTTCTACTGCGGCGAAGAATGCCTTGCCGGGTGAGAAAGAGGGATCTTTCCGGATCGTTTTGCTACGGGATAGGACTAGTTTATCTTGGCTTCCTTTTAGCAAAGGGCTGGTAAACAGGGAGAAATGGTAAGCGTATCGTTCCTTCTCCTCGGATTCGGATGGGATTTCGATTTCATTCGAAGGGAATTCGTTTTTCTCTCGAGAGAAATCCCAATCGGATTCGGAGGGGATTTCAAAGCAATCCGGTTGGATTAAAACGATAGGTCGTTCCGCTGTCACCTGAAACGGAGCGATTACAAAACCGCTCCGTTCATTTAAGTCTTTTATGTCGTATAATAGGCAAGGAGAGCCGGCGCTTTGCATCCTGAAATGGAGCCTATCCTCACCGGGAATACGCCAAATAGCGAAACTCCGGCCTTGCTTGATCAACGTGTCTATTATTTCGTAAGAATCTCTTGGAATCATTTCTTCTTTAGTATGCTATTGATTACCCGTACCGAGGAAACCAGTTTGTCGGTAGAGGTGAATATGTCTACGTTCCACACATGGGATGAACGGCCTTTGTGGATAATCGTCCCGACGGCACGTACCGTGTCTCCCTCGTGGGCGGACGACATATGGCTGCCGCTAACTTGCATGCCGACTACCATCTCGTCCGGTTTCGCCAGAATCATGGAACCTAGTCCGGCCACGGTCTCCGCCAAAGCCAGCGTAGCGCCTCCGTGCAAGATACCGAAAGGCTGGCGGGTCCGTTCGTCTACAGGCATGGTCGCTTCCACACGATCCTCCGACGCATAGGTATATTGAATGCCTAGATTACCCATTAAGGCATGTTTGGCCCGTGCGTTTAGTTGATCTAACGGAACCTCCGTGGGTTTGATCGTGGCAAGGATCGCTTTCTCGATCGCTACCGCCACACCATCCATATTATTAGATAAGGTCGTGAAATCGGCGCAAGCCTTTACGGAGTCGCGTGCGTTACCCATCGCCACGCCGGTACCGGCTAATTGAAGCATGGATACGTCGGCTACGCCATCACCAATAGCGACAACCTCTTCGGTCGTGATATTCAGCATCTCCATCAATACCGCCAACGTATTTCCCTTATTGATGAAATGAGGAGCTACCTCCAAGAAATAGTCCTCGGAGCGGAAAGCTTCCAATACCCCGTCCAGACGTTTCTTCCAATGATTTTCGAGACCCACTAGATTGTTCTCGTCATCGCTGGTAAGAATACACTTACAGGGTGCGAAATCCACCGCTTCCGGGAAATTCTCCACACCGATGATGCGCATCTTATTGAGTTCGGCCTCCTCTTGGACATGCTTGTTTTCCGGGCTATCGGTCAGGATATAGTCCTTGTGATACGTGAAGATAGCAAAACCGTTTTCCTTCGCCTTCCGGTTCAAATAAGGAATCATGGCCGGATCGATTCGTTTCTCGAACATCAATTCTCCGGTCTGGGCATTGATGATCTGACCTCCGTTATAAGATAATATGAAACCACCGTAATGATTCAATTCAAGAGCCTCCGCCAAGGGTTGAACCCCGTTGGTGGGTCGGCCGGATGCCAATACAACATGAACTCCCATCTGCTGAGCCTTTAACAGGGCGGCATGGGTCCGGGGAGTTATCTCTTTCTTGTCGTTAAGCAACGTCCCATCTACGTCTAAGACTAATAATTTGTACTTCATGGCGTCTTATTTTATGGTTTAGAATACAAATGTACATAAAATAGTTGATAGTTAGAAGACATTTCCATGAAAGGAATTTACGTATATCGGCGCAAGCTCACGCCTATATCGGTGTAGCCTTGCGGCGATATACGTACAGGCTTATGCCGATATAGGCATTGGCCTGTGTCGATACTGGTGTAAATGTCTCTGAAAAAACACGTACGTGTTCTCGCGAAAACATGTACGTGTTTCTCGGAAAATACGTACGTGTTTTTTTCAAAGCAATTCTTGGATGAAACGAGCCACTCCATCCTCATCGTTCGTGTATTGGGTGATGCGGTCGGCATTGGCCTTGACAGGGGGCTGGGCGTTGGCCATAGCGACTCCCAATCCGGCGAAACGGATCATGGATACGTCGTTGAAACCGTCGCCGATAGCGATCACTTCCTCCTGTTTTATCCGGGTTCGCTCTAGTAAGCGGGATAACGAGGCGGCTTTGTCGATGCCTTTGGGGACAAGCTCCAGATAGAATGCCTCGGAACGATATACGTTGATACGTTTCCCTAATTCTTGGCGGAGCTTCTCTTCCAACGGTACCAACATCTCCGGTTCGCCTACCACCAAGCATTTATCGGCTGGCTGATGCAAATCCCGCAGGAAATCGTCGGTAGCCTTGATCTTCATTTTGGTTAAGAAAGATTCGTATTGTACGTATTTATTTTCCGGGTGTTCGCTTAAGATATATTTACCGTTGTAGGAAAGGATAGCCAGTCCCGCTTCTTTGGAGCGGTTGTATAAAACAGGTACGATATCGGGTGGCAAAGCCTGTTCGAACAGTACTTTGTCTGTCATCAAGTCGATCACCTTACCGCCGTTGAAGGAAAGGATAAAACCACCATATTGCTTCATGTTCAGTTCCTCGGCTAAAGGCACGATACCGTAGGTGGGCCGGCCGGAGGCTAAGACCAGATGCAATCCTTTTTCCTGCGCTTGCAGAAGGGTTTCCCTCGTAAATGGGGTGATCTCTTTTTTACTGTTTGTCAGTGTACCGTCTAAATCCAGTACCAATAATTTATAGTTCATGCTCTTGTTTCGTATTGATCGTGATTATTTTACCTCTTTGGGAGATATAATTATAGAGTTCGTTATAAAATGCGTGCCGGGTAAGGGTGGAAGCGTCTCCCAAGATCATCAGTTTCATACGGGCACGGGTGATCGCTACGTTCATGCGCCGTAAGTCGTTCAAGAAGCCGATCTTTCCATCCTCGTTGGCCCTCACCAAACTGATCAAGATGACATCGCGCTCTTGCCCTTGGAAACCGTCTACGGTATGTATGGTAATCAGTCTGCGTAAAGGCTTGAAGAAAGCGTCCTGTTTGATTAATTTACGGATGTATTGTACCTGCGCCTTATAAGGGGAGATCAATCCGAAGTCGATATTCTCCTCCAGCACTCTCTCCTTGGATATTTTCTGTATATAGGAGCGTAATTGTTCCACGAGCAATTCCGCCTCTTGCCTGTTGACACGGCTCATGGTCTCCTCTCTCGTATTTTCCGTGAAATCGCACTCGGACGTATCGAACCATACGATGGGAGTGTCCAGTCGCAAGATTCCTCGCCCACTTACCTCGGGAGCGGATTCGAGTTCGTTATGATAGAACCATTGGGAGGAGAAGCGCATGATATCCTCGTGCATACGATATTGGATCTTCAGGAGAGAGACTGTTTCCGGTTTCGTGTGGGCTATCTTTTGCATCAAGGTACGTCCTAAGCCTTCTCGTTCCGCTTCTATACATTTAATAGTAGGGGGCAATTGGTGATGATCGCCCGCTAGTATGACCCGGTCCGCCTTGCCGATCGCTATCCAGCAAGCAGCTTCCAAGGCTTGGGCGGCCTCATCGATAAACAAGGTCGTGAAGTGCCGGTTCATCATGACCCGGTTTGCGGAGCCAACCAAGGTGCAAGCAACGACACGAGCCTCGTCGAACAGCTCTGTATCGATCTTGACTTCCAGTTCGGTCGCCCGGAATTTCAAACGGGAGAGGCGGTTTCGGATCGTATCCCGTTCCTCCCGGCTTTTCTTTCGCATATTGGATTGTATATCCCGTACCGCTTTCCGGATGCTCCATAACTCGGGATAATCCGGATGCGACTCGAAACGGCGTTCATATGTGAAAGAGAGCATCTTGTCATTGATACGAGTGGGGTTCCCGATGCGCAGGACGTTAATGCCTCTATCTACCAGTTTCTCCGAGATGCAGTCTACGGCGGTATTGCTTTGAGCGCAAACGATCACTTGATTCTCCCGGTGAAGGGTCTCGTAAATGGCTTCCACCAAGGTGGTTGTTTTCCCGGTTCCGGGAGGGCCGTGTACGATAGATACTTGTTTCGCTCCCAATACCTTATTTACGGCTTCTTCCTGCGAGCGGTTCAACCAAGGGAAGCGGATCGGGAATAATTCCCGCTGTCCCGGTTTTTCCTGTCCCAGCAATACGTCCCTTAGATGAGAGAGTTGGTTGTTTTTTGCCCGCATCACGTCCGAGAGAGCGGAAAACATCGTTTTATAGCTGGTCTCGTCGAAGTAGAGTTGCACGCCGAGATCATTGCTTTTTCCTTGTATATCCATCAAGGCGGAAGGAGTGGGGAGAACTACCACCATCCGGTCCTCTTGCACGTAGCTGATCGTGGCGGAGAAATCCAGATACTTAAATTTACCACTGATATCTGCCGTAAAGAAGCAAACCGGGCGCCCGTACTCAAAATTATGCTCGATCTCCCGGTTTTCTGTTCTTTCGATCTCGATCACCAATTGGTTTAAGGAGTTATAATAACTGCGTCCCGGAGTGACCGGATACCAACAGAGGCCCTGCGCCACTCGTTTTCGCAAACCCGTACGCTCGGATTGCTGTCGGTATGTTTCCTTCTCATATTCATATTCTTTCTGCAGGAGATCATATTGATGTTGCAAATCTACAAGCGGCGATGAAATTCCCATTCCTTTATCAATTCAATTAATCGGATAAATACAGCCCGGGCGTTCTAGGTCCCGAAGTAGGCGACAAAAGTACTAAAATTATCGTTCCGTACCCAAGTTGCGGTAAGTAAAGAAAAAGAATACCGCTAACGTTGGTAGTGTCTATAAAATTCCTAATTTTGTACGAAAACTAATATCATAAAAAAATGAATGAGAACGATGCTTTTTATAACGCATTAATAGATGTAGCTGCTTGGGATAAAGAGAATACCTTAGATCGTTTTATGAATAGTGATAGCCTCTTCAAAAAGTTTCTATATAAATTTATTACTACAGACGGTTCGTATGTGAAATTACGGAGCTCTTTAGTAGAGCGGGATTTGGAGAATGCCAAGCTATATTCGCATACCTTGAAAGGGATAGCCGCTAATTTAGGTCTGGTAAATCTATTCGATGTATCGAATAATATACTATCGCTGTTAAGAGAAGGGAATCTGGAAGAAGCGTTGCGTTATGAAGATGCATTGGGAAAACAATACGATGCCTTGCGAGATATCGTTGTTGAGTTTTGTTCTTAATCTATTGTATATTAACTATCTAATTCTAAATAAAGACTATCAGTATGGATACTATCATAAAAACTCAAATTATAGATTTGATTCACAGGGAGGTAATCCCTGCTATCGGATGTACGGAACCTATTGCCGTGGCTTTGGCGGCCGCAAAAGCGGCGGAAGTGCTGGGGCGTAAGCCAGAGAAGATAGAGGTTTATCTGAGCGCCAATATCCTGAAGAATGCCATGGGAGTAGGAATCCCGGGGACTGGCATGGTGGGGTTGCCTATCGCTATCGCCTTGGGATCGATCATCGGTAAGTCCGCTTATGGGCTAGAGGTGCTGAAAGACTTGACTCCGGAGGGATTGAAAGAAGGTAAGGAAATGGTCTGCAAGAAATGTATCGGTATAGACCTGAAAGAGAATGTAGATAAACTTTATATCGAAATTATAAGTTCAGCAGGGAACGATCGTTCAAGGGTGATCATTTGCTATGAGCATACCCATATAATATATGTAGAGAAAAACGGGGAGGTATTGACTGATTTACGTATGGCAAACGCTTCTGGCGAGGAAGTATGTGAGAATAAGGATTTACGTCTTTCCTTCTCTATGGTCTATGAGTTTGCCATGGAAATGCCATTGGATGAGATTCGTTTTATTTTAGAAACAGCTGAGTTGAATAAGAAAGCCGCCCAAGCTTCCATGAAAGGCAATTACGGACATACTGTAAGCAAGACGGTCTCGGGTGCTTTCGGCCGTAAGTTCATGGGAGATTCCGCTTATACGCATATGTTGATCATGACTTCCGCCGCTTGTGACGCTCGCATGGACGGCGCTATGATCCCGGTGATGAGTAATTCGGGAAGCGGTAATCAAGGAATCGCCGCTACGCTTCCGGTTCTTTCTTTCGCCGAGGATATCCAATGCTCGGAAGAGCAACTGATCCGTGCGTTGATGTTAAGCCATTTGATGGTGATCTATATCAAGCAAAGTCTGGGACGTTTGTCCGCCCTTTGCGGTTGTGTGGTTGCCGCTACGGGAGCGAGTTGCGCTATCACCTATTTGATGGGAGGAAATAAGGTGCGGATTTCTTATGCGATCAAGAATATGATCGGTAATATTACCGGAATGATCTGTGACGGTGCCAAGCCGAGTTGCGCGATGAAAGTATCTAGTGGCGTATCTACGGCGATGCTTTCCGCTTTGATGGCCATGGAGGATAAGGTGGTGACTTCCGTGGAAGGTATCATCGATGAGGATGTGGATAAATCGATCGCGAACTTGACCGCTATCGGTTCTAAAGGAATGGAGGCGACGGATCGTCTGGTGCTGGACATCATGACCGGTAAATCTTGTTAATGGGATTCTATGGAGGAGGCACCAAAGGCGAGGAAAAAAGAGATTATGCGAGTGACACTTTTAGGGTCATTCGCTAATTTTGTTTTATTGGTATTCAAGTTCGTGGCGGGTATCAGGGGGCATAGTAGCGCTATGATCGCCGATGCGGTACATTCGTTATCTGATTTCGTAACGGATATAATCGTACTTCTTTTTGTCAATATATCTTCCAAGCCAAAGGACGAGAGCCATGATTACGGGCATGGTAAATACGAGACTTTGGCGACTTCAATTGTCGGTATCGTCTTGCTTTGTGTAGGTTTTGGCCTTTTCTGGGAGGGAGCGAACAAGATTTATGACTTTTATTTCAAGGGGATTCCGTTGGAAAGTCCGGGAATGATCGCTTTAGTTGCCGCTCTTATCTCCATTGTGATCAAGGAATTACTGTATCATATTACGGTTTGGGTAGGAAGGAAGCAGAATAGTCAAGTCGTTATCGCTAACGCTTGGCATCATCGCTCGGATGCCTTTTCCTCGATCGGTACGGCTTTAGGTATCGGAGGGGCGATTTTGTTGGGGGATAATTGGCGTGTGCTGGACCCGTTGGCGGCTGTGATTGTCAGTTTATTTATCGTAAAAGTAGCCTTACAACTAGTGATCCCGGCGATTAATGACTTATTGGAGAAATCTTTGCCGAAGGAGGTGGAGGATGAGATCTTGGCGATCATTAGTGAGATTCCTGAGGTAAAGAGCCCGCATAATCTACGTACCCGCCGCATCGGTAATAATTTTGCTATCGAGGCGCATATACGGGTGGACGGACAGATAACCGTGACTCGTGCCCATGACTTGACGAAAGAGATCGAACAGAATCTGCGTGATAAGTTCGGTCAGGCTACGCACATCGCTTTGCACGTGGAACCAATTAAATAAACGAATTGTTATTTGACCATGATGAAGAACTTATATAGGGGAGAAGTGCTCTATTTGATCGCTTCCCCGCTGGATCATGTGGAGGCTTACCGCTATTTTGAGGATGGGGGACTGGCTGTTGTTGATGGAAAGATTGTAGAGGCGGGGCCGTTCGAGGCGATGCGTTCCCGTTACCCGGATTTCCCGGTGACAGACTATTCCGGTAAATTGATTACACCCGGCTTTATTGATTCCCATATCCATTTCTCCCAGTCGGAGATACAGGGAATGTATGGCAAGCAACTTCTGGATTGGCTGGACGAATATACGTTTCCCGCCGAGGAAGCTTTCTCTTCCATGGAATATGCACAAGATATCGCTCGCTTTTTTGTGAAGGAACTGGTGAAGAACGGAACTACGACTTGTGCCGCTTATGCCACGGTTCATCCTGCTTCCGTAACCGCATTATTTTCCGTGGCTACGGAGTATAATATGTGTATCTTGGCTGGAAAGGTGATGATGAACCGGAACGCTCCGGATTATCTGATGGATACCACGCATCAGGGTGAGTTGGACTGCCGTAGCTTAATCGAGGATTGGGATGGGAAAGGACGGAATCACTATGTGATCACGCCCCGTTTCGCCATAACCAGTACGCCGGATCAATTAAAGTCTGCCGGTCGTTTACATGCCGAATATCCCAGTACCTATATACAGACACATCTTTCGGAGAATCTGGGAGAGATTGAATCTGTCTTATCGCTCTGTCCCGGTCATGCGGATTATCTGGAGGTCTATGAGCGTGCCGGATTGTTGACCGATCGTTCGATATTCGGGCATTGTGTCCATCTAACCGATCGGGAATATAAGCGGTTGGGAGAAACGGGAGGCATTATCGCCCATTGCCCGACCTCGAACCTTTTCCTTGGAAGCGGATTATTCGATATGAGGGAAGCGAACCGTTACGGCGTACGTACTACCTTGGCGACAGATGTCGGTGCGGGTACATCTTTCTCTATGTGGCGTACGATGGGAGAGGCCTATAAGGTACAACAGTTGAACGGTTATCCGATGACAGCTTTGGAGGCTATCTATAAATGTACGCTAGGCTCTGCACGGGCCTTATCGTTGGACGACCGAATCGGAAGTTTCCTCCCTGGCCGTGAAGCGGATTTCATAGTCGTGGATTATGCCGCTACCTCTGTCCAGAAATTGCGTATGGAGTATCTTCGTTCGAGAGATAAATGGACGATTGAGAATAAGCTGTTTGGCCTGCAAACCCTCGGCGATGACCGGAATACGGTATGTACTTATATAATGGGCAAGCAAGTATACGGCTCAGATTCGTGCGATCATCAAGAAGCAAGTATGTAATACGACCGTTACGACGATCCATAGGCGCTCGGCAGTAGTCGGGCGCAATCCCGGGAAATGATATTCTATAGCCCCGTGCTTGCAAGCGGAGAGGCAATCTCCGCAATAGGTACAGGTATAGCCGATCTTTCCCTTCTTGATCTCTTCTTTATGTAGGGCATCGTAACGGCAAGCGTTTGTGCAAGCCATGCAATGGCAACAATCCGTGGTCAGTCGTACCCGGAAAGGAGAGAGGTATTTGAGGAAAGACACTAAAGTCCCGATCGGACAATAACTACTGCAATGCACCATCTTCCGTCTCTTTCTGGAAAACAATAGCATGATAAGTAGGCCGATAACTCCGACCGCTATTCCAAAAGCGGTGGCTATCCTGCCGCTCGCTCCGAATATTCGGAGTAGGATGGCCCCCAACATAACCAGAAATAATATGCTGTATCGCATTTGCTTGTGATAGGGGAACCTTTTTCGTTCCAATTTTCCCCGGGCACTCCATGCGTCGAATGCCCCGAAGTAACAAAGCTGGCTACACCAAGCGGGACCGGATAGTAATAAGGTGCTGATAAAAAGTATGGGCATGAATAATCCCTCGAAGCGATAAAGCGGTCCGGCCAAGATTACCGCAGGGATCGGTAAATGCAATTTTCCGGTCATAAGGAAAATAGGATCGGCAAAAATCCCTAGAGCAAGTTGCCCGAAAAAAACGATCGAGAATAACAACCACGCTCGTTTTCTCCATTTGGGACGTTCTTGCCGATCTTGCATCTTATAGCAGAGCCAACCACCGTATAGCATGGCAAGTATCACTTGTATCCATCCTCCATACGGAAATAACCTTTCGCCTATCAACAGTGGATTTTTAGGCATGACTTGAACGATCGAGAGAAGTCCCCCGACTAATAATACGGTACTGATAACAATACGTCTCGTTTTCATGCTCAATTATTTTATGCGTAAAAGTATGCCTTTTACGCGAATAATTATAGCACGGGCATTGTATTTCTGATACTAGTTACACCGATTAAACGATCATACCGTGCTCCCATTGGACAATAGTAGACGTAAATGCTATATTCGTTCTCCGTCTGGAAGAAATTACCCTCGATAGGGCCGGTCTGTCCTACGGTCTGTCCGTTAGGGACAAAGAGGTACTGATAGTTGTAACTGCCTTGTTTCAGTAAGACGGATTTCTCGTATTGATGCGTCTCCGGATTATAGCCCATCTTACTTTTCTCGTCCAATACATTATTATATAATTCACCGTTCAAATACACGTTTCCATCGGGAATTAAGTCCATGGCGAGGGTAAAGTGAACGATGTAATAGTCCGCTTCCGTATCCGGGTCGTTACAATTACTGCAACGGATGAAAAAACGGCCGTCTTGGTCTTGATCGTATTGATACGATAATTGGTCACGCCGATAGTCCGTCATCAACTCTACATGGTAATATGGATTATGGAACGAGATACTTTCTACGTGCATGCCATTGTATTTGTTGCTCAAAAATTCCATACGGCGATATTCGTTTCCTGCGGGAAAGATCAAGTTCTGATTGTTCGTATAAGAGATCTGGTTTTCTAAAATAGTCATAGGCTGAAGACCTGTTACGGCATTATCCCTGCGGTTATTCTGATAAACCCAGATTTTCAAGTCGGTCTGAGGATAGGTGATGGGGAAATTCTTGTTATTGATCGCAAAGCTGACTTGTTGGTGTGACTGATTGGTATCGATATCCGTATTTCCGCTTACCGTAGCGGCGACACTAACCATCGGCTCGAAAATAGAAAAGCATGCGGTAAATACGATCTGGGAGGGATCATCCTCGTTATATACTTGCAAGGCATAATTCCCCGAGACCTTCGGTTGAACGTCATCGTTTGGGAAAAGTAATCGGTAGTTGGTGTATTGCACCGTAGTACCCATCGCATTGGCGAAATCCTCGATCGTGCTCCCTTGGAAACCATTCATATACTCAATCGGGGAAAGATTCGATTGCGTCCAATCGGCGTTGCAATGAACCAGATTATAGGCGTATCGCCCGAAGCCCGGATTAAAAGCATCGAAATTAACTTCGATACGGTTTTCACCGCCCAGTTCAATGAATGGATCGGAGAACATCTCGCCGGCAACCTTCACTTGGAGGGTCTTTATTTGCTTATCGCTAACGTTGGTGAAGTAAGTCACTTGAGCGTTCAACGGTACTAAAACCGTGATAAGCAGCAGAAATAGGATTTTAAAAACTTTCATTTTCTTATTACTTTCTTTAACGACGCAAAATTATGGAATTATTTCTCTATTTATTTGCCTTTCCCTGCTCTAAAGCATGAAAAAATGTTTACTTTTGCAGGAAAATTACATATAAACAATTTTAGTTGTATCATGGCAAATGTGATTAAGATTAAAAAGGGTTTAGACATTAATCTGAAGGGCAAAGCTTCGGATGTACTGTTAAACGGCGGCAAGAGCGAGTCTTACGCGATCGTCCCCGATTATTATAACGGTATTCTCCCCAAAGTTGTTGCGAAAGTAGGAGAAAAAGTCAAAGCCGGTTCTGTACTGATGATTGACAAGAACCGCCCCGAGATCAAGTTTGTTTCGCCGGTCAGTGGCGAGGTAACTGCCGTAAACCGAGGAGAGAAGCGTAAGGTGCTAAGCATCGTTGTGAAGCCGGATGCGCAGATCGAGTATGAGGAGTTCGGTAAGAAGAACGTAGCATCCCTACAGGGAGCAGAGGTGAAAGAGGTACTTCTGAACGCTGGTATGTGGCCGTTTATCAAGCAACGCCCATACGATATCGTTGCCGCTCCATTGGATACTCCGCGTGATATCTTCGTTTCGGCTTTTTACTCCGCTCCGTTGGCTCCAAACTTCGATTTTATCGTAAAAGGTCAGGAGGCTGATTTCCAGACTGGATTAAACGCCCTAGCTAAATTAACGAATGGAAAAGTGTATGTGGGTGTAAGAAGTGGTTCTGTTGTGAGCGGAGTGAAAGGTGTGGAGATCGTGGAAGTAGAAGGTCCGCATCCCGCAGCGAACGTTGGCGTGCAGATCAATCATATCAAGCCCGTTAACAAGGGTGAGGTAGTTTGGACGGTTAATCCGGCAGACGTGATCGTTATCGGACGCTTGTTTAACAAGGGTGTCGCCGATTTCAGCCGTATGGTTGCTATTACCGGTTCCGAGACTACCGAGAGAGGCTACGTTAAAACGATTTCAGGTTGTACGATTAAGAGCTTGGTTAACGGTAAAGTGTTAGGACAGGAACATATCCGTATTATTAGCGGTAATGTTTTGACAGGTACCAAGGTGAATATGGATGGTTACCTAGGCGCTTATGATAACCAGATCACCGTGATTCCGGAAGGTGATGAGACGCATGAGTTCTTAGGTTTCGCTATGCCTCGTTTCAACCAGTTCAGCGCTAGCCATAGTTACTTTAGCTGGTTAGGTACTAGCAAGGAATATGTGATCGACGCCCGTATCAAAGGTGGTAAACGTGCCATGATCATGTCTAATGAATACGATAAGGTGTTTCCGATGGATATCTATCCGGAGTATTTGTTGAAAGCGATCATTGCGTTCGATATCGACAAGATGGAGAACTTAGGTATCTATGAGGTGGCTCCCGAGGACTTCGCTCTTTGCGAGTTCGTAGACACTTCCAAGATCGAGTTGCAAAAGATCGTTCGCGACGGATTGAACCTGTTGTATAAGGAAATGAATTAATAACATAAAAAACTTATAATACATTGAAAGCGTTAAGGAATTATCTCGACAAGATTAAGCCTAACTTTGAGGAAGGCGGAAAGCTGGCGATGTTCCGTTCTGTTTTTGACGGTTTCGAAACATTCTTATTTGTTCCGAACGAGACCTCTAAAACGGGCGTACATATTCATGACTGTATTGATTCAAAGCGTGCCATGACCGTGGTTATCATCGCTTTGTTGCCTGCTTTGCTTTTTGGTATGTATAATGTCGGTTATCAGCACAATTTAGCTGTGGGGGCTGATCCGGGATTTTTGATGACTTTTATTTTTGGATTTTTGGCGGTATTGCCTAAGATCATTGTTTCGTATGTGGTAGGTTTGGGTATAGAGTTCGCTGTCGCCCAAGTGAAGAAGGAAGAGATTCAAGAAGGATTCTTGGTTTCCGGTATCTTGATTCCGATGATCGTTCCGGTCGATACTCCGTTATGGATGATCGCCGTAGCTACTGCTTTCGCTGTTATTTTCGCGAAAGAGGTATTTGGTGGTACGGGATATAATATATTTAATGTAGCATTGGTTACACGTGCGTTCTTATTCTTCGCTTACCCGGCAGCAATGTCTGGTGATCAAGTGTTCGTTCGTACGGCTGATACGTTTGGTATTGGGGCTGGCCAAGTGGTTGACGGCTTTTCCGGAGCTACTCCGCTGGGACAAGTCGCTATCGCTGGTAAGGAGATGATCGGTTCTTTCCAAGCTGTTGACGTATTAGGCAACCCGATCTCTACTTGGGACGCGTTTATTGGTTTGATCCCGGGCTCTATCGGTGAGACTTCCGTATTGGCTATTTTGATCGGTGCGGTTATCTTGTTGGTTACGGGTATCGCAAGTTGGAAGACAATGGTTTCCGTGTTCGTGGGTGGTGCTTTCATGTCATTGATCTTTAATATGGTCGGTACAACGGTCGCTATGTGCGTATCTCCGCTGGATCACTTGTTCTTAGGTGGTTTCGCTTTTGGTGCCGTGTTCATGGCTACAGACCCTGTGACTTCCGCTCGTACGGAGACAGGTAAATATATCTATGGTTTCCTTGTAGGTGCTATGGCCATTATTATTCGTGCGTTGAACCCGGGTTATCCAGAGGGTATGATGCTCGCTATCCTGTTGATGAACGTGTTCGCTCCGCTGATCGACTATTATGTTGTGGAAGCTAATATCTCTCGCAGATTGAAACGTGTAATAAAATAAAGTAAGAAGGAATATGGCTAAATATAAATGTAAGGTATGTGGCTATGTCCACGAGGGAAATAAGGCTCCTGACACTTGCCCGGTATGTTCCGCTCCTGCTTCCGAATTTGAGGAAATCAAGGAGGAGGGCGCCGCTAAGAAAGGCATAAACCGGGATAGCAATGTTTATACGGTTGTTTATGCGGCTGTGATGGTTGTGCTAGTGGCTGTCGTATTGGCGTTTACTTCACAATCATTGAGAAGTTTTCAGAAACAGAACGAGGATAACGATAAGAGACAACAAATTCTGCGTTCTATCAACGTAAATGTTTCTTCTTCTGAGGCTGAGACCAAGTACAACGAGTTGATCAAGGAAGCTTTCTTGGTAAACGAGAATGGTGAGAAGGTTGAAGGCGACGCTTTCGCTACGGATGTAGTTAAGGCTGCCACTGAGCATCAATATCCGGTTTTCGTCGCGAATGTAGATGGTCAACCGAAATATATCATGGCTTTGCATGGAGCAGGTCTTTGGGGTCCGTTATGGGGTTATATCTCTGTAGATAGTGATAAGAATACTATTTATGGTGCTGACTTCAGCCACCAAGGTGAAACTCCGGGTCTGGGAGCTGAGATCTCTAAACCGGCGTTCAGCAATGAGTTCAAAGGTAAGAAGATCTTCATGAGTGGAGAATTCAAGTCTGTCGCTGTTGTTAAGCCGGGTAAGAGCGTAGCGGGACAGGATTATGTAGACGGTATCTCAGGTGGTACAATTACCAGTAAAGGTGTGGATGAAATGTTATTCAACAGCTTGAGCGGTTATGTTAAATTTTTGACCTCACAAAATTAAGTAGAAGATGGGATTATTATCTGAAAAGAATAAAGAAGTTCTGTTAGGCCCGTTGAGCGCTAACAACCCGGTTGTCGTTCAGATGTTGGGTATTTGCTCTGCGTTGGCTGTAACATCAAAACTTGAGCCGGCCATCGTGATGGGTATCTCGGTGACGGCTGTCGTGGCTTTCGCTAACGTGATCATTTCATTGATGCGTAATACGATTCCGAACCGTATCCGTATTATCGTGCAATTGGTGGTAGTTGCCGCTTTGGTGACAATCGTTAGTGAGGTGTTGAAAGCTTTTGCTTATGACGTAAACAAACAGCTTTCCGTATTTGTCGGTTTGATCATTACGAACTGTATCTTGATGGGACGTCTGGAAGCGTTCGCCTTGGGTAACGGCCCATGGGAATCGTTCTTGGATGGCATTGGTAACGGTCTGGGATATGCGATTATTCTTATTATCGTAGGTTTCTTCCGTGAATTGCTAGGATCTGGTACCTTATTGGGTTTCCAAGTGATTCCGCAGGCATTCTATGATCTGGGTTACGTGAACAATGGTTTGATGATCTTGCCTCCGATGGCGTTGATCGTGATCGCTGTTATTATTTGGGTTCATCGTGCTAAGAACAAGGAACTTCAAGAAAATTAATGTTAACGATTAAACGAATAATAGAATGGAACAATTATTAAGCACATTCGTCCGCTCGATCTTCGTTGACAACATGATCTTCGCATACTATTTGGGTATGTGCTCTTTCGTGGCTGTCTCAAAGAACGTGAAGACCGCTTTAGGATTAGGTATAGCAGTGACATTCGTACTTTTCTGTACGTTGCCGATTAACTATATGCTTGAGAATTATGTATTGAAAGAAGGTGCGTTAAGTTGGTTAGGCCCGGAATATGCGGAGGTGAACCTTAGCTTCTTGGCGTTTATTATCTTTATCGCCGTTATCGCTTCTTTCGTGCAGTTGGTCGAGATGGTAGTCGAGAAATTCTCTCCGTCTTTGTATGCTTCCCTTGGTATCTTTTTGCCGCTGATCGCTGTAAACTGCGCTATCTTGGGTGGTTCTCTGTTTATGCAACAAAAAGCGTTCCCTAATGTAGGTGTCGCCACTGTTTATGGTTTAGGATCTGGTATCGGTTGGTTGCTGGCTATCGTAGGTATGGCGGCTATCCGTGAGAAATTGTCATATTCAAATGTCCCCAATGCTTTGAAAGGTTTGGGTATTACTTTCATCATCACGGGTTTGATGGGTATGGCATTCATGTGTTTCTCTGGTCTGAAGATTTAAGTATTAACGCATTAAACAAAATATAAAGATGACTTTATTAATGTCGGGCGGACTTACGATTGGTGTCAGCGCAATAGTATTCTTATTGATCACGCTGATCTTGGTCGGTTTGCTTTTGTTCGCCAAAGCAAAATTGGTGCCTTCAGGGAATGTAAGCTTGAAGGTTAACGGAGAGAAAGATATAGAGACCCCGATTGGTGGAACTTTGCTAGGTGCGCTACAGAGCGGTGGCATCTTCTTGTCTTCCGCTTGTGGTGGTGGTGGTAAATGCGGTCAGTGCCGTGCTCAAGTTATTGATGGCGGTGGCGAGATCCTACCTACTGAGAAAGGTTTCTTCTCTCGTAAACAAGTGAAAGATCATTGGCGTTTGGCTTGTCAATGCAAGGTGAAAGAGGATATGGTCGTTCAGGTACCAGACGAGGTATTTGGCGTTAAGGAATGGGAATGCGAGGTTATCAGTAACAAGAACGTCGCTACATTTATCAAGGAGTTTATCGTTGCGTTGCCTAAAGGTGAGCACATGGACTTTATTCCGGGTTCTTACGCTCAGATCAAGATCCCTACATACTCAATGGATTATAACAAGGATATCGATAAGAGCTTGATCGGCCCCGAGTATCTGCCGGCTTGGGAGAAATTCGGTTTATTCGGTTTGAAGTGTAAGAACGACTCACCGTCTATCCGTGCCTATTCTATGGCTAACTATCCTGCTGAGGGTGACCGTATCATGTTGACCGTGCGTATCGCTACGCCGCCGTTCAAACCGAAACCACAAGTTGGTTTCATGGATGTGATGCCGGGTATCGCTTCTTCTTATATCTTTACGTTGAAACCGGGTGATAAGGTGACTATGAGTGGTCCTTATGGTGATTTCCACCCAATTTTCGATTCTAAGAGAGAGATGATGTGGATTGGTGGTGGTGCTGGTATGGCTCCGTTGCGTGCCCAAATCATGCACATGACGAAGACGTTGAAGACTACGGATCGTAAGATGTCTTACTTCTATGGCGCGCGTGCCTTGAACGAAGTGTTCTATTTGGAAGATTTCTTGGAAATAGAGAAAGAATTCCCAAACTTTACGTTCCACTTGGCGCTTGACCGTCCTGATCCTGCCGCTGATGCTGCGGGTGTTAAATATACGGCTGGATTCGTTCATCAAGTAATCCATGATACTTACTTGAAGGATCACGAGGCTCCGGAAGATATCGAATACTACATGTGTGGTCCGGGCCCGATGTCAAAGGCCGTGGAAAATATGCTGGATAACTTGGGTGTACCTCGTGAGATGTTGCACTTCGATGATTTCGGTGGATAAAATAGGATTTCTATATCTACAGATAGAAGGCGGGGGTTAAGATCCTCGCCTTTTTTATTTTGGCCCTGAAACTCCTCTTTACGAAGATATACTTCAAATGCTATAGGATATATACTGCATGTGTCATAGGATATATACTTCATTAACGAAATAAGTCGTACTTCTATGTCGGCACATTAAAAATGTAATTATTTTGAAATAATATGCAGCGTTTATCGTTTTATAAGCATCTAAGCTTATATAGTCATAAAAACAAGTTAGACATGAAGCCATTGATTTTATCTTTTTTTGCGGTTTTATTAGGATACTCATTCTTTTTCGATAAAGATGATGAAATAAAATTGCGTAATGTTGACCAGATATCGTTGGAATCTAATTCTACGATGCCTGAGAGGGGTGATTCTGTCACTTTGTATGCGAAAAGGCTCCCTAATACTCCGGAATATATTTTACGAATCGCAAAACCGGAGGATTATCTCTTTACGAAATAAAATTTTCGTGTTAAAATATTTGTTTATTTGACGAATATTGCTATGTTTGTGCCCATGTAACTTTTAATGCGTGGGATATGGATTTGAAATCTACTCAATATATAGAAAAAACAGGAAGTGTCGCAAAGGCATTCCTGTTTCTTTTTCTTCTCTTTCTATCAAGCATATATAATCTGTTTAAGTTTGCCAGCCTTGAAAATGAGGAGGTAGAAGTATCAGATATGGTGCTACCTTCTAAGACTTCCGGTGATGTCGAGTATATAGAACAAGATGACTTATCTGCAAGCTGTAAATTCCTGATCGATAGAACTACTCACTGGTTGGGCTGAGTAAGCCCTTATCTGATCCGTGCGAGTGCATAGAAGGATAAGGGGGACTTATTTTAGATAATTAAACGATTTTCTCCAATAGATTGTATTCCGGTATATCTTCGAGGAAAGCATACGTCTGTTTCTCATAGTCAATTTTGCAACAAAAATGACGGATGCCGTTGCTTACGGTTAAGTATTTTACGTGTAAGACCATGTTATAACGTACGATTTGATCGAATACAGCGCTTGTTATCTCGATATGTGGAGCTTTATATTCAATAATCATTAGAGGTGCTAGAAACCGATTGTATGCAACGGTATCGCATCGTTTGGATGTTCCGTTTAGTTTCACCGCTACTTCATTCGCTAAAAGTTCTTGAGGATAGTTTTTTTCCGTGACCAAATAGTTCACGAAATGTTGTCGTACCCATTCCTCTGGCGTTAATGCGACAAATTTTCGGCGTACAGGATCCCAAATAGAAGGCTTTCCTGCTTTCTCCGTAACTTTGACTGAGAATTTTGGTAGATTTAATGGGAGCATTTGCTATATTTGCTATTTATATTCTAACTAAAATGCACCTCAAAGGTAGTTATTTATGAGAACAAAACAAGAAATCGTAGAAAATTGGCTGCCTCGTTATACCGAGCGAAAGCTAGAAGACTTCACTAAGCACATATTACTCACTAACTTTACTAAATATGTCGAGATATTTGCGGATCATTTTAATGTCCCGATTTTGGGATTGAAAAGTTCGATGCCCAATGCCTCGGCAGAAGGGATTACCATTATCAATTTTGGGATGGGAAGTGCGAACGCTGCTACAATCATGGATTTATTATCAGCAGTCATGCCCAAAGCGGTGCTTTTCCTCGGTAAATGTGGAGGATTAAAAAGAGCGAATGTATTAGGGGATTATGTATTGCCAATAGCGGCGATCCGAGGTGAGGGAACGTCGAATGAGTATTTACCACCTGAGGTACCTTCATTGCCCGCTTTTTCAATGCTTCGTGCCATTTCTTCCGCCATACGTGATCATGGAAAAGATTATTGGACAGGTACGATTTACACGACAAATCGCAGGGTTTGGGAATACGATAATGATTTCAAGGAATATCTTCGTAGTACGCATGCCACTGGTATCGATATGGAAACCGCAACCTTGCTTACTGCCGGTTTCGCTAACCAAATACCTACGGGTGCATTGTTGATGATATCGGATAAACCGATGGAAGAAGATGGTGTAAAAACAGAAGCGAGTGACCGGAAGGTAACTCAACAATTTGTAGGAGAACAGGTAATGTTGGGAGTTGAAGCTCTTCAACAGATTTTGGATGGTAAGAAAACCATCCGTCATATCCGTTTTAGTTGGTAATAGCGAAACCTCATAATTTATGGCAAAAAAAGAAATTACTTTCGAGGAGATTTGTAGGGATATAACAGCAAGGAAGTTTCAGCCTGTTTATGTGTTAATGGGCGAAGAGCCTTTCTTCATCGATCAAATAACAGATTTGTTATTAAAAAGCGTATTAGAGGAATCTGAGAGAGATTTCAATCAGATTATTCTATACGGCGCAGATACAGATGCCATTTCTATTATCAATGCGGCACGTCGTTTTCCGATGATGTCCGAATATCAATTGATAGTTGTTCGAGAGGCTCAATTAGTGAGAGATATAGAGTTGCTGAGCAGTTATGTGAAGAATCCTTTATCATCAACTATTTTGGTCATAAATTACAAATATAAGACTTTAGATCGTCGTCGTGCGTTAGCGGCCGCAACCGATAAAAACGGTATTTTATATGAGTCAAAAAAGATTCCGGATTATAAAATGCCGAGTTTTATCACCTCTTTGATGCAACAGCGTTCTATCGGTATCGATCCAAAAGCCGCTCAAATGCTCTCAGATTTCCTTGGAAACGATTTAAACCGTCTCAATAAGGAATTAGATAAGCTGGCAATTATCTTGGCTGAAAAGGCCTCAAAACGCATCACACCGGAATTGATCGAGCAAAATATAGGGATTAGTAAAGAATACAATAACTTTGAGCTGATAAAGGCACTTGCCATGAAGGATATATTAAAGGCTAACCGGATCGCTCAGTATTTTGAGAAAAACCCTAAAAGTAATCCGATACAGATGACACTTCCTGTATTATTTAACTATTTCTCAAACTTGCTGATTTGTTATTATTCAAAGGATCGATCGGAATCAGGATTGATGACCGCACTTGGTTTACGGGGAACTTATCAAGTAAAGGACTATCTTTTGGGGATGAAAAATTATCCAGCGATGAAAGTTTTTAATTTGATCAGCGATATCCGAATGACTGACGCAAGATCTAAGGGAGTGGAAAACTCTTCAGCGACAGATGCAGATTTACTAAAAGAATTACTTTACAAAATCTTACATTAAACAGAAATCATAGACTTAGTGCAGGCAAAAGGGCCTTTTTTCCTAGAATGATGAAAAAGTCAAACTGGAAAAAGAGGCCTTTTTGTTTATTTATCAATTAATTACGCATATTTTATCTCTCTGAGATTTTAAAATTTATTCAATCACGTACCTTCTTCCTCAAAAATTCCAAGAAATCCATACTTAAAGCTATAATCGGTATAGCTATAGATTGCCTTCATTATCCGTTAAAGGAAAAATAGACAAGTTGGCAGTAAAATAAATAGAGTAAAATTATATTGTATACAAATATAACCGAGGAATGGATGTTTACAATCATATATACAATAAAAGTATTTGAGTAGATTACAAATGTTGGTGATTTTTGTAATCATTATATAGGCGTTACAAATGTGTTGCGTTTACATTACTAATATAAATCATGGATTATTATATATTTCTTTATCCACGTAAGATTTGCTATAAATTATAAATAACCAGTTTTTTATATAGAAATATTGATTGTTTACATTAACTAAACATATTTTTCCGTCTACAAACGTATAAAAATCCCCTAACTATACATCATATGTATTATTATATTTACATATAGATCAGATATATATGCTATTTTCCTAAAGTTTTTCTAAATACTCTATACCTCCTTCTTGAACACGGTTTACAGTTCTACCCGTCACATATGTATCGGAATGACACATATGTATCAATTTAGTTTTATAAAAATAAATTGCATAAATGGAAATATTGATTTATCTTTGTATCCAGTTTACTTTATGGACATTTATCTTAGTAAACGGTCATAATGGCAGCATTCTAGTAAGAATTTAAGATATATATGAATATGAGAGATCGTATTTTAAAAATAATGGAACGTGAAGGACTTACCCCTTCTAAATTTGCCGAATCAATCGGTATACAGCGTTCGGCAATGTCACATATTATATCTGGTAGAAATAATCCGAGTTTGGATGTTCTGCTAAAAATACTGGAACGGTTCACTTATGTTGATTCTGACTGGCTATTGTTTGGCAAAGGCGAAATGATCCGAGAACATGTGTTAACTGAACCTAATTTGTTTACAAATATGCTTGAAAATCGTCCCAATGTACAAGTTGTTGCCGAAAATCGCAAGGAAATTGGGGTTGAGATACCTGTAAACATCCAAAAACAACCTGTTGTAGAGCAAGTTATATGCCAAGAAAAGCCTTCTAAAAATGTTAGTAAAATAATGATATTTTACTCCGACAATACGTTTGATACTTTCGTCCCTGAAAAAAACAAGAAAGACTAAGGTAAACTGTTCGGTATATACGTTATATTCATGTATCTTTGCGGATAAATTGAGTAATCGTGTATATGAAGAAGTACATCTTAGACATGAAGGTAACTGAAAACTGTCACCTTCATAAAAATTATTGCCTGCTAAAGTTAACCTCGGATGGGAATCTTCCAGAGATGCTTCCCGGACAATTTGTAGAGGTTCATGTAGAAAACTCTCCTACAACATTCTTACGTCGTCCGATTTCTGTCAACTATGTAGATAAGTCTAAAAATGAGTTGTGGTTATTGATTCAACTTGTTGGTGATGGCACGAGAAAAATGGCAGAATTCCGTCCCGGTGATATTGTAAACATAATGCTACCACTGGGTAATAGTTTTACAATTCCTTCCAAGGAACAGGAGAACAAAAGACTTTTGCTGATTGGTGGTGGTGTTGGAACCGCTCCGATGTTATATCTAGGAGCTTGTTTAAAAGAAGCCGGTTTTGAGCCTACTTTTCTACTTGGGGCTCGTTCTAAGGATGATGTATTGCAATTAGATGAATTCCAGAGATTTGGTAAGGTTTATATCACAACCGAAGATGGTTCGCTAGGCGAGAAAGGGTATGTGACTAACCATACGATCCTTAAAGAGGTTCGATTTGACCAGATTTATACTTGTGGTCCTAAACCAATGATGGTGGCGGTAGCGAAATACGCAGGTGCGGAAGCTATTTCTTGCGAGGTTTCTCTTGAGAACACGATGGCTTGTGGCATAGGTGCTTGTTTGTGCTGCGTAGAGAAAAACAAGGAAGGTCATAATGTGTGTGTATGTACAGAAGGTCCCGTATTTAATATTGAGAAATTGTCATGGCTGAATTAAATGTAAACATTGGGAATTTACCGTTGAAAAACCCGGTAATGACAGCATCCGGCACGTTCGGATATGGTATAGAATATGCTGATTTCATGGATATTTCACGTTTGGGGGGTATTTTCGTGAAAGGTACCACTATCCAACCTCGTGAAGGTAATGATTATCCAAGAATGGCGGAGACTCCTTCCGGAATGTTGAATGCCGTGGGGCTTCAGAATAAGGGCGCCGATTATTTCGCTGAGCATATTTATCCGGAGATCAAGGACATCAATACGAATATGATCGTAAACGTGAGTGGGTCTTCGGTTGAAACGTATGTCGAGTGTGCGGAAAAGATCGCAGAGTTAGATAGGATTCCCGCTATCGAACTGAACATTTCTTGTCCGAACGTAAAGCAAGGTGGTATGGCTTTCGGCGTTACTACGTGTGGTGCGGGGGAGGTTGTTAAGGCTGTTCGAAGGGTTTATCCAAAGACACTTATTGTAAAACTTTCTCCTAATGTAACTGATATTACAGAGATCGCTAAAGCTGTTGAAGCGGAGGGTGCGGATTCTGTTTCGTTAATTAATACGATGCTTGGAATGGCCATCGACGCAGAGAAACGTAAACCTATATTATCTACAATAACTGGAGGTCTTTCCGGGCCTTGCGTAAAACCTGTAGCTCTACGTATGGTATGGCAAACGTATCATGCGGTAAAGATTCCAATTATAGGTTTGGGAGGTATCTCAAACTGGAAAGATGCCGTAGAATTTATGTTGGCGGGCGCTACCGCTATCCAGATAGGAACCTATAATTTCGTGGATCCAACGGTCTCTATAAAAGTGATTGACGGGATGAATGATTATTGCGACCGGCATGGTTTTAAATCGGTAAAAGAATTGATTGGAGCGTTGGATATTTCCCGTTAATAAGAAACAGGAATAGAAGTCGTTTTTAGAGAAATATATGATGTAAAAAAAGAGCATTGTTTTAATCATAAAACAATGCTCTTTTTATTTTAAAACAATATACTTTTGTCGCTAAAACAGTATTGCTTTTTTACAAAATAATCCCTAATTGTTTCCACAACCAATTATTCCATTCGTCATATTGTTCCTGGTACCAATAATGTCCTGTCTCCAAATAAGGATGTAATTCTTTTGGGGAAGTTATACTATTATAGGCGGAATACATGGATGTTGGCGGGCAGACCTCATCATTATATCCCCAACTGAACCATCCCGGAATAGAGAGGCGGCGTGCGAAATTAACCACATCATAATAACGTGATACGTGTATTTCCTCTTTATTTGGAGAAGCCTGGTTATAAAAATAATGAGGCCATCCTCCGGCACGATGCTGTAGGAAGGCGGAATGATCGCACATGGCCGGATGAACGGCGGCGAAGAAAGTAACTTGCTTATGTAAGGCGGCTGTTATAACGGATAAAGCTCCCCCTTGGCTGGAACCGGTTACGCCGAGAGACTTGCCATTGTATTCCGGCAAACCGCATAGGAAATCGACCGCACGGATAGAGCCTAGTACGACCCGGTTGTAATAAAAAGCGTCTCGATTGTCATTATTCATTTTCCAATATTCCCATAAAGCGCCGTTGAAGAGCTTATCGTAATAATCCTGCGTCATGGTGACTGGAATGCCATGAATACCGATTTCCAAAGTGATCGCACCTTTCTCGGCGGTTGTCACATCCCCATAATACGGACGGATTCCTGCGCCGGGCACACGTAGCAACGCCGGATATTTTCCCTCTTTTTTCGGCATACAAAGAATGCCATAGGTACGTGATCCGGGACGAACATTCTGGAAACTAACATGATATACGTTGACTGTTTCGGTGCAACGCTCCGGAAGCAGCACCATGGTTGGTCGCAAGGGAGTGCGACGGGCTTTCTCTATTGCGGCTATCCAATAAGCGTCAAAGTCGGAAGGATTCTCGGCCGTAGGAAGGATTTGCTCCGGTCTGTAGGCGGCGTTCGCTAGTCCTTCGTAGGTATTGCCATTTACATGGGCTTTTACTTTACAACGATAGAAGCCGGGGTGTTTCATACGCCCTTTTACGGTTAGCTTTCCTTCTTTCAGCAGGACATTTTCCTTGGTTTCTTCCGGGTACATTTCCGGCCCGAGAGAATAGTCGATCGTTACGTCTTTCAATAGATTCTGGGCCGTATAAACTTGAATCGTGAAAGAACAAGGCTCATTTAGATCATAAGTCCAATCCGCATGATCCGGCGAAACGACGACACGGATCTCATTGCCTCTGACTTGAGAGTTTGCGCAATATACGCATGCGAATAATGCGAAAATACAAATTAGTAGTTGTCTCATATATAAATAATTAAATAATAGAATCTTAGGTATATATGGTTCTTAAGCGAGTGCAATGTTAAAGAAAAAGTTTGATTTTATTGTTATGTCCCGGTTATTTTTTAGCCGTAAAGAGTTGATCTTGAATACACTAATATTTAGCAAATCCCTTTTCTATTAAACTTTTTGCTATTATTTATTTGCGATTAATAATAATATGCTACATTTGCGATTTCAATTTGATGATTTAGGTTAACAAATAAGAGTATCTGATATGAGTACAGCAAAACTACTGTTGCATTGCCCCGATACGCCGGGTATTTTGGCGGATGTAACGAATTTTTTTACCGTAAATAAAGGTAATATCATTTATTTGGATCAGTATGTAGACCATGTGGAGAATATCTTTTTATGCGGATCGAGTGGGAGCTAAAGGATTTGCTGGCACGCTATACGGCGGGAGAATGGAACGTGGAGATTCCTTTGATTATCAGCAACCATAAGGACTTGGCGCATGTAGCCGAGCGATTCAGCATCCCCTTCTATCATTTCCCGATCACGAAAGAGACGAAAGAGGAGCAAGAACAAAAGGAACTGGCTTTGCTGGCGGAGCACAAGGTAAACTTTATCGTGCTGGCACGTTATATGCAAGTGATTTCAGAACAAATGATTAACGAGTATCCGAACCGCATCATAAATATCCATCACTCTTTCCTTCCGGCTTTCGTGGGGGCAAAACCGTATCATGCGGCTTTTGAGCGGGGCGTGAAGATCATCGGTGCTACCAGTCATTACGTTACGACCGAGTTGGATGCCGGCCCGATCATCGAGCAAGATGTCGTACGTATCACGCATAAGGACACGATCAGCGAGTTGGTGAATAAAGGAAAAGACTTGGAGAAGATCGTTTTATCCCGTGCCGTACAAAAACATATCGAGCGGAAGATACTGGCCTATAAGAATAAGACTGTCATTTTTAGCTGATAGACACGAAGCGTAATATATTAATTTACAGCATATTGCTCTGCAAATCCTTTTTCTCCTATTGGCAGAGCTCTGCCATTAGGGTGGCAAAGGGCCCTGTCTGCCGAGTCTGATTATTTTACTTCTAGCACCGCCGGGCAATGATCTGAATGTACGGCATCATTTAATATGTAAGCCGCTTTCACCCTAGACTTCATCGCTTCGCTAACCATGCAATAATCAATACGCCATCCCTTATTTTTCGCCCTGGAATTAAAACGATAACTCCACCACGTATATTCTTGTTTCTCCGGATTCAGCAAACGGAAAGTATCGATAAAGCCTGCCGATAAGAAACGTGTCATCCATTCCCGTTCCTCTGGAAGGAAACCGCTGTTCTTGGCGTTCCGGATCGGATCATGGATATCTATCGGCTCGTGGCAAATATTATAATCGCCGCATAATATCAGGTTCGGACGGGATTTTTGTAACTCAACTACATATTTCTGGAAATCTTCCAGCCATACCATCTTGAAATCCTGTCGTTCGTCCCCGCTAGTTCCGGAAGGATGATAAACGCTGACGACAGACAGATCCCCGAAATCCGCACGGATAAAACGGCCCTCGTTGTCGTACCGCTCGATTCCCATTCCATACTCGACATGATCCGGCTCCTGTTTCGTGAGAATGGCCACGCCACTATATCCTTTCTTCTGTGCGCTGAACAGATAGGACTTGTATCCCAACGCCTCGAAAGTCTCGGCCGGAAACTGATCCGGTTGTAATTTCGTCTCTTGGATACATAACACGTCCGGTTGCTCTTGCGCCAACCATTCGGGCAAGCCTTTACCTACGGCGGCCCTTAAACCATTGGTATTGTATGTTATTATTTTCAACTTCTGAAGATTTAGTTATATTTGAATTTATTGGATTATTCTCTATTCCGTCACGAAGATAAAAAAAGAGAACTGAATTCAATCAATGATGCAAGAAAAAATATGAATCTCATGTCACTTCGGATGATATTAATCACTCCATCAATATTACGACCGGGTTATCTTCTTCCGTCAACTTCTTGAGAGCTTTTATCTCCTCCGGCCAATCCTCTTGCCCGGTATGCTTCTCAAACCATTCCAAGATCTTTCCCGCTGGAACAAGCTGAGCGAATTCGCCCGAAGGTGTGGCGAAAGTAGGCTGTAAAGGTAAGAAACCATTCAGATCATCATGTATTCCCTCCTTGAAAGGGGCGACTTTCACATCTCCGTTTATTTTGTCATAGATAGCGTTATAAACTTTCCATTGTTCCTGATGGTGTAAATTCACTACGAATCGAAGCCAAAGTATGCGATCACTCTCACACACGTCCAAAGGGTAAAAGGCTTGATCTTTCTCCGGATTATACCGATCTTTCCGGTCCCAACGCATCGTCCCAAAGTCAAAACGCTTCACGGGGGTCAATCCTGTTGTTTCCACTTGATAAATCGTGTCATTGAACGTCTCACGGAAAAACAAATCCTTTCCTTTATGCCAAAAGATTTGTTCCGAGGGAACCAGGCAATTTTGACGACCATCTTTAAAAGTTATATAAATTACATCATATCCCGTTTCTGTATGCTGATGTATATTCATCTCCAGAATATCTGTCATAGCTCCCGACAGAGGGCTATGCGGCTCTCCATGCGACGGAAATGAGGCTAACAGCGTGGTATCACGAAAAAGGATGATCCGATCCGGCTTGTCTTCGGTGGCGGGTAAATGCTCTACCAGTATATCCTTGTCCAAATAATCGTATGTATCTACGCCATAAATACCATTGGTCACCTCCAGATCTTGTTGATCACCCACGAAATTCCCATCCTTGTCATAAACGACGGACCGGCCATTCCCTGCCGGGAAATAAACATGTCCGGCTGCGGCATTCATCCAGCCGAAAAGCGACTGGCTACCTTCCGGATCATTCCCGATATGTCCGATCGAGCTAACGAAGCGACCTGTAGCTTTATCAAATGACAAACATTGTTTTTGATTGGAGGATACGATCAACCGATCGCCGGAAATCCAGACTACAGGATCGCTTCCAACCAAGGCATGGTCATTAGTCTCCAAAGGCACGTAACGTATTTTCCGAAAATAATCCGAAGCCTTCAATGTCGTTGGATGTAGATAAGCCGCTTCGATTGGAATCACTTCCAATCCTTCTGTTTTCTTAGTCTGCCCGCATGAAAAGAAAACACTCAAAAACAGGACGGATAAGCCTATGAAAGGTTTTATTTGTAGTATCATAGTATTATATTTTATAAATCATCTTGTACTTTGGATAAAGATGCGAGTCCTCCAATCGCCCCAAGGTTCATCGTTTCTAATGCGGAACTTGGTACTATTACCATTGATCCCTTTTCTTTTAGACCTTCAAAAAGCATATTCATACCCCGTAGGTGAAGAGCGACAGGGTTATTTCTGTATTCTTTACTGGCTTGCGCGAATTTTTCCGCGATTTCTGTTTCCGCGGTTCCCAGGATAACTCTCGCCCTCCTTTCACGCTCAGCTTGCGCCTCCTTGCTCATCGCTTCCGCCAAATCTACAGGAATCGCAATATCTTTAATACCAACAGTCTGGCATGTAATGCCCCAAGGGTTCGTATTTTGATCCAAAAGGATTTGTAAATCTTCCGCTATTTTATCTCGTTCTTGTAAAAGAGTTGACAACTCGTGTTTTCCTATGGTGTCTCGTAAGCCTGTCTGAGCAATATGCTCGATGGCTTCTTGATAATCTTGTACTTCCAATACCGCTTTTTCTACATCCCAAACGGTCCAATATACCACGGCATCTACATTTACGGGAACTGTATCTTTTGTTAAAGTTTGCTCTGCTTTAAAAGAACTCACCCTTACCCGTTGATCCACATAGGCTGATACGCTATCAATAATAGGTAATATGAAGAATACGCCTGGTCCCTTTAATCCCTGAAATTTTCCCATGCGTAAAACTACCGCATGTTCCCATTGATCTGCGATTCGCATAGATACAGACAATAATCCTAATGCAACCATAAAAATGATAGACAACTCTATCCTATGAAGCGCAAACAAAGCGAGTGATAAAATAATGGCTAATAGCATAACAGAAACTGATATCGGATTAGCCCAACCTTTTGTTTTTAAATTACTTTTCATGGTGGTATTTATTTAAGATTTCACATTTAGACAATTCCGCTTTTATCTCTTCAATCGTAAAGCCATAAGTTGATGCCAGTATTGAGAACTGAGTACATATATCTTTTAGCTTTTTATTCCTCTCTTTTTCCAGAAGAATGGAATCAACCTGATTGATGAATGTCCCAGAACCTTGTTGAGTTGTTAGAACATCCCTTATCTCTAATTCTTTATAAGCTTTTGATACAGTATTTAAATTTACCTTCAATTCTACGGCAAGAGCTCTTACTGTAGGCAATTGCTCGCCCAGCTTCAGTTGGCCGGATGCTATCCCAAATAGAATCTGATCTATTATTTGGCGATAAATAGGCACTCCATTAGAGTAATCTAAAACAAACTTAATCATATTGTACTATTTGTATAGCACAAATATACAATTAGGGAGGATGAAAAACAATAGTGATTTGTCTTTTTAACAATATATATAGTTTGCGACTCGGTATTGTTAATTAAATAAAAAGCGAAGGGAGGCTAAGAAGCTGTTTGTTTTTTAACTAAATATGGGCAATAAAGTATTACATTTGCACCAAACCAAATAAAAGGATACCAAAGGCTATGCTAGAACACTTGAATGAGATTTTAGACAGTACTCAGATTACTACTTCCACCGCCGCCGTGCGGTTGGCGATCAGTTTTGTGCTGGGCGCCATTATCGGGGCTGAACGGCAATTTCGCCGCAGGGACGCTGGTATGCGAACCTTTACCTTGATCTGTATGGGATCTGCCGCCGCCATGTTGATATCTATCTGGATACCACAAACCTATCCGAATTTCTTGAATGGAGATCCGGGGCGTATCGCCGCCCAAGTCCTTACAGGTATTGGTTTCTTGGGAGCAGGAGCTATTATTCAAAGTCATGGAAGCGTGCATGGACTCACTACGGCGGCTTGTATTTGGGTAATGGCTGTAGTAGGTTTGGCCGCTGGTGCCGGTATGTTCTTGGCCGCTTCTATCACTACGGCATTTACCTTGTTCGTATTGGTTTCTTTAGAAAGGCTGGAGCGACGTATGTATTTGGATGGTGTTAATAAAATACTTACGATAAATTGCTCAACCTCGACTCCCGATCTTAAAGGTATCCGGAAAATCTTGGAAAATAGGAGCATATTTATCGTAAGTCTTTCTTATGAGCATAATTACGACAAGAATACGTCGACAATTACCTATAAAGTCAATGTGAAATCCAAGTCCTCTTACAGTGAGTTATTCACTGAGATTCGAAAACTTGGTTACATTTCACAAATACGTCTTCTAGCTTGACAATGCCGTTTATTCAAGTTCACCCTTTAGCATATGCCCGGCGATACGAGCCGCTTCCTCAACGTATTTACCGCAAGGACGTTTGGCATAATACTGTTGTGTGCGTGCGGAAGGAGCGGGATTCGTCGATGTCTCTTCCGGAGGAAGAAGGCTACGGCAAATGATCGTCCCATGTTTCTCCTTGAATAAAGCCGCCATTTTTTGTACCATGCCATAGTTGCGGGCACGCGCCTCTTGATCTAGCGGATCAAATACCGGATACTTAAATCCGGCTAACATCGCCATTGCGTTTACGGTACCACAAACCTCACGCATGCGTCCGACACCTCCTCCAAAAGATACAGACATCTTTTTCGCCAGCTCTAAATCCAACTCGAAGACATCCGAATAAGCGAGGAATACTGATTGAGCGCAATTATATCCGGACTCGAAGTTGTGGACCGCTTGGTTCACACGCTCCTCTATATCAAAGGATTTCATAGTCAACACAAGCTCTGTCCGCCTTTACCGGGCCAATAATTCCTTTAGCGACCGCTACATGTTCCGGATGATTAGCGTACGTATTTACATCTTCCAAGGTAGGTAATTCAGTAGTTAAAATAATATCCCAAGTCTCCGCCGGATTACAATTAAAATCTACACGGATCATTTTCAATACGTCTATCTTATTGATTAAGGCTTCCAGCTTATCCTTAATTTCTTGCATTTTGGCTTGCTTCTCAGCCGGAGTTTGAAACTCCTTCAACTTAAACATTACAATATGTCTGATCATAATCGCTATACGTTAATTATATATATTACATCTGTTCATCCAAATACGAATCCTTGTATCCAAGGAAATATAAGATACCATCGAGGCCAATCGTAGAGATAGATTGCTTGGCGGTCGCCTTAACCTTCGGTTTGGCATGGAAGGCGATACCTAGACCGGCGATACTAATCATCGGCAAGTCGTTCGCCCCGTCGCCAACCGCTACGGTCTGGCGAATATCTACGTTCTCCACTTGCGCGATCAGGCGTAATAACTCCGCTTTACGCTTTCCATCTACGATATCACCCACATGATTACCCGTTAGCTTGCCATTCTCGATCTCAAGCTCGTTGGCGTATACATAGTCGATATTATATTTTTGTTTAAGGAAATTACCGAAATAAGTGAAACCTCCGGAAAGGATAGCGATCTTGAAGCCCACCTTTTTCAAGATACGCATCAAGCGGTCTACACCTTCTGTGATCGGTAGATTCTCGGCGATCTCCTGCATCACGGATACGTCCAACCCCTTTAATAAGGCACAACGCTGGCGGAAGCTCTCGCAGAAATCGATCTCTCCACGCATGGCTGCCTCTGTAATCGCTTTTACTTGATCGCCAACTCCGGCACGTATCGCCAACTCGTCGATAACCTCCGTCTCTATCAAGGTAGAGTCCATATCGAAACAAATCAGACGGCGCATACGGCGATACATGCTATCCTCTTGGAAAGAGATATCCATCTCAAGCTCCGTGGAAAGTTTCATGAACTCCGCTTTCATGCACTCCTTGTTTTTCGGGGTACCACGTACGGAAAACTCCACGCTCGCCTTAGGAGTACGGGCATTCTCGTCCAACGGGATACGTCCCGTGAGCCGCTTGATATCATCAATATTCATATCTTGCTCCGCTACGATCCGGGAAACACCCGCGATTTGCTTGGCCGTAAGCTTACGGCTTAATATCGTGATGATATACCGGTTCTTGCCCTGCATACCTACCCATTTACTATATTCTTGCTCTGTAATGGGATTGAAACGGATATTGACATCTAATTCGTAACTCTTGAACAGTAGTTCTTTCAATATATCGCCGGAATTTCCTTCCGTGCTTTGAAACAAGATACCCAATGATAAATGGTTATGGATATCCGCTTGACCGATATCGAGGATAACAGCGTTGTTCTTGGCTAGAATCTCCGTAAGAGCCGCCGTTACACCCGGACGATCCGCTCCATTGATATTTATCAGTATTATTTCGTCGTTTTGTGCCATATTTGTCATTCTATTAGGCAAAAGTACGTAAGAATTATCGAAAAAGAGTATATTATATTAAACATTTTTGCTTATATTTGTTTTATCGTATTAACGACAAAATGTTTAATGAGAACCTGGCAACCTTAAAAAGTCCTGACCGGCAGGCGAAATGTATGAGAATCCAATTTGAAATCAAGGAAAAGTTGCCCGACATTATTTCTGAAATACTTCATTCAGATAAGTGGCTGACTTTAGTGAGAGATGAGAATCATGGATTACGACGTGTGACGATTAAAGATCCCTACTTTGATTCAGAGGCATCCGTCGATATCTGGGAGCATGAGATTCATGTAACGACAGCTTGGTCTAACTACACCTATCGGATCTATCAAAAAGGTAATTCTGTTTGGTGCGAATACATTGGCGCTTATAGAGGATTGCTGGAGCAAAACCTTTTGCCTACAATGACTCCGAAAGAAAACATTCTGGATTCGGAGGTATTGAACAGCTCTTTGTTTGGTGACAGGAAAGAGACCTTGAGAAATTACAGCGTGGAAAACCTTAAGCTGAAGAATTTTAGGCGGGATAATTTCACCGCGGAATATCAACTGGCTTCTCCGCAAGACCATCCTAAGATCGTATATGATGAGTTTATTAAAGAAGGGGTTCCAATTCCCCCTCCTGAAGATAGAAAAGAAAAGTCCGGTAATTAATACCGGACTTTTTTTATTTGAGGATCATCGCATGATACCCGAATCCTCATCACTATTCCAAAGTTTCTTGTTGGCCTCCTTGAACTTGCGGCCGAAGTCAAAATTCCAAGAGAAAGTTAGCATCAACATTCGGCTGAAGTCGTTCGCGTACATGTTCGTACGGCTGGGAGCGTAAGCGTTCCGATTTTCCTCTACCCGTTTGTACTGGCTGGAGAAAGGCATCATCAATCCGGCTCCAACGGCGAATTTACCTTGATTGTACCGGAACATAAACATATGGATATTCTCGCCACCATGCAATAATTCGCCGACAAACGTATTATAGCTACTTTGTATCTGGAACATAGCCATGAATTTCTTGTACATAGCCATGACGGAAGCCCGGTAATACCAATTGTTATAGGTATGCGAATAACTATTTCCTTCGCTGATATAACGATTGACTCCACCTGTCACGGATAGGCTTATGATCCGCTTGATGATAGGGCCGACACGTAATGTCAAGTCACCGCTTAGTTTCTGCCATCCTTTTTGGTTATCGGTAATGCGAATGAACTTATTGTTTTCCCGTATCACTTCCTCCATGATCCGGTCCGGGCTATTACTGTAATAAAAGTTTAAGTCTCCGGTGAATATTCCTTTTTTATATAGATAATTGGCTTGCATGTCATAACTCTTATAGGGTTTCAGATAAGGATTTCCCCGGCGTATCTGTAGCGTATCGATATATTGCTCGATGGCGCTTAGTTCCGATAGGCTAGGTGAGACATTATTTACGCTACCGTTTACCCGGAAATACATATTATCCGTAAAGTTATATTGTAAGGATACCTTTGGGCGGAACGTATAATATTGATAATCTTCCTCGCCTTCTTGCTTGAGCCATGAGCGGGAGACACCTATTCCGGCGGTATAATTCAACTTCTTGACACGTCCGCTGAATTCCGTATAGAGATACGTCTCCGACTGTTTCATCTTGGTTCGTCCTCCAACCGTTCCGCTGTAGGTGTTATCCGTCCACGATTGGGTGTGTTTCAATCCTCCTCCCAATCGACCGGCCTCGAATTGCCGTTCGTAGATTCCCTCGCCGATGATGGAATATTTGTTTCCGTCCACGTTCGACAAGATATCCGATAAGAGGATATCGTTTTTCCATTCTTGATACATTTGGTTTGCGTTCGTATGTATGTACGTACCTACCATATTAAGTATCAATGTCTGCTTATGTGGTAAGGAGCGTTGGTAATAAAGGTCGAGGGAAGGACGTTTGGTAGAGTTGCTATTTGGATTCCAAGCGTATGTCTTATCCTCGGGATTATTGTTGGTATACAGGTTCTTGCCGCCACCTTTATCCTCGTCTGATAAGAAATAGCGTAGCGTAGCATTGAAATAATAATGGTCGTTATCTACCAGATTATAATTAAGAGAGAGGTTATGAGCGGTCTCGGACATTCCTCTTGGCAGACCTTCCGAGGTACGTTCCATCGTCTCGCCACTCTCAAAGCGGAAGGTCTCGATTCCTTCCGTCCAGATATGATACGGATTCCGGTAACGGACGGCGTATTGCAATCCGAACTCCGATTTCTTATGATTGAACTTCGTCGACACCTGATCGTCTCCAAAAGAGGTGGTCGGTGAATTACTAAGATCCAGATTGACAGAACCGCCGCTAGTTTCCCTCCGGACAATGTAGTCGAGTACGACAGAGGCGTTACCGTAACGTAAGCCCGGATTATCATGATATTCTACCCGGATTACCTCCTGTGGCGATAAGCCCCGGATATCGGATAGCTCCACCTTGATACCGTTGATGCAGAATTGAATAGTCCCTTCATTCGGTAGCGATACGCTATTCCGGATCGGGTCCACTTCCAAACGAGGAAGCATCAAGGCGTTCAATAGGTTGATGCCATTGCTGGAGGCCGCTTTTTGCTCGGAGGTAGGGAACGCGATCTTACGGTCCGCCGTATTACGGATAGCGGAAGCGTTGACCGTGACTTCATCTAAGGATATAGAGGAGGATGCCAATGAGATCGTACCGAGATCTATAGGCTGGGAAAGTCCCAGCACGGAGACTACCGAAGTCTTGTAACCTATGGAGGAAACAGATACTTGATAATCTCCGGCCTTGACTTTCTCGATCCGGAAAAGTCCTTTACTATCCGTCGTCGTCCCTGTGATGAATGCGGAATCGGCTGTTTGAAGCGTGATATTCGCGAACTCAAGAGGAGACTTGTCGGATAGGTCGATGACTTTCCCCCGGATCTGTAATTGCTGTGCCCGAATACCCCAAGAAAAGGATATAAAAAGGGCTGCCATAATGATTTGTTTCATTATAGTACGATTTAATGATTAAGAAATAATGTGTGTATGTGATTGTTACCTAGTCCAAATCTCTTCTCCGTTCAGACGGATCTTCTGGATATTGTTGATACGGATATGCAACGTGAGATTTTTATCTTGCCCGGCGCCCCTCGCCCCGCTAACCAATAATAGAGAATCGTGGCGGCTGACTTCCGGCAAATACCGTTTCATTCCCTCGTAATAGAGTAACGACCGGTCCTTTGCTTCCAGTATTTGCCCCCGGGGAAATTCGGAGGCGGTTCTCGTATCGACTTTTATGTTTTCCGCTTTCAACTCCGGATTATCTATCTGGATAATCTGAAACTTTTGCGTGAAACCTGTAAGGCATTTTTCCGACGTAAACTGGGCAGCGCCGAAAGTGAGGGCTGGAACGATATATAATGTCGCTATCAAGGCGATAAACACGCGATTACTTTTTTTCATGATTGTCTTTATTTAATGGTAGATATATATAATGTATAGGCTTTCGTAAGCTCGTCGATACCTACGCCTAGCAGGTGCATCTCCTTGAATACAGCGGGAAGCACCTCTTCCACGAACTGGTTATGGCGCATCTCACGGATTTTCCGCTCGGCGTCGGAAGCAACGAAGTAGCCGATCCCACGCTTGTTGTAAATAATCTCATTCGCTTGCAGACGTTCGAAGGAACGCATGACCGTGTTCGGATTCACTTCCATCTCTACCGCCAGTTCCCGTACCGAAGGGATACGGCTATCGGCTTTGTAATTACCACTCAATACCCGGTCGCAAATCCGCTCGGCTATCTGGATAAATATGGATTGATTCGTATTGTAGTTCATCTTAGTTCCTTTTCTTTAAGTTTTAGATAAGCGACGTATAAGACCACGAGGGTAGCGATGAGAAATGCGGGTGTAAAGGCAAAACTTAGCCAATACACGGCGGTATAAAGTGGGGAAGACTCATAACAGAACCTATCCATACCCGGCTGGATGTTCAACGTGCTTATGCATAGATAGACAATCCCTATGATAGAGGCAACTATCAATATATATCCGCCACAAGCGATTCCTAAAGCATACTTCTTGAATGTAACGTAAGAGAGGAACATCAAGGAACCGACAAACGCCAGCATGGTGAACTCTTGCAAGGGCATGGTAATGTCCTTGAATGCTACAGGCTGTATATGAATGAGCATTGAGGCTATTCCCGTCCCAGTCCAGAACGTGACTTGGTATGTTAAGAATACCACGATGCCTTCGATCAAGATAGCGGCAAATTTCTCTTGGTTGCTCGCGGGAAGCGTTAAGAACAATCCTCTAGGGCGGTGTATCATCAAGTTTACGTAGCTACAGAAAGCGATAAAAGTCCCCAATGATCCCAATACATATAATGTAAAGGTACGGAATCTCGTATCCCATAAAATGGAGGATAACAGGAAAAAGAAGAGGACTCCGAGGATGACCAATACCCCATAAGCTAATTTTTTCTTATTCTCTATCCAATCTTTGCGAAGTAAAAGATTGATGCGTTGTATACTAAAATCTGTTTTCATGTCTATGTGTATTTAGGAGTTCATGATTCTTTGGATCTCTTTGGGATACGTTATCGCTGCGTTAAAGAGCAACTCTAAGGATACGGCCGTCTCTTCCTTGCCATCCCTTGCGGTGACGCCTATTGTCCCTTGCGAGGTAGGCTCGGAATAAAGAGCTTTCTCTTCCGGCAGGAGTGGTCCGAAATAAAGTTTCTCGCCGATCTCGTTCAATGTCTTATTCAATAGGATTTGCCTTTGGTCTAAGATCAATACCGTGTCGATCAAGCTTTCTAGATCCCTGACCTGATGCGTGGAGATAATAACCGTCTGATTGTCATCTATCAAAGAGGCTACCAGTCTGCGGAATGTCGCTTTCGAGGGAATGTCCAGCCCATTTGTTGGTTCATCCATTAGAAGCAGGGGCGTATGAGCGGCCAGCGCCAAGGTTATCGCCACCTTTTTCCGTTGTCCTTGAGACATTTTCGACAGGCGATCGGATAGATTGATCTCAAACGATTCTACGCAAGCCTTGCAGATATCGTCTCTAAATGTCGGATAAAAAGCCGCGTACATCTTTATATATTCTATGGCGGTGACCTCAGGCATGGAGATTTCCTCCGGCAATAAGAATATCTGCTGCAAGAAACGAGCGTTTCTCTCGGAAGGAATTTCCTCCAATACGAGGCAAGAACCTTGATCCGGAAAGATCTGTCCGCTTAGAAGGTTTAGAAGCGTAGTCTTTCCTTCACCGTTCTTTCCCAATAAGCCACAGATGTGTCCCGATCCAACCTCAAGATTGATACGATCAAGTACCTCTTTTTTGCGGCTATAGCTGAATGAGAGTTCTTTTAATGTAATCATATGTTTTGCTGCTTTAGTGTATTAGTTTAATAGTACACTGCAAATGTAGTGGAAGTTTTTGAATAAACAAGAGGGAAGGGTATTTTTTTCCTTTTATTTTTCAAGATGGCAGTACAAGGTGATTAAAGGGAATCTCTTAATGCTATTAGCCTCTTTTCCAAGAAGGATTAGCGGTTTGCTCTTGAAGCATTGCTAATTTTTCAGTTGGTGCATGATCTTCTAACGGCTGTTGGAAGATCATGCACCAGCTGTTAGATGATTATGCAACAGCCGTTGGATAATCTATACTTAAAGATGAAATCGCTAAGGATTCCCTGTTATCGGTCTAAAGGTAGGGGAGCGGGAAGCTAATGATTCTTGATGATTTTGCGGTTCTCTCGGGGAGAAAAAGGTACTCTACTTCTAAATTTATGTTGCAAAACAGTTAATTTTTTATCGATGTGTGCGCTAAAACATATAAAAAAGCTTGCTAATTTGCAGAAAATCGCTATATAATTTGGTAGAAAGAAGTATTTGGTTTTATATTTGCACCCGTTAAAGGCAAGTTAGTGTCTCTTTAGCGAAAGAAACATGCTTGTTTACGATCCTGAAAATCAGGAGTCGGGAGTTTGTCCCCCGGGAGATTCCCCCGATTAAGTTTAACGTAAAATTGAAAATATGAAGGTAAGAGCTTATGTTCTCATCGCATCGGTAGCGTTATTAGGAATGTCTGCCGGTTCGAAAAAGGCGAAACTTACCGAGGGTGTGAACCCCGGTGATCTAGCTCCGAGAATAGAGTTTTTGGGAAACGACGCTAAAGCCAGTTTCCACAACCAATTAGGACGTTATACATTGCTCAACTTTTGGGCGGCTTACGATGCGGAATCGCGGGCTCGTAACGTGCAATTGGCGAATGAGGTTAACAAGTTTGGTCCGGACAAAATTGCGATGTGTTCGATCTCTATGGATGAGAAAGAATCTATTTTTACCGAGACGGTAAAGATTGACAAGTTGGATCTGTCAACGCAATTTCACGAAGGACTGGGTAAAGAGTCAGAGTTGTACAAGAAGTATGATTTAAGAAAAGGTTTCAAGAACTTCTTGATTAACGACGAAGGAGTGATAATCGCCGCCAACGTCACCCCGGAAAAACTGACCGAGATTCTGAAAGCAATTTAATCAGTATTATTTAGCAAAGAGGGCTGTTCCACTTCAAGATGGGACAGCCTTTTTTATCGATTCACGAGTTTTCGTTTCGAGATGATGAAATAGCATGTATAGTCTGAGAAGGAAATGTGCGCTTTCTTTTTAAGTCCGTGTTTATTATTAACTCTTTTTGATTTATTAACCCTAATGGATAGGGTGATTGAGAAGGTCCTCTGTCTTTACTGTAAATGAACAGCTAATATCCTGTAATAATGAGATCTATACTTTTCTTTATTTGTTTGATCTTTACCTTTGGGGGACAGGCGCAAGAGGAAGAAAAATCCCATATGTGGAAAGTAGAACTCTCCGGTGCCTTGAATAATAATTCAGCATGGGAGGTAGAGCCATCTGTTACTTATCTACCGATTCCTTATGTGGGAATTACTATGGGGTTGCTTTTCTGTAATACGATTGAGAGAGATAGTTATACGGGGTTTTCAAGAGATAATCAGTGGTTCTGGGATTCAGATGAGAGTAATCCGGGCTGTCATTTCTTTGCGTTACGTCCGGCCATCCAGTTAGTAACTCCCGCTTTTAAATTCGGGAAAGACAAGGATACGGGACTCTCTTTGGTCGTTTCACCCGGATTAACCATTCCTTTGCCTGTCAATCAAGAGTTTAATATAAGCTATGTTCCAAACACTCCCGGGATATGGATACCTCAAAAATTCGATCATATAAAGAACAAGGGAGGTAAATCGTTATTTTATCATATTAAAAGTATGTTGAGTCTCGATATAGACCAGCGGTATATATTCTCTTTGGGGTATATATTTTCGAATTTTGATTTATATAGTGGAGGGCGAAACTTCATTGTAGAGGGGAAAAGGCTTAGTATGCCTCGGATTCGTTTTATGCATTCATTCTTTCTAAGTATCGGATATCGGTTTTAAATCGTTTCATACATTGTCTTTCTCGTTTAGCCCAAAAAGGGAGAGCTGTTTTTAAGGCTCTCCCTTTTGCATAAGCTTATATATAATAATGTATAGGATTTATCGAATTGCTTCTACTTCTTCCGTACGCAAAGGGATCTTCTTTCCTAATAGACGAGCGCCGTTCTCGGTAATCAGATAGTCTTCCTCGTTACGTATGCCACTGAAATCTTTATATGTAAACAACTTCTCGTAATTGATGAATTCGGTGAACTTGTTCTGGCCTCTCCATAAATCCATTAATTCGGGGATGAAGTATACGCCCGGCTCGATGGTCAAGACAAACCCCGGTTCCAGCTTACGTCCCAAGCGCAATGACTTACGTCCGAATTCCGTACTCTTCGGTTGTCCGTCATAACCAACGTATACCTCTCCTAGATTCTCCATATCATGTACATCCAATCCCATCATGTGGCCTAGGCCACAAGGCATAAACATGGCGTGAGCACCGGCTTTTACGGCCTCCATCGGATCTCCTTTCACGAAACCAAGGTCCTTTAAACCCTCCATGATCACTTTACAAGACAACTCATATACATCCACGAAAGGAATACCCGGGCGCAAAGCCGCTACGGCAGCCTCATGGGCGGCTACTTGAATATCATAGATGTCTTTTTGACGGGTCGTGAACTTAGAGTCGGCTGGGATGGTGGACGACATATCTCCGGCATATCCCATCTCAGTCTCGGCACCGGCGTCCAATAATAGCATATCACCGCTCTTAATCATATGACTATGATCATGGTTGTGCAAGGTCTGCCCATTGATCGTGGCGATGATAGGGAAGGAGAGCTGGTAATTGTTGGCGAAAGCGACTTCCGCAACGGCAGCCGCTACATCCGACTCCCGGATTCCCGGACGTACGGTACGCATGGCAGTCAGGTGCATATCGGCGGTTACGATACAGGCTTTCTCGATCTCGGCAATTTCTTCCTCGCTCTTGTAATTCCGTTGGTTTACGACACCCATGATAAAAGGCACGGAAGGTTTATCCGCGCCGGGTACGATACCCAACCATTGGAATAACTTGATCTGGTGTTCCGCACGATATGTCGGCAGATAATGGATTGGCTGGCCTTTTTGCTGGGCATTCTTCAAATAAGTCTCGATCTCCTTAAAAGGACGGACTTCCTTGATACCTGCGGCCTCGCTCTTCTCTTTTAGGGTGGGCTGCGTACCCATCCATACAATCGCGTCTATAGTCAACTCATCGCCAAAGATGATCTCCTTATCGTTATCGATATCGATGATAGCGGATAACCCGGCGTATGGCAATCCGAAGAAATACAAGAAGGTAGAGTCTTGACGGAAGTGATACGTATTATCGGCGTAGTTCATCCCACTCTCGTCGTTTCCAAGGAATAGCAACAAACCGGAACCTATGGTTTGTTTCAGCTTAGCCCGGCGGGCCATATAAGTTTCTTTACTGAACATAAGGATTATTTTTTGTTAGTGTACCAAAGATAGTAATTAATGTAATATACTAGGCCGACATTCGAAATTATTTCTTACATTAGCCCATGTAAAATGTAACCTCTGGTACCTTATGAAGATTCAAAGAATTCAAGAACTTACCGATGCCTCCATCGTCTGTGGCTCAGAGAAACGGGAGAACGATGTGCAGTGCGCTTTTGCCAGCGATCTGATGAGTGACGTGCTTACGCTGGATTGTGGTGATGTGCTGTTGGTGACAGGACTTTGTAATTTGCAAACGATCCGTACCGCGGAGATGGCGGAAGTTTCTTATATACTTTTCGTGCGGGGGAAGAAAGTAACCCCGGATATGCTGGAGCTGGCTCGTGAGAACAATATGGTTCTTTTGGAGACGGATCATTCTATGTATCATACGGTCGGAGAGCTTTATAGCGCGGGGCTCCTTCCTATATATTGAGAAAGGAGGTCGTGAGATATGCTATTTAAGTTTGAGTTGGAGGGCGGTAATTTCTCGAAGGCGGGTTATGCGTCTAGCCAGATAAAGAAGGTCTTGAAGCAATTGGCTATCGATCCCCGGATCATTAAGCGGGTGGTCGTGGCGCTTTATGAGGCGGAGGTGAATATCGTGGCTCACGCTTGGAGAGGAACGGTTGTCGCTGAATTGGACGCTGATAAAATATCTTTGGAACTGAAGGATGAAGGGCCCGGAATCCCGGATATATCGCTAGCTATGCGTGAAGGGTATTCGACGGCATCCGAGGCCGTGCGTGAGATGGGATTTGGTGCCGGAATGGGACTTCCAAATATGAAGAAGAACGTAGATGAATTAACGATCGAGAGCCAAGTAGACGTAGGTACCACGGTACGTATGGTCACATGGTTTAATAAAGAAGGAGCGTAGACCATGGAGGAAGCTAATTTTTATCATGCCTTGAAGATTGACAATGACCGCTGTATAGGCTGTACGCATTGCATGAAAGAGTGTCCTACGGGAGCGATCCGTATCCGGGATGGTAAGGCTTTGATCCATAAGGATTGGTGCGTGGATTGCGGCGAGTGCTTGAAATCGTGCCCGACAGAGGCTATCTATGTGGAGCAGGATGACTTCCAGCGTATATTTGATTATAAATGCAGGGTAGCGTTGATGCCCACGGTATTTATCGGGCAGTTCTCAAAGTACACGACTGAGAAGGAAATTATCAGTGCCGTTATGGAACTGGGCTTTACCCATGTTTTCCAAGTAGAGTTTACCGCCGATATGATCCATAAGGAAATGGTACGGCAGATGGAAAACGCCGAGGAAAAACCGGTGATCAGTTCTTTTTGCCCCGCTATCGTCCGGTTGATACAAGTCCGTTTCCCTGCGCTGGTGGAGAATATCTTATTGGTGAAAGCGCCGGTAAACGCCTCGGCCACTTATTATCATAAGATATTGGAAGGGCAAGGTGTTCCCTCGGAAGAGATCGGTATCTTTTATGTTACGCCTTGCGCAGCGAAAATCGCCGCCTTGAAGGGAGCGGAAGGTTACTCATCTACGATCAAAGGCGTGATAAATATGGATACCCTATATAATAAGGTATACCATATTCTTAAGAATCGCCCGAGAGGATACGAGCCGGAATGTGAGCTTCCTCCGCCATTAACGAAAAAAGAGATGCGATGGAGCCAGACAGGAGGGGAGGCCAAACATTTCTCTGGTCGTTGCCTCGCGATCGATGAGATCCATAATGTGATCGATTTCTTGGAACGAATGGAAACGACCAGCGAGGTACGTAACGTAGACTTTCTGGAACTGAGGGCTTGCGACCGTAGCTGTGCCGGAGGTGTATTAGCCGTAGCGAACCGTTTCCTCACGGCCGAGCGTATCATGAAGCGATCCATGAACCGGGATAAAGTACCGATGATATACGCCGCCGATAATTTCGAGGCTTTATCCTATTTGAGGCAGCATATTACGATCCGTCCGGTGCAACCGAATCCCAAACGGTTGTACGATGGAACGATCGATGAGATGCTGAAGAAAATGGAGCAAGTGCGGAAATTGATGTGCTACCTACCGGGAATCGATTGTGGCGCTTGCGGCAGTCCGAACTGTCAAAGCTTGGCCGAGGATATCGTACGCCACGAGGCTCAATTCAGTGATTGCGTATTTATGCAACGTAATATGGAGAAGCACGGTAAACTAGACCAAGAGCATGCCTTCCGTATCGTTGAGAAGACATGGGGGAAAGATCGTTTAAATAAGGATTGTTATAAGAAAGGAGCTAAATATGAAGGTTTGTGATTTAGTGAAGATGTTGAATCTTACTGTATTTTGTGGAGAAGAGGGCCTTGATACAGAGATAACCGGAGGCTATACGAGCGATTTATTAAGTGATGTCATGGGACATATCGAGGAGGGTATGCTATGGATTACCATGCAAACCCATCAGAATATACTGGCCGTGGCTACTTTAAAAGACGCCTCCGCTGTATTGATCGTGAACGGAACCTCTCCGGATGATGAGACCTTACAAAAAGGTAGGGAAGAGGCTGTCCCTCTTTTAGGAACTACACGCTCCGCGTTCGAGGCTTCCGGTATGATTTACCGCTTATTACAGAATGAGAATGGATGAAACAGTATTTAGCTGATTTACATATCCATACTTGCCTGTCGCCATGTGGCAGTCTGGAAATGAGTCCATCGGAGATCGTGCGTCGTTCCTTAGCGAAAGGTTTGGATGCTATTGCCATTACGGACCATAATACGACCTTACAATGCCCGGAGATTCAATCCCTTGGCGAGAGATTCGGACTAAGGGTCTTTGCGGGCGTAGAAGTTACGACCCGTGAGGAAGCGCATTGTCTGGTTTATTTCCCGACCGATGAATCCCGTAAGCGATTCCAACGATATTTAGAAGAGCATCTCCCTCCAATTCCAAATGATCCGGAACGTTTTGGCGATCAAGTTTGGGTGAATGCGGAGAATGAGATTCTAGGAGAAGTACCCTATCTTTTGCTCTCCGCCTTGGATCAAAGCGTAAACCAAATAGCCGCTCAAGCACGTAAGGTGGATGCTCTATTTGTAGCCGCCCATGTAGAACGTCCGTCATTCAGCTTGATCAGTCAATTAGGTTTTATAGACCCCTGCTTATCTTTAGATGCTATTGAATATAATAATCAGCAAAGATACAGTAAGTTATTGTCTATTCACGGGTATTTGAAAGAGCAGACTCAATACTCAGCCTCGGATGCTCATTACCCCGAACAAATAGGTACTCAGCCCTCCATTTGGCAAACGGAGGAATTAACCTTCGATGGCTTACGAAAGGCTTTTGATCAAAAAGACAATCACTTAATTTTCGCCTCTCATGGATAATCTCTCGTTTCATATCACGGATATAACCGCTAATAGTATCAGAGCAAAAGCTTCTGATATAGAGATAGATATACAGATAAAGGACACATCCATATGTATTCGTATCGCGGATAATGGCTGTGGCATGGATCCGGAAACAGTCTCTCTGATCCGTAATCCGTTTTATACGACTCGCACAACACGAAAAGTGGGTCTAGGCTTACCTTTCTTGATACAAAACGCGGAGCAAACAGGCGGGAATGTGGAAATATCTTCCATACAGGGAAAAGGTACGGTAGTTGTTGCTTGTTTTGTCTCATCTCATATTGATTGTCCGCCTTTGGGAGATTTGGCGGGTACAATGGCTATGCTTATAGGCAGTAATCCAGACATAAACATTCATTTCTCATATCATTCAGATCTGGTTTCATTTGATATCAGTACGCGAGAGCTTAAAGAAATCCTAGAGAACATGCCATTAAGTCATCCGAAAGTCATGCTTTATTTGAAGGAGTTAATAGCGAATCAAATAGTTGCGTCAGGCTGAATTAATCTTTTCATATAGGTGATCTGATCTTTTCACAGCTGTGATACGATCTTTTCACATCCATGAAACAAACGTTTCACAGCCGTGAAAAGATATGTGTCTTTACTCAAAGCAGCTACAAGCTTTGCTTGAATGCACTAATTTATCCTTATCTTGCTATTAATTTTATAATTCCCATTATGTTTAATAGTATTATGAACGATCAAAAAATGACTACTCCGATACATGATACACAAATAAAAAACCGCCTAGTAACCTTATATTACTAGACGGTTCCATTTATTCTGAAAGAAGAAATTACTTATTCATCTCTGCTTCAATAGCATCGAATTTATCACCCATATTCAAGTTGTAGTAAATACCTCTTAAAGCAGTCATATATTCTCTTTCTTCTGGTTTCATTTGGTGAGCTTTCTCAAAGTAAGGAAGAGCTTGCTTAAAAAATTCCTTAGCTTTGCCTAATTCCTCTTGATATTGTTTTGCGTCGTTGATCATATTAGCCTCACCTTGCTTGTTTACACCTTGGTTGTAATATACACGACCTAAGTTAGAGAGAGATTCGATATAGTCCGGATTGATCGCCAATGCTTTCTTGAAATACTCTTCAGCTTTAGCGTAATCTTTCAAACCAGTCTCATAAACACGGCCCATTACATCGTAAAGCTGTGGATTGTTGGAATCCTTAGCGATAGCTGTGTTCAAATATTCAATAGCTTTCTCATTTCTATTAGAATAGATGTAATTGTTTATAAGGCTCATTAAGAAATACTGTTCCTCGGGGAATTTATTCAAACCTTCTTCCAAAGTCTTCTCTAAATTCACGGTATCCTTAGCTTGCTCATACTCATAGCATAAGTATTGATATACCTCGCTTGCTCTATAATCCGTATTTTTAGCACGCTCTAACGCTGCGATAGCTTTTTGAGAATCGCCAAGTTGGGTCGCTGCTACAGCGGCATAGAACTGAACTGTCATGAAGTTTGAATCTCTTTCAGCGACAGCCTCACCTTTAAACATCGGCATATCAGATATTTTCAGGTATTGCTCGAAGAAATCGTAAGCTTTGTTATAATCTTTCTGATCGAAATAGTAAGCACCACCATTGATGTAATATACGTGGTTTGCTCCTAGGATACCTTTGATATCTTTCGTGAACTTAGGTTTAACTTTTCCTTTTTCATTAGGAAGTTGATCTAACTCATATGCTTTCTCAAAGTATGGCAAAATACTACCCAATGCCTCGTACATAACAGGCTCGTCCGGTTGTTGGCCCAAGACTTGTTTAGTTCTTTCGTTGCTGAACTGTTGATCCTCGATAAAACCGGCAACATACCAAGTTTTAGCGTCATCCTTTGTTTCTGGATTTTCCAAAGCTCCTTTAATAAGAGTTCTAGCTTCCGAGAAATCAGGAGTCGAACCCTTAGCTATACTTTGAGCCTCATTTACAGCTTTTTTCTGTGCAAAAGAGACCGATGCTGCGACACATAGTGCCACTGTTAATAATACTCGTTTCATTGTGATAGTAATTTTGAGATTAATATTTCTATTTGTTTAAAATTATTCAGTTATTTCTTCGTTATCATTTTGTTCGTTATCCTCCTCTGATTCCGGTAGATCAACATCAGTACCTAGACTAGCTTGATTCTCACTGAACTCTCTTCCCTCATTCTCTTGTCTGGCTTCTTGTTCCGCTTTTTGCTCGGCTATCTCCTCTTCACTCTCAGACAATACTTTACATACAGAAGCGATTTCGTCGTTGCGCTTTTCTAGATTAATCAAACGAACACCTTGAGTAGCACGTCCTATTACGTTTAAATCGGCCACTTTCATACGGATAGCGATACCCGACTTATTGATAATCATTAAATCGTTCTCGTCCGTAACATTCTTGATGGCAACTAATTTACCGGTCTTCTCCGTGATATTAATGGTTTTTACGCCTTTACCGCCACGATTCGTTATACGATAATCCTCGATAGAGGAACGTTTTCCATATCCCTGCTCTGATACGACGAGTACGGTCTCTTTTTCCTTGTCCTTGATACAGATCATACCAACGACTTCATCGGTATTATCCTCGTCCAAAGTCATACCTTTCACTCCGGAAGCCGTACGGCCCATTACACGTACCGCGCTTTCATGGAAACGGATCGCCCGGCCGTTACGGTTCGCTATGATCACCTCGTTGTTACCATTCGTCATACATACTTGGATCAAGCCATCGTCTTCACGCAATGTAATAGCGTTCACACCGTTTTGACGAGGACGGGAATAGGCCTCCAACAAAGTCTTTTTGATCACACCTTTCTTCGTACAGAATAATAGGTAATGAGAATTAATGAATTCCGTATCGGTGGTTAATTTCTTAACACGTATAAAAGCTTGTACCTTATCATCCGGCTCGATATTCAGAAGATTCTGGATCGCACGTCCTTTAGCGTTCTTAGCCCCTTCCGGAATCTCGAATACCTTCAACCAATAACATTTACCTTTTGCCGTGAAGAATAATAAGGTCGCGTGCATGGATGCCGGATAGATATACTCAACGAAATCCTCGTCTCTAGTCTCGGAACCCTTCGCTCCTACACCACCACGGCCTTGCGCACGGAACTCACTCAACGGGGTACGTTTGATATATCCCATATGAGATACGGTAATGATCATCTCATCATCCGCATAGAAATCCTCCGGATTTAATTCCTCAGAGGCGTAAACGATATCCGTCTTACGTTCGTCGCCAAATTTATCCTTGATTTCCAATAATTCATCTTTGATAACCTTCATACAAAGGTCCTCATTCTCCAGAATCTCATTCAAATAAGCGATCAACTTCTCGATCTCCTCATATTCCGCACGCAATTTGTCTTGTTCCAGACCTGTCAACTGACGAAGTCTCATCTCTACAATCGCACGTGCTTGAAGCTCAGATAAAGAGAAACGTTCGATCAAACGCTCGATAGCCTCTTGCGGGCTCTTGGAAGACTTGATAATCGCGATTACCTCGTCTATATTATCGGAAGCGATGATCAAGCCTTCCAATATATGGGCTCTCTCTTCCGCTTTCCTCAATTCATATTTTGTACGCCGGATAACGACCTCATGACGGTGCTCAACAAACGCCTTGATTAAGTCTTTTAAGTTAAGCAACCTCGGACGGCCGTTCACCAAAGCGATATTATTAACGCTGAATGAGGATTGCAGAGCCGTAAGCTTATACAATTTATTCAGTACGACACTCGAGTTCGCATCACGTTTCACGTCAACTACGATACGCATACCGCTACGGTCGGACTCATCATTGACATTGGAAATGCCATCGATACGCTTCTCGTTTACCAGGTCAGCGATATACTTGATCAACTCAGCCTTATTTACCAAATAAGGAATCTCGGTAATAATAATCTTCTCATGATTATTCTCCACCTCAATCTCGGCTTTACCGCGAAGGATGATACGTCCCCTACCCGTCTCGAAAGCGTCTTTCACGCCTGCGTAGCCATAAATTGTAGCGCCTGTAGGGAAGTCCGGAGCCTTGATATATTGCATTAAGCCCTCTACCTCGATATCTCCCTTGGCATCGATATAAGCGATACAACCATCTAATACCTCGCTCAAGTTATGAGTTGGCATATTCGTAGCCATACCAACGGCGATACCCGATCCACCATTTACAAGTAAGTTAGGAACACGAGTCGGTAATACGGTCGGCTCCTTCAACGTATCATCGAAGTTAAGCTGGAAATCTACCGTGTCCTTATCGATATCCCGGAGCATTTCTTCGGCGAGTTTACTCAGTCGTGCCTCTGTATAACGCATAGCGGCAGGACTATCACCGTCCACTGAACCGAAGTTACCTTGTCCGTCTACTAACGGATAACGCATAGACCATGTCTGGGCCATACGAACCATGGCGAAATATACAGACGAGTCGCCATGTGGATGATATTTACCTAAAACTTCACCAACTATTCTCGCAGATTTTTTATAAGGTTTGTCGGATGTGTTACCCAGTTCATTCATTCCAAATAAAATACGGCGGTGAACCGGCTTAAAGCCATCCCTAACATCAGGAAGAGCACGTGAAACAATGACAGACATTGAATAATCAATGTATGCCGATTTCATTTCCTCTTCGATGTTAATCTTAATAATTCTGTCTTGATCAACCATTTAGTTTTATATTAATTACACTCAATATCTCACCTCTGAAAAATTGCACTAAGGTAAGGTTTTTCCGTATACTACGAAAGAATTTGTCTTGAAATTTTGAGCCTTCGGGCTTTTCAAGGCTTATTAAGGAATAATGGCACGAAATTTGATGATAGTTGGAATAGATTATGTAACTTTGCGTAATCAGTACATATATAATATAGTATGAAAAATTATTCGAAAAGATTGATTGACGTGATTGAGTATAGCCGTGAAGAAGCGGCTAGGCTCCAGAATAGCTATATCGGGCCGGAACATTTGATGCTAGGCATCATCCGGGAAGGCGAAGGCGAGGCAATGCGTGTCTTGCGAGAGCTACATACCGATCCGATGGATATTAAACGCAAGATTGAGCAAGAAATAAAGAACACATTCGATTCTGAGGATTCTGTCCAGCATGAGATCGCTATAAGTAAGACTACAGAACGTGTCTTGCGTATGAGTATGCTGGAATCTCGTTTATTCAAGGAAGATGAGACCGATACGGAACATCTTCTATTAGCGATATTGAAAGAGGAGTTTAATGTTGCTGCCAAGGTGTTGAACGATGCGGGTATTACTTATCGTTCCGCATATAATATATTAGTAAGCGGAACCGGTTTGAACAATATGGAGGAATTCGACGAGATCAGCGACGGATATACGGATGATGACGAAGATGACGAGGACGAAGGTTTCTCTTCTCGTCGTGAGGCATCTCGCCCCTCTTCCGGTACTGGAGCGGGAGCCGCTCAACCGAAATCCCCTAATGATACACCTGTTCTGGATAACTTCGGAACGGATATGACACGTGCCGCCGCAGAAAACCGTCTAGATCCGATTGTGGGACGTGAGAAGGAAATTGAGCGTTTGGCCCAGATATTAAGCCGTAGGAAGAAAAATAATCCGGTATTGATTGGTGAGCCGGGTGTGGGTAAGTCAGCTATCGTAGAGGGATTGGCTTTACGCATTATTCAGCGTAAGGTTTCCCGGGTGTTATTCGATAAGCGTGTGATTAGCTTGGATATGGCTTCTATTGTCGCTGGTACAAAATACCGCGGACAATTCGAGGAACGTATTAAGGCCATCTTGAATGAGTTATCGAAGAACCCGAATATCATCCTCTTTATCGATGAGATTCATACGATTGTTGGCGCTGGTTCCGCTTCCGGATCTATGGATGCGGCGAATATGCTGAAACCTGCGTTGGCTCGTGGTGAGATTCAATGCATTGGCGCTACTACTTTGGATGAATATCGTAAGAATATCGAGAAAGACGGTGCGTTGGAACGTCGTTTCCAGAAAGTGATCGTTGATCCGACTACGGCGGAAGAAACTTTGCAGATCTTGCGTAATATCAAACCTCGTTATGAGGAGCACCATAACGTGATCTATACTGAAGATGCTTTACAAGCGTGTGTAAAATTGACAGAAAGATATATCAGTGACCGTAATTTCCCAGATAAGGCGATCGATGCTTTAGACGAGGCCGGTTCCCGTGTACATATATCTAATATCATTGTTCCGAAAAGTATCGAAGAGCTTGAGGCAAAGATCGAGGATACGAAGAATGAGAAATTAGCGGCCGTGAAATCTCAGAACTTTGAGTTAGCCGCAAGTTTCCGCGATAAGGAGCGTCAGTATTTATTGCAACTGGAGGCTGCGAAAGCTAAATGGGAACAAGAGCTTCAAGAACATCGGGAGACCGTTGATGAAGAGAAGGTCGCTGAAGTTGTTGCCATGATGTCCGGTGTACCTGTTCAACGTATCGCTAAGGCAGAGAATGTCAAGCTTCTGGAAATGGCGGACGTATTGAAAAGTAAGGTGGTTGGGCAGGATGATGCTGTTCAAAAGATCGTAAAGGCAATTCAACGTAACCGTGTTGGCTTGAAAGATCCGAATAAGCCGATCGGAACTTTTATGTTCCTAGGACCGACGGGTGTAGGTAAGACTCACTTGGCCAAGAAGCTTGCTGAATATCTATTTGATTCGGCGGATTCTTTGGTACGTATCGATATGAGTGAATACTTGGAGAAATTCGCTGTTTCCCGTTTGATCGGAGCGCCTCCCGGATACGTTGGTTACGAGGAAGGTGGCCAGTTAACGGAGAAAGTACGTCGCAAGCCCTATTCGGTGGTCTTATTGGACGAGATCGAGAAAGCGCATCCGGATGTATTTAACTTGCTGTTGCAAGTCTTGGATGAAGGCCGTTTGACGGATAGTCTGGGTAGACGTATTGACTTCAAGAATACGATCTTGATCATGACTTCCAATATCGGTACCCGGCAATTGAAAGATTTTGGTCGTGGCGTTGGTTTCAATACCCAGATGGCCGGTGAGCCGGATAAGGATTTCTCCCGTAGCGTGATCCAGAAAGCGTTGAATAAAGCGTTTGCTCCAGAGTTCTTGAACCGTGTGGATGATATCATTATGTTCGATCAGCTTGATAAAGCCGCTATTCATAAGATTATCGATATTGAGTTACAGGGTCTGTATCAGCGTGTATCAAATCTGGGCTATGAGTTGTCGATCACAGACGAGGCAAAAGATTTCATTGCCACAAAAGGCTACGATGTCCAATTCGGTGCCCGTCCGTTGAAGCGTGCGATCCAGAAGTATCTGGAAGATGAGATGGCGGAGATGATTATCCGTGCTTCAGTAGGTGAAGGCGATACGATTATCGTAGACTTTGATAAGGAAGAGCAGAAAATCACGACTTCGATAAAAAAGAAAGATGCTGAATAAGTTTGTCTATGAATATAGAAGCCGGGCGTGAGTCCGGCTTTTTTTATGTTCGTCCATCTTATTCGTCTGTCATTTTGACACGCAAAAAAAGCATGACCTAATTGAATAGATCATGCTCTTATTTCTTTTTTTACTTAAGTACGCAGGATGAGACTTGAACTCACACGCCGTAACCGGCACTACCCCCTCAAAGTAGCGTGTCTACCAATTCCACCACCTGCGCATTTTAGAAAGGGTGCCCAGAACAGGACTCGAACCTGCACGATCGCAAAACCACTCGCACCTGAAACGAGCGCGTCTACCAATTCCGCCACCTGGGCAATCAATACGAGAAAGAGCGGAAGACGGGACTCGAACCCGCGACCCTAACCTTGGCAAGGTTATGCTCTACCAACTGAGCTACTTCCGCATATGCAACCGCTTTGTTCTCGATTGCGAGTGCAAAGGTAGTGATTTCATTGAAACCACCAAGCCTTTGCGCTACTTTTTTATTAGATTTTTTTGACCAATTCCCTAAATAGTTGTGTCATAACAGATGCTGCTTTATTAGCCGCTACGATAACATCGGCACCATCATTTACAAAGTCGTCAGCGAAGTGATAACCTTCGTTCGTGATGACAGACATACCGAATACACGCAAGCCCGCATGACGTGCCACGATTACTTCCGGTACCGTACTCATGCCGATCGCATCTCCCCCGACTTTTCCATAGAAAGCGTACTCGGAAGGAGTCTCGAAGGAAGGGCCTGTCAAACCTACATATACACCTTTCTTTAACGGGATAGATCGGGAGGCGGCTATTTCTTCCACATAGCGGATAAATTCACGATCATAAGCACGTGTCATATCCGGGAAACGAGTGCCAAAATCCTCATTGTTCGGACCGATCAATGGGTTCTGCATCATATTGATATGATCCCGGATGATCATCAGATCACCTACCTTGAACGTATTATTGATACCTCCGGCGGCGTTCGAGACCAAAAGGTTCTTGATCCCTAAGAGTTTCATCACACGTACGGGGAAAGTCACCTGTTGCATCGTGTAACCCTCATAGTAATGAAAACGGCCTTGCATAGCCAAGACTTGCTTATCCCCTAGTTTGCCACAAATAAAATTCCCCTTATGCCCGGTAGCGGTAGATTTCATAAAATGTGGGATCTCCACATAAGGTATCACTATAGGGTCTATTATTTGATCGGCTAAAGAGCCTAAGCCACTACCAAGGATAATGGCGGTCTCCGGGTTACCTTCGATCCGGCTAGCTAAATAGGCGGCCGCTTCCCGATATTGTTCGGTTTTAATCATTTCCATATTTAATCAATTTAACGTTTCATCAAGTTATAAGCTATCTCTGCCGCTTTCTCCATAATCTCGTCCTCTCCCGGTACCTTCTTATTCTCCATCAATATTTTACCATCACAGATAACGGTATCCACGCAACTGCCGTTGGCGGCGTATACAAGATTTGAGACGAAATTGAAGTTTGGGGTAAAAGCGGGGGTGTTGAGATCTATCAAACATAGATCGGCTAAATACCCTTCCTTGATCTGCCCGGCTTTTAAACCGAACATAACGGCTCCTTCCGCAGTAGCGGCTTGCAGCATCTCATTTGCGGTCAAGGCTTCGGGATCCTTTCGCCAAGCTTTTCCTAACAGGGAAGCCAGCTTCATCGCCTCGATCATATCCAAGTTATTGGAAGAGGAACAACCGTCCGTTCCCAATCCCACGGTAATACCCAATTGGCGCATTTCCTTGAACTTAAAATGCATGCCGGAAGCCAGTTTCATGTTTGAGGCCGGGTTATGTACGACTTTCACCTCGTGATCGGCCAACATACGAAGCTCGTCATCATCGATGTAAATTCCATGAGCGATGATCAAACGTGGAGAAAGCACACCTAACTCATATAAATAACGTACGGGAGTGAGTCCGAATCTATCGAGAGAGTCTTTCACTTCCCCCTCTGTCTCTGCCAGATGCAGATGGATAGGGATTTGGTGTTCCATGGCGAACTGATGCGCCCATTTCAGAAGCTCACCGGAAACGGTATAGATAGCGTGCGGCCCGATCGAGAAGCGAACCCGTTTGCTGTAGTTATCCACATCTTGGATCAGTCGTTCGTTATGGCGTTTGCATTTCTCCGCCTCTTCTTTATCAAAACCATCGAAGCAAACGCCGGCTATGATACCTCGCAATCCCATCTCTTCCGTCACATCGGCCGTGACACGAGGGCGTTGATACATGTCGAAGAAAGTGGTCGTGCCACTTTTTATCATTTCCAAACACGCTAATTTCGCTCCCCAATATACATCCTCACGGGTCATTTTCGCCTCATTCGGCCAGATCTTTTGCTCAAGCCACGGCATAAGCGGCATATCATCGCCAAAGCCGCGGAACAAAGTCATGGCAGCATGCGTATGAGCGTTCACGAAACCGGGAATGACGGCTTTACGGCTACCATCCAGTATCTTATCGGTAGGAAAGGACAGCCCCGCTCCTATTTGCTTGATCTCTTTTCCTTCGATATAGATATCAATCGTTTTATCGTTAAACAGGACATTCTTTATTAATATACTCATCTTCTTCCTTCTTATTTATATAAACGGTAGAATTCCGCTACCGACTCGATTCCCTTGAAGAAGATATCCAACTCCTGACTCTCGTTGGGCGAATGGATCGCGTTTTGCTCCAAGCCGAATCCCATCAGTACGGTCTTGATACCTAATATCTGCTCAAATGTAGAGATAATAGGAATGCTACCTCCGCGACGAACCGCCAACGGCTTCTTCCCAAATGCGATGCCAACAGCCTTTTCTGCCGCTTGATAAGCCGGCGAGTCGATCGGACAAACATATCCTTGCCCGCCATGGCTGGGCGTAACTTTCACTTTCACATAAGGTGGAGTCACACGAGTTATATACTCCTCAAACATTTGGGAGATCTTGGCATGATCTTGGTGTGGAACCAAACGAGTGGAAACCTTGGCATAAGCCTTTGAAGGCAATACCGTTTTGCTTCCTTCCCCCGTATATCCGCCCCAAATACCACAGATATCGAAAGAAGGCCGACAACTATTACGTTCTAGCGTAGAATAGCCTTTCTCTCCGAAAAGAGAGTCTACCCCGATCGCTTTCTTATATTTTTCCTCGTCGAATGGGATTTGGGCGATCATCTCCCGTTCCGCGGAAGATACATCCTCCACGTCGTCATAAAAACCCGGGATCGTGATGCGTCCATCCACGTCGGTGATATCTGCCATCAATTTGCAAAGTACATTGATCGGATTCGCTACGGCTCCGCCAAAATGACCGGAATGCAAATCGCGGTTCGGTCCGGTTACTTCTATTTCCCAGTAAGCCAAACCACGTAAGCCTGTCGTGAGCGACGGTGTTTCAGCGCTGACCATGCTTGTATCGGAAACGAGGATTACATCCGCTTTCAATAATTCTTTATGTTCCCGGCAAAAATCTTCCAAGCTAGGAGAACCTATCTCCTCCTCTCCTTCGAAAATAAACTTCACGTTACACTGTAACAAACCTTCTTTAATCGCTGTCTCAAAACCTTTTACTTGAATCATGCCCTGTCCCTTATCATCATCTGCTCCACGGGCCCAAATGCGTCCGTCCCGGATCACCGGCTCGAAAGGTTCACTCTTCCACAGTTCTAGTGGTTCGGCAGGCATTACATCGTAATGAGCGTAAACCAATACGGTCGGAGCATTGGGAGATACCATTTTCTCGGCGTATACGACAGGATTGCCTTTCGTAGGCATTACCTCGGCCTTATCTGCACCGGAAGACAGCAGCACCTCTGTCCAACGTTGGGCACATGTCAACATGTCCGGCTTATTCTCATGCTTGGCGCTGATTGACGGAATGCGGATTAAAGAGAACAATTCTTCAAGAAAACGATCCTTATTGGATTCGATATAAGATTTTACTGACATAGCGTTTTATTTTATGTTTATAAATTGTAGCAAATATAACGAAACAGATGGGGATTGCAAGAAGTTTTATGGTATTTTAGCCGTGTTACTGCAATAGGCGTGCAGTAACACGGCAAGGCGGATTGCAGTATACGAGAGAGTTTCATCCCATGATCCATTTAGCTCGTTCACCTAATATACGGTACATGAACCAAGTAAACGCCCATGAGATTATGAAAATCAAAAGTGCCATTATGGGTACTTGCAAAGGTATCGGTAAATCAAACTTCCCGATCAAGATAAAGATCGGACCTACGACAAAGTAATGTACGATATAGATTCCGAAACCATATTTGGATATTTTCGATAGTTTTTTAGCTATGAGAGTATTATGAATACGTACCTTTTGAAGAAGAATAAATACAGCCGCCGTCATTAAGACTACATTCGGACTACAGAAGGTGAAAAATAACTCCATATCCAATTCTGTTGCCTTGGGATTCGCTGCGGCCGAACTGAATCCACTATAGGTTATGGCATAACCAACCACAAACATGGCTGCGCAAATAGCGAAGGTTTTCCAAATATTCCAATTATTACCTTGTTTTAAGTAATGTCCTAATAGGAGATATCCGTTGAATCCTGCGAAATAATAAAACATGCCGAATTGATTCCACGTCGCTTCCCCGTATAAATATTTGCTGATATAGGCAGACATATAAGGCAAGAAAAGAGATACGAACCATATCCCTAAATAGACCCTCTCTTTGGAACGATCCGCCTTCTCGATCCATGCGGAGAAGAATGGCATATACAGATACAATCCGATGAGTAAATAAATGTACCACATATGGTTTTCCTTAAAACTGAAATTGAACGGGATCATGGCGATGTCTTTCAATGCGTCGGATAAGGATTGTGACTCATTTCCTTGCACATAGCAGAAAAACTCACCGATTATCTCTTTCGGCAAACCTAATAGCCCTGTAACCCAAGGGAATATATTGTATAATACAGACCATATCAAAAAAGGAAATAATACCCTATATATTCTCTTTTTATAGAAAACACCTAAAGATTGTTCCCGTATAGGCAATAGTAAAAGTCCCGTCATCATAACGAAAAGAGGAACAGAGGGCCGTAAAAGAGAGCCGTAAACAGCGGCCCAATGTTTATATTCCGGTAAACTTCCGAGTGTAGGTGAGATATAAAAAGGATCTATACAATGTACTCCGATAACCATCAGCATAGCTACGGTTCGTATTACATCGAGCCACACGATATGTGACTGTGTTGTTGCGTTGTTCATGGATTTATGTGTTAAATTTAAAAGATGGGTGACAAAGATAGAGCTTAGTATGAGAATTTTGTTTATCTTTATTGTTAATTTATTGTATCAAGTATTATGGTCAAACGAATTATCATTATTGGCGCTACCTCCGGTATCGGCTATGAGGTTGCTAAGATTTATTGGAAACGAGGATATCAACTGGGATTGGCTGGCCGTCGGGTTGATCGGTTGGAGGAGTTTCGTAAGCAAGATCCGGAGCATATCCGGATAAAGCAGTTGGACGTGACCGCCGAGGATGCCGCTGATCGTTTAGACGAATTAATCCGTGATTTAGGAGGAATGGACATCTTCCTGCTTAGTTCAGGGATCGGCAACCAGAATAAATACTTAGATACTTCCATTGAACAAGCTACGATACAGACGAATGTGACGGGTTTTACACGTATGGTACTAGCTGCTTATCGTTATTTTTCCAGTCAAGGTGGTGGGCATATATCTGTAATCAGCTCTATTGCCGGAACCAAAGGATTAGGTGTCGCTCCCTCCTACTCGGCTACCAAACGATACCAAAATATTTATATAGACGCTTTAGCCCAACTTTCCCGTATGGAGAAACAGCCTATTACATTTACGGATATCCGTCCGGGATTTGTCCGTACGGATTTATTGAAAGACGGCAGGAATTATCCTATGCTGATGTCTCCCCAATACGCCGCCTTGCGTATCGCTAACGCTATAGACCGGAAAAAGAGAAGGGCGATCATCGATTGGAGATACGCTATCCTTGTCTTTTTCTGGAGACTGATCCCTGAATGGCTTTGGGAATGGCTGCCAATACGGAATTAGGATCGGGTATGTTAGAGATTTATCTTTTTTGCTTCTACATTAGATTTTCTCTTGCGCCGGGAGCATGCTGAAGGACTGCGCCGACTATCTGGCAACTATCTAATTCATCACAATCGCCACATGTATTAAAGCCTTTTCCGGATACACATTTGCGTATTTCACAATAATCACTGCAATACGCAAATTTCACTCCGTCCGCACGACACCCCATACAGTTTATAGTTGCGGCTGTAATTTCGGGCGCATTGTTCATGGCGCTCCACTTTTGGGCGGTTTTTTCTCTTAGCTCATCATCATTCTTAACTGTGGCTATGCGGGCATCGCAACTTTCGCAATCTAATCCGCAACAGGCTATCAATTGTTTCATTATTTAGTTGTCAGTTTATTTTCTTGTTTGTTTCTGTCCTTGCTTTTACTTTTCGGCAAACATAATAAAAATTCCTACCTTTGCGCCCAATTACTAATTTTTTAATCTATACAGATGGGTTTATTTATTAAGAAGCCTTTAGCGGATTTGATGACCGAGGCAAATGATTCGGGCAGTAAATCGCTGAAGCGTATCCTTGGCCCGTGGAGTTTGATCGCCTTAGGTGTCGGTGTTATTATCGGTGCCGGATTGTTCTCCATTACGGGTGCGGTGGCCGCCGGGTATACGGGGCCTGCCATTACTTTATCTTTCGCTATCGCCGCCTTGGGCTGTTGTTTCGCCGGGTTATGTTACGCCGAGTTCGCATCCATGATCCCGGTGGCAGGTAGCGCATATACCTACTCGTATGCCACGATGGGTGAGTTGGTCGCTTGGATTATCGGTTGGGATTTGGTGCTCGAGTACTGCGTGGCCGCTACGACCGTTAGCATAAGTTGGAGTCGGTATTTGGTCGTTTTTCTGGAAGGATTCGGAGTACATTTACCGCAAGCCTTGACAGCTTGCCCTTGGGATGGCGGTATCGTGAATATCCCGGCTTTCGTGATCGTGGTGTTAATGAGTATCTTGTTGATACGAGGAACGGAAGGCAGTTCTATCTTCAATGGGATCATCGTATTCTTGAAAGTCTCCGTAGTCTTGGTGTTCGTAGTCTTGGGATGGAAATATATCCGTATGGAGAATTATACGCCTTATATCCCCACTAATACAGGGACTCTAGGCGAGTTCGGATTTTCCGGTATCCTACGAGGGGCGGCTATCGTATTCTTTGCTTTCCTCGGTTTCGACGCTGTAAGTACGGCAGCGCAGGAAACCAAGAACCCGAAACGGGATATGCCGATCGGGATCTTGATGTCATTGGTGGTTTGTACTATATTATATATGCTGTTTGCCCACGTGATGACCGGAGTCGTACATTACTCCGCTTTTGCTGGCCAGAATGGAATCGCTCCTGTGGCAATAGCTATCGATCATATGGGACAAATGGATGCTTCTGGTGTGATTCGTCCGGATTACCCTTGGATGAATCGGGCGATCGTAATAGCTATTTTACTGGGGTATTGCTCGGTTATCATGGTAACGTTATTAGGACAGAGCCGTGTATTCTTGAGTATGAGCCGGGATGGGCTGCTCCCTCCCCTATTTTCCCATATCCATGAGAAATTCCGCACGCCGGCACGAAGTAATTTCCTGTTTATGTTATTGGTCGGTACATTGGCTGCTTTCGTTCCGGCGAGCGTAGCGGGCGAGATGTGTAGTATCGGGACTTTGTTCGCTTTTACGCTAGTTTGCGCCGGGGTATTGATTGTCCGTAAGACAATGCCGGACGCTCCCCGGTCTTTCAAGACCCCGTTGGTTCCGTTCGTGCCTATCGCCGGTATCATAACTTGTCTGGTGATGATGCTTTTTCTCCCGGCTGATACATGGATTCGTTTGGTATTATGGATGTTAATCGGTCTGGATATATATGTCTGCTATGGAATCAAACATAGCAAACTGGAACATATGCAGAAACATCGCTCGGGACAGACCACATTGGATATGATCGGTATTACCCTATCCGTGCTTTGCGTGATTACGGGGCTTTGGCACCAGCAAACCGTGGGATGGGGCGAGAGCAAAGTCTTATTGATTATCTCATTCGTATTCGCTTTTACGCATCTAGCTTTCTATCTTTACAGACTCGGGAAGCAGTTTACGAGCCTTACCCGTTAGCGATTCAGCACGATTATGTCTCGATGGCTCACGCAACTAGTCCCGATGGTCAACGCCATTAGTGGTGAAGGCTTATGCGAGTAGTCGCGTTGACCTTCACCACTAATGGCGTACTATACCACTTCCTTTGATACGATTTATCGGATTCTAGCTCTTAAAAGTAAGCCTCTTATTCATCATAAAATTAACGGCTCCGTAAACGAAAAGTCCAAGGAACTGACCCAAATATTCATTTAGATCGATCACCTCCACCATTAAAAGCAGGAATATGAATTGAGTAGCGTAAGCGCAACCAAAAGCGATTAGGAATAAAGGAATCTCCTTCCAGAAATTACCTTTCCCGGAAGAAAATACCCAGTATTTACTCCAAAAGAAGTTATTCACCAAGGCAGCCACATATCCAGCCATGTTCGACCACAAGTAATTACAATCCAGAATATCCATTAATATCCAGATTACCAATGCGGTGATCAAAGCGTTAGAAGAACCTACAATGGCGAAACGAAGAATACGAACAGATTCCTTCATGCTGTTAATTATACGTTTCGAATGACAAATATACGGGTTTATTTCTATATTTGTGCTGTACTTTTGATCAAGTATGTAACATTCTTAAAACAATTATGAGTATGATTAGACTAAATGTATTTATTCAAGTAAGTGAGGAGAATCGTCCCGCCGCATTGGAGACTGCGAAAGAATTGGTTGAAAAGTCTTTGAAAGACAATGGCTGTATTGCTTATGATATTTTCGAGAGCGCTACCCGTAGTGATGTATTGATGATTTGTGAGACGTGGAAAGACGCTGAATCCTTATCAGGTCACGAAAAAGCGGAGCATTTCGTAACGTTGGTTCCTAAATTGCAAGGATTAGGTGCGATGAAACTTGAGAAATTTACATTTTAAGGGTTTTATGTAGGATCTTATTATAAGCCTGAGCATGCTAAAAAATCATAGTTATGAATCCTTCAACTTATAACTATGAATGAAAGAAAACATAACTATGATTTTTTTAGTGTTATCGTTCGTTGATTGAGATATATTCCCTATCGTCCAAAACGTTCTTGTAAGCCGGACGGATGATGCGTTTTCCGTCAAAGTTCAACTCCTCGATACGGTGAGCGGTCCAACCCACGATTCGGGCCATGGCGAATAAAGGCGTATAGATTTCCTGTGGCAAACCGATCATCTCATAAACGAATCCGGAATAGAAGTCCACGTTCGAGGAAACCCTTTTCTTAGTTCCTTTATGCTTGGCGAAACATTCGATCGCTCTTTCCTCTAATAACTCAAGGAAGGCGAATTCCTCAGAGCGACCTTTCTCTTTTGCCAGATCACGAGCTAGTTCCTTTAATACAACCGCACGGGGATCGGAAATCGTATAGACCGCATGGCCGATACCATAAATCAAGCCTGTCTTGTTATAAGCCTCTTTGTTAAGCATCCGCATGAAATAAGTATCGATCTCGTCCACGTTCTTCCAATCCGCGATATTCTCTTTCAAATGATGGAACATATCTACTACCTGAATATTGGCACCTCCGTGCAACGGGCCTTTCAATGAGCCGATACCAGCTGCGATAGATGAGTACGTATCCGTTCCCGTAGAACTAGTGACGCGTACCGTGAACGTAGAGTTATTACCACCACCATGTTCTGCTTGCAATACCAAGAGCAAATCCAACGTACGTGCGTCCAGATCCGTGAAATCACGTTTCAGCATGTGAAGGAAATTTTCTGCGATCGATAAGTTCTCGTGCGGATGACGGATGTGTAAAGAACGCCCCTGTGTGCTATGACGATAAATATTGTAGGCATAAGCGATAATCGTCGGGAACTTAGAGATCAATTCAATAGATTGGCGCATTAAGTTATCTCGGGAGGTGTCGTCCGGGTTTGCGTCGAAGGTATACATCTCCAATACGCTACGAGCCAATATATTCATGATGTTCTGTCCTTCCAGATCCAGAATATTCATCTTGGTCTTTTGCTCCAAGGGCATATTATCGTTCAACAGTTCTTTAAAGGCTGATAATTCCTCTTTATCGGGGAGTTTACCAGAAAGTAATAAATAAGCCACTTCCTCAAAACCGAACCGTTTTTCCTTGATGAAATCATGCGCTAAATCCTCTACGTCGTAACCTCTATAGAATAACTTACCGGGGATCGCTTTAAGACCGCCCTCTGGCAAGCGTTCGTATCCTACTACATTACCGACTTGGGTCAATCCTACTAACACGCCGCTACCATCCTCGTTACGAAGGCCACGTTTCACATTATACATCGGGAAAAGTTCGTTGTCAATCTTGCAAGCCTCTCTGGCAGCCTCGGACAATTTGTAAATTAAATATTCTTTCTTCAACATGACTATACTAATTTAATTGTTTCGATAATAGAGATGATACGATCACCAAATTCTTTGGTGCCGAGAGATTTGCCGTTCGGCATAAAACGAGCCAAGTCATGAGTGGCCTCTCCAGCGGAGAAAGCTTGCTCCATAGCAGATGTAATCAGGTTAGCCGCATCACTCCATCCCATATATTCCAGCATCATCACGGATGATAATAATAAGGAAGAGGGGTTTACGAGATTCTTTCCCGCGATATTCGGAGCGGTTCCATGTGTTGCCTCGAAGATCGCATGACCACTGTTATAGTTGATATTAGCGCCGGGAGCAATGCCAATGCCACCTACCATCGCCGCTAATTGATCGGAGATATAATCGCCGTTCAGGTTCAAGGTAGCGATCACGGAATATTCTTCCGGAATTAATAGAGTGTTTTGCAAGAAAGCATCGGCTATGACATCCTTGATAATGATTTTACCGGCCTTTGAAGCTTCCACTAAGGCGGTATTGGCCGCTTCCTCGCCTTGCTCTTTCTTGATCTTCTCATATTGAGGCCATGTGAAAGTGAGATCCGCAAACTCCCGTTCCGCTAAAGCGTATCCCCATAGTTTGAAACCACCTTCCGTGAATTTCATGATGTTACCTTTGTGTACCAAAGTCACGCTCGGTAACTGATGCAATATCGCGTATTCGATAGCGGCACGCACCAGACGCTCCGTACCTTCCACAGAAACCGGCTTGATGCCGAAAGAGGAAGTTTCCGGGAAACGTATTTTCTTCACTCCCATTTCCTCGGTGAGGAACTTCAATAACTTTTGTGCCTCCGGAGTCCCTTGTTGCCATTCGATTCCGGCATAGATATCTTCCGTATTCTCACGGAAGATATACATATTCACTTTTTGCGGCTCCTTTACCGGAGATACGACTCCTTTAAACCAACGTACCGGACGGAGACAAACATATAAATCCAACGTCTGACGGAGGGCCACATTTAATGAACGGATACCTCCACCAATCGGAGTTGTCAACGGTCCCTTAATACCGACGATGTATTCACGGAATGCTTCCATAGTCTCATCGGGAAGCCAACTTCCGGTTTGCTTAAACGCCTTTTCACCGGCTAAGACCTCTTTCCATTCAATGGAACGGGTTCCGTTGTAAGCTTGCTTGATGGCAGCGTTTACTATCTTTTGGCTAACGGGAGTGATCTCATGCCCCACGCCATCTCCTTCAATATAAGGGATCGTCACGTGATCCGGAACGAAAATATGATTACCTTTCTTTGTTATCTTACTCATGATATCAAGATTTTTTTGTTTGTCTTAGTGAGCTGTATTTAAAGCGGAACCCGCCTTGAACCATTTAATTTGTAAATCATTATACGTATGGTTAACCGGGAATGATTCTTGCGTACCATCCGCATGAAGAAGAACGGCCGTCAACGGTTTGCCCGGCTGAAAATCTTTCAATCCGATGATCGAGATATGGTCATTCTCGAGGATCTTGCTGTAATCCTCCTTATTGGCAAAAGTCAGTGCTAACATTCCTTGTTTCTTCAAGTTTGTCTCGTGGATACGGGCGAAACTCTTGGCTAGGATCACTTTTACATTTAGGAAGCGGGGCTCCATGGCTGCATGTTCCCGGGAAGAGCCTTCACCGTAGTTTTCTTCCGCTACGACGATCGAGGAAATACTATTTGCCTTGTATTGTTTCGCTACGGCAGAAACTGCTTCATATTCATTGTTCAGTTGATTCAATACAGAGTTTGTCTTCCTGTTGAAAGCGTTTACGGCTCCCATCAACATATTATCCGATATATTTTCCAAATGCCCACGGAAACGTAACCATGGACCGGCCATCGAGATATGATCCGTCGTACATTTACCTTCAGCCTTGATAAGAAGGGGCATATCCGTGAAATCCTCTCCATTCCAAGGAGCGAAAGGCTTTAATGCTTGTAGGCGGTTGGATTCCGGATCGATGTTCACCACTACGTTCTTACCCGTAGGTGCCAGATAGCCGTTATCCTTTACCTCGAAACCTTTCGGCGGAAAATCCGAGCCTTTCGGTTCTTTCAGTTTCACAACCTTACCATCCTCTGTCTTCAAGGTATCGGTCAAAGGATTGAAACATAGATCACCTGCGATGGTCAAGGCCAGTGTCAGTTCCGGAGAAGCGACAAAAGCATGTGTATTCGGATTACCGTCCGCACGTTTAGCGAAGTTACGATTGAATGAAGTAACGATCGAATTCTTACGGGTATTATCATCCGTATGACGTTTCCATTGTCCGATACAAGGACCACAGGCATTCGCCATAATGGTTGCGCCAATCCGTTCAAAATCACCGATAATACCATCTCTTTCTGCCGTATAACGGATTTGCTCGGAACCCGGGTTGATGATCAAGGGTGCCGCTACCGGTATTTTATCCTCATAAGCTTGGCGAGCAATAGATGCCGCACGGCTTAGATCTTGATAAGAAGAGTTGGTACAGGAACCGATTAATCCGACCTCCATCTTTCGGGGATAGCCATTCGCTTTTACTTTTGCGGCAAACTCCGAGATAGGCGTAGCTGCATCCGGCGTGAACGGACCGTTGATATGCGGCTCCAATTCGGAAAGGTTAATAACGATTACACGATCGTAAAACTTATCTGGCTCGGCACGAACGTCCATATCCGCTTCCAGATATTCACCGATAGCTTCGGCCCAGCTCGCTACCTCGTCACGTCCCGTGGCACGAAGATATTGAGCCATTGTATTATCGAATGGGAATAAGGAAGTAGTCGCTCCTACCTCGGCACCCATATTACAGATCGTAGCTTTTCCGGTCGCTGAGATTGAGGCGGTGCCCGGACCGAAATATTCGATGATAGCGTTCGTTCCACCTTTTACGGTTAAGATGCCCGCTAGCTTAAGAATCACGTCCTTCGGCGAGGCCCAACCATTCAAACTACCAGTTAACTTAACACCAATTAGTTTCGGCATCTTCAGTTCCCATTCCATTCCGGTCATGACATCCACGGCATCGGCTCCTCCTACTCCGATAGCGACCATTCCAAGTCCTCCGGCATTCGGGGTATGTGAATCAGTTCCTACCATCATACCGCCGGGAAACGCATAATTTTCCAATACCACTTGATGGATAATGCCTGCTCCGGGTTTCCAAAAACCGATTCCATATTTATCGGAGACCGATTTCAAGAAATCATAGACCTCGCTATTGCTTTTGGTAGCCGTATCGATATCCGTTTTGGCTCCCATATTCGCTTGGATCAAATGGTCGCAATGCACGGTAGCCGGTACTGCGGATTTTTCTTTTCCGGCGTTCATGAATTGTAAAAGCGCCATCTGAGCGGTGGCATCTTGCATAGCCACACGGTCGGGACGGAAATTCACATAATCCTCACCTCTTTTGAAAAGGCGAGTCGAGCTTTCATCGTATAGATGCGCATATAAGATTTTCTCGGCCAAGGTCATCGGGCGACCACCGATACGTTCGCGGGCTGTGTCCACTCTTCTGGGGAAATTCGCATAGAAATTTCTAAGCATGTCAATGTCGTACACCATATTCATATTCGTTTTTTATTGTAAGCCTTTTCGCAAATATATTTATCTATAACCAGCTAAAATGTAATAAATAAGACATCTGCCAATGAGTCTTTGTTTTTATTATCAACAAATATATAATATAATGAAATACAATTTGTTCGATAATTTCTATGAGGTTATAGAGGTTATTTATAATCTCCCGGATAACTTAGAAAAACGGGCTAATCGCACGTTTATTAATAAAACGTACCATTAGCCCGTTTTGTTCAAGCCTTGGAGCTGTTTTTTCTACTTATCGAGACTTTCTTTCCATCTTTGGGCATAACTATGCAAAATAGATGCGATACCCTCTCCAATCCGGACATAATCTTCCCGTTTAAGGTTGGCTAAAGATGCGCGGATAGACCACTCGGGAGCATCAAAACCTCCTCCGTTCAGTAAAACCAAGGAAGTTTCCTGTGCCAGACGGAAAACGACATCCAGAGGTTCGTAATTCTTTTTTAGATATTCCACGAAATCATCCCCATAGAATTTCTTAGCCCAGACAAGCATATCGATCTCACTATAATATCCCGCACGCAAAGGGTCGTCTAATAAGGTGAATCCGGTGCTTTCCCACAATGTGTGTAAACGCTCGTGGATCATATCCTGCATCCTTTTCTTATAGGTATTTTCCGCATCTAATAGAGCGAAAGACGCAAACAGAGACATTTGTGTTTGTTGTGGCAAGGAAAGACCGGCCGTATGATTCAAGGCTACTTGACGGCTATCGGCTACCATACGATCAATAAAGCGGATATCCTCGGGATGTAAGGATAGACTGCTATATCGTTTTTTTAGAAGCTCCTGTTTATCTCTTGGCAATTCACGGATCATCCGGTCGTAAATATTATCTTGATGTAAAGCGATTACCGCCAATCTCCATCCGGTTGCTCCGAAATATTTGGAGAAAGAATAGACACATAACGTATTCTTTGGTAATTCGGCCATCATCGAGCGAAAATGCGGAATAAATGTCGCATACACATCATCCGTAATAATCATAAGGTTGGGATTGTCGTTCCGTACGATCTCAACGATCCTATTCATCAATGCTTTTGTCAATCCGTATGAAGGCGGGTTGCTCGGGTTTGTTATGAAAGCGGCTTTCACGCTAGGATCTTTCAGGACATCTAAATCCTTTTCTTGATATTGCCACGTGTGATAGCCGTCTTTTGTCATCTTCAAGGCTTTTATCTCTATGACATTAAAAAGATAACGAGCCTGTTCCGGAATCTCTATATAAGGAGTGAATACCGGAGCGAAGAGAATGATCTTGTCTCCCTTATTCAACAAGAAATTCTGCTGCAAGGAATCGAAGATATAACACATGGCGGCAGTTCCGCCCTCGGTAGCGAAAAGATCGAATATTCCCTCAGGGGGCTGGTTATCACATAATTCTTGGTCTAAATAATCCCGCACGAGCATTTCCGTATATTTCAAGATACGATCGGGAACCGGATATTGATCACCAATGACACCTTCCGCCCATTCATATACAAGTTCATTCTCATCTACACCTTTTTCCGTGACCAGATATTCATAGGTACCCTTCAATAAAGTAGCGCCGGGAGATTGCGCATGTTTCTTTAGAAACTGTACGAAGCGAGACGCGATCCTTTTGCGGTTGGGAACCCCTGCGGCTCCGGCCATCTCATCTGCCAATTCGGTTTCCCGCAGGCATTCCTCCAAGGCGAACTGCCCTAATAGGAAGAATGCCTCCCGTGGAACCGTACTGATCCAGTTTGGATTTCCCCTTCCTGCGTTCAGCATGATGTGCGTACTTTTACGAGCGCTCTCATCCGCTAACTCTATCAAGATGTTCTTTAGCTCGAAAGGGCTAATCTCCGACATCTTTTTCTCATATTCTCTCGTGACATGTATTTTCTTCTTGTCCATACATTATATATATTACATGATTAGCACAATAACGACACCCCAGATGATTAATAAAGTATTACCCACCGCATAGGTAACGGTATAGCCTAAGGCTGGAGTCTCACTTCCTACGGCATCTTCCACCGCTCCTAATGCGGCAGTTGTCGTACGTGAACCCGCCGTACAACCTAAAGTAATAGCCGGGTGGAACTTAAAAACGTAACGTCCCATCAGAATACCGATGATAAGCGGGATAGATGTCGCTAAAGCACCGATAATAAATAAACTTATACCGACTTCCTTCAATCCGGTCACGAAACTGGGACCCGCCGTGATACCGACTACGGCGATAAACATATTCAATCCCAAATTATTTAATATCCAGACGGAAGGCTCCGGAATACGCCCGAAGGTCGGATGCTTAGAACGAAGCCATCCAAAGACGAGCCCGGCTATCAAAGCACCTCCACTCGTACTTAGGCTAATCGGGACACCCCCGAAATGAATCGCGAGCGAACCTAAAATTCCCCCTAAGAAAATACCGATACCCACGAAAATCAAATCGGTCTGATTGGTTGGGCGATCGGGATATCCTAAAGCCGTCGCCGCTTTATTTACCTCTGATTTCATGCCTGCCAATTCCAGCATATCACCGGAATCTATCACCGTAGCGGCCAAGACCGGGATATTGATACCCGCACGCCTTACGGACTTGATGCTAACACCATGCATAAACGATTGATTGCGTAAATAGCAGATCTTTTTCCCCACGTATTCCTTATGGATCACTAGTACGGGTAACGTCTCTGCCGGAAAATCGAGCAATTCAATGTCATTGACCTCGTCGCCAATCCAGTTCTCCTCTCCGATCACGAATTCCCGGCGACCGCTTAGGACAACCTCATTTCCGGTATGTAAAACCAAATCCGGTTTAACATCAGTTACTACATTATTAATACGGACACGCTCCACGAACAAATGCCGTCCCAATTGGTCTAAATATACCTCCAACTGCTTTACGCTTTTGCCATCCTTGAACCATTCATTACTAATCTTATAGGCCCGGAAAGTTACCGGACGGGCGGCAGGCATAAAGCCCGGTTGCTCGCTCTCGTCGTTATTTCCCATTTTAGCCTCTAGCTCTTTACACGCTTTTTTCACGTAGTCGAGTCCTCCTAAAAGACGTGGCCCGATATCACTCACTAACCATGCGGATCCTGCCGTACCGAAAATATAAGTTACCGCATAGGCCACGGGCATTACATTTACCATAGCGCTTTTATCCGTATCGCTAATATTCATCTGTCCGATCGTATCTTCGGCAACTCCTAATACTGCCGACATCGTCTGGGAGCCCGCCAATAATCCTGCGGCCTCGCCTGCGTTATATCCCATAAGTTTCGCTAACAAAAAAGGAGCGATCAAACAAAATATACACATGACGGCGGCGAAAAGCATTTGAGGAAGACCTTCCTTTTTCAATCCCCGGAAGAACTGTGGCCCAACGCTATATCCTACAGCGAAGAGGAACATCAAGAAAAAGACGGACTTTAACGGTCCGCTTATATCGATTTTTAATTGCCCGATCAATACACCGACCAATAATACGCTGGTAACCGTTCCCAGCGTGAACTTCTTTATCTTAAACTTGCCAATCCAGAAACCGAGAGCTAAGGTTATGAAAATAGCTAGCTCCGGATAATGTTGAAGTAAATTAGTTATCCATTCCATATCTATTTATTTGATGTTAAACAAAAAAGATGCTATTGGAACAGGGATTCTTTGAAAGATGTTGTTACTTTTCGGAATTATTTATATAAATTTGCGACCGCTTAGGTGATAGAGTTTGTCTACCGACAACTCTATAAAAGGGAATCCGGTTAGAATCCGGAACAGTGCCCGCTACTGTGAAGCTCTTGAAAAGGAAAGCGTTCTGCTATGCCACTGTCTTAAGAAAGATGGGAAGGTTGCTTTCCGAGCCAGTCAGGAAACCTGCCAAGCGAAGTAATGATTAATTCCTCCCGGGGTTAGGAGTAATTAAGAGGATAGAAATATCACCTATATCTAAAAGATGTTGGAGACGGAATAATACGTTGTCTCCGTGGGATTGATATGTAATCTAATTATTAATATATTCATATGATGAGGAAACACTTACTATCTTTCTTCCTGCTGGTCATCAGCCTAGTTTGTCGTGCGCACGATGGCGAGAATTTTGTAGCATCCGATTTATTCGCCTCTTTACAACCGGGCGATAAGGCCGCTTTATTGATGGTACATTTTGGAACAACCCATGATGATACCCGTGCCTTGACAATCGACGCGATCAATCAAAAAGCGAAAGAAGCTTTCAAAGATGTTGAGTTGCGTGAGGCATGGACTTCTCGCATTGTAATGCGCCGCTTAAAAGCTCGTGGCATAGAGAAACTAAACCCGATCGAAGCCTTGGAAAAGTTAAAGGCTGATGGTTATACGCACATTTTGATCCAATCCACGAATATAATCGAAGGTATCGAGATGGAATCCTTACGTAAGGATGTTGCCACCATGAAATCTTCTTTCAAGGAGATTCGTATCGGTAATCCTTTATTGTATACACCGGAGGATTATGAGGCGGTAATCGCCGCTATCATAAAAAATGGGGCGAAAGAAGGCGCTACTTTATTGGTAGGCCATGGCACTTATACACCGGCGACGGCCCAATATGCTATGTTGGATTATATGTTGAAGGAGAAGGGATTCAAGGATTATTCCGTAGGAACCATCGAGGGCTATCCTACTTTTGATACGATGGTAGCCCAAGTAAAGGCCAATGGAACGAAGAAAGTCTTGTTGATGCCATTTATGTTTGTTGCCGGAGACCATGCGAAAAACGATATCGCCGGTGATTGGAAAGAGGAATTGGAAAAGAAAGGCTACGAGGTAAGCGTATTTATGGAAGGTCTGGGACAGAATCCGGATATTCAGAAGATCTTCATCGAACATGCCCGTTTCATGGCTAAACATAAGATGATCGATATCGTTGATAAGAAGAAAGCTTATGCGGTAGAGAAGGACTAAAAAAGTTCTCCAAATCTATGTTTTATTCCTTTCGGAAGAAAAAGTAATTCCTTCCGAAAGAAACTAAATTTTCATTCGAAGGAAAATGGAATTTCTTTCGAAAGGGATTTCACATGCATACAATAAACAGTTATAATGCTAAATATATGAAAAGAGTTTTGACAATCTTACCGTTGACAGCCTTATGTATCAGTACGATGCAGGCGCAACACAAGAATGAGTACACGAATTTCGCCGATACGACATTCAATATTCAAGAAGTCGTAGCGACCGCCGCACGCAAGCCACGTCCACAAATCACGAAGTTGGACGTACCTATGAAATATCTTCCTATTTCAATTAATAGCATTACGGCGAGTAGTTTGGAGTTGCGAGGTATCCGTAATATCCAAGATGCGGTACGCTTTATGCCGGGCGTACGATTCCAGACATCTTATGGCGCATTTCAACAATTGTCGATCCGTGGTTTCGATCATTCTATCATGATGATAGACGGTATCCGCGATGAACGTTCGGCAATAAACAACTCTTATCCCGTACCCGATCTATCCTGTATCGAGTCTATTGAATTATTAAAGGGACCGGCTTCTGTACTTTACGGACATTCAGCCGTAGGTGGAACCTTGAATATCGTTCGTAAATCCCCGTCAGAGAAACAGAGCGTTAACGCCCGATTGGCCTATGGTAGTTACGAGAATAAAGAGGCGACGCTTGGCATGGGCGGTAAATTGGTCGGTCCGGTCAATTATTACGCCAATGTCAACTTTTCCGATCAAGAGGGCTGGCGTGATAATGGCAACCGTCGCTTTTCCGGTTATCTGGCATTGCAAGCTAAAATGACGGAACGTGACATATTAGATGTTCGTGGAGGTTTTAACCGCGACTTCTATGGGACGGAGATCGGTCTTCCCGATTTAATGGCAAATGATGTATATAATGTGCAAACAGGACAGTTATATCTCCATAAAAATGATATGCTACCGGGACTTGACCGTGAGGCTCGCTACAATAACGAGTCCGACTTTATGAAGAATCACGCTTGGAACATATCAACGCAGTACACACATACTTTTTGGAACGGTGCGAAACTAACAGATCGCCTTTCTTACAATAACGACGATATCAACTATTTTGGGACGGAAGCCCTCGACTATCTCGAAAGTGATGATCCGATCTATGATCATTATTATATGAAAAATGGCCAGAAAAAATATATCTGTTTGGACAGTGTATATCTTTCTTTCCCGCTTCGCTTCTCCCATATAGCCAAGACGGTAACCAATACGCTCGAGCTAAGCGGTAAATTCAGGACGGGTGAGATAAAGCATACGTATATGGGAGGTTACTCTTTCGTCGCCTTGAATCGTACCAGCTATTCGGGCTATAATTTAGGAGATGATGTTCAGGGTCCCGGCCTTTATTCGCATGTATCCGTTTATGATCCGCATAGCATGGGATATATGACCAGTAAATTCTCGAAAGCAACGGTTACGCATCATTATTCCAACAGCCTTTATCTTCAAGATATGGTTGAGTTCAACGAGCAATGGAAGGTATTAGCCGCTCTACGTTACGACTTTTTCCGTTATATGTCCGCCAGCGCTACAACTCCTACCGGACGACGTGAGTATGAGGAGCATTCAAGCTTCAATATGATAAAGAATAAGGCGTTGACCTATCGTTTCGGAGCGGTCTATCTGCCCCATCCGAATACATCCATTTATGCGTCTTTCGCCTCTTTCTTCAAGCCGATCCGTACGTTCTATCAAGATAACGTCATTTATGTAGGAGGTGATGGAAATCGTTTCGAGCCTGCTCGCAATGAGGAAGTATTTAAGCCGGAGAAAGGATACCAAGCCGAGGTGGGTCTTAAATATCAATTGAACAATATATTAAGCGCCAATGCCAGCTTGTTCTATATCCGGAAGATGAACAGTACGGCTACGTTGACCAACAACTATCAAGTGGAGGTAAACGGCGAGACTACCACGAAGAGCGTAATCGGACAGGTGGGTGTACAAGATTCCAAGGGTTTTGATTTTGATGTCACTCTTTCTCCGGTAAGCACCTTAGCGCTGACGATCGGTTATGGATTGAACGACTCCAAGATCCGGGAGATGAAAGAAATAAAGGATCCGGAATTGATCGAGGCTATCTATGGCAATAACCCGGATGAGACAAAGCAACAATTGAATAGCCAAGAAGGAAACTGGCAGAGCAACGTACCGAACCAGACTTTCTACGCATACGGCAGTTATACCATCCCTCGGGGTGTCTTGAAGAATCTGGAATTTCACTTGAGTAGCAGTTATACCGGTAAAGTATACCGTAATACATCTAACAACTCTTGGTTCGATCCGTATTGGGTAACCGATTTCGGTATGTCTTATTTGTTGAACAACAATATTCACCTTACATTCAACTTGAATAACTTGTTTGACAACAATTATTATAACCAAGCGCTCGGACAACAGATGGTGCCAAGCATGCCTCGTAATTTCCAAGTGGCTATCTCCTATACATTATAATATATAGAACATACGCTCATGAATCTATTGACAAAGATCATGCAATTTATACACAGGATACTGGGCACGGCGCTCAGTATCCTGTTCCTCGTTTGGTTCCTATCGGGATTGGTAATGATCTACCATACGTTCCCGCGAGCGGACCGGGCCGATAAACGGGCGAAGATGGATATTCTCTCTCCGGAGAATCTTCCTTCGTTAGACCAGATAGAGAAACGTTTACCGCAGAACGAGCGGATAAGCCATGTTACCTTAAACAGCTATTTGGGACAAACTGTTTTTCATCTCCGGACGGAGAAAGGGAGCTATGATATTCCTGCCGACTCGACGGAAAGATTACCCGTAATCGACTGGAATCATATCCAACGTGTGGCATCACTATGGAATACCTCTTCCATAGCGAAGGTAGATTCCTTGTACACCTTGGACCAATGGATTCCATTCGGTCGTTTAAAAGAGGAATTTCCGATCTATAAATTCCATTTCGCCGATCCGGAACGACATGAATTATACATATCCTCTAAATCCGGGGAGGTTTTGCAATATACGGATAAAAACAGTCGTTTCTGGGCTTGGCTCGGGGCGATCCCTCATTGGGTCTATTTCACTTCCTTGCGGCAAGACGCTGAATTATGGATAAAGGTAGTTGTCTGGTTATCCGGAATCGGGTGCGTTATGTGTATCGCCGGGATCTATTTAGGAATACGGGATTTCCGGTTAGCGAGGAGACGTCATTTGATTTCCCCTTATAAGAAGTTCTGGTATAAATGGCATCATATTCTTGGGGTGTTATTCGGTTTATTCGTCCTCACCTTCTGCTTTAGTGGTATGATGTCTTTGGCTCGTGTACAGGATTGGGGGTTGAAAGCCAAGCTCGATATAAACCCGGTTCAAGAACTGCGGAAGATGGCTCCTTCCCCACTCGATTATCCGTTGGATTACAGGGCGGTCATACAAGCCTATCCCGGCCAGATCCGTCAATTGGAATGGAGTAGTTTTGGTGATATACCCTTTTACATCGTACAAACAGACACGAAGGATATTGTCGTGAACGCAAATAAGAGTGACGGGATATCTTTATTGAACCTGCGACCGGAAGAAATCCGTTCCGTATTGTCTCAGATACATGGTATCGGGACCACGGCTGATATCAAACTGTTGGATGCTTATGATACGTATTATATCTCACGAAAAAGGAATTTAGAACTCCCGGTCTGGAAAGTATCTATTCAAGACGTGGATAATAGTTGTTATTACATTAATCCCCGTAATGGACAATACCGTTATGTAAATACGCCGTCTCGTTGGAACCATTGGATGTATCCGGCATTGCATAGCTTGAATCTGAAATTCTTGGTAGATCATCCGGTCTTATGGAATATCGTGATGTGGGGAACCATGTTGGGAGGCACGTTCGTTTCCTTATCCGGTGTATGGCTTGCGATAAAATATATCAGGCGAAAAGCGAGAAGAAAGAAGTAAAGCCTGTATATTTGTATTATATTTATTGAGAACATTGTATTATAAAATAGATTTGAATGAATAAAGGCAAGATTATAGTCGCCGGAATCGGCCCCGGTAGCGAGGCCGATATAACGCCTGCGGTTTTGGCCGCTATCCAAAGCTCGGATGTCATCATAGGATATAAATATTATTTCCGTTTTATCACCCACTTGCTTCGTGAGGGAACGGAATGTATAGATACAGGTATGAAACGTGAGCAAGCTCGTGCCGAGCAAGCTTTCGCTTATGCGAACGAGGGAAAGACGGTTTGTGTGATCAGTTCCGGTGACGCCGGCATTTATGGTATGACTCCTCTGATTTATGAGATGAAGAAAGAATCCGGAAGCGAGATCGAGATCGAGTCGTATCCGGGCATCAGCGCTTTCCAGAAAGCTGCGTCCTTGCTTGGCGCTCCTATCGGACATGATTTCTGTGTGATTTCCCTCTCTGACTTGATGACTCCTTGGGAACGGATCGAGAAACGGATTCGTGCGGCGGCCATGGCCGATTTTGTTACGGCGATCTATAATCCGAAAAGCGAGGGACGTTATTGGCAACTCTATCGCTTAAAAGAATTGTTTCTGCAAGAACGCAAGCCGGAGACTCCGGTCGGTTATGTACGTCAGGCCGGACGGGAGGAGCAAGAAGTATTCGTCACTACGCTCGCAGATCTGGACCCCGAGCAGATCGATATGTTCACGGTAGTCTTGATCGGAAACTCACAAACATATCTTTCCGGGAATCATATGATCACTCCCCGGGGATATTATGGCGAGGTCAAACAGAAGAAAACGGATACGGGCATTGGACAGGACATCATGATCCGTAGTTTCCGTACGATCGAGAAGGAATTGAAAAACCAAGAGATCCCGTTGGATAAGAAATGGGCGTTACTCCATGCCATTCATACGACGGCCGATTTCGATATGGAAAATATCCTGTATACGGACCCGGACGCTGTCTCTACATTATATAATAAGATCAGCGGCGGGGAAGTTCGTACGATCATCACCGATGTCACGATGGCCGCTTCCGGCATTCGTAAGGGAGCTTTGCAGCGTCTGGGTGTCGAAGTAAAATGTTACCTTCAAGATGAGCGGGTCGCGGAGATGGCTTCGAGTAAAGGCATTACCCGTACCCAAGCCGGTATTCGCCGGGCCGTGGAAGAGCATCCGGACGCCCTGTTTGTCTTCGGGAATGCCCCGACCGCCCTTATGGAATTATGCGACTTGATACGTAAGGGAAAGGCGACTCCGGCAGGCATCATTGCCGCTCCGGTAGGTTTCGTGCATGTACAGGAATCCAAGCATATGGTGAAACCTTTTATCGGTATACAGAAACTAATCGTGGAAGGTCGTAAAGGAGGTAGTAATTTAGCGGCTACGTTGGTGAACGCCATCCTTTGTTTTAACGACGCCGAACAACTAAAACCGGGAAGAGACGTATGAACCGATTTTATGTCATAGGGCTGGATGATAACATGAAACAATACTTTCCGCCGGAGGTATTGGAGATAATCTCGTCCCACCGGGTGTTCTCCGGAGGCGTGCGGCATCATGAGATCGTACGTTCTTTATTGCCAGAAAAAGCGGACTGGATTGATATCAAAGTCCCGTTGGACGAGGTCTTCGATCGATATCGTTCGCATGACGGTCGGGAAAGCATCGTTGTATTCGCTTCCGGAGATCCTTTGTTTTTCGGATTCGCCGTTACGATTCAAAACCGATTGCCGGATGCGCAAATCCGCCTGTACCCATCATTTAATTCCTTGCAACTCTTGGCGCAAAATCTATTGATGCCTTACCACGACATGCGGATCGTCTCCCTTACCGGAAGGCCTTGGCACGAGTTCGATCGTGCCTTGATCGAAAGTGCGTCTAAGATAGGCGTGCTCACGGATCGGGAACATACGCCTACGACTATCGCTCGCCGGATGCTGGAATACGGCTATGATAATTATACCATGTTTGTGGGAGAACGGTTAGGAAATACCGAACGGCAGAGCATCCGCCAATTCAGTATACAAGCCGCGGCAATGAATAATTTCGTTCATCCGAATTGCTTGATTCTCCGGAAAGAGCGTGACGGGCATTCCCGTAAGTTCGGCCTGCCGGATTCCGCTTTCGAGCATTTGAACGGACGGGAGAAGATGATAACCAAAATGCCGATCCGTTTGTTATCTTTAAGCATGCTGGATCTGAGAAACCGGGAACGTTTTTGGGATATCGGCTTTTGCACGGCTTCTGTCTCGATCGAGGCTAAATTGCTGTTCCCGCATTTGCATATCACGAGTTTTGAGATCCGGGAAGAGGGACGAAAGTTAATGACTGAGAATTGTCGTCGTTTTGGGACTCCGGGTATCGAGGCTATAATCGGAGATTTCTTATCGGTGGACTTATCGGCGTTGGAGGCTCCGGACGCAATCTTTATCGGCGGACATGGCGGGAAATTAGTGGAGATCCTTATGGTAGTTTCCAAAAAGATGAAAGAGAACGGTGTCATCGTCTTCAACTCCGTATCCGACGAAAGCAAAGCGCTTTTAGAGGAAGCGGTCCGCCAAACCGGTCTTCGGATATCCGCCCAAACCCGTATCACGATTGATGATTTTAATACGATTACCGTGAATGTTATTTATAAATTATGAGTACAATATCAATTATTCCAATATCCGATAGCAGCCGGGTGCTTGCTGAGAGAATTCTTGCTTCTTATCCCGAGGCGAAGATCTTACCATTCGGCTCTTTCTCAAAAGAGGTTTTTCACGAATCCAGTAGTTTGGTATTTATAGGAGCGATGGGAATTTGCGTACGCAGTATCGCTCCCTTCGCGGAAGATAAGCATACTGATCCTGCCGTGGTTTGTATAGACAGTACCGGTAAATATGTGATTCCGGTCTTATCCGGACATATCGGTGGTGCGAACGACCTTTCCAAGGAATTGGCAAACCTATTAGGAGCCGAGGCAATTATTACGACACAAAGCGATAATACGAACCTATGGCCGCTCGACACGCTGGGGAAGAAATACGATTGGACCTTGATCGCCAAAGATAGCAATGCTGCCATCTCTACCTTTGTCAACGGAAAACCGACAGCGTTACTCCTTGATATACGAGATAAAGGAACGGATTATTTGGAGCGTACGGTCCCGTCTCATGTCTCTATCTTTTATTCCTTCGAGGCGATACCGCAGCAAGACTATGAGTTATTGATGATCGTCAGTCCCCAACAATACGATACATCCATCCCTACGATCACCTATATACCGAAAGTCCTCCACCTAGGAATGGGTTGCCGCAAGGATATGCAAGGCGATCCTACGGTCGTTTACGAACATATTAAAGATGTATTGCGTGATAAACGCCTATATCCGGAAGCTTTGGCGGATGTAAATACAATCGATTTGAAGAAATGCGAACCGGTGCTGACATTATTGGCTTATGGAGTTATGGAATGCCCTTTCCACACCTATACATCGGAGGAGCTGAAAGATATCCCGGTACCCAATCCCTCGGAGAAGGTACTGGAGGTAACCGAATCCCCAAGTGTATCGGAAGCTTCCGCCATTTATGCGGCTCATGGCGGTCCGCTTTTGGTCGAGAAGCAAAAAGCGGATTTAGGGAAAGGAAATGAATATACCTTTGCCGTAGCGTTAGATCGGGCGGCCTGCCGCAAGGGACATATCGAGATCGTAGGAGCCGGTCCCGGCGATCCGGACTTGATCTCTATCCGCGGACGGCAAATGTTGGAGAAAGCGGATTTGATCCTGTATGCAGGAAGCCTCGTCCCGAAAGAACTTACCTTATGCGCGAAGGCAGGCGCTACGGTGCGAAGCTCGGCGGATATGAATCTGGAAGAACAGTTTGCGTTGATGAAAGAGTTTTATGATAAAGGATTGTTTGTCGTTCGTTTGCACACGGGCGATCCTTGCATCTATGGAGCTATTCAAGAGCAAATGAATTACTTTGATCAATACGGGATGGATTATCATATCACTCCGGGTATTTCCTCTTTCCAAGCCGCCGCCGCCGCTCTTTATTCCCAGTTCACGATTCCGGAGAAAGTACAAACGATCATCCTCACTCGTGGCGAAGGACGTACGCCCATGCCTGAGAAAGAGCAACTGCACAAACTGGCTCAAAGCCAAAGTACGATGTGTATCTTCTTAAGCGCCGGTGTCGTAGAGAAGGTCCAAGAGGAATTATCGCGACATTACGCTCCAACCACTCCGGTAGCCGCTTGCTATAAATTGACATGGAAAGACGAGCGGATCTACCGTGGGCAACTGAAAGATCTCGCGAAAATCGTAAAAGAGAATCATCTTACACTGACAACATTACTTGTCGTCGGGGATGCCATCGATAATCGCAAGGGTCTATCCCGCTTATATGCGGATGAATTCAAACATCTTTTCCGTAAGTAATGATACTGATCCTTGGAGGAACGACAGAAGGTCGTGTGGCTGTGCGGGTAGCGGACGAGGCAGCCGCTACCTATTACTATTCTACGAAAGGAACTTTGCAATCCATTGAATGCGCGCATGGAATCCGTTTGACCGGAGCCATGAATGCGGAGGAAATGGAGTGTTTTTGTCGTGACCACGCGATTAAGCTATTGATTGATGCGGCACACCCTTTCGCTCAAGTGTTACACCAAACGATCGAAAAAGTATCGAAATGTTTACAGATTCCGGTGATCCGTTACGAACGTCGGTATCCACCTCGTGATGAGGACTTGATTTGGTGCGATAGTTATGCAGACGCAATTCACCAAATGGAAAACAAAGGTATCCAACGGCTACTTGCCCTCAGTGGCGTGAACACCCTTGCCCCGCTCCGCCCTTATTGGCGATCGCATACCACTTGGTTCCGTATATTGGAGCGGGAGGAATCTTTGTCGTTGGCCGAAAAGCAGGGCTTCCCCCAAGAACGTCTGGTTTTCTATCGAGAAGGTGAGGATGAGTTAAAGTTGTTGGAGCAACTCCATCCGGATGCGATCTTGACAAAGGAAAGTGGTTTCTCCGGCTATTTTACGGATAAAGTGAACGCTGCCCGCCAATTCGGAATACCAGTATTTGTCGTGAAGCGTCCCGCATTACCGGAAACTTTCTACCGAGTGTATGGTGAAGACGGATTGCGTAAACAAATTGAACGCCTATTACCAGAATTCTTTCCCTTGAAAAGCGGATATACGACCGGAGCTTGTGCTACCGCCGCCGCAAAAGCTGCTTTATTGGCCTTATTATCACGGAAGGAACAAACAGAAAGCCAGATAACATTACCCTCGGGAGAACAGATAACGTTGCCGGTAGCCTATACCGAATGGGCCGGGTGTTCCTCCGCCACCTGTACCGTGATCAAGGAGTCTGGGGATGATCCGGACGTGACGAATCATAGCCGGATCCGGGTTACTGTTCAATTATCTCCCGATGCATCCGGTTGTGCCACGGTAATGGCACAAGAAGAACATTGTCAAGAAACAGAAAGCGACGATACGGGAAGAGTCATCTTCCAAGCAGGTGAAGGAGTCGGAACCGTGACCCTTCCGGGACTCGGCTTGAAAGTCGGTGGCCCGGCTATAAACGCCACGCCCCGTAAGATGATCCGGCAAGAGCTGATTCCACTCCTGCCCTCACCCGATTCCGTCGCTATTGTCACGGTCTCGGTTCCCGGTGGCGAGGAGTTGGCGAAACGTACCTTCAATCCGAAACTTGGAATTATCGGGGGAATCTCTATTATCGGGACATCCGGAATCGTGCGTCCTTTCTCATCGGACGCTTTTATCGCCTCGATACGGAAAGAAGCCAGTGTCGCCAAAGCGATAGGTTGCGAGACGTTGGTTATTAATTCCGGGGCGAAGAGTGAACGCTACCTTCGGAGCTTATACGCTTCTTTGCCTCCACAATCATTCGTCCATTACGGGAATTTTATCGGAGAGACGCTAAAGATCGCTGCCGATTTAGGTTTCAAGCAGGTTATCTTAGGCATCATGATCGGCAAGGCGGTGAAACTTGCGGAAGGTTTCCTGGATACACACAGCAAAAAAGTCGTCATGAACAAAGGCTTCCTTCAAGATGTAGCGAAAGAAGCGAAATGCGAGGAGGCGACCGTAGATGCAATCAATCGGATTACGTTGGCCCGTGAATTATGGGAGCTTCTTACGGAAAAAGATCAAAATCGTTTCTTCCCATTACTTTTACAAAAATGTAAATCGTATTGCGCTCCTATCCTTCCCGACGGCGAACTAACCTTGCTGTTAATATCCGAAGAGGGCAAGGTCTTATACCAATCTTAGCTTTAGAGACGCAGCACGCACGCTACGTCTCTACACCCCCCAGACTGTAATAGCATTTCTTTTTAGCTGTTTATTCTTTTTTATTAGGGATTCTTTAAGAATACATATTAGGAGGATTTCGTACTTTTGCCCTCTAAATATTGATTAAAATAATGTTTAGATATCTTTTAATTTATATGGCCTGCCTTCTATTCGCCTTTTCCGTAAAGGCGCAAGGTATTTCCAATGACACGATTCCGAAAGAAGTGCTGATGCTGGACGGTAAGCCTATGACCGAAAAGCAAATACAACGTTATCATAAACAATTACATAAAGACTCCATACGGGCCAACAAAAGGATCTGGTGGTCTATCCTTGGCGGACCGTCTTACACGCCGGAAGCCTCCTTTGGCGTAGGTGGCGCGGTTTTGGCTAGCTTTCGCTTAAACAAGAATGATACGATATCCCAACGATCGTTTATCCCTGCGGGATTTAACATCACCTTAAACGGGACGTTCGTTTTTGCCGGTGCTGGTACCTTATTCTTCAACGAGAATCGCTTCCGTATTTATATCAGTTACGGTTATCGGAACGAACCTTCGCATTATTTCGGGAAAGGCTATGAGACGATCGAGCAAATCGAGAAGAGCGACTCGACAACGAAATTCCATAAGAGTTCTTTCCAACTATATCCCCGTTTCGTATGGGAAGTTAGGCCTCATTTATATACGGGTCCTCTTTTTGATATTAATTTCAGCAAATCAGATGATATCAACCCGGTGATGGCCGAAGATCCTTATTTCAATAAGTTCAAACGAGATTATGTCAATATCGGTGTCGGCGGCTTGATTCAATACGATACACGAAATGATGTGGCGACCCCAAGTTCCGGTATGTTACTAAGCGCGATCGCCAAGGTGTACGGAAAGTATTTAGGCGGTGCATATAATTATGAGATGTTCGAACTGGAATACCGCCAATTCCAGCAAGTATTTCGTCCTCGTAGCACCTTGGCATGGATCGCCAAGACACAAATCGGTGTGGGGAACGTTCCTTTTACGGAGCTTCCTTCATTTGGTTCCCCTTTCGATCTTCGCGGATATTATTGGGGGAAGTACCGTGACAAGACCATGGCGTATGGGATTCTGGAGTATCGTCATATGTTCGGCAGCGTGGAGAAATATAAGAGCGGTAATTTCTGGGCGAAGTGTGGTTTTGTAGGTTGGGTTGGCACGGGTACGATCGGAAACGCTCCTATCGTAGACTGGAATAAGTGGAAATTCAACTACGGCGTAGGCCTACGTATCCAAATGCAACCCGGCAAGAACTTCCGCCTAGACGTAGGCAAAGACCCGAACCAAAAAGGAATGGCGGTTTATATGAATATGACGGAAGCCTTCTAAAACCAGAAGGCTCCCGTCTACGATCTATGGAAGTATAACCTTGCGTTAAAATTATCGTTTAAAAGCCGGAAATATCTTAATATCGATTTTTTTCACTAAGTTTGCGTCATCGAAGGGGTGCCATACTATATGGGCTGAGATCATACCCTTACTACTTGATGCGGGTAATGCCGCCGTAAGAAAAACGAATGTTAAATGGATAAAAATGAAACGTACCGTTATCCGGTAGCTTTAACGATCGCTGGCTCTGATAGTGGCGGTGGTGCCGGAATACAAGCGGATATTAAGACTTTTTCCTCGCTGGGTGTTTTTGGAGCCTCGGCGATAACGGCTATAACCGCTCAAAACACACAGGGGGTGCGAGGGATCCAAGCGATCTCTCCCGAGATTTTGAGAGGACAAATCGAAGCTATTCTTGAGGACTTCATCGTAGATGCCATAAAAATAGGGATGCTACATAACAAGGATGCCGTAAAGGTTGTATCTGAGACTTTACCTTCCTTCCGACGAACTTCTATCATTTTAGATCCGGTGATGATATCCACGAGCGGAAGTAAATTATTGGAGGATGACGCCATCCGAACCATCATGGATGAGTTGTTCCCTAAAGCGACACTGCTTACTCCGAATATTCCCGAGACGGAATATCTTTCCGGTATAAAAATCAATAACGAGGCGGATATCTTATGTGCCGCCCGGAAATTGCAGGAAAAAGGATGTAACGCTATATTGATCAAAGGGGGGCATATTCCCGGAGTAGAAACGGTGGATCGGTTATTTATCAATGAGAATAATCCGATTTGTCTGGCCTCGCCAACAGTGGAGACCTTCAATACCCATGGAACGGGCTGTACGCTATCGTCCGCCATCGCCGCTTATATGGCACTCGGCCATTCATTGGTGGAAGCCGTACGATTAGCCAAGGAATATATGAATAACGCGCTCGTTCACGGGGCAAATGTATGCATGGGAAAAGGGCACGGACCTGTAAACCACTTCTTCTCACCCTCTGCCCTTCATAAAATCCGATGGAATCATGAATAAGCTGGTCGTAATTACTACACCTTATTTTTTCGCGGATGAAGCTTCTTTGATCGAACTTCTATTCGCGGAAGGAATGTCTCGTTTACATCTACGTAAACCGGATTGTAAACGTGATGAATTGGAGGGCTTATTGGATAAGATCTCTCCGGCTTATTACGACAGGATCGTTCTTCATGATTGGTTTACCTTGGCAGAAGAAAGGGCTTTAGGAGGAATCCATTTGAACAAGAGGAACCCGGAAGCTCCACCTTTATATAAAGGTAGTATAAGTCGTTCTTGCCATAGTCTGGAAGAGATTATCGAGTATAAACCGGTATGCGACTATGTGTTCCTTAGCCCGATCTTTCAGAGTATATCCAAAGAAGGATATGGTAGCGGATTCTCCTTAGATGGATTGCGAAACGCGAAGGGCATCATCGATGATAAGGTGATTGCCTTGGGAGGAATCTGCCCGCGGACAATAACGAAATTAAAAGATATCCCCTTCGGCGGTGTCGCCGTTCTCGGGGCCCTTTGGGGAAACGATCCCTCCCTTCTTGTTGCGGATCAACTCATAAAACAATTCAAACGATTACAAGTATGGCCTTAAATTATTATTTCGGATATGATGAGAATGGAAGAGTCGGTCGGAGAACAACCGGATTACGCCCCCCTTTTGGTGGAAACAATCGCTTGATGTTTATAACGCATCGTACGCCTAAATATACGGAATGCGACGAGGTAAGCATGGCAATCCAAGGAGGGTGCTCATGGATACAGTTGCGCATGAAGGATGGGATTTATGAGGATACCGTACGTACATGTGCCACTATCTGCGCGGAAGAATGTGAGCGAATCGTGGATTTCTGCGTAAACGATGATCTGGAGGCTGCCGTGACATGTGGCGCTACGGCTTGTCATCTGGGTAAGAATGATATGCCCTTGGATATCGCTTGGGAAGTACTGAGAGACAAGTTAGATTCCAATGCCATCTTCTATATCGGGGCTACGGCGAATACTTTTGAGGATATCCGGCTGGCCGTAGAACGAGGCGCCTCGTATATCGGACTAGGGCCGTATCGCTTTACGGGTACCAAGAAGAATTTGAGTCCCATCTTAGGCTTGGATGGTTATCGTAAAATAATCGCTCAATGCAAGGAGGCTGGCATCGATATTCCTATCTTTGCGATAGGTGGTATTACGCTGGAAGACGTAGGCCCTTTGATGGAGACGGGTATAACCGGAATCGCTGTTTCGGGCGCGATTATCAATGCCCCCGATCCCGTGGAGGAAACCCGCCGGTTTATAGAGGAAATCAATAAGTACTAAACTAAATACATATGGCTACTAAAAAGAATATGCGTATTTCCTATCCGTCCTCGGAAAAGATTTATGTCCCGGGCGAGATCAATAAGATCAAGGTTGGTATGCGTAAGATTAAATTGTTGGACACGGTAACCTTGGATGAGCATGGAGAACGAATCTTCAAGAAGAACAATCCGGTAATCGTTTACGATACGAGCGGCCCGTATTCCGACCCCAAGATATCGATTGATATCGCTAAAGGACTTCCTCGTATACGTGAGGAGTGGTACGGTAAGCGTAAGGATGTGGTTCAATTGCCGGAATTGACTTCCGCTTATGGTCGTGAGCGATTGGCGGACGCGACTCTGGATTCCCTGCGTTTCCCCAAGCGATACTTGCCTTTCCGGGCTAAAGAGGGTAAGAATATCACCCAGATGTATTATGCGAAGAAGCGCATTATCACTCCGGAAATGGAGTACGTGGCGATTCGTGAGAACCAGCAAATCGAGGCTTTGGGACTGAAGTCGTATATCACGCCGGAGTTCGTCCGCAAGGAAATCGCCGCCGGTCGCGCGATCATCCCGGCGAATATCAATCACCCGGAAGCCGAGCCGATGATTATCGGTAAGAAGTTCTTGGTAAAGATCAATACCAATATCGGTAACTCCGCTCTTTCCTCCGGTATCGACGAGGAGATCGAGAAGGCGATATGGAGTTGTAAATGGGGCGGCGACACGTTGATGGATCTCTCTACCGGCGATCATATCCATGAGACGCGCGAGTGGATTATCCGTAACTGCCCGGTTCCGATGGGTACGGTTCCTATTTATCAAGCCTTGGAGAAAGTGAATGGTAAGGTAGAGGATCTTTCTTGGGAAATCTATCGGGATACGTTGATCGAGCAGGCGGAACAGGGCGTGGATTATTTCACGATCCACGCGGGTTTGTTGCGCGAGCATGTGGAGCTGACGGCGACTCGCCTGACGGGGATCGTATCCAGAGGCGGATCGATCATGGCCAAATGGATGCAGCTTCATAACGAGGAAAACTTCCTGTACACGCATTTCGCCGAGATCTGCGAGATACTGAAGGCATATGACGTGGCGGTCTCTATCGGAGACGGGCTTCGCCCCGGTTCTATCTATGACGCGAACGACGCGGCACAATTCGCCGAGCTTCACACGATGGGAGAACTGACGAAAATAGCTTGGGAACAGTTCGTGCAAGTGATTATCGAAGGCCCGGGCCATGTTCCCATGAATAAGATTCATGAGAATATGAAGGAACAACAGTATGCCTGTCATGGAGCGCCGTTCTATACGCTGGGTCCGTTGACGACCGATATCGCTCCCGGATACGATCATATCACGTCGGCTATCGGTGGCGCGCAAATCGCTTGGCATGGGACGGCCATGATTTGCTACGTCACGCCGAAGGAGCATTTGGGATTGCCGAATAAGGAAGACGTGCGTAATGGGGTGGTCGCTTATAAGATAGCGGCGCATGCCGCTGACTTGGCGAAAGGGCATCCCGGCGCTCAAGTACGTGATAACGCATTGAGCAAGGCACGTTTTGATTTCCGCTGGAAAGACCAGTTCAATTTGTCCTTGGACCCGGAAAGGGCTTTACAGTATTATAAGGAGAGTGCTGTTACGGATGGAGAGTACTGTACGATGTGCGGTCCTAATTTCTGCGCTATGCGGTTGAGTAAGGATTTGCAAGGTTGTAAATAAAATACTGTTTTGAGGGGATGAGACGGGGCATGCCCCGTCTCTACAATTGAGTGATTTGTTTTCCGCATTCGTAGCCTTCCTCATATAGTTCTTCCAGTTTCTTTGTGTCGCTTCCGGTACGGCCGACTTTAATCGGGCTTTGCGGACGGATGACGAAGGCTTTTCCTTCGGCCTCCAGTTGGTCTATGTAATCCAAGACCTCGTTGTACCGCCGGTATCGTAGTCGCAACTGTTTCCGGATCGCCGGGTATTTGTTATAAATAAAGCCGGGAAGGTAAAAATCTTTCTCTTCTTTCCGATAGCCTTTGTTACGGGTAAGGATGATGACGTTCTTGGAGAAGCCGTCGGCGATAGCCCGTCGGATAGGGATGGCATCGCATACGCCTCCGTCGACCATCGGTATCCCGTCTACATACGTAATTGGACAGAGGATCGGTAATGTGCAAGAGGCTTTACAGATATCCACCAAACGTTTCTTATCTTTCTTCTCCTCGAAATATTCCGCTTTACCCGTCAAGCAATTGCTCGTGACCATAACGAACCGATCCTTGGACTTGAAATAGGTATCGTAATCCAACGGATAATACAAATCCGGATAGACATAAAACAAGAAATTCAGATCGATATATCCCCTTCCCCGTAAGAAATGACGAAGACCTATGTAATTATATTTCTTCAATAGGTCGATATTGCTAAAACGAGAGCGTCCCCGCTGGCGGGAAGCATACGAGATTCCGTTACTTGCGCCCGCCGATACTCCGATCGTATAAGGAAACCAAATATCATGATCCATAAAATAATCCAATACTCCCACCGTAAATATGGCACGCATTCCGCCACCTTCCAACACCAAACCTGTCTGACTATCTATTTCCATATATATACCTCTGAATTAAAAAAGCCATTGCTGGGTTCCCACCAAGCAATGGCCACAAAAATATAATAAATCAGCGATAAATAATAGTTCCTTTTTAGAATTTACTTGGTCACTTCGTTCACTAAGGGACGGCCTTCCTCGAAATCCTTGATGTTCCGCAAGGTAGTCTCAGCGATATTATGCAGAGCCTCTTTCGTGAAAAACGCCTGATGGGAAGTAACGATCACATTGTTGAACGAGAGCAGACGGGCCAAGACATCATCATCGATAATCTTATCCGATTTATCCTCGTAGAAATAGTCTCCCTCCTCCTCGTAGACATCCAATCCAGCGGCAGATACTTTCTTGGTCTTCAATCCCTCGATCAAGGCGTTGGTATGAATCAGTAACCCGCGTCCCGTATTGATAATCATTACGCCGTCTTTCATCTTGGCGATCGAATCGTCGTTGATCAGATAACGGGTCTGGTCGGTCAACGGGCAATGCAAGGAAATGATATCAGACTCTTTGTATAACTCGTCTAAAGAGACATAGGTGATCCCTTCCTCCTTGGCGAATTTCTCATCCGGATACAGGTCATTTGCCAATACACGCATCCCCAATCCTTTTAAGATATGAATCAATATCTTGGCGATCTTTCCGGTACCGATAATACCGGCGGTCTTGCCATGCATATCAAATCCCATCAAGCCATTCAAGGAGAAGTTGCCATCTCTCGTACGCCAGTATGCCCGGTGTATCTTACGGTTTAACGATAACATCAAGGCCAACGTATATTCAGCGACCGCATAAGGTGAGTAGGCCGGTACGCGTACGACCGGTAATTTCCCCCTGGCGGCATTCAAATCCACATTATTAAAACCGGCGCAACGAAGCGCCAACAGTTTCACACCATTGGCAACCAAAGCGTCTATTACGGCGGCATCAGCCGTGTCGTTCACGAAAATACATACAGCGTCTACCCCTTGGGTTAAGACGACATTATTGATATTCAAATGTCCTTTATAGTAACGAATATCGAACTCATACCGCTCATTGATCTTATCGAAAGAAGCGATGTCGTAGGGTTTAGCACCAAAAAACGCAATCTTATACGCCATATAACTTTAGTTTTTTAATATAACTAAATTAAGCCCTTGATTGTTTATCGAAAAAGAAATCCATTCGTTTAATTATAGTACTTTTGTCCGCTGGGTAACAATATAGATGAGCATGAATCAATCCCATAAAAGATCTTTTATAGCAGTTCTTATTTTTATTGGCTTTCTCTTGTTTATGGCATTTTGGGGCATCGACCTGATCTTAGGGGCGTATGCGGGACATAAATTGAGTAAACTTGCCGAAAGGCATCATCTTGACATACGCTATGATAAGATCCGGTTGATAGGGCTGAGTACCGTACGTATGGAGGGATTGACCGTTATCCCGATTGATGCTGATACGTTGATACATGCGGACAGGCTTCAAGCGAAACTGGAGCTTGGCAGATTATTGCTACTTACCCCTGCCATAGAGAGTGTACAAGCGGATAATTTGCATATTCATTTTATTAAGAAGGGAGAGAGAGCTAATTTTGATTTCCTTTATAAACCATCGAATCACCTAGGTGAGCCAGAGGAAACAGCTGTAGATGATAAGGAACAGGATTACGCACGCAAGGCTGAACGCTCCCTTAGTCTCCTTTTCAATTTATTGCCCGGAAATGCCTTGGTACATGATTTATGTGTTTCTTATAGTAATAAAGGAGATGAACTAATACTAGAGATACCCGAACTCAATCTTACTAACAATCAATTCTCTACGCATATAAACAGCACGGAGAACGGAGTTCGCAGCGAATGGATTTGCGAAGGCTCTCTCTCTGATAAGGAGCGACTCGTGAAAGCCCGTCTCTACGCCGACGAGCATACGAAGATTCCTCTTCCTTTTCTGGAATATCGTTGGGGGGCATCGGTACGTTTCGACACCTTGGCCTTCGAGCTTAAGGGACCTAAAATAGAAGAAGACATACAATCCTTACTCGGAAGCGCCTATGTGAGCGGGCTTACCATCCACCAAGAGCGTATATCTCTGGACACGGTCTTACTGGATAAAGGCTCTATACACTTCCGGACAAACATCGGTAAGAACTATATCGAATTAGATAGCGTCAGTGATATCCGGTTTAATCATCTGGATTTCCATCCTTATCTGAAGATCGTTAAAGATACCAGTTGGCAAATCACGGCCTCTGTGAATAAAAGAGATTTCCCTGCGGATCAACTGTTCTCCTCCCTGCCTAAAGGCTTATTCTACAATCTGGAAGGCCTGAGAACAGAAGGTACCCTCTCCTATCATTTCCGATTGGATTTGGATTTCGGACAGGTAGACAGCTTGATCTTGGAGTCTACCTTGAAAGCGAAGGACTTCCAGATCCTTGCCTATGGGAATACGGATTTGCGGAAGATGAATGAGCCATTTGAATATACTGTCTATGAGCAAGGCGAGCCGGTACGCTCTTTCGAGATCGGTCCGGCGAATCCCTCTTTCCGCCCGTTCAACGCCGTATCCCGTTATCTTCCTTTAGCGATCATGCAGAGTGAGGATGCCGGCTTCTTTTATCACAACGGTTTTATTCCAAGCGCTATCCGGGAATCGTTGATACAGGATATCAAGGAACGACGTTTCGCCCGTGGCGGCAGTACGCTTAGCATGCAATTGGTGAAGAATGTATTCTTGAGCCGTAACAAGACGATCGCCCGCAAGCTGGAGGAAATGTTAATCGTATGGCTGATCGAGAGCGATCATCTGACCTCTAAAGAGCGGATGTTTGAGGTTTATCTGAACATCGCCGAATGGGGCCCCATGATTTATGGAGCCGCCGAGGCCTCACGTTATTATTTCGCGAAGGAACCTTCCCAGTTAAACCTTGCCGAGTGCATTTTTATGGCCAGCATTATCCCCAAGCCCAAACAGGTCCGCTATTGCTTCGACGGGTTGCGGTTGAAGCCGTATTATGAGGATTTTTACAGGGTAATACTGGATCGCTTGGTAGATCGTGGACTTATATCTTCGGAAGAGGCGATAGGGGTAACGCCGGAGTCTGTCGAAATAACAGGTCCGGCTAAAGAATACCTGACGGCTACCCAAAGTCGATCTCCACGCTCGTCCCAATTCCTAGATCAGAAGTAATATTCACCTTCGCCCCATAGGTGCTCAATATGCGTAGCGAGAGGCTTAGCCCGACACCATGCCCGGCGTATTCCCGGGTATTGCTCGCCCGGTAAAAGGGCTGGAAGATTCGTTTCAACTCCTCGGGAGGAATGCCGATACCTCGGTCGGATATGGTCAAGACACTGCCTCGAAGCCGCATCTCTACCGGTTTATCGTCCGAATACTTACAGGCGTTGCTCAAGATATTCTTGATCGCTATCTTCAATAAATAGGGATTGGCACGGATCATATAAGAGAAATTATCCGGGGAGAACGAGATCCGGGCCGAGGAGAACTGCATCAAGAAGTCCGCTAGGAAGATCGTCTCCATTGCGCTTTTCTGGATCTCCTTATCCCCGTGCGACAGGAACAGCAGGTGTTTGATCAATTGTATGATACGGCTTGTCTCCGTGGCGATACGTCTTAATGCCGCTTGGTATTCCTCCGGGGAGCGCTCTTTCAGCAGGCTGATCTCGCATTCGCCTTGAATGGCTGTCAGCGGATTGTTCAACTCATGCGAGGCGTTGCTGATAAACGCTTTCTCACTTTGGTAAGCAGCGTCGATCCGGTCTACCATCCGGGTCGCGTATAGTCTGCCGACAAAATAGATCAATACCGAGCTAACCAATATCAATCCCAGCAACAGCCAGCCGATCCGATGCTGGATATCCATCCCATACTGATTCCCGGAAAGGACAATCACGATGAAATTCCCCTCGTTGTCGGGATAATACAAAGCCGCTCCCATTTGCGTATCGTGCTTGAAGTGAACGATATCCTCTTGGTATAGAGATCTCACCTGCGTGGCGTCCAGATAACGGGACAGCACTTGGCGGGTCTCCAAGCTATCGGCGTTCAGCAATATCTCGGTAGCGACGGGAAGGGTTTCCTCGTAACGCTGTTGGATACGGGCATAGCTCTCGTCGTCGGTCTCGTCCTTCTCCCAATGCTTCTGTGCCGTGGCATAGGCTTTTTCCGTCAGGTAAGAATAGTACAGGCGAGAGATATAGCTCGTGGAAACCCAATAGAAGACAAGCGTCACGACGGCTATCACGCCTATGGTAATGGCCGAGTAAAAGAGAGCGATCTTGTTTCCTGTCTTCATGCTTCCATCATATAGCCCACGCCCACCACGGTATGGATTAGCTTAGGTTCGAAGTCTTTGTCTATCTTCGTGCGCAAATAATTCACGTAAACATCGACCACGTTCGTATTGGTATCGAAATCCTTGTCCCAGACATTCTTTAGCAAGTTCATCCGGCTCAAGGCCGTTCCTTGGTTCTGTATGAAATATTCCAAGAGCCTATATTCCTTTACGGTCAAATCGATGACCTGCCCATTCCGTATAGCCCGATGGCTTGGAGGATCTAAGACCAGATCTCCGCACCGGAGAGCCATATGGACGGATTCGTTTCCCGATCGACGTAATAACGCCTTTATGCGGGCCTCGAGCTCTTGGAAGCTGAAAGGTTTTACCAGATAATCATCCGCCCCGGCATCCAGCCCGCTAACGATATCCTCGGTGGTTCCCAAGGCGGTCAGCATAATCACGGGGGCATGGTAACCGAACCGTTGCCGGTACTGTTTGCAAAGTTGCAGGCCATTCATCTTCGGCATTATAATATCCAGAATCAGCAATTGGAAATCGTTCTTCTGTGTCAGTTCCCAACCAGCGGCACCGTCATAAGCGACATATACCTCATGCCCGAACTCCCGCAAGCCTCTTTCTATAAAAGAGGCGATGTTTATCTCGTCTTCTACTAATAATATCTTCGCCATTGTATCGTATGTATTAATAAGAATGTCCATCATTAGTAATGCGTACTTAGGGTGATGCTAATCGTATCACAGAGGTGAAACGTTCTTTTCACGGTTGTGATACGATCGTTTCACCTCTGTGATATGATCTTTTCACAGCCGTGAAAAGATCAGTAAGTATAATCCTTTCGCATAATAACTCCAGTCGTCCTCCCTAATAGTTCCGGACTTTCTTGCTACAAATATAGCAATTACAACCTACGTTGCACTAATTTACCGTTCTTATCATAGAGCATTCGTCGATAAAAAGCCTCCACCATCAACGGAAAGACAAAGAGGGTGAAGAACGTGGCCCCTATTAATCCGCCAATGATCACGATCGCCAAAGGACGCTGGCTTTCCGATCCGATACCGTGGCTCAAGGCGGCCGGAAGCAGGCCGATAGCGGCCATGGAGGCGGTCATTAATACGGAACGTACCCTTGATTTCACGCTCATCTTGATCGAATCTTCCAGAGGATGCCTCTCCCGCAGGTTATTCTTGATGTCCGATATCATGATCACGCCATTCTGTATACAGATACCGAAGAGGGCGATAAAGCCGATACCGGCGGAGATCGAGAAGTTGAAACTCGTGATTAATAGGGCCAAGATACCTCCGACGGCGGCGTAAGGCACGTTTAATAAGACCAGTCCGGCATCCCGGGCGTTGCCGAAAAGGACGAATAGGATCACGAAGATGATCGCTATACTTACGGGGACGACTTGGGCCAAGCGTTTGGTAGCCCGTTGTTGGTTCTCGAAATCTCCGGTCCATTTCAAGGTATAGCCTTCGGGGAGCTTTACCTGCCTCTCCACTTTCCGCTGGGCTTCAGCCACGGCGCTACCCATGTCGCGGCCCCGGACCGAGAATTTCACGGCGCAGAAGCGAGCGTGGTTATCCCGGTAGATAATCAACGGGCCGGTAATCGTATGGATATCCGCCAGCTCGCGGATAGGAATCATGGAACCATCCTTCGCCGGAACCAGTATCTTGCCTATCTCATTCTCGCTACGGCGGAAAGCGGATTCGTAGCGGACCATGATATTGAACTTACGCTCGTCCTCATAAAGCAGGGAGGCGCTCTTACCTCCTATCGCCATCTCGATAATGGATTGCACGTCCTCCTTGGCCACGCCGTAGCGGGCTAAACGAGACTCGTTCAACTCGATCCGTAGCTCCGGCTGGCCGATATTCCGGATAACGCCCAGATCCTCGATACCGTCTACGGTCTCCAAGACCTTGAAAACCTCTACCGCCTTTTTCTCCGACTCGTATAGATCCTTACCGAAGACTTTCACGGCGATGGAACCTTTCACGCCGCTGGCCGCTTCCTCTACATTGTCCGAGATAGGCTGCGAGAAGTTAAAATCCACGCCCGGATAGATCGCCAGATCCTCTTGCATCTTCTCGATCAGGCCCGCTTTCGAGCGTTCGCTTTCCCACTCTTTCTCGGGATATATATCCACATGGAGCTCGATATTGTAGAAACCTGTCGCGTCCGTGCCATCGTTCGGCCGGCCGGTTTGCGACAAGACCTGACGAACCTCCGGATAAGCCGCCAGCTTCCGGCGCATCTGGTTGGCCAATGTAACGGATTCATCCAAAGATATACTTTGCGGTAAGGTCGCACGGATATAAATAGAGCCCTCGTTCAGTTGCGGGAGAAACTCGCTGCCCAACAAGGTGAAGCACCAGATACCTACGGCGGCTACCAACGTGGCGAACGTGATCGTTCGCTTCTTACGGGCGTGGCACCAGTCGAAAATACCGATCGACTTCCGATTGATCCACGCGAGGAACGGATTATGTTTCTCACGCACCTCTTTCTTTAATAGCATGGAAGATAGGACGGGTACCAATGTCAACGTAAAGATCAACGCTCCCAACAAGGCGAACCCCAAGGTATAAGCGAGCGGGCTGAACATCTTTCCTTCCACCTTCTGGAAAGAGAAGATCGGGACCAAGGCCGTGATGATAATCAGCTTAGAGAAGAAAACCGCTTTCGCACGGTCCTTCGCCGTATGACGGATAATACCCATCTTACTCATCAAATTGAAAGCGGGCATGCCTACTTCACGGGCTTTCCGGTCCAATGCCACGAAAAGCCCTTCCACCATCACGACGGCACCATCGATAATAATACCGAAGTCGATCGCTCCCATAGATAAGAGGTTGGCGCTCATCCCCATCGCCCGGAGACAAATAAAGGCGAAGAGGAGTGCCAACGGGATAATGATCGACACGATTACCGTCGTACGCCAGTCCGCCATGAAGATTAATACGATGAAAGTTACCAGCAGAATACCTTCCGCCAAATTATGTGTTACGGTCTTGACCGCCAGATCTACCAGATTCTCACGATCGTAGAACGATACGATTCGCACGTCTTCCGGCAAGGCGTTTTGTTGGATATCCTTGATCTTATCCTTCAAGGCGGCGATTACCTCGCCGGGGTTCTCCCCTTTTCGCATGACAACGATGCCTTGTACGACATCATCTTCCTCCATGCGGCCCACTTGCCCTAGGCGGGGAAGACTGGATTCGTGTACGGTAGCCAAGTGCTTGACAAGGATTGGCGTGCCATTGATATTCTTTACGACGATATTCTCGATCTCTTTTACATCGTTAATCAAGCCGATACCCCGCACGACATAGGCTTGCGAGCTTTTCGTGATCACGTCGCCGCCTACGTTGATATTACTTTTTGCGATAGCGTCATAAAGTTCCAAGGTCGTTACCCCGTAACTGATCAGTTGATTCGGGTTGACGCTAACCTCGAAAGTCTTTACTTCTCCTCCGAAGCTGACGATATCCGCTACACCGGGTACAGCCCGCAACTTCCGCTCGATCACCCAATCCTGCAAGGTCTTCAATTCCCGGACGGAACGCTTATCGCTACGTAATGTATAGCGGAAGATCTCGCCGGTCGGACCATATAAGGGCTGCACTTCCGGCGTGACCCCTTCCGGCAGGTCGGCGTCGTTCAAGAGATTATAAACTTGCTGGCGGGCGAAGAAATCATCCACCTTATCTTCGAACATCACGTTGATGACGGAAAGACCGAAAAGGGTCGTGCTCCGGATATCCGTCTTTTTCTGTACCGGGTTCATGGCGATCTCGATCGGGATCGTGATAAACTTCTCGATCTCCTCGGCGCTCCTGCCCGGCCATTGGGTGATAATCGTCACCTTCGTATTCGTCACATCCGGAAACGCGTCGATCGGCGTATGGATAAAGCTGGTGATACCGGCGATTACGGCGATCGTGGTACAGAAGAAGATAAAGAATTTGTTCCGGAGGGAGAACGTTATGATATTATCTATGAATGTGTGCATATCGTCTGGTTACTTTAATTCGTTATACACCAAAAGAGCGTTCCGATCTACGATCCGATCCCCATCCTTCAAGCCGGATCGCAGGTAACAGAACTTCTCGGTTTGCTTATACACCGAGATCTCACGCATTTGCAAATATCCCTCCTTCGAGACATAGACAACGTATTCTTTACCATCCTCGAAAATCACGGCATGGGCGTTTACGCAAGGCATACTTTCTCCTTTTACCGCGCTCTGTACATATACGTTCGTAAACATTCCGGGTTTAAGCATATACTTCTCGTTCCTTAATTTGACTCTTACGCTCATGGTCTTACTTTCTCGGTCTAGCATATGATAGACCTTATCGATCGTTCCCGTAAACTCCATATCCTTATAGGCCAAAGTGGTGATACGAACGGTAGCCCCCTCTTTTATCTTGCTGATATCTCCCTCATAGACATCGGCCATCACCCAGACATCGTCGAGACCGGAAATGGTAAACATCTCCTCCCCTTGATCAGAACGGATCTGCATATCCCGGTTTATATTCTTATCGATGATAAAGCCGGAGACCGGCGCTTTCACCACATAGGTAGATGGGTCTGTTATGTTATAAATGGAATACATTTCTTGAATACGTTTGGTCTCGGCATCGGCATCGGCTTGCTCTTGCTGGGCTTGCAGGAAGTCCCGGTCGGAAGCCATACCGCTCCGGGCCATATCTTGGGTAGCCTCCAAGTTACGGTTAGCGATAGCCAGTTGATGCTCGGCCTCCTTTCGCTGCTTGTCGATATCAGCGATCTCGCCGCTCCGGATCACTGCTAGGACATCTCCTTTCCCTACGTAATCGCCAACTTCCGCATGAACGGAGGTGACATTTCCACCAAACATCGGATACACATGGGCCACTCGCTCCGGATTGAAACTGACACGGCCATTGAGCAACAACTCGTTGGTTAATGGTGTGTCACGAACCGTATCCAGTGTTATAATCTCCTGTAAACTGTCATTTAATAGTAAAGGTTCCCGGGTATCGACCGAGGTGGTCGCCTGTTTCCCGCAGGAACATACCAAGGGTACTAAAAGGATGCATGTGATTAGATGCTTATTCATATCATTTGATTTGCTTTTAATAGTTGAATACATGGCTACCCGTTACGGTATTTACCTCCTCCAAGGCCAGTAACACTTCTTTTTGAGTTTGGTAAAGTCGCAAGCAGGTTGTTTTGTAGGTCTCATAATAATCGATAAACTCAAGGAGACTGATATTCCGTTTTTGGAAATTCAAGTTCACGCCTTCGATAATCAAGGCGAAATCCTTCTCCAATCCATAGTTTGAGGAACGATAAAGCTGAATCGCCTTTTCCAATCGGGCATAGCTGGTGAATAACTCATTCTCGGCCTGGCGGCGTGCGTATTCTTCCTTATGGGCCTTTTGAGCGACAGATATTTTCGCCGCCCGGATATTCCCTTGATTCCGGTTAAATATAGGGAGAGAGACGCTCAAGCCGATCGCCCAATAATCATTGATAAAGTTACCCGCCTTATCATACGTACCCTTTACGCTCACTTCCGGGAAAGCGAGGGAACGTTGTAATCTCACGTCCGCCTCCGAAGCCTTGACGCTTGCTTGCGCCAACTTAAGATCCGGACGTTCGTATAATAAAGAGGTCAATTCAGAGAAAGGAACGGAGTCCATATCGATCTGGTTCAACACAGACTCATCGAATATCGGCTCGAAGGTATCATTGCCGGATATTCCTAGTAAAAGCCGCATGTCTCCTTGAAGGGAGATAACTTGGTTGGCGATATCATTCCGCTCTTGCCGTAAAGAGAGTAATAGGGCCTCGATACGGGACTTCTCTAATAAAGAAACATTCCCTTTCTCATTCTGCTCCTTGAGAACCACCAACAGATGAGCCAATGAATCAATCTCACGATCGTAAATAGATTGGGATTTCTGGGTGAAATAAAGCGCTATGAATTTCTCCTTCAACTCGCTCCGGAGGGTTCTCAATACCTCTTCGAATTGGTAAAGGGCCATTTCCTTATTGATTTTCTCCAAACGGACACGTTTGTTTCGCTGACCGGCAATATAGATCAACTGTTCCACCTCTACGATCGTTTCCCCTTGTTTCCCGAAATCAAAGTAACGTCCGTTCAACCGGTTATAAACATTTTGCTCCAAAGAGACCACGGGATTCTCGAAAAGTTTGGCCTGTACTACTTGGGCCTCGGCTATATCGATATTATACCGTTCGGCTATCACTTCCAGATTGTGTTCAGAGAAACGTTGCTCGGACTCTTTCAAGGAGAGGGAGACAACAGAGGCTTTCGCCCCAGAGAAAAGAAGAGATAAAAAAAGTAAAAGAGTGACTCGTCTGTCCATTTGCGTTAAATTTTACGCAAAGGTAGAAGTCACTCTTTTATCGCTTATGAATATTTAGTTAGAATACTCTTAGGCCAAATTAGAAATTTATTAGAGAGATTTAAAGTATAATATCGTTTTCTTTAATCCTTCCTCCAAACAAACCGTAGGTTCCCACCCATCTAATTTCTCTTTGGCCAACGTAATATCGGGCTTACGTTGCTTGGGATCGTCTCCCGGCAACGGGCGGTATACGATCTTAGAGGAGGAGTTTGTCAAACGGATCACGATCTTGGCCAACTCGTTCATCGAGAACTCTCCCTGATTTCCGATATTTACCGGGCCGGTAAAATCATCCGAGGTATTCATCATGCGAATCATCCCCTCGATCAAATCGTCTACATATTGGAAACTACGAGTTTGGTTTCCATCCCCATAAATCGTAATGTCCTTATTTTGTAATGCCTGTATAATGAAATTAGAGACGACACGGCCATCGTTCGTACTCATATTAGGCCCATACGTATTAAAGATGCGGATGATTTTAACGCGAACCTTGTTTTGGCGATGGTAATCCATAAATAAGGTCTCGGCGCAACGCTTGCCCTCGTCATAACAAGAGCGAGGCCCTATCGGGTTGACATTTCCCCAATAGCTTTCCGGCTGCGGGTGTATCATGGGATCTCCATACACCTCACTGGTAGATGCTTGTAATATCTTAGCGTTCACCCGTTTTGCCAGACCTAACATATTGACCGCTCCTAACACGGATGTCTTGATCGTCTGTATCGGATCTATTTGATAATAAACTGGAGATGCGGGACATGCCAAATTATAAATCTCATCGACCTCGGCTTGGAACGGTATAGAAACATCATGCCTGATCAACTCGAAATGTGGATTTTTCAGCAGAGGAATCACATTCTCCTTACTTCCCGTAAAATAGTTATCCAGACAAATTACTTCATTTCCTTCTTCTAAAAGACGGGCACATAAATGAGAACCGATAAAGCCGGCGCCCCCGGTGATAAGTATTTGCTTCATTATATTAAATTTATTTCGTGAATTTCACCCTATAAGGTGGATCCGGACGTAAATAATCTATATCCAGATAAGGAATCTTAGGATAGATCAAGTCCAGATAGCGGAGGTCTAAGGGGCCGGGAACGACTTCTATCCGTACCTTAGCGACACCTTTATCGATAAAATCCAATATCTCGGCGGCGCTCGCTGATACATCAATGATTCGTTTTCTATAACGAGGTCCGCGATCCGTTACGCATACAATAGTACTTTTCATATTCTCCAAGTTCGTGACTCTTAAAAAAGTACCAAAAGGATACGTACGATGCGCGGCGACTAATTCTTCCTTATCATGAATCCTTCCACTGGATGATTTCCTGCCATGGAAGCGATGATGGTAATATGAAGCAAGTCCTTCCTCTTGTGCCCATATTCCTTCTCCACACTTAACTGCGGCAAATATAAGTAATATGTAGAACAAGCGGAAGGACATGTACCTTTTTTAATCAATTATTGAAGCATTTTTCCATTATATTCTCCGTTCAAAGTTCCTAGAAAAACAACGATTTTTTCAACTTCTACATCATTGATCTCCTTTCCGATCTGGAACTCATGCATGATACGGATCGCATCCTCCACGGAGGCTACGGTTCCGTCGTGCATGTACGGATAAGTCAGCATCACGTTACGAAGTGTCGGGGTTTTGAACTTATGACGATCGGATTCTTTCTTAGTCACGGCATAGCGTCCGTTATCACCGTCCGTCAACCCTGTATTCCGGTAATCGAAATAGCTGTTCTTGATACCCATGAACTCGTAAGATTGACCACCGACATTTACACCAACGTGACAAGTAGCGCATTTATTGTCCTTGAATAGTTGATAACCCTCTAATTCTTCCGCTGTAAGCGCGTTTTTATCTCCCATCAAGTATTTGTCGAAACGACTCGGCGTAAGCAAGGTCTTCTCAAACTCAGCGATAGCGTCCGTGATCGTAGATTGAGAATAACCTTCCGGATACACTTCCGTGAATTTCTTCGTGAAATCCTTATCTTGCGCTAAAGCCTCGCAAATCTGGTCGAATGAGGTACAACCCATTTCCACTGGGTTCAATGGAGGACCAGCCGCTTGCTCTTTTAGGTCTGCCGCACGTCCGTCCCAAAATTGAACGAAATTAAGCGCCGCATTATATACGGTCGGAGCGTTAACACCACCGAACTGTCCATTAATACCTTCCGAATATTGCTTACGGTCTACACCACCTGTGTTCAATCCGTGGCAAGTAGCGCAAGAGATCGTATTGTCCGCAGACAAACGAGTATCATGATACAGGGCAAAACCCAACTCTACCTTCGCCGGATCTGTAGGCAAGCTCTTCATTAGAGGCTGAAGAGGCTCATTCTTAAATTCTTCCGCTACGGTTTCGGTCGTGAAACGATCTTTACGGACATTCTTCGCCCATGAGATGATCACCGCTTTCTCATTGTCGTCAAGGCTGGTTCCCCAGTGCATCGGCATATGGGAATACTTAGCCGGGGGCATAGAGCCGCTTAGGGCCGTATTCTCCACCTTCGCCAAATCAACCTCTGAAACGGGCTGCCCGTTCTCCAAGGCTTCCACCATAGCAGTCAAGTCCACATAGTGAACGGCCTCCTTCATGTCTGCCTGTACTACGGGACCGATCAACGGTAAATTACCGTAAAATGGCAGAGGCGCATTTTCAGAGTGGCAGGCCAAACAGTCGTTTTCCCGCAGGATAGAGGCCACTAGCTTACCTTCATTGTCGGCAAATTTCTTGTATTCGGAAGAACCGCACGAGGTAACCGCAAAGGCTAAAGCGCAGAGTCCTACCGGTAATGCCGTCATTTTAGCATAAATTGTTTTACGCATAACTATATTTATTTAGATTTATTAAGTGCAAATATAGAACAATTCACTTACATGTACCCTAAAAGCCTTGGATTTCATTGATCAGTTTTATCTATGGGAAGATAAATAGAATCTATGCGGTGGGCTTCCATCCGCAGCATCGCGGCAAGCTCCTTCCTATAATGCCCAGTATGAGGTTCTAACAATGGGCAATATAAGGATGTTACAATGCCCATTATAAGCAGCTAACAATCGCAGTTATAAGCAACCGCCAATCGCTATGTGGATAATCCGATTTTTTTATATAGCTTTGTCTCATTATGTATAATCAATAAATTATAAGGCAAAGATGTTTAAGAACAAAGTTGTATGGATTATCATCGCTATCGTAGCGATATTATTCTTTTGGGTGAAAGGCGTGTATAATAATATGGTAACTCAAGACGAAGGCGTGAAAACCGCATGGAGCCAAGTTGAGAACCAATATCAACGCCGTATGGATTTGATCCCGAATCTGGTAAATACGGTAAAAGGATACGCCGCGCATGAGAAAGAGACTTTAGAAGGTGTGGTCAACGCTCGTGCCGAGGCGACGAAGACTACGATTGATCCTTCTAACCTTACTGAGGAATCCTTGAAGAAATTCCAGTCTGCACAAGGAGAGTTAGGAAATGCCCTCTCCCGTTTGATGCTTGTTTTAGAGCGTTATCCAGACTTAAAAGCGAATCAAAACTTTATGGAGCTTCAAGCGCAATTGGAAGGGACCGAAAATCGTATCTCGGTAGAGCGTAAACGTTTTAACGAGGTAGCTCAGTCTTATAATACCTATATTCGCCAATTCCCGAACAATATTTTGTCCGGAATGTTCGGCTTCCAATCGAAAGCTTATTTCGCCGCTGAATCCGGTGCGGAAAAGGCTCCTAAGGTAGAATTCTAATAGCCATTCGCTGAATGAGTGAGATAAAGAATATAGGATCTAGGTGCAAGTGTCCGGTAAGCCTTTTATGGATCAGTTTATTGCTGGTTGGTTTTGCCTCTTCTATTTTCGCGGCAAAGGATTATTCGATCGAGACCATTCCGAACGTACGTCTTTCCAACCGGTTGAACCATGTCAGTAATCCGGATGGTATCATTACCCCGGATGATGCGGCACGTATCAATCAATTATTAAATGTAGTGGAAGATAGTCTCGGTATCGAGGTAGCTGTCGTTGCCGTGAATAGCATCGGGGATCAGGATGCCCGGATGTTCGCTACGGATTTATTCAAACATTGGGGATTGGGACAAAAGAGCAAGGATAATGGTTTATTGATCCAGTTGGTGACGGAACCTTCCCAACGTTCGGTCGTTTTCGAGACGGGATATGGTATCGAGGGTGTCCTCCCCGATGCGATTTGCTACCGGCTCCAGCAGCGGTATATGATGCCCGATCTAAAGGCCGGGAATTATAGCGCCGGCATGTTGAAAGGAGTCATGGCGGTTACCAAGTATTTAATGTCCAGCGACTATGAACGGGCAGGCATGACTGGCAACCGCACTTCTTCCTCGTCCGATGATGATTTTATGTGGATATTCGTGGTGGGGATTATCGGGATGATCGGCTTCTCGGCGTTTATAGCGTACTTAAAGTATCGTCCGAAGGCATGTCCCCGTTGTGGAAAGAAAACCTTTGTATATATGGGGCAGCAAGTGATTCGGGAAGCGACTCGTTTCTCGGAAGGTCTGGCCGAAGATGTATACCGCTGTAAGAGTTGCGGGTATACAGAGAAGAAAAATCGTACCATCGACCGCATACACCGAGGTGGTAGCGGCCCTATTATTATGGGTGGCGGTGGTGGCTTCGGAGGTTTTAGCGGCGGCGGTGGCGGCTCTTGGGGAGGTGGAAGCTCCGGGGGAGGTGGTTCGATCAGTCGTTTCTGAAAATACGATTACTTGCGTTATTTTATACAAGCGGTCACGTAAAACCTACGTGACCGCTTGTGTTTTTATATCCTATTGTTCTTTCAGATAGTAGTCGGAAAGTATATCCCGTACCTTTTCGGGAGTAACCCTTCCATAGACCTTCCCGCCGATCATGACCACCGGAGCTAATCCGCAAGCACCGACACAGCGTAAGCAATCCAAGGAGAACAAACCGTCCGGTGTAGTCTCTCCTACCTTTATTTCCAATTGACGTTGCATTTCTTCCAGAACATTTTCTGCGCCACGCACGTAACAGGCCGTTCCCAGACAAACCGAGATGGGGTATTTCCCCTTGGGGGTCATCGTAAAGAATGAGTAAAAAGTAACTACGCCATATACCCTTGAGACCGGGATATTCAATTCGGCGGCGATAACCTGTTGGACTTCCGGTGGTAAATATCCGAACAAGCCTTGGGCGGCGTGCAAGATATTGATCAACTCCCCGGGATCGTTGTTGCGTTCAGCGCATATCGCATGTAGCTCCGCTACTTTTGTTTTAGGCAAATGTATCTCATTCATGGCTTATTTACTTTTTTCGGTTTCTATATACATACCGATTACTTCCTTACGATCTATGTAATGGGTATGCAGTAATTTATGGGCTTTCGGTCCGCAAGGCTCTCCCAAATACTCGCTGTATAATTGCTGGATATACGGATTCTCATGGCTCTTGCGAAGCGGTTTGTTAGCGTCTTCCCGGTAAAGAGCGGAAGCACGCCGGCGAAGTACCTCCATACGGCCTCGGTGGAACGGTTGTCCACCACCGCCGATACAGCCTCCCGGACAAGCCATCACCTCGATCGCATGATAAGGAGAGGTACCGTTCTTCACCTCCTCGATCAATTTGCGGGCATTCCCCAGACCATGAGCGATACCGATCTTTACCGGAGTCCCATTAAAATCGATCGTAGCGCTACGAATACCTTCCAGCCCGCGTAACTCCTCGAAGTCCACTTTATCCAGATTTTTCTTCGTATATAATTCATAAGCTGTACGGCAAGCGGCCTCGATAACACCGCCGGTAGTACCGAAGATCACGCTCGCTCCGGTAGATTCACCCAACGGGCTATCGAACTCACCATCCGGCAGTTCATTGAAATCTATATTCGCATAACGGATTAAACGGGCTAACTCACGGGTATAGATCGAATAATCTACATCGGGATTACCTTCCACGCTAAACTCCGGGCGGCTAGCCTCATACTTCTTCGCCAAACAAGGCATGATAGATACGACTACCAAATCCTTACGGTCCACTCCCAACTTCTCGGCGAAATAACTCTTGGCGATCGCTCCGAACATTTGCTGCGGGCTCTTGGCTGTAGATAAATTATCCCGTAACTCGGGGAAATGTTGTTCCACAAAGCTAACCCAACCCGGACAACAACTCGTCATTAACGGTATTTTCACCTCTTTGTCTCCATTTAGGTAACTACCTAGGCGATGTAATAATTCCGTACCCTCTTCCATAATGGTCAAGTCGGCGGCAAAGTCCGTATCGAATACATAATCAAAACCCAATTGACGCAAAGCTGAAACCATCTTGCCTGTAACCAATGTACCCGGCTCATACCCGAAATCACGTCCCAACGCTGTGCGAACCGCCGGCGCTGTCTGGGCGATAACAATTTTAGTAGGATCGGCCAAAGCGTCCAAGACCGGCTGTTGCGTATTACGTCCGCTAAGCGCGTTTACAGGACAGACGGATACGCATTGTCCACAATACGAACAGGTACTTCCGGCCATATCCCGTTCAAAAGCAGTCGATACGGCCGCGTTAAATCCACGGTTCACGGCAGTCAAGGCGCCAACTGTCTGTATCGTATTACACATGGTCTCACAGCGGCGGCACATGATACATTTGTTCATGTTCCGCACAATGGAAGGGGAACGGTCTATCGTAAATGTGGACATCTCTCCCTTATACCGGATCTCACGGATTCCTAAGTCATGTGCGATCTTTTGTAACTCGCAATGTCCGTTGCTGCTACATGTCAGACATTCCGCCGGATGATTCGAGAGGATCAGCTCCATCACCGTCCTACGGGCATTCATCACCCGGGGGGTATGTGTCCGTACGACCATGCCTTCCGTACATTCCATCTTACAGGATGGGGCTAGATTTCTACGTCCCTCGATCTCTACGACACAAATACGGCAAGCTCCCGGATTATTCTCGTAGTGCAAGTCCTCCAGTTTCATATAACAGAGTGTCGGGATGTGGATACCTACACTTTTTGCCGCATCTAAAATGGTGGTTCCTCTCGGCACTTCCACCTCTTTATTATCTATGATTAATTGAATTGTTTCCATGCTTATAAATAAATTTAGTGGACATAAATCGCTCCGAACTTACACTTCTCCATACAGGTACCGCAACGGATACAAGCTTGCGGATCGATAATATGAGGAATTTTCCGTCCACCTGTAATCGCATGCACCGGACAAACACGGGCACAGAGCGTACATCCTTTACATTTCTCCGGATTGATGAAATATTGAGTAAGTTCCCGGCATTGATGAGACGGACAACGATGCTCCCGGACATGCGCCAGATATTCATCGTAGAAATTATCCATCGTAGATAAAACCGGATTCGGAGAAGTCTGTCCCAAGCCGCATAAAGCGGTATCCTTAATCACCATCGCCAGATTCCTTAGACGGGTCAAATCCTCTTCGGCTCCGTTTCCACTCGTAATTTTCTGCAATATCTCATGTAAGCGTTTATTACCGATACGGCACGGTGCGCATTTACCGCAAGATTCCTCGACCGTAAAGTCCAGATAGAACTTAGCCATGGCTACCATACAATCATCCTCGTCCATGACGATCATACCTCCGGAACCCATCATGGAACCAGCGGCAAGCAAATTATCATAATCGATAGGAAGATCAAGATGCTTTTCAGTCAAGCAACCTCCTGACGGGCCACCGGTTTGCACAGCCTTAAACTTCTTTCCATCCTTGATACCTCCCCCAATTCCAAAGATAACCTCACGCAAAGTCGTACCCATAGGAACCTCGATCAGCCCCACATTGTTTACCTTTCCAGCCAAGGCGAACACCTTTGTTCCTTTGCTTTTCTCCGTTCCGATACTACTGAACCATTTAGCGCCTCTTAACAAGATCACCGGGATATTTGCGTAAGTCTCTACGTTATTTACATTGGTCGGACAACCTTTATACCCGTGTTCACTAGGGAACGGCGGCTTTACGGTAGCCTCGCCTCGCAAACCTTCCATACTGTGGATCAAAGCAGTCTCCTCTCCACAAACAAAAGCTCCGGCACCGTACCGGATCTCGATATCGAATGAGAAATCAGTCCCAAATATATTCTCGCCCAGCAATCCATATTCTTTCGCTTGCCGTATGGCGATTTTCAAACGTTCCACGGCTAGCGGATATTCGGCACGGATATATACCAAACCTTTGCTAGCTCCCGTACAATATCCATTAATCGCCATAGCCTCCACAATCGAATGCGGGTCGCCCTCCAATATGGAGCGATCCATAAAAGCGCCCGGGTCACCCTCGTCCGCATTGCAAACCACGTATTTTTGAGGTGCTTGTACCTTACGGGTAATCTGCCATTTCAAACCTGTGGGGAAACCACCGCCCCCACGACCCCGTAAACCGCTATCCATGATTTCCTTGATTACTTCCTCGGGAGTCATTTCCACAAGGGCTTTTCCTAACGCTACATAGCCGTCACGAGCGATATACTCATCGATATTCTCAGGGTTGATAAAGCCACAATTTCGAAGGGCGATTCGTAGCTGTTTCTTATAGAATCTGATATGCTTGGAGTCCGGAACCAGCTCACGGGTCTCTGGATTCATATAAAGTAACCGTTCCACTTTACGGCCTTTTACCAAATGCTCCCGTACGATCTCGTCCGCATCCGATGGTTGAACTTGTACGTAAAAAGTGTTATCGGGGATCATCTTAACCACCGGACCCTTCTCGCAGAAACCGAAGCATCCGGTACGGATCACTTGTGTATCCTCTAATCCGTATTGCTCGACGGCGGCTCTCAGATTCTCGATGATCTGCTCGCTTTGTGATGCACGGCAACCTGTGCCACCGCACACCAATATATAATTCGTGTATTGTGCCATTTATGTAAGATATTAAATTTCTTATTCGGGTTTTACGGTGGTGTAAGTTACAGGAATGATGCCGTCTACCAAGATACCCTTACGGATATACTTATCTATGATCTCTTCTACTTTTGCCTTATCAACATAACCGAATACCAACGGCTCCTGACCCGGAAGCTTGATTTCGATAGTCGGTTCCGCATAACAATAGCCCATGCATCCGGTTTGAGTTACCAACGCATCGATTTTCTGCCGGTCTAAAACCTCGATAAAATAACTCATTATCTCCTTGGCTCCGGCAGCTATACCGCAAGTGGCCATAGAAACCTTAATTTGTACGAGCTGATCAGGGGTATTGCTTTTTTCACGCAGATCCAAAGACGCACGAAGAGATTCACGCATTTTCTTGAGATCATCTAATGTCTTTACTTTGTTCATGGTCATATTCTATTATTTAAGGAAAACACCGTAATGTCATTTGCACAAACATACGGAATCTCTTTCAAATAATATCATATTTCCGTGAATTTTTCTTCGACACGTGATTGAGATATCTTGGAATTGGGAGGTACACTATGGGTGAGCCAGATGTTACCCCCGATAATAGATCCTCGGCCAATAGTGATCCGTCCTAATATGGATGCGTTGGAATAAATGGTCACATAATCCTCGATGATCGGATGACGGGGTAAATCTATCGGAAGTCCTTCCTCGTCCAGCGTAAAACTCTTAGCTCCTAACGTCACACCTTGATAAAGGCGGACATGGTTTCCGATAATGGCGGTTTGTCCCACGACAATACCCGTTCCATGATCGATACTGAAATATTCTCCGATCTGCGCCCCGGGATGAATGTCGATCCCGGTTTGCGAGTGTGCCATTTCCGTAATGATACGCGGGAGTACCGGTACGCCTAGCTCGAATAATTCATGAGCGACCCGTTGATGTAAAAGCGCGTAGACCGCCGGATAACAGAATATAATCTCACTCACGCTCTTGGCTGCCGGATCACCATCCAAGATGGCCTTTACATCGGTGGACAGTAAATATTTGATATGAGGAATCCGGTTAATAAAAGCGATCGAGATCTCGGAAGCCCGGTCCTTGGAATCACAACAACGCTCTACCTCAAAACAAAGTCCATTATATATTTGCTCTTGCAAGAGATCATAGATCTTTTCCAAATAGACTCCCGTATAATATTGGATAGAGCCTAATTGAGCCTCTTGTTCCGTACCAAAGAATCCGGGGAAGATAACCGTACGTAATAGGCGCATGATCTCATGCAACGTAGCGACTGAAGGCGATGGCTTCTGATGCAACGGGATATATTTGTATTCCGGTAGATCAGGAGCCGACAGCCGTTCTACGTTCTTCTGTATCTGTTCTAAAATCGCTGTTCTATTCATCTTTAATTATCCCAAGTAGGATCGTAACTGATTAATGAGTTAGAGGCATTGCCCAAACCGATATAGATATAATTATCCAAGACATACATGCAATGTACAGACCTGTTAGCCGCTGGTAACTGGGATTTCTGGCTCCAGTTCTGAGAGTCCGGATCATAGCGCCAAATATAACCGTCCCCGTCTACGCCATATACGTAATTACCATAAGCGATAGCACATAAAAGCATCCTTCCGGGGAACGAAGCCTCCTTTTCCCAAGCTACAGCGTTCTTGTCTGTAGACCAAAACTGTGTCGTATATTCCAAAGAAGGATCCGCTTTATTAATAATCCCCAGTCCGGCATATATACGGTCACCAATTACAACGGATATTCCGCCGTATTGTTTAATCGGGAAATTAGATTTCTTGCTCCAAACGAAAGCGCTCGGTTCATAAGTCCAGACTTCATCGATTAGTTCGTTACCTCTACGTCCACCTATGAGGAACGCCTGATCTTCCATTCTGCAACATGCCGTCCGATACATACCTTTAGGCCGTTGCTGGTCTGTTTGTACGGCGCTCCAAGAATTATCGGACGTGGAGTATACATATAAACTGTCACATATCTTTCCCGTGTTATCTAAACCACCAAAAGTCCATAGGCCAAATCCGATACTGAAACATGCTTGGCCCGATAATTTCTCAGGCTGAGACCTTAAGGGCAACCATTCTTTCTTAGAGGTCATATATCCCCAAAACTCATCGGTGTATTCCCTACCCGTGTCACCGCCTAATAAGAATCCCGTGCTATTAGCCAAGGTACAGAAAGAGGTAGATCCCGGTATCCGGAAAGCTCCCTCAAACCTTGCCCCTACTCCAAATATATCCGGAGTTTGGAAGCGAACTTCCTCTCCGTAAGCGATACCATTCTTATTTTTAGCGTAAGCTCTTAAATAATAGCTCGTGCCTCCTCTCAATTCCTTTATCGTACCCGTAAACGCTTGTGTACCGGAAGAAAGAGCTACCGCTCCTTCACAATTACCAAAGGCCGGACTAGGACTAGTTCCCCAACATACACCAGCCTCTGTAACCGGTGAGGCACCTTCGGCTAAGACCTCTCCTCCTACCCATGCGGTACCGTTTTTAATAGTAGACACCTCCTTTGTATTGACTGTAGGCAACTCACTTTCCAGAATCGTATGGATACCTTCGCCTGCGCTATAGGTAGTACCTAAAGCGTTTGTCGCATAAGCACGTACGTAATACCCTTTCTGCTGTTGCATATCATAGATTTTCCCGGCAAATTCTCCGATACCCGCTCCGCAAATAATCGTATCCCCATTTTCTATTGTCGGTGATTTATCAGTACTAAAGCAGAAACCACATGCCGTGATCGGAGAATCTCCCTCGCTTATTATTTCCATGGAGAACTCCGCATAGGTAAACTCTGTCGCTATTTTCTTGAATTTGTTATCATCTAATACAGGACGACCATTCGTAGTCTTAAAGGTCTCGACTTTCGCCCCGTTATACTCACCATATTTACTTTTTGCGTAAGCTCTAACGTAATAGGTAGTTTCCGGTTTTAAATCGGAGATCGTACAATAGAACGAATCGGCTTCCATGTCTATACGAATCGTGGAGTCAGATGCTGAAGGCTCCGGATTCAGCATTAAGTAAATACCCCTTTCCTCGATTTCGGCTTCTCCTTGTTTGGTTATCATACCTCCGCATTGAACGGAAGTAGACATCACGTTGACTGGAAATAAGGTCTTAACGCTTCCTAATCCATCTTTCGTCTTAAAAGGTAAAATCTCTCCATAAGCGGTATCTACCGCATTGATCGCATAGGCCCGGATATAGTAATCCAGATCATTGGTTAAGCCCTCGATCGTAGCCTCATATTTTACCTTACGCTTGGATACGGCTTTTTTATTTTTCTCTATCACAGTAAAGGTAGATTCCGTGCTCCAACAAAAACCGGCCTCTGTCACGGGAGCGCCGTTTTCTTGCAGGACCTCCCCCGATACTGTCACTGAACTAGCCGTGGACTTCAATATCTCGTCTGTCTTAACAGACGGTTTTTTAGCGTTTCGAATGCCACCATCTATATCCGGATCATTCACGCATCCGGCCATTAATAAAGCCGCAAATAGAATAGAGAAGAGTGAGTATATATGTTTCATAAATAATCAATATTAAAAGAATACACCTAAGCCAGCGTTTAGATCCAAGTACTTAAAATTAACCGTGTTGCATCCAACGCTAATAAATACAGAGTTCGTTATTTTCATCATCAAGTCAACCTCGGCAGCGACCCCTTTGTATGAGGAATCAATATTCCGGCACCATACCTCTCGTGTACTGTCGTAGTTTTCATAGGAATGGGTCGTGAACGAATGTAGTAAAGCTCTTTCACCATATCCCAAACCAACGGAGGCATATAACCACGGAAAGCATTTTACGATTAAACCGGCCGTTCCGGCTATACTATTTGTCTTCGAGGATTTACCTGTATTAAGCTCATAAGATTCCCCTTCCGAATTAGAGAACTTAATAATCTGCCCTTGGTTATTACATTCGTCCGTATAATTCATAAAAGACATATTCGTCTTGAAACGGACATACCAACCGAAGCGTTGCCCCATACCTCCTACCGTGATTCCATAAGGAGATTCGATCGAATACGAGTATCCCGCGAAAAACTCCATTCGTTTCTTAGGGGATACCGCCGCGGAATCTATTGGTTGGGCCGCCGGTTCCGCCGGCTTTAACAATATCTCTTGGTATTCTTTCCAATAGGTTGCTAGCTCCTCACTTTTAGGGGTTCCGATACCTTCCGAATAATAAATGATTAATTTAGAGATGGCATCCGGATCATCTTCCGTAGCTTTGACCGTCAGGCAGTTTAAACATTTATTCATCAAGCTACGCATGGAAGGCCGCATTCGCTCGTTGGAAAGCCAAATCGTAGTCAGCTGATCAATACTGTATGCGTCGCATTGCGATACGCCTTCCTCGTACCACATTTTAGCGTCACTATAATCAAGACGTTTCATCGCTTCATCTCCCTTACGGTTGTATTCCGTACGCTGTTGCGCCAGCAGTCCGAGGGGAAATACCGCACATATCATCAATATCCAAAGTCTTTTCATATAATAGGTAAATACATGTTTAGTTGTTCATAATATTACAATCAATAATAAGTAAGGCCTTCGCTAATCAATGATCCGTCAGAATTATAAATATCAAACAAATTGTCTTCCCGTTCGAATGCCCGGCCGTTATCCGCGATACCGACACTTAGGTATTTGCAAGGAATACGTTCCTCGGCTTTCGAATCGATCGCCCCGTATCTGTTATTTGACTTCTTGCGTACGATCTTATATCGTCCGAAAGCCATTTTCTCCTCATACAGGGCCTTTTTGTCCGCTATACGTTTCTCCTCGGTTTTCTCATCGCAAGCGATGATCAACCGGACTACCTCTTCCGTAAGTTTCGTATCCTTTGCCTCCGACAAATCTTTCTTAGCTCCCGAATAATCAGCTTTGGCCATTTTTTCCTTACCGGAGGCGATTAACGAGTTATATTTCTCATTCATCTCATTTTCCGATGGCTGATCCGGGAGAACATTCTCTTCTATCGTATGCTCTGTTTCCATAGGTCGTTTCTCTTCCACTTTAGGCTCTTGTTTCTCCGCTTTCTTTATCTCAGAGATAGGAGGTTCCGTATGTAGAACTGGGTGATCTGGCATTTCTACTTCTTTTGAGACATTGCTATCCGGCTCCACAGCTGAAGGTAAATCAATACTCTCGACAACCTCTTTTGTGGGCCTATTGCTATGCACTAAAAGAGCCGTAGCGGATCCTACAACGACAAATATAGCGATTCCGATAGGAATTATTTTCTTTCTGGAATTATTCTTTTCTGTTATTGGCTCCACGGCAGGTGGATTAGCCACATTGACAACAGTCTCTTCATCATCCGATCCTACTAATTTAGAATCTACAGGTGATGAATAAACCACCGTTGTTTCCTCATTCACAATCTCGGGAGATGGACTTGGGACAACCTGAACTTCCTTTTCCGCTTGAGAAAAATCCAAAGACGCCAACATCTCGCCCACCGTCTCAAAGCGATCCGCAGGAATGATTTGCATCGCTTTTATGATAACAGCCTCTGTTTTCGGGCTGATCGCCGCATTGATTTCAGAGGGGTTTCGCAAAGGACGTGCGGCACGTAGTATAGATTCTGTAGGGATTGTTCCCGTTAACAGATTATACATCGTGGCTCCCAAGGAATAAATATCCGGACGGGGCGAGAACACTTGTGTTCCTTCGTTATCGTATTGCTCTATGGATGCGAATCCTTTAGAAAGGGTTAACATCGTAGTGCTGGTCTCTTCCTGCTCGATATCGTAACGTTTGCTGACTCCGAAATCGATCAAGCGGGCGTTCCCGTTCTTATCGATCAAGATATTGCTAGGCTTGATATCCAGATGCAAGATACTCTTATCATGAACGAATTGTAACGCCTCGCCAATTTGCCGTACATATTTAAGGACCGTAGCTTCGGGCAATATCCCGTTTTTCTCAAGCATATATTTTAGCGAGAAGCCGGAAATATACTCCATGGCAATATAAGCCGTATTGTTTTCCTCGAAAACCTCCAACACGTTTACGATATAGGGATGGTGAACTTCCGATAGGATCTTTGCCTCTTTGATCAGTTTTTCCTTGAACTTGTTAAATAAGACCTTTCCCGTCTCCGAATGTACTTTTACGGCTTGGGAACCGGGTTCTCTATAACAATAATCCTTGAAGAAATATTCCTTGACACAGATAGGGACCTCCGTCTTTACGGTACCTAAAGATCCTTTAACCTCTGTGTACCAAACTCCTCTGTAGGTTATGCCAAAACCACCTTGACCAACCACATGAGTAAGTCTGTATTTTCCGTTTTGAAGAAGATGTCCGTCTGGCAGATTCATAACCTTGAATAATTCCATTTAATCTGCCAAAAGTACGTTATTTATATAAAAGAATAAAGAAAAGAGAGAATATTTTGCTTAAAACCCATGCTATCTTCCACTTTTTGAATAGTTATGATATAAAAAGAAAAATTATCCCGAGTCTTGCCGTCACAGGCTTCCATGAGAGCGTCCTTTATTTCCGGAACAGATAAACGACCATTAAATATCTCTGCAATCTTTTCATTCTTCAGTCTTTCAAGAACCCCGTCCGTACAAAGAAAGAGGAAATCGTCGGGTTGAATATCGTTCAAGGTAATAATGTCCGCTTCTGTTGGAGTATGAGTGCCTTGTATAGCCCGGATAATCACATTCCGCTGGGGGTGGGTTAACGCTTCTTCCGGAGTGATCTTACCTAATTTAACCAACGAATTTACCAATGAATGATCTTCTGTTTGATATAAAATCTCCCCCTTCCTCAGATGATAGATCCGGCTATCTCCGATATGAGCCAATACGATTCCGGAAGAAGCGATATAGGCCATGGTGAGCGTAGTAGCCATACCCATCGCTTCCGGATGCTCTTGAACATAGGAGTCGAAACAGACTTCCGCATAATGTACGGCTTTATGGATAAACTCTGGCGTGGGATCATCCTTTAGGAACGTAGAAAAGAAAGTTTGTATGGACTCGCAAGCTAATGAGCTGGCTACCTCCCCTTTCTCGGCTCCACCCACACCATCGCAAACCATAAACAATTTTTGGTCAAGGGTCACTTGTTCGGGAAGCGGGTAAATGGAATCCTCGTTATTCGATCTGCCTCCTTTTTCCGTAATAGCACATGGCTTACCGATCGTTATAATCATAACAAATGAGTTTTATTCATTAAAACGTAAGACGGTGCGACCAATAATAATCTCGTCATTATCATTGAGCACGACCACCTCGCCATTCTCTAGGTAACTGTTATTATATAACGTATGGTTTTTACTATTATTGTCAGTAAGGAAATGTTTATATCCACCTTTTGAATCTTTTTTCACCTCAATGCAAATATGCTCGCGACTCATCGTGCGATCAGACGTGATAATTGGCATCGTAGCTTGTGAGGCGTTCGACTTCCGGCCAATGACAACCTTCCCTTCGTGAAGAGGAAACGCTTGTTCAGGTGTATCGGCGTCTGGAAGAACCGTCAGTCTGCCGATTCCAGTCTTGACAGGTGTCACTAAAATCGTATCGGAATCGACTTCCTGATGATTACTTTTCTCGGATAATAAGGACAAAGGAATAGGCTCTTTGCATTTCGGACACTTAAAGGAGGTAATGCCGAGGGGAATCTTCCCCTCGGCTACCTTTAATCCTACATGGCAATGTGGACATTTAACTGCGATCATACGATAAACGAAATATCTGCGCCATCCATATCCGTAGAGTACAGATCCATCATATCTGTATCGGAAAGCATAACCGTATCGTCCGCCAATGTTATAAAGTCTGAATGATCGAAAGACTCGATGCTACTATCGTCTATAACTATGGCGTCGCCTAGGTCGACACCTCCTCCTTCCACGTCTATTATGACAGCATCCGCTGGCATGACGTCATTGCCGTCTAAAGTTACGAATGTATATTCCTCTTCTTGCATAACCTTTGTTCCTAATATATTAATATTCCGAAAACAAAAGTACAAAAAGCAATGGATTAATAAACTTGTTATTCTCTCTTATAATCAAACATTTGGGTTTCATGTACAAAAGAGGCTGTTTTACTATACGAAAAGAAAAGGCTCATTCTCTCACCCATTTGGCCTTACAGGAAGAAACTGGGCATTGCTTTCGGTTTTTCAATGATTCCCAAGGGATCTCACCCAAGAATGTCCCACATTTCGGGCAAACATAGTCTATCTTAAATTGATTGGCGATATCCTGCAATTGCTGGGGAATCTTGGCCGACTGCTTGGCTCCTAGATAGATTCCTACCGTAGGGGCACAAATCGTTATCAGGAGGCTGATGCCGAATAGCTCCGGGCTACCTTTCCCTAAGAAGCCTATCACGACCCCCACTATTCCGGGCAAAGCAAATGGTAAGGATTGAAATAATCTGGTCTTAAACTGATTAGAGGATTGAATCTTAACTTTTGCTTGAATATAATCATCGTAGACTTTTTTCAATGCGGCAAATTCATCGCTATAATCATTATTGTATTTAAGCACCTCGGAAAGATTTAAGACATAGCTATCCCCCAAGCGAATATGATCCGTAGGAGTAACACGTTTCTTTACGATCTGGGCACCATTCACGAACGTACCGTTAGTAGATCCCGTATCCTCCAATAATAAGTTGCCACCATCCTCACGTATCAGACGGGCATGATGGCGGCTTACATGAGGATCGTTTGCAATAAAATCGTTGTCTTTTGCTTTTCCTATCTTTATAATCATCGTCTTATTCCTTTTCCTCTTCCTCTTGAGGCTTTCCCATCTCCTTCTCAAGATTATCTTTCAGCACTTTCAACGGATCCTTGGATATTACCAACTCTTTAGGCTTACCCTCTTCCGTCAATAATAATAAACGCTGCTTAGGGAGATTTATTTGTAAGATATGATTTTTATTTATGATATGACTTTTTCCGACACGCATTAATATCTTGTTACAACCAGCGACCTGCTTCTCTAAGATCTCTTCTATTTTTCCGATATTTATAGCGAAGGTAAATTGGATGCCATTTGACAACAATAGTTTCGTATAGTTCCTGTCTGCTTCAAAATAAAGGATCTGACCAATCTTAATGCGCAACAACTCATCCCTTGTTTTTATAATTAAATACCGCTCCATACGTAGAAATTGTTTTTTCGTTTCTCTTTCAAAAACAAATATACGGTATTTTCTTTATTTAATAGGTATCTTTTGGGGGAAAGATTGGTAAAGTGCACCAAAAACAAGAGCCTTTTCCCTGCTCAGAAGAGACACCGATACGCCCTCCCAGCCTTTCAACTATATTTTGGCAGATAGAAAGTCCAAGCCCTATGCCTTGCTTTTGGTTTCGTCCTTTATAAAAACGATCGAACACATGAAGTTTTATTTCCTCCGACATTCCTTCCCCCGTATCGGTCACGGATAACAGAACTTCGTTCTCCATGGCTTGATATGACAAGATGATGCTACCTATAGAGGTGTACTTAATTGCGTTTGTTATAAAATTGCCAAGAACTTGTTTCAAACGGATACGGTCGGAGCGTAATAAAAAGGAATCCAAAGATGCCGGATAGGTCAAAGCTACTCCTCTCGGTACTTTGATCTGGAAAGAAGCTACCGTTTCTACAATAAGTTGTCTTAGATCAAATTCCATGAAATCAAAGGTCATGGTACCAGACTCGAGCTTAGCCAGATCCAATACATCATTAACGATACCCAATAATAACTCATTATTGGTCTGAATAAGATTAATATACTCTTGTCTTAGCTCACCATCCTCTTCATCCCCTAAAAGAGAAGAGAATCCGACAATAGCGTTTAATGGCATGCGGATCTCATGGCTGATGTTTGCCAAAAAGGAGGATTTCAAACGCTCTGATTTCTCGGCCTTCAGCATTCGTTCTTCCATCGCTTTCAGTTCAGATATATCATAATTCATCAGTAATAGGATGGGGCTTGATTTCTCCAGACCCGCCTCCATTATATCCAGACGAATCCATTTCCATCCCTCGCCATCCTTGACCCGGGCTTCCCGTTGATCATGATCAGTTTCTCCGTGGACAAGTCGGCTCAAGGAAGTTTTCAAGCATTCACGGTCTTCTGGCTTGACATTGGAATATATGCCTACTATCTGGCTCAATGGAGTTCCCGGAACTTCACCCATATTCAGATACCATTGTTCCATCGCCACTCCTTCCCCAGTGGACAAATCATACTTTGCGCAGCCGATCTTGGCACGATGACTTATCTGAGGAAAAAAAAGCTCGAACTCTATGCCTAATGTCGTTTTCATATATATCCGTTCTCATTATATTTATGCAAAAAGAGGGTTTAGCCATAAAAAACGAATGAATTAATCGTTCGTTTTAATTAGTCGTTTATATCGATTATTTTATAGGGAACATATAGGTTTAGTAAAATACCCAAAAAACCGCATCAAAATTATATTCTAAAGTCTTTTTGACTTTCATAAGTAAATGTTTTTTGCGATATTTGCAAACGACTAATTAAAACGAACGATTAAACTAGTCGTTTTGTTGCCTTCCCCACCACTTCAATATCCTGATATATAAGATTATACCATATGACTATAAAAAAATAGAGGGTAGATTGATCACTCAATCCACCCTCCTGCCTATCGTGTGCTTAAACTATTAAAAATCAACCCCTTGATTAGTCTTCTAGAGCCGCTTGCGCCGCCGCGATACGAGCGATGGGCACTCTAAAAGGTGAACATGATACGTAATTCAAGCCAACTTTATGGCAGAACTTAACGGAAGAAGGCTCACCACCATGCTCGCCGCAAATACCACATTTCAAATCCGGACGGATGGCACGACCTTTCTCAGTTGCCATACGAACCAGCTGTCCTACACCATTTTGGTCTAGTACTTGGAACGGATCGACCTTCAAAATCTTCTTCTCTAAGTAAACCGGTAAGAAGGAAGCGATATCGTCACGAGAGTAACCAAATGTCATCTGAGTCAAATCATTCGTTCCGAATGAGAAGAATTCGGCGCTGGAAGCGATACGATCCGCTGTCAATGCCGCACGAGGAATCTCGATCATCGTACCTACCTTGAATTCGATACGATCGCCAACTTCCTTGAATAGCTCTTCGGCCGCGGTACGGATCACCTTCTCTTGTTCCTTGAATTCATATAAGATTCCTGTTAATGGTACCATGATTTCCGGTTTAGCCTCAATACCTTCTTTCTTCAAATCCAAAGCGGCACCTAAAATGGCCCGAGTCTGCATTTCCGTAATTTCCGGATATGTATTACCTAGACGGCAACCACGGTGACCCAACATCGGGTTATGCTCGCAAAGAGATTCCACACGTTTTTGGATCTCCTTAACGGACACGCCCATAGTCTCAGCCATTTCCTCTTGACCTTTCAAATCGTGAGGAACGAACTCATGCAAAGGAGGATCGAGCAAACGAACGGTAACAGGACATCCGGCCATAGCCTTGAAGATACCCTTAAAGTCCTCTTTCTGATAAGGAAGGATCTTCGCCAACGCTTTCTTACGACCTTCAGCGTCCTCGGCCAAGATCATCTCACGCATAGCTTTGATCTTCTCACCTTCGAAGAACATATGCTCCGTACGGCAAAGGCCAATACCAACGGCACCGAAGCTACGAGCGATCGAAGCGTCGTGAGGCGTATCAGCGTTTGTACGAACTTGTAATTTTGTATATTTATCGGCTAAAGCCATTAGCTCCGCGAAGTCACCTGACAACTCTGCCGCTTTCGTCTCGACCTGTCCTACATAGACTTCCCCGGTCGTACCATTGATAGAGATATAATCACCTTCTTTCAAGGTTACGCCATCGACGTCTACAGTCTTGTTCTTATAATCGATATTCAAGGCACCAGCGCCGGATACACAGCACTTACCCATGCCACGAGCCACGACAGCGGCGTGAGAAGTCATACCTCCACGAGCGGTAAGGATACCTTCGGCGACAGCCATACCGGCCAAGTCCTCCGGAGAAGTCTCAATACGGACCATGACAACCTTTTTGCCATCGGCATGCCATTTAGCGGCATCATCAGCGAAGAATACGATCTGTCCGGTAGCGGCACCCGGTGAAGCCGGCAAACCTTTTACCCATACTTTCGCCTGTTTCTCGGCTTTTTTATCGAATACTGGGTGAAGCAACTCATCCAGTTTATTCGGCTCGATACGGTTCAACGCTGTTTTCTCGTCGATCATGCCTTGATGCAATAAGTCGATAGCGATTTTCACCATAGCGGCACCGGTACGTTTGCCGTTACGGGTTTGCAAGAACCAAAGTTTACCCTCTTGTACGGTAAACTCCATATCTTGCATATCCCGATAATGATCTTCCAATTTCTCTTGGATAGCGTCTAATTGCTTATAGATTTCCGGCATGGCTTCTTCCATAGACGGATATTTAGCGATACGTTCTTCTTCTGAGATTCCGGCACGTTCAGCCCAACGTTGTGAACCGATCTTCGTAATCTGTTGCGGGGTACGGATACCTGCTACAACATCCTCACCTTGAGCGTTAATCAAGTACTCGCCATTGAACAAGTCCTCACCATTACCCGCGTCACGAGAGAAACAAACGCCTGTAGCGGAAGTATCGCCCATATTACCGAATACCATGGCTTGTACGCTAACCGCCGTTCCCCACTCGTCTGGAATACCTTCCATCTTACGATACAGGATAGCACGCTCATTCATCCAGCTATTGAACACGGCACAGATAGCGCCCCACAATTGCTCATAAGCGCAAGTCGGGAAATCCTGTCCGGTCTGGGCCTTAACGGCTGCCTTAAATTTAGAGACCAATGTTTTCAAGTCTTCAACGTCAAGCTCGTTATCTAACTTAACGCCTTTCGCTTTCTTTACTTCCTCGATGATCGCCTCAAACGGATCGATATCCTCTTTGCTTGTCGGTTTCATGCCTAATACGACATCTCCGTACATTTGAACGAAACGACGATAAGAGTCCCAAGCGAAACGAGCGTTGCCCGTCTTACGAGACAATCCTTCCACTACCTCGTCGTTCAAGCCAAGGTTCAATATCGTATCCATCATACCTGGCATGGACGCACGGGCACCGGAGCGAACTGAAACTAACAGAGGATTGGCAACATCACCGAACTTAGAGTTCATTAACGTTTCGATATTAGCGATCGCCTTCTCAACATCCGCTTTCAGCAACTCTACGACTTTATCTTTGCCTAACTCGTAATACTCTATACAAACTTCTGTTGTAATCGTGAATCCCGGAGGAACCGGTACACCAATCAGATTCATCTCGGCAAGGTTAGCGCCTTTACCACCCAGCAGATTTCTCATATCTGCCTTACCTTCGGCTTTTCCATTTCCGAACGTGTAAACTCTTTTTCTTTCCATATTCGACAGTATTGAATTTAGATTCTAGTTTTGTTGATTTCAACTGTTATATTGCTATCTCAACTTTGCAATGCTGCAAATATATGCTATTTCTACTTTGCAAGCACGAATAGCGTTAAAGATTTTTACATGTTTTACAACTATTCTTTACCATTTATATCCAGCAAATGCTTACATTTGCGTGCGGAAGTTTGTTGACGCTTCCATTTCCCATCGGATTTCCCGCCTATCTCTTTGCCCCTTACATATAATTATATGATCTTTTTCTTTTATTTGTGTCTATTTATTTCCAATAGGAAGACTCAGGAGTTTTTTGCTGAAGAAACTTTAGTTTCTACAGCATGAAACTAAAGTTTCTTCAGCATGAAACTAAAGTTTCTCCCTAGTGGAACTAAAGTTTTTCTATAGCAAAACAAAAGTTTTCCTTATAAGAAATTTTAAGAAACTGCAATATATTGATTTATAAACACATACTATACATCCCTTTCTGTCCATAATCATATCTTCATCAATCTTGATAGAATAACGAGAACTGTTTGCCGGACTCATTTAAGTATATAGAACGAAGCTCTTTGTTCTTAGCGGAATTGTAAGTATTTTCGCGAAGCGAATTTAAAACTTAACGACATTGGCAAGAAAGAAGAAACAGTTGCCTATATTAGAAAAGGTAACCATTACGGACGTAGCCGCCGAGGGCAAGGCTATCGCGAGAGTGAACGATATGGTGGTATTTGTACCCTTCGTCGCTCCGGGAGACGTGGTTGATATTCAACTGACCCGTAAGAAGAATAGTTATGCGGAGGGGAAACCTGTATATTTCCATGAGTACTCGGCCAAACGTGCGGAGCCGTTTTGTGAGCACTTCGGTGTCTGTGGAGGTTGCAAGTGGCAACATCTTCCCTATGAGGAACAACTTTACTATAAGCAAAAACAGGTCTACGATAATCTTACCCGCATCGGGAAAGTCGAAATGGAAGAGAAACTTCCGATCTTAGGTTCCGAGCGCACGACTTTCTACCGGAACAAGCTTGAGTTTACTTTCTCAAACAAGAAATGGCTTACGGAGGAAGAGATCCAGTCCGGTGCTTCTTTCGATTGCATGAATGGTGTCGGGTTTCATATACCGGGGATGTTCGATAAGGTATTGGACATCCATAAATGTTGGTTGCAAGATGATATATCGAACAAGATCCGTCTTTGCGTCAAGGAATATTGCCTATCTCATGAGGGATATCCTTTCTTCGATTTACGGAACCAAGAGGGATTCGTTCGTACGTTGATGATCCGTACGGCATCCACTGGGGATTTGATGGTCGTATTGGTTTTCTTCCATGAGGATGTAGAGCGCAGGGAGGCGCTACTATCTCATCTGGCGGAACGATTCCCGGAAATCACGTCCTTGATGTACGTCATCAACGGCAAATGTAATGACACGATCACCGACCAAGAAGTTCTCGTATTCAAGGGAAAAGACCATATCATCGAGGAGATGGAGGGGCTTCAATTCAAGGTAGGTCCTAAGTCTTTCTATCAGACAAACAGTGAACAGGCTTATAATCTATATAAAGTGGCTAGAGAATTTGCGGGTCTTACCGGAAATGAGATGGTGTACGATTTATATACCGGGACAGGTACGATCGCAAATTTCGTCTCTCGCCAAGCAAAGAAGGTTATCGGCATCGAATACGTACCGGAGGCTATCGAGGACGCAAAAGTGAATTCCGCCTTGAACCATATAGAGAACACGCTTTTTTATGCCGGTGATATGAAAGATATCCTTACGCAGGATTTCATAAACCAACACGGACGTCCGGATGTTATTATTACCGATCCACCACGTGCCGGTATGCATGATGATGTGATCAACACTATTCTCTTCGCCGAGCCGGAACGTATCGTTTACGTTAGCTGCAATCCTGCTACGCAAGCCCGCGATTTGAGTTTGTTGAGCGTGAAATACTCCGTCAAGAAAGTCCGTCCGGTCGATATGTTTCCTCATACACATCATGTGGAGAACGTGGTTTTGCTTGAGAAAAAATAAACATATAATATAATGTATAGGAAATACGTCCCCTTTCTGCTCTTTTTGTTCTTCTTGTATGGTTGCAACGGTAACAAACAAGAGGAGAAAGAGGACGTTTCCGTTTTCGTGGATTTACCGCAACTGAAAGCGGAAGGCGAGATCACGGCGGTGACTTTATACAGTTCTACCTCCTACTTCCAATATAAGATGCAACCCATGGGTTACGAATACGATCTGATAAACGATTTTGCCAAGAGCCAAGGTTTGAAATTAAACATCAAGGTCGCCGAGAATCCTGCCCGCCTGATCGAGATGCTTGAAGCCGGTGAGGCCGATGTTGTAGCCTACCCTATCCCAATCAATAACAAGCTGAAACAAGAGGTCATTTATTGCGGCCGGGAGGATATCTCCAGTCAAGTATTGATACAACGGGCCAATAAAGGCGATAAGCTTCTTACCGATGTCACTCAATTAATCGATAAGAATGTTTACGTAAAGCCTAACACCAAATACTCCGAACGACTGAAGAACTTGGATGAGGAACTCGGCGGAGGAATCCATATCCAAAAAGTGGAAAATGACTCCATTGCTACCGAAGATCTTATCGAGATGGTCTCCTTGGGCGAAATTCCCTATACGATCAGCGATGATAACACCGCCCGCCTAAACAAGACTTATTATTGGAATATCAATGTCGACCTAAAGGTTAGTTTTCCCCAACGTTCTTCATGGGTGGTAAGGAAAAGTAGTCCGGACTTGGCGAAGGCCATCGATGAATGGGCTTCTGATAAAACGGGTAAACATTCTTTCAAGGCAGTTACTAAGCGGTACTTTGAATTAAGCAAGCGACCTTTTACCGCAGATATTCCGGAGGTAAAGAATGGACATATTTCCCCGTATGACCCTTTATTCAAGAAACATGCGAAAAACATCGGATGGGATTGGCAGCTGCTGGCGTCTATTTCCTATCAAGAGTCTCATTTCAATCCTACGGTTGTATCGTGGGCCGGTGCCGAGGGGCTTATGGGAATCATGCCAAATACGGCGAAGGCATTAGGTGTCACCCCGCATGAATTGAAAGATCCGGATACGGGAATCCGTACGGGAGTAGATTGTTTACGGCGCTTCCGTCAAGGTTTTTCTGAGATTACGGATCCTGAAGAAAAAGTCAAGTTTACCCTAGCGGCTTACAACGCTGGAATCGGACATATTTACGATGCGCAGCGATTGGCCCGAAAATATGGAAAAGATCCCAATAAATGGGATAATAATGTAGCGGAATATATTCGTTTGAAAAATGATCCCGAGTATTATAACGATCCTGTTTGCAAGCATGGATACTTGCGTGGCTCAGAAACATATAATTACGTGCGGGAAGTGTTGGAGCGTTATCATTACTACAAGAAAAAGTCATAGTTATAAAAAAATTCATAGCTATGAGTGAAAGTAGTCATAACTATGAATTTTCTGCAAGTAAATGCCACTTAAAAATTATAGGCGACACCTATGCCTAATATTTCCTTGAACTGGACCTTCGCCCCCCGTTTCTCTCCATTATCCTCAAAAGTTTTCACGTCGTTATCATATTTAAGCGTCGTATTGAGTGTAGCGGACAGGAATTTATTAATCTTCATGCTTATCAATACATCCCAATTGACATCGATATTTCCGAATTGATCGCTATAAGGAGTGAAAAAGTCCGCAGTCGTAATCAAGTTCACGTTTTCCATCACGGTTAATTCCGCACGAGCTTTCAGGTAAGCTCCCCATTCCATTCTGAAGCGATCTCCCGGATCGACCCCGAAAGCTCCTAACTCAGAAAGGTAATCATCCTCCACGAAAGTCATCTTCGTGGAAGCCGGAGAAAGATAAACCGAGTAATTGCTTTTGGGACGATATTCCATACCTACGGAGATATTCGAATACGCCGGCGCAAAGAAGTTCGATATATAATGTGTCTTATCCGGATAATTATATCCTTTGGCAAACTGGGTGTTTAAATCTCCCATCAACGTATAATACCATACATTATTGGTGGAATATCCTAATTGGGTAGACAGGGTTATATTATCGGTACTTTTCCTCATTCCCTGCGATTTAGTCTTTGATAATCCGTAATCGAGAGCGAGATTGGTTACCCATAACCAGTCACCGGTTTTATGTGTTAATGCCCCATTCAGATACGCATTTCCGGCAACAGAGTTCTCACCGCCAGCCGACCAATTCGACATCGCCGTTTGCGACAAGTTCAAACCTGTCACACCTTTCAGTACCCATTTGCCTTCCTCATATCCTTTATCATCCGTTTGACCATATGTGATTGTCGTTAATGCGACAAACAATGTCATGAAGAATATACGTTTCATATTGTGATATATTTTAGTTATTAAAAAATAAGACGTCCTATCATTTAAACAGGTTTGATTAATTTTTGTTTAGAAAAGCCTAAAGTTGAAAGGATGTCACATTTGTTACACCTTTATATGGATAAACCCCTTATTTTTGTATCCGATAATTAAGTAATTTGATTTATGGAACAGTTACATGCACACGAAGTCCTTCATATGATGGAGGGTAATAGTTATTCAGAAGCTTCTTTAAAAGAAGCGATCGTTAAGACTTTTGGTGAGGATCAGCGTTTCTATACTTGTTCGGCGGAAAATATGGATGCGGATGAGTTAATCGTATTTCTGAAACAAAAGGGGAAATTCATGCCTGTCGAAAATGGTTTCACGGTAGATATTACAAAGGTTTGTAATCATTAAAGATTCTACGACACTATCAATGACTTTAGGCTAAATTCTTTTGATTTAGCCTAAAGTTAAAAAAGACTTTCGATTCTACTCAATGGACAATACTATTCCTATAAATAATCGCAAATAATTTTTGCATCAATTCATAATCTTTATCAGAGACATAACTTAGCCTACGGTTACCCGCATGATTTATCATCCAGACAAAAGACTCTATATACTTTAGTATCTTACTTGAATTATCACTTTTTATACGTGACAAATAATCCATTTTTTCTAAAAGATAATTACTCACTTTAAGAACACTCATCTTATTACAAGTTTTGTATTATCAGGTTGTTTTTTATCCATGATTGATCCTATACGGGTAAAAGTGTGAGTCCGAAAACCTACCATACCTGCGGGCCTTCCAACAAACATTCTATAGGCCTTTTATGTTATGGTTATAAAATGGTCTATTTATGCTTACTGGTTTTTTAAATACCTTAGCGACAATAATAAGTGTGACAAGCCTTCTGATTGTCACCTATGGTGCATTAATCGGAGTCATCTCATTTTTCAGAAATGAGCTTAAGCGACTTACTGGTAATTATTCCATTACTAACATAAGAAAACTAAGAGCTGTATTCGGTACATACTTACTTCTCGGACTAGAATTTTTGATAGCGTCAGATATCTTAAAAACAGTATTGGAGCCAACACTTAATGAATTGGCCATTTTAGGTGGAATAGTCGTGCTGAGAACAGTTCTGTCTGTCTTTCTGAATAAAGAGATCAAGGAACTAGAAACTGAAAATAAAGATACCGAGTAGATCCCATAAAGTTTTCAAGGGAAAGTACAGAAAAATGGCGCTTAAGTCTTGCATGAACAGGATTTAAACGCCATGAAGTAAAGTTAGAAAACCAAACCGCTCGGCCTTCACAGGTGAAGCGGAAGTGGATATATTGCCTTAAACTAATACCTTATATTATTACAACCAGATTAAAGGTCATAATGTTTATGCTTTTGATGAATTTCAATAGCCAAAATAAAACAGAAAATAAAAATCCGCATCCAGCGTCACTGCTACATGCGGATCCAAAATAACAAACTCTTACAAGAGTTAGGCACTACATAAAGTTGTATTATACTAATAAGCAGACTGAACCGCATCAAAGTGTTGATTCCTTATGTTGTTTTTTTCTCATCATTTACATATTCCAAAATGTCGCTTGGCTGACAGTCTAATGCTCTACAAATTGCCTCTAGGGTACTAAAACGAATTGCTTTCGCCTTTCCCGTTTTTAAGATAGAAAGGTTAGATAATGTCAAACCAACTCTTTCAGAAAGTTCGTTCAAAGAAATCTTCCGCTTTGCCATCATTACATCTAAGTTTACAATAATAGGCATAATTAAACTGTTAAGTCATTCTCTGATTTCATATCTATCGCATTTTGCAATAATTTTTCAAATACAGCCACGGCTGTCGCAACTACGATAGCGACAAAAGTAGTTACGATACAAATGGCAAGAAAACCTGCGGGGTCATCTTCTGTATTATGGGTCAACCTTATAAATAGTCCTGCCACCACGATTAAAATACTTAGTAAGATCGCACAATGCTTTATGTTCTTTAAATTCTTTACAGAGTTTGTTGAAAATACTTTATTTTGCCCAATATAACCGAGCAACCTAAAAGCATTGTACAACGCAACAAAAAAAGCCATTGACGCTCCATATCCATATAAGATAAATGGATCAGCGTAAGTACTAAATAAATCTAGGTGTGTGGCTCGTCCCTCAGTTAAGGGAAACCAAATCAAAATAATAAGTGCCACAATACCGATAAGAACAATAACTGTTTGAAGAAATGCTGTTGAAATTCTTTTCATGACGTATGATGTTAATTTTAAACGACGTTGCAAATGTAACAAATATTTATTGATAATCAATAAATAAATACCGAAATTCAAAAAACAGTCTCTTTCTCAAGCTAATTAAAAAATTTGGACTTGAATCGCCAGTGTAGTGTCGAAGTACAATGATCTCCCATTTGGAAGGGAGAATGGGAATAGAAGAAAAAAAGAACGCCTACCTAAAAAGTGGTAGACGCTCATTGCATACGGTTATTGGGACAAATATAGAGTTTATTTCTATCTTGGATTATCCTATTCATTAATAACTACTTCATCTCTTCTCCCTTTTCATTAAAGATAGCGATAGCCTCCTTGCCCTCGATTACCAAAATCACCTTAAAGAGTTTCCCTCCAGTCTTTTCCGCAACATATACCTCTTGGATCACTGAATCCGGATAAGATTTCTCTATGGATTGCGTAACTACTCCCGGAAGATCCTTTACCTCGACCTTAACAAAGTCATCTTGATTAACCTCACAAGCGATTACCACTGAATCAACACTTGTCTCTGCGGCAAATGCGCTGAAACTACCAATACCCATCATCAATACTACTGCAACTAATACCTTTTTCATGACTCTTGATTTTTAATTAAACAATCTATTCATATTAACGTAATCAATAGATATAGAACAACGGATATGCCAAATTTCGCCTATCTACAGATAGTCATGACACACAACATCTTATATTTTAGCATTAACATATGAATTGGGATATTACGGGATTTTATGGGACATTTTTGGGTAATTATGCCCCAAAAGTCCCAATTCATTGCCATAACCCTTGTAAAACATTTGTGAAACAAATTATCTGTTTTTGAGCAAACAGAGTTAGACAAAAACGATATATTTAGCCATCTAAATTCTATTGAAAGCCAGATTCCATGCGGAAACAAATAAAAATCCGCATCCAGCTTCACAGCTACATGCGGACCAAACAAATAACAAACTCTACTTATATGAAAAAACAAATACTACTAACAAATTATTATACGATGACTACTATCAAGGTGACTTCTGAGTCATTTTATAGTATAACAGAAGATTGTTTGAAAAGGTTCACCAGTAATTTCTTTTAGTCTGAGAGCTTTTCTTTTTATCGACTGTTTGAATATAAAACATTTCAAGCTGCAAATTGTTTTACAAACAAAGATAAAAATGATGATTGATCGGTTTGAGGCATGATTAAGAAGTTATTTTCTATATTATTGTTTATGATAATGCTTTTTGCCTTCCGGATGAATGCGGAAGCGGATGAGGAACACTTTTCTAACGGTTCCTATCGTTAGCGCACTAGAATTAACATTAAATGAAAGCGCTTCCGACGCTATGGTTGGTGGAGCGGTTACTCAAAACGACAAATTTCAAGTAAAACACGGCGATTACTCCTAAATCTTTAGGGATAATCGCTTTTTCATGAATAGATTTCAAGTAAAATTAGGACATTTATCCAATTATATCCGTAATTTTAGCCCAATTAAATCAATAGCAATTATGGAAAGAATCGTTAATCATCCTATTTTAACAATTCCACAAGAGGGAGAACACACTTTTTTATTCAATGGCAAACCCGTAACGGGAATGAAGGGTTTTACCATCGCCGCCGCCTTACATCAGGCCGGCTATCCAGTACACAGTCATAGCGTAAATGGCCGCAATCGTTCGCTGAATTGCGGTATCGGTAAATGTGGCGCCTGCGAAATGCTGGTAGACGGAGAAGTAAAGCGTATCTGTATTACGAAAGTAGACAATGTAAAGGAAGTATCGGAAATAACAGTACAGAATTATACGACAGATTCCCAAATAGAACCCAGAGAAGAACCGGTAGAGATCTATCGAACAGATGTGGCCATCATTGGTGCCGGCCCCGCTGGATTAGCTTGTAGGGAAACCTTAAAAGAACTAGGCTTGAACAGCATCGTAATCGATAGCAATGATAAGATCGGCGGTCAATTTTTGATGCAAACCCATGCATTTTTCTTTTTCGAGAAAGAGCGGCGCTTTGGGGGTATGCGTGGTTTCGATATCGCGAAAACTTTAGCCGGAGACGACCACTCTGGTATTTTCTTACATTCTACGGTCTGGGATATCCTACAAAATAAGCGTATCGCCGTAAAAGACATGCTTAACCATAAAAATTTCTATGTAGAAGCTCAAGCCTTGATAGTCGCTACCGGTGCGGTTCCTTTTATGCCGACCTTCGAGAATGATGATGTGCCCGGAGTTTATACAGCGGCAGTCGTACAGAAAATGATGAACGCTGAATTCACGTTACTCGGCAAAAACATATTGACAGTAGGCGCCGGTAATATAGGTTACCTAACGTCCTACCAATTGATGCAAGCCGGAGCGAAAGTCAAGGCTATTTTAGAGGCGATGCCCCATGAAGGTGGATTTCCGGTACAAGCGAATCGAATTCGCCGCCTTGGCATACCTATTTATACCTCTCATATGCTTTTGAAAGCCATTCCAAACCTGGATCGGACAGGTATCACCGGCGCGGTTGTCTGCGAATGCGAGAACTTCAAGCCAATCCCGGGAACAGAGAAAGTGATCGATGGTATTGATGTCATTAATATATGTACAGGATTGATTCCCGACAACCAATTGCTAACCAAAGGCCAATATACATTTGGAAAACGTTGTGCCGGCGTAGGTGATGCCGTACGGATCGGAGAAGGTACTACCGCCGTACTAAGAGGAAAGCAAGCCGCTTATGAGATCGCCCAAGAGCTAGGCGTACGTTTCAACTACAACGATTACTTACCAATAATCATAAAGACATATATAAAATGAAAACAAGCTCCAAATAAATATAGATAAAATAGCTATATATCAATAATTTACATACAAATTTTTATTTTCAGTTGTTTTCTACGTTTTCAGTTGTTTTGCTCTTTTTAGGTGCATTTTTGTTTCTTATTTGTTTCTTGATTCCGCTTTTTATTTGTACCTTTGTGATAGGAAATAACAAATGAAAGGACACAAATATGCCAAGGACCAGAAAACCAATAAAAGTGAAAGAGCCGATTCGTCTTCGAACGAAGGAATTGGCCAATGGCAGCAAGAGTTTGTATCTGGATATATACCGTAATGGTAAGCGGACATACGAGTATCTGAAAATGTATCTTATTCCGGAAACGGATCGTAATGCCCGCCAACAGAATGAAACGACAATGGCTGCCGCAAATGCAATCAAATCGAAGCGTATCATAGAGTTGACAAGTGGTGAAGCCGGTATCATGAATCACAAGGATAAGGTTTATCTGCTGGACTGGATGCAGCTCTATAAGGAGGAACAGAAGAAACGTGGTAAGAAAAACACGGGTCAGATAAAATCTGTTACCGATATCTTGAAAGAGTATGCAGGAGAAAGGTTCACACTAAATCAGGTTGACCTCACTTTTTGCCACGGCTATATCGACTATATGCTGACAAGCTACCGTCCCAAAGGAAAGCCCCTCTCGGCTTCTACGCGTAATACCTATTACCAGATTTTCAACGGTGCGTTAAATGCCGCTGTCCGTGCGAAACGCATCTTAAAGAATCCATTCAACGAAATGGAAAAATCGGAGAAGCCCAAGATGCCGGAAAGTGTGCGTTCGTATATGACTATTGAAGAAGTGAGATCATTAATCGCTACACCAATGCAGAACGAGGGGGTAAAAAGTGCCTACCTGTTCTCCTGCTTCTGTGGACTACGTATCAGTGATATTATCGGATTGCAATGGAAGAACGTGTTTATTGACAACGGCCAATATCGCTTGGCAGTAGCCATGCAGAAGACAAAGGAACCGATTTACCTTCCGCTCTCCAATGAAGCGTTGAAGTGGATGCCGGAACGTGGGGACAAGACAGCAGACGACCATGTGTTCGATTTGCCTTCAGGTATCAACCAGCTTATCAAACCATGGGCCAAAGCCGCCGGAATTTCCAAGCGATTCACCTTTCACACGGCCCGCCACACGTTCGCCACAATGATGCTGACATTGGGAGCAGATTTATACACTGTATCTAAATTGCTCGGTCATACATCTGTAAAGATGACCCAAGTGTATGCCAAAATCGTCAATAAGAAAAAAGACGATGCAGTAAATCTGACTAACGGTTTATTCGATTGACAATGCGATGAGCATCAGACCAGATATCTAAACACTTATTTAGGGTGTTGTTCCGGCAGGATTTTCTTTCGGGAGCAACACCCTTATAATATATTATAAATCCAATTTAAAGTATTTCATCATGAAAAGACCTAACAATGGCCCTCTCTCTTTTTGGAGGGAAGAAACATCTGCACCATTTTGTTGAAGAACAGGATGTAGCGAAAGAATTTTTCGCATTGCTCGTTGAAGCAAAAACAATGTATCTCCGTGATGTCGTGGCGGGTAGTAAGCAGTACCACCGTTACGTGGAGGATTTTGTAAACAGCCACCGGTATATCGACTGCAATCATGCGGTCTGCCGGAACTGCCATGAAATGAACATTCATATCGTCAAAGGATTATTAAACGATTGTTCCAATCTTATCCGATCACTTTTTACCGAAGCAGACTTCTCGTTCGAGAAGTGTATGGAACTGAAACGAATGTATGATATGTTTGTGCCACCATCACAGTCCATCACGTGCTGCAAAGACGGCCCGACAAGGATTTATCCTCTTTCCTTTGGATGCAATCTCACTCGTAAACAGATGATAGGTATTACGGCTTGTGCCAATGCTTATCATCTGTTTTGCGTTTCTACCCTACACGTGGAAGATATGGAAGCCCTGCTTTCCTGCAAGGAAGGATTCTGTATTCGTGTAAACAATATCCGTCATGTGGCCATCCTGTTCGATACACTCCTTGAACACTCGTTCATCCAAACCAAATGGCAGACCGTTCTCAGTAATGGACGGTTCTTACAAACCAAGGACGGAAAAGGATTCGTTTCAGCTTCAAGCCTTTCATCCGCTCTGTCTGCTCTACGCAACAACATGACATCAGCAGGTTACGGTATCAGGCGAGCCATTGATGAACTGAGAGAGTGGTAAGAAGTGCCAATAAGCGAAGTATGTGAAAGGTAAAAGCGTGATAGTTGCCGTGATACGTGGTTACTATCACGGTGCAAACTCATGCTGACCTTTTGGGTTGCCCTATCTTTGCCCTCCGTTAGCGCGCTACATAACGGAGGGCATACTTCCATTGTCTAATTTTATAATAACTCATTTATGCAAAATAATAGATTGACATTCATGGAACGGCTGAGTGAACGGCTTACAAGCGTCGAAGCCATCCTAAAGAAATTAGATCCGATAGAGAGTCTGTTGGAACGCATCGCATTGCTGGAAAAAAATATATATACCACCAAACAGGTGTTTACCTTCCAAGAGGCTTGTATGTATATCGGAATATCCGAGAGTATGCTGTACAAGCTAACATCAGGCAAGGAGATTCCGCATTACAAGCCACGTGGCAAAATGATATATTTCGCCAAAGAAGATCTGGATGAATGGCTTTTGCAGAATTATGAACCAACCGTAGATGAAGCAGCACGTATGGCAAACGAGGCCGCTGCCACACAACCTTTCTTTAATCAAAGACGCCATGGAAAACGAAAGAAGAACTGAATATAATGTGGATATGAGGCCGGAGGAGGATTTCTTATCGGATATCCTCTCCGCCTCGCAGATTCGGGCGACGGACACCTATGAAACGCCGCCACAGATTATCTGGATAGACAACTCGACCATTGCTACGCTCGGCAACTTCAGCGCATCAACCGGCAAGGCGAAATCAAAAAAAACATTTAACGTTTCGGCCATTGTCGCTGCATCGCTGGCAGGAAAACAAGTGCTGAACTACCGGGCGCACCTCCCGGAAGGTAAACGTAAGATTCTGTACGTGGACACGGAACAGAGCCGCTTTCATTGTCATAATGTACTGGAACGCATCTTGCGGCTTGCCGGACTGCCCACTACAACCGACAGTGAAAACCTCGACTTTATTTGCTTGCGCGAATACTCTCCGGCAATACGCATTGGGGTCATCGACTACGCCTTACGTCAAAGAAAAGGATACGGACTTGTTATCATCGACGGTATCCGTGACCTGATGCTTGACATAAACAGCACCGGTGAGTCCGTGGAAGTCATTAACAAGATGATGGAGTGGTCATCAAAGTATGACCTGCATATCCACTGTGTGCTACACTTGAATAAAGGAGATAACAATGTGCGCGGGCATATCGGTACGGAAATGAGCAACAAGGCGGAGACTGTACTGGTCATCAGCAAAAACAACGATTGTCCCAACGTCAGCGAGGTTCATGCGTTACACATCCGTGAGAAAGAGTTTAAACCCTTTGCTTTCACTGTTAATGAGGGCGGGCTCCCGGTTCTCGCAGAAGGGCATTTGTTTGAGAATGCCCCACATCAGAAACCGAAACAGCGGACGGGTTTTATGGAACTAAGCGTCGAACAGCACCGTGAAGCCCTTTCCGCTGCGTTTGGAGACAAACCTATCCGTGGGTTTGAAAATATGCTGCAAGCCATGATGACAGCTTACGAGGCAATCGGATTTAAGCGTGGGAGAAACGTAATGGTCAAACTGCTGCAATATCTGACTGACACCTTAAAACTGGTTATCAAACGAGATAAACTTTTTTATTATGACATGACACAGGCAGAAACCATGCTTTTCGATGAAGAATGAGAGCGGGCGCGGGCCTATATAATTCAGTTTAATTTAGTATTTATATATATAGGGTCGCAAACTAAACTAAACCGCTTTTGCGCAAACAAGTGAAAAGAATTTGAATATGACCATAGATGAAGCAAAACGAGTGCGTATCGTGGACTTTTTGGCCCAGCTCGGCCACCGTGCGCAGTATATGAAATCAGAGCAATACTGGTATCTTTCGCCTCTCAGGAAAGAGGTGACGCCATCGTTCAAAGTCAATGACCGGCTGAATGAATGGTATGATTTTGGCGAGGCCACCGGAGGCGACCTTGTGGAACTGGGTAAGTACCTTTGCGAAACAAAAAGTGTGAGTGAAGCATTAGCATACATCGAACGGCATGTCAATGGTGTATCGCTACCGAAAACCCGGACATTGCCCACAACGTTCCGACCCGTGGAAGCCGACATGAAAAATCTGATTATCGTGCCGCTGCGACACCACGCACTGTTCTCATATCTCCATTCACGTATGATTGATTCGGATATCGGACGAATGTTCTGTAAGGAAGTGCATTACGAACTGCGCCAGCGACGTTACTTTGCACTGGCTTTTGGCAACATATCCGGTGGATACGAGGTGCGAAACCCTTATTATAAAGGATGTATCAAGAACAAGGACATTTCTTTGATACTCCAATCGCGTGGTGAGACACAGAGCCGTGTCTGCCTGTTTGAAGGGTTCATGGACTTTCTGTCCTATCTGACTCTCAAACAGACGGACGATAGTGCCATTTGTATTAATGCTCCCTGTGACCACCTTATTATGAACTCGATCAGTAATCTGAAAAAGACATTGACGTATCTGCAAAAATACACGTATATCCACTGTTACCTTGACAATGACCTTGCCGGACAAAAGACAGTGGAAACCATAGCCGGGATGTATGATGGACGCGTCTATAACGAGTCCAACCGTTATGCCGGTTACAAAGACCTAAACGACTACCTACGCGGGAAGAAACAATGAACAACCCACTCCCTAAGCTCTCCTTCACGGAGGGCTTTTTTTATACCCCAACTTTTCCTGCTTTCTTATGTAAAATCGTATTTGAATATGATTTTGTAATATGATTTTTGCATTTTGAGAAAATATCATATTAAAATAATATGTTTTGTAGCCAATAATTTTATCTTTAAACTTATCCATTCTTATTTTGCAGCCACAATCAAATATAATAAATCATATTACATAAAAAGATATGAAATCATATTTTATTTTCACCATTGTCCTGACAGTTGCCTATCTCGTCTATTATGCGGTTATCATCGTGCAGGACCTTTATGAAAAAAAAGGAAATGGTAAGCCGGAAGAAGAGGTATTTGACCTCGGTGCGCCGGAAGATGAACAGAGTGTGTCCGTGACGGAGAGCGATACGGGATTCAATGTGGGTAATGAGAAGTATGAAACAGATGTTGCCCCTACCGCTTCACCTACACCACAGGAGACGGAAACCGCAGAGAATAATGGCGAGATAGCCGTGGCGGAGAAGCTGAAACGGCTGAAAGCCCAAGCGGAGGAACAGATGGAAGAAACCGAGACCTACCTGTCGGACGCATACACGGCAGACGAACTGTACAAAGCGATGCTTGCCAAAGGAAAGACGGACAACCGTCCGGAACTGGTATGGAAACCTCTCAAAGACCGATTGTAAAATGTCGAAAGCAAAAAAAATATTATGTGCACTGTGCTTTGTCCCTTATGCGGTATTCGCCAAAAGCGGCAGCGTAAACTACAGTTGGGGTGCAGACGCACTTGCAACGATGCACGACTTCGTGGTGACGATGATGCTGTACGTGCTGTACATCTGCTACGCTGTCGCCTCGGTTTTCGTAGTCGTTGCCGCGCTCCAAATCTATATCAAAATGAACACAGGCGAGGACGGTGTGGTGAAGTCTATCGTATCACTTGTCGGTGCGTGCCTCTTCATCATTGGAGCTTCAATCGTGTTCCCCACTTTCTTCGGCTACCGCATATAGGTGGCTGACAGGAGTGTAAAACCAATTCAAAAATAGAAGTACCACAAAAAATGTAATAAATATGTTTCAGAAATTCAAAAGAATGTGCCGAAAGGCAAAGAAAACTATCATGCAAGTTTCCACCAAAGTAAAAATGTTAATCATTGCCCTGTTAGGAGGCATACCTGCTATGGCTCAAAGTACGGCAGGCGATTACTCAGCCGGTACGACAGCTCTATCAACCGTAGCCGAGGAAATCGTGAAATACGTTCCTGTGATGGTCAAACTCTGCTATGCCATTGCTGGTGTTGTGGCCATCATCGGAGCCATTTCGGTGTATATCGCCATGAACAACGAGGAACAGGATGTCAAGAAGAAGATTATGATGGTGGTTGGGGCGTGCCTTTTCCTGATTGCGGCAGCCCAAGCATTACCTCTATTCTTCGGAATTAACGCATAAACAGCCAGGAGGAATGACTAATAACGGACGTTATCCGGATTACCCGCTGTTCAAAGGACTGCAACGGCCTTTGGAACTGATGGGATTACAAGGTCGCTACATCTATTGGGCGGCAGGCGTAGCTGGTGGGGCCATTGTGGGCTTCATCGCCGCTTACTGTCTTATGGGCTTTGTGGCCGGACTGGTCGTATTGGCAACTGTCTTATCTGCGGGAATCGTGCTTATCATCCTCAAACAGCGAAAGGGGCTGCACAGTAAAAATGTAAAACGTGGAGTGTATGTGTATGCCTATTCGCACAAAGTATGACTATAAGAAAAACCATCACGGCAATGTGTGTGGCTGATTGATTGTTGAACGCGGGCGGGTCCGTCTCCAGCCGAGGCAGACCTGCCCCTATTTAATGAACGAATATCGGAATGACCCTATATATCATTTTATTTTTCATCGCCCTATGTACGGGTATGGCCTTGTCAGTCTATACGTTCGGTACGGGCGGCAAGCGCAAGCATATCTTTCAGAATATCTATTTTTCTGTGGAAGATACAGACGGTGTGGGTGTGCTGTACACCAAGACGGGCGAATATTCCGCCGTCTTGAAAATCGAAAATCCGGTACAGAAGTATTCAGCGGACATTGACAGCTATTACGACTTCACGCATCTATTCTCTGCCCTTGCGCAGACACTGGGCGAAGGGTATGCCTTGCACAAACAGGACATCTTCGTAAGGAAACAGTTCGCGAACGAGCCGGAGCATAATCAAGAATTTCTCTCGGCATCGTACTTCCGTTATTTTAATGGGCGTCCGTACACGGACAGCCTTTGCTATCTGACTATCACACAGGAAGCCAAGAAGAGCCGTCTTTTCTCTTACGATAGCAAGAAATGGCGCGATTTCCTCGTGAAAATTTATAAGGTTCGAGACCTACTACGCGACAGCGGTGTACAAGTGAAATTCCTGAACAAAGCCGAGGCAAGCGAATATGTGGACCGTTACTTTGCGATGAACTTCGAAGACCGTATGGTCTCGATGACGAATGTCAAGGCTGACGACGAAACGGTATCTATGGGTGACAAACGCTGTAAGGTGTACAGCCTCGTGGACGTGGACTGCGCCGCGCTCCCCTCGCTGATACGTCCCTATACCAATATCGAGGTGAATAATACCGAGATGCCAGTGGATCTTGTCTCGGTGGTGGATAATATTCCGAACGCAGAAACGGTGGTGTACAACCAAATTATTTTCCTGCCCAGCCAGAAGCGGGAACTGGCATTACTCGATAAAAAGAAGAACCGGCATGCAAGCATCCCCAATCCGAGTAACCAAATGGCCGTAGAGGACATCAAACAGGTACAGGACGTAATAGCCCGTGAAAGCAAACTGCTCGTGTACACGCACTTCAACATGGTGGTGGGCGTGCCTGCGGACACCGACCTTCAAAAATGCACGAATCACTTGGAAAACGCTTTTGGGCGCATGGGCATACACATCAGTAAGCGTGCATACAACCAACTGGAACTGTTCGTCAGTTCGTTTCCGGGCAACTGTTACAGCCTGAACGAGGAATATGACCGTTTTCTGACCCTCTCCGACGCTGCGGTATGCCTGATGTACAAAGAACGGGTGCAGCATAGTGAGGAAACACCGCTAAAAGTTTATTACACTGACCGCCAAGGTGTTCCGGTAGCTATCGACATCACGGGAAAAGAGGGAAAGAACAAGCTGACCGACAACTCGAATTTTTTCTGCCTGGGGCCTTCGGGCAGCGGAAAGAGTTTCCACATGAATTCCGTCGTGCGCCAGTTGCATGAACAGGGGACGGACGTGGTAATGGTCGATACGGGTAACTCATACGAGGGGCTATGCGAGTATTTCGGCGGCAAGTATATCAGCTATACCGAGGAACGGCCCATCACGATGAATCCGTTCCGCATCAATCGGGAAGAGATGAACGTAGAAAAAACGGGATTCCTGAAAAACCTCGTCTTGCTTATCTGGAAAGGTACGCAGGGAACGGTCACAAAGACGGAAGACCGTCTGATAGAGCACGTCATCACGGAATATTACGACGCCTACTTCAACGGTTTCGAGAGCTTCACACCCCAACAGCGTGAGGACTTGCGTAAGAGCCTCGTTATTGATGACCGCAACAGCAGTGAGAAGCGGCACGAAAGCGAACGGGAACGCGCGGCCCGCATCGAGGGTATCATTGACGAGATAGAGGGTCGGCGCAAGGAACTGAAAGTGGAAGAACTGTCATTCAACTCTTTCTATGAATATTCCGTGCAGCGCATCCCGGATATCTGTGAGGAGAACCGTATCACGGGCATCGACCTCTCGACATACCGCTATATGATGAAGGACTTTTATTTGGGCGGCAACCACGAAAAAACGCTGAACGAAAACATGGACAGCTCGCTGTTCGACGAGACGTTCGTGGTCTTCGAAATCGACAGTATAAAAGATGACCCGCTGCTTTTTCCTTTGGTCACGCTGATTATCATGGATGTTTTCTTACAGAAAATGCGCATCAAAAAGAACCGCAAAGTCCTTGTCATCGAGGAAGCGTGGAAAGCCATCGCCAGCCCGCTGATGGCGGAATACATCAAATTTATGTACAAAACGGCACGTAAATTCTGGGCCAGTGTAGGTGTGGTGACACAGGAGATACAGGACATCATCGGCAGCGAAATCGTGAAAGAGGCCATCATCAACAACTCGGATGTGGTGATGCTGCTTGACCAAAGCAAATTCAAGGAACGTTTCGACACCATCAAGGCGATTCTTGGCCTAACGGACGTGGACTGTAAGAAAATTTTCACCATCAACCGCCTCGAAAACAAGGAAGGACGCAGCTTCTTCCGCGAGGTATTTATCCGCCGGGGCACGACCAGCGGTGTTTATGGCGTGGAGGAACCGCACGAGTGCTACATGACCTACACGACTGAACGGGCAGAGAAAGAGGCTCTGAAACTTTACAAGCGCGAGCTACAATGCAGCCACCAAAAGGCTATCGAGGCATATTGCCGTGACTGGGATGCCAGCGGTATCGGCAAGGCATTGCCGTTTGCACAGAAAGTTAATGAAGCGGGACGTGTACTGAACTTAACCACTAAAATAACATCATAATGAAAACGAAAAGGATTTTAATCACCCTGTCACTGGACTACGGAATAAATATGATGGGGTTTGAAAGCAGCTTGACGCGCGAACAAATTTCTGTCAATAATCCGGAACTCACTGTTTTGTCCCTCCGGGAGTTTTGTATGCTATCCAAGGAGAACCTGCTCCGTATGGATGACATGACACCGGACAAGGTAGCTGCCATCGAACGGCTATTGGCGGAGTATTCCCTTCGGTTGGGTATGTCCGATGTAGAACTGGAAACGTACTTGAACCGATATTATGAAGAAAACCCCAAAGAAAAGGAGTTTTACGATATGTGCGACAGGCTGTGTAGCAGCAAACCTGCCTTCGATGAAAACGGATTTCGTGAAGAACTATTCCGGGAACTGAACAGCAGTCCGATGAGTGAAAAAAGACTGAGTGACTTAGGATGGCTACGCTATCAGACCGTGCGCGAAACTTATCTAAACCAGCCTTTCTTCTTGAGATGGTTCGGCTCCCAAGAAGCCCGGATCAAAAGGGCCATCAAGGATACTACCATCATACATGATATGTTCTGCCGACTTGTCACGGAGAATTGTATCGAATCTGAGCGGTGGTATTTCAATCACAAGGAACCGGAATACATAAAAGAGGTCTGAAACGATGAAACGGCTGTTTATCTTTTGGGTTATCCTATTGCCTGCCCTGACACAGCACGTTCACGCACAATATTACAGCGTGAACTATGACGCACGTACCGTGGCGGCCATGGCCGCCGCATTCGGCACGGAGGTAGTGGCTGAAAGCTACTACCGCGAGCAGGTGGATGATATTCTGAAACACTATACGGCGGCAGAGGTGGCAGCAGCAGGGATATTTTCTTCCAAATTTTTGGAACACAAGGCTCTGTCCGACCTTGGCATCTGGTGCAGCAGCACGGAAAATTACTACTATCGTCGAATTTACCATATGGTGGCGGAGAAAATCATGCCGAAAATATGGGTGGTAGCGAAACTGATGCTACGCTCACCACAAACAGCCATCCACTGGGGCAGTTACCTGATGAAAGTCTGCGATGATACGAAGAGCCTGTGTATGCAGTTCGAAAGCGTTGTGACCAACAGCACACTGACGTTCTCGGACATCGCTTTTCTGGAAATTGACCACGACATCGCCAGTTTGCTGAACCTCGCAGAACTGGGCGGTACCGATTGGCAACGGATGTTGGACAACTTGGCCAAAGTGCCGGGCAATTTCACCATCGAGAACTTGAAAGGCGATATCGACAACCTTTATAACATGGGCGTAGGGCTGGCAACATCTGGTATGGAGAACCTCGGTGACGCTCTACTGCAAAGCAGTGCGTTCCATGACCTGTTGGGCGGCAAAGCCAATGAAATCGGCAACCTGTATGAACACTACGGTACTCTCTTCGAGCAGGCGGAACATGACATCGGTAGTCTGCTAATCGACATGGTGGGCGGTCAGGACAGCGTGGCCGCATTGTTCAATTTCAGCAACTACGACCTCACATCGTGGATGACCGACTACATGGACAATGCAGTCGGGAACTATTACACGCAACGGTGGTATATCGCACGGCGTGAGCAAGGAAGCATTTCTCTATGCGACTACTACCCACCGACAGACGACAACAGCATATTGAACGGGGGCGCATGGACACGCTTTAATACGAGCGATCCGGGATTTTACCCGAACGCTTCGCAACGGGAGCAGGCCCTTGCCAACTCAGAACAGTATGCCGGATGGTCAAGAAGCCGAGTACAACAGCTCAACAACAGCAACGACGGTTACACCTATACTATCAATACCCGACAACAGGCCTACATCATCAGCAAAGGCAACAAGCAAACCAAGAAGGCATACGCCTATGAGATACATGTGACACAGAGCTGGAACCGGACGGAGGTAGTCTATGAGGATGTCTTCGATTCCTATTCGATGGATCTGAACACGTTCAAAGCGCAGCTCAATGCCCGCCTCTCGGAGTTCAATGACAACGAGGAAGGCTATGTCTATTACATAGCATCCGATGCACGGAACTATTATCAGGCGACGGACGCCGCAAAATTGCAGGGATGTGAAAGCGTGACCATCAGTGTAACCTGTTCAGACGGGGCGACGCTGGGACAAGGCTCGACACAATACAAGTGCCGTAAGTGTGGCGGCTCACTGGATGCCCACTCCAAAGAGTGCGTCATGCAGACCTCGGTAACGGAGAACGAACTGGACCTTTCAGAACTGGACGCACTGATACGGGAAGCGGACAATCAGGTTGCCGTTCTTCAATCTCAGATTAGTGCCTTGAAAAAGGAAAACGCCGACCTTCTGAAAAAAATTGCCGAGGCGAGCGTGGAAGACGCAGCAGCTTACCGGCAACAATATAACTCCAACCGGACACGTATCGAGGAACTGAAAAGCGAACTTGCCGAGTGGCAACAAAAGCAGAAGGAGTACGCAGATGCGAAGCAGGAAGCGGAAGCTGAGAACGATGTGCCGACAGATGATTACTACCGCCTACCGGCCATCATGCAGGATTGTAAGACAGCCTACAGCCTCACTTGGCAGGACGGAGGTACATGGAGCGGCTATACGTTCGTCCGTAAGGCGACGATGCCGAACATCAATGGTATCATTACGTTCCGTGCGACTATTTCTATCGCACGGAAGCCGAAATACTTTCTGGGTATCAAAATCCACCGTGCCATCATCCAAATCAGTTGGGAATTGACTTCGGCATACACAGACACGCACGTTGCCGATGTACTGACACTCGATCCGAACCTGCCGAACGAGGAAAAGACTAAAATCGTGAATAATCGCATATCGGAAATTGCACGGGAATATCCCAACTGTAAAATCACTACCGAGTATGCCCGTACAGAACCTATGGAAGAAGTACCGAACAGCGACGTGTACCACCTGCTTTGGTCAAGTGACCGCCTCGAAATCGCACGAGAAGTGGATTCACGTATCACGAAAATATACGCCGACCTCGTATCCTTGGAGAAGATGATGCACTACAAGCGGAACATCATCGACGTACTGAAGGATGTGCTACCGGAACTCGATACGGACGAGGGTCGTAGGCTGACGCTCGTGGAAGAGTGCCATGACCGCTGGGTAGAAAACGCACGGACATCCCGAAGTGGCAGAAAGGAGGTACGGCCATGAAACGCACTATGCTGATAGCCATCACGTTGCTTGCGCTACTACCCGATGTAGCCAAGGGTCAATGGACATTCGATATCATGTCGGTGGAAGCGTACATCAACGACCACAAGAAACAACGCAGCCTGTTATTGGCCCGAAGCACACTGGAATACAGCAACCAACTGCTGCACGAGTACAGCCGTGAGGAGACGGGCAAATACAAGGAAGTGAATATCGACCTTGACCGCTATACCCGTGCCTTTGATGTCATCGACGTGATGTACCAGTCCCTACGGACGGTGCTGAACGTGAAGGATACCTACAGTTCGGTAAGTGACCGTATCGGTGACTATAAGACCATGCTGGAGGCTTTCCATGAGAAAATCCTGAAACATGGGAACATCGAGCCGTCAGACGCACTGATACTGACTATCAATGAAAAGGCAATACGGGACATCGCCAACGAGGGAGAACACCTCTATAAGTCGGTGAGCGACCTCGTGCTGTATGCCACGGGCGCAGCGGCCTGCTCGACCAGCGACCTGCTGATGGTACTGGAGTCCGTGAACAAGTCGCTGGACAGTATTGAGCAACACTTGAACCGGGCATACATCGAGACATGGAGATACATACAGGTACGTATCGGCTACTGGAAATCGAAGATTTACCGGGAACGTACCAAACGGGAAATTATTGACGGTGCTTTCGGACGGTGGCGCAATGCGGGACGACTGGATTATTGACGGTAAAAGAGGAAGGAGGTAAATAATGCCACAAGTTAGATTATGACTTCTATGCACCGAAATTGCTAAGGAATATCTTAAAACGCAGGAAAAGCGTTTCGTCCTGGATGTTCGGAGAAGTACAAACAGAGAAAGAAACTTTAAGTACAAACAAGTCTATCCGGCCTATAACCAAGAGGCAAATGGACATTTGGATTAATAAAAGATGTAATGAAAAAGATCGTTTTTGCAAAAGACATTACGCTATATAAAGCCGATTGCCTTGAAGTAATGCCTCTTCTCCCAGAATCAAGTATTGATTTAGTTCTATGCGACCCACCTTTTGGAATTACAGCTTCGCAATGGGATAAGATAATACCATTCTCGAAAATGTGGGAGGAGATTAGAAGGGTGAGAAAGGATAATGCACCTACGGCTTTATTTGGCAGCGAACCGTTCAGCAGCCTTTTACGCTGTGGCAATTTAGCCGAATTTAAATATGACTGGGTATGGGAAAAGTCAAAAGCAAGCAATTTCCTTCTTGCTAAAAAGCAACCTCTAAAAGCGCATGAGCTAATCAGTATCTTTTGTAACGGCAGAACTCCTTATTATCCAATCATGGAAGAAGGTGAGCCTTATGAAAATCGTACAAAGAGAGGGAGTAACTGGACAGGAGTAAACAAGGTACCAAATCCTACATTCAGAAATGAAAACAAAGGAACGAGATACCCACGAAGTGTGAAATATTTCAAAACTGCGGAATCAGAGGGCAAAACGATTCATGTTAATCAAAAGCCAGTCGCATTATTGAAATATCTGATAAAAACATACACGAAAGAGGGTGACACAGTCCTTGATTTTGCCTCTGGAAGCATGAGCACTGCAATCGCCTGTATTCATACGAATAGAAAATGTATTTGTATTGAAAAGGATGACATGCACTTCTCGCGGGGAGAGGAAAGGATTAGAAATGAATATAATATAAAAAGAAATGTGGAATAATCTCGGTGATTAACTGATTGAAGCACATTGAGTATTGAAAGATTAGTAACAAAATAACCGAAAGTAAATATGGACAGAATACTCTTACTCGTGACGGTTACAATAATTGCAACCACGGCGGCAAAGGCACAATCCGTGACCTATAACCACGATTCGCCGAAACAAAATCAAGTAACAGTAATGGAAACCGGTACGGGAGCACTCTCGCCCGACCTCTACTATTCCATACTGCACAACAAGTACAAAAAGTCGGCAGCAGCCAAGAACAAACTGTCGTTCCGCACACTGGCGGGCGTCAACCTGTACAACCAAACGGACGAAGCTGAAGCCATCGACTCGGCATTGGTGAGCCGGGCAAAGATAGAGGCCTTGAACGTGGCTGACCGTCAAGCGGACATCGCATGGCTCGCCGAAGGCGATAAGGTCAACGGACAGATGGTACGGTTCAAACGAAATATAGACCGCATCTTGCCTGTCGGGGGGACACCGGAGGATAAAGACAGATGGACGGAATATTACCATATCTACCAGTGCGCCATTGATGCAACGAAAGATGCCTATATGCCCAACGCACAGCGGAAAAAAGAGTATCTGCGCATCTATGAGGATATAACCCGACAGAACGAAATCCTTGTCGGCTACCTTGCCAAACGGCAGAATACTACGGTAACAAGTACGCTACTGAACGCTACCGCTGACCGTACTCTGGATAAGAAGAGTATTGTCCGCGATGCGGTGAGCCGGTGGCACGAATCGCGCTTTGCCGTGCGCGGCCCGCAATCGGGCAATAACACGGGCGACAGCGGTGACGGAGATGAAACAGTAAGCAAAGGGAACTGAAAAAACAAAAACGTATGGCAGACGGAAATATACTCTCGGATTTCGGTATCAATATCCTTGAAGAAGAGATAGACGATGTGATTTTTCAAACGAACGAGTTCCTGACTGATGCGACTTTTACCGGCTCGCAGGGACCGTTCTGGTGGATACTACAAATGTGCATGGCACTGGCTGCCCTGTTCGCTATTGTGATGGCAGCGGGAATGGCGTACAAGATGATGGTGAAACATGAGCCACTGGATGTACTGAAGCTGTTCCGTCCTTTGGCTGTTTCAATCATCCTCTGTTGGTGGTATCCGCCAGCAGACACGGGTATGGCTGGCAGTGGGAGTAGTTGGTGTTTTCTTGACTTCCTGTCTTACATCCCGAACTGCATCGGCTCGTACACGCATGACCTGTACGAGGCAGAAGCCACCCAAATAGCGGACAAATTCGAGGAAGTGCAGCAACTTATCCATGTACGTGACACGATGTACCAAAGTTTGCAAGCACAGGCAGATGTCGCTCACACGGGTACCTCAGACCCGAATCTGGTAGAAGCGACCATGGAACAAACCGGAGTGGACGAAGTGACGAAAATGGAGAAAGACGCAGCCGAACTGTGGTTTACCTCACTGACGGCAGGAGTCATCGTAGGTATCGATAAAATCATCATGCTTATCGCTCTGATTGTGTATCGTATCGGATGGTGGGCGACCATCTACTGCCAGCAAATCCTACTGGGCATGTTAACAATATTCGGACCTATACAATGGGCGTTCTCGCTGTTGCCCAAATGGGAAGGTGCATGGGCGAAGTGGCTTATAAGGTATCTGACAGTACATTTCTATGGTGCGATGCTCTACTTCGTCGGCTTCTATGTGCTACTGCTATTTGACATTGTATTGTGCATACAGGTAGAAAACCTGACGGCAATCACAGCAAGCGAACAGACGATGGCGGCCTACTTGCAAAACAGCTTCTTCTCCGCCGGCTACTTGATGGCGGCAAGTATCGTGGCACTGAAATGCCTAAACCTCGTGCCGGACTTGGCAGCATGGATGATACCTGAAGGTGACACGGCTTTCTCTACACGGAACTTTGGAGAAGGTGTGGCGCAGCAGGCAAAAATGACGGCTACGGGCGGTATCGGCTCGATGATGAGATAATGATAAACCTAATATTAAATATCCAAAAGATGAATGTACAACAGAAAATTGAAAAATGGTGCAGGAACGAGCGTTTCGTGCGCTATGCAAATGAACGCATAAGCGAAGAACTCGTTTATGCACCTAACCACCGAATTGATCCGGAATATGAAGAACTGGACGAAGCCGTTACATGGGACAACCGATATATCGTCCCTATGATGACTTACCTTACCTATCGTCTGCAACTGGTCAAATTGCAGAAAAATGCCAAGAATCGAAACCGCCGTATCTGGTGGATATTCGTGCATGTAATCATGCGGGAAGATTACACACAGCTCTTTGACGGGAAGTCCGAAAAATTTCTGACGGAGTTACAGGATACAGTCATGACAATGTTACATGACGAATACACACGATTGTCTAACAAGAAAAAATAAAGGTATATGGTCATCAAGCATTTGGAGAATAAAATCCGACTGGTGGGCATCATCTGCACTGCTTTTCTTGTAGGGTGTATCATCATCAGTGTGTCAAGTATCTGGACTGCCCGGACAATGGTGACGGACGCACAGAAAAAGGTGTATGTGCTGGACGGAAATGTACCTATACTCGTAACCCGCACGACGATGGACGAAACGCTGGACGTGGAAGCCAAGAGCCATGTAGAAATGTTCCACCATTACTTTTTTACTCTCGCACCGGACGACAAATACATCCGCTATACGATGGAAAAAGCGATGTACCTGGTCGATGAGACGGGACTGGCACAATACAATACCCTCAAGGAAAAGGGATTTTACTCCAACATATTGGGTACGAGCGCGGTGTTCTCGATTTTCTGTGACAGTATCTCCTTTGACAAAAAGAATATGGAGTTCACCTACTATGGTCGGCAGCGAATCGAACGTCGGAGTAATATCCTGATGCGCGAACTGGTTACGGCAGGGCAACTTAAACGTGTGCCGAGAACGGACAACAATCCGCATGGACTGCTCATAGTAAACTGGCGTACATTGCTGAACAAAGATATCGAGCAAAAAACAAAGAGTAACTATTAAATCACCAAAGATATGAATATCAAAGGATTCAAACGAATGTTGTTCGGCGAGAAGATGCCGGACAAAGATGACCCGCAGTACAAGGAACGCTACGAGCGAGAGGTGCAGGCCGGGCACAAATTCGCCAAGGCGACACGCATCGACCAAGCGGCGGCCAAGGTGCAGGGCTTTGCCAACGCGCACCGGACGTTGTTTCTGGTCATCGTCTTTACATTCGTCATCGGAGCTTTCGCATGGAACGCCTACCGCTTGGTAACTGTGTACAGGCACAGTCCGGCAAGTCGCACGGCAACGGAAATGCAGGATTCTGTACTTCGGGAACGGCACAAATTGTTGCAGGAAGTCGAAATAAGGGAACATAAAAACAGAGGGGACAAACCACAGTAAAAGAATGCTTATGAATACACGGTTTGAAAAATCAGTCCGTTCGTCAGACGAATGGTACACGCCAAAGGAGATACTGGACGCATTGGGCAAATTCGACCTTGACCCTTGCGCTCCTATCCGTCCGTTGTGGCCGACTGCCGAGGTCATGTATGACCAGAACATAGACGGGTTGTCCCAGATATGGGAAGGACGTGTGTGGCTCAATCCTCCCTATTCGCGTCCTCTTATCGAGCTATTCGTCCGGAAACTGGCAGAACATGGCAACGGCATTGCATTATTATTCAACCGTTGTGATTCCAAAATGTTTCAGGACGTCATCTTCCCAAAAGCAACGGGAATGAAATTCCTACGCCACCGCATCCGATTCTACCGACCAGACGGAACGCGAGGTGAATCTCCCGGTTGCGGTAGCCTCCTGTTAGCTTTCGGAGAAGACAACGCAGAGATACTGAGAAATTGTGCCATTGAAGGCAAGTATGTACAACTCAATTAAAAGATGTATAATGAAGATATTGGAGAAAATCAATTTTCGCCAGCCGAAATATATGCTTCCCGCCATCCTTTATTTCCCCCTGCTCGGCGCGTCTTATTTCATCTTCGACCTGTTTCAGACAGAAACGATAGAAATACAAGACAAGGCATTGCAGACGACGGAGTTCCTGAACCCCGAATTGCCGGGGGCACAGATCAAGGACGATGGCATAGGCAGCAAATACGAGAATATGGCGAAATCATGGGGTAAGATACAGGACTACTCCGCAGTAGATAACATAGACCGGGAAGAACCCGATAAAAACAAGGAAGAGTATGAATCGAAATACACGCAGGACGACATCGACCTGCTCACGGAAGAACAACAGGAAAAAGCTGCGGCAGCGGAAATTGCCTCTGCCAAGACACGAGAACAAGAAGCACTTGCCGAACTGGAAAAAGCACTCGCAGAGGCGAGACTGAGAGGGCAAAACGCGACTGTACCCCCGGCAGAAACGGACACGGCCAACATTGCTCCACCACAAGGAGCAACAGCCTCCGGAACCATCAACGAAGAGAGCCGGGCTGTGAAAACGCCATCTGCGGACGAACCGCCCAGCGAAGTGGTACGCAAGGTGAAGACAACCTCGGACTACTTTAACACACTGTCGAAGAATGTCCATGAACCGAAACTTATCCAAGCCATCATTGACGAGAACATCAAAGCGGTGGACGGCTCGCGCGTGAGGTTGCGCCTGCTTGACGATGTGGAGATTGGCGAGTGTGTGGTAGCAAGGGGAACGTACCTGTACGCTACAGTGAGCGGATTCTCATCCGGACGCGTGAAAGGTAATATCAGCAGCATCCTCGTGAATGACGAACTGGTGAAAGTGAGTCTGTCACTCTATGATACTGATGGCATGGAAGGGCTGTATGTACCCAACAGCCAATTCCGGGAAACGAGCAAGGATGTAGCAAGCGGGGCAATGTCGGGCAATATGAACATGAGTATGGGAAGTACAGGAAACAGCCTTGCACAATGGGGAATGCAGGCGGTGAACAATGCCTACCAGAAAACAAGCAATGCCATCAGCAAAGCTATCAAGAAAAACAAAGTCAAGCTGAAATACGGAACTTTCGTGTATTTGGTGAACGGACAGGAAAAAAGGAAATAAAACGATGATGACATGGAAACAGATTTATCAGAATATCACAAAGGTACGGATGGGCTTTATTATGCGGACTATATAGCCCCCAATAAAGCCGAGACATTTATCGGAAAACTTGTGAGTACCGAGTGGTGGCATCACAGAGGGCAGTTTGCCCTAATATGCAACTTTCGGACAGAAGACAGACGGAGGATTGCCTTATTCGCTTTTCAAAAACATACCGGTTTTTACGGACCAAGATACGGAAATGTGAATTTCAAAACAGTGGAGAAAGGCACTCTTTGGCAGTGTGAACTCCAAATGACCCGGACGGGGCGTTGTACATGGGTACGTGCCAAACAGGTAAAGAAAGAGGAGAAATAAGGGAAAAGAGGAAATAAACGGAATAAATATAATTAACAACATGGATATGAATTGGAAGAAAATCGCAATGTCATTTCTTCTGGCGGCAGGGCTGCCGCTGGCGCGGAACGCACAGGCGCAAACGACCTATGAGGAAATGGAACAACTGACGGTGAACGAACAGATAACAACCGTCATAACGGCATCGGAACCGGTGCGTTTCGTGGATATTTCCACTGACAAGGTGGCGGGTGATCAGCCCATTGACAACATCATCCGCCTAAAGCCCAAGGAAAGCGGACACGAGGATGGTGAAATACTCGCCATCGTCACCATTGTAACGGAACGGTACCGCACACAATACGCACTGATTTATACCACAAGGATGAAAGAGGCAGTAACGGATAAGGAGATACTGCTGCAAGAGCGTAATGCGTATAACAATCCGGCAGTCTCAATGTCCACTGCCGACATGACACATCATGCACGGCGCATCTGGAACTCACCTGCGAAAATCCGCAACGTAGCTACCAAAGCACACCGTATGGTGATGCGTCTGAACAATATCTACTCGGTGGGTAACTACTTCTTCATAGACTTTTCCATCGAGAACAAGACGAACATCCGTTTTGACATTGATGAGATACGGATAAAACTGACAGACAAGAAACTCGCCAAGGCAACCAACGCACAGACTATAGAACTGACACCTGCCTTGGTTCTGGAACCGGGCAAGACGTTCAGACACGGCTATCGGAATGTGATTGTCGTGAAAAAGATGACCTTTCCCAATGACAAGCTGCTGACCATCGAAATGACGGAGAAACAGATTAGTGGCCGTAACATCAGCCTGAACATCGACTATGAGGATATACTGGCGGCAGATTCGTTCCATGCAGATTTATTGGAGGAGGAATGACTATGAAAAAGACAATCATCCTGATAATTACCTGCGTGTGTGTCGCTGCAAGTGCGAATGCACAACAAGGTAGCGGACGCCTCTCACTTGGCACAGGGCTACTCTACAAGAACGGCATGGATATAACGCTCGCCTACGAACATGAAATGAACTACCGCCATGCGTGGGAGTTTTTCGTCAACGGCTACCTACAATGGGCAGAGTGCGGTTCGTGCGGTCATATCTGTCCGGAATCATTTTGGCGAAACTACCGCAGCTACGGTTTTGGCGTGGCCTACAAGCCGTGCATGACGCGGGGACGCAACTACTATGGCAGTCTGCGTATCGGAGCTTCAGCCGGAAGCGACACGAATAAATTCCTCGGCGGCCTGCACCTCGGTTATGAACACAACTATGTGCTACGGGCCGGATGGACACTGTATTGGCAAGTGAAAAGCGATGTGATGGTAAAAGGTGCGGACGTGCTGCGTGCAGGTGTCGTGCTGGGTGTGAAACTACCTATGAAATAGGGAAACAAAAAAAGAAAGCAATATGATACGAAAGATACATTTGGTGGCAGCGGCAACGGCTGCCGTGCTGTGCGCTGCCTGTGACACGCACATAGACGTACCCGATACAGCGGTCCGTCCAGGACATATCCTCTGCGAGGACGGAACGGCCTTGCCTTATGCACAATATGAACAATCGGGGAAAAAAGCGATAGCGGTTGTCTTCGATACCGGAAAACGCGGAGATACGGAGGGGGGCGGTTATGCAGTTTACCTGTGGGACATTGCTCCACAGGCATTCGCCGACAGCCTCGGCATCGCACAAGGCACATCGTCCGACATCATGGCTTATGATGGCAACGAGAATACATTCGCACTGTACGATACACGAGAAACGGCTTCGCCAATGGCAGAAGCGGTTTTCGACCTATGGCGGTACGGACAAAGTGCCTATGTACCGTCCGTGGCAGAGATGCGGCTGCTCTACACCATGAGAGAGATAGTCAACCCTGTCATCGAACAATGTGGCGGCGAGCCGTTACCGCTGGATGAAAACGACTGTTGGTACTGGACATCCACAGAGGTCGAAAAGCAACAGACAGCCAAGGCATGGCTCTATTCCATGGGGAGCGGCGCAATGCAAGAAACACCTAAAGTACAGGCGCACAGAGTACGCCCTATAATTACCATAAACGAATAAAGGATAGAAAGATATGAAAGATACGGATATACTTTTCAGCATAGCGTTGATGATATTGGGAATTGTCCTCATGTATAAGTCCATGAAAGGTAATTCATGCCGGCAAAGACTGGCAAAACTCGCAGATTCCATAGCATCGGATAAAGAAAATATTAATTTTCAAATTAAAAGGTTCGGCTACCTTTTGGACGAAATGGCTGCCGATAATGAAAAAAATTCAATACTGAAGTGTCATGCCGACAGACTGGAGGAACTTGTCACGCAATTGGACCACACACGAAACGAACTTGAAATAAGCAATCTGTCAATGGCGGATATTAATGAAGAATTGAAAAGAAGTAATGCCGAACTTGTAAAGAGAGCAACCCAGTTACGCAATGAGATACAGCAAGACGAGCTTGCCATCCAAAAGATACAAGAACGCCTTGATTCTCTCAAAAGAATCAAAGTGGGACTTGAAATAGCCTTGAATAACATTCAAGCAGAAGAAGTACACTATCTCTCGGAACCGGTATTCAGTTTGGGTATTACCCCATCCATCAAAAGCCATCTTGAATCTCATGGAATATTATATATCGGAGACCTGATTCATCTTAACGAGCAATATCTCATGGAAATATGGGGTGTCGGTCCGGTAACACTCGAAAAGATAAAAACAAAACTGAATGAGAATGGTGCATGGTTCGGTATGGATGTAATCAGAGTAGGCAATCATTGGTATCGTATAAAACAAGGATCAATAACAGACTGACTTATGGAAGAAAGTAAGGAATTGCAAGGGTTCTATAAGATATTCCGCACAGTGGTATATGTGTCCGTACTGCTGGAGTTCTTTGAATATGCCATTGACCCTGCAATGCTCGACCACTGGGGCGGCATACTGACCGACATTCACGGACGCATCAAACAATGGATGATTTACCACGACGGCAATCTTGTGTACAGCAAAATTGCGACGGTACTGCTTATCTGCATCACTTGTGTCGGAACGCGGAACAAGAAGCATCTGGAGTTCAACGCACGCCGGCAGGTGGTGTATCCATTGACGAGCGGGTTGTTGCTGCTCGTAATCTCCGTATGGATGTTCGGCCATACGATGGGAACAAGGCTTTATACCTTACCTTTGAATATCATTCTCTATATGATTGCCTCCATTGCTGGCGTAGTACTGGTACATATTGCATTAGACAACATTTCGAAGTTCATCAAGGAGGGACTGATGAAAGACCGTTTCAACTTCGAGAATGAAAGTTTTGAACAATGTGAGGAAAAAGTCGAGAATGAATACAGCGTAAATATCCCCATGCGGTACTACTATAAGGGTAAATTCCGCAAGGGATGGATTTCTGTAAGTAACTGCTTCAGAGGAACATGGGTAGTTGGAACACCGGGGTCGGGCAAGACTTTCAGTATCATAGAGCCGTTTATCCGACAGCATTCGGCCAAAGGTTTCGCCATGGTGGTGTATGACTACAAGTTTCCGACATTGGCGACCAAGCTCTACTACCATTATAAGAGGAACGAGAAACTGGGCAGAGTACCCAAAGGGTGTAAGTTCAACATGATTAATTTTGTGGATGTGGAGTACAGCCGTCGGGTGAATCCAATTCAGGCAAAGTACATCAACAACCTCGCGGCGGCCAGCGAAACGGCGGAAACATTATTGGAAAGCCTACAAAAGGGTAAGAAAGAGGGCGGCGGCGGAAGCGACCAGTTCTTCCAAACCTCGGCGGTAAACTTCCTTGCCGCCTGTATATACTTTTTCGTGAATTATGAGCGTGAACCCTACGATGCCAACGGCAAGCCTCTATATGCGGAAAGACAGCAAGATCCGCAGACCAAATTCTGGAAACCGACAGGTATCGTGCGTGACCGTGAAGGCGGCAATATCGTGGAACCTGCCTACTGGCTGGGAAAGTATTCGGACATGCCACATATTCTGTCATTCTTGAATGAAAGTTATCAGACGATTTTCGAGGTACTGGAAACTGACAATGAGGTTGCTCCGCTACTTGGCCCGTTCCAGACAGCTTTCAAAAATAAGGCAATGGAGCAACTGGAGGGTATGATTGGCACGTTACGTGTTTATACCTCGCGTCTGGCAACCAAAGAGAGCTACTGGATATTCCACCGGGATGGCGATGACTTCGACCTGAAGGTGAGTGACCCGAAGAATCCGAGTTACCTGCTGATTGCAAATGACCCGGAAATGGAGTCCATCATCGGCGCATTGAACGCTCTTATCCTAAACCGCCTCGTTACCCGTGTGAATACCGGGCAGGGGAAAAATATTCCCGTGAGTATTATAGTGGACGAGTTACCGACACTCTACTTTCACAAAATAGACCGTCTGATAGGTACGGCGCGAAGCAATAAGGTGAGTGTAACGCTCGGCTTTCAGGAACTACCGCAACTGGAAGCCGATTATGGTAAGGTAGGTATGCAAAAAATCATTACGACGGTAGGCAATGTGGTAAGCGGCTCGGCACGTGCCAAAGAAACGCTGGAATGGTTGTCCAATGACATCTTCGGCAAGGTGGTACAGGTCAAAAAAGGCGTGACCATTGACCGGGACAAAACAAGTATCAATCTCAATGAAAATATGGATAACCTTGTGCCTGCCTCGAAAATCTCGGATATGGCAACCGGATGGATATGCGGTCAGACGGCACGGGATTTTGTGAAGACGAAAACAGGTATGGGCGGTTCAATGAATATTCAAGAATCGGAAGAGTTCAAGACTACAAAGTTCTTCTGTAAAACAGATTTTGATATGGCAGCAATCAAGAAAGAGGAAGCGGCGTATGTGCCGCTGCCGAAGTTCTACACCTTCAAGTCGAGAGAGGAACGGGAACGCATCCTATACAAAAACTTTGTACAAGTAGGACAAGATGTGAAAGAGATGATAAAGGACGTTCAGAACAAGCGTAACGCGAAATAAAAATCCGGCTGTCTGATATAAGAAGAACAAAAACCGCCAGTACAATCGTACTGACGGTTTACTACTAATCTTCTTCCGGTTTATCAGGAGAACTGCCCGCTTAATAATTTGGTGAGTTGCTGATGGCAAATTTTTTCGTATTCCTCTTTGTCAGTACCGCATTCAATTGCCCTGTCAATGACATCCCCTAACTCGTTGAAACAAACTTCTTCATTGACACACTCTACATCTTTGTCTTTCAACAGATATACCTCATAATAATCTGACCCATTAAGTGCAATAATAACGTATCCGGCGTGTAACAGTCCGTTTACTTTGATACGAAGTGCAGGCAGCTCTTTGAAGATGGTGGCTGCAAACTCTGAGATACCCCATGACATGAGGACGGGCATAGGGGTAAGTCCTATTAACTGCTCTTTAATGGTCTGTGCTATTTGCATTACATACTCTTTTTCCATAACTGTGCTATTTTTAAGATGATTATTGTTTTTTTTATTCGAACCATTCCGGGTTGTCCTTTTTCAGTTCGGCAACCAGTTCTACGTCTGTAAGTCGTAAGTTTGCCATATCGGTAAAGAAGAAAACCTCGTTATAGATTCTTTCGGCTTCCTTGCTTGCGAAGCCTTCATTTTCATCGTTGAAACTACCGGGCTGAAGGGCATCGAGCAAGGTAGTCGAGCCGATAAGGAGTTCTTCACCCTCGTTGGATTCCACCACACGGCAAGGATAGTTATTGCCGCCAAATTGTACTTCTTGTGTTTTCATACGCTTGTTATTTTATTATTTTAATGGGATATGCTTTCCGTTTGTCTTGAGGTATTCCATAAGACACTTTGCTTCTTCATGTGATGCACGATTGCGGTCATCATAGAGACGTGTCTCGTCCGCCATCACAATGATGCACTCCTTAAACAACCTATAGAGGCTCTGTTGCAGTGTGGGGTGCATATCAGGTATAGCGGCTGCAAAACGCTTGGGATTGAAACTAAAACTATTCACTGCCATTTCCCATTCTTTGGCAAGTTTGTACTCTTTGCTTTCTTTGATGTTGTCCATTGTCGTGAAATTTTAATGATTTATTTTTCTTCCCTCTGTTCGGTTCTATATTCTGTCTGAACCGCTTGGGATTTACAGATGCTTTACAGGACTGACGAACAAGCTACTTCCAACGCTTTTTTTGGAAAATTACTCTTTCGCAGAAAGGAAGAATTTTATAAAAATGCACTTCAAAGCGATGGAATCAAGCGCGGCAGTCCACCTTCGCGTCTGGAAAACCAACCGGCGAGGACAGGAATGGACCGGATAAGGAATAAGATAAAAAGGAAGAAACTGATAGGTATAAATGGAGACGGGTGGCGGCGGGGCATCGGGAGGTAGCTATAAATGGAATAGAAAAGGCATAATCGCGCGGATGGCGGGTTTGCCCGACAGACGCGCCGCCCGACAACAGCTTGGAGCAGTTGTCCGTGAACATCTTCACTTTCATTGAATTAGGAACGAATAGAGGACAGATTACTCTACCCCCTATTCGTTAGTTAGTGATTATGGTTAAGCTGCAATATCTTCCTCTTGTGGCTGTTCTTCGGTCTGCATCCCTACTTCGGATTGCTGTTTGTCAGATTGCTCCGCTTCCTGCTTTGCTTGTTCCTGCACCAAAAGAACGGCTTTTTTCTCTTCGATACGTTGGTGACGCTTCTCATACACTTCATTATGTCCGTTCTTGATGTCTGCCAACAGGTCGGGCATATGTTTTTGTGCGAAGTCAAGCAAGAGGGATGCAATGGCATTGCTGCCGTATGCGTTCTTGAAATTAGCAATTAGAAAATCCCTGCGGATAATCGCTTTCTGCTTGCTCGTGAGGTTGGCGATGATGTTTATCTTTTCTTCATCCGTAAGGTGGCAATAAGGCTTTTTTTCTCCGATACCTACTGCTTCAAAATGCTCCTTGCGGAGGGATGATAACAAGAAGAAATAAATCATCTTATCCTCGTCTTGCCCAAACTTGCACTCGGACATATCAACTTCCAAAATCTGTTTTTTGGTGTCCTCTACAGTCTTTTCAAGAACAATTTCCTTGTTACGCTTGTCTTGTTTCTCCAATTTCTCCATTGGAGAAAGTGTCTGCTCTTGATTTGTACTATTAGAGGCATAGGTAACTTTGGTCATATAACAAAGTACAATATCCTTGCTCTCAACACGGAAATAGAGGGTAATTTCACCTGCTTCACATCGGGTACGGATTTCCTCGCATTTCTCCGTGTAATCGTTCAACTCCTGCTCGTACTCGCTCTGTGCCTGCTCGTATTCTTCGGCAGTATCGTAATCCTCTTTTAAGGGTGCTTCGGGCTGTTCGGGATATGCTTTCGCATAACAATTAAGACGTTCCACTTCGTACCCCATAGCAGTAAGGCGTTCTACTACGATTTCGTTGTAGTTAGTATTTTCACGACAGAGGGGAACATCGGGACGTTCTTCCATAAGGCGCACGGCTTTCTCTGTGAGGTATGCCGCATTCATTTCAGCAAGGCAAGTACGATTGGCGCAATTTCCACAACCACCTTCGCAGAACAGCACCATATTATTTGTATTGTGGGGACAGGACAGACAGAGGGTCTTGTCAAATGCGTACCGCTCCAAATCGGTGGTATATTGCCGTTCGATGTTCCGTGCGACTTCGGTAGCTTTCATCCCTCGCCAACTATGATGCAGTGCATCTTCTTTGAGGTGTTTGTCGTACACATCTTTCTGAACATCTTCACCGTAACGACAGATTTCGCTCGCTACGCTGATTGTGATTTCGTCCTGCTCCAAAAGCTGTGCGATTTCGGGAATTAGGGAAACGAATTTAAGGCGTGTACGGATATAGTTCTCGTTCTTGCCGAACTGCACTGCCAAAGACTGCACATCATGGCGACCACTATCTATGAGCTTTTGGTAGGCATTGGCTTCCTCAATCGGGGTGACATCCTTACGTTGGAGGTTTTCAGTGACAGCCATTTCTTCGGCTACCTCGTCTGAAATTTCCATAACGATAGCTGGAATTTCTTCCAATTCTGCCATTAGGGAGGCTCGGTATCGACGTTCTCCAAAAACAATCTCAAAACGGTTGTCTTCTATCGGGCGTACTCCTATTGGCTGTAACACACCCTGCTGACGAATACTTTCGGAAAGTTCCACAAGGCTCGCTTCGTCAAAATTCTTGCGTGGATTGTAATTACTCGGTTGCATGTTTGCCAATGCTACCATTGTGATGTTTTTCTCTACTGATTGAATTGCTGTTGCTTCCATAATCATAAAAATTTAATTGGTTTAATATTTGATTTTTTATTTTCCCTTTGTTCGGTTCTTTTTTCTGCCTGAACCGCTTGGGATTTACAGATGCTTTACAAGGACTGACGAATAAGCGATTTCCGACGCTTTTTCCGGAAAATTACTCTTTCGCAGAAAGGAAGAATTTTATAGGAAATGCACTTCAAAGCGACGGAATCAAGCGCGGCAGTCCACCTTTGCGTCTGGAAAACCAACCGGCGATGGCAGGAATGGACCGGATGAGTGGCATTAAAAGAATATAGAAAAGGAAGAATACGCCGAAAGGCGGATAGTAAAACCGATGGGACTATAAAGGGATGATAAACGATACAACGGGACAAGCGGAAGGGCGTAAGACCAGACGGTGTAAAACAGGAATGGAGCTTACCAGACAAAAATCCTTTGAGCCATTTTACTAAATAAATCTGTATCAATTGCCTGTTTTACCGGAAATTTGCATTACTTTTGCTGTAGCGAAACAGCCGTTTCGGAAACGACTGTTTCGGAAATAACAATAAAAAAGGATAAAAATATGAGATTTTTTGACAGAACAGAAGAAATAGCCTCTCTTCGCAAGATTCGCGAAATGGCCCAAGACAATGCTCAGTTTACAGTAGTAACGGGACGTCGCCGTATCGGTAAGACATCACTCGTGTGGAAGGCATACGAGGACGAACCGATTCTCTATTTCTTTGTTGCCCGGAAAGCCGAGGGCGATTTGTGTGAGGACTACCGGCTTGAAATAGAGAACAAGTTAGGTGTTCCCACCATGGGACGGGCCGAGCATTTCACCGATGTATTCGAGTTCCTGATGAAACTTTCGGCGGAACGTCCCATCACGCTCTTTATCGACGAGTTCCAGGAGTTTTTCCGTGTGAGCAAATCGGTGTTCAGCGATATGCAGCGCATCTGGGACCTATACAGCCCGAAGTCCCACATCAACCTGATTGTCTGTGGTTCGATTTATTCCATGATGACAAAGATATTCAAGGATAAGAAAGAGCCGTTGTATAATCGGCAGTCGCGCTTTATGACTGTTCGTCCGTTTACTCCAACTGTTCTGAAAGATATTCTTTCGGAATACAACCCCGGTTACACGGCGGAAGATCTGCTGGCCTTGTACGCTTTCACGGGCGGTGTGGCAAAGTATGTACAACTACTCGTGGATGCAGGAGCAACAACTAAAACGGCTATGCTCGACCAGATTATAAAGGCCGACTCCATATTTCTGGGGGAGGGTAAAGCGATTCTTATCGAAGAGTTCGGCAAGGATTACGGAATCTATTTTTCCATACTGTCGGCCATTGCACGAGGAAAAACATCCCGTTCGGAAATTGAGAACGTGGTAGGCAAGGAAATCGGCGGCTATCTTACCAAGCTGGAGAAAGAATACGAAATCATATCGAAGAAACAACCGTTGTTCGAGAAGAGTTCCGCCAAGAATGTCCGGTATATCATCGAGGACAATTTCTTCACGTTCTGGTTCCGCTTTATCTACAAGTACAGCTATATGCTGGAGATAGAGAACTATGGGAGTGTGAAGATGATTATAGGCCGGGATTATGAAACTTTCAGCGGCCTGATGCTTGAACGTTACTTTAAGCGTGTGCTGATAGAACAGCAAGCCTATACGCGCATCGGTGGCTGGTGGGACCGAAAGGGTGAGAACGAAATAGACATAGTAGCTGAAAACGAACTGGACGATACAGCGACATTTTTCGAAGTCAAACGCAAGGCCGAAAATATCGACATGGAAAAACTGGAAGCGAAAGCAGCCGCTTTCATGCGTGCAACGGGAGAGTTCAAAGGTTATACCCTGTCATACAAAGGGCTGTCAATGAATGATATGTAGCAACACATATCAGTATAACATACTAACAAAGGCCACAGACTTAAAAGAACGGGAAGCGAGGAACATACCTCACTTCTCGTTTTTTTCCAAATACTCCTTCATCGCCTCATTTACAATATCTCTCAATGACATATTCTTCTCAATAGCAAGGAATTTCATACGCGTATGAACACTCTTGTCAATAACAAAATTGCAATGTACAGCAGGCTCTTTTTCTGTCTTAACCGGTGTAGTTTCCTTCTTTTGCGGAGATTTCTTCGTGGATGACAGCAATCCGTCCAGTCCGCTTTTCATGCTGTCTTTCAATAAATCACTCTTGCCCATATTGCCTTATTTTAATTTCAAAACCTCTTGTGCCAAAGCCATATAATCTTTGGCTCCGTTGCAGTTCTTATTGTATTCAAAGACATTCTTTCCCTTTATAGGAGCTTCGGCCAGTGCCACATTGTCCCGCACAATCGTTTTGAACACTTTGTCACAGAAAGAGTCATTGATAATTTCAGCTACACTCTTGTTGAGTGTCTTGCGCTTGTCGAACTGAGTAATAACAATGCCGCCAATACTCAGGTTCGGGTTCAGGCGTTCCTTAACAATCTCAATCACGCTTGTAATCTTCGCCATTCCGCGCATAGCGAGGAATTGTGCCTGTACCGGAATAATCAGAAAGTCCGCTGTGGTAAGGGCGTTGAGTGTCAGCAAACCCAGTGAGGGCGGACAATCAATCAGGATGTAGTCAAACTTCCGACTGTCAAGCAACTTTGCAATCAAACCTTTCAGTATCAACTCACGTCCCGGCTCGTTTATCAGTTCGGATTCTGCCGCCGACAGGTCGAGACAGGACGGCACAACAGCAAGTCCGTTTTCCAATTCGATAACCGGCAAGGGATATTCACCTCTCATTGCCCCATACACCGTCTGCTCCTCCTCAATAGAGAGACCACACGATTCTGTGAGATTTGCCTGACCGTCCATGTCGATAGCCAGCACACGCTTTTTCTTCTGCCGCAAAGCAGCGGCAAGGTTGATGGTGGTAGTCGTCTTGCCAACCCCACCCTTGTGATTCAAAACAGCTATAATTTTTGCCATAACTTGATGTCTTTATATGCAATACAAAGATAATACTATTTTTAGTAAATACTATAATTAGTATATACTATTTTACTAAAAAGAGCATTTTAGTATTATAGCATTTACTACTATACTAAAATACCAACAAACTAAATGTAGTAAATACTACATTTAGTATATGTTGTTTATCAACACTATATGCGCATCATCAGAACGGTAAGTCTTCCTTGTTCTCTTGTGGCATAGCTACCGGTGGTACAGGTACATCGCTTGTGGCATCCGTCGGACTACCTGCTTCTGAAGTTGTTTCCTCCCGCTTTCCGGTATTGATGAACTCCAATGTGTCTGCCGTAATGGATAGTTGAATCTGGCAGTTTTCATCCTTATCCTTCCACTGTGAAGCCGACAGTGTCCCCTCAATGAGCAGTAACCGTCCTTTGGTCAGGTATTCGGATAGTCGAATGTGGTTCTCTTTCTTACTCCGTACCCTTACCCAAGTAGTGACGCTGTTTCCATGTGAATAGTCATCTACCGCCATATCAAATGCGATGAATGAACCGTGTGTTCCAGTAATAACCTGGCAATCCTTGCCAATGCGACCAATTGTGTGAACGTATAACATAATAAATTCTTTTTGTGGCAGGTGGTTAGTCCTACCGTTACCTTAGTTTATAATATTTTTTATTTTCCCTCTATTCGGCCTGTTTGCGACCTCCGGGATGATTTTTTCTGCATCCAAAGGTGGCAGGAACAATCTGGCAAGGCTGAAGAGGAAAAATACGCTCACCAGCGGAGAGGAAGATTTTTGCGCTTCACTCGCGGCAGAATGCCGGCATTGACATGACTGGGACTGGCGATTACCTTTGCGGAAAAATTCAATCCACGGCAGGTTGCACGGCAGCAGAAAGCGATAAATGGAAGTATATAAAAAGGGAATAGAAAAACGCTAAAGCAGGGAATAATAAAAAAGGAGAACGGACAGCCGGACTAAGATACAAAGACTACCTTGAAACTGTGAATAGTGATATACTTATATCATTATCCACAATTTGAAGTCTGTTCGTGTTTGTCCTTTGAAGAAACAACTTGACGCACTTTATGTAACACGCTACACAAAGTGTGTCAGATTTTTCTTGTAGCAAGCTGTCGGTCCTTATACAAAGGGATATAGAAAAAAATATAAAAGAGCCTACAACAGCTAACGTCAAATATCCCTTGCTCCAATGATTTGATTAAACTATTAAGTCCATAATCACTTATATGTACTTTTTAGACTCTTTTGAAAGCTCTCGTGAATTTCTATGGTTATTTTGAAAGCAGTATTCTCAAGTCATTTTTATTGATACCCATGTATTTGCATATTTTAAATTCACTTATACCGTCAGATAACATTTCTTGAGCTGCTTTTCTGTTCCTTTCATACGCTTCCAGTTTGTCAAAAATGACATCTGTCAGAAAGTCTATCCATTCAAAAAAGACCTTTTCCCCTTCCTGAGTATTAAAATCTATTGTACAGGTTTTCGCGCACCTCCTATGAAGTATCAGATAATAAATTCCTCCAATCAGATTTGCCATAATAGCTTTAATATTGATTTTCGCCGGTCTAAACAGATTGTCATAAAACGCAATCAAATTTAGATTCATAATATCCCGTGTTTCTGCTGTTCTCTTTGTCGTTTCATTGATAACCGACATTTCATAAAGCAACAACTTTTGCATTACAGTGTTATCAGACAAGCTCCTATAAAGGGTCTTGAATGTTTCCGCAAAAAACTTTTTAGGTCCCAATATGTTCAGGCTGGAAACGTCAATAGCATCATTGATCCAGAAATCATACTGCTTGGCAAGCCTGTCGTAAAGGTTTTCCATTGAGCCGTATCTTCTATAAAACACATTGGCTTCTATGTTTGCAGCTTTCATCAATGCACTCAAATTGACATTGCCAAAACCATATTCAGCTACAAGCTTTTCAAGTTCGGATATTACATCCTTGTCTATTTGTTCATTTGTCCTCCTATTTCGAGCTTTCTTTTCTTTCTGTTTCACTATTATATAGTATGTTATAAAAATAAATCTGCAAAAATCAGTAAAAGGAAATATTTTTATTTTAGCTTTCGATAAACTTCTTCTTTTCTGAATTGACGATAATATCCCAAGGGGCTGTAAGTATTTATACAGCTATTCCATTCTCTTTTAATTCGTTTTGATATAGAGCAATTGGGACTGTTGCAAATATACATTTTTATGCTTTACAAACAATAGACAGAATATAAAAACTACGTTGCCAATAAATTTGCATTTCAACAATAGACGTATTAATTTGCTTATTTATTGCTATAATTATAGAAAAAATCTCCAATTTGAAAAAAGAGCACTAACTACACGAAGAAAACTTGCTGCACATCTACATCAAACCCCTGATAGTTTCCGGTTGCGATAAGAGAAGTCAATTTAAATGACCCTAATGATTTCATATAAAGAAAACTTCATGTTAGATTATTCATATGAGAATTATAAGAATTGAGAAGCATTATATCAACTAATATAACTAATATGGTAGTCAACAAGAAAAGAAAAAAAATATTTTTATGTTTTTTTCTTTGTGGAACAGACATCAGTCTAAAGTCATGTTCCAATTTTTGATATTTTTTCTCATCATATATTTTTAAATTGATAAAAGATAATATTATCAACAATATAAGCATGGGAATAGCTATAGGTTCTGGTTTGTCATATATGCAAAGTTGAACTTGGTCATCAAATAGAGTCAACAAAATAGAAACAAAAAGCAACACATAAGAAAATTGACATACCGTAACAACTACAAAAGAACGGTCAGGAAATCCCTTTGACGGTACAGTAGTCCAAATCCAATAAAATATATTATCGAAAAATGAAACTCTATTTTTTTCTTTGAAAGAGGATGTATTACGTTTTATATTCATTGTGCAATGACGTCTAATTATTTTGCCGAGAAGTGTTCTTGTACAAAGAATTTCGAAATGGATAATACATCATCAAAATCATAGAACATATTATAAGTTACGGCTACTAAATAATCAGCTTCCACAAAAACAAGACACATAACAGGTGCCTCTGATATAATATCAACAATCGTATAGTCCTGTTTTTTTAATTCTTCTATTTTTGAGGTTATGGGGGCATGGTTCTTTATATTAGATAGAATATTGATTTCTATAGAGTAATATTGTATATTTTTCTTTGATTCGTTTTGGGCTTTAATGAGATAATGCTTACAACAATATCCGATTTTATCCAACTCTGCCTGTTCGTTCAAATTATTACAAAAAGCGTTTAAAATAGGAGAGATTATATATTTATGAGACGAGATAAATAAAGCAGTATCTTTGGAATTAGTATCCTCATAGACGATATTATAATCCCAACAATAATTAAAATTTTCAACTACCTTATATGAAAACTTATCAGATATACTATCGCTACAGGTTGCAGCAGCATGAAAATATGCACACATACAAAATATAGTACATAGTATATATTTCATGTTACACATAAATCTTATCTCCTTTTTATGCTAACTTCTTTATAAAAATTCGCTTTAATATTGGGTGGAGCAGCATATTCAATTTCTATATAAAGTTTCTTATAAAAAACTAATTCAGAGATTGCACTATCCGCATCGACTTGTGTTGACCCCGATAATTCTTTTACTTGATCTTTAAACTCACTAAAACTTCCTATTATTTCAACGCATCCTGCTGCTCCCCATCCAATATGAGTAAGATCTTCAGGACCAGCGTGGATGTAAAAAGTTCCTTTTAGAACTATTGCACCATTATGTTGAGAATATGTATTATGTACTTCATAGGCTTTTTTATATTCTGGAACAGGCTGCCTATTGAGCTTATGCAATCCACTATTAACCCATCCAATTGTCTTGTAAGAACTAAAATTAGGTGGGTTATAATACGGCATGAAGCGTAATGCTTTCCATGTATATTTTACACTTTGACCTTTATCATCAGTACCTTTTATATAGACATAATATACAGGAACTCCATAGAGTTCTATTTTGCTATTCTTATCCATATCACTGCATGGATAAGATTTTGCATAATAGGTATCCCCAGTTTTTGTACCAGAAATAATAATATCCACATCTCGGAGTTTCATATAAGTAAAGATTTCAATAATAAGACATATAATTTCAGCAAAACATGACCTTGATAAATGATTTACAGATGGACATAGTTAATATGCCCATCTGTAAATTCAAAATTATCCAATTTATTCTTGATGATATTCGCTTTCCCAAATAGCATCTTCCGGATTATCGCCTTTATGACCGGCAAGCTGTATCACGAAGCTCTTTGCCGGGAAATACGGTGTGATGTGGATATCAAGAAGCACACGGTCTTTCTGATTCGGGTCTTGTTCAATCTTCATAACCTTGAAGCGTTCGATGAGCTTGTTCGGTCCCATTACACTATCGAGGAATTTCACAACCTGACCACGTAAATCAGCTTCTGTGCGAGTAGTCCAATTCTCAAATGCCCGACGGTTCAGGAAGTCAATCAGCACTTTCGTTATATAGTCGAATACACGAACTACGGAGTAGGTCTGCAAGCCAAGGTTATCTCCATTAAATAATGTCTTGGCAGAGAAAGCCATAACCTTGCTGTACTCGTTCACCATCGGCACAAGACCCATACGTTCAAGTTCGGAAATCTCACTCTTGCGAAGGTCGAAGCGTACACTTTCTACTTCATTAAGTCCACCAAATTTCTTACCGGCTACTACCTGAGACATTAAGGTATTGTATATTTTCCCGGCAAGTGAAGAAGATGGCGGAATATAAAGGTTTTCTTCTTCTCCAACGCTTTCCTCTCTTTGACGACCAAGTAACCAGTTACAGGTCATTATAGTATTCGATTTGAATACATCTCCACCCGTATGATTGGCATTGAAGAATATATCTACTACATCGTCCGGAGTTTCAAGGTCTTGGAAGTCTGTAACAAGAAAAGCCTTGTTCTCGTATGCAATCTTGGACCACTTGTCCAAAATGGCATTTGAACCTATATATCCGGGAACGACAAGCAACGAGTAGTTGCGACGCAGGTCAAGACGGTCAAAATTCTGTTTGAGCTCATTGCTGATGTGGTCAGCAAAAATGGTATTGTCCAAATCCTGAAGCTGCTCCATAGTCGCATTGACAATGGTGACATTCTTTACCTTATCACTTTCCGTGTTCTTGTAAAAGAACGCAATAGTACGGTATGCACTTTCAAGTTCACGTGTTCTGGCAAGAGCATTCTTCAAGTTCTGATTAAGAAGGTTTTCGGCATTTTCTGCGGTTTCCTTGGCCTTGTCCCGCATTTGTTCGGCAGTGTCATTCTCACGCAGGAGTTTGAGCCATACGCTTAAGCGATTCACCAAGGCCTTACGTTCATTTTCCCACTGTTCATCTGTGAGGAAGATGTTGCGACGGGCCTTTCGTGCCGGATTAAGATTGGAATATCCATCTATGATATTTTCAAGAAAAGCGAAGCCACCAAATTCTTTGAGCTTGTCTATTGCCGATGCAGATGACTTTTGCGCCTGTTGTGATACGACTTTCTGTGAGGTTGTCGTACTGGCTGTCTGTTGTTGAGTTTCCTGCTTCATCTTAGTAAAAGATTAAAGTTCTACTTTCTTTTGATTTGCCAGAATCTCCTCGATTGATGATTCAATCACGTCCATAATGGCATTTTTGACTTCCGGGTTTTCAAGTGCTTTCTGTAAAGCGCGGTTGGAAGTAAGCTGGCGAGTTATTCGGACACCCTGCTCTTTCTCAATGTCAAGTTTACTCAAGAAATCACTTTTCTCTTTAATCTTCTTGGCCCCGAAGTCTCCGAGTCCGGTGAATGTCATGATTTCCTTGACTTCATTACCTTCCGCATCCACGTGGCGTAAGTCAACTGTTGGTTCAAAACGTTGGAACACATCTTCAATGGTTTCCAAACCATACACACTTTCCGGAGCCGCAGGAGCTTCATCTGTCAGCTTTTGAACTATCAAAGTTCGGTTGGAGGGGATTTCCGCGATGGATTCGTTCGCATCGACTTTTACTTCGTTGCCTCCAATTCCATAATTGTAGATTGCCATAGCATTTACTTTTTAATATCATACTTTTTTTATAGCTCTCTCTCTTGGTTTTATGACCGTGCGCAATATATGAATTATTTCTGAAACCGTCAATTTTTTAGGGGTATTTTATTGGCATCTAATGAGGAAAATAGTATATTTGCGAAATAGAATAAAGAGAAGAATAGTATGACTTACCTGAAAATGCCATTACAATTGCAATCGGCTGTCGCCAAGAAATTGCAAAGGTGTTCCTATCAGGAATCGATAGCCCAACACATCATGCTACTGATTCTTTCTCATCATGGGGAAGTTATCGGGCGAGAAGATTTTGGTTCCATGATATGGGACCTTGAGTTCAACCAACTTGTGAAAATCAGCGATTGGGAGGAAGGGGTAAAGAACTCCTTAATAAAAACGATAGAGAAATATGAAAAGAGGCTACGGAATGTAGATGTGAGCGTCATCCTCTTGGAAATAGAAGAAGAAAATATAGATAAGGTATCTCATATCCGAAGAAAGGCACAAATAACCGTGACCGGAACAATGGATAGAACCAACGAGAAATTCAGTTTCAATACCTCATTATATATAAGCCCTTTATCACAATAATCGAACTATGGCAGACAAGAAACAAATTGCAATAAAGGAACGAATATTAAAGCAGGCTATGGAGTTCTGGGGTGTATCCGATATACGCGATATGGACCCCGTGATAGATTTGCTGCTTGAAGTTTTTGCCCATGAGTCCAACAAACTGCATCAAGAAATAGAGCAGTCCGACTCACGGATACTTCATCGTCTGTCCAGAATACTCATAGGAAACAAATGGTCGCTGCCAAAGCCGGCCCATGCGCTTATGACTATTACCCCCAATCATGGGGAATGTTGCGAGCTTGATGCCGAAGATCATTTTTATGCAGAGAAGAACATATTTGGCAAAGGTGATATTCAAGTCTTTATAACCCCTTTGTTTTCCTATAAACTGGTTGACGCAAAAGTCAGAGCAATCGCATATAACGATAGCATAAGGCATTCAACCGATGGCTTTAGCACTCCAACACGCTTCCTTGACCCTAAAAACCGGATAGCGGATTATTGCGTCTGGGTCGGGATGGATGTGTCTAAAGAAGTCCTGCAAAAAATGGACTCTGTGATGTTTTGCATCAAGCCTTCCGACATGGAGCTGCTTCCGTTTATGAATATGGCTTTCTTCTATGACTGCACTGGAAACCTGCTGAATGCAAAAACAGGCCTTCATATTGAAGATCCATATAGTAATGCACACTACTTTGATGAAATCCGCGATTTTTATAGTGACCTATATTTTAATGTGAGTATAAGAGACGCTTCCAAAGAGAAACAGACCTACCGAGAAATGTTTCCCGGTTATGTGTCCGACTGTGAGATCCCGGATGACTCTGAGAGTCTCTTTTGGGTCAAGATAGCCTTTCCGGAAATATTCACGAAAGAAAGTCTTGAAAATCTGGAGGTATATTTGAACACATTTCCGGTTGTAAACAGACAAATCGTTTACAAACAGCATAATTTCCGTTCCACCGGACGGATTGTCCCCCTGAAATGTCCGAGCCGTACACAATTCTTGAACATACGCTCGTTCCAAGATAACAAAGGCCGGGAATATGTAAACCGGCTGAACCAGTATGAAGAAAATCCAACAGGTATATTCAGCTTGTATTTTGGCGACCTTGAACGATTCGATTCGGACAGTGCCCGCTCATTAATTTCAAAAGTATTACAATTAATGAAAGAAGACGGGAGTGCTTTCGCTTCAATGAATCCGGATGCACTTTCGACGCAGCTCAAAGAGTTGTTCAACAAGATAAATGATATAGAGAAAGGATTGGAGGCCACACTAAAAGGAGATAACAAAATAAAAGCCTTTGTTTTAAGTGTCCCCCAAAAAGATGCGACCAATGCGGAGATAAAATATTGGGTAACTTCCGGATCTCTGGCGAACGGTTTCAACGAACGCACACTGATACAACAATTCAACATAGAAAAATATGATGCTTCGGGCATCATGTTGCGCACTTGTATGCAAGGAGGAACAACGCATGATGGCGAACAGGAACTTATAAATAGTTTAAGGTACGGTCTGTTGTCCCGGGAACGGATTATATCTAAAGAAGACATCAAAAGCTACCTGTTGCACAAGCTGGGAAAATATGTTGAATCAGTCGAAGTCGGTAATGGCGTGGCTATATCTCCTGACAGCAAAAAAGGATTAATCAGAGTGACAGAGGTCAAGATAAAACTTGGACAATTTGATAAAGATGAAATTCCCAATCTGGAAGAATTGGCCCATTATCTTGAAAAAGATTTGACTGAACGCTCTGTATGTAATTCAAACTATAAAATTAAATTCGTATGAATGATAGCAATTATAGTCCAAGTTTGGTGTCTGCCCTTAAGATAGCAAGAGGAATGGCACTTCAAGACAAGCATAACACGTTCGGCGTGTCACATCTTGTCATGGCCATGTTTGCAGAAAACACGGGCCTAAAAGAAATTTTATCCTCGATGCAGAAGGATGTCGGCTACATAATGGAATGGTTTGACACCCACCGCGAAATGTATAGGTCCAGTGGCACTTCCACAGAAGAAGTGGAACCTGACGAAGAACTGTCGAAAGTCTTGGATGAGTCCGAACGGTCTAAAATTAAATTAGGAGCGGATTCCATAGACTCCATCTGTGTGTTTACCGCCATATTACGTGAAGGTGTCGTGTATTCGCATCAGCAGATAGAGATGCTGGATATTTCGGAAAATGACATATTGTCCCACTACAATGCCCTTACCCCGTTGTATTCTTACCAGGGAGAGGAAATGCAGATAACAGCAAGCGTTCCTTATGCCGACAACCTGAAAAACCAAGAAACCATCAATGCCGGTGGCTTCGTCGTCGGTAGGGAAAAAGAGGTCCGTACTATTTTAGAATGCCTCGAACGCTCAGAGAACAAGGGCATACTGATTGTCGGTGAATCCGGTATCGGAAAGAGTTCTATCATCAACGCCTTTGTCAAAGATATTTGTGAGAATGAAGACGAGATGTTAAAGCAAATATCTATTGTCGGACTCAATACGGCAAAATTGCTCGCATCAACCTCGTCTGAAACGGAGATAGCACAAAAAGTTGTCAATCTGATGCACAAGCTCAACCAATTGGAACAAGCTGTGCTGGTGATTGATGATTTACAGGTTCTTTTGGAGAACAGCGCATCAGGCAAGGCATCCACGCTTGTCAACATATTAAGTGCGCAAATCAGCGAGGGAGCCGCAAATCTTGTTCTCACACTCACGAACGACTCTTACCGGAAGAACATCGAAAAACATCCGATAGAAGGGCGTCTTGACATCATAAAGATTGAAGAACTGGATACGACTACACTGGAAAGTGCCATACAATTACATAAAAAAAGGATTGAAAACTATTACGAGCTGAGAATCTCAGATGCGTGTATTAAAGACTCAATCGCACTCTCCAAACGATATTTTAAGGAGCGAAGCCTGCCATCTGCCGCCATCGACCTGCTTGACCGAACCGCCGCTGCCGTCCGACTATGCAATAAGAACGCACGAGCCAGTATATCTGATTTAGAAACGGATTTTGAGAAAATAAGGAGTCTCGACGAAAAAATATCTGAAGGACCACTGTACTTGCTGTACCGCTCTGTGTTCAGCAAAATCAGTGTCGTGTTGACTACCAAACTGTCAGACAACTATGTGTGGGACAAAGAAGATGACATTACGATAAAAGCAGGACGTTTGTCGGGCATCATCAAAGAGCTAAAGATGCTATCCGACCAGTCCATTGAAGAGATACGCTCTTCGGAAATAGAAGCGATTGTAGCGGAATGCACCAATATACCTATCGGAAAGATACAAGCCCGCGAAAAGGACCGACTTTTGAGCATCGAGAGCAAATTGCAAGAACGGGTCAAAGGACAGGACCGGGCTATCACGACTTTATCAGATGCCATTATAGAATCACGCAGCGGACTGAGTGACCCCAAGAAACCTATAGGTTCATTCTTCTTCCTTGGTCCTACCGGAACGGGAAAAACAGAACTCACAAAATCACTGGCCGAGTTATTGTTTGATGACGAATCAGCCATGATCAGATTTGACATGTCCGAGTTCAAGGAAGAACATTCGGCTGCATTGCTGTATGGTGCACCTCCGGGATATGTAGGATATGAGGAAGGCGGTCTGCTGGTCACTCAAATTAGGCAGAAACCTTATTCGGTAGTGTTGTTCGATGAGATTGAGAAAGCCCATAGCAGCGTCTATGACGTTTTCCTGCAAATGATGGATGAAGGCAAAATACATGATAAACTGGGCCGGGAAGGAGATTTCTCCAATTCCATAATCATTTTCACTTCCAATATCGGAAGCCAGTGGATTGTGGAACAAATACAATCCGGGCATACTCCTGATTCCGGAAAGCTCATCGAGGTTATGGCACAGTATTTCCGACCTGAGTTTTTGGGACGTCTCACCGAGGTGGTTCCGTTTGCGCCAATAGATGAAAATGTCGCCAAACAGATATTCAACCTCCATTTTGGAAGATTGCAAGAACAACTGATGAAACAGAAAAACATCCAGTTGAATTTGTCGGATGAAGCATTGCAACATCTGGCAAACAAAGGATATTCTCCAAAATACGGCGCACGTCCGATTGCAGGAGTCATAAGAACTTATATCAAGAAGTCCGTATCTCGCCTGATTGTCTCTGAGCAAATCAGGCCGGGTGACAACATCGTCATAAACTATCGAAACGGAGAACTGATATGGGAACAATGTTAGCGCAAAAGAAACCCTTGGAAAGCATCCAACGAAGTCAGGCAATAAATTTCGTCGCAGAAATCTTTTATGATGAACTCCAATTTATTCTTGACCGGCGGCTGTTGGATCATACTATGGTTAATTGCCATGGTATGAACAGTCGTGTGAAATCCAGAGATGTATTAAGCGTTTCGGAACAGCATGTCGCAACGACAAATGCCGGCAAAGAATATATATTGCTGAATCTGGCCAGAAACAGCATCTACCATCAATTGCCGGAATTACTATTTCATCCCTTGGTACTTAGCACACCGGGCATGAGCAATAAGGAGATTGTTGAAGCCATCCGAGCCAATGAAAAACAGGATAAAGAGCTGATTCAATTCTTTGCACCCTTTGATACTGAATTTTTCAAAGAAAAGGTCCGTATCAATAACCGCCATCTGAATTTCTTTTCCGACCCGGACTCCAAGAAGAACTTCATCAAGATGATTGAAGTAATGGAAAATGTCGAGCTATCCATTACTCCCCATCAGAAATATAAGCTGTTCCTATTCCTTTGCAATGCAGAACGGTATAAAGAAAACCTGCCCGCTATCGAGCAACTGTTCCTTGTCGTTTTGGGATTGAAGGTGAAACTGCGACTGGAAGTCCATGAGATTGATGAAACAGTTTACCTTTCAGTCGGTTCCGGATGTATCGGACAGACATTAGGCCTTAATGGTCTAATGATAAGTGAAACCGATGATTTGACGGCCACAATCATCCTTGATACTCCGACAGATGACTATGAGGAGGTAAAAACGCATCTATCCAATGTCCGCCGGATACTTGAATTTTTCATCCTTTCAACAAGAAATATCGAAGTTGATTATCTGGTATGTGGAGAAACGGATTTTATACTCGGAGAAAACCGATTAGGATATAATATGAACTTATGAAAAATCTAATAATATGAAGATATTGCTATATTTCTTTGCACGTTATTTATTGGCTCCATTATTTGTAGCCGTGATGATATTTGTCTTGACCGGAATAAAAACGATCAAGAGCAAACTTAGCCTGAAGAAATTAATCATATTCATTCTTCTGGCTTCCATTGCCGTCGCTTTACCCAGCCTGTTCGGTTTCCTAAAAAATGAATACGTCTGGGGAGGCTTGACATTCACGGTACTGTCCTATATTCTCCTTGGAGCATTGTTCTGCAAACTGTCAACCTCCGATTTGTTCGGAGCAATCGGTATTGGCAGTTCCCGAACAGCGGTCATTCTCACTCTAACCACGATATGCGCTTTAGGCGGATGGTGCTACTATCTACTGTTTGAACTGATAAGCAAGCTGCCTTATTCGCTATGGAACACAACAAATATCCTGTGGTTTGCAATCCCGTATCTGATTATGTACAGCAGAACCCTGTTCCTGGACATCCCGCATCCGATATACACCCCATGGGAATTGAGCTATGGAACCTTTGACCGGAAATATTGGGACAACATAGACAACTTCGGTTTCCGAACGGTCAAAGTCAAGATTAAACGGAATATAAAAGACCCGACATACGCTTCGCTGGTTGTCCGACTGCCCAATGAAATATCTCTTGGAAACTGGTTCAATTGGGTTATCGAAGACCAAAACAGGCGTTTCCCCCAAAACAAGATTGAAACAGAAAAGGAAGATATGCAAATCGGATGGATGTTCTATACCTCAAAATGGTTTAACTTCCCGTTGTTCATAAGAATACTTGACCCCACGCTGACCAGTGAGGGCAATAAGATTAAGAATAACCAAACGATATATATACGGCGAGTACAAGTAGAAACAAAAACATCATAATATATGAAAACACTAACATATTTGCCTGTAAACTGGGTCAATGGTCTGAAGCTGACCAGCAAGCATTTCTTTGCAAACCAGTATAGCCAAACGGAAGCTCTCAACCGCGAAGCAGGAAGGAGCTTGACCAGTTATAACTATGGCCTTGGAGAGGTTCTTGAAGGGATAGGTGACAATCTTGAAATTGAGATTTCAGGTGATACCATGTCCACTCTCTGTGTCCGCCTGAAAAGCTGCAACGCTATCACCAAAGGCGGTCTGCCCATCGTTTATTACGACGGTTTATACGGGGATGAGAAACCCAGTGCAACCATTTCAGAATCCGGCCTGCAAGCCGAGGACAGCGAGTATATGGTACTAATATCCGTAGATCCGTATCACTTGATACCTGTCGGTGAGCCGGACCCGGAAGAGGTGCCCTTGCATCACCCGTATGTCTTGCCAAGCATAAAACTCCATATCGTCCCCAAGAACCAAGTCAACAAATCGTTCTACAGCCAGAATTTTTTGCTGGTGGCAGAGGTATGCAGACAAGGGAATACCTATAAAATCAATCATCAATATATTCCGCCGGTACAACATTCCGCTTGCCACGATGGGATTAAAACATTCATTTCCCAATTGGCACGTACCCTACAGTCGATAAAAGAAGACGTAAAACTCATTTACAGCAGGAATGTTGCCGACAAGCGTAGAGATACGCTTGCCAACAACACATTTGAGCTGTGTAAGGCTTTCTCTGCCTTTTACAACTCAAGAATCTTCTTTATCGAGCAAATTGCCTTAGAGCAACCGCCGATATATCTTGTGCAGGCCGTGAATGAACTTGCAAACGGTCTGAACTCCGCTCTTCAAAGTCTTTCCGAAACGGAAAGAGAACAATTGCTCCAATACTTCTATGAGTGGACCAATGTCACGCCCTCTGAATTTATCACGAAGATAGAGAGCGTAACCAAACTTATGTATGACCATACCAATATAAACCAATCATTGCAGACGGCAGGGGCACTTGTGACACTGCTCAGCAATATGTTCCACAAAATGAGTGAACTGGAATACATCGGAATGGTTCGCGAGAATATTATAGTAGGAGACGAAAGTCACGAAACAATAGAAGCTCAGAAGAAACGGTCATGGTCGTTTATAGGTTGAGCGATTAAATCATAGCAAGTATGGAAGCAGAAAACAAAAAAGCTCGTTTGAAAGCGAAACTCCGATTTACTTTGGTATTCGCTATCGCACTGATTGTTACCACAACCGGAGGTGTCGTAACGATTGTGACTGCACAAAAGGGAATATCCCTTCTTGAAAGCAAGAAGGCCGAATATGACAACGTGTTCAAGAAACAGGCAGAACTTAACTTCCAGATAGAAGAATTGTTCCGGGACCTGAACAATCTGAAGACCAAGCGGCGAAATTCGAGTGAACACAAGCATATGCAAAAACTGATAACCAAAAAACGGTTATTGATGGAAAATGACATTGCGATGCAGGCCGATAAAAGCAAGTACGAAGTGTATAAAGCCATGCTTGAACAGATTCGTGTCATCCAGTCATCCATGGATGACCTTGACCGCGAAAGCAAACAGCGTGAAAGCAACATGGAGCAACTTGAAAAGTGTAGAATCAAATATCAGGAATTAACCAAGAATAAACTGACGAAGCCATGACAAAAGACGAAGTGCTATGGGGAAACATCCGTTTTCTCCTGCTGCTGATTTTCTCAGTAGCCGCAATTTATATCATACTTTGCCGGTATATACTCGACGTACCGACAGAGGACAGTTCGGAACTGATAAACGACATCAACCATTCCGAGCGCATTTTTGAAATCCAGCATACACATATGCAGCAGGCGCAGAACATCTGGAATGAAATCGACTCTTTGGACTTCAACATCCATCAGGTACAAAAGATGGACGAAGTGAAGGATGAGATTTACCAATTGCAGCATATATACAAGGAAAACAATATGAATACGAAATTCCTTTTCGGCGTGTTGTCCTCCAGAGTGCTTAAATGCCAATTCGACATCAAAGAGGAATTGAACAGTCTGGTACACAACAACGCACTGATTGAACGGGATTTGGAAGAATGTAAAGCCAATTTATAAAACATTCGCGATGGATAATAAGAAAACTATAACAATCATCATATTGGGACTGGTTGCCATGGCAGGTATCCTTTTGTTCTTGTTCCTGCCTTCGAAGTCGCACCTTGCCAATATTGACTTTTATGTGTATGACACCAATGATAATTTTCATTATGAGGTCAATGAGCGGTTGGAGCTGTTAGTCAACGATACGGCAGCAATTAAAGGCAAGCGGCTCATTTGGGAAATGGGAAACGGTGATACGCTGATGAGAAATACGGATGTGTCATACACTTATCGTAAGGCCGGCAAATATCTTATTACTTTGAAAATAGACGGAAAACACTCCGTAAACAAGTATATCAAGGTAATCTCAGGACTGGAGCATGAGGCCATTGATTCCATACCCCGTATAAATGGAGTGTCAGAGGGTTATCAAGGCGAAGAACTGGTCTTTTCGGCAGAAGGCTATGGCATGGACACATGGCTATGGGAATTTGGCGAAAGCGGTACTGTGGACGCATACGAACAGCAAGTCGTATATTCGTATGATATTCCGGGAGAATACACCATCTCATTACAAACCAATACGACGAAATATCCGGTGAAGCACCGTATAACCATTCTCCCACGCTTTGAAAAAGCAGAGGAACTGGTCACGGTAGATTCGTTGGCACTGGTACAGAATGATATAAAAAAACACCTGCAAGCCATAGCTGACGCCAAAGTCTCACAAAAGTCGGTCTATTACGAACATACAAATTATATCCGTAAAAAATATTTTTGCATTGATGCAGACCAGGTAGTAGTCATCATCAATGATGAAAAATACAATGACTTCAACGGCTATTGCCAAGGACTGCATTTTCTTGAGAGCAACAGGAAAAAGCGTGTGAGTATTGATGATGTGAAGATTGACGATTTGAATTGCGTCAAGTCCATCCATGTGACACAAAGTTATATTGAAAAATGAAACAACTGAATCTCATACGAAATCTGTTTTCTGTGGCCGTGATGATGACTCTTGCGTGCAACGTATCTGCCCAAGTGTCCATCCGCGACAGGATACAAATAATGGATAGGGATATATTCAATTATCCGGAATCAACGGAAGCACCTGTCAAAACAAAGAAAAGCAAGACAAACAGAATTGTCTATTCGGACAGGACCGGAAATCAAAGTTATGAAGACCCGTATTTCCAGCGTAAGCGGTCTTCACACGGGATTGGTACACCCTATTACATAGTAGGTGAAAAGAACGGAACCTACAAACTCGTTCAGGCCGACCCTGACATTACAGGCAAGCCCAAGTCTATTATAGGTTTCCTGTATAACAGCAAGAGGCACTTTAAAGAACCCCGTAAAGTCAATTATGCCGGATGGATACCATCGGAAAATATACTGATGTACGACCATGCCTATATCAATCCCCGCAACAACCAGCCGATAAGGTATCGTATAGGCATAAACAGCATTAACAAGCTGTTCGATATCCATCAATTCTTCAATGGAGATACCCTGAAAATATACGGAGAGCCGTTTCTGAAAACAACAACGGATGCGGTAGTTGTCAGCGGAGAGGTTGTTTACCTATACAAGCTGGACAAGAGCGGCAAATCCGCATTGATTTCCAATGCTCCCGCATTATCAGACAGTACCAAACGTTTTTTAGGGTGGATTCCCGCTGACCTTCTTGCAGAAGTCGGCCAGAATGAAGTGTATCATGTTGATTATTCACGATACCGTGATTCTTTGTTATGTACCGTCAACCTGATGTATCCCGATACGTTGGCACTACATAATGCGAATATTCAGGGTACGATATTGTTCAACTTGGATGGAAACCCGGCAGGGCCTATAACGGATGGGAATATCCGGCTGAACTATCCTCTATCCGTCTGGGACAAGAACTGGAATAAGATTATCAATATCAAAGGCGGAGACATCATGGTTTCCGATGTCCGAAAGATGGAAGCGGAAAACAAAAACGTGAACATACATGTGCTGTTCAATGATACCGACCTGCCTTATCTATCCCCATATATCAATGTGCTACAGAACCTAAAGCTGAAAATGAAGCCCGGATATGACTACACATTTTCGGCAACCTGCATATCCTCCAACGGAGAAAACAGACATCTGGCTCCCACCAAGGACTTTTCAGCCTGGCTCGACTATATCAAACAATCCATTTCTTCCAAGCGAAAGAACGAGCAAGAGGAACAATCATCGTTTTACGGTTTTGGCGGGGCTATCAAACAAATCTCCTGCTATGATAACGAAAGCCGTTTCAGCAACAATGTATTCATCATTTTAGGGTCAAAGCAAACTTTATCCTTGCACGAGCAACAACTCTCGTGGCTGGCAACCCAACCGGCAAGGCTTCTGTTTGCCCAGATAGACAGAGCGTCAGGCACTGCGTATCAGGACTTCCTATTGCAGGCCAAATCCATTCTGGACAGCCATTCTACGAAATACATAGACCATATATCCAATTATATCGCAGACAACAGACTGGTAAAGACGGAACTGTTCAAGAACATAGAAGCTACGGATGCCAACTTATACCTATATGATGCCCCATACAACAGCCTTACAGTAGGAGGAATCTTATTTCCAAAAGGTCGAAACAGGCTGGAAAGCAACGCTTTGGAAACAGCCTTGGATTCCGTGTTGCAGCAATCTTTCGAGACGGACAGCCTACTGTTGCACTCGCTTAAAGATTATGAGCGAAATATAGGTGTCCTAAGAAGCCGGCCCACATCCGAATTGACGCACATATTCTATCATACGGAAAATCCTGACAGTACGAGCCTTGACGATATAGATAGAAACAGCGTGAATGACACCTACTATATAAAGGCCTCCGTAGCGGACAGTATAATGAACGGATACGAATATGGATATCTACTCGATGACAGGGAAGTGATGGGGCTGCTGCAAAGCTACAGGGGACTGCTCCCGGAGTTTTCAGATAACATAGGGAAAAAGGAACTAAGAGTGCTTCGCAAGCAATTCAAGCGGCAAAAGAAAAGCATAAACAGAAGTTTCTATCGAAAAGTATTGCCCAGAAATCCATATCTGGCTCAAATCTTCTATTATAAGACGGGAGTCATGGCCAATGACAGCCTTTTAAATTCAACAAAGGTGAAGAAACTGAAGAAAAGAAAGGTTGAGCTGACAGACTTTAACAGTGGCTATACAGCCCTGATTTCAAAGATGAAGAGACTGGAAGATATGTATCAACGCAACCTTTTCAGGCCCGTATTCATAGCCGGTAAGAAATATTATTTTATTCCGAAACAATTAATACTGTAAATAAATGGAACCAACAAGAGAACAACTACAGGCAGAGATACTTGAAATCTTGTATCAGAAGTGCCTCCAGAAACCAATATGGGTATCTTGTGCAGAGATATTTTGGAGCATCAGCAACCTCAAGGTATCAGAACGGAGTGTCAAGGACGTTCTTGACTGGCTGGTAAAAAACGACCTTGTCATTTATCAAGCAGATAAATACCAGATTGCCAAGCGCGAATTTATGGATATATCAAGACGCAAGGCCCTTGAGAAAAAAGAGACCGAAGAAAATGCCGAAGTCCGGACTGTGGAGTATGGAACATCCATACCGCCTCACACGATGAATCATCATCCATGGCTTGAACGAGAGTACCAACAACCTGTTGCGAAACCGTCAAACACAATGTTTGCCATCATAGCGTTAATAGCCTTTCTGATTAGCGGCACACTCATCGGCATACTCCTGTTCAACAGCTTCGCAACAGAGCGGCGCAATAATGCAGAACTGACATACCTTCCGGACAGCATACAGGTTCCGTCGTTACAGGTAAGCACACCCGGATATATCCGCGACGCATATACGACCAACCGTAACTTCAAGAACATCCAAACTTCGCTGGAAACACAGCAACGGATTAATGCTGAACTTATGGATATCTGCAAGGCACAACAATCCCAGATTAATATACTGACAACTTGCTCCAAACAACAAGCGGCGGACATCGAACATTTGGAAAAGGAACGGAAGATATACACATGGATGATTGCCCTTGCACTCCTGGTATTAAGTTCATTGCTCATCTGCCGATATGGGCGCAAGAATTAGGATATACGCAAAGATTCAGACTACATAGCCAATCTGCCAACGGTATCTGCCACTTTCATGCGGTGGATACCGTTTTTTCTGCATTCCGGCAGCAGTTTTCGTTCCGACGGGTTCATTCATCCCTTATGAAACATCTTCTAAAAGTGTCATTACAATACTGGGTATCAATTTAATAGCGATACATCATCAACGGGGTGCATTCCTAAGTATATAGGATAGTGGCTTTATACACGAATATTAGTTTAAAACGTGTTAAAATGAAAACAACAGCCAAAAAACGCGCTAAAAAATTTGGAGAAATGAAGATAAGTACTTATATTCGCTCACATCAAAGATGATGTTTTATTTTCTTCTCTTTTTCCCACAATAAAACTGAGTCATCCGGAGGCTGAGAGGAAATTTCAAAAAATCGTTTTTGAGGTTTTCTCTTTTTTGCATCTATACCGGTTAGGGCGCAAGGACGGAGAGACCGCAGTAAAAATTAAGTTTAACCCATTAAATCCAAGTATTATGGCATTTAGAGCATCATTGGAACTTAACAACAAGGAATTTGACGTCCTTTATTCAAACTATGAGTTTAGTCGTAACACGGACTCTAAAGGTATGCCCTCTTCAAGCGTATTGGGCGGTCGAGTAAAAGCAACCATCGAATCAACAGAAGACACCTCGGTCATCGAAGCGATGCTGAACAGTCCTTTCAAACCAGTAGAAGGAAAGATCATCTACAAAAAAACGGAGGAGGATGCCAAGATGAAGGAGATTCAGTTCAAGAACGCATACATCGTTCACTACTCGGAAACTCTGGACGCAAATAACGATGTGCCTATGACAATCACTATTACGTTCTCCGCTGAAGAAATCATCGTCGGCAGCGCAGCGCTTGACAACCGTTGGCCAAAGAAATAAATCGGCGTACATAGGTAAATCCTAAAATCAAAACATTTGTCAGGCCGTCCGACGGACTTCCGCCGGGCGGCTTTGGCAATTTGGATATAAACCGTCAAATATAATGCCGCCATGCTGGAACAAAAAAAAGTCACATTGGAAATAGCCGGCATCCCCATGCCGTCGTTTGTACAACTGATGCTCAAACAGAGCATTAATGAGCACCACTATTTTGAGATAACGCTGGATATCCAGGCCGTAGAAATTTATGGTGTGGAAATCCCGGAGGCGTCAAAAGACTGGGTTGGGAAAAAAGTAATCATGGACTTCGGCGGCACTGTTTTTGTTGGCGTTGCCACCATGGTAGGACTTCATCGTTCCGGAGGAACACATGGAAATATAAAAGTGATGGGATATTCATCAACATTTCTGTTGGAGTCGGATCATACTTGTGCCTCATGGTGCAACAAATCCTTGTCTGACATCGTTAAGGAACTTACAGACAAGGCTGGAGTACAAGCTCTTGTCAATCCGGAAACGAAATCGAAGCTGGAATACGAATGCCAGTACGAGGAAACCAACTTCAGATTCATACAACGGCTTGCCCGCCAATATCAGGAATGGCTCTACTACGACGGACAGAACCTTGTATTTGGGAAGCCACAGGCCGGCTCGACGACCAAGCTGACATACGGCGAGGAACTGTCCGTGCTCGATGTCTGCTCGCAGACACTTGCCCGACCAATAAAGGGAAGTTCTTACCATTCGGTGAACGACCAGACCTATAACGGCCAATCTCCCGATACCGCAACCGGGCAAAACACATTGGGACAAGCGGCTTTTGACTCGTCATTGGCTTTGTTTACTACTCCTGCTGTCCAACGGGCGGAACCGCGCATAACCAATAAGGGTGAACTTGACGCCTACTTCCAGCGCAAGCAGCAAGGCGACACCGCCGCATCCAGTTTCATTACCGGTGAAAGCGATTGCCGCATCCTCACGGTGGGCAGCATCATAGATGTCCATACCGCTATCCATACAGGAATAGGTATCCACGTAAAAAATAGCATCGGCACCTATATCATTACGGAAATAACCCACGTAGCTGGTATGGGTGACAGTTACCAGAACTATTTCACCGCACTTCCGTCCTCTATTCCCACCCTTCCATGCCCGGATGTACCTCTGCCTGTCGCTCATACACAGCAGGCCGTGATTGTCAGCAACGAGGACCCGAAAAAGTTAGGCCGCGTCCAAGTCAAGATGAACTGGCAGACCGGTCCGATGCAAACCTCGTGGATACGGGTGCTCACTCCCGACGCAGGTACAAGCGACAAAGTGGCCACAAACAGAGGATTTGTATTCATACCCGAAAAGGGAGACCAAGTCATGGTGGCATTCAGATATGATGACCCGAACCGTCCGTTTGTACTTGGCAGCTTATTCCATGGAAAGTCAGGCACCGGTGGCGGCAGTTCAAACAAAACAAAAAGTCTGACTACCCGCAGCGGTTGTACCATAACGCTTGATGATGAAAAAGGAAGCGTTATGATGAAAGACAAGGAAGGCAACAGCTATACGGCAGACGGAGAAGGAAATATCACAATATCTGCCTCTAAAAGCATCACCTTGTGTGTTGGAGAAAACAAAATAATGATTGATAGCGAAGGCAATATATCATCTAATGCGGAAAAGGACATAACAGAGTCCGCCGGTGCCAATATTGCGCAGTCAGCAGAAAATATTGATTGTACAGCAAGCAGTAATTATAATATCTCCAGTACAGATTTTACAGCATCCGGCAGTAGCAGTGCTACAGTCAGCGGTACAACAAAGGCTACGATAGATTCTTCCGGAACCACAGCCGTAGCCGGAACAATTGTCAAATTGAATTAACAGCATATGAGCAATGCCATACAACAAATAGCAGATAAGATGCTCTACCAATGGGAAGATGCAGTCAGGAAACCGGTTAAGTTGATCCGTATCGTCATCAATCCGGGAGACGAAAGTATGCTTGATGCTTTCTATGACTATATGCTTGCCCTTGATAGCGAAGAGGAAGATATGGTGTTCGTCATAGAACTTCCGTTCAGTTCCAGAACCGATTTCTCAAAAGATGTTGTAGGGTATATTGCACAACAGGTAGAATATTGGAACAATTCAAAGAAACCCGAAGAAATTGTCTTTGAACGTGTTGATTGGATAGCTGATTATAAACCGGAAGTAGCGGAAAACGATGCCTCCGTCGCAGTTGCCAACTTCAACAAGCTGACAGAATCCCTTGTAAAAGGGACTGATATGAAATGCAGTTTTGTCTTTAACCTAAAGAACACATACGACTATGACGGATGTCGTGAATGGTTTGAAAAGGCTCTTGCCCTGCCATTCCACAAGCAAATGGTATGGGGTATATCCGACATAAAAGACCATGAACAGTTTGGCAAACTAATGGCCAAACATTCCAATGACGCGGTGTCTATTTATCCGCCAATAGATTTGGACGGAGCAATGGAGCAACTCGCGGAACAAGCGGCAAATGAGGATAAGAACGACCCGGCAGCTTCGAATTTCAGGCTGGCATTAATCAAACTGATGAACAGTGTGAAAAAAGGGAACGCAGCGCAAACAGAGGAATTTGCGAAGAAATGCCTTGACATTGCCCTCGAAAATGTGAAGAAAGACATTAACTGGATTAGCCAATTTGTAACCGTATATACAATTCTATATACCGACCAGATTTCCCATAAGGACTATAAGACAGCCATGTACTTTGCCGACAAAGCCGTAGAAGCCGCTGAAATCGGGGAAGAAAAATTAGACCCCTCTTTAGCTTGCCGATTGCTCGGAAACACCTTATTGGGAAAGGCTTCCATCTATGTACGAGAGTCACTTTGGAAAGAAGCGGCAGAGACGTACTATCGCGGTGCTGAAGCATACTCCAGATGCAACGATTACCTAATGCAAAGTGAAGCGTTGAGACTGTGTGGTTGGTGCCGGGAAAATAATTATGAGAAATCGTTAGCTGCGGAATGTTATGTGGAAGGTTTCAGACTTTCAGACAAACTTTCCATAGACCTGATAAAGAACTCCTCTTATCCTCTCCTGCTATTAAGCCTGTTAAACAGTTCGGCACGCTCCAAGCTGGTCAGTGACGATGAAATAAATGAAGTTCTAACCAAAGTGTTAGGAGATGACTGGGAGAATTATTTGTATGAGTATAAAAGAAATTTAGGAAAATACAATGGAATGGCTGAACAACATATTGCGAAATCTTGAAGGGCTGTTCACTGATGCAACCGAATATGCCTATGCGAACCCCAAAGTGGGGTACTTAGTAGTAATCTTTCTGCTATTGGTTTGGCTTGTCGGACTGATATTCGACTGGAAATGGACATACGCCAGACCCGGAAGCTGGGGAGGAAACTTCTTTCTTGACTTATTGGGGCCAACCGGATTCCGATTTTGGCTCGGTGTAATCATTGTGATTGCCATTGTTGCATCTGCCTATTTGTATTTTCGAGTTAAATAACGATAAAGACTGACAGCTATGGCGGACACAGGTTATTTCGACAGCGTAAGTGCCAACCTAAAGACCGGCGTAGGCGCGCAGGTCAAGGGTATCTCGGAAGGCGTCAAGGCGAACTCCGACGCCGGCGTGTCACCGTCCGTCAATGCCCTCGACACGGGCGTCAAGGCGGCAGCCGCCATCGGCGGCCTTGCCGACGGCCTGAGCGAGGCCGCCATGCTCCCCGTGCTGGGTGCCATGGGGATGAAGGGCATGGCCTGCCTGCCCATCTCCAAGCAGCTCGACCCGGTCATCGGCGTGGACATCCACCTCGTGACGATACCCCCGTCCCCCGTCGTGCCCATGCCTCACCCTTATGTCGGGGTTCTCCTTCGTCCGCAGGACTTCATCGCGGCGGCGGTCTCTTCATTCATCCCCCCGCCTCCGACAGCGGAACAGACGGGCGACGCCGACAGCGCGAAGCTCGCCGAGGTGGGCCACACCGTGCTGACGATGGCCGTCGGGATGCTGGGTGCCACCGTCAAGATAGGCGGCTTCATCCCGCGCGCGGTTGCATCCACACCCACGCGGAGCATCCCGCACATCCCCATGGGCGCAGGCTGGGCGGCCCCTTCAGCGGCGATACCCAAGAACAACGGCCACGCCTTCATGGGCAGCCTGACGGTGCTTGCCGACGGGATGCCCTTCTCGGGCGGCGGCGCGCACCTGCACCTCGACTGCAACGACGTGGGCATACCGAGCGTGCACAAGGTTCCGGGCATGTTCCTGCCCACGGGTGTCATCAACCCGATACCCCCCGCCAGGCAGATACTCACCAGCCCGGTTCCCGTCCCTCTCAACCCCATGGCGGCACTCGCCCGCAAGTGCACGGGGGCGTTCGGGCGTTTCTA
>NZ_JH976503.1:0-2643 GCF_000307475.1 Parabacteroides sp. D25 | reverse complement strand
GCCGACGGCGCAGGCTCGTGGGAATCCTCACACCGCCACGACACGCTGGGCTTCGAGGTGGAGCGCATCCTTCCGGGAGGCGTCGTCCGCTCGTTCGCCTACGACGACATAGGCCGTCTGGTGGATGCCCGCATACGCAAGGACTCGCGCACACGGCATATGCGCCGCTACCGCTGGGGAGTCGCCGACAGGCTGTTGTCCGTGGAGGACAGCAGGCGTGGCGAGACCCGCTACTCCTACACCCCGACGGGGCAGCTCGACAGGGCGGAATACCCCGACGGCAGGGAGCAGTGGAGAAAGAGCGACCCGGTGGGGAACCTGTATCCCGACCCGGACATGAAGCTGCGCCGCTATCTCAGTGGCGGACGGCTGGAGCAGGACGGTGAATGGCACTGCGAGTACGATGCTGACGGCAACCTGACGGAACGCTACCTCGGCACGGGAAAGTGGCTTGACGGCAAGAAGGACCGCTGGAGATACCGGTGGAACGCCGACGGCTCCCTGGCAAAGGTGGTGCGGCCCGACAAGAGGGAGGTGGAGTTCACATACGACGCGCTCGGGCGCAGGCTCTCCAAGAGCTTCGGCACGACAGTGACGCGGTGGGTGTGGAACGGCAACGTGCCGCTGCACCAGTGGAAGCAGCGCAGGGAATACTCCGTCATGGAGGACAGGTGGAACACGGACACGGAACGCCATGACATGACGGTATGGCTCTTCGACGAGGAGTCGTTCGTACCGATGGCAATGATAAAGGAAGGCAGGTCCTACTCGATACTGACCGACCAGCTCGGAACGCCGACGGAGGCATACGATGCCGATGGCAACGAGGTGTGGAGCCGGATGCTCGACATGGACGGGAATGTCATCGAGGAGACGGGCAACAAGGGAATGGTGCCGTTCCTGTTCCAAGGACAGTATTATGACCGTGAGACAGGACTGGCATATAACAGGTTCAGGTACTACTCGCCGAAGATGGGAATGTATGTCTCGCAAGATCCGATTGGACTGGCTGGCAGAATACTCAACCTCTACGGATATGTCGATGATACGAATGCGTGGAGTGATATATTCGGACTAATAAAATTTGAAACTAATGACCCAGATTTGTTCCCTGTGACTGGAAATCAGCAAAATACGGTTACAATAAAAATGCAAGGAAGTAGAGGTCGAGATTTTACTGCTGCATATAAAGAGGCTGGTATTTCTCGAAAGAGTGCTACAGGTTACACATGGCATCATAATGATGATTTTAATCCTATAACAGGAACTTGTACCATGGTATTAGTCAGAACTGAAGGTAGGCATAAGTATGAAAGTCATACAGGGGCAGTTAAACAATTTCAGGATTTAATGGGGCATAAGTATGATACTCGAGCGGCTGTTGTAGAATCTCAAAGTCAAGGATGGCTAATGGGTAGAAAACCATCAGAGAAAAAGAACTCATATCAAAAAACATCATAAAAACAATGGAATTAAATAAAATAAAAGATAGTCTTATTCATATTGATAAACAGTTGAGTGAAGACGATTGGAAAGAAGTAGAACAAAAGCTCTATTGCACGATTCCGTCATGCGTTAAGAACTTTTACAATACAGTAAATGGAGGACTAACTATAGGAAATTTATTCCTACTGAATGGTGATGAGCAAATAACAATTAAGAAATTCATGCCTATAAAATATAATGCAGATTTTCATAATGCACCTGAAAGTACGATGGAAGGTATGACATTAATTCAAAGATCACATCAAACAATTGGTTCTCATGAACTTATTATTGGAATAACAGCTGGGCGACCTAACAGAATCTGTGTAAATGTCAAAACTGGTGTGGTTGAACTTTATCCTTTAATTGGATTAAATAAAGATGCTTTTATTTTTGACCCTCCCATTTTTATAAGCAGTTCATTTGACCAGTTCCTCTCAATGTTGAAATACGAACCCAAAGAATCAGATGACAACTTGATCAGAAAGGAAAGGACGAGCAAGGAGAAACTGAAAATAGAAACTTCAGCAAAAAAACTGTCATCTGAGGATTGGTTGGAGTTTGAGAAAAATACGAAATTCAAACTCCCAACCACGATGAAGAATTTTTATCTCAAAAACAATGGTGGTATGCCTAATCTGAATTTCTTTTCACCACAAGATGAAGATATGGATGAAGTTGAAATAAATATTTTCCTTCCAATCAAATATCCTCTTAAAGGTATTCAGACAATAGAGGAAACATCTCGATCATTATGGGAAAGAAATATGATTTCAAAAAGTTTTTTACCTTTTGCCATAGATTCCGGGAACAATCTTTATGCAATCCATAACAAAACATTGTGTATTTACTATATTGTAATGGATATATGGCATAATGAATGGAGTTGTGAAGAGAATTTTAAAGCAAATTCAACTAAAATCGCTTCATCGTTCCGTTACTTTATAACCCATTTGATTCCAGAGGAGTAATAAATAAAAATCTGTAAATGGTTATGGCGGACACAGGTTATTTCGACAGCGTGAGTGCAAACCTAAAGACCGGCGTAGGCGCGCAGGTCAAAGGTATCTCGGAAGGCGTCAAGGCGAACTCCGACGCCGGCGTGTCACCGTCCGTCAATGCCCTCGACACGGGCGTCAAGGCGGCAGCCGCCATCGG